>NZ_JCAQOT010000027.1:0-1505534 GCF_059567845.1 Massilia sp. BGA-UO-ETr-WB1 | reverse complement strand
GCGGTCGGTTCCTTCGACAAAACGCTTCATCCTGCTCTCCTGATTGCGTCAGATGAGCTATTAACGCTTCAGAAAAAATCTCGTTTACATTGGGAGCGTGTTTTCACACAGCCTGGGGCGGAAACTGCCCATCATTCTTGAATCTGAATCGGCACCGATCGTTTTGTATTAAGATTGCAAACCACGCCGTGGGTATCCAGCCCGCCCGTGGAAAACAGCTCGTACAGCAATTGCGCCGCGTAGCGCGCCGCGACATCGTTGATGAATAGCCCTTGTGAGACCAACGACATGCGCACCGAACAGGACGGCGTGTCGTCTTCCGGCATCGTCTCATCCATCAGCTCGGCGTAGCGTTCGGTAACGCAGCGCAGCCGCCCGGGCGCGTCCAGCGGCAGTGCACGGCTGGGGGGCTGCCCCAGAACCACCTGCGCGTCGTGCTCTCGGTTGCCCAGGTCCAGCCAGTACAGGTAACGTTGGCCGCTGAACAAATAGGTGTGCATGTTGCGCCGCGCCGCGCGCGTGTCCACGCAGCTGATCAGGATGTCTGCCTCGCGCCGCGCGTAGCCGCGCTCGCCGTCCCATGCCTGTTCGATGGGATGCACGCTGGCGTCCCAGTCCAACCCGTAAAAGTGGTTCAGGCGCGTGACCGTCACCACCGCCTTGTGCGAGCCCACGTCGGCGCGGCTGTAGAGCTGGCGGCCCACATTCGCCTCGCTCACGGTGTCGGGATCGAACGCGTGCACGTGCAGGCCGGCCGGATGGCCCAGCGCGCGCATGGCGATGTCAAGCCGCGCCAGGCAGCCGGCCATCTGCGCGCCGTTGCCGCCCACGCCCGCCAGATGAATGGTGACGCGCCGCGTCAGCAGCTCGCTGCAGATCCGGTGTGGCAGGGCGTCCATCACGCAACCCCTTCCAGCCGGGCCAGCCCGATGACGCTGTCCCACTGGTCGGCCAGGTCGATGAACAGGCCGTTGATCGCCAGCCGGAAACGCGCCTCCGGGGGGCGGCTGCGCACCCGTCCAAACACCCCGCAGATCTTGATGGCGCGGTCGTCGGCGTCATCCATCGGCGAGAAGAACGCTCCAGCCTCGCCGTGCGAGTGCAGGTCGACCGCGACCTGCTCGCTCGCGGCCAGCCGCAGTGCGCCGCTGCGCGCGCAATGGACGATGGCGGCGGCCGTCTCGTAGGGCGCTGCGCGCCGCGCCTGCGCGACGAAGCGGCGCAGCAAGTCCGCCGGTACCACCCCGAACGACAGGCGCAGCCAAGGCGCCAGCGTGCCGTAGGGCAGCGGCAGGCCGGGGTCCACGCTGCCGCAGCGTTGCAGGCAGTCCAGCCATGGCAGGCGCACCTGCACGAACAGGCCGTTGGCGGCGGCCACGAGGCGCAGTCCCGGCGCCATGGGCGGAAGTTCGCCATGCCGGGGTGCGGCGATCACGGGGCAGGCGGCCTGCAGCGCCGCGTCGCGTGGATCAGTCATGCTCGCCTCCCAGTGCGGCAATCGTTTGGCCCAGCGTGGCGTCCATGGGGAGCAGGGCGCGCAGCGGGAAGCGCGCGGGCGGCGCGTCCAGCATCGCCTGCCAGAACGCGTACGCGCCGCCCCGGTGGCGTACCAGCTTCTTGCCGTTCGGGTGCGAGAAGAAGGACCCGAAAAAGGCGTCGCTCCACGCGTCGATGTCCCTGCGTGCCTCGCCGCCGGGAAGGATGGTGCTGCCGTGACAGATCGCGCCGTCGTCGCCGACGTTGAAGTACGGCGCGCGATAGAGCGGCGTGCCCGGCGCGGGCCGCGTGCCGTCCTTGCAGGCCCAGACCCGCCAGCCCTTGGCGCAGACGGCGAACACCAGTGCGGGATGTGGCACCGCTTCGCCGCGCTCGCCCAGTTGCGGGCAGCGAAACGCGATGTGGCGCACGCAGGCCGGTTGCCACCACACCAGCAGGCCCTCGCCCGCGTACAGCGTCCGGCCGTCCAGATACGCCGCCGCGCTGGCCGTCTGTCGGGTCAGTTCGTGCGCCAGCCGCCTTGCCGCGCGCGGCGACATCGGTTTGCCTGCCAGGATCACCGGGCGTCCTTCAGCCAGTTCGACCCGGTGGATGCTGGCGTAGGCCCGCGTGGCGTGGCGGTCCTGCTCGCGGTAGAGCAGTACTGCCTCGGCCAGTACCAGACTGGCGGCGCGGGGCGCTTCGATACGCAGTTGTGCTTGCATGGCGTGTCCTCCTCTGCCTTCAGTATCACGCCGACAGGTGCCGCAGCAACTGGTCGATGAGGCCGATGGCGCGCAACTGCGGCGTCACTGCGCGCATCCAGTCGCGCAGCGCCTGCGGCTCGTCGGCGGGCAGGAGCACCTCGCCGATCTCCTCGAAACACTCGCCTTGCCATGCGTAGTTGGCGTAGTCGTCCGATACCCGTACCGCGATGTCGTCGTCATGCCAGCACAGTACCGCGCCAAAGCCGGTGAATAGGCCCTCGCGCCGCGCTGCGAAGCGCTTGTGCACGGGTGTGCGCGCCAGTGCGAGCGCCAGTTGCGCCGCCCGCCGCACAAAGCCGTCGGCGTGCTCCTGCGCGAGCAGGCGCAACTGCCTGCGGGGCAGCGCCGCGCAAGGGCGCAAGGCCCAGGGCGGGAAGGCCGCTTCGATATCGGCGCGGCGCACCATGTCGGCCTGCATCGCCTCCCGCGCTTCCTCATCGTCGCCGCATTCCTCCTCCAGCACTTCGGTCTCGTCCAGTTCGCCCAGCCAGTACTGGTTCGACGCTTCATCGAGCACCACCGATGGCGTAAACAGCGGATAGGCGTTCGCGCTTTTCTGCTCCATGATGTGCAGCACGGTAGCGCCCAATCCGGGTGCGCTGGCCTCCAGCGCGTCCAAGCCCGGTCCGACGGTCCACCGATGGACGGAAGCTTCGCACCAGCGCAGATGGATGCCGCGCACCGCCTCGGCGTCCGATGCGCTCAGGCCAGGTGCTGGGGCCTCGATGTCCTCGATGGCGCGCGCTGTGACCGGTGTCAGGACGAACGCGGGAGATAGGCACGCCATCTCGCCGATATGGCGGTGCAGCCATGCCGACAGCGCCATGGCGCAGGCCGTCAGCGGATCGTCGCAGGGCAGGGGAAACGCGCGCCATGTCACCGCGCCCGCGCGCACCAGGTAGCGCGCCAGCATGCCCGCCACGCGCTGCCCGGCGGCGGGCAGGATGGTGGTGGGCACGTCCGTGCTCAGCACGGGCTGGGCCGGTGCCGCTAGGGAAGGGGCGGCAGCCATGGCGACGGGGCCGCAGGCCGGAATGGCGCGGCGTTGCCGGTGGCGTGGGCGCTGCAGGTGTCGGCGAAGCGCAGCCAGCATGCCGCCGTGTCGGCCAGCGCGCGCTTGCCCATCGCGCGGTTGATCGCGGCGGCGTTGGCCTCGGCGCGGCCCTCGGCCATCGCGTCGGCCAGCGCGTCGAATTCGCGCCAGTTCATTGCCGCCCCTTGGTGCCGACCGCGCGGCGGAAGGTGATTTCCTGCGCGCCGTTCACCAGCTCGTCGGCCACGACGATGTCTGCGCTGATCAGTTCCGGGTAGACAGCGCTGTGCAGGTCGCGCACGTCGCGCGGGGCCATGCCCGGGGGCGCGGGCAGTTCGATGCCGTTGTAGCGGTAGCGGCGCGGGGTTTCCTTGATGGTGATGGCCATGCTGGCTCCTTTCAGAACAATTGGGGCTGGCGGTTCTTGATCCAGTCCATGTCGGGGTCGTCGTTCGGATTGGCTGCAATGCGCCCTTCCTCGTTGTCGTCGACATCCGCGCAGCGGGTCGCGGGAGTGGCGGCCCGCTTGGGCGGTGGTGCGGGTGTCGGTGTGCGCTTGGCCTTGGCCTGCTGTTGCAGGTTGGCCTTCTCGGTCTGGAGCGCGCGGTTGGCGGCGGCGGCCTGCTCCAGAAGCGGCGCGAGCTCGGCGCGGTAGCCGGTCAGTGCCTCGATGAAGCCGCTGTCGAATTCTTCGGGCGTGGCGGTGAGCGTGAGATCCGTCGTCAGATTCACGGCAGCGTCGTGCAGCGGGCGCGGCATGACCGATATGGTCATGAGGCCGCGCTGCGCGTCGGCGGTGACCAGCATCGCAAGCCGGGTGTTGGTGGCCAGCGGGTACAACTCGGTGAACAGTCCCATGCTGTTGCTCCTTTTGTGAGGGATGACACCATGGTACGGCGAGAGTTGATCAACGCTAGTGGCGGCGCTCCCGCCGACACGCGTGGCACGACCGTCTCCATAGTGTGCCTGCCCTTGCCAATGCGCCGGCAAGGTGGCCCCCGAGTCAGCAGGGGCGCTGATGCTCTTCTGTGAAGTGCCGCACCTATTCCGGGATGTAATGCGGAAGGGAGAAACAACGCGCGGCGTTCCAGAGTGGACCGGCAAGCAGCAGCGTTAGCCTGCTTGCGTGTGCATCCGGCACAGGATTAAGCGCGGACTGCAGTGATCGGCAATCGGTGCTGGGAAGGGATATCGCAGAGCGCGGCGGGCAATGGATACTGCAGCAGAGGCTGAAGGTTGCGTCATTCAACATATTTGCATCAGCTGAGGCGGACCAGGTCGCGAAGCCCCCTTACTAGTCGAGCCATGTGCGCTTCTGACGTGAACACGGACGGGGTGACCCGCACGCAGGCAGGCGATGGCGCTGACGAGTAAATCAGCGCCTCCTTAGCGCATTTACCGAAACTAGTGTTCGATGGCCCACAGACGCGCGATGTCAACGAGCGCAGGATGCTATCTTGCGTCCACGTTTTGGCGCCAATCCCCAGCCGCAGCGCCGGTTCCGCGAGGAATGAGTCGACAGGACGCGGGTCACTTGTGAGAAACGCTATGATGCACAAATTTTTGGTCGCCAACCGGGATGAGCTTGAGCGGCGATGCCGCGAAAAAGTCTCAAATCGCCCCGACAGAATTCCGAACAAACAGCAGTTGGAGCTGGGAATCCCCATGTTCCTAGACCAGCTCATTCGCACCTTACAAGCGGAAGACCAAGGAGCCACCGCTGAGGCCGTAACTATCTCAGGGCTTTCGTCTGGCGATCCCTTCAGGCACGCCGAAGTAGGTGTGTCCGCTGCAATCCATGGTGCCGATCTTTTGACGCTTGGATATTCTATTAATGAGGTCGTTCATGACTACGGAGACCTTTGTCAAGCGGTGGCTGACCTTTCGCTTGACCTAAATGAGGCATTCTCTATCGAGGAGTTCCGAGCGCTTAATCGTTGCCTAGACAACGGAATAGCCGACGCCGTGACCGCGTTCAGCGAACATGGCGACTTGGTGATCGCCGATCATCAAGCGCTAGAGACGAACGGCGAATCGGTGGTGCCTGCAAGTGAACTGGCCGCGGCCCGCGCCCAGATTGCCCAGCTGCAGCGCATGCTGGGCAAGAAGACGATGGAAGTTGAGATCCTGCAGGAGGCTGTCGAGTTCGCTCGCGAAAAAAAGTGGATTGCGCGCTCGCCCTTGTTGGACAAGGACGGCCAATGAAGGCGGTCGGTTCGGCGCTGGGCGTGGCGCGCTCGAATGTGGCCATTTTGGCGGCGCGGCTGGTCGACTGGATCGATGGCCGTACCGCGCAGACGTTCCACCAGCCCGACGACGCCATCCCGGTCGACGCGGAGCGCGCCGAAATCACGGCGCTGCCGACCTATGGATACCGCAGGGCCGGCGCCTTGGTCAACCGTACGCGCGCCTTGATGGGCCTGCAAGCGATCAATCACAAGCGATTTTACCGGGTGATGAAGGAACACCGCCTGTTGTTGCCTAAGGCGCCCAAACGCCGCGTCAGCAGCCGCGTTCACGATGGCGTCGTGGGTGTGGCAGAACCAAACCTGCGCTGGTGCTCCGACGGTTCTGAGATCGCTTGCGATAATGGAGAGGTCGTGACCGGCGTGTTCATGAAAGATTGCTGTGACCGTGAAATCATTGCGTGGCGCGCATGGGCCGAACGCGGCCTGCCTGAAGAGCCCGTCCGCGACATGCTGGTCGAAGCGGTCGAGGCGCGGTTTGGCCAGGCCAGCATTGGATCGGCGAAGCTGGAATTCTTGAGCGGCAATGGAGGCGCCTATCGGGCCCATGAAGTGCACGCCCTGGCGCGCCCATTGGGGCTGGAGCCGATTCATACACCGGTGTGCAACCCGCAGTCGAATGGGATCGCCGAGAGCTTTGTGAACACGTTTAAACGGGACTACGTCGGCTTGATGGACCGCAGCAATGCCAAAGTCGTTCTCGCCCAATTGCCAGACGCTTTTATGCATTTCAATGAGGTTCATCCGCATTCGTCGTTGAAGTTGAAATCGCCTCGCATGTTCAGGAGGCAGCTGGCGCGCCGGGCTCAGGAAAGCGGCGCTAACCAAGCGACAAGTTGTGTCCGATGAATCAGGGGGCTATCTCCGGACCTCTTTGTGCAATATGCGCTGTCCGTGCGCAGCATTTTGGGGGTTGCGGGCATATAGACAGCCCGTATGCACGCAAGCCGAAAGTGACGCTTCAAGGAAACTGCATGAAGTACTTTTTTATACTTTTTGTGCTCACTATAATCGGGCTTGCTAGACTGAGCAAACTACTATTCCCCGGCGTCGATGAGGGGACGGCGTTCCGTCAATTGAGTTTTGGATTCTGGCTGTATCTTGCGCCTGTACGCGTGGTCTTTGCAGCTCTCCGGTGTTTTTTGCGGCGAAAGTAGTCCGCATATGTCAGCAAGGAAAATTCATGGAAAACGATCTCCAAGCGGTACTCCCAAAAGCGGAGCGCGATCTTGTCGTTCACGCGCTGCAGGCCCTCTGGCGCGAACGCGTCAGCGCCTTCCAGGTGGCTGAGCGGGTTTCGATTGAGCGAAACGCACCACCCGTAGACGGCAGTGCATTTGGCATCGAGGAAGCCGCGCGAATGCTTCGTCGATTTGGTGCCGTACCGTTTATGAACTAGTGACGAGAAAATCACGGTTCGCCGCAACCAGGTGGTGGAACTTCATTGGGACGCGGCGCCTAACATTTCGCAACCGCGAGTTGCGCTGGGTTTGACGTGGGACATCCTGTGATCCGCGCATTGGATCAACTTGGCCATGTGTCTGTCGTGCTTGGGTTAGAGGTCAACGCCGATGCTCGCGCCCAAGCCCCAAGTCCCCTCGTGCGCTGGCTGCTGGCGGCGCGTTCCGCACGCGGCGATGCCCCGGCCGGGACGTGGCGCCGGATGCTGCGTTCCATGCCAATAGGAAATCATGCGAACAGCGGAAAGGATCATTGCAATATGCAATGCAGTATGGCATGTGGAGGCATACAATGCATTGCGAGCACACGAATCGCAGTCATGCCCAGGGAGGCGCACCATGTCGATCAACAAGCGGCTTGACCATACGATGTCCGACATCGTCGAAGTCGGCATTGCGATGCAGCGGTCGCGGCAGTCGGGCTATGCTTGCCGATTTCTCCAGAAACTGCGTGTCAACCACGCCGTCATTGAGCGCGTGCTGGACCGCCCTGCGCAAAGGCGTCGCCACATTGGCCCCGTGGGGCGGATGACCTACCTTCTGGTGGTCCGGCAGCGGCTCGATCTGGTGCACGACCTGGCCGTGTGTTACGGCTGATGGACGCCGCGCTGCCTGATGCAGGGCAAGCGCTATCGACGCGCAGGGATGTGCTGTGCGCTCAGAAGGTGGAAGTGGGCATTGTGTTTCAGACGATGCTGAGCAACGCGGCCGCCGCCGCCTACCTGTTCGAGCACGATGTGCCATTGCATGTTGCGCTCAGAGTCTTGCTCCACCCGGGCAGCCGGCGAACTTTTTGTGCAGCGCCGGAGCGCGACTTTGGGTTTCGCCATGAGTGTCAGGCTGAAGCCGAGGCGAACCGTTTCATCCGGCGGTTGAAGCGCCGGGCGTCTTGAAGCGTGCGCATCGACGCCCATAAACTGGCTGCGTGTTCTCGCGCCCTCCCGGGGTACACCGTCCGCGCTTCGCCTCACGATTGGCGGAACTTCCTGCGTTTGCTATGTGACGCTTAGTCGCATATGTGTCTGCGGTGCAGGTACGGCGACGTGAGCACCCTGATTGCCACGTCGTGGCCAACGCCATGATATTGCATGTAATCGAGCGCCACGCCGATCCCGTCGATCGCGGCAATCGACAGGGCGGCGTCCACTCGGTCCGCAATCCGCGCATCTTTGCGCAGGTCGCGATCCGTGTGTTCGGTAGAGGGGGCGTCGGGCATGGCTTCCTCTTGGTGGAGGCGAAGGTGGTTCCCTGCTACGTGGGAAGCCGGACAGCCGTATTGACCGAAGCTTGGTCCTTCAGCAGGATCTCTTACGGCTGCCGACGCGGCTATGCGTAGGCTGGCGGGGGCGGACGAACTGCTTCAGTAACGACTATACACCCGGAGAGCACCGGCAGACGTACTCATGGCGATGACAGCGGGCTGGTCGATGGCTTCGGAATGGAAATGGCCACCGGATCGCTCGCTGGGAAGGTCTCATCTAGCGCCTCATCAAGCGCTTCATCCTGTTGATCCGCTTGCTTGGCCGGCTGCGAGTCGCTTGGCGGGCGCTGCGGCTCCGTTGCATTGCTGCACATGATGTTCATCGTGCACCTCGTCTGGGTGGGGGGGCAGCGGCCGGCAGTAAGGTGCTGCCGCGTCCGTACCGGTGTGGCTTGCCGCTTTCATGGGCGCTGGTTGGGCAGGCGGGTGGTATCGTTGTTGATGACGCCGTGTCGCGGTTGTTGGTTGCCGTGCCATTTGTCCCAGGGACGCTTGGCCGGTTGCCATTCCTTTTCAGGTGCCGGCCCGCAACGTTGCGCAGGTGTCGGTGGGGTAATGGCATCCGCACTTCCAGCTTCTGTCGTTTCCATCCGTACTCTCCTTGCAACGTGGCATTGGACGGGGTCGCGCCAGGCCAGCTGCCTGTGCAGCATGCGCCCATTTAGTCGTACTGTATAGGTGGACTGGACTGCGGCCACGTTGGTATGTTCCTGCTTGGCATGCACGTCGTGACGCGAGCAACATGTCGGCGGGGTGGCGATTTACAGCAGCGTGGCGCCCTGCCAAGAATTGACAAGTATCTTCAGTGCACCAGGCGCTGTTGCTGGTCCTCGCACCAGCTCGTTGCCTGGCGTCAGTTAGGCGATCTTTATTGAAATTCGTGCTATGATGAAAAGAGGAAATGGGTGCGCGCCTTTTGTCGCAAGCCGGTCTGGCACGCTCCCAGTCGTTCCTCCCCCGTCCGGGCAATCCACGCCCGGCCTCCCTGGCGCAAGGACGCAGGCAAAGATCATGTTGCACGAATTCCTGGCCAACAATCGCCGCGAGCTCATTGCCCGATGTCAGGCGAACGTGGCCACGCGCAAGCACTTCGTCACTGCCGAACAGCTGCGAAATGGGGTACCCCTGTTTCTTGAGCAGTTGATCAGCACGTTGCGCTTGGAGCAATCGGGATCGGCGCTCACGGGCCAGGAGTGCCCCGTCCTCGATGCCGACGCCGCGGCCCATGCCGAGATGGACGCGTCCGCGACGCTGCACGGGCAAGACATGCTCGCATTGGGTTTTACGGTCCATGAGGTGGTCCATAACTACGGCGATCTCTGCCAGGCCATTACCGACCTGGCGGTCGAGCGCGACGCGCCTTTTTCCGTCGACGAGTTCCGGACACTGAATCGCTGCCTCGACAATGCCATCGCCTACGCGGTGACTGAATTTGGCAAGCAACATGCGTCGATGGCGGCGGAGCGCCACAATCTGGAGGAGAACAAGCGCATGGGCTTCTTTGTCCACGAACTGCGCAACCTGCTCGGCACATCAAAGCTGGCCTACGCGGCCTGCAAGTCAAGCAACCTTCCCCTTGCCGGCGCGACCGGCAGCATACTGGACCGCAGCTTGGCTGGCCTGGAGCGCTTGATCAACGACACCATCGCCGTCGTGCGCGAGGAACAACGCGACGACTTGCGGCACCTGTTTTCGTTGGCGGAGTTTGTCACCGAAGTCGAGGCGACCGCAGCATTGGCGGCGATCGCCAAGCAATGCCGACTGAAGGTGCTGCCGGTCGACCCGCAACTGGCCCTGCGCTGTAACCGGCCCATGCTCCTGGCAGCGGTCGTCAACTTGCTGCAGAATGCCTTCAAATTTACCCACGCCCATACCGAGGTGACGTTGACCTGCCATGCCACCACCGAGCATGTCTTGATCGACGTAGCCGACCGTTGTGGCGGCCTGGGAGCCGGCGTGGCCCAGCGCATGTTTCAGCCTTTCGAGCAAGGCGCAACCGATCGGTCGGGCCTCGGACTCGGCCTGACCATCGCCCAGCAATGCGTGGTGGAAAATGGCGGGCAACTGAGCGTCCGCGATCAACCGCTTGTCGGTTGCGTATTTACTATTGCGCTACCCCGGCATGCGCTGCCGGATAATTGAAACAGCTTGCTTCGGGTAATGATCCGTGACAGGAAGCGGCCTTTGCGGTCGGTGTGCTGAGGCGCCGTCTGCCAAGCTGCCTGGCTCGGCATAAGCCGCACGGCCAAGCCAAGCAACGGCCATTCGCTGTCACCCTGACGACAGATCTTGCGCATGCGGCTCGCGCACAAGCGCTTGCCGAACCAAGGGCGCTGGTGAGCGCTATCACAAAGCGGCCTCCTGTGGGCATGCGATATCCCCGATACGTCACCCAGGGCGTGCCCGCCCGCTGGCCACAGCGTCCGCGCCTGGCGCGCCTGCTTTCACCGCCGCGGCGCGGTTCGGCTCCATGCTGTACCACGAGCTACGCATGCACTGCGAGCGGCGCAGCTCATTGCCGTCGCACAGTATGTCGCGCGATGCGCCGTAGGCTTGCCACCTTCCGCGCAAGGCCGCCAGGAAGGGCGTACACTGGCGCTACGAAATGGGCGGAGGACATCGCCATGAAAGAGATTGACCCCAGCCAGACTTTTGGTGGCTTGCCCTTGACCGTGGGACAGGACGCCGCTATCCGGCACTATATCAAGCAATGCCAGCAGAATCGTCACCCCATCGATGCGGTCGAATTGACGGCGATGCTCAAGGACATGCTGGAGCCGCCGGCCGATGACGGGCAGGATGACTTCGTCACCACTGCCGCCGAGCGCATCGTCGCTGCCGAACGTGCCGCGGCCTCGGTGGACGAGGCCATGAATTCCATCGAGGCGAGCGAGGAGCGCAATGCCGCCATGGAATCTGAGGTCATGAAGGGCAGCTAGGCGCGCCGAAAGGGCGCTTGTCGCCGGCCGGGCTCGGCAGCGGCGGCGACCAGGCCGGTGCGCGCGCCCGCGTCGTCCACCACTGACGTGCTCATCCCTAGGCCAATGCCACGTAGCGGTCCAGATCGATCACCGCATCGGCCATGTCCGCCAGCTCCGGCGTGTGCGAGATGAAATACTCCTGCGCGTAGCCGCCGATACGCAGCACCTCCCGTTTCATCGCCATGAAGCGCCGCTTATGCTGCGCGTCGAACGCGCCGTCGGCCTCGTCCGAGAACAGCGTGGCGCTGCGCCGTCCATCGCCTTGCGCCAGGTACAACGCCATGGCGCGTGTCAGGCACTCGTTGATCCAGATCCGCTCGCCGCCGCTCATCTTCGCCACGCTCTTGACGCTGTCGCTGTGCGCGTCGTGCACCGTGATGTCGAAGCCCTCGCGCAGTTCGCCCTTGGCGGTGGCCAGCTGGGTCTGCAGCGACACCGAAAAGCGCGGGCCGTAGCAGGCCAGCAGCAGCTGGTTGGCCAGCGCCGACAGGGCAGGGCCCGCGTCGTCGATGGCCAGCGCTATGATGCCGTCGTTACCCAACGCCTTGGCCAGCAGCGACCAGTCCTCCAGGTGCCGCTCCAGGCGCAGCGCTTGGCGTTCCTGGTCTTCGCAGGCCTGGCATTGCGCGGCGTGCTGCCTGGCCAGGTCCCGCGCGCGGTCCAGTTCGCGCAGCGCACCCAGGTGGGACTGCTCGGCCAGTTGCAGGCGCGCCAGGGTCTGTTCGCAGTCGCCGGCCGCGCCGGTGATGGCGCGCTCGTCGAAGGCCGGCGGCAGCGCCGCCAGCAGCGCATCGATGCGCTGGGCCACCTGGCTTGGCTGCACCGCGCATGCGCACCGCCGCTGCAGCATGGCGATCCGGTGCTGCTGTTCGGCGTAGGCCTTGTCGTCCTCGGTCCGCTCGGCCGCCGACTGTTCAGCGTGCACGGCGAGCCGGACCTCTAGCGCCTCCATCATGGCGCCGGACTGCGCCAGCGCGTCGCGCCGCGCGGCCTGCCGCTCGCATTGCGCCAGGCGGTCGCGGCTATGTGCCAGCCGCGCTTCGGCGGCCTTGGCTGCCAGGCGCGCGCGCGGCACATCGGCGGCCTGCGGGCGCAGCGCGGCGATCTGGTCTGCCAGTGCCGCGTGCTGCGCGTTCAGGCGCGCCACCACCGCCCCGGCGTCCGGCAGCAGCGCATGGGCCGTGTGCGCGTCGGCCAGCAGCTTGCACCCGGTTTGCAGCGCCATGCCGGCGCAGGGTACCTCGGCCGTCAGAGCGAAGCGCCGCCGCAGTTCTTGCGCCGCCAGCGCCGCCTGGCCGGCTTCGCGTTCGATGGCAGCGTGCTTCGCCTGCGCCAGCGCCAAGTCCGCCGCCATCCGTTCGCCCTCGGCCAGCGCTGCCCGCGCCTCGGCCAGGCGGGCGTCGCGCCGCGCCAGCACCGCTTGCATGACCGGTAGGTGCCGGGCGGCCCGTCCGGCCTGGCGCGCCTGCTGCAGGGCCGCTTGCAGGGTGGTGCGCTGGGCCCGCAGCGAGGCGCGCGTGGTTTCGCGGCGTGTGGCGCGTTGGGCATGGTGCTGCGCCATGTCGTCGCACGCAGCCTGCTCGCGTCCCAGCTCCGCATCGAGGGCCGCCAGGGCGTGTTGCCGTTCGGTGAGCGCGGCGCCGCGCTCGTCCAGCAGCTGGGCACGGCGCGCCTCGTGGCTGGCGGCCACGGCCTGCTCGGCGCGCAGGGCGGCCAGGACAGAGCGCTTGGCGTCCAGCCGGGCCGCGGCGACGTTGCGGTTCTGCCGCGCCAGCTCGGCCTTCGCGGCGGTGTCGCCGAGCGTCTGGAGCTCGGCCGCGAGGCCGGCCAGGGCGTCTCGCTGCGCTTGTTGGCGCTGGCGGAGGTCATGCAGGGCGCTGCGCAACAGGCGCATGACCTCGCCTGCGCGCTCGCCGTGTGCGCGCACCGCGTCCAGACGCAGCAGGTCGGCCAGCAGATGCTTGATCTCGCCGTTGCGGTAAGCCGACAGCTGGCGCCGCTGCTGGGCCGAGAACGCGGTGCTGAAAAACGTCGCCGCCGAGCCGGCGACGCCCTCCACGCAGCGGCTGTAGGTCTCCATTTTGCCGTCGGACACCGTGCCGTCGGCCAGGTGCACCGGCGTCCAGCCGCGTTCGCCGAGCTGGTGCAGATAGGCCTCGGTGCGCCGTTTGCCGCCCAGGCGTATGACCAGGTGACTGCGGTAGCGCACGCCATCCATGGCCCACTCCAGCGCCTTGTGGTTTTCCGGCAGGTAGACTTCGTCGTAGTAGGAGAATGCCCCCAGCCCGTCGGCGCCGGCGCGCGCGGGCATGACGGGATAGGGCGTCATGTTGTCAAGGATGGTGCTCTTGCCGCGCCCGTTGCGCCCGGTCAGCGCCACCAGCGCCGCGCCGCCGGCCTCCTGCTCGAAATCGATCGTGATGCTGTCGCGGCCCAGGCCATCGCGGATGCCGCAAAAGCCGCTCAAGGATAGTTTCAGGGGGATCATGGTGTTCTCCTTTCATGCCAGTGCGGGATCGGGGGCGGGAAGCACCGCCGTCTGGTCCCATGGTGCGTCCGGGCCGGCCACGGTCAACGCGGCGCCGTCGTCTTTCGGGGCGAGCAGCCGCGCGGCGATCGCCTCCGGCGCCAGTTGCTCCAGGCTTTCCAGGCAGGCCAGCAGGGGCGCCGCCTCCACGGCGCTCGCCGTGGCCCAGGCGCGCAGTTGCGCGCGCAGATCCGCCGCGCGGGCAATGCCCGCCGCGCGTGCGCGCGTCAGCGGCAGCACGCGCCCCTCCAGCTTGATCCCGGCCGCGCCGGCCAGCGCAGCGGCCATCGCGGCGCGGTCCACCGTGTGCGCCGCCTCCTCGGCCACGCACCAGCGCACCCGCACCCACGCGCCGGCCAGGTCGTGCGCGTGCGCGAATGCCGACAGGGAGGCCAGGTCGGGCGCGCCGTCGAACACCAGTTCGTGGGTGCGCCGCGCCGGCGTGGGCACCAGCGTGGCCTGCGCGCCATCGGCATCGACCTGCCACATCAGGAAGCCCTTGTCGCCTTGCTCGCCGTAGTGCAGCCGCCCGATCGAGCCCGGATAGGCGATCAGGCGTTCGCCGTCGCACCACCGCTGGTGCTTGTGGATGTGCCCCAGCAGGAAGGCGCAGGCTTGGGCACTAAACAGCGCGCCGGTGGTGAACTCGTGGTCCAGGCCGGCCATCGGCACGCCATGCTCGGTGACGCAGCCGCGCACCGTGCCGTGCGACAGGCCGATGGCGGGCACGCCGGCCGCGCGCGCCGCCCGGTGGATGGGGGCCAGGCCGGCCAGCAGCAGCGCCAGTTGCTCGCCCATGGCGGCAGCAGCCTCGCCGGCGCCGACGCTGGCGGCCAGCGCGGCCTTGTTCAGGGTGGGCAGGCAGCTGCACAACAGGCGCGCGTCGGTGGGGGAGCTGTCGAAACGCCAGTCGCCCGATGCCAGCCAGCGACCGTCATGAAGTAGCGCCACCTGCGACAGCCGATCGGCGACGTGCACCGGATGCCGCCCGCCCAGGAGCGCAAACAGGTGCAGCAGGCCGGCCGGTTCGTGGCTAAAGGTGCCCTGCAGCATCAGCACGGGACAATGGTCCGCCAGCCGCCGGATGTGCCGGGCCAGCGCGGCAAGCGCCGGGGAGTGGGCCGGCAGTGCGTGGTCGGTGCTGTCACCCGTGACGACGGCCACTTGCGCCCCGCGGGCGATGGCTTGGTCCACGCCGAACGCAAAGCAGGGGTCCACCTCGGCCAGGGTGTCGTCGGCGTAGTGCAGGTCGGAAAAATGGGCGATGGTGATCATGCCGGCCCCCTATTGCTGTGCGCCGATTTCGGCCTCGATGCGCGCCCGCAGGCCCGCGGGATCGCCTTCGAAGCCGGCCAGCTCGGCCAGCACGCGCTTGACGCCCTGGGCGTTGCGCCGCCAGCCCGCTCCCCAGGCCCGGTCCAGGTAGGCGTCGATCCGCGCGCGCGCCACGCCTAGTTCGGCCGCCAGCGCGTACACCGCGTCTGCGCCGTGGTCCGCATCGGCGGGCGGCGCCTTGTGCGCGTGGTCGTCGGGGGCCTGGCCACGCTGCGTGGCGGTGGGGCTCGCCTGCGGCGCGGCGGCGCCCTGTTGCACGGCTGGGCCTGCATCGGACAGCACCTCGCGCGAGGGCGCTGCGTGGTCCTGCAGTGCGTGCGCGGCGGTGTCGGCCAGGCGCAACGTGGCCTCGTCGTCCTGCCGGGCCAGCAGGGCGGCCACGTCGACCGGCGCTTCCAGTTCGATGATCCAATGCGCGCTACGCACCGGCTGGCCGGTCTTGGCGTCCAGGTGCGACACCTCGCGCAGCGTCTTGGTGAGGTAGAACGGCGTGCGCTGTGCATCGAGGAAACCGGCCAGGCGTCCGCCGCGCATGAAGGCGATCGCCTCGAAGCGTTCGATGGCGCGCGACAGGGCGTAGAAGCTGTTGGTGTGCAGCTCGAAGGCGTCGAGCGAGCGGATGCCGGGGATGTAGAAAATGAAGCGGCCCGACAGGTTGCACTGGCGGCTCTGGAATTCGGGGCAGGATTCCGGCGCGCACAGGCCGCCGTTATCCGGGCGTGGTTCGGTGCCGCGCCCGCCCAGGCTGCGCAGCGCGCGCCCGCTGTGCTGGTCGAGCTTGGCCGGCGAGAACATCATGCAGCGCCGGGTCTGGCCGTCGCTGGAATACTCGCTCCAGTAGCGCTTGTCGCTGCGCGCCCAGCACGCCAGTTCGTGCGGCATCACGCTTTGCCAGGCGTCGGCCGGGAAGATCACGGGGAAGCGGTACAGGCGGACCTGGCCGTCGCCACGGTCTTCGCCATAGGCATCGAGGATCTGGCCGGCCAGCGCCGGATTGGGAAAATCGGCGGGGCGCACGGTGAACCACGCCACGTTCTTCGGCGCCAGTGGCGTTCTCACGTCGGGGAAGCGCTCGGCGATCCGTTGCTCGATCTGCTCGAACGTGGCCTGCTGCGCCAGACCGTCGTCGTACAGGGCGCGGATCGCCGGATTGGCGGCGGCCGCCTTGGTGAGCACCTTGATGCCGGCGCGGATCTTGCCAGCGGTCGGGATGCGTGGTTGTCGGCGTCCGAGGATCGTGGTTGGGAAGGGCGCGCCGTGCGGTGCGGTCAGTTGCTGGTTCATGCTTGCCTCCGGGAGTCTCGATGGGGAAACACGTCCATGCTCTCACCGGGGCGAGGGCATGCAAGTGGCTGCGGGGTGGACGCCTGCGCGCTGTGCGGCCGGCGAATTGCCCGCATTGCCGTCTGCGGCGGGGCCGCGCACTTGAGCAGCTGGCGCACCGCCGCGCGCTTGAGGCCCAGCGCGGTGGCGATCTCCTGCGTCGCGGCGCCACGGGCCTGCATGCGCAGCGCCGCCATACGGCGGGCGCACGCGGTATGGACACCGGCCAGTCCCGCATGGCTGAAGATGCGCCGGTAGATGTCGTGGATCTCCTTGCAGATTGCCTGGCCGGTGCGGCCTTGTTCCCGTTGCACCTGGAAGCGCAGGCCGTCGCGCGACAGGAATAGCGCACCGGCGGGATCCAATCCCCGGAAGCTGGCCGTTTCCCGGGCGCGCTGTCCCGTATCGGCACGTTCGGCCAGGTAGGCGTCGATGGCCGCGATCAGCTCCCCGCCATCGAACAACAGCGGGCGGGCGGCATGGTTGGCGGCGATCTCGGCGCGCAGCACCGATTCCCGTCTGACCCGTCCGTCTGCGTCCAGATAGTCCTGCACGGTCAATTGGGCGATCTCCAGCGGCTTGGCGCCGGTGGCAAAGAGCACGTGCACGAGTGCCTTGTCGCGCGTCGGGCAATGGCTGTGCCGGTCAATCTTCTGGAGCAGCATCCCGATCTGCGCCGGTGCCAGCGTGGCCGGAGCATGGCGCAGTACGGGCGCCGCGCTTGGGCGGAAGTGCTCCAGCGCCTCGAGGTAGGCGTGGCGGTGGTTGCGCAGCAGGCTCGCCGTGGGCGATGCATCCTCATCGACGTCCAGCACGCCGACAATTTGCTGCAGTGTGTGGGCCAGACGACGCACCCTGACCGACACGGTGCTTTTGGTCACGCCGTGGGCGGCGGCGATCTGGTCGTACGAAATGCCTGCGGCGGCGGCCCGCAGCATGGCTTGCGCGCTGGCGAGAATGGCGGGTTCCATGATGGGCTCCCCGGTTGATGAAGTTCCACAGGATCATCCAGTCAAGGTGCATGTCAAGCCAGTGGAAAAGCCGCAAATAGCCACCGCCTTTCCGGCGCAGAGAATTTGACGCGCTCGATATCGTGGACGTCTAAGCCGGCGGAACTTGCTTCGCTCGCCATGGCGTCAAAGTGGGCCCGTTGGGTAGTCACTGTGGTTGCACAGTGTCGCCAAGCGCCTGGAAGCATAACTTTTATATGGACGCCTCCCGTTTGCCAAGCAATCGTGTGCTCTGCGAAGCAGGATAGGCTGCAGTTTTATATCCGGCCTTGTTGCAGTGGATATCTCCCTGCTGGCCCCGACGGAATCCGCTGACCCACACCTCATTTGCCGCGCGGGCTAGAAGCCCACAAAGTTATTCAGGTTTGGTGAGTCCCGGTCTGACCTGTTTGCAATCACACAAAATTACCTTACGCAACCTGTCGGCCTGCCACTACTCGAATCAAAAATTTCACGTCCCGGCAACCGCGCCGTCATCATGCCGGCCTGACGCTGACGTGTTCAGGGTCATAGGTGCCGTCTTTGGCCAATAGCGCCCAGATCGTTCGGGCCATCTTGTTGGCCAGCGCGACCGCCACCACGTTGGCGGGCCTGCGCTTGCCTATTTCCTGCAGCCACTGGCTAGGCATCCTGGTGGCCGCGTTGGGATGCGATAGCACCGCCCTGGCGCCGTGGATCAGCAGGGTTCGCAGGTAGGTGTCGCCACGCTTGCTGATGCCCGACAGCCGCACCTTGCCTCCGCTTCCGGTCTGTCCCGGCACCAGGCCGAGCCAGGCGGCGAATTCACGGCCCGACTTGAACGCTTTCGCGTCACCCATCGTCGCCACCGCGGCCGTCGCCGTGAGCAGGCCGACACCGGGCATCTGGGCGATTTTTACCGCACGACTTTTCCTGTTTCATCCATGCCAGAAGCCGCGACTCGATCCGCTGGATCTGTTCATCGAGCTTGGCTAGCATGTTCCACTGCTCGCGCAGGGTGTCGATCAACACCGCCGGCAGCCGGTCGCTGAGTCTGGCCAGCGCGGCGCACATCGAGTTGTTGAGCGCCGCGCGCCGCACCGCCATCACCTCGCCGTACTCGGCCAGCAAACCGCGCAGGCCGTTGCTCTGCATCGTGCGGAACTTGACGAGCTGCTGGCGCATCCGGTGCAGGGCCAGCACGGCTTGCTGAGCCTCCGATTTCACGGCGACGGTGTTGACGCCATCTTGCTGTGTCGCGAGCCATATCGCTCTGGCGTCGGCGACGTCGTTCTTGTTGCCGCTCACGAAGGCTTTGACCGCTTTCCCGGGCATCAGCTTCACCTGGTGGCCCATATCGAGCAGCCGCCCTGCCCAGTGGTGGGAACCGCCGCACGCCTCCATGCCGACCAGGCACGGCGCCCGGTTCGCAAAATGGGCTAGGAAACCGGTGCGCTTGACCTGTCGATTCACCACTTCACCGGTTTCCGGGGTCACCCACTGCATCTGGAACACGTTCTTCGCCAGGTCGACGCCGTAGACGATTGGTGTGCTGTTCATGATGGCTCTCCTTGCTGGCTGGTTGTCGACCAGTCCACTGTCGCATACCCGGGGGCGCGCGCCTGCTTGCGATCCGGCTACCGTGCCCGGCCTCACTCACCCGACGTGGCGGGCTGCGCCTCAGGAGGGAGGCGTCCATTCCATTTGCCAAACGGCGTAGTGATGGATTTAGGTACACGGCAGGCCGATCAACCGGAAAAATCGTGCTAATCTGGATCGTGATAACCGTATCTGGCTAAGTGACGGAGGGGGTGTGGAACGACACGATTCTGGCGAGCATGATCAACGAACTGACGTCAAGACTGCGGCATTGGTCCAGCATGGGCTCGCACTGCTGGCTGTAGCAGGCATTGACGAGGCACAACGGTATCTTCGACAACGGGCGGTTCCGGCAAGTGTGGTTGAGCGAGTGCTCGCCCGTGGGAAACGCCGGCTGGAGCCGCACGCTTAGCGCGCTAGCGCTGGGCAGGCGGCTGGGATGCGATGAGGCAAGGCGGCTTCCGGTCGTTTCGCGAGTATCCAGTTGGGCGTGGCAGGTAGATCACGGTACGCAGGCGGGAGACGGCACCCACCGCCCATTCTCGCTGGACTCCTGCTGCAGGCAGCGGCGGACGATGCCAGGGCCGCCCGCACGCACGAGAGCGCAACTTGATCGTATCGGCATGCCGTCTGCCCAACACGGAGCAAATCCTATGACCAATCACATCTACAACGTACTGTTTCTCGGAACCGGCAATTCGGCGCGCAGCATCATGGCCGAGGCCATCCTCAACAGCGGTGACGCCGGCCGCTTCCGGGCGCATAGCGCGGGCAGTCGTCCTGCGGGGGGGGGGGGGCATCAATGCTTTCGTCTTGGAGCAGATCGCCTCGCTTGGCATCACCGGACAGAACCTGTGCAGTAAGTCGTGGGACGGATTCGCGTTGCCGGATGCACCCCGCATGGACTTCGTCATCACGATTTGTGATGAGGCCGCTGGTGAGGTGTGTCCGCTCTGGCCCGGCCAGCCGATGACCGCGCACTGGGTTTTCCAAAATCCCGCAGCGGTCAATGGAACGGACGAAGAGGTCCGCCAGGTCTTTTCCAAAGTCTGCCGGGAAATTAAGACACGATCGGACCTATTCCGCAGCCTGCCTCTGGAGAAACTGGACAACATCTCTCTCAGACTCGAACTTGACGGTATTGGCGGTGCAAGGTCGTGAGTGTCGCGCGACGCCTCAAACGCTGTGCGTGTCTGCCTGGCGCATGCGCGACGACGCCTGTGATGGTCGGCAGTGCAGCAAGAGCGCCATGCCGGCGCCGGCGCGCGAAACCATGCGGCAGGCTCGGCGGAGCCTCGTTCAGCAGCTTGGACTGGCAGCCCCGCACGCTGTCCGCATATGATCAGAGGCCGATCCTTGACGCTCGCATGGGCCGGGGCGGCGATTCTCTTCTTCATCATACGCCCCGGAGCTGGCAGGCGGCCTCATCGCGTTCAGCGGGCAAACTGCCGCCGAAACGGGGGTAAGGCCCACAGTGATCGGGGCTTGCCTTACTGCTCGGCAGCGGGGGCCTCGCTCGACGGCGGCGCGACGTTCACGACCGCCGAGCGGTCGGCGCGCCGACGCGCGGACCGGGCGAGCACTCTGGCGGCAAGGTGTTGCGGGACGGCGTGAAACAGCAAAAATACCCAGGCATGGGCGGCGCC
This sequence comes from Massilia sp. BGA-UO-ETr-WB1, assembly GCF_059567845.1. Lineage (NCBI taxonomy): Bacteria > Pseudomonadati > Pseudomonadota > Betaproteobacteria > Burkholderiales > Oxalobacteraceae > Massilia > Massilia sp. BGA-UO-ETr-WB1. The sequence goes on along the minus strand of NZ_JCAQOT010000027.1, from coordinate 1,484,912 downwards.
CTTGGCGGCATCGATCGCGATGCCTTGCTCAATAATGTTGGCCAGGCTGTGATTTTTTCGCTGCGGCATGCTCGCTTTCACTTGTTATGGGGGGCGCGCGGCTGCGCAGCGGGATGCGAAAGGCAAAACAGCCCAGGCAGCGGCGCCAAAACTTTATTGTAGCAAGGCAATGTGACGCTGCGTTGACAGCGCGCCAGCATGGCGCCCGATCGCGGCAGACGGTGTCGTCCCGGCGAGTTCTGATAGCCTCAGGCGGCGTTCGCGTAATTGCTGCACATCGCCAGCAAAGGCCCCAGCGCTGGCGCATCGGGACGCGCCAGCATCACTTCAATGACCAGCTGTATTTGCGCCGCGCTGGGGATGATCTCGACGGGGCTATGTTCCATCCAGCCAACCATCAGCGCGGTCAATTCTTGCGGCGGCAGGCGCTGAACCTCGTTCCGGGTTGGCACTTTGGTGTGGAAGGGACGGCGCCTGGAAGCGCTGCTAGGCTGTCGGCGGGCCGCAGCGTCCAGGTTGTCGGAGGGAACGCCAAAGCGCTCCAGATCTTCGTGGAGGTCATTCATGCTGAAGAATGTATAGCGCTACCATCGGGCCCATATCTTAGCACGCTGCCCGCCCGGCCGGCATCAGATCGGCCAGGAGCAGGCCGAAGTCAGTGCACCCCAATGATGCCCAGCTGGTGTAGGCTGCTCATCCAGTCCTCCATGTGCCAGGTGCGGACGTTCTTCCCTGATTGAACTTCATGGATGTCGATGGCCATTATGGTGATGCCGCGCCCCGTCGCCGCGTGGCCCGCGAACGGTCCGCGCTGGGTGGCCTTGATCTTGGAACGGACCACCACCTTGTTCCCGTCCTGTAGCACCTCCTTGATCTCGATCCGGAAGTGGGGGAAGGACAGTTCGATCGCGGCCATGACTTGCCTGGCGCCGGCCGGTCCCGCCATTTGGCCGGGCATGGGCGGAATGTCCATCCAGTCCGGGCTAAGGATGGTGTCCAGCAAGGCGGCGTTGTGCCTGTCAAAGGCCTCGTACCAAAGCTGCACGGTTTCGTTCCCGCCCGCCGGCTGTTGCGCATGGCTGGCCGAGAACTGCATGGCAGCCAATACGATGAGCAGCAGTTTTTTTATCATGGTGTGCTCCGGGATCAGTGGGGTCGGGCGCCGAGCTGCTGCATCAACGAGTACAGGTGGGCCACGCCCCAGTGCTCGGTTATCTGTCCATGCTGCACGCGCATCACAGCGACCGTATCGAAGTGGATCTCGCGGCCGGTGGGCGCCACGCCGAGAAACGCGCCGCGATGCGTGCCGTGATAGGTCTTGTACGTCTTGACGCGGTCGCCGTCGGCGGTTTGCCAGTGGATCACCGCGTGAAAATCCGGGAATGCTTCGTGCAGCTTGCGATAGAGGGATTTGGCGCCGGGCTTGTCTGGCGTGCAGTTCGGCTGGGGCGTATGGTCGATGAAGTTGTCGGCGAATAGCTCCTCGAACAGGGCAAAATCGCCGCCGCCCTGGACTTCCTCGGTATTGCGGCGGACGACAGCCTTTGCCGCTTCGCTGATGGATAGATCGTTCATTGCATGCTCCTTGATGTGTGGTGATAGTCGTGTTCAGGGCACCAGGATGGCTGGGCCGCTGATGCGGCGCGCTTCCAGATCTTCGTGCGCCTGCACCACATCGGCCAGCGCGTAGACGGCCGGATCGATGTCGCCGAACACGCCATCCTTGACCGCCGCGAACACCGCGGGCTCCGGCTTCCAGTCCGGCGCGCTCGCCGGCATACTGGCTGGCGGTCGCATGCTGGTATTGGATGCCACGGGCGGCGAGGGCGTCATGGTCGATGGCCGGACTGCCCGAGGCGTTGCCGATGTGGAGCAGGTGGCCGCCGTCGCGCAGCGCGTCGACGGACTGCGCGAAGGTGGCCCGTCCGACCAGTTCGAACACCACATCCACGCCGCGTCCCCCGTTCAAGGTGCGCACGTTCTCGGCCAACTGCGGGTCGTTGGCGCGAACTCGAGGTGCTGCAACTCATGGCTCTGGGGTTCGGCAACAAGAACATCGCCCGCGATCTGGGCATCGGGCCAGGCATGGTGCAAGTCGAGTACAAAAGGGACATTTTTGTACGCGGCGGCCATGTTTTCGGTGGGGACAGCGCCTCCCATCCCGGCGTGCGCGATGGCTTGGCAGGAATGTGCAATTCTGGGCCTGATTCGACAATACGCCGCCGGCGCATTCGTTGATTATGCGGTTGCGCTGGGGCCAACCGTCCCCCGAAAGATATCCTGAGTGCACTAAGTAGATTGCCTTTTTGTGTATCCGGGACGGACTGTGGTGGACGGCCAGCGAAGTCCGTTCTTTGATTCCCGCAACTGGCGATGGCACCGGCGTGGCGGAGCGTCGAGGCTAAAGTACCCGATTTCTCGGGGTTGCTTTGATGACGGGCAACATCAATATAGTTCTTGATTTTACTTAGTGCGCTAAGTATAGTTCAGTCCATGGCAGCGCAGACAGTATCTCGAAGTAGTGGTTAAAATAGTTTGCGCTCAAAGTAGTTTTGTTTTCTTATCTCTTATAGGAGCAATCCAAATGGCTATCGATCAAATCAAACAAGTCCTGTACAGCGCACAGGCAACGTCCACCGGCGGCCGTGAGGGCGCCGCGAAATCCAGCGACGGCGCGTTGGACGTCAAGCTGTCCACGCCCAAGGGCCTGGGCGGGCCCGGCGGCGCCGGCACCAATCCGGAGCAACTGTTTGCCGCCGGCTATTCCGCCTGTTTCCTGGGCGCGTTGAAATTCGTCGCGGGCCAGCAGAAGGTCGCTCTGCCTGCCGACGCATCGATCCAGGCCTCCGTGGATATCGGCCCGATCGAAACGGGCTTCGGCATCCAGGTGGAATTGATGATTTCGCTGCCTGGTGTCGCACACGCCGCCGCCGAGGAGCTGGTCAACATCGCGCACCAGGTCTGCCCGTACTCGAACGCCACGCGTGGCAATATCAATGTATCGCTGGTGATTGCTTAATCCGCCCCGGGGCGGCTGCTGTACCTCACTTCACATCTCTCTACTTTTAAAGGAAATATCATGAACGCACTGGCTCTTTCTATCGTCCTGGTTCACGGCGGCTTCGTTGACGGCTCTGGCTGGGAGGCTGTCGACAGCATCCTGAAGAAGGACGGCTACCACGTCAGCGTGGTGCAGAACCCAACCACTTCGCTGGGCGACGACGTTGCTTTCACCAAGCGCATCGTGGCTGCCGCGCCTGGCCCTGTGCTGCTGGTCGGCCATTCCTACGGCGGCGTGGTGATCACGGAAGCCGGCAACGATCCGAAGGTCAAGGGACTGGTGTACATCGCCGCTTTCGCACCGGACAAGGGCGAGTCGGTGGATGCGCTGATCAAAAATCCCGTGCCGGGCGCGCCGGTGCCGCCGATCCTGCCGCCGCAGGATGGCTTCCTGCTGCTGGACCAGGCCAAATTCGCGGCGGCATTCGCCGGCGACATCGATCCGAAGAAGGCCGCTTTCATGGCCACTTCGCAAGTGCCCTGGGGCGTGAACGCACTGACCGGCGCCGTCTCCGAGGCATCGTGGAAGGTCAAGCCGAGCTACTACCTGGTGGCCAAGGACGACAAGATGATTCCGCCCCAGGCGCAGCGCGGCATGTCCCAGCGCATCAAGGCCAGCGTGGTGGAAGTGCCGGGCAGCCATGCGGTCTACATGTCGCAGCCGAAAGCAGTGGCCGACCTGATCAAGAAAGCCGCCAAGGAAGTCGCGGCGAAACAGTAAGCGGAGGCGGGCATGGCGCCGGACCGAAACGGACCGGCGTCGGCCTCTCGCACGCGCGGAATCAGACAGATGGAGCGGCAAATGGATCATCGCATCACCTACACATCGGCCAAGGCCACCGCACACACGGACAGCCTGGGTTCGCTCCTGTGCTTTTCCGTGTACAGCGCCATGCTGGGCTTTAACAAGGTGTACCGCAAGGCGCTCCATGTGCTCGGCGTGACCTATCCACAGTATCTGGTGCTGATGGTCCTGAGCGAACATGACAACGTGTGCATGAGCGTCATTTCGCAGCGCCTTAGCCTGGAGTCTTCCACGCTCTCGCCGCTGCTAAAGCGCATGGAGGAGCAGGGCTTGGTGGTGCGCAAGCGCTACGCCTTCGATGAACGGCAACTGATCGTGTCGTTGACCGCCAAGGGCACGGCGTTGGTGGCCAAGGCCGGGGTGATCCCGGCCTATGTGCACCGCGCGTCGGGCCTGACACCGGAGGAAAACCGGGCGCTGCGTGTCATGCTGGGCAAGCTGAACGGCGAGCTGCTCAAGAATGTGGAAGCCAGCGGCTGGCTGTAACACTGCGGCTGTTGGGCTAGTTGCTTAGTGCGCTATGTAATTTGCTATAATGGCTTCCTCTGAATCCGAACCGCCTCCGCCTGAGGGAATGATGAAACCTGACAGTCCACCGCCGCTGAGCCAGCACCTGTGCTACAAGCTCTATTCGACCTCGTTGAAGATGACCCAGCTGTACAAGCCCCTGCTGGCGCCGCTGGACCTGACCTATCCGCAATACCTGGTCATGCTGGTGCTGTGGGAAGAGGAGGGGATCGGGATGAAAGACCTGGCCGAACGCCTGGACCAGGATGCGGGATCCGTCACGCCGCTGGTCAAGCGCCTTGAAGCCAGCGGCTATGTCATCCGCAGCAAGAACCCGCACGACGAACGCAACCGCATACTCACGCTGTCGAAGACCGGCAAGGAGTTGCGCCGGCGTGGCCTGGAGATCAGCCAGGAGGTCGTCGCGCTGTGCTCAATCACGGCAGCCAAGGCGGATAACCTGATGGGCAATCTGGACGTACTCAACCACAATCTGGCCGAAGTGCTGGCGCAAGCTTAGCTGCCGCAGTGCGTGCGCCGCCATTGGCCGGGACTGCTGCCGATATGGGTGGCGAAGACCCGCGTCAGATGGCTTTGGTCGACGAAGCCGCATTCAAGCGCAATCTCGCCGATCGACAGCGTGCGCACCTTCAGCAATTCCAGTGCGCGCTCGATGCGTCTGCGGGTCAGGTAGCGGTGCGCCGGCATGCCGTAGGTTTGAGAGAACGCCCGCGTGAAGTGGCGGATCGACAGGCTGCACTCGGACGCTAGCAGCGCAAGCGAGATGTCGCCGTTCAAATGGGTCTCGATCAGGTCGCGTGCACGTTGCGCCTGCCACGCGGCGAGACCGCCACGACAGCGCTGGCGCGGCCCCTCCATGCCGCCGTACTGCTGCACGATGTGCACGCAGAGCGATTGCGTGATGTGCTCCACCAGCAGGGCGCTCGATTCTCCGGGCCGCGTCAGTGCGGGCCGCAGGGCGAGCAGCAGGTTGGTGGCGATCTCGTCGCGATAGGACTCGCCGTGCCGCACCCGTAGTTCGCGCAGGCTGCGGCCGCCGGTTTCCTCCGCCACCCCCGCCAGGGCCCGGTGCTGCAGGTACAGATGCAGCACATGAAACGGGTCCTGGATGTCGGCCGATGGTGCGGCGCGTAAATCGTGGAACTGCAAGGCGCCGGCGCGTCGGTCTTCGACTTGGAGCGGTTGGCCGTCCAGAAAGTAGGTGCACTGCTGGCAGTCCAGCAGGCGTAGCTGCAGGACGTACGCTTGGTCGTGCGCGATCGGTTCGGTGGCCCCGAACCCTGCCGGACCTTGAATTTCCGTGGCGATCAGTCTGCCGTGGTGGAGTGGGCGCGTGACGACACGCGGCGCATCCGGTGTGCGTACAGCGTGCAAGAATTGTTCGTAGTTCCCACAAGATTCCATTCAGTCTCATCTTATCCTTAGCGTGCTGGCAGCATAGGCGCGAAGGCTGACTAATGGAATAGAAAGTCGTGTGCGACTAATTGGGTGCTAGGTGCATCGCCCGTGGCGGCGCGTGCGCATTGCTGGCAGTTGCATAAACACGTCATGGTTGGTGCCTGGGGAATCGGACATTGTCGAGGCCTGCATGTTAAATTTTCTGCGGTGCCGAGCACGCGCCAAGGGCCAGCGGCCGCCAGTTGTTCACCCGAATGCAGGAGTCGATCCCATGCCTAGCCGGACCACCGAGAAGCATGCCCAGGAAGTGGCGCTGTTGGCGAGCGATCTCCTGGCGCAAAGCGTAGGGCTGTTGCAGCGCGTGATCTTTGTCGCGGCCGAGGACTTGGCTTCGGCACGCCAGGTTGTCGCCTCCATCAAGCTCCTGGTCGGGGAAGCATAGGCGCATGCCGAGGCGCGGAACGATGGTGTATACGCTTCCCGCCTGCTGTTCGCAAAATTGCGCGCCAGAGACGCCGCTCGGCAGGCCGCCTAGGCTGCGCTCAATATCCGTGAAATTCTGGGCAACCAATCGCATCTCCCCATTCGCAGTCTGTGGATGGATTCCGGCCTGCCCCAGACCCTCTGCAAGGTCCAGCGGCAGCTGGAGCGGCTAAGCGAACACGCGTCACAGGCGGCACCGTCCTGGACAGTGGGCGCCGGCGAGGCCGACACAATAAGGCGCGGTGTTGCGGCTATGTCGGATGCGGCCAGCCAGAATAGTCGGATTGCTTTGCAAGCTGCCGAAGCGATCGAGAGGCTGCTGCTGCAGGCGGTGGAGTTTTCGAATCTGGCGGAACAATCCCGGCTCGGCAGGCGGTAAGAGCGGTATGCGGCCGGCGCCTTCGCAGGCACCGGCTTTACTTGGTCATGCGCAGCTTGGCCACCGCCTTCAGCGGCGGGCCCAGTCGATCGATGCCGTACTTCGCGTCCGCCGCCAGGTAGCCGTGCGCGAACGCCGCCTCGTGGGCCAGCTGGCCGTGGCCTAGCTGAAGTTCCGGCAGCAGCCGCGCGGCCACGGCTAGGTCGTTCAATAAACCAAGCCTGTCCTGCAGCGCCGACAGATGCTCGACGTAGCGCTGCGTATTTTTTTTGTCGAGCAGGTCGTGGAAGAACTCGGCGCCGTAGCGTGCCTTCTTGGCGGCGATGCGGACCCGGTGCACTGCCGGCGCGTCATGCGGCGCCAGCGCCTTGATGCGCTTGCTGAGCCGCCTTTCCGCCTGGCGCAATAGGGGCATGGCGTTGCGGACGGCGCTTTTACCCATGGTGGATCGGCCGGCCGGCGTGGCGTGGTCGCGCCAGTCGTGGCCACGTATCCAGCCGTTCAACTTCAACATGAGCTCCGTAAAGCGGGGCGAGTGCAGGGTCCGCAGCATCACGCTGTGGAGTTTGGCTGCTTTCGCACGGGCCGAGTCGCATAGCGCGGCCATCTCGGCGCCTTGGATGCGGGCGAGGGTGGCGCTGGCCAGCACATCCCAGTCCCGGGCAGCGCCCAGTTCGGCGGCCAGCCATTCCAGGCCATCGCTCACATCCTGCGGCGGCGCGATCAGCGGCTCGAACATATCCAGCAGCGCGCGCAGGCGGCGCAAGCCGACCCGCATCTGGTGCACGCTTTCGACATCCTTGGCCAGCACGCCCGGGATGTTCGCCTCCATCTGCTCCAGGCAGTTCACGCCGATGCGCCGCAGCGCATCCTCCGTCACCGTCTTTTTTCGCAACTTGACCGGTTTGGCCTTCACGGCGACCGGGCCGGCGGAACCGAGCAGCGCAAAGCCGCGCGCGGCTTTGCTGTCGTTTGCCAGTTCCAATGGGATCTCGCGGTGCAAGGCGAGCGCGAAGTCGAACAATCGTTCAGGCGCGCCGTGCTTCAACTCCAGTTCCAGCTCGGAGATCCGGGTATGGCGCTCGCCACCGCGAAAATCGCCGGCGTCGATTGCGCACTCGACCTCCTCGCCGCCAGGCAAGCGCAGTTGCCAAGTGGTGCGCCGCGTGGTGCCGGAGAAGATGGGCTCCAGCCGGCGCACGAGGTCCGGGCACGACAGCAACTGGGCCAGCTTGGTCTGCGTGATCTGACGCGCCAGCAGTGCTGGCTGGATGTGTTTGTCCGAGAGCGGGCACTCCCATTCGCCCCGGCGATGCAGGGCGGTGGCGTGCCTGTCGACGGTCTTGACCGTCTGGACAAAGGTACCGCCGGCTACGCGCACCCGCAGCGTTGCACCGTGACGCCATAGCTCATGTTCGGGCGTGTCGTAGTAAATATCCGTATGCTCTAGTTCGGTCGGCTCCGCCATGGCATGCGCGGCCAGAATCGGATGCGACCGCATGCGTTCGGAGTCGGCAGGGCGTAGCGTCAGTTTCAGTTCGGTTTCCATGAGTGTCCTCCACCCACCGACTATACACCTGGCAAGGGATACGGGCGAGTTTGTGCTTGCGTACGGTGCATCGCGAAGTGCACAAAAAAAGAGCCCGCCTGCGGCGGGCTCGAATCCTTATCGTGTTGAAAAGGAGGAGACATGTGTACTATGTCGCATTGCAGCAAAGTTTGCCAATTGCGATTGGTGATATCCCGTATGCGGCCGGTGCATAGCCGCCGGGCGATCGGCCAAGCCGGCCAGCGCGCTTAGCGCGATAGGGCAGGTGGCCGCTGGCGCTCGCCGGCCGCGACCGTATCGACTTTGAAAAAGCTGACGATTTGGGCCAGGTGGTTGGCCTCCTTGTGCATGGCCTCCGCCGTGGCCGCGGCCTCCTCGACCAGGGCCGCATTCTGCTGCGTGACGTCGTCCATGTCGCCGATGGCACGGTTGACTTCATGGATCCCGGATTCCTGTTCCTCATTTGCGGAACTGATTTGCGCCATGATGCTCGTCACGCGGCCGACGCTCGCGACGATGTCGGACATGGTGTCGCCGGCAGCATGCGCCAGGGTGCTGCCGACATCGATCCTGTCTGCCGAGTCGCTGATCAGATGCTTGATTTCCCTGGCCGCGGTGGCCGAGCGTTGCGCCAGGTTCCGCACCTCGGCCGCCACCACGGCGAAACCTCGGCCTTGCTCGCCGGCGCGCGCCGCCTCCACTGCCGCGTTCAGCGCCAGGATATTGGTCTGGAAGGCAATGCCGTCGATGACGGCGATGATGTCGACGATTTTCCTGGCCGAAGCACTGATCTCGTCCATGGTCTGCACCACTTCCTCCACCACTTTGCCGCCCTTGCCGGCCACCGCCGAAGCGGACAGGGCCAGCTCGTTTGCGGTGCGCGCGCTGGCCGCGTTTTGCCGTACCGCCGATGTGAGTTCCTCCATCGACGACGCGGTCTCCTCGAGTGCCCCGGCTTGCTGTTCGGTGCGGCGCGACAGGTCGAGGTTGCCCGATGCCAGCTCTTTCGACGCGTCGTCGATCGTGTGCGCGCCATCGCGTACCTGGGTCACTGTGACCGCCAGGCGGGTGGTCATGTTGTGCAAGGCGTCCAGCAGTTGACCGATTTCGTCGAAGCGGCGATGTTTTTCAGCCGTGCGCAGGTCGCCTTTGGAAACACGGATTGTGAGGTCGACGGCGTGCTGCAGCGGCAACACGATGCTGCGGGTGATGAACCATGCCAGCGCAGCGCCAAGGGCGAGGGCCAGGACGCCGAAGCCCAATAGTTCGGCGCGGCTGCTTCGATATTGATGTGCCGACCCGGCAGCAAGCGTGCGCGCCTGTGACGTTTGATATTGTAGTAATTGCGCCAGTGCCGACGTGTAGGCTGCAAACGTCGATTTCAACGACGCATCGGCCAGTTGTTCGACCTGCTGGGTCTTGCCCATTTCCTTGAAGCTAAAAATCTCCTTGCGTACGGCCAGATAGGCCGCTTCCTTGCCGGCGGCCGAGCGCAGTATGGCGTTCTCCTCGTTCCCGTGGGACATGCCCGCCAGTTTGCGCTTCACGGTCTCGGCCAGCCTGTCGCCCTCGGCCAGTTGTCCCAGAAAAAACTCGCCCACTTCCAGGCTGTCGCTTTTCGCAATCGACAGCGTCCTGACGCCGTTCAGCTTGGCCACGCCCAGCCAGTCGGATGCCAGCTGCTGCTTGGCCAGCTTGTCGTTGACCAGATATTCGGTGGTCTCGTTGGCGGCGTGCAGCCGCCATAGCGCGATGCCGGTGATCCAGGCCATGACGAACAGAATGATCGCGAACGAGGACAGGACCCTGGGACCTGTTTTGAGATGGAATGTGTTCATGGTGTGCGGGTGTGGCGGACTGCTGCGGAATCCACACAATACTCACCAATTATTGCGTCACCGTTACATCCTAGAAAATAAGATTAACAAAAATGCACCGTCAACGCGGCGCGGTGTGGACTGGCGCTAAAGCGAAACCGTTCCGATGCCCTGTGGCGACGGAACGTCCTCGTCCGGCTGCACGAAGCGATGGGGCAAGCCGGGAGGAGCCACGTTCAGCAAAGCCGATTTGCATGCGCAAACGGGGCAGGCGAAACGCCAGCCTTCCGCGGTTTGTTCGGGCTCGATGGCTGCGAGCGGCAGAATCCGCCGACAGAATTGGTAGGTACATCTGAATTTCATGCAAGTCTCTCGTTGCCTCTTGCCGCGCACGAAGCAGGAATCGGTGCCGGTATGTTTCCCGGCCACCGGTGCCGGTCGCGCCGCCATCGGGCGGCGCTAGTTTGTGGTTCGATTTCAGCGCCAGGGGGCATAGGAATGGCCAATCGTGACGGGCGTTTGACGCGACGGGCGTGGGCCAGTCTCGACGCGTCCATCAGGCCCGAGCCCATGGTCTGAAATTGACGCGGGCGGTCCGCGGTGGGCTGGCATCGCACGCATTTCTGGCCAGTTCAGGCAAAGGCCATGGCCACAGGGAGCGTGTCATGGCTGTCATTTGCGGGTATCATGATTCACGCGCTGAAGGCTGACGCCGCAGGCGCGCGCGATGTCCTATTGTGACCTCAACCAAGGGTATAGTCATGCATACTGCCGATGTTTTGTTCTCGCGGATTCACGACGGGGTGGAGATGACCCTCAGTATCAACCATGTCGCCGTTGCGCGCAGCATAAGTCCGGAGTCCATCGTCCGTGAACTGCAGATCCGCGGCGTGCGGGAGTTGCGGATGGAGGACGGTTTGGTGATGGAATTGCCGACCTCGGTGAAAACGCTTGAGCTGGCGGCCGGTTTCGCCTGGCGCGAACCGTTGGCGGCGCTCAAGTTGATCGCCGCTTGCGCGCACTTGGGGGACGTTGCCATTTTCCCGTATCCGGAACGCCGGGCCAAACCGCGCGCCGAGGCAACTGCCGTCGGCGGCGTATTTCCGTAGTCCGGCATGTCGCGCATTTCTTCTTTGCCTGCACGCGTGCCGCATGTCCAGAATTCGCATCCCTGCGCATCTGCTTCCCGATCCGTCAACGCTGCCGGAAACGGGCAACTATCTCGTCGATGTCAAACTGCGGGACGGGCGGGTCTTTTCGGGCTTGGTTGTCAAAGAAGGCGCGTTCATCACCGGCAGAAGAAGCGACCCGAGTTGCGAGGGGCATCTGCCGTTCATCGGTGAAGATTTGGGCGCGTTGCGAGCCCATTCGGACATGCTGGGAAGTCTGTTGTCATTCTGGATAGCTTGACCACTTCAGCTACATTAACGCTAGAGCTTGGTCACACCATTGAAAGTTCAGTTAAGGATCCTCCGTTCGCTATCCACCTTCAGCGGCGCCATGTAGTCGGTGAAGGCGGATGAAGGCCGCGTCGCCTGCGGCGTGGGCCTTGATACAATTCTCGACCGGAATGCTGGCATCCTCAGTGTCGGCTTGCTGCGCACACGCCGTGCTGGCGATGAGAACCATTATTGCCAATGCCCGCATTTTCATGAGGGCGCGCAGGTTGCCCTGTAGGTAGCGCTGTATTGGCGGGCCCGTTGCTACAATCCGAATATTGCCTCCAACGACTTGAACTCATGCGCTTGGAATTCAAGCATGTGTTCGCTTCGTATGACAATGTAATCCTTGGCGAAGAGCCGGGCGGGCAACAAGTAGTAGCCCGTTGCATGCTCGTTTGCGGTGTCCATGATAGGCGCCAGGACGAAGTCGACTCGCCCGGTGCGCAGAATCGGGACAAGCCAGCGCAGCGCGCCGGACGCTTCCTGATGCGCTCGCGCAACCTGGAGCTGCAGCACGATGTTGTCGTTGACCAGAAAGCAGTTGCACATCGTGGTGGGAACTGCGTTGGCCCCCGCAAGCGCCGCACAGCGCACGATCTCCATGGCGAGGGACGCGCGGAGGCCACGCAAGCGCCGGCGCGTGCTTGAGTACCGGGTCTGCATCGGCGTGACCACGGCAGCCTGGCGGTACGCCTCTGTCAGCGAGCCGAACCGGTATCTGAACATTTGTGAGCTTGGCAGTTCTGGCGCGGCATCGATCAACAGACCCGACACGCGTCCGTGCCTTGCCTGCAACTGGCGCAGCATGTCAAGCAGTTCGGCGCTGCTGTAGTGCTGGCAGCGCCTGATCCGCGTCTGCTCGGCGGAGCGAAAGGTCTCCGCCGGGACCGATGCGCAGAACGCGCCCTCGTTGCGTATCCACATCTCAGGCGGGTTGCGTACCGCGCGCGCCTTCAGCTTGTTCGAGCTGCGGTTGAAGACGATGTTGCCGATGTATTTTTCGCTGGTCAGGATTTGCCTGACCAGGAACCTGGTCCAGGGTCTGCCGCGCTCGTCGACGATCTCGCAACAGTTCAGCATCGCGGCGATCCGCGTGTAGCCGAGGCCGAGGTCCACATACCATTCGAATATTTTCTTGATCACCGCCACTTCATCGGGCGGCCCGATCGCAAACAGCACTCGGTCGCTTTTCTGGGACTTTCTTTCGCCGGCGGGCAGGACCTGCTTGAACTCGCCGTCGCAGCTGACCAGGATGCGGCGCAGTCCGTATCCGGCGCTGCCGCCTGGCTTGAATCCGAGGGCGACAAAATTGCACTGGGCGGAGAAGACCTTGGCCGAGAGTTCCCGGCTGAACTCGGCGGCCATCAGACGTTTGAGCGCTTTCAGAATGGAGGAAATGGCGGTGTTGTCGTTTGCAAAGGGCTCGGCGCAATAGAGCACGGGAATGCCCGCGCGCCGGCAGACATACTCGTAGTACGCGCTTTCATCGACGTCCTGAAACCGCCCCCAGCGGCTGACGTCATAGACCAGGATCACGTCGAAGTCCGGCTGGTTGGTAACGTCGGCCAGGAGGCTCTGCAGGCCGGCGCGGCCCTTCAAGTTCAATCCGCTTTTCCCGTGATCGACATACTGCCGCGTGATGGTCAGCGCATTGGCCGCTGCGAAGGTGTTGAACTGGATGCGCTGGTGTTCCAGGGAATAGTTCTGGTGCTCCGTCGACATCCGGCTGTAGGTTGCGGCGCGCCGCATTGGCGCGTCCTCTTCCGCGTGGTCAAGTCCACAGGCTTTTTGCATGTTGCCTCCTTGTGCGTCGAAGCAGCACCGTTGCCTCAGGCAGCGCTGCTACACTGATCAGCATAGCGAGCGATAGGCGATTCGCTAGCCCGGCCGCTTGCGCACCAGTGCGGTAAGCGCGAGTTCGATGTCCACGCCATTGTCGAAGAGGAAGCAGGCGGCGTAGTAGACGCCGTGCATATTCCGCAGCGACTGCGCGACCAGGCAAAGCCTATGAAGTCGAATGTCCATGCCCCGATACTAGCTACGTGTCGCCGGGCCGCTTTGCGCTACGTCAAGCATGGTGCACGTTCCGGCCGCGCTCGCCGAGGCGCGGGACGAGCACCATCGCGGCGCCGCGCACGGTGCACCGGCGCAAGGCACGCTGTTTGGCATCCCGCCGTCGCAATGAGCGCATACTAGGCGGCCCGCAAGTCATCGAAGGAGCAAGTGATGGGTCTGAAACCGCCAGAGCCGGTCGCACAGGTACCCATCGCGGCGGTCGCCTACGCGCGCATGTCGACCGATGCGCAACACCATTCGATACAGCATCAGCTCGACCGCATCCATGCCTACGCGGCCGCGCAGGGAATGGCGATTGTGCGCACCGTTGTGGATGAGGGCCGCAGCGGCCTGTCGCTGGCCACGCCCCCGGGATTGCAGGCGCTGCTGGCGCAGGCGACCGGCCCGGCGCCCGATTTTTCGGTTATCGAGGTCTGCGACGTGAGCCGGTGGAGGCGTTTTCAAGACAAGGACGAGCGCGCGTTCTATGAGTACATGTGCCGCCGCGCGGGCGGGGCCGTGGTCTACTGCGCGGAGCAGTTCTCTATGGATGGCTCGCCGACGGCGGATTTGTTCAAGGGGATCAAGCGCATCATGGCCGCCGAATACAGCCGCGAGCTGTTCGACAAGGTGTTTCTGGCGCAGAGCCGCTTCGTGCGCATGTGGTACATTCGGGGCGGCCGCCCGGGGTATTATTCGAACCGGTTGGATGGCGCGACGATTCAAGGACGATGCACGAAGCCGATGGTGTGCGCCGAGCAGATCGGGCACAATGTGCAAGCGGAGCGATGGTGATGTGGATCCGAAGGCCAGGAACGCCACGCTGAACTTGGCGGCCTCGGACCAGGCGGTGGAAGCCGGCAAAGCGGAAATCGGCGCCGCCCGCCCGCGCACTGGATTGCGACGCAGCAGCGGGTGGTATCGTACGGGCAGCTACGCCGCGTGTCGTCATTTTTTGATTGGAAGGCATCATGGGCCATTCGGGCAGTCGCAGAATCCTGGTCGTCGATGACAGCCGGGATATCGCCGACCTGCTGGTGGAGGTATTCTCGTCCAGCGGGCACGAGGCCAGCGCCGTCTATTGCGGCGCAGACGCGGTCTCGGCAGTCGTCCGGCTGGCGCCCGATATCGTCTTTCTCGACATTAGCATGCCGGACATGGACGGGTTCCAGGTCGCGGCGCGTGTGCGCAGCTTGGCGGATCGGTCGCCCAAGCTGGTGGCGTTTACGTCGTTCGTGGGAGCGGCATTCATGCAGAAGATCCGCGCCGCGGGTTTCGACTTGCATGTGGACAAAGCCGCCGACTTGCATCGGTTGCTTGCCGCGTTGGAAATCGCGACCGTGGCGCACGGCAGGGGGCGCCGGCGTTAAGGCTGGACCGTCGCGCCGGGAAGGGCAGCTCACTGGCTGCGGTGCCCGGTGCGGCAACTGCCATGCGTTGGCCGGGGACTTGGTAAGATGCACTTGGCGGCGGCATGCCGCTGTGGGGTATCCGATAGCGGCACGGTGACCACAGCCGGCAGGCATGCTACCAAGGACTGCCACCCTTGCTATGCGGGACGGCATCGGGCGGGCGCTGTGCCATCCCGTCGTGCGCCTTCGTGCGCGAGTACGCGGGCGACGACTTCGTCGCGCAGCTTGTGCCTGCGTAGGAAGCGCATGGAGTAGCTCATATCGCGCGTCGTGGCCATGATCATGCCGACCTCGACGACAATCGCCATGCCAAAGTCGGACCGTCGCTCGGTATTCATATCGTGCCTCCGTATGGCTGGTGTTGAACTTTCTTTCCACGAATAATTGTAGGCGTTTCGCAACACTACAATATTGCTATTTACTATCGCTATCTCGATAATCTCGCGCTTTTCTATTGCTCGTGAATATGAGAGCACGGCGCAGTGCATCGGAGTGCTAGGATCGGGAAAACAGGAGCGTGAGAATGGCCGACGAGAAAAGTGATAGCGGGCTGGGCGACAGGTCGAAGATCAATCTGGAAGAGGAATGGGAGGTTGCGTTCTGGACCCGGAAGCTGGGCCTGACGCGAGACCAGTTGGCGGCCGTTGTGAAGGCGGCGGGGCCGGTGGTGTTCGACGTGCTCAAAGCGCTGAACAGGTAGGCGCCAGCCACGGCCCGCCGCCGCGCAAGCAACGCGCGCTTGACGGTGCAGGGAGGCATGGCGCGGCAATCAAAGGGCCGGTTGTCACGATCATCACAAGGTTGGACACCGGTGCTCAATCCTGGCAGTGTCGATGGTGGACATGTCGGCCTGGCACATTATAGGGGGCCAGGCGTGGCGAATGGGGTTTGCACCAATGTGACGGTGACAGGCAGCGCGATGGCGGGGGCGTCATTGTTCCAAGTGAAAGTGCACAAAATTCATCCGCTCCTTGGCCGGCGCGCTTGCCCCCGTTCCGCCGTCGGCTGTGCGGCAAAGCTGTTCTTTTTTGCAACGTGCCATCAATTGAATGAGTGCCGGTGATAAGCTGATGCAACGCACCGGAGGATGAGCTTGAAGCGGACTTCCTTTCCGTCCTTACTGACGATCCATATCGCCTTGGCGCTGGCCTACTACGGGGCCGCGCGCCTGGGCCTGCTGCTGGCCTTCGCTTCCACCAATGTGTCGCCGGTATGGCCCCCGTCCGGCATTGCGTTCGCGGCTTTGCTATTGCTGGGGGCACGCTATTGGCCCGGCATTTTTCTTGGCGCGTTCGCTGCGAATTTCGTGGAGTTTTCCGTCAATGGCACGCTGAGCGGCTGGCCGGCCCTGGCCGCGTCCTTCACCATCGCGCTGGGCAATACGCTGGAGGCGCTGTGCGGCGCCTGGCTGCTGCGGCGCTTTTCCGGGCCGGGGCCGCTGCTGAGCGCCCCCAGGCGGATCTACGTTTTTGTGGCCGTGGCGTCGGCAATGTCCCTGGTCGGGGCCGCGGTAGGCCTGGCCACCTTGCTGGCCTCCGGCGTGGCGCCTTTGCACGCTGCGCGTCAGCTTGGGCTGATATGGTGGCTGGGCGATGCGGCCGGCATCCTGGTCGTGGCGCCCTGTATCCTGGCCTGGTCGCGCCCCTCTGAGGGCTGGCGCTGGAGTATTCGTGCGGCTATCGCCGCCGTGGCCTGCCTTTCGGTGCTGGCGCTGGCCCTGTACCTGCTGTTTGGCCAGCACTTCGACCTGTCGCAATCGCACCGGGCGCTGGCCTTGCTGCTGCTGCCAACGATAGGCTGGGCCAGCTTCCGCTACGGCATGCGTGGCGTCACACTATTGCTGCTGTTGCTGAACGGCGCCGCCGTGGTCGGCACTATCCAGGGCCTGGGGCCCTTCGCTGGCGGCACCCTGAACGACGCGCTGTCCTCGCTCGAGGTGTTCATCGCCCTGAGCAGCATGGTGGGCATGGTGCTGGCGTCCGACCGGGAGGGGCATATGCAGCGCTCGGGGCAGGCCGTCGAAGCGGTGCGGCGGGCGAATTTGCTGTGCCTGTTCCATTGGTCGGTGCTGTTCGTGTGCTTGGCGCTGACCATCGTGGCGTGGCATTACGTGGCCAACGGCACCGAGCAGCGCGCCAGGGATCTGTTCCAGGCCAAGGTGGAGGATATCCGGCGTCGCCTCTCGGAGCGCATGGACACGTATGAGCAGGTGCTAACCAGCGGCAAGGCCTTGTACCTTGCGTCCAGTTCGGTTTCCCGCAGGGACTGGCACGAATATGCCTCAAGCCTGGACGTGGCCCGGAAGTACCCCGGCATCCAGGTGCTGGGCGTGGCCGAAAGCACCGCGGAGCCGGAACGGATCGCGCGCAAGATGCGCGGCGAAGGCCTGGCCGACTACCGGGTCTGGCCGGCTGGCGAGCGCGACAGCTACGTTCCGGTCACGTATCCGGAACCGCTGGACGCGGCCAACACGCGCGCTTTGGGGTTTGACTTGTACTCCGAGCCGGCGCGCCGCGCTGCGCTGGTGCGCGCGGTCGAGAGCGGAGCGCTGGCCACCAGCGGGCGGGTCACGCTGGTGCAGGCCGGGACCATGGCGCGCGCCGGCTTCCTGATGTTTGTCCCCATCTTCCGCAGCGGCGCACCGGTGGCCACGCCGGCCGAACGTCACGAGGCTATCGAACGCTTTGTGTACGCGGCCTTCCAGATGGACGACCTGATGCGGGGCGTGTTCCCCAGCCCGGTGCCCAAGGTCGCGCTGGAGATCTTCGACGGTCATTCGACCTCGCCGGAGGCCATGATCTATTCAGACCTGGAGGGCGGGGGCCAGCCGCAGGCTTCTTATCCCCATCCCTACCTGGGCGTGGTGAATGTGAGCGTGGGCGACACCTGGTGGACACTGCGGGTCACGTCTCGGCCCGAGTTCGAGGCCGATATCGACCGAGACAAGGCCTTGATCGTGCTGATCTCGGGCATCATGATCAGCCTGCTTTTCTTCAGCGTGGTGCGTGCGCTGACGGCCAACAGGGAGGCAGCGATCCAGCGCGCGCTGGCCATCACCAGCGCGCTGCGCCAGTCCGAGCGCAAGTTCGGCGCGTTGGTGGAGTCCGCCATCGCCTTTTCCATTATTTCCACCGATCTGGACGGCGTGATCCAGGTGTTCAGCGTGGGCGCCGAACGCATGCTGGGCTACACCGCCGGCGAGATGGTGGGCAAGCAGACGCCGGCGCTGATCCATGTTGCCGACGAGATGACGCGCCGCGGCGCGGAGCTGGGCCGGGAACTCGGTCGCGACGTCAGTGGCTTTGGCGTGTTTGCGGAACCGGCGCTGCTTGGGCGGGAGGAGAGCTGCGAGTGGACCTATGTGCGCCGCGATGGCAGTACGCTGCCGGTGCGCCTCACTGTCACGCCGATCAGGGACGAGCACGGCGCGGTGACCGGTTTTCTGGGCATCGCCAAAGATATCACTGCGCAGAAGCGCACCGAGCAGGACCTGCGCGCGGCCAAGCAGCAGGCCGACGAAGCCAGCGAGGCCAAGAGCCAGTTCGTGGCCAACATGAGCCACGAGTTGCGCACGCCCCTGAATGCGGTGCTGGGCCTGGCCGAGCTGCTGAACCGGACCGAGATGAGCGCCGAGCAGCACCGCGACCTGGACCTGATACGGCAATCCGGCCACACCCTGCTGGGCATCCTGAACGACATCCTCGACTTCTCGAAGATCGAGGCCGGCAGGATGGATTTGTCGGCTGCGCCGTTCAAGCTGGACGCGCTGCTGGCGTCGGTGGCGGTGGTGATGGGCGTGAACGCCGGCAATACCGGCGTCGAGCCGGTGATCGACGTCGAGCCGGGCCTGCCCGCCATGCTGCAGGGTGACGCGCTGCGCCTGCAGCAAGTGCTGGTCAACCTGGTCGGCAACGCCATCAAGTTCACGGCGTGCGGTATCGTCACGCTGCACGTGAGCGGTACGGTGTCGGCGGACGGCATGGCCGCGCTGCGCTTTGCGGTGCGCGATACGGGCATCGGCATGTCCGCCGAGCAGCTCGGGCGCGTGTTTACGGCCTTCACCCAGGCTGACTCCTCGATGACGCGGCGCTTCGGCGGCACCGGCCTCGGCTTGGCCATCTCGCGCCGCCTGGTGGACATGATGGGCGGCGAAATCACGGTCGACAGCCGTGAGGGCGAAGGCAGCGTGTTCACCGTATCGCTGGCCTTGCGCGCAGTCCGCGATGAGGCCGTTGCGGCGCCGGCGGTAGCGGTGGAGGAAGTGCCGGGGGCGCAGGTGGTGCAGGTGCTTGCCGCCAGCGACGTTGCCAGCGCGGCCTTGACGCACGCGGCCCAGCGCCTGGGCTGGCATGCGCGTGCTGCCAGCGTCGGCGAGCTGGCCGCCTTGCGCGGCGGCGGGCCTGCGCCTGGCGGGCCGCCGGCCGACCTGGTGCTGCTGGACTGGAGAGCCTGCGAGGGCGGCGACGCGGCCGCTATGCTGAGGCGCCTGCGTACCCGGCCCTCGACCATGGTCATCGTCCTGTCCAGCTGTCATGAGCGCGCCAGCCTTGAGCCCGAGCTGACGGCGCTGGGCGCCGATCAATGCCTCGACAAACCCGTCACCGCCGCCAGTCTGGACGCGGCCGTGCGCAGCGCCAGCCTGCAGCGCCAGCAAGGCGTGGGCGCGAGCCACGAACCGGCGCGGGCCGCCACGGCCCAGCTGATGGGCAGGGTGCTGTTGGTGGAGGATAATCAGCTGAATCAATACATCGCCAAGGCCATGCTCGGGGGCCTCGGCCTGACGGTGGAAGTGGCCGACAACGGCCAGCTGGCGCTGGAGCTGTTGCGGGCGCGCGCGGCCGACTTCGCGCTGGTGCTGATGGACGTGCAGATGCCGGTGATGGATGGCTTTGCAGCCACCAGCGCGATCCGGCAGCAGCTGGGGCTCACCATGCCGGTGGTGGCGATGACGGCAGGGGTGATGGAAAGCGAGCGTAACCGCTGCGTCGAGGCTGGCATGGATGATTTTATCGGCAAGCCCGTCATCGCGGCCCAGCTGCGTGAAGTGCTGGCGCGCTACCTGCCGGCCGCAGCGCCCGGACCGGTACCTGTATCCGTTGCCAAGCCGGCTGCCGATACCGCGCTGGTGCCAGCGCCGCCGCAGGGCACGGTGTTCGACGTCAGCACCCTGCTGCGTGCGATCTCCGGCTATCCGGGGCATCGGCAGACCATGCTGCAACTGGTCCGCACCTTTGCCGATGGCGGCAGCACTGGTTTCGACACGGCCAGGCGGCAGTGGGAGTCCGGCCAGCGCGAAGCCGCCGCAAGGGCTTTGCACGGCATGCGCGGCGGCGTCGGCACGCTGGGTGCGCAGCGCTTTGCCGCGGTGTGCCTGGAGCTGGAGAAGGAGATCGCGCGGGGCGACGCGCCCGCTGTGGGGCGCCTGTTCAGCGCGGCTGCGTTGGAGCTGCACGCTGCGCTGGCGGCGGCGCAAGCGTGGCTGTCGCAGCAGGCGGCGGGGCCGGAGGCGGCGGCAACGCCGGTGAGCGCGGAGCAGCTGGCGTTGTTCCGCCAGCAGCTTGCCGAATACAATGTTGCAGCGCTTGCCCAGTACGAAGAGATCCGCCAGGGGCTGCTGGCGGAACTGGGCGCAGAGCGCGCCGGCGCCTTGCGCGGCGCCATGGAGCGGATGGACTTTGAAGCGGCGCTGGCTGTGCTGGCGCCTTGACCGCGACAATTGTAGAGGGGGGAGCATGGCGACGACCAAGCCTGCCAGTGTGCTGATCATAGACGACAACGAATTGACGCGCACCGTGCTGCGCATGATCATCCAGGGGAACGGTTACGAGGTGGTGGGCGAGGCCGCTCTGGCGCAGACCGGTATTGAACGGGCTCTGCGGCTGCAGCCGGACATCGTCTGCCTGGATATCCAGATGCCCGACCGCGACGGCCTGGACGTGCTGGCGGCGCTGATCGCGCGCCAGCCCGGGATCTCGGTGCTGATGGTGAGCGCCAACAACGATCCGGGTTCTGTGCATGCGGCGCTGGCGCGTGGGGCGAAGGGATTTATCGTCAAGCCATTTAACAGCGGCACGGTACTGGACACGCTGGGTGCGGTGCGGGCCGGCCGGCAGCAGGGACGCGCGTTGCCGCAGTATGGCGCGACCAACGGGGCCGCAGAGCTATGAGCGAGCTGGTGAGCGGACGCGAGTTGATACTGATTATCGACGATACGGTCGAGATGGTGAGGATGTTGAGTGCGATGCTGCAGGGGGAAGGGGACATCCTTTTCGCCCTGAACGGCGAGGCTGGCCTGCGCCTGGTACGCGAGCGGCGCCCTGCGCTGGTGCTGCTCGACGTTCACATGGCGGGTATCGACGGCTATGAAGTGTGCCGCCGGCTCAAGGCCGATCCGGCCGGGGCGGAGACGGCGGTTATCTTTGTCACGGCCAATCACAGCATGGAAAGCGAAGTGCTGGCGCTGGAAGTGGGGGCGACCGACTTTGTCACCAAGCCGTTGAATCCTCCCGTGGTGCTGGCCCGCGTGCGTACCCAGCTGCGTCTTTGGCGGCAGCGGCGCGCACTGGCCGACCTGGCCGGCAGCGACGGCTTGACCGGCTTGTACAACCGTCGCCATTTCGACGCCAAGGCCGAGGGGGAGTTCGCGCGTCATCAGCGCCAGGGGATGCCGCTGGGGTTGTTGATGATCGATATCGATGCCTTCAAGGCCTATAACGACCACTACGGGCACCAGGGCGGTGATGCGTGCCTGATCGAAGTGGCGCAGGCGCTCAGGCGCGTGGCGCGGCGTCCCGGCGAGCTGGTGGCCCGCTATGGCGGCGAGGAGTTCGTGGCGCTGCTGCCAAACAACACGCTCGAGCAGGTGGCAGCTTTTGGCGAACTGCTGCGTGACGCGGTCAAACAGCTCGCCTTGCCGCATGCGGCCCAGCAGACCGGCCCCGTGGTGAGCATCAGCGCCGGCGGTGCGGTCTGCGTGCCGCAAATCGGCGATACGCTGGAAGGCTTGCTCGCGGCGGCGGATGCGGCGTTGTACCGGGCCAAGCAGGCGGGGCGCGACCGCGTAATGATGTGAAATAATCCAGCTGGCAAGTGCACTCAGCCGCCGGACGCGGCGGCGCAATCTTTCACCGTGAGCAATCTACCGGATCGACCTATTCGGAGCATCGAATGGGCGCGCGCCAACCATGCAGTGCATCGGTGTAAAATGATTGCTGCGAATCGTGTGTGATCTGCCTTGGCGAAATTAGACACTTCCGGGCGCGAGTTTTTGGTCAATAATTCCTTAACGGGAGGGCTTGACCATGAGGTATTTTGAATGGCTTGCGGGTGTCTAGCAGACTCGTGGCGATTCATATGCAGTGAAATGGTCAGTCAGGGGTACATCGAGATCCTCGGAGATCGCCAACGGCGTAATTCGCACCCTGGCTATACAGTGCCAGACTCGTTCGCAGAAAACCTGGACCCTGGCGGGAGACGGACTTGTCCCCTATTGACAATACACCTCAGGGTGTACTAAACGCCTTGCACGTTTCACTTCATACATGGCAATATCGGCCAACCGTATAAGGCTTTCGAAAGACTCATCTGCCTCCCATTTGCACTCGACTACGCCAATACTCATTGCTAAGGGGACGCCCATGTCGTGCCGGATTCGATCCAAGTTGGCGTTAACCCGCGCAAGCAATTGATGCTGGTTTTCGTGCGAGCCATGGATAAAAGCCGCAAATTCGTCGCCACCTAAGCGCGCCACAACATCCGTTTCACGGAAACTCGATCTGAATACGTTTGCGGCCGCGACGATCATGCGGTCACCGGCCTCGTGACCTTGAGTATCATTAGCATGCTTGAGGCCATCAATATCGGCAAAAAGCATAAGGCTATGGTGCCTGGCACGGCGGGCCTGGAGATAGTCGCGGGTACCGAATGTCACGAACCCCCGCCGGTTGTAAAGGCTAGTGAGTTCATCGGAAACCGACAAGCGACGGATTTCCTCCTCTGCTCTTTGGCGTTCGACGATTTCCTGCCGCAAGTCCGAGTTGGCATTTTCCAGTTCAAGGGTTCTTTGCCGGACCCTCGCCTCGAGTTCAGCATAAAATCTGACGTTCTCCATGGCGACCGCAGTCGTATCGGCCAAGGCTTGAAGAATTGCGACCTGTTCAGCTGTTGGATGATTAGCTTCCGTCCAATAGTTGCCAATTGCACCGATGGGATCGCGCGTTCTGATCGGGACCATCGCCAGGCTGCGGACGAAAGTAGCGCGGTACGCATCAATAGGTATCCGCGGATCCTGGAAGATGTCTGGAATGACTGTACTTTTCCTGTTCAGCATGACCCAGCCGCTGATACATTGGCGCATGGGAAATCGGCGGCCTTTCCACAACGGGCTGATCGCGTTCTCTTCTGCGTAATAGCACTGTTCGCCGTCTTTGAGTACGAACGTGGCGCCGTCAGCGCCCGTGACTTCTCGAGCGGAGCGGCGCACAATGTCCATGACAGTCGCCAGGTCCCGAGCCAGTGACAACTCCTGCACGACCTCAACAAGTTGGCCCATGGCCTCGCTATACCATAATGAGCTGACCTTCGGGTGCGGGTCAAGTCTGGCAGCGGTCATGCTATTCATGATGCTAATCCGGTTTGTTGGGGCGGGCGTGTTGTCCTAGTGAACAACGAGGGATCGAGAAATGCAACGACGGATTGCCCTGTCTACGAAGACAATTCTATCAAATTGCAACAAAGTCGCAACCTGTAAATATCAATTCGCAATGAACCTCTGTAACGACCCACTGAATTCCTGCTCACGTCATAATTGAGGAAATTATCAGTGAGTACGAAGATGGACGAAGAAGTAAAACGCTGGACGGCCAAGCGCAAGAGCGCCCTTGTGCTGGAAATCATCCAAGGCAAAACGACAGTCGCGGAAGCGAGTCGTGCGTGCGACTTGGCGCCATCCGAGGTCGAGGCATGGGTCGACGACGGCAAGCGCGGCATGGAGAACGCGCTGCGCGCCAACCCGCTCGATGTGCGTGAGCAATACGAGCGGCAGATCAAGGAACTGCAAGAGGCCTACGGCGAAGCCATGCTGGAGCTGCGCGTACGAAAAAAGCTGCAGTCCCTGTTGGGCGAGGACGAGAAGTGATCGAAACGATCCGCCAGGGACTGGAGGAAGATGGATTGGTCGTCCCAGTGAGTAAGCTGTGCAAGTGGCTGGAGGTGCCGCGCCGCACGGCCTACTACAAGCCGACCAAAGTGACGCCAAAGGTCAAGCCCGAACTGGCCGCCCCGATCAAGGCCATGATCGAGGAGTCGCCGTCCTTCGGCTACCGCACGGTGGCACACCTGCTGGGCATGAACAAGAACACCGTGCAGCGCATTTTCCAGCTCAAGGGCTGGCAGGTGCGTAAGCGAGCCATCGGCTTCCGGCCACGCATCCAGGCCTTGCCATCGGTGGCGCAGGCACCCAATGAACGCTGGTCCACAGACATGTGCCGGATCTGGGCTGGCAAGGATGGCTGGGCGACCCTGGCCTTGGTGATCGACTGCCATACCCGTGAGCTGCTGGGCTGGTACCTGTCGCGTAGCGGCAAAGCCTGTACGGCATCAAGTGCCCTGGAACATGCCCTGATTGCCCGCTTTGGCACGCTGGGCCGCGTGCCGACGCCATTCCTGCTGCGCAGCGACAATGGCTTGGTTTTCACCAGCCGCAGCTTCACGGCGCTGGTGCGTGGCTAAGGCTTGCGCCAGGAATTCATCACGCCGCACTGTCCACAGCAGAACGGCATGGTCGAGCGTGTCATCCGTACCTTGAAAGAGCAGTGCACGCATCGGCACCGTTTCGAGACTTTGCAGCACGCCAGCCGTGTGATCGGCGACTGGATTCAGTTTTACAACCACAAGCGCCCACACCAGGCGCTTCGGATGCAAACCCCAGCGGCTCCTTTTGCATTAGCCGCGTAACCTGAGCAGATTCTGCTGGGGCATTACATTCGCTATGTTGCAGCGCACGCTGCACGCACAGTTCGAATTCCTCCAGCTCGATCGGCTTGTCCAGGTAATCGAAGGCGCCCAGGCGCATGGCGTTAACGGCCGTACGGGCTTCGGTGCGTCCAGTAACGACGATGATGGGTGTTTCCGGTACTAGCTTGCGCATATGCGGCAGCAAGTCCAGTCCATCCGTATCGGGAAGTGTGAGGTCCAGTAAGATCGCAGATGGTTCAAGGTTCTGTAGCTGGTCCAGGGCGTCGGAGCCACAGCAAGTGTCACTGGTAGAGGCGCCCGTGGTCGACAGCAGGGGCGCCATGAGGTGACGCGAGCGGCCATCATCGTCGATGAGCAGCACCAATGACGATGCCGGGGCGAGCGCCGGGCGTGGTGACGAAATGGAAGCTTCCTTCTGCGAAGTATTGAGCATAATTTGCTTGTACGCCTCGGCAGGCAAAAGCGTGGCGCTGACCTGTCTGATGTTACTCTACCGCAGTTATAGCTCAACGCTAACTTCTGCTTTCAATAGGCTGCATCTTGTGTCTATTGTATAAATGCATGGCGCAAGGGACTATTGATGGCGACGCGGTAGGCCTGCATGCAAGACGTCAAGGTAATGAAGTTTGTGTTTTTCGCGCTCCGCGCAGCGGGCCATACGCTTGCCGTATGGGGACATGCTCAAGTAGTTGGAGCAGCTGCCACTTTGGAACTCCGATACTCTGGACCTTCAACTGCGATAAGCAAGGCGAAGATATCCTTTTCCTCGACACCGTGGCTGACGAGGAAAGCCCAGGCCTGCAAGGTGCCGCCAAAGCGGTTGATCACCATTGCTTGTGTGGCAATTTCTGATGGAATTGCGGAGGTCTGCATGACGTCACCTTTTAGCGGCCGTCATGGTCCGAGACGGTCAGTCAAAGAAAGGCGCCGCAGTGTGTTGGGCAACGCAGTACAATTGTTGCATGTTCTCCCACTGCGTGCGAGGAAATTTTAATGACGTGGCGCAAAGGAGACGGCCGGTGAACAAAGCAAGATTGTTTGCGGCCCCAGAATCATGGTATTCCTGCTGGCATTGCCACACCGCAGCAATGAAATTTTGAATGAATCCAAGGGCTTCGGATTGCCATAGATAATAGAGTGGGAATAATTCCCCGTCTGACCGCAGCACGCAGCACGCGGCATTAAACCGAGACTAAGCCCCTGATTTTCAGGGGCTTTTTCTATTTTGGGGTGGCGAAATCTGGCAACGATCGGCAAGGTCAAGCGCGCGCGATTGCTGGTATCGGCGAGGGTATTGCGCCGGCGGTGCGCGCGCCCCGTCCCGATACCATCAGCGCGGTTGGGCCACCACGACCCCCGGCTTGCGCGCAGTGGGGCGCGAGGCTGGCGGCCCGCTTGGCGGGCCGTGCTGGTGTCGGCGTGGATTTTTCCTGCTGCTGCAGGTTGGCCTTTTCGGCGTGTGCATCCGGCACAGGATTAAGCGCGGACTGCAGTGATCGGCAATCGGTGCTGGGAAGGGCGCAGAGCGCGACGGGCAAAGGATACTGCAGCAGAGGCTGAAGGTTGCGTCATTCAACATATTTGCGTCAGCTGAGGCGGACCAGGTCGCGAAGCCCCCTTACTAGTCGAGCCATGTGCGCTTCTGACGTGAACACGGACGGGGTGACCCGCACGCAGGCACCCGAAGCGAGTCCGTCGCGGTGGACCGTGAACACGCCAGCGTCGTCCAGTAGCCGCTTTGCGATGGCGATGTTGTCGGCCAGCGAGGTGCGGCCAGTTAAGCGGAACGAGGCAATGGCGCTGCTCAGACGCGGATCCGGAGAGGCTAGCACCTCGACGCCTGCTATTTCGCGCGCCGGCTCCACCCATAGGTTGCGCAGCCGGCGCAGGCGGGCTTGCTTGTTGGCGATTCCGATCTGGTCGTGCAAGTCCAAGGCCGGCGGCAAGGTCATGAATGCGGCGAAGTTGATCGTGCCGGTATGCACCCGTAGGCGGATATCGTCCCCGTCGCCCGAGCCCAGCGCGGCGTCGATGTCGTGAACCCGGCCGCGCTTGATGTACACCGCGCCCACGCCGACCGGCGCGCCGATC
Source organism: Massilia sp. BGA-UO-ETr-WB1 (assembly GCF_059567845.1). Lineage (NCBI taxonomy): Bacteria > Pseudomonadati > Pseudomonadota > Betaproteobacteria > Burkholderiales > Oxalobacteraceae > Massilia > Massilia sp. BGA-UO-ETr-WB1. The sequence continues at coordinate 1,457,918 of NZ_JCAQOT010000027.1, read as the reverse complement.
CATTTGTGCAGGTTGATGGCGGCGAAGTCGGCTTCCAGGTCCGGGATGCGCATGTCCAACTGGCCGAAACCATGCGCCGTGTCGACGATGACGTCGATGCCGCGCTGGCGTGCCATGCGGCTGATCTCGGCCACCGGCAGCACCATGCCATTGCGATGGTTGACATGGGTAAGCAGCATCAGCTTGAGGCGCGGATGGGCGTCCATTGCTTGCCGATAGCGCTCCATCAGCGCGTCGTGGGTGGCCGGCTCCGGCATGGCGATGGCGACCACCTCGACGCCGCGCCGCCGCTGCAGAGCGCGCATGGCGTCGATGCCGCAGTCATAGTCGATGTCGGCGTACAGCACCACGTCGCCTTCGCGCAGGCGGTTGTAGCCGCCGATCAAGGTCATCAGCGCTTCGGTGGCGCCGCGCGTAAGGACGATTTCATCGGCGCGCACGCCGAGCGCGGCGGCGGCGCGTTCCTGCGCCGCCCGGAACTGGGCCGGAAAGCGGGTTCGGCCGTACCAGGAATTGCCGCGGTTGACCTCGGCGGTGTGCCGGGCATAGGCTTCCAGCACCGGCCACGCCATGGAACCCCAGTATCCATTGTCGAGCAACACGACCTCGTGGCTCATGTCGTACAGCGCGGCCACCTGTGACCAGTAGCCTTCGTCGCCGGCGAGTGCCTCGGGCGTCAAGTCGGGCGCCAGCGGCGCCGCCGCCGCCGGCGCAGCTGGCGCAGCTGGCGCAGCCTGGGCGCCGGCCGGCGCCAAGGGCAACGCGGCTGCGGCCCGCAACCAGCGGCGGCGTTGCTGGTCAATGCTCAAAATTTCACCCGGTACTCAATGAAGAGTTTGCGCCCGTCCGTGTCATACGGCGCGTTGCGCGAGTAAATCAAGCCGCGGCTGGCCTGGAACGTGGCTTCGTCCGGATAGGAATTGAAAACGTTGTCCATACCGAAGCGCAAGGAGTGCTGCTTGCTGATCTGGTAGGTGCCGGCCAGATCGAAGAAGTGCATGGCGCCGAAACGCTGGAACACGTCGCCGGTGGCGTTGCCGGTGCTGTCGGTCCAGGCGCCGTAATAGCGCAAGCGCGCCAGTCCACTCCACTTGCCGAGATTGTAGGTACTGCTGAAGGTGGCCTTCTGACGCGGCAGGCGCTGCTCGAAGATGGTGCGCTGCGTTGCGTTGGTGGCGATGCTGGAGCTGCCGCCATCGACTTCAGTGCTGTTGTAGTTGTAGGCGGCGGTCAGGTTCAGCTTGCCGTCGCCGAGGCGACGAAGATAACTGCCGACGATGTCGATGCCGCGTGTGCTGGTGTCGAAGTCATTGGTGAAATACGTGACCGAGCTGTAGCCGAGCGGATTGGCAACGCCGGCTGGAATGGCGAGCGACGCCGAGGTGCTGAAGCGGTCCGTCACCTTGATGGAGTATACGTCCACCGAACCGGAGAAGCCATGGTCGTTCTTCCATGTGACGCCGAGCGACAGGTTTTTCGACTTTTCAGGCTTCAGCGGCTTGGCCCCCAGCAGCAGCGCCAGCGGATCGTTGTTGGCCAGACGGCCACTGGTGAAAATCTGCAGGGTCCTGGTGTCCAGGCCCTGGTTGGTGCTGCTGGTGTGGAGCTGGCCCGGGGTCGGCGCGCGGAAGCCAGTCGAGAACGAGGCGCGCGCGGCGAAGTCCGGCGTGACGGCGTAACGGGCCGACAGCTTGCCATTGCTGGTACTGCCAAATTCCGAGAAATGCTCGTAGCGACCGGCGGCGCCCACGTTCAGGGTGCGGCTTAGCGGAACCTCGACGTCCAGGTAAGCGGCGTACACATTTTCGCTCCAGCGGCCTGCCTGGCGCGCGCTGAAGCCCGGCGCGCCATTCGAATTGGCCTCCAGGCCGGTTGCCGCGCCCGGACCCACCGCGTACGAGGCCGGGTCGCCGGCGTTCACGCCATAGGTTTCGCTGCGCCACTCGGTGCCGAAGGCCACGTTGATGGGGGCGTCCAACCGGGTGAGGCGCCATGCGTAGTTGACGTTGGCGCTGAGGTTCTTCTCTTCCTGCGACAACTGCCCCAGGTAGAACGCGGTCGGACTGGCGGGGCCGAGCGAGGCGTTGATCGAGTTCGACAGGTAATAGTCGATGCGATTGCGCCCGAACGCGCTGCCGACGTCCCAGGTGAAGTGGTCGTTGATGCTGCCGCGCACGCCAGCCGCCAATTGCAAGTCGTTTTGCTTGTTGCGATACTGCGGGCTGAAACCGGTCGGGTAGATACTGCGCAAGCTCCAGCCCGGAAATATTTTGCTGGCCCCAAAGGCGCCGGTGGTGGTGTCCGGATTGCGCCAGTTGAAGTCGGAGGTGCCGTCGCTCAGTCCAAACAGGCCATAGCTGTAGAGCACCAGCTCATCGTTGAGCGCGTAGGTGCCGTTGTAGCCCACGCGTTGATTGTCGAGCTCAGGCTGCCCCCAACGCTGCACGGGATTCGGCACGGGCAATTCCGGATGGGCGGCCTGGAAGGCGATGGCGTCGGGACGCTGGCGGGTGCGCGAGGTGGGATCGGACTGGGCCAGTTCTGCGAACAACACCAGGCGGCCGTTGTCGCCGAAGGTGAAACCGCTACGCGCGCTGAGCTCGTTGCCCTTGCCATCACCTGCCGAATACTGTGCATGCCGCGCCGCGATCTCGCTGCCGATGCTGTCTTCAAGAATGATGTTGATGACGCCGGCGATGGCGTCGGAACCATACTGGGCCGAGGCGCCGTCGCGCAGGACCTCGATGCGCTTGATGGCGCTGGTGGGGATTTGGGCCAGGTCGGCCGCTTGTGCGCCGCGTGTGCCCAGCAGGGCGCTGCGATGGAAGCGCTTGCCATTGACCAGCACCAGCGTCTGGTCCGGCGACAGGCCGCGCAAGGTGGCCGGGCGCACGAATACTTGGCCGTCGGCCATTGGCAGGCGCTGTACCACGTAGGATGGCACCAGTTGGGCCAGCACGTCATTGAGGTCGGTGGCGGCAACGGCGGAGATGTCCTGGCGCGTGAAGACGTCCACCGGGACCATGGTATCGAACTGGGTGCGGTTGGCGCCACGGGTGCCGGTGACGATCACGGCGTTTGGCTGGATCGGCTCCTGCGCAGCAGGCGCCGGGGCTGCCGGGGCGATGGTGTCGGCGGCTTGCGCCTGGGTGTGTTGGAAAGCCTGCAGCGCGAGTAGCGCCACAGCGGCAGCGATTTGGTGTGGTTGGAAATTCATCGGTGAGTTCTTTGCAAATGTGGGGCCATCAGCCACGGAATTCGGTGCAAGTGCAGGCGTCCCTGTATCTGCTATGGAGAAAACATTTTTGCCATGCGAGCGATCTTCAATCGTTCACAGTGCGTATCAGCGACGGTACTGTATGCAATTTATGTTTCCCCAAGATGACACGAAGCGGTTTTGTTCCATGCCCTACTGAAGCAGGGAGGGGGCGTGTGCCGGCATGGTCGGCGAAGGGGGATGGATGCGAACCTGTCCCGTGCGCAGGCGAAACAGGATTTGCAGGCGCTCAACTGGACGCATACCGCTGGCAGGGAAGAATGGAGAAAATCCCGGAAGACAACGTGGCTGTCAGCGCTCGAACCACGCGCGCCGACGGCAGTGCAAAATCCACTTCAATCGCTAGCGCCTCCCGGTTGAAGTCGTCGATCACGCTGAACAACCGGATGCTGCGCTCATCTGCCAGTTGGTCAAGCATGAAATCCATCGACCAGACGTCATTGATCCGCGCCGGCACTGCCAGCTGCACCGGCCGCTCGCGCAGGCAGACGCTGACGCGGCCTGATGCGTAAGTTGAGCTCCAAGGCCCGATAGATACGGTACACGCGCTTGTGGTTCCACGCGAAGCCTTTGACGTTGCGCAAATACAGGTAACACAAGCCGAAGCCCCAGTTGCGCTGGTTGTGCGTCAACCTGACGAGCCAGTCCGCTATCTCCTCGTTTTCTGCCGATAATTTGGGCCGGTAACGGTAGCATGTCTGGCTGATACCGAAGGCCAGACAAGCCACACGCACGCTCATGCCGTGCTCGCGGCACAACTGCGGCACCGGCGTGCCGCTCTCGGCTTGCTTGATGATGGCCATGATCTGGCTGTCGGTAAAACGGGACTTCTTCATGTAGAACCTTCCAATTGCTTAGTAGAAAATTCTACTTCTAAACGCGCTTCTTTTCAGGGGGGATTACCTACTCGAGTGGCGAGAGTAAATCGTTGGTGCCATTGGCGAATTTCATAATTGTTTTCCCGCTTCTTGTGAATCACAATCCTTGCTTGCGGGCTCGCCCCTTAATTCACCAGAGACATGATGCGACTACTTCCAATCACTGCCATGTTGGCGGCGTTTCTGATCTGTGCGCCTGCCGTTAGCCTCGCCGAACCAAAACAACGCCTGATTGTCCTCAGCGATATCGAGGCCGATCCCGATGACAGCCAGTCGCTCGTGCGCTTGCTTCTGTACGCGAACCAGATCGATATCGAAGGCATCGTCGCCACGACCTCTACGCATCAGAAGTCGCGTATTGCACCGGCATCCATGCATGCGATCATCGACGCCTACGGCCGGGTACAACCCAATCTGTCGAAGCACGAACCAGGTTTTCCGAAGGCGGAGGCGCTAAAAGCGGTGGTGCGCTCTGGCTCGCAGCTCTACGGCATGCAAGGTGTCGGCGATGGCAGGGACTCGCCGGGATCGGACGCCATCATCAAGGCCCTGGAGAAAAATGACACGCGCCCCCTGTGGGTTGCTGTGTGGGGCGGCGCCAATACTCTTGCTCAAGCGTTGTATCGGATCGGCCACGACAGGACGCCGGAGCAGGCCGCACGCCTGCTGAACAAGTTGCGCGTCTACACCATCTCCGATCAGGACGATTCCGGTATCTGGATGCGTACCAAGTTTCCCGATCTGTTTTACATCGTCAGCCCCGGCGGGTATGGCAACGGTACGTGGACTGGCATGCACTCGACCGAGCCGGGCTTCGACAGCATGGAAGTGAGCAACAACTGGATCGCCACCCATATTCAACAGGGGCATGGGCCGCTGGGCGCAATGTATCCGGATGTTTCTTTTGGCGTGGAGGGCGATACGCCATCCTTCCTGTCCTTGATACCAAACGGCCTGAATGCACCCGAGCATCCGGACTGGGGCGGCTGGGGTGGGCGCTACGAGTTGTACACGCCAGCATTGGAGACGACCAATCCGGACGGCTTCACAGGCAACGTCCCTGTATTGCAAGAGCCGCGCGCCATCTGGACCAACGCCGTGGACAGTTACAGGCCGGCGGTCTACAACGAGTTTGGCCGCAACGTGCGCGCCCACGACAAGGTCTCGACGGGATACAGGACCACCATCTGGCGCTGGCGCAAAGACTTCCAGAATGATTTCGCTGCGCGAATGGATTGGAGCACCAAGCCATACAAGGAAGCGAATCATCCGCCAGTGGTAAAGCTCGGCCATGGCGATCGGCTGACCATCAAATCCGGCGAAGGCTTCATGATGAGCGCCGCCGGCAGCTCCGACCCCGATGGGGATAGCCTGAGCTACCTGTGGTTTCAGTATCCCGAAGCCGGCAGCTACAAGGAGCAGATCAAGCTGGGGTACGCGGAAAATCACCATACCGTCTGGGGGCAGGCGCCGGTGGTAAGCAAGACGGAGACCGCCCACTTCATTGTAAAGGTTATCGATAAGGGCAGTCCGGCGCTGACGCGTTACCGACGCGTTGTCGTCACGTTCGTGCCGACTACTCCCTAAGCCACCAGGAACGTTGAGCGAGTACGTGATGGCTGCCGCAAGGCCGGGCGTCCAGAAGTACATGATGGTGCCGCTGCGAGGTTCTCGCGGAAGTCAATGGCGGCATGCTCTGTGTTATGCGGCAGTGCCGCAGTGACAGGCGGCATGACATGCTGTACATTGCAAAACCTGACGACTGCCTCCGCACCGGCGTGCGGCGGGCTCGCCGTTGTCCGGCCATCTAACTTTTATCCATATGCACGCGTTATATTCAAAGGCACTACTCCGGCTGGCCCTGCTTCTCGGTATGAGTATTCTGATCGGGTATCTGTGCGTCAGCCGCAGCTATCACCGCGTCGCCTTGTTTGAGCAAGAGGATTTTTCCTGGCAGTTGCGCACGCACAGCACCAACGACGCGACGACCAACCTGAACGCGAGAGTCGATGCGGCGCGCCTGATTATGGAATTCGTCCTCTCAGGCAGCAATCCCCATTCCTATGTATCAACCGGCCTGTTTTTCACAGACCGCAACGGCAAACCGGCGCTGTTCGACTGGTCCCGGTTCGGCAAGATCAGTTTCGAGGCACGCTGCTTCCCCGCCAGTACCATCAGGGTCGGCCTGGCCACCTTCGATGACAAGCTGTCCAAACCGAATGAGCTGATGACCTACCGCTCGCCAACGGCATACATCAACTGCAATCAGGACGGGGCGCGCGTCGAACTCGATCTGGCGCATTTAGCCATTCCGGAGTGGTGGGTCGAGATGAACAAACTCAACCCATCGGATCTGGGCTACTCGCTTGCCAAGGTCGCGCAGATCGAAGTGGGCACCAGCACTGCCAGCCGCGTCGGCACCCCGTCGCGTATTGAAATCGCGAGAATTGAAATGCACGAGCGGAAATACGGCTACCTGTATTTTCTCGCCGGGTTCCTGATACCGGCCTGGGTTGGTTTTGGGCTCTGGTTCGTCAAGCAGTACGCGCTGGCCTTCGCCAATGACCTGCAAGCGCGGATGCAGAAAGATCTGCCGCTGGTGGCGTACCAGCAGCTGGCGCTGGAGCCGCACCGGGAAAGGGAAAAATCCGCCATTTTGAGATTGCTGGCGACGCGCTATGCGGATTCAGAACTGGATCTGGAAACCGTGGTGTCGGAAACCGGCGTCAACCGCAATAAGGTCAACGACATATTGAAGGCGGAAATGGGGTATACCTTTATCGGTTACCTGAACAAGCTCAGATTGACCGAAGCATCGCGCCTATTGGTGGAGAACACCAGCGCCAGTATCGCGGAAATCGCCTATTCGGTCGGGTATAAAAATTCCTCGTATTTCAATAAGCTCTTCAAGGAGGAATACGAATGCACTCCCAAGGCATTCCGGGAAATATGCAAAAAGGAGGCGCGGGAGCCGGCGCCATAAAGTCTATGTCTCGCTGGCAGCGCTAGGCGATACCGCCACAGTTCATCCATGCGCGCCCATCCGCGCCCGCCAGGCTTCGCGCAGTACCTCGAGTACGACGTCGAGGCCGACGTTGCGGCGCAACTCAAAGCAATCGTCGACTGCCTTTGCGATACAACGTATCCGCACTGTTCGCAGGCCTATAAATCCCATAGCCCCCCATTGAACCTGGTGCTTCGCCGGCGCTCAACTGCTGCAGACGGCTGCGGATGGTGGGCGCCGAAATAGCGCGAATGGTGAAGATATTGAAGCTTGCAGATAATCGCATTGATACTGCACTTCCTTGCATTCGACTTGCGGCGACGGCGCCGCGGCCGCCGGCCTCCAGTGGCGACCGGTTCGAACGGCGGGCCTTTAAAGCGGGCAATAGCAAAATCTGCACGAGTACCGATACCGGCCGTGCAGAATTTTCGCACGAGGCCGTCAGAGCATACGGCGGCGCATTTCAGCATGTATTTTTGCCGAATTATTTGGGATAGACTCGGGCCGGTTTGCTGGGCTGTGGGCTTGCTCGCCGTCCTGCAAGCGAAAGCCAAACTGTCAATGAACAGCACGTCCAAAAATAAAATGGAGAAGACATGAGTGAAGTGCAGAGCAGCGTCCCGGCGCTTGCAATGCTGGCGACCGCGCCGGTATTCGCAGCCTCGACCATCAATATCAATCCAGCCAAGCCAGGCGCCGTCACCAGCAAAAACGTCTCAATGCAGACATAAAGTTTCCGGCGTCGCCGGTGGCAAATAGATTCCAATAAAAGCAACGTGGAGGAGGCATAGACATGAGGGGACAACAAATGAGATTCCAGCTTACGGCTGTCGGACTGGCATGCTGCACGCTGCTGGCTGCCTGCGGAGGCAGTGGTGGTGCTGGTGGTGATAGCGGCGGAGAAACCGGGATGGCGCAATCGGTTTCCTTCCCATTCCCGGGCGGGGACGGCGGCGGCGACGTGCAGATATTGGCTGGATCGAACAGCGGAGTTTTAAGCGATCAATAGCAAAATCTGCACGCGCACCGATACTGGCTGTGCAGAATTTTCACCCGAGGCTGTAATGGCGGATGGCGACGCATTTCACCGTGTATTTTCTCCTCAATATTTGGGATAGACTCGGCAGGTTTGCTGGACAAGTAGATCTGCTCTCCCTCCGCGAGAGCAAGCAAACTTTCAGAGCGGCTGTCTCTCGGGCATGCGTTCTGCGCATGACCACTATATTAATAACCAGGAGATAATAGAAATGAATAAGAAATGCTTGATCATTAAATCCTTTCTAATGACTCTTTTAGGAACCGCTACGAGTGTGCAGGCGCAGACTTGCACGCCAACTGCGATAACGCCCTATATCTATTCGGCGGGCGCCTGGAAGATCACGGCAGCTGCTACGATTAATGCAGGAGATCAGATCGCATTCGGACCGCAACCGATATCCGGCGGGTCTTGGTCATGGAGCGGATGTGGGACATCAGGTTCTGCGCGTGAACAATTCATAACCCCAAGTGCCAGCTGTACTGCAACAACTATCTATACCAATAATTGCGGCGCACAAACCACGCAATCTTTTATGATCACGGCCTATCCCAGCTACAACACAAATCCAATTGCCCCGGATGCGACCGGCATGAGCAATAACGCGGCACAGTTGGCCGCCAAAATAAAGCTGGGAACAAACATTGGAAACACCATGGAAGCTTGGGGTTGCAGCCCGGCGGCGGAAACTTGCTGGGGCCAGCCGATGGTCTCTTCCGCTTATGTCAAGCTGGTAAAGGACAGCGGTTTTGATGCGATTCGCATCCCCGTATCCTGGGATCAGTATGCCGACCAGGCAACCGGAAAGATCAGCGACGCCTGGCTCAACCGCGTCAAGCAAGTGGTGCAGTATGCAGTGGATAACGGGCTCTACGTGATCGTCAACATCCATTGGGACGGCGGTTGGCTGGAGAGGAATTTTACCGAAGAAAAGAAGGCCGCGGTCAACGCGAAACAGAAAGCCTACTGGGAGCAAATCGCCACGAAGCTGCGTGACTTCGACGAGCGTGTCTTGTTTGCCAGCGCTAACGAGCCCGCTGCTGAAACTGCTGAGGAAATCGCCGTTCTTGACAGCTACCACCAGACCTTTGTGGATGCGGTTCGTTCCACAGGCGGCAAGAACGCTTATCGGGTGCTGGTGATCCAGGCGCCAAGAACCGACATCAATCTGGCGGACGAACATTGGGATGTCATGCCCTCCGACACGGTAGCTGGTCGCCAAATGGCTGAAGTCCATTTTTACCCGTTCAGTTTTACGCTCCAGGACAAGGATGAACCGTGGTCACAAATGTTCTATTACTGGGGCAATGGTTACCACTCGACGACCGACACCTATCGCAATTCGACGCGAGAAGAAGAGGCCCATGTCGATGAGCAATTCGCCAAAATGAAAACCAAATTTGTGAACCAGGGAATTCCAGTTGTATTGGGGGAGTATGCCGCAATGCTGCGTCCCCAACTCACTGGGGATGACCTTGCCCTGCATCGCGCTTCGCGTGCGTATTACCATCAATACGTGACCCGCAAGGCGCTTGAAAATGGCATGTTGCCGTTCATGTGGGAAGTCGGCGTAGACCCGGGTCTGTTGTTTGACCGTAGTACTCCGGATGTGGGGGATCAGCAAACACTTGATGCGCTTTTGGCAGGCGCTGGCAAAGCCATCGTATTGGATACTCGCCCAAATAAATGGGCCTTGAGCAGTGGCGCTACGAGTGGCGGATCGGCTTCGTATACGCAATTTACTCTCAACCAGGCCGGGGCGGCTGCCGGTTACACCTTTGCCAATCCGGTTAATTGGACCGGCGCGAGCCTGAAAGTGGTCCTTAATTTCGATCAGACGTTTGTTTCGAATCGAAATGGAGGGATGGATGCCTTGTTCCAGTTCTATACTTACTCCGCCAATTGGGCTGCTGCCGAGTTCAAGTGCTGGACTGACAATAAAGTGCTGGTTGCAGGCCAAGATACGGAATTCACGTGTTCTGCCTTTAGCATTCCGAATGCGGTGGGGGTAGGTATTCAGTTCCCTGGCGCAGCAGGTTCCGTTACCATTAAAAGAGCAACTATTAAATTGGCTCAATAATACTTCCACCCATTAGCACTGCCGATCACGGCGCCTTCGGCCCTAACGAAGACGCCTATCGCGGCGTGATTGATTCATATTGTCTGTTGAAACGTATGTGCCCAATACCACCGGAAACCAGTTTACCGCCTCCCGAACCTGAACGGGAGCCGCGCCGGCCGCGCCAGTATAAGCGCTACGCCATAGGCCTTGTGATTCTGATCCATCTGGCACTGGGAACGTCCGTGATGCTGTGGAACTCGCGGCTGCCCTCGCCTAAACCGGAGTCGCGCACTGTCGATGTCGTGCTCTTCGAGTCGAAAGTGCCGGAAACAAAGATTCCCGACGCTAAGCCCGAGCCAAGCAAAGTCGCGCCTCCCACGGTAGAGATACCTCCCATGCCGGATCTGCCTCCCGTCAAACTAGCCGAAAGCCCAGTGGCCGCGCCGCCCGTAGTCGATGCCGTCCCGGCCCCGGCGCAGCCAGTCGCCGCGCCCCCGTCCCTTCCCACTCCCCCGCCGCCGCCCGTGGCCAAGGCGCCGGCCAGCACGCCCCCGAAGCTGTTCGAAGAATGCGCCGATGCCTCGGACCGGAATATGATCGCCGACGTATATCGCCTCACTGCCGGCAACCAATCGGTGTTCGAAATGCGCCGGCGCAAGCCGATCAAGCGCGTTTGCCTGGCCCAACTCGATATCGCGCCGCGCCCCTTCCGCGAAGGCTTTCCCGGCCTGGGCTCGGCGGTCGAGTGGTTCGGTTTGGATATTCGCTTCACCGTCAATATTGCGGAGACCGCCACATGGGAAGTGATGCTGTTGGCCGACGATGGCGCCGTTCTCAGCATCGACGATGAAAACGTGATCGACAACGATGGCATTCACGCCCCAACACCCGTGGCGACCAGCATTAAGCTGGAGAAGGGTTTGCGCAATTTCCGCGTGCGCTACTTCCAGGGTCCAGGCCCGGATCTCGCCTTGATGCTGGCGTGGAAAAGGCCCGGCGCGGCCGATTACAGCTACCTGCCGCGCAGCCTGATAGGGCGGCCGCCGGCCGGCATGCTGGCGCCGATCCTGTCCAGGGAATGAGCACCCGTCCACCAGACTCAACGATTCGAACAGCATGGTTTTTGCGCCATGGATTTGTACGATACCCCCCTCTTTTTTGGAGACATTAAGAAATGAAAACAAAGCACGTAACACATAAACCCTGATGCCGAGCACGGCAACAATGGCGGCCGCCGCGGATCTCCGGCACCAGTGGCGCCGCGCTGGCAGCGGCGCAATCGGGCACATGATGAAGGGATTCGAGATGAACACCAAACGCACGGCGCAGCTCGTGTTAGGCGCCTTGCTGGGTGCCGCCGCCTGCGGCAATAGCTGGGCTCAAAAGGCTGAAGGCCTGGCCAGCACCCCGCCAATGGGCTGGAACAGCTGGAACAAATTCGCCTGCGATATCGACGAACGCCTGATCCGCGCGACCGCCGATGCCATGGTCAAGACGGGCTTGAAGGACGCCGGCTACCAGTACGTGAACATTGACGATTGCTGGCACGGCCAGCGCGACGCCAACGGCGACATCCAGCCCGACCCCACGCGCTTCCCATCCGGCATAAAGGCGCTGGCAGACTATGTGCATGGCAAGGGACTCAAGCTGGGCATCTACTCGGATGCCGGCGCGACCACCTGCGGCGGCCGTCCCGGCAGCCGCGGCTACGAGTATCAGGATGCGCGGACCTATGCAAAATGGGGCATCGATTACGTCAAGTACGACTGGTGCGACACCCCGGGCCTGAACGCCGAAGCGGCCTACACCACGATGCGCGATGCGATCGCCAAGTCGGGCCGTCCGATGCTGTTCAGCATATGCGAATGGGGCATCGCCAAGCCGTGGGAATGGGGTGCCAAAGTGGGCCACATGTGGCGCACCACGCCCGATATCTATAACTGCTTCGACTGCGAATACAGCCCCGGTTTCTCGGTTGGTCTGGGCGTGCTGCGCATCCTCGACAAGCAGGCTGGCCTGCGCAAGTTCGCAGGGCCAGGCCACTGGAACGACATGGACATGCTTGAAGTGGGCAACGGCATGAGCGAGGATCAGGACCGCGCCCATCTGTCGATCTGGGCCATGATGGCCTCGCCCCTCATCCTGGGCAACGACCTGCGTTCCATGACCGAGTCTACCCGCCGCATCCTGACCAACCCCGGCGTGATCGCGGTGAACCAGGACAAGCTGGGTGTGCAGGCGCTGCGTATCCTGGCCGACGGTCCGCTGGAGATCTATGCCAAGCCACTCGAAGGTGACCAATGGGCGCTGATGTTCCTGAACCGCTCCAACCAGGCTGTCGACGTGCACCACGACTGGAAGGCGCACCTCCTGACCGATGACCTGAGCAAGCGGTCGGTCAATTTCAAGCAGACCGTCTACCGCTGGTCCGACCTGTGGAGCAAGAAGACGGGCGACACCAGCGCCAAACTGGAAGCGCGGCTGGCGCCGCACAGCGTGCTGATGCTGCGCCTGACCGGCCCTGCGAAACCATAGGGCGCGCCCAGCCGCGCGGCGCGCAAGGAGTCATTACCTGACGATGCCCTTGCCAAGCGCGCGGCTGCAGCCCCGTTTTGTCGCCGTAGCTTGCCGCCTCGACGGACAATACGAGCACACCTTCCTTTGACAGCAGACCGGCGGCCGATTGCTCGCCCACGAAGCGTTCCTGCGTCACATGCTTGGGCGCTGAGGTGCCCGCGCCAACTTCTAGCCGCGTTGCGCCATGCGCCGGGCCAGGACCAGGGTAAGCAGGCCGATCCCCAGCACCAGCGGCGTGGCTGGCACAGGCACGGTGCCGGAGGCGGCGGTGGCGGTGAAGTCGTCCATCACATACCAGCCGCTGTCGCGCGTGATGGTCAGCATCGCCACATTACTGAAGCTTGCCGCCACCCACTGGTAACTGTCGCCGATGGCGATGTTGCCGGTGCTGCCGATAAGCTGGCTGAGGGCATCGTAGGCGCTGATGTTGATCCAGCCGGCTTTGTCGCTGCCGCCTGCCGGCGTGGCGAACCAGGCGCCGGCGAAGTTGAAGCCGGTCGCGCTGCTCACGCTCATGGCGTCGCTGCCGAAGCCGTTGACGGCGAAATTACTGCCGGAATGGGCGCCGTTGGCGTAGCCGTCGATGCTGTTGTCGCCCGCGTACCAGTCCGAACTCCACCTCAGGCCAGCGTAGGGATTGAGGTCGCTCAAGCTGGCGAACTCGCCGCCGGTGGCCAATTCGTCGAACTTGATGACGCCGGCGTGGGCGGCGCCTGCCAGCGCCAGGGTGGCGCCCGCGATCAGTGCGAAAAGTGTCTTTTTCATGATGGTTCCATCGATTCTTGGATGGTCAGTGCGCTTAAAGCCGACTTCTTTCACAAAGCCGGCTTTAAGGCAGAAATTTTTTTAGTGAGCCAATTTAATATTGGCCCGTTTAATGGTAACGGAACCTGTTTTTGCAAAGAATTGGATACCTAGCCCTACCGCATTCTGGATGCCAAAAGCAGAGCACGTGAATTCTGTATCTTGACCTGCAACCAACACCTTATTGCCAGTCCAGCAATTCCACTCGGAAGCAGTCCAACCGTCGGAGTATGTAAAGAACTGCAACAAGCCATCCATCGCACCATTGCGGTCTGAAATAAACGCTTGATCAAAATTAAGGACCACTTTTAAGGTTCCGCCACTCCAATTAACTGGAGTGGCGAAATTATAAGTAGCAGCCGCTCCCGCCTGGTTGAGAGAAAGTTGCATATACGCTGTTGAATCGATGTCCGTCGCCTCATTACTCACGGTCCAGCTATGTGGGCGATTACTCAATCCAACAAGTTTTCCAGCGCCTACCAACATTGCATCAACTACTTGTGGATCAGCCACGGCCGGCGTTCTACGGTCAAACACCAGGCCTTCAGCAACCCCCACCTCCCATAAGATTGGCAAGACTCCATGCGCAAGCGCCGACTTGGTGACAACTTCAAAGAAATGTTCCCGGGATGCGAGATGCAGGTCCATGTCAGCGCAAACCGTCTCGTTACGCTTCATGGCAGCGAACTCCCCCAACACAACGGGAACTCCTTTGTCCACAAATTGGGTTTTCATTTTGGCGAATTGCGCATCGGTATAAGCCTCTTCCATGAGCGGAAGCTTCCCCGGCGAGTTGCGGTAAGTATCGGTAAGCGACTTGTAGCCGTCACCCCAGTAACAATGCATCTGTGACCATTCATTGTCTTCTCCGTGGTTCGAAAAAGCTCTTGGGTAATAATGAATCTCGGCCATTTGGCGACCCGCTACCGTGTCGGTCGGCATGTGATTCCAATCTCTGAAGGTCATATCGATGTCGGTTCTCAGGCCTTGGACCACCAGCACGCGATAGGCGTTTCTACCACCCGTCGAACGAACTGCATTGACAAATGTCTGGTGATAGCTGTCAAGCACACTTACCTGGTCTGGGAAGATAGCATCGGGCTCGTTGGCGCTGGCAAACAAGACATGCTCGTCAAAGTCACGCAGCTTCGTGGCAATTTGCTCCCAGTAGGCTTTCTGTTTGGCGTTGACAGGGACTTTACTTGCGAAGTTAACATTCCTCTCCAGCCAACCACCGTCCCAATGGATGTTAACGATCGCGTAGAGCCCGTTATCCACCGCCATCTGCACCACTTGTTTCACGCGGTCGAGCCAGGCCTCGCTAATTTTTCCAGTGGCCTGATCGGCATACTGATCCCAGGATACGGGGATCCGGATCGCGTCGAAACCGCTGTCCTTTACCAATTTGATATAAGCGGCAGAAACCTCCGGATTGCCCCAGCAAGTCTCTGACGCTGGTATGCAACCATAAGCTTCCATGGTATTTCCAATGTTGGTTCCCAGCTTCATCTTGGCAGCCAACTGAGCAGCGTCATTGCTCATGCCGCTCGCATTCGGAGCAACTGGACTGGTGTTATAGCTAGGATAAAGAGGAGGCGGAACCGGTTTAGGCGGCGTGTCGCAGATGTCGCCGAACACGAGCGGAATCGGGCCCGGTTTCTCCGCAAACTGGCCGAAGAGGACGCGGAACGACACGGTCTGGCCAGGTTGGATCTCGCTGTTCCCGTCGGGCGTCGCCGAGTAGGTCGGCTTGCTGCCCGTGATCTTCCCGCCAAAGATGGCATTCACCTGGGTATCGTCGTCGTAGGTCCAGTTCACCGTCCAGCCGTTGATGACCGAGCTTCCCTTGTTGGTGATTTGCACGTCGGCTGCGCCGCCGCCCCACCAGATGAATTCGCTCAAGACGTACTTGCACTGGGCCGTTCTAGGCGGCGGTACATACACCTCCGGTGCCACCACGACGTCGCCGGCCGGGTCGATCTTGCCGTAGGCAACGCCGCGGCCGGCGGTGCTCATGTAGACCGTGCCGTAAGTGTTCATATCGCCGTTGATCCAGCCCATCACCGGGCCGCCATATTGATGGGCATCGTCGTTGATGCGCTCCCAGCTGGCGCCCTGGTCGATCGAGCGCAGCAGGCCGCGCCCGGCGCTCACTGCGCCCCACATGTACAGGGTCGGATGGCTGGCGCCCGGCGCCGCCTTGCCCAAGCCCAAGGTCTCGCAGGAGCCGATCGTACCCACCTTGGTGAAGGTGGCGCCCGAATCGGTCGAGTGGGACAGGCCGCCCGAATGCAGGCATGCCCACAGGTCGCCCTCGACGCCAGGGGTGGCGCGCAAGATAGTCGAGCCGCCGGCGGCCAGCTGGGCTGCGGGGCTGAACGAAATGCCGCCATCGGTGCTCGCCAGCAGCTTGCCGGTGTCGCGGTCGTAGACGTAGAACTTGGCCGGGTTGACCGGGTCGGCCACCGGGCGCGCGTTGTTCACGGCGAGGCCGGTGACGGCCGTCCAGCTGCCGCCGGCATTGGTCGAGCGGTAGGTGACGTTCTTGTTTTCCGGGCTGTGCAGCAGCACGGAGCCGTCGGCCGACAGGGCCAGGTTGCCCTTCGCCGCCATGATGGACGGCGCCTGCACCCAGCTCGCCCCCATATTGGTCGAGGTGTAGAGCTTGTCTCCCACCCGTGCCATCACATCCGCTGCCTGGGCGGCAACCGCCAGGCCGGTGGTGGTTCCCATCCTCGGGAAGTGTTGCACGCCGTACTGGTCCGGCGCATCGTGGATGAAGCCGTCACTGTCGCCGACGACCGATATCAGCTTCCCGTTCGGGAGGATCTCGACAGAGAATACGGCGGTCTCTTCGATCCCGCGCACGTCGAACTTCCAACTGCTCTTGGGCGCGTCGATGTCGCTCGTCTTGAATAGGCCGTTGCCCGACACCACCCACGCGCTCTTCGGATCGAAGGGGTCGAACTCGACCAAGGAGGACCAGTGAATCCCGTGCGGGGCGATCCAGTTGATGCCGTCCGGGTCGGTCGTCATGCCGCGCTCCATCAGGTCGGTCCAGGTCCGGCCGGCGTCGGCCGAAGTGAAGATGCGGTCGCCGCCGCCGGTGTCCGGTTCCCTCCTCTGCCACCACCAGGTGTTGACGGTCGTGGCGACCAGGCGCTTGGGATTGGCCGGGTCGACGCTGATGCCGCTAAACGCCCGGGTGATGCCGGCCGGCGTCACATTGGTCCAGGTGCCGCCGACGGTGTTGTATTCCCAGATCGCGCCCTTGTCCAGAGGCTCGCTTGCCGATCCGTCGTGCGGTGCCGCGCCGTTGCCGTAGGTCAGGTACAGGCGGCCCTTGGACGTGAGCGCCGCGCGCTGCGGTATCAGGCCTGCCGGCGCGCCGGCCACGGGGGCGAAGGTCGCGCCGCCATCCTTGCTGAGGTACAGGCTCGGTCCCACCGAGCCGTAGCGTGAGACGCCGACATAGATGCGCTTGGCCGTGCCTTGCGTGACACTGGCAGGATCGAGCAGCACGAAACTGATGCCAACGCCATTGGGCGTGCCGTTGACGTTGAGCCCATTGAGGCGGCTCCAGGTCGCGCCCGAATCGATACTCTTGAACAGACCATTGTGGCGCGTGCCCACGAACAGCACATTGCCCGAACCCGGGTCCACTTGCAGCCGCTCGCCGGTACCGCGGCCCATGCCGTTGGCGTGGGTCTTGAATTGCGCCGTCACGTCAGTGGTGGTAAAGGTCTTGCCGTAGTCGGTCGAGCGCAAGATGGCGGTCTGGCCGCCGTTAAAGTATTCGGTGCCGACCAACATGTAGACATTCGCCGCGTTGCGCGGGTCGACCGCCAGCGATTCCACGCCAAACATGCCTTTATTGTTCTCGGAGATCCAGTCATTCAGCGCCACCCAGCGGCCGGCATGGCTGTCGTAGCGGTAGGCGCCGCCCACATCGGTGCGCGCGTACGCCACACCGCGCTCGGTCTTGCTGGTCACGATGCCCGAGACGAAGCCGCCGCCGCCCATCGCAACGTTATCCCATTTGTAATTCTCAGCCGCAGCACTGAGCGGCATCAGCATGCCTGCAGCCAGGCCGGCCATCATCATTCTTCTCACACCCATTGCCATCTCCCTTTATAATTTTGCTCCCTTTCCTGCCGCCACCGTCGGCTGGGCCCGTTTGAAATCGTTATCGCGGGCACTGGCTAGCCTATGGAAAGATCGACGGAGGCGTATAGTATTTATGGCTATAAAAACATCCGCATGCAGATCGTTCTAAGATCTTAAGCAAGTGCGCTAAACACTATGTCCATTAATGGACTCAGCGCCCCAGCATGCCGCGCAGGTAGGCGTCGTGTTTGGGCATGGCCGCCACGGCGGTGGCGATGCATTCGCGGCGCCACTGCAATCCTTGCAGCGCCACCGCGCGCTCGACGTCGCCCAGCGAAGGATCGGCGCGCTCGGGCCAATACCCCATGCCTGCATGGATCGCCAGCCAGCTGGTCGCGTCGAAGCCCTCCAGGTCGTACTGGTGCAGCGCGCCCGCCTGGCGCCATGCGTGGAGCTTGAAGGCCAGCGTGTCGGGCAGCTCCATGGTTGCCATCGCGCGCCACAGCGCGCTGTCGCGGCGCGCGCTCAGACAGTAGTGCAGGATGATGAAATCACGCACGCGCGCGAACTGGAGCCCCACTTCGCCGTTGTAGCCGGCTATCACCTGCTCGGTGAGCGGCGCGCCCGACAGCAGCAAATCGATCAGCCGCCCCATCGCTCTCTGGACCAGGAAGATGCTGGTCGACTCGAGCGGCTCCAAGAAGCCTCCCGACAGGCCCAGGGCGACCACGTTGTGCACCCAGGCACGCGCGCGGTGGCCGGTCTGGAAGCGCAGCAGGCGCGGTTCGGCCAGCGCCGGGCCGTCCAGCCGTTCGAGCAATTGCGCGCGCGCGCGATCCTCGTCGATGTAGCGGCTGGCGAACACGTGGCCGTTGCCGGTGCGGTTTTGCAGCGGAATCCGCCACGCCCAGCCCGCCTCCAGCGCGGTGGCGCGCGTGTAGGGCGTCAGGTCGGTCCCGATCCGTTCGGTCGGACAGGCCCAGGCCCGGTCCACCGGCAGCCAGTGGCTGAAGTCGACGAACGGTTCGCCCAAGGTGCGCCCCAGCAGCAGCGACGCGAAGCCGGAACAGTCGATGTACAGGTCGCCGGCCACTACGCGCCCATCAGCCAGGCTAAGCCGGTCGACGCCGCCGTCGGCGCGCCGCGCCACGTCGACGATGCGCCCCTCGGTGCGGCGCACGCCGCGCCGCTCACCCAGCTTGCGCAGGAAGGCGGCGTACAGCGCGGCGTCGAAGTGGTAGGCGTAATCGTAGCGGTCGTTTTCTCCCGGCAGCGCGAAGCGGCCCAGGCTGGCCATCACGGAGGGCAGGCATTGCTCGCCCAGGGACCCAAGGCCGGCCTCGCCCAGCCGGTGGTGCTGGCCCCACACCGCGCGGGATCCGCTCAGTTCGCCGAAATCGCCGAAGGTGTGGAAATAGCTTTCGCCGCCCGCGCGCCAGTCGCAAAACTGGATGCCCAGCTTGTAGCTGCCGTTGGTGGCGCGCAGGAACTCGGCCTCGTCAATGCCGAGCAGGCGGTGGAAGTTGCGGATCGAAGGAAAGGTCGCCTCCCTCACGCCGACAATGCCGATCTCCTCCGACTCGACCAGCTCGATGATGGTGCCGCCCTTGAGCGCGGCGGGGAGCGCGGTGGCCAGCGCGGTGGCCGTCATCCACCCGGCAGTACCGCCGCCGACAATGACGATTGTTCGAATAGCTTTGTTAGACATAGGCAACCCAACCTAAAAAAAGAGGCGGCCGGGGCCACCTCTGAAACTGCCGCCAAAGCGGCAGGGGACGACGGGAGGTTCAATTCGCCTGAGTGGCGATGGACCCGATGTCAGGACAGTGCGGCGTCTTAGTACGTGTAGCGCAGCGCCAGGCGATAACTGCGGCCAGGCTCGAACCAGGCACGCGGCATGTTGCCGATGGTCTGCTGTTGGGTCTGTCTAACGACGGTATCCAAGAGGTTACTTGCCGAGAAGCTGGCCTGGACACGGTCGCTGAACCGATAGTCGAACCCGAAGTCCAGCTGTCCGGCCGCTTCCTGCCAGGTCGGCAAGCCCCAGCCCACATCCTGCGGATAGACCGTCTTGCCATCTACAATCGTCGCCCGGGTCGGATCGGCACTGGTGGCGGTGTCGCCCTGCGTGCCATTGACGGACACGCCCTGCAGGAAACGGCTGCGCCAGCTGTAGGCCAAGCGCATCGACATCGGCCCCTGGTCATACATGAGCATGAAGTTGTAGGCGTTCTTCGACAAATACTGCAAGGGCATGTCGGTGAACGGCAAGCCGTTGGTGTCGCAGCCGAGCAAGTTCAAGGAACTGTTGTTGAACGAATTGGCGGCCGGGCAGTACTTCAGATTGTACGGATGGTGCAGCGTCTGCTTGCTCTTGATGTAGGTATAGTTCGCCGACACGCCGAAACCCTTGGCCCATTCCGGCAGAATGCGCGCCAACCCGGGCACATTATTGAAATAGGTCTGGCCGGCGAGCTCCAGTCCACTCACCGAACCGTCCGATGCATTGTCCGGCGCGGTGATCGTGAAGGTTTGCGCGTTGCCGGCCAGGTCGTTGTAGTCGCGGGTATAGGCAGAGCGCATGATGATGTCACGCACTTCCTTGTGGAAAACGGTACCCGTCAGCGAGGTGCCGTTGCCCGGATACCACTCGAGCGCCAAGTCAAAGCTGTTGGCCTTGGTGGGCTTCAGATGGACGTTGCCCTTGTTGTTACCCCGGTAGTTGACGTTCGTCAGGGGGCCGTTGTCGTTGGCATACACCAAATCCTGCCTCAACTCGATGTACTCGTTCAGATCGGCAAAGCTCGGCCGATACATCGACTTCCCGAACGCAAAACGCGCTTGCAGCTGGGGAGTGAATTCCATCTTCAGGTTAACACTCGGCAGCACGTCGACGGAGCTCTTGCCGTCGTTGATCGGCTCGTTGATCGGTCCAAACTTAGGCACCGACGGCGGCGAGCCGGTGCTGTAGACCGGCAGGAACACGGTGTAGCCGTGGGCCACCGTCTTGGTGTGGACCACGCGTACGCCGGCGCTGCCCTCGACCGGGAAACGCAGGTCGTCGAAGCCGAAGCGCGTCGACAGGTAGGCGGCCTCCGTCCGCTCCGCCTGGCGGCTGGTTTTGGAAGGGGCGCCGTCGTAGACGAGCGGCTTCCATGGGTCGTCCAGCGCCGAGCAGTCCCTGTTGGTGCCGAATTGCGCGTTGGCGTCCTGGCATTGCATCTTCTTGAGCTCATTCACGCCCGCGTAGGCATTGGGATAGTCCCTGACCGAGGCCAGGGTCGGCACCACCAGTTCGCCCGGTGTGGGGATCTTGCCATTGAAGAAGTTGTTGAAGCCGTACGTGGTGGTCGGCGTCAGGGCCGCGTACCTTGGATCGCTCAGGTAACTGAAATTGCCCCGAATCCCATCGCCTGGGTCCGTCGCGGCTGCCGGCTGCCCCGGCCTGGGCGAATTCTTCACTTCCCATGGCAGCGAGGCGCTGTACCAGGTCGAGCCGCTTGCTTCGACACGGTGCGCCTTACGCTGGGTCGCGCGCACGCCGAAGCGCAGGTCGCGCATGACCGGATGATCGAACTTGAAGCGCACGTCGGTCTTCCACGCATACAGGTCGGCGTCCGCCTTGTTCTTGCCCGGCATAAAGTTCTCCAGGTAGTAGTTCCCCGGATTCTTCAGGAACGCTTTCGCCTTGTCGTCGAAGGTGATCTGCGCAGGCTTGCCGGTCAGGTCGATATTCATGCTCGGCACGAAGGTGGCCAGGGTGATGTTGCCGTTCCAGCTCTTGTTGGTCGCATGGACCCATTGCAGGTCGTTCTGCAGCGACCAGCGGTCATTGATGTTCCACTTGGCGTTCCAGGCGATCTCCCGGGTCTGCGAGCGCCTGTCGCTATAGGTCTGGTTGGAATTGAAACCCAGCCCGCCGTCCACGAAATTATTCGCGCCCCGGCCGCCGATCGGATAGGTGTACCTGGCCGACTGCAGCACGCCGTTGCTGTCGAACACCGGGTCGATGAGCTTGGACTTGTAGGGGTTCTCCACGCCGGTGTACAGGGCGTTCTCGGTGCCGGTTTCCTTGTAGCCGGAGTGGAAGTAGGTGAGCGCCGACGAGAGCCCGGCCTTTTTCCACTGCAGCGCGGCATACACGCCGGCGCGGTCGGTCTTGCTGGTGTTGGTGCGCCACGATGCCGATTTGGGTACCCACACGGTTTGTCCAGGGACCACGTCGGTGCGCGGAAAATAGGCGTCAACTTGCACCGTGTCGTTCTGGGAGTTGCTCTGGTTGCCGGACAAGTTGAGCAGCGCGCCCCACTGGCCGAAGTCGTTTTCCCAGCGTTTCGAGACCAGGCCGGAGACGGCGGGAGAGGTTTTCTCACCGAGCTCGTTGTAGTTCGCGTAGGTCGAGGCCGCGAATTTGTCGCCCTTGTAGTCGAAAGGCAGCGCGGTGCGCAAGTCGACCTGGCCGCTGACGCCGCCTTCGATCAACTCGGCCGGCGGGTTCTTGTGCACGACCACCGCGGACATCAGTTCCGCCGGAATGTCGCCCCAGCTCAATTCGCGTCCCGGATAGCCGGCCGAGAACGATTCGCGGCCGTTCAAGGTGGATGAACCCCAGGTCAGGCCGCGCACTGAAATGCCGGAACCCTCGACCGAGAAATGCTCCGGGTCGCCGCGCGAGCGGTTGCGGTCCATCGTGACGCCGACTACGCGCTGCAGCACTTCGGTGATCGACTTGTCGGGAAGCTTGCCGGCCTCCTCGGCGACGACGCCATCGACGATTTCCTCGGCATTCTGTTTCAGCTTGGCGGCCGAGCGCATCGCTTCGCGCTGGCCGCTCACCACCACGCTCACGACCTCTTCCTCCTTGGCGGCCGGCGCCGAAGGCGCCGTTTGCGCCTGCGCAGCGCCGCTATGGAGCGCTGCGACCTGCGCCGCCGCAAACGCCAGCGCGGTCATCCTCAACGGCTCCCGCTTGGCCATGGTTCCGATTCTCCTCATTATTTCTGTCTCCTGATATTTTGTGTGCCTTGGCTGCCCGCCGCACGGGCGGGGCCAGTGAATGGTCGTGCGCCGTCACTGGAGGGTGATTGCTCCGGTCAGCGTGACCGTAGTCGGGTAATTCGGCGCCGGCGCAGTCGCACTCGGTACGCTGCGGTTGCCGTTCGCCGAGGCAAACCGTATCTTGACGATCGGATAATCCTGCAGCTCAAACCAGGGATTGAGATCCTTCAGGTCGCACGCCTCCGAGACGGTGAGGTTCTTCAGGCTGACACTGTAGTTCGCCGCAGCCGGGGAGCTTGGCTTGAAGTTGCCTCGCAGCTGCACGTTGCACTCTTTGTTGTTGTCGCTTGCCTTGCGGTTGAAGTGGCCGAGGATCAAGTCGATGTCGACACTGTTGTCGCCCGTATCGAACCATTCCTGGTTCTGGGCGAAGGTGAACTTCAGCGCCGACTGGGCATCGACCCGCACGCCTGCAGACATGTCCCCGAGCTTCGACATCTCCTTCACGGCGGGCGCGTACACGTCGATTTGCGAAAAGTTCTTCCACCAGCGTCCGTCGGTGAAGGGCTCCCTCTTCCAGCTGAAGGTATTGCTGATGCTGCTGCCGTCCGCCGTAACGCTGGTATCGCACCAGCCGTCGCACCACCAACCCTTCTCGCTACTGCCTCCGCCTATGTCAACTCTGCCTTCCTCGTTGGTGGTCGAGGCATTCTTGTAGCCGCTCGAGAACTTCAGCTCGGGAGCCTGTGCGTTCCCGATCGGCACGCTTTTCACCACTTTTGCCGTCTCGTAGATCTCGCCGCCGTCCGCCGTGGCGGTGACGACGCACAGACCATCGGCGAGCTTTTGCATCGTGTTTCCACTGACCGAGCACACCGCGGGCGTGCTGGTGGCAAGGACGACGGGGAAGGCCAGGCTGGAGATTGCCTCCAGCTGCACCGGCTGCGTGTCCAGGGGCTGCGCCCCCGGATTGCGGAAGGCGATCGCCGCCGGCCGCTTGGGAATGACGAAAAGCTGGCGCGCCGAGGCGGCGGCGTAGCCGTTTCCGCCGACCTGGTTGGCGTTCACCGAACACTCGCCCGCTTTCAGCAGCGACAGCGTGGCGCCGCTGACGCTGCAAATGCCCGGCGTGTTCGACACGTAGGTAATTGGCCCGCCGGAACTGGCCGTCGCCTTCAGGGTGATGGTCGCGATGGTCGGCGGCACTGCCACCAACTCCCGACGCCAAAATGCACGGAAGTGCAGTATCAATGCGACTATTTGCACCCTTGTAATATCTTCGCCATTTGCGCTATTTCAGTGCCTGCCCGCGCGGTCAGCGGGGGCCGCCGCTTTGCCCGATCCGGTAGTAGTCAAAGTCCACACGGCCGCCGGCGGTCTTGGTCGAATAGAAGAAGAGCGCGTAGCGGTAACCCATGAAGTGCGGGAAGGTGTAGGCAAGGCGCGAGGGACGACCGATGGGAGTCCAGGATTTGCCGTCGAGGCTGTAGGAGAAGCGGGCAACTTCAGGCGCAGACTGGAATTCGCCTTCGACCTTGAGGTGAACGGTATTGCCAGGGAGGGGAATGGAGGCGATCTCCTCGGGCTGGTCTGAGTCGGCGCTCACCATGACGAGAGACCTGGCGCCTCCGCTCATCTTTACGCCGACAAAGCCATACCTTTTCTGAAAAGCGGCCAGGCCGGCCCAGTCGCCGTCTTTCATGCCGCTCACGTCGATGCTGGTGGTGGCGGAACTGTCAGGGCCAAAGGCGCGCTGGGTGAGGGTATTCCTGGCCTCGGGCAGGCTGGAATCGACCCGGCTGGTGACGAAGCTCAGGTAGCCCGGGCGCTTGGCGAGCGACCAGTTGCGGGGCTCGGGATTGTGATTCCATTGCCAGGCGAGGGGCAGGTCGGGGGCGCCGGGCTGGCGGTCGAATTCGTCGGAGGCGACGATGCCGGAGGCGCCGGAGGCGCCCTGTCCGCCGGCGGGGATGTCGAGCGTCATGGGCACCTCGCCGTCTTGGCCGAGCACGGGCCAGCCGTCCTTCCAGGTCACGGGCACGAGGTAGGGGACGCGACCGACGGCGCCGTTGTCCTTGAAAAGATAGGCATACCATTTGCCTTCCGGGGTGTCGATCAGGCCGCCCTGCGCGATACCGCGATCATCGAGGGCGATGCGGCCCTCGTAGGGGCCGTCGATCTTGTCGGCGCGGTGGACGATGACGGTGCGCGCCCAGCGGGTCTTGGGCGAGGCGATGTTGAAGAGGTAGTAGCGGCCGTTGATCTTGGAAAGCTGCGAGCCCTCGCCACAGAGCCCGCCCTGGTCGGCGCCGAAGAGGGCGTTGACGTGTTCGATGATGGCCTTGTTCACGCCGCCGGGCTTGACTCCGGTGAGATCGCGTTTCAGCTCGGTGAGCATGATGCGGTTGCACCCCCACACCATGTATACGCGGCCGTCGTCGTCGAAAAACAGGCTGTGGTCATTCATCAAGGGCTCGAAACTCGTCTCTTTCCACGGGCCGCGTTCCGGATCGCGCGTGGTGAAGATATGGGTGCGCCCGCCTTTGGTGGCGGCGAATGTCGAGGCATGGAACACGCCGTCGTGGTAGCGCAGGCTGCTGGCCCAGGAGCCCTCACCGTAGGCGTTGTTGCCGTTTTCGAGGCGGAAGGCTTCGTTATCGGCCAGGGTTTCGTAGGCGTAGGATGCCATGCTCCAGTTGACCAGGTCCGCCGACTTCATGATCGGGAGGCCCGGGCTCATGTGCATCGTCGTGCTGCTCATGTAGTAGGTTTTTCCGACACGGATGACTGCGATGTCCGGGACGTCGGCCCAGATAAGGGGATTATGGGCACGATTCGCCTGTGCCGCCGGAAGAGGCCGTGACGCAACGGAGGCGCGGTCCGCGGGCAGATCATTCTGGGAGAATTGCCAGTGATCGAACTTGAACAGTTCCTCGCCGGCGGCACCGCGAAACACGAAGAAGAGATCGTGGACGCCGGAGGCTGCGGAGATCCGGGCAGACTGCGGCTGCCATTCGCCGCCGGTCCCCGAGACCGGAAGCGTGCCAATCAGCTGGCCGTCGAGCTTACCCAAACGAATCTCGATCTTTGCCCCGGTGGCCTGCTTCGCCTTGGCAGTGCTGGAAAGGCTGGCCTTGAAGGCGCGCGCCGGCCGCGCCGAAATCGACATTTCGCACCTGGATGTGGTCGCCGTCGTGGATGTCTCGCACATTCTGGCCGCCTGCGCTGCTGGGCTCGATCTTGACACCGGAAGACCAGGCGATGGTCTCCGCTTCCACGCGTCTGTAGGGATCGAGGGTGGCGAGCGGTGCCGGCCCTTCCTTGGTCGGCTGCACCATCTGGACCGAGCCGTCCGGGTTGAACTTCAACTCATCGACCGCCACGGAACGTTTGAAGCCGTCGCCTCCCGGCAGCGCGGCGTTGTGATAGAAGAGGTAGGTCTTGCCCTTGTAATCGACCACGCCCGGGTGGTTGGTGAAGGCGCTTTGCGGCGTCATGACCACGCCACCGTAGGTCCACGGGCCTTCGGGTGTGGGGCCGGTGGAGTAGGCGAGATGCTCAGGGATGGGACCACCGGCAAAAAACAGGTAGTTGAGATTCTTGCGCTTATAGAGCCAGGGGCCCTCTTCGTAGGATGTGCCGCGCAGGGCGGGTTTCGGCAGCGTAACGCCTTGTGTGTCCGGAGGGTTGCGCTCGCCCAGGGCCTTGACGGTCATCGGATGGCGAATGATGCCCTTTTCCCCGACGCTGGCGTCGTAGGAAATCATGTCCTTGTTCAGCTTCACCGACCACAGATTGGGATTGCCCCAGGCGAGATAGGCCTGGCCCTTGTCGTCGAGGTACACGGTCGGATCGATGCTGTCGTACAGGCCGCCGGCGTGGCCGGCGATCAGCGGTCTTTTGAGGGGATCGGTGTAGGGACCCAGGGGATTATCGGCGACTAGCACGCCTATGCCCCGGCCCTGCACCGGGCCATAGAGATACCATTTGCCATCCCTCTCGATCACCTGGGGAGCCCAGGCGCCGTTGTCAAAACCGTCCCAGCCGGAGGTCTCCTTGGCGGCCCAGGGGAAATCCCGGAGCGAGGCGATCACGCCATGCTGGGTCCAGTTCACCATGTCCGTCGTCGTGGCGAGTACCCAGTTCTTCATGTTGAAATTGTTCTTTTCCCCGACATCTTCGTCGTGGCTGGAAAACAGGTAGAGCGTGCCCTTATGGACCATAGGGGCTGGATCGGCGGTGTACATCGTTTGAATAGCCGGGTTGAGCGCGAATGACATGGCGGGCAGCGAAGCCAACACGGACAAGAGAATGACAGCGGAGCGGGTTGTTTTTGTCATGGGTTTACTCCTCCAAAGCGACCACCATCACGGCCTTGGCAGGCACCTTGATCGCCAGCTTGCCGCCTGCGGCACGCGCGCTGAACGCCGCCGGCTTGATGGCCTGCGGATTCTGGAACGTGTTGTGCGCATCCATCGTGGCCGAGGTCAGCACCTTGCCGGCCGCACCTTTTACCTTCGTGCCGGCGACGTTGACGGCGACGTCGACCGGCTTGTGCGGATCGGTGTTGACCAGCGCCAGGTACAGCTTGCCGTCCTTGGCGCGTGCCGCCGAAGCGCTCACGCCCGGAATGGTCGATGCGCCCAGGGTGTAGCTGGTGTTGTCCTTGATTGCCAGCGGCAGCGACTTGGCATCCTGGAACGGCACATACATCTGGAACGTGTAGTAGGTCGGGGTCAGGACCATCTTCTCCTTGTCGGTCAGGATCATCGCCTGCAGGACGTTGACCATCTGGGCGATGGTGGTCATCGGGACCCGCTCCGCGTGCTCATGGAAGATGTGGAAGTTGAGCGCCGCCACCAGCGCGTCGCGCAGGGAGTTCTGCTGGAACAGCGCGCTTCTGGCGCCCGCTTCGTCATACCAGGTGCCCCACTCGTCGACCATCAGCCCGATCTTCTTCTCGGGATCGTGCTTGTCCAGCACGGCCACGTGATCTTTGACGAGCTGATCCATTTTCAAGGTATTGGCAAGAGTCGACATCCACTCGCCTTCCTTGAAACCAAGGTCCTTGCCCTTGACCTCCCAACTGCTGCCCGGGATGGTGTATTGGTGGACACTGATGCCCACCGTGCGGCCCTTCAGTTCCTTGCTCAGGACGTCGGTCCAGGCGGTGTCGAAGCCACTGCCGCCGCTGGCGATCATTTTCGGCCTGGACTTTTCAGGCGCCCTCAGGAAATGCTCGTAATTGCTGTACAGGTTCACGTAGTAGTCGGGCTTCATGTTGCCGCCGCAGCCCCATAACTCATTGCCGATACCGAAGTAGGCGACTTTGAACGGCTTTTCGCGCCCGTTCTGGGCGCGCAGCCTGGCCAGGGGCGAGCCGCCGTCCGCAGTCATGTACTCGATCCAATCGGACATCTCCTGCACGCTGCCGGTACCGACGTTGCCGTTGACGTAGGCGTCGGCGCCAAGCATGTCGATCAGGTCGAAGAATTCGTGGGTGCCGACGGCGTTGATCTCGTCTGCGCCGCCATTGGCGTGGACGATGCTGGGGCGCTTGTCCTGCGGGCCGATGCCGTCGCGCCAATGGTATGTGTCGGCGAAGCAGCCGCCCGGCCAGCGCACCAGCGGCACATGCAACTCCTTGAGCGCGCCGACGACGTCATTGCGCCAGCCCCTGGTGTTGGGGATGTTCGACTTCAAGCCGACATACATGCCTTCGTAGACGCCGGTGCCGAGGTGTTCGGCGAACTGGCCATACACGTTCTTGTTGATGACAGGGCCGGGTTTGCCGGCGTCGATGCTGATGCTGACCGGGCTGGCGGCAAAAGCCGGCGCCGCGATCATGCCCAGAACGGCGAGGCTATGTTTAATGATGTTCATACAGAGGTTTCCAGACAGTTGGTATTAAAGAGTGCTGCAGAGCCGGCGCGCTGGATCAGCGGCAGAGTGCGCTTACTGGATTTTTTCCCTTCGTCGTGATCACACCTAAGCGATACGGAACTTTGATGTAATCGTCCACGCGCACTGCAGGGTCATTCCCCTGGAAGAGGTATTCGAGCGGCCGGCAAGGATCGATTGTCATCGTTTGATCGGTATTAGTCCGCACCAATTCGCCGTGGGAAATCCCCTCCGACCAAATCTGTTCAACATTATCGCGAGTCGCGAAAGCGTTCATTGGCGCGGAAGAGAATGGCTCCCATGTTCCGTCCAGGCCATTGCTCTTCCAAATCCGAAAGTATCGCCCTTGTGGCGAAATTGCCTCCACCAGAGTAATGTAGGTATTCGTGTTGGCAATCTTGTAGGTATTACTCGCCTCGAACACGTCTTCCTTTTTTTCGGTCATGACAGCGACAGTGTTATGGAAGCCATTCGGGAACTGGCCTAATTCGGTTTCGGACCGAAGCAAACGTCCATTATCGTCGGTACCGAACATATAGCATTTTTTGGCATCGCAGATTACCCAAAAATCCAGCCAGCCTGCGCCTAGCGGGGCCTTGACGATGTCGGGTACGACTGGGAAGAAGGGTTTCGGCGCGCTCCAGGACATCGGATCGCTGATGTCTTTCGAGGTTGAGTAAAGCGGATCGGCACCTTGATATACGAGATACCATGTTTTCTGCGGAGCGAAATAAAATACTTGTGGTGCTGCGCGATAACCTGGCCCCATAGGGGACTTGTCAAGTGGGACTATTTTCGCGGCCGAAGCGTTCGACCACTTGTCAAAGCTTGTGTACCCAAGGCCCCAGCCGGCAGACCCGGCCGTTGTGAGGAATACGTGGTATTTTCCGTTCGCGTAAACAATCGAAGGATCTTTTACGGAGTAAACCGTCTGATTTGAATCTGGTTGAGGCGCAATAAGCGGCGGGCTCGAAGTCCATTTGAACGCCAGCTTGGCAGCCTGCGCCGCAGACTCGGCAGGGTTGTTGGCAATTGCATTATTCTCGCCACAACCACATACTGCCAAGGCAGCCCACAGGGTTACCCTGATACTGCTTTTTTTTAGATTCATTAATATCTTCCTTTTTTTGCGCATCAAAAAATTGCCCACAGAATTCCGTCCGACGATGCTCCGATCGGCGGCGATGCCGCCAAATTGATGCTTATCGCGGTTGATGCGGCTCCAGCCCGCCACCGTCCGGAGCGGCACACGCCCCGCACGCCGGCCAGATGCACCGAGGCCGAGTAGCTCACGCCGGCCGGCGCCTGGCCCAAGGCGATGGCGGTGGCGCCGTACACCTCGGGCCATTGCCAAGCAGGATGGGAACCCCAGACGGACCCGGTCACGCTCAGCTTGGTCCAGGTGGCGCCGCCATCGGGCGGGTGGAAGGCGCTGTCCCCGTCGGCCACCCACACGTCGCCTTCGGCGTTGGGATCGGTCGGGCACGCTGTCCAATAACACGCTGGTTTCCGCTCGCGGGACGGGAGTCAGCCCCACCTGTGCCGCGATCCGGCGGAGTCTATCCCAAATATTGCGGCAAAAATACACGCTGAAATGCGCCGCCGCCTGCCATCACGGCCCCGGGTGAAAATTCTGCACGGCCGGTGCCGGTACCCGTGCAGATTTTGCTATTGATCGCTTTAGCCGGCCGCTTGCCGAGCCAGTCAGCACCTGTGCGCCATCGGCCGCAGTGCCATCGCCGCGCGTCGGATGCAAGGAAGTGCAGTATCTATGCGATTATCTGCATCCTTGTACTATCCTCATCATTCGCGCTATTTCGGCGCTCATCACAGCATGGAAAGAGAAGTGCTGGCGCTGGAAGTGGGGGCGGCCGACTTTGTCACCTAGCCGTTGAATTTTCCCGTGGTGCTGGCCCGCGTGCGTACCCCGTTGCGGCTGTGGATGATCGATATCGATGCCTTCAAGGCCTATAACGACCACTATGGGCATCGGGGATCGGGGCGGCGATGCGTGCCTGACCGAAGTGGCGCAGGCGCTAAAACGATCGCTGCAATAATAGTTGCCGGCAGCGCCTACCATTTAACAACAATTTCCCCAAATAGTTGCGGGGCGAAATTTTGCAGTCGTAAGATGTAAGCATTAATGACCATCGCAGCCCGGCGCTCCCCATGAACCCGTTCCCGAATACCGATGCCTTGAACCTGTTGGCCTCACTCGCGGTCGGGCTGGTGATTGGGATAGAGCGCGGCTGGAGCCAGCGCCACGGCGAAGAGGGGAGCCGGGTAGCCGGGCTGCGCACGTTTTCACTGGTGGGTCTTTTGGGCGGGCTGCCGGTCCTTGTCTCAGGACCGCTGGATGCATGGACGCTGCCGTGTGCGCTGCTCGGCCTGTCGCTGCTGCTGGCAGTCGCGTACCGCGAAACGGCGCGTACGACGGGTAATCTGAGCATCACCACGGCAGTGGCTCTGCTGCTCACGCTGATGCTGGGGGCCGCTGCCATGCACGGGCACGTGGCGATTGCCCTGGCGTCGGCAGTGGTCGCGGCCGTGTTGCTTGACCTGAAGTCGACCCTGCACAGCTGGTTGCGCCTAATCGAGCAACGCGAGCTGGCGGCATCCTTGCAGTTGCTTGTGTTGTCCGTGGTGATCCTTCCCAACCTTCCAGACGCGGGATATGGGCCTTACCACGCAGTCAATCCATACCAGTTGTGGTGGGCGGTGGTGCTAATCGCTGCGCTCTCTCTGGCCGGTCATCTGGCGATGCGCATCGCGGGCTATGCGCGCGGCCTTTTCCTGACTGGCGTGCTGGGCGGATTGGCGTCCTCCACTGCGGCGACCCTGTCGCTGTCGCGCTTGGTCGCAAGGCAGCCAGCGTTGTTGAGAAGCGCCGCTGCCGGCGCCTTGGCCGCCTGCGGTGTCATGTACTTCCGCATCTTGATCCTGCTGCTGACCATTGAACCGGCCTTGCTGAAATCGCTTGGTGCCGCGCTGGCTGTTACCGGCACCGTATTGTTGCTGCTTGGCGCCTGGCATTGGCGCCGCGTCCAACCGCTGCAGCCGGCTGAGGGACAAGCGCTATCGATCGAACCGTTCGATCTGTCGACCGCTTTGGTCTTTGGCGCATTCCTGGGACTGATGGCGATGGCGGTTCCGGCCGCAAAAGAATGGTCAGGCATAAGCGGCGTTTTCGCGGTCTCCGCCTTATCGGGATTGCTGGATGTCGATGGCATTGTCATCTCGATGGCCCGTATCCACCGCGCCGGCGACATCGCACAGAAAGTTGCAATAACCGCCCTGTGCCTGGCAATTTTCGCCAATATGGTGAGCAAGGTCATCATCGCCTGGGTCGCCGGCGGGCGCGCCATCGGCAAATGCTTACTGCAGGGTTATGCAATTGCGTTGCTTGCGGGGGCGGTTACGGTGTGGAGCGTGATCCTGTAGCCAATGGCGCGCGGCGCGGCCGCGATACAGCGCGCTGCGCGGCAGGCGCTGTGGGGGAAACCCTACGGATAATAGTTTAAGAAAAACCTACACCGAGAAGCGGGATTCCTTGATGACGGCTTCCAATCCGCTGCCCTACATTGAATCCAAGGCGAGCACCGCTTGCCGCTATCCGGAGTAGAGATCATGGACAACAATTTAGCTCGCCCCCAACCAAGCAGCAATCCAGTTTTTGCGCCGCTTCCGAGCGGCAAACCGGAGCCCCACGTCACACCCGAGCGTATTCGCGAACAGCTTGGCTGGGGCTTGCTTCAGACGAACTGGCGCTAACAGGGGGCGATTCGGCTGACGCGGCCACAGGCAGGGGGATGGCGACAATCCTGATGCCCGGTGAGGCAGGGCTATTGCATCATTATATCGGCATATAATATATAATATTGTATAATGATTGCGTTACTGTGGAACCGTGGTGATTTGACTTATGAGCGACCCTGATGGCCAGTTTGACTTAACTGTCATGCGCGCGGCGGCATTGCAGGCATGCGGCCTGCTGAAGATACTTGCCAACCCTGACCGGTTGCTGCTGCTGTGTCAACTCACGCAAGGCCCCCTATGCGTGAGCGAACTTGAAGCGCTGCTGGGAATTCAGCAGCCTACGCTTTCCCAGCAACTGGGCGTGCTGCGCGAGGAGGCGCTGGTGACGACGCGGCGTGAAGGGAAACAGATTTTTTACAGCATCGCCAGCAGCGAGGCGATGGCGGTGTTGCAGGTGCTGTACCAGCAGTATTGCGAAAAGCCGAGCGGAGCAACAGGATGATGATCGATTGGACAAACTTTACCCCTTGGGCGTCATTGGCCGGCGGCGCGCTCATTGGACTGGCCGCGGCGCTGTTTGTGCTCTTCAATGGGCGAATCGCCGGCATCAGCGGCATCCTTGGCGGCTTGCTGCAGTGGCCCAAGGGCGACATCGCCTGGCGGGTGGCATTCCTGTTCGGCCTGATCGCCGCCCCCGTCGTTTATGGTCTGATCGCCCCGGTGCCGATGGTGCAAGTCGACGCCGGGACCTCAACCCTGGTGATTGCCGGCCTGTTGGTCGGCGTCGGGACGCGTTATGGCGCCGGTTGCACCAGTGGCCACGGCGTATGCGGGCTGTCGCGCCTGTCGCCGCGCTCGCTGGCGGCGACGGCCGCTTTCATGGCGGCCGGCTTTGCCACCGTCTTCATCGTTCGCCACCTGCTTGGATAAGGAGCACCGCATGCACATCATCATGGCATTGTTCGTCGGGCTGGTGTTTGGCACTGGCCTGATCATCTCGGGCATGAGCGATCCATCCAAGGTCATCGGTTTCCTCGACTTGGCGGGCCGCTGGGATCCTTCGCTCGGTTTCGTGATGGGCGGCGCCATCCTGGTCGGATTCGCGGCGTTTCGTTTCGCTGCAGGGCGCGGCCGGTCGCTGCTAGGTGCTCCGATGCGCTTGCCGACGGCCACCCGGATTGACCGGCGTTTGATACTGGGCAGCTTGGCTTTTGGCACCGGCTGGGGACTGGCCGGTTACTGCCCCGGTCCGGCGCTGGCTTCGCTCGCCAGCGGCCAGACAGAACCGCTCGTTTTTGTTGCGGCGATGGTGGCCGGCATGGCGATCTTTGAATGGCTGGAACGCCTGCAGGCACCCAGGCAAGGAGCCTAAATGGACAACGACATGCTCATTGTGACTGGACTGGATGGGGAATGGCGACACGGTGTGGAACGTCGCGCTTCCGTTCGCAGCTGGTGCTCTTGCCGGCATGTTTGGCGTCGGCACGATCGCCAGGCCGGCACCTTAGCCGCCTTTACCCGCTTCCCCCTATGGAGACCGCGATGCACGCCAACCCTATTCAGCTGTTCGATGCCGAGTCATCGACCTTTACCTATATTCTGGTCGCCGACGATGGCCGCGCGGCAGTGATCATCGATCCCGTCGCGCGCCATTGGCAGCGCGATGTGGGACATATCGAACGGCTCGGTCTGAAGCTGGCCTATGTGCTGGAAACCCATGCGCATGCGGACCATGTCACCTCGGCCGGCAAGCTGCGCGAGCTTACCGGTGCGCTGGCCGCCGTTCCGTCCGGTTGCGGCATTGCGCCCGCCGAGGTGCAGTTGAACGACGGCGACATCATCCGCTTCGGCGCCGATGAACGGATCGAGGTCCTGCATACACCGGGCCACACGGCGGGCAGTGTCAGCTATGTATGGCGCGGCAACGTGTTTACCGGCGATACCTTGCTGATCGACGGCTGCGGGCGCACCGACTTCCAGAGCGGCAGCGCAGCGGCGCTGTACGCCAGTGTCAACGGCAAATTGTTTGCGTTGCCCGACGCAACGCGCATGTGGCCCGGCCATGACTACAAAGGGCAGTCGGTATCGACGATCGGATGGGAGAAGCGGCACAACGCGCGGCTCGCCAACCGCAGTCTGGAAGAATTCGTCACGCTGATGGCCGGCTTGAATTTGCCCAATCCCCAATTGATGGATATCGCGGTGCCTGCGAACAAAAATCTGGGACTTCCCCACGATGCTTGAGCCTATCCTGGTCCGATTCGTAACGATGGCCTTGGCCTTGGCCTTGGCCTTGGCCATGGCGTTGGCCTTGCCCGCCATGGGCGAGACGCTCAAAATCGTAACGATACACGGCCCTCCCTGGGGATTTGTTGGGATAGACGGCAAGCCCACTGGCATCATGTACGAGATCGGCAATCGCATCGCGGGGGAGGCAGGATTCAGCTTTACCAACGCTCTCGTGCCTTATCCCCGAACCGCCGTCGAGATAGAGCGCGGCAGCGCCGATTTCATCCTGCGCTTCGGTAATGATCAGATGACGCGCGACGCCGTGCCGGTGGCCACCGTCGTAGCCATGCCCATCATCCTGATCGGCCCTGGCGGAACACGCTTCAGTAACTTAAGCGAGGTGCACGGCAAGACCGTTGGCGTGGTCAGGACCAGTAAGTATGTCGAGCAGTTTGATACCGACGCGGCGATCCAGAAGTACGCCGTGAAAGACTATGTGGTGATGACAAAGATGCTGGCGTTGCGGCGCTTGGATGCCGGTGTGGGCTCGAGCGTGGGCTTGTTTTACGGCGCCTACACAGCCGGGGTCAAGCCGGAAGAGCTTGGTGTCCCGCTCGTCCTGGGCAGTAACGAATTCATCTTGTTTTTCTCCAAGAAAAATGCGAAACCGGAAACGATCAAGGCGCTGAAAGAAGCGGTGAGGAAACTCACTGCCAGCGGAGAGATCAGGCAGATCATCAACAAGTACAGCAAGGCCACCGGCTTCGAGCTGCCGCAGAAGTAGATCCGCTCTGGGTTGTGGGCCTGTCAGAATTCTGCGTGCGGGCGCTCTCGGTCGGACCGCGACAATGAAATTTGGTTTTCGTCGCTGCAACATTTCGCCCCTGCATGTTGAATCGCGTATAATTCCCGCAAAGGGTGCTCGCACAATTCGGTGCGACAGGATGCGCGAAGGTCGGGCCGCCACGCGTGTTTCTTGACGCCTTCATTTCTGATGCAACCGACTTCCATAGAGCTTCTTGGCGCCACGCTGTTCGGCGTCGCCGTCCTGCACACTTTTTCCACCGGCCTGTTCGAGCGTCTGGCTCATCGGCATCCGCGCCATGCCGGCATCTGCCATTTGCTGGGTGAAGTGGAGGTGGTATTCGGCTTCTGGGCAATGCTCCTGATGCTGTTCATGTTTGCAGCGCATGGCAAGGACGAGGCCATCGACTATCTCGAGAATCGGAATTTCACCGAGCCGCTGTTCGTCTTCGCCATCATGGTGATCGCTGGCACCCGGCCTATCCTGCAATGTGCGGCCCGTGCGGTTTCCTTGATTGCGGAGCGCCTTCCGCTGTCGCCCAATATCGCGCTGTATGTGGTGGTTCTGACCGTCGTGCCGGTCCTGGGTTCGTTTGTTACGGAACCTGCCGCGATGACGCTGGCCGCCTTAATGCTGCGCGAGCACTTTTATCGCCATCCCTTGTCGTCAAAGTTGAAATATCTGACGCTGGGTACGCTCTTTGTAAACGTATCGATCGGCGGAACACTGACAACTTTTGCCGCGCCGCCGGTGCTCATGGTGGCGAATGTCTGGAGCTGGGACGCTTCCTTCATGCTGACAACGTTCGGGTGGAAGGCCGTGATCGCTATCGTCCTTAATGCCTCGCTTGCAGCGTTCTGGTTCCGCAAGGAGCTGTCCGCCATTGATGGCACACCGGAGCGTATCGACCCTGTGCCGATGCCTATCGTGGGTGTTCACTTGGCGTTCCTGGTGCTGGTGGTGATGTTCTCGCACCATCCAGCAGTGTTTCTCGGGGTCTTTTTGTTCTTCCTTGGATTTGCACACGCATACGAGCGCCACCAGGACCCGCTGATTCTGAAAGAAGCGCTGCTGGTCGCGTTTTTCCTTGGGGGCCTGGTGGTCCTGGGGGGGCAGCAAGGGTGGTGGATCGAGCCGCTGCTGCTTGGCTTGAATGCGGACGCGGTCTTTTACGGGGCTGCGGCGTTGACTGCCATTACCGACAACGCGGCCTTGACTTACCTTGCATCTCTGGTGGAAGGCTTGTCGCCACAGTTCCAGGTTGCCTTGGTCGCGGGGGCGGTGACCGGCGGCGGACTTACCCTCATCGCAAACGCGCCCAATCCTGCAGGCGCGGCGATATTGCGGGAACGCTTTGATGATGGCGCGATCCGTGCGGAGTTTCTGTTTCTGGGGGCACTGGTGCCGACCATCATTGCGGCGTGCGCCTTTCGTATCTTATGACCGCCGGACGGCGGTAGGCCGGCGCAGCGGAGTACGGACTCCGGCGGTGCGCCTGGACAAGGCGCCGTCCGATTCTCTGGCGCCGACGCGCGTATTGCGGCAGTGCCGCGTGCTGTTCAACGACGTGCGCGGCCATTTCCGGGAAGTTGAGCGGGCGGCCGGTATAGGCGGCGCGCAACTGTGGGCGTCAAGCGAAATCAGCGCCTCGCCAGGCATGGGGCTGGGCGACTTTAGCGGGGAGGGGCGCGGTTCTTATTGACGATA
Source organism: Massilia sp. BGA-UO-ETr-WB1 (assembly GCF_059567845.1). Classification (NCBI taxonomy): domain Bacteria; kingdom Pseudomonadati; phylum Pseudomonadota; class Betaproteobacteria; order Burkholderiales; family Oxalobacteraceae; genus Massilia; species Massilia sp. BGA-UO-ETr-WB1. Next base: position 1,420,777 of record NZ_JCAQOT010000027.1, on the reverse strand, counting down.
GCCACCAGGATCAGCACGTAGGACGCCAAACGGATCAGGTAGTATGCCGGGGCATCGGCGTCGCGCAGCGGCGCGAGCGCCCAAAGCAAGCGGTGCAACGCCTCGAGAACGAACGCGACGGCGAAACACAGGAAAAAGCGGTCTCTGGTCTGACGCCAGAAACGCAGGAAGAACAGCGCGGCGACCAGCGCCGCCATCGCGATGGCGCCGGTGAGCAGGGCATTGATCGTCATCAGTCATCCTCCCAGATCAAGCCATACAACAGCGGCATCAACGACAGCAGTGCCGACCCCAGGCGCCAAGTCGACAAGTCCCGTTCGGGCAGAATGACGCGGTCCAGGACCAGCAGTAAGTTATTGATGAACATACCCGCGAAGCACAGCCCACTCCACAGTAGCAGACGATGCCGGGTGGCCCGGTAACTGCGCAGCAGCAACCAGGAACAGGCCAGGGCGGTGGCCGCGCACAGCAAGTAAATAACGGTGGCCATTCAGGGCTCCTTCTTGCGCCATACAAAGGCGTCTGCAAACAGGTGCGCCTTGCGGTTGGTCTTCAGGTGGATAAGGGTGCTGACCTCAACCAGGTTTTGTCCGTATACCACAGCCAATTGTTCGACCAGGGCGGCGAGTTGCGGCGTGCGCGGGGCGTAGACGTAGCGTGGCGTGGGCGATTGCTCCACACTCAGCAAGCCCGCGCGCACCAGTTGCGCCAGCAATGCGCTTGCCCTGGGTGTGTCGAGATACAGGCGCTGAGCCAGCTGAGTGCTGTCCCATTCCCTGCGCCCGCTTTCCCGCAAGAGCAGCAGCGCTTCCAGGAACGGCACGGAGGGAATGCACTGGACGATGAAGCGTCTGATGTCGTCGGGAATCATGGTTGAGGTGATGGCGGCGCGATTTACATTTGGACAAATTATATTGCAGGCGCCATATCCATGGCGCATTATGTTGCGCTACCGCCATGGACCGGACCAGGCTGAGCACCATCGCATGGCCGTCCACCATTTCCATCACGATGACCCGCCGCAAACACTGGCACGGCCGGGGACATGAGCCTGATATGGGAAGGCCACAAGGCTAGGCGCGACATAGGCTACTGTCATCTGCGCGCAAGATCCGTGCGGTAGGAGAATCCAGCCACCCTGCCTGCCACTGGCAGGACGGGGCGCCTGAGGGAAGATTAGAACTTGTACTGCAGGTTCGCAAACATCGAGCGGCCGCGCGGATCACCGTAGGTTGGGTCCCAGGTCACTTCAAAGTAGCGCGACTGGTTGGTGAATGGCGGCGGCGTATCGAACATATTGATCACGCCGACGCGCAGCTTGAGGTGCTTGTTGAACGCATAGCTGCCTGTCAGATCCCACAGCGAATAGGCTTTCACGTCACGGTCGTTCCAGCCCGGATCAGCCAGGCCCGGAATGTTCTGATCGCGATAGCTGGAGAAGAAGGTGTGGCCCAGGCTCAGATTGATGGGGCCGTCAGCCCAGTCAACATTGAGCTTGTGGCGCCAGCGCTGCACGGCCTTGTCGTCGCGGAATACGCCCAGGCCGTCGGTCATCGGCGAGTTGGGGTCCGACTGGAACTTGTACTCGGTGATCAGCGTACCGTTCAGGCTGGCGCTGAGGCGGCCCAGCGCGGTGGCGTCGCCATGCCAGTTCAGCGCGATATCGAGTCCGGAAGTGTCGAGCTTGCCGCGGTTCTCTTTCTTGAACTGCAGGTAGGACACGAAACCATCCTCGTCACGCACCACGATATTCGGATCGTTATAGTAGATCGGGTTGTCGAACACGGTTTGCTCGCCGATTTCCGAGATGATGTCGGATTTGCGGATGATCCAGTAGTCGAGGCTGGCGTTCCAGTTCTTGTTAGGCTCCAGCACCAGGCCGGCCGAAAACTGCTTGGATTTCTCCGGCTTCAGCTGCGGATTGCCGTAACGGTCCAGATCGAACTGGGCAATTTCACCCGAGACCGGGTCATTCACGAAGCTGGCCGTGGTGCCGGAGCGCACCGGCAGGAACAGTTCGGCAATCGATGGTGCACGGAAGCCGGTGCCGTAGGAAGCGCGGGCCAGTACTGCCTTGTTCGGACGGTAGCTGACCGCGATTTTCGGATTGGTGGTGGTCAGCTTCGGCGTGGTGACCTTGGTCAGCGGATCATGCACGCCTTTGTAGCGGTCGTGACGGATGGCGAACTGGCCTTCCCATTCCTTGCTGAACGGCGCGTTGATTTCCGTGTAGATGCCGGCGATGTCGCGCGAGTTGGAGGAGTCGGCCAGCAATTCGTCGGAGCTGGCGCGGTCGCCCTGCACGTCGTTGGTGCGCAGCGCATCGGTGGAGCTGAACGCGGTCTTCTCGCGCCGCAGTTCGGCGCCCACCGCCAGCATGACGTCGCCGCCGCCCAGGGCCATCAGCGAGCGGGTCAGCTTGCCATCGAAGCTGTCGCTGGTGCCTTTGGAAATACGCGCTGCGCCATGGATTTTGATCGAATCCATGAACTTGCGGCCCGCGTCATCTGTGGCCGGGACAAACGGGTTGTATTTGCCACTGGCAATGCCAGCCAGCATCTGGGTGCGCGAAACCCAGCCATCGATATCCAGGTCGGTGGCCTTGTTGACGCTGTGGTTATAGGCCGTATCGTATTCCCAGGCGCCTACCTTGCCGGTCGCACCCAGTACGAAGCGCGACCCTTTACTGGTCACTTCCGAGGTGCGGCGGCCCGCGTCCGTCAGGCGGAAGCGGAAGTTGACCGGGGTGGTGATGCCGGTCTTGGCTTGCAGATCGGCTGGCAGAGAGATGCCGGTGCTGGCGCCGTTGATGGCGCCCGAGGTGGCGGGCGAGGCGGCATAGCTGGTCTTGGCCTTGCTCAGCAGAACCTCGGCAAATATTTGATGGTCGTCTGTCGCCAGGAAGGTGGCACGGCCGATAAAGCTCTGTTTCTTGGATTCCGGATAGACTTCCGAGTCACCCATGTAGTTGAAGGAGCAGCCCTCCGTGCCGCCGGGACCGAGCGGACGCACCACGTTCGGGCTGCCGTTCACGCAGGAGTCCTTGCCGAAGTTGACGCGCCGGCCCGGCGATGGCGCCCAGGTGCCGCCGGGGCCGGAGCCCTTCAGGTAGCCCGATCTGTTCAGGGTCGCCAACTGGGCGGCAGTCAGGTCGACGTTGGCCGGGAACGAGTAGCTGGACAGCTGCGGCGACAGGCGGTCGGGCAGGCTGTATTCCTGCATGAATTGCCGTTGCGAGCTGGCCAGGCGGTCCGTTTCCTGCAGGTCCAGCGCGCCGAACACGTTGTAGCGGTCGGTGCTCAAGTTACCAATGCCGCCGGACAGCGAGGCCGATTTTTTGCCGCCGCCGCCTTCGTCCGTCCGCAGCGCATACAAGCTGGCATCGCCACCCTGGTAATCCTTGCGGGTGATGAAGTTGATCACGCCGCCCATGGCGTCGGTACCGTAAATTGCAGACGCGCCATCTTTGAGCACCTCCACGCGCTGGATGGCGCCGGCCGGGATGTTGTTCAGGTCGACGCCGGAATTGTCGCCAGGGCTGGCGAAGTTGGCCATGCGGCGGCCGTTCAGCAGCACCAGCGTGCTCGAGACACCCAGGCCGCGCAGGTTGGCGCCGTTGAAACCGCGCTGGCCGCCCATGACGTCGCTGACGCTGGCGCCATCGGTCAGGCCGCCCACATTGGAGGAAATCTTTTGCAGCAGTTCGGCAGCAGTGGTCACGCCGGACTTGTCGATATCTTCCCGCTTGATGATTTCCACTGGCAGTGCTGCCTCGCCCTCGATGCGCTTGATACTGGAGCCGGTGATTTCCACGCGGGGCATGGTTTGCGCGTAAGCGAGGCTCATGCCCATGCCGCCAAGCGCGAGCAATACGGCATGGGTGCAGCGGGAGCGGCGGAATGCAGACGCCTTGTGCGTGCCAGGTATTTTCATTGCGATCTGTCCTCGTAAGTGGGTATTCATACGGAAGCAACAAGCTTGTGCCACCCCTCGGTGGTGATGAAACAGTTTCATAGTATGCAACGTTGGCGGCTTGCGCGCACCGGAACTTGCCGGCGTCGCTCTGTGTAAAAGTCATGTCGCATTTGCAATGATAGTTAGCTGTCATTTGTTGTGGACTGTCCACAGTGCGACATGCAATTGCCAATGCGCGCAAACAGCGGAGCGTGTCTGGCTATTGCTGCCGGATTAATGGCATAGTGGCAATTCCATTGTGGTGAAGGAGTTTGCGCGTGAAATCTGTGTCGATACTGCTGCTCTGCGCGGCGCAACTGGGCGCTCAATTGCCGGGCTTCGCCGCCCATGCCGCAGAGACTACGCAGTCGCTGGCGTTCCAGCCTGTCGCTGGCACCGTGATACCGATGGGCGGCGCCGTGCGCTCCGACAATGAGGCTGTACGCCAGCGGCTGGTGCAGCTGGCCGGCGGCTCCGAGGCACGGTTTGTGGTGATACCCAGCGCATCGTCGCGTCCTGAAAAGGCGGGAGCGGATGCAGTAGAGCAACTACGGCGCCGTGGCGCGAAGGCGGAATTGCTGAAGGTCGCACCGCTCTGGGCTGGTGAGACGCTGGAGTCGGCGCGCCGGGCAGCAGCCGACCCGGCCAACGTGGCCAGGATCCGCGCCGCCACGGGCGTGTTCTTTACCGGCGGTGCGCAGGAACGCACGGTGGATGTACTGAATCCGGGCGGGGTGGCGTCGCCGGTGCTGCAGGCCGTGCGCGAGTTGCAGGCGCGCGGCGGCGTGATTGCCGGCAGCAGTGCCGGCGCCGCCATCATGAGCAGCACCATGTTCCGCGATGCGCTGAATCCGGTGCAGGTGATGAAGGGCGTGATGCGCGATGGTAAGGAAATCGATCGGGGCCTGGGGTTTGTCGGCGACCAGCTGTTCATTGACCAGCATTTCATCAAGCGGGGCAGGGTGGGGCGCATGCTGGCGCTGATGCTGGCCAAGGGTTACAAGGTGGGCCTTGGGGTGGACGAGAATACCGCAGCCATTATTCACGGGAGTGAAATCGAAATTGTCGGCGGCAGCGGCGCGCTGTTGCTGGACTTGCGCCAGGCAACGCAGGAAGCGGGGCCTTTGAATGTGCGCAATGTACGGATTTCTTATCTCGATAATGGCGACCGTTACGACTTGGCTAAATTGAAGGGGCAGGTGCTGGCGGCCAAACAGGCCAGGGGCGAGATCAAGTTCCGCCTGCCGGGCTTTGCGTCGGACCTGGAAAATATTCGGCCTGCTTATACCGACATCCTGGGTGAAAACGCCATCCTGCGCGCACTGACGCAACTGGTGGATGGCCCGCGCGATCATATTCGGGGCCTCGCCTTCGACCTCGAGCAGTTCCCCGATGCGCCAGTGGCCGATCCTGCCCCTGAGCTGGGTTTCGAGTTCATGCTGCGGCGTGATGAGCGCACGCATGGCTGGGATGATGCGGGACTGGACGATCATGATTACTCTATCTTGGATGCGCGGCTCGATGTGCGGCCGGTGCGCCTGAAAACGCCGTTCTATCAGGCTTGGCCATGAAGCCAGGACATTGGATCGCCAGCCTGCTGCTGTGCAGCCAGTCCGCCATTGCGATTGCGCAGTCGGCGCCGCCGGCCCGCTACCACAGTCAGCTCGACGCTGCGGCAGCGAAAGTGTTGCCGGAAGTGGTGAACTGGCGGCGCGACCTGCACGCCCATCCTGAACTGGCGTTTCACGAGCGCCGCACGGCGGACCTGGTGGCGAAAGAACTGAGCCGCATGGGATATGAAGTGACGCGCGGCCTGGCCGAGACGGCCGTGATCGGCTTGCTGGACACGGGGCGTCCCGGCCCGGTGGTAGCCCTGCGGGCCGATATGGATGGCTTGCCCGTGACGGAAGAAACCGGCCTGCCGTTTGCTTCGCGCGAGCGGGTGCAGTCGGGCGGCCAGGAGGTCGGCGTGATGCACGCCTGTGGCCATGACATGCATGTGGCCATGCTGCTGGGGGCAGCACGTGTGCTGGCCGGCATGCGCGGGCAGTTGCCGGGTTCCATCAAGCTGGTGTTCCAGCCTGCCGAGGAGGGCGTGGCCAATGCACCGAATGGCGCCGAACGGCTGGTCAAGGCGGGCGTGCTGGAAAACCCGAAAGTGTCGGCCATGTTCGGCCTGCACGTCGGCATTACGCCGCAGCCTACGGGAACCATCTCCACCCGCGCGCGCGGGCTGATGGCCGGCGGCGATACCTTCGAGATCGTGGTGCAGGGGCGCCAGACCCATGGCGCCCTGCCATGGAATGGCGTGGATCCGGTGGTGGTGGCGGCGCAGATTGTGCTGGGGCTGCAAACCATCGTCAGCCGCCAGACCGATTTGACGGCCGCGCCAGCCGTGATCACGGTTGGCACATTGCACGCCGGCCAGCGCGCCAACATCGTGCCCGGTGAAGTCAAAATGAGCGGCACGATACGCAGTTTCGATCCGGCCGTGCGCGAGCAGTTGCTGTTGCAGGTCAAGCGTACGGCGGAACACCTCGCGCTGTCGGCCGGCGCCACGGCCAGGGTGAGTTTTGATCCCGGTTATCCCGTGACATGGAACGATCCTGCGCTGACGGCAAAAATGCTGCCCAGCCTGCGCCGCGTGGCAGGCGCCCAGTTGCTGAGCGATGTGGCGCCGAGCACCACTGCGGAAGATTTTTCCTATTACGGCCGGCACGTCCCTTCCATGCTGTTTTTCCTCGGCGTGAATCCGCCCGGGGCCGACCCGGCACAGTGGGCTGCCAACCATTCACCGCGTTTCAATCCCGATGAGGCGGCCTTGCTGACGGGCGTACGCGCGCTTGCCAGTCTGGCCGCCGATTATTTGACCGGTAACTGACAGCATGGGGAATCCCTATTCCGTTTCATTGATTTTGCTCCCCGGCTTCTCGCTGTTCACGCTGGGGGCGGTGCGTGCTGCGTTCACCGTTGCCAATCAGGTGGAAGGGGAAGCCTTGTATCGGCTGCGTCAATACAGCCCGGAAGGCGAAGCGGCCTCGTCCCAATGTGGCCTGACGCTGGCGGCGGAAGCGCTGGCCGGATTGAATCTTGAGCAGCCCGGCCTGCTGTTGCTGATTGCGGACGAACGCATCGACGAGCGTCTGAGCGAAGAGGCCAGCCGCCTTCTGGGGCAGCAGTTGTGCCGTCTGGGGCAGGACAGTGTGTGGGTACTGGGTGCCTGCGGCATGGGCGCGCAAGTGCTGGCGCAACATGGGCTGCTGGATGGCTACCGGGCCGCGATCGACTGGCAATATCACGCGGAGGCAGCGCAGAGCTATCCCGATACGGTATTCACGCCGGGACTATACGAGATCGACCGCAACCGCATCAGTGCCGGTGCTGGCGCTGCGGTGATCGATTTGCTCCTGCACTGGCTGGGCAAGCGTCACGGCAGCATGTTTGCCGCCGAAGTGGCGGTCGTGCTGGGGTTGGAAAGGCTGCGAGGTGGCGATGAGCTCCAGCCCGTGCCCGCATCGGCGCAGCCGGCGGTGGGGTCGACACGGCTCAAGGATGCGCTGGAACTGATGGCGGCCAATCTGGCCGAACCGTTGCAAGCGGAAGATATTGCGCAACTGGTTGGGGTGTCGCGCCGCCAGCTCGAGCGGCTGTTCCGCCAGCACCTGGATACCTTTCCGTCTCGCTACTATCTGGAATTGCGGCTCAAGCAAGCCCGCCGCCAGTTAAAACAGACCACGCTCTCGATCCAGCAGGTGGGGCTGGCCTGCGGATTCACCTCGGGTTCGCATTTTTCCACGACCTACCGCAACTATTTCGGTTGCACTCCGCGCGAGGAACGTTCCCGGCATACCATGCCGCTAGTCGAGGCTAATAACGCCGGAGAGGAGATGTAATGAATCACCTGGACTACCTGTTGCGTCCGGCAACCCTGGATGATCTCGACGTCATAGAGAAGTTTTCCAGGGCTGCGACATTCAGCATCCGCACGTTGAAACCGGACCGTGCCCGGCTGGCGGCGCGCGTCGAACGTTCGCTGCAGGCGTTTGCCGGCACCGAACCGCTGAACGGCGATGAAATTTACCACTTTGTGCTGGAGGACATGCGGGCCGGGCGGGTAGTGGGCACCAGCGGCATCGTCGCCAGGGCAGCCTCGAATGGCCGCTTCTACTGCTATCGGAACGAGTTTCTCGCACACGTTAGCGAGGAGCTGGGCATCACCAATCGCGAGCACACCTTGCGGCTGTGTGAAGAGCTGTCCGACCACACCTTGCTCAGTTCGTTCTACATCGAGCCCGACTACAGTGAAACGCTGGCGCCGCAACTGCTGTCGCGTGGCCGGCTGCTGTTCATCCGTAACTACCCGCACCTGTTCGCAGAACGGATAGGAGCGGAAAATCCCGGGCTGTGCGATGACGAGGGCAATAGCCCCGTGTGGGATGCGCTGGGGCATCGCTTCTTCAACATGCCGTTGCCCGAGGCCGAGCTGCGTACGGGCGGGCGTTCCAAGAGTTTTATTGCCGAGCTGATGCCACGGATGCCGGTGTATGTGTCGCTGCTGTCCAAGGAGGCCCAGTGGGCCATGGGGCAGTTGCATCCAGATGCCGAACTGCCGTTCGGCATACTGGTGGCGGAAGGGTTTGATGTGGACTCCTACGTGGACATCTTCGATGGCGGACCAATCGCGGAGGCGCGGGTCGCCATGTTGCGCTCCGTGGTGTCGGCGCTCAATGTGGAACTGCGTGGTGATGCGGTTGCAGAGGGCGAGACGTGTCTGGTCGCCAATATGGAGCGCGCAGGTTTCCGCGCCACGCTGACGCACGGCAAATTCCTCGACGATACCTTGCAGATGACGCGTCCGGCGATTCAACGCCTCGGGCTGACCGAGGGCGCACGAGCCTGTGCTGTGCGCGTGAACTGATGGCTGCCGCGTTGATCCAGGCAGCTAGCTGCACCGAGTGCTTGTCCAATCCACTTTCCGGCGGATCGTCGGAGCGCACCGCGCCGGCAATCCCCGCGTGTTCGGTTCTGTGCTTCGAGGTTGCGATACGGACGAGAGCGACCTGGAATGCAAACCTTTAACTCTGGCAGAATGATGGTATCGGCAAGGGTCTTTTGTGGTTGAGGAAAAGATGGGCAAGTTCAGTGACTTAAATTTGTATTCTCATGGGGTGTTGCGCACCTGGGCACTGGGCGGCTGATGCCTGGAACCGTTGACAATGATCGATAGCATTTCGGACCTGCTCCTGTTTTCCCGCGTCGCCAGCATCGGCAGCATGACCGCCGCTGCGCGCGAAATGGATCTGTCCCTGGCAGTCGTGAGCAAACGCATTGCGGGACTGGAAGAGCGGCTCGGTGTGCGCCTGCTCAACCGGACCACGCGGCGGCAGTCGCTTACCCACGAAGGCAAGAAATTTCACGCGCACTGCACCCGCATCCTGGCCGTGGTGCAGGATGCCGAGTCGGAGTTGATCGAGAGCCGCACCGCAGTGGCCGGCGTGCTGCGGGTTACCGCGCCGCTTGCTTTCGGCCGCCGTTACGTCACCGGCCTGGTCGCGGCCTTCCATGCCATGCATCCCGCGCTGCAGATAGAGCTGGTGCTGGACGACGAGATGGTCGATCTTGTCGAAACCGGCATCGATGCGGCGCTGCGCTTTGGCGCGCTGGACGACTCCAACCTGATCGCCCGCCACATCGCGCCCAATTACCGGGTGATGTGCGCCTCGCCGGCCTATATCGCGCGGCGCGGCGCGCCGGCCGTGCCGGGCGACCTGAAGGACCACGACTGCATCGTCTACCGCGCCCGCTCCACCAGGCACTGGCTGCTGAACCACGCGGGAGAGCCGGTCGATGCAGCGGTGCCGGCCACTTTTGTCTGTAACGACGGGGACGCCGCCCAGGCATTGGCGGTGGCGGGCGCGGGCATCATTTACCGGACCATCTGGGATGTGGCGCCGGCACTTGAAAGCGGGGCATTGGTCCGCCTGATGCCGGACTACAGCGCGCCCACCGAGCCTTTGCACGTGGTCTACGCGCACACGCAGCAACTGGCTCCACGGGTGCGCCAGTTTGCCGATTTCGCTATCGAGTACTTGCGCGCGCAGTGGCGCTGGTAGCGCAGCCGGCGCCTGCCGGTGGCGGCAAGTGCAATTATCAATAATTTGGAAATATTGTTTCGTTCTTCCGCTGGTTTATCAATGAAATTGAAAACCTAGAATGGGCTCACCATTCAAACACGGAGAAACAAGATGACTCTCACCCGACTTCACCAGGTGACCGCTTCGGTACTGCTGGGCGCGCTCCTCGCTGCGAATAGCGCATTTGCGGCCGCCGCCGCTGCCGCTCCGGGCAAGGCCGGCCAGCAGCACGCCGGCGTCAAACCGGCCAAACTCAGCCGGGCGCAAGCAGGTTTCTACCATTTCACCATCGGCAGCGTGAATGTCACAGCGCTGTCCGATGGAACGCTGTCGCTGGAACCGCACCAGCTGATGACGAACACCACGCCGGCGCAGGTCAAGGCCGGCCTGGCCGATCATTTCCATGGCACGTCGGTCGATATCTCGGTCAACGCCTACCTGATCGAGACGGCGGACCGGCTGATCCTGGTGGACGCCGGCACCGGCGAGCTGTTCGGGCCAACGCTGGACAAGCTGCCGGCCAGCCTGAGGGCGATCGGCTACCAGCCGGAGCAGATTACGGACATCCTGGTCACGCACATCCATACAGACCACACCGGCGGATTGAGTGCGGGCGCGGCGATGGTCTACCCCAAGGCGACCCTGCACGTTGCCCGGCAGGAGCTGGACTATTGGCTGAGCGCCGCCAACAAGGCAAAGGCGCCCCAGGCCAAGCGCAAGGATTTCGACGAAGCGCAGGAAAAGATGGCGCCTTACATCAAAGCCGGCCAGGTCAAGGCGTTCAGCGGCGCCACGCAGTTGTTCCCCGGCGTGCGCACCATTCCCAGCCCAGGCCATACGCCCGGCCACAGCTTTTTCGCGCTGGACAGCGAGGGCGAAACGCTGGTGTTCTGGGGCGACCTGCTGCATGTCGCTGAAGTCCAGATGCCGCATCCGGAAGTAACCATCGCCTTCGACGTCGATCCCGCTGCGGCCAGGCGCCAGCGCGAGCTGGCATTCGCCCACGCGGCGAAACATCGCTACATGGTGGCGCCGGCGCACGTGTCCTTTCCGGGCACAGGCCATATACGTGCCGACGGCAAGGGCTATCGCTGGGTGCCGACCACTTACCGCAACGATTACGTCAAGCCTGCGGCGAAATGACCGGCTGCGGGAGCTGCCGCAATTCGAGCATGCCCGTCGGCAGGTCAATCACCGGTGCATAGCCAAGCTCCTGTTGGGCCTTGCGCGTGTTCAGCGTGACTTCCACCGCCATGGCGGCATATTGCTGCAAGCCGATAGGCATGGCGATCTTCCCCGAGGACAGCTTTGCCAGGGCATCTCCCACGGCCGCGGCACTGCGGACAAGCCAACGCGGAACGTTCTTGTCCGGCGCGGCCAGGCCTTGGGTGGCAAGCAAGCCGGTGACGAACTCCCTGAAAACCACGGGGGCGGCGTCCGACAGGAAGTAGGTGTGTCCCGCGTTGCCGCGCGAAAGTGCCAGCGCTACGCCATGGCATAAATTGGCAATGTGCGTCACGGACGTCATGTAGCGCCCGCCGTCGATCCATGCAAGCTGCCCCGTGGCAGCGGCCTTCGTCAATTGCGGCAGGGCGGTGGTGTCGTCGCGGCCCCAAACGAAGCGCGGCCGCACCGCCATCACGTCGAAATCGTGCGCGCCGAGTTGAAGCGCAAGCTGCTCGGCCTCGGCTTTCGTGGCGCTGTAGCTGCCGACGGCACGACGTGGCAAGGGATGGCTTTCATCCGCATTGACCAGCGGTTGCCCGGTGAGCAGCACCGATTCCGTGCTGAGGTGCACGGCGCGCCTGATCCCTGCCTGGCGCGCGGACGCAAAGATATGCCGGGTGCCGTCAACGTTGGTTCGCCTCTGCGCCGCATTGCCCCAGCCATGATTGGTGTCGGCGGCGGCATGCACCAGCAGTTCGCAGCCTTGCATGTGGCGGACCATGTCCGGGTCGTGCAGATCGCCTTGCCGCACGTCGGCGCCCAGTGCTTGCACGGTTTTCGCAGCAGCGTCGGAGCGGGCCAGGGCGACCACGCCCATGCCTTGTGCCCGGAAATGGCGTATCAAATTTCGTCCGACGTAGCCGCTGCCGCCGGTGATAAAGATCTTGCCTGGAGGCGCCGGTGCGATGTCGTTCGAATTCATTGTTTTACCTTTGGTTCTATGGAAGTGTCTTTTGTTTCGGCGTCCACGAGCCCGGCTATCTCGCGCAGAATCCGCGTGCGTTCCGGTTCCTCCCAGCTGTAATAGTCCAGTGCCTCCAGCAGCTTCAGTCCCTCCAGCGCGAGGTACGCAATCAGCGCGCCCCGGGGGCTTCGGGAATCCGACAGGATCTGGCCGACCACCTTGCGCTGGTTTTCCTGCACCGCCGACCGCAGGTCTCCGTCTTGCGCGAGGGCGGCGCACAGATTGAGCGCGACCGGCCGGAACTGTTCCGGCAGCGGTTGCGCCGCGGCGGCGATGCGGCCGCGGATGACGGCACTGTCGTCCGCGCTGAATCCGGCGGCGGCATCGTCGTTGAGGCGGTTGTCCGCCGCGACGGCGCGTTGAACCAGGGAGCGTATCAACGCCTGCTTGGACTTGTGGTCATAAAGCACGGTGGCCTTGCTGACGCCCGCTTCGATGGCCACCGCGTCGATGGTGAGATTGGCGGCGCCATCGCGTGCGATGACCTTTTCCGCGGCATTCAGGATGTCATCCGCGTGGATTTGCCGTTTGCGGCCCATGGTGTCCTCTTTTTTATAACCGAATGGTCGGATATTAAATATTGGGCGCCAGGACTGTCAAGCCGTTTTTGCTGCTGCGTCCAAAACTGCGCGGGCTTCGTATCTCAGGTATGCGGGCCGCGTTGACTGGCCTGCTTTTCAACTTTGATTGACTCGACATGCACAACCCAACCCCTGAAAACCTGCGCCTGGTGACCTTGCTTAACCGCGTGGCCCTGCACGACCACGCCGCTTTCGAAGAGCTGTACCGGCTAACCAGCGCGCATCTGTTCGGCGTCGCCGTGCGCCTGATGCGCAAGCGCGAAGCTGCGGAAGAAATCCTGCAGGACGCCTTCATCAACGTCTGGCAGCAGGCGGGGCGCTACGCCTCGGGCCTGTCCAGCCCGATGACCTGGCTGATCTTCATCGTCCGCAACAAGGCGCTGGACCGGCTGCGCAACAGCAAGCGCGACGCCGACACCCCCGCATCGTGCGGACCGGAAGGCAAAGCGGATGCCGATCCGCGCGAGGAGGGTGGCCATGCCGATCCGGAATCGCTGTTCGCCGCAGCAACCGACAAGATCATGCTGAACCGCTGCATCGGCCAGCTGGAGCCGCCGCAGCGGCAGTCGCTGGCGCTGGCCTACTACGATGGCTTGTCGCATTCAGAACTGGCGCTGCACCTGCAGGTTCCCCTTGGCACGGCCAAGGCATGGGTACGCCGGGGGCTGGAGCGGCTACGCAAGTGCATGGAAGCCGCCTCGTACTCGGCGGCGGCGTGAGGATGCCATGAACTACGAACGCCCCGGATTGCTCGAAAAACTGGCCGGCACTTATGTGCTGGGCACCATGAACGCCCGCGCGCGCTCGCGCTTTTCCCGTGTGCTGGCGCAATCGGCGGCGGCGCAGCAGGCTGTCGCCGCCGTCGGTGAACAATTTGCGCCGCTATACCGGGCGATCGCGCCGATCCAGCCGCCGGCGCATGTGTGGCGGGCCATTGCAGCCCACACACGGGCGCGCCCGGCGTTGCAGCAAGCCTCGCACGCGGCCTCGCACGCGGCCTCGGGCGCGGCCGGCTGGTGCGGCGCGCTGGCAGCCTGCGTTTCGGACTTGCGCGCAGGCTGGGTCGTGCCGGCCGCATGCTTTTGCCTGGGCGCGGCGCTGGCGGTCGGCGTGGTGTCGCTTCACCCGCACACCTTCGGCATGCACCACGTGGCCGCCTCGCTCCCCGCCAGCTATGTCGGCGTGCTGGCCGACGCCGGCGGCGTGCCCGTGCTCACGGCCGGCGCCCACCGGCACGGCGCGACGATAACGCTCAAGGTCGTGCGCCCGCTTGCTATTCCGCCCGGCGCCGTTGCGCGGCTGTGGGCCTTGCCGCAGCACGGCGCGCCGGTGGCCATCGCCAATGTGCCGGCCAGCGGCAAAGTGATGGTCGCGCTGCGCGCCCCCGCCGAGCAGGTCTTCGCCGATGTGCCGCGTCTCGCCCTCAGCTACGAAGCCGATCCTGCGGCGGTTGCGCCAACCACGCCGTTCGTGCTGAGCGGCCTGTGCGTCAAGCTTTGGTAGGAGTAATCGTTGGTCAACTTAAAGGAGTGCACAAGTAATGAAGCCAGCTAAGTATGGAATCACTGGACGCTGTGTAAGGAGCGCCGTCCTGGCGCTCGGCATTGCCGGCGGCGCCGGCCCGGCCCTGGCCGAGGGCAATGCCGCGCTGGAAAAGCAGGTGGACGCTTCGCGCCTGATGACGCAGGCGACGTTCGGCCCCACTTTGCAGGGTGTGCGGGAGATCCAGGCATCGGGCGCGAAAGCCTGGATGCAGGCGCAGTTCCAGCTCCCCGTCACGCAGTACACGGTGGGTTCGGAATTCATTCATAAAATCGCCGGCGGCTGTTCGAAAGGCACGTTCGACGACCACTACACGGCCGAACACTGCGGCCGGGACAACAATACCAGCGACCCGCTGATCTGGGAGTTCTACAGGAACGCCATCTATGCGCCGGACCAGCTGCGCCAGCGCACTGCCTTGGCCTTGTCTGAAATCCTGGTCGGCATGGGCGAGGGCTCGAACGCCACCTACGGCATGCGCATTCACCAGCAGATTTTCCGCGACCGCGCTTTCGGTAATTTTTACGAGATCCTGCGCGCCTTCACGCTCAGCCCAGTCACCGGCGACTTCATCAACTCGCTGAACAACGCGGGCAATGATCCCAACCAGAACTTCGGCCGCGAATTCCTGCAGTTGTTTTCCGTCGGTCCGTGCTTGCTGAACCATGACGGCAGCTTGCAGGAAGGCCGCTGCAGGCCGACCTATTCGGAAGAGGTGGCGTTGAGCCACGCCTACGCATTCTCCGGCCTGACTTATCCGCCCGGAGGGTACTCCCGGTACACGGTGCGCAGTCCCGATTCGTGGAACACGCCGTACTTCGCCGGCCCGATGGTGTTCATCAACGCAAAACACGACGACCCCGCCGCCATCGCGCGCGGCGACAAACGCACGCTGCTGTCCGGCCTCCAGCTGCCGGCCTCGAAGGACGCGGCGGCCGCGTTCGAGGCCGCCATGCAAGGCGTTCGGCTGCATCCGAACGTGGCGCCGTTTATCAGCAAGCAGCTGATCCAGCGTTTCGTCACGAGCAATCCCAAGCCGGAATACGTGGCGCGCGTGGCCGATGCGTTCGACAGCGGCTTCCACGACGATATCGGAAGCGGCCAGGCGGGCGATATGCAGGCGGTGCTGGCGGCGATCCTGCTCGATACGGAAGCGCGCAGCGCCTTTGCGGCGGCCGACGCCAGCTTCGGCAAGCTGAAAGAGCCCATCATCTTCATGGCCTCCTTGTTCCGGGCACTGGAAGGATCGGTCACGGATGGGCGCCAGATGGGACGCCACAGCATCGGCGAGCCCCTGGGCCAGATGGTGTTCGACGCGCCGACGGTCTTCAACTTCTTCAAGCCCGACAATCCACTGCCGGGCGAGAGCGGCGCCGGCTTGCTCGGCCCCGAATTCGAGATCAATGGATCGAACGAGATCGTGGCCCGGGCCAACTTCGACAATTACCTGCTGTTCAACCAGTACAACCTGGGCGCCGGCATCCTGCCGAATTGCGATACGAATCTGAAGCGCATCGGCGGCGAATGCCCCTTGGGCAGCGACGGCAAGCCGCGCTACAACTCGCCCTGGGACCAGGGCACGCGCCTCGAATACCGCAGCCTGAAAGCCATGGCTGCGGACGCGTCCGGCCTGGTGCGGGCATTGAATCTCAACCTCGCCGCCGGCGCGCTGCCGGAACCGGATCTGCAAACCATCATCGCCGAAGTCTCCCGATGGACGCCCGACAGCGACAGCGCCAACAGCGGCGCGCTGGTGAAGCTGCGGCAAAGCGATTACCTGACCGAGCGCAGCAAGCTGGCGCTTTATCTGATCCGAAAATCGGCCTACTACCAGATCCAGCGTTAAGGAGACCCCGAATGAAACGTCGTAATTTTTTGAAGTCCGCTGCTGCGCTGAGCGGCCTGTCCCTGTTTTCCCTGCGCGACGCGCAGGCCGCCGACAGCGCATACAAGGCGCTGATCTACGTCTACATGACAGGCGGGAATGATGGCTTCAACTGTTTCGTGCCGCTCGATGAAGCGGTCTACCGCATCTACAGCCAAACCCGCGCCGGCCTGGCGATGCGGCGCACGGCGGCCGATGCCGGCGCCGGCGGCGACAACGGCTTTCTGCTGCCGCTGCAGGGCGATGAAGCCATCGGCATGCACCCCTGCCTGGCGCCGCTGCAGCAGTTCTGGAACGACAGGAGCATGGCCATCATCACCAACGTCGGGCCGCTGGTGCGGCCGATCCAGAAAGCCGAGTACGCGGAACTGGTGCGCGAGGGCGATACCAGCAAGATCCCGGGTCAGCTGTTCGATCATGGCGGGCAGCAGAACTGCTGGCACAACGCCATGGGCGACCCCAAGGTGCAAAGCGGCTGGGGCGGACGCGCGCTGGAAGCTGCCGGCATGGGCGCCTCGTACTCCTTTGCCGGCGACAAGCGCTGGGGCCAGGCGCAACGGGTGCCGCAACTGCGCCTGTCCGGCACGGCGCTGAAATACACCGACAGCATGATCGTCCAGCCCAGGAGCGATGCCCCTGCGCGCCTCGATATCATCAAGTCCCTGGTCGAATCGGCCTCGCGCTCCGATGCCGCGCTGGTAAAAGCCTGGGGCGCGCAGGAACTGGACACCATCACGGTCAGCGAAACCATCGGCCCGCTGCTGACGGGGCAGCCGGCTGCGGCGGTCAGCCTGGGATTCGCCGGCACGCGCGATGTCGAATTTGTCCGCCACCTGAAACGCGCCGCCGCCATCGTTGGCGCGCGCGCCCAGTTGAACGGCGTGCGCGACATTATTTGCGTGGGCACCGGCGACTTCGACACCCACGCCAATCAGCTCGGGCGCCATCCGATACTGCTGCGCGACCTGGCCGAAGCGGTGGCGGGATTCAGCAAGGCCATGCAGAACATGGGCTTGAGCAGCCAGGTGACCTGCATGACGGCGTCCGACTTCGGGCGTTCGCTCAAGCCGAACAGCAGCGATGGAACCGACCATGCCTGGGGCAACTGCCACTTTGTTGTCGGCGGCGCAGTGGAGGGCCAGAAGGTGTACGGGAAGTGGCCCGACTACAGCGTCGGCGGTCCGGACGACAAAGGTTCCGGTCCCAGCGCCAAGGGCACGCTGATACCCACAACGTCGGTGAACCAGTACGCGGCCACCGTGCTCAAATGGTTCCTGCCGCAAGTGGACCCGGCGCAGACCTTGCCGGACCTGCGCAATTTCACGCAGCACGACCTGGGCTTCATGAAGCCGGGCTAGTCCGGGGCGGCGGGGCGGCGACGCACTTTCCCAGCGCGCCGAGCCCCCGCCGCACCCACGCTTTCGCGGTGCCCAGCGGTACCTGGAGATGCTCCGCCAGCTCGGCGTGCGACAGCCCGGCGTAATAGGCCAGCGCCAGCGATTGGCGCTGGCGCGCATCCAGCCGCGCCATGCACCGGTTGAGGAGCATCTTCTCGTTGGCCGCCGCCAGCAGCGCTTCGGGGCCGATGTGCTCCACCTCGCCCTGGGGCTCCGCCATGCCGGCTGGTTCGCCCGTTTCCGCAGGCACGGGGCCGTGCCAGGGCGCGCGCCGGGCTTTGCGCAAATGATCCAGCGCCTTGTTACGGACAATGAACATCAGCCAGGTCATCGGGCTGGAACGCTGCGGGGCATAACTGCCTGCTTGCTGCCAGACGTTGATAAACGCATCTTGCAGAATTTCCTCTGCCGCTTCCCGCTTGCGCACCAGCTGTATCGCCACGCCGTAGAGGTGCTTGCTGGTGAGTGCGTAAAGCTCTCCGAACGCCGCGTGGTCGTTCAGCGCCACGCGAGCGAGCAAACCCACCAGCCTTGAACTCCCGTGAGTGTGAATGGCCATGCGGCTTAGTTGGCCTGGGCGGCCTGCTCGATCAGGCTGGCGACCGCCGCCGGGTTCGACGTCATGACCACGTGCGACGCGCCGGCCACCACCACCGTCTTGCGCGACTTGGCGCGTTCCGCCATGAAGCCCAGCGCGGCGGCCGGAATGTTTTTGTCGGCGTCGCCGTAAATGAAGTACGACGGCAGCGTTTTCCATGCGGGGGCGCCGGCCGCTTCGGTCAGCGCCGCTTCGGCAATCGGGCGCTGCGCCATGGCCATCAGCTCGGCGTCGGCCTTGGGCACGTCGGCGGCAAATTGCTGGTGGAATTTGTCCTGCCGGATGTAGAAGTCCTTGCCGCCGCCTGGCAGCGCCACCGGCTCGGCCAGCGCGCCGCCCAGCGTGCCGCCCGGATAGCGGCCGGACAGTTCGAGCGCGGTCTCGCCGCTGTTGGGCGCGAAGGCAGCCACGTACACCAGGCTCCTGACGTTGGGCTGGCCGTTGGCGGCGGCGGAGATCACGGCGCCGCCGTAGGAGTGGCCGACCAGCACCACCGGCCCCTTGACGCTTTGGATCACCGTTGCGATGGACGCCGCGTCGCTCTTCACGCTGCGCAGCGGGTTGGCGGCGCCGATCACTTGATAGCCGTTCGCGCGCAGCTTGGCCGCCACGCCGTTCCAGCTGGCGGAGTCGGCGAAGGCGCCGTGCACCAGCACCACGGTGGGTTTGGCAGGTGGGGTTGCGGCGGCGGCTGGCTGGGCATGGGCGGCGCCGATCAGCGACAGCGAGAGGGCGATGGTGTTGAGCGTTTTCATGGTGGTGCCTTTCAGGGTTGGAACTGCGAAGGAAGGTTGAAACGGAATCGGTGTTGAATGGGCGTTGAATCGGCGCTACCAGCCTTGGAGCCGTGGCCATACAGCCTGGATCCGCGTGTCCGCGCCGTTGATCACGACATACCTGTCGTGTTGCGCTGCCGTGGCGCAGGCATGGTTGGGCAGGATGCGCACCAGCGAGCCGACCGGCAGGTGAGGCATGCGGGCGGGGTCGCCCGAACGGTGGGCGATAACGCCGTGTTCCTGGTTGGCGTCGATCACGATGATGTCGTCCAGCGGCTCGCCAAGCGCGTCGCAGACGACGCCGTAGCCCTGGTCCAGTGCTTGCCGGCTGGTGCCCCGGTCGCGCGACATGGCCATCCAGCCGGCGTCGATGATGGTCCAGCCCTTGTCGTGCTGGTGTCCCACCACGGTGGCCAGCACCGAGATGGCGATCCGGCTGGGCTGCGTCACGCCGATGCCGCTCATCACCAGGTCGCCGAATACGAACACGCCGGCGCGCACCTCCGTCACGCCGCCCAGGTCCTCGGCGAATTGCGCCGTGGGAGTGGAACCGATCGACACTTCCGGGCATGCGTGGCCCTGCGCCCGCAGTTGCAGCGCGCAGTCCACGGCCGCATCGCGCTCCTGCCGCGCCACCCGGATGATGTCGTCCCGCGAGCGGCAGTCGTAGGAGCTGCCGGCGTGGGTCAGCACGCCCCTGAGCGCAATGCCGCCGTCGCGCAGGCGGCCGGCGATAGCGGCCAGTTCCTGCGAGCCGGGCTGCACGCCGGAGCGGTGGCCGTCCGAATCGATCTCGATCATGGCCGACGGCAGGGCGGTCCTGCCGCGCGCCGCGTCGGCCAGTTGCCCGGCCGCTTCCATGTTGTCGAGGATGACGATCAGGGCCACGCCCCGCTCGCACAGGTCGAACACGTGCGCCAGCTTGTTGGGGGCCAGGCCGACCGCGTACAGGATGTCGGTGAAGCCGTGGGCGGCGAAGTAGTCCGCTTCCTTCAGCGTGGAGACGGTGATCGGCCCGGCGGCCGCGCCCAGCATGCTGCGCACCACGTTGACCGATTTGCTGGTCTTGGCGTGGGGCCGGAACGTTACGCCGTGCCGGTCCAGCCGGGAGCGCATGCGGGCGATGTTCGCCTCCATCTTGTGCGCGTCCAGGACCAGCGCCGGGGTTTCCAGTCCGCTCATGGCGGCGGTTGCTGTCGATTGCGTCATTTCGGCTGCTCCTTGTTTTGCGTGGTGATTGGTGTTTCCTTGCTAAGAATTATGTCGCTGCGATGCTTTAATGTGGTTAAATGAAGCTAACCCCTAACTTAAGTTGAACTTAATGATCGACCTGGACGACATCCGCTTTTTCCAGACCCTGGTAAAGGCCGGCAGCATGGCTGCCACGGCGCGCAACATGAATGTCACGCCCTCGGCGGTGACCCAGCGCCTGCAGCAGATGGAGAAGCGCTACGGCGTGGTGCTGGTGGACCGCTCCTACCGCCAGCTGCGGCTGACGGGCGAGGGCGAACTGCTGTACGAGAAGGGCGCAGCCATCTGCGACGACACCGACGACCTGTTCGACCTGCTGAAAGCGCGCAGCGGAGAGATCGCCGGCCATCTGCGGGTGGAGGCGCCCTTTGGATTCGGGCGGCGCTACCTGGCGCCGCTGATCGCCGGGTTCCATGCCGCCCACCCGGGCCTCAAGGTGTCGTTGTCCTTGTTCGACAAGCTGAAGGCGCAAGGCCCCAGCGCCTCGGACATCGTGTTCTTCATTGGCGAGCTGCGCGATTCGAACATGGTCAGCCATCCGATCGCGTCCAACAACAGGCTGTTGTGCGCCTCGCCGAAGTACCTGCGCGCGCGCGGCGTCCCCGGCGATCCGGATGATCTTGCCCGGCACGACTGCATCACGCTGAACGAAAACAACGAGGACGTCAGCCTGTGGCGCCTCACGCGCGGCAAGGCCGAGCGCTGCGTGCGGATTGCACCTGTACTCAGCTGCAACGACGGCGAAGTGGTGCGGGATTGGGCCATCGGCGGCAAGGGGATCGCCATGCGCTCGGAATGGGACGTGGCCGATTTCATCCGGTCCGGCAAGCTGGTGCAGGTACTGCCCGCGTGGTCGATACCGCCGGCCGACATCGTCGCGCTGGTGCCGCAGCGTAAAGGGGTGTCGGCGCGGGGGCGCGCCTTCATCGATTTTGTCCGGGCGCGCTTTGCGCCGGCGCCGCCCTGGCGCGCGGCCCCGCGCTGACACGGCTGGCCGGACGCTGCATCCAATTCCCGGTTTCCGCCGTATCTCTGACTGACGCACGCAATCTTCAAGCAGGGGAGCGTGCGCGCCCACGCCAGTTCAGAGAGGAATGTCATGAAGAAGATTGCTATTGTTGGTGCAGGCCAGGCGGGATTGCAGCTTGGTTTCGAATTGCTGTCGCGCGGCCTTCAGGTCACGCTCTACACGGACCGCAACGCCGAACAGGTGCTGAACGGGCCCACCGGTCCGATCGCGATCCAGTTCCATCCGCGCACGCAGATCGAGCAGCAACTGGAATTGAATTTCTGGTCCGCCTACGAAGGCGGCAGGATCGATACCACGGTGATGAAGCTGTTCACGCCGGCCGGGGAGCAGGTGCTGCAGGTGGCCGCCATGCTGACGCCGCCGGCGCAGGCCATCGACCTGCGCCTGAAGTACTCGGCCTGGATGAAGGAGTTTTCGCGCCGTGGCGGCACGCTGGTGGTCGAGCCGGCCGGCATCGCCCTGCTGGAACGCGCGGCGGCCGCGCACGACGCGGTATTCGTCACCACCGGAAGGAGCGCCTTCGGCGAGCTGTTCGCGCGCGACGCGCAGCGGTCCACGCTGGACCGGCCGTACCGCCATCTCGCACTGTTCTTTGCCAAGAATTGCGTGCTCGATCCGGACGCCGATCCGGCCCTCCACATCAATGCCTTGAACAGCATCGTGGGCGCCGGCGAATGCCTGTTCTATAACTTCCTCGACCGCGACCTGACGCAGACCACGGTGCTGCTGTTCGAGGGCGTGCCGGGCGGCCCGCTGGACTTGCAGGCGCAGACCGGAAGCGTGCGGGAGAAATTCGAACTGCTGCGGCACCACCTGAAAAGCGCCTGCCCGCCGGTGTACGCCATGATCGAGTCCGCCGATCTGATCGAGGACGAATTTATGCAGGGCGCGATTACGCCGACCGTCAAGCATCCGGTCGGCAGGCTGCCATCGGGCAAGCTGGTGATGGCGCTGGGCGATGCGCTGGTGACGTACGACCCGGTGACCGCCCAGGGCCTGAACGCGGCCTCGCGCCTGGCGCATCAAGTAGCCCAGGCCATCCTTGCCGACAGCGGCGCCGTCTTCGACGCGGCCTGGATCGAAGGCGTGTTCGCAGCCTACTGGCAGACGGCGCAGCACGGCTTCGGCCTGACGCGGGACTTCATCACCGGATTGCAGCCGCACCAGCAACTGGCGCTGTACGCGGCCAGCATCAACCCGGAGATCGCCAGCGACATGCTGAACAACTCGGGCGAAATGGAAAAGGTCTATGCCTGGCTGGGCGACGCCGCCGCCACCATGGCCTACCTTGAAGGCAAGGGCTTCAAGCCGGAGCGGGCGTAAATCAGCGCGATATTCAACCGGCGTGATTGAGCGCGTCAACCATGCCGCGATTGGGCGGCCGCATCGCAAGCGCCCGTGGCCCGCGTGAAGATCCGCGCGGCCACGGAGAGTTCCAGGTCCATGGTGGCAAGATGGATCAGAAACCAGTGCGGCAGCAGCGCGATCGTAGCGCGGGCAGGCCCGTGGTCGGCACGTTGCAAGGCGTTAATCGCTTGCCGCAGCATGCCCAGCACCTTGGCATGCTGTTCCCTGTGCGGCGCAAGGCCCGGCGCGGCAAGGCTCTCCATCAGCGCCTCTTCCGCAGCGAATGCATGTTCCATTCCGGCCGCCAGTTCAGTCAGGCGCAGCAGCCATTCATGGTCGGCGCTGTGTTCCAGGCAGCCGAGCCGTGCCACGAACAACCGATGCGCGTGATCCACTTGCGGTATGCCAAGCCGCATATGCGGCGACCATGCGAGTGCCATGGCGATGTCAGGCCAGCATTTCCAGCGCCAGGGCGATGCCCTGGCCGCCACCGATGCACAAGGTCACCACGCCCCGCTCAAGGCCGTCGCGCTGCATCGAGTGCAGCAGGCGCGTGGCCAGCACGGCCCCGCTGGCGCCGATCGGGTGCCCGTGCGCGATGGCGCCGCCCTCCACGTTGACTCTCTCCTCGTCGAGCCCCAGTTCCCGCAGGCATGCCAGCGCGACGGCGGCGAAGGCTTCGTTGATCTCGATGCGGTCGACCTGGCCGATGGTCCAGTTTGCCCGCTGCAGCGCCTGGCGCACGGCGGGAACGGGCCCCAGTCCGAACATGCCGGGTTCGACCGCGCCCACGCCGTAGGACACCAGCTTCGCCAGCGGCGCCAGGCCGTTGCGCCGGGCCCACGCTGCCTCGGCGACGATCATGGCGGCGGCGCCGGAGTTCAGCCCAGGCGCGCTGCCGGCCGTGATGCTGCCATCCTTGCGGAACGCCGGCTTGAGCCTGGCCAGCGACTCGGCGTTGGTGTCGGGGCGGTTGTGCTCGTCCTTGTCGAACAGGGTGGGCGCCTTGCGCCCCGGCACGTCGAGCGCGGCAATCTCGGCCACGAACTTGCCTGCCGCCTGGGCGGCGGAAAAGCGCTGCTGCGAGCGCAGCGCCCAGCGATCCTGGTCCGCGCGCGAGATGCCTTTCTGCTGCACCAGGTCCTCCGTGTGCCAGCCCGAGTGCTGGCCGGAGAAAGCGTCGTTCAAGCCGTCGTGCAGCATGCTGTCGAACAGCGTGACGTCGCCCATGCGCGCGCCCCAGCGGCCCTGCGGCAGCAGATACGGCGCCCGGTCCATGTTCTCCATGCCTCCGGCGACGGCGCAGTCGATCATGCCGGCCCAGACTTCCAGCGCCGCGCTGGCGATCGCCTGCGCGCCGGAACCGCAGACGCGGTTGACCGTCAGCGCCGGCGCGGTGACCGGCAGCCCGGCGGCGATGGCGGCCTGGCGGGCCGGGTTCATCTTGGCGCCGGCCTGGATCACGTTGCCCATGACCACGGCCTGCACCTGTTCCGCGGCCAGTCCGCTGCGGGCCAGCACGGCGCGGATCGCAGCGGCGCCCAGGTCGGTGGCGGGGATGGCTGTCAGGCTTCCTCCGAACGTGCCGATGGCGGTGCGGACCGGCTGGCAGATGACGACTTCTCTTTGGTTCATGGCGTTGCTCCTGATTGGGTTCGAATGTTCGTGGCTGGGGCCGGGCGCGGCGCCAGGCCGCGCTCGGGCCGCAATGGCCGACGCTGGCCGCTGCGCTGCGCGACGGGCATGAAGGCATTCTTCAACAGCGAAGTTCCGTTTTACAGCGCTGCGGCCGCAAAATCCCTGACCCAGGTCAAATGCGGGGGCTTTGCCGGAAGGGAAGAGGCGGCGGCGCCTCAGGACTGCGGCCCGCGGTCCGGCGCGAGTTTGCCGTCGAGCAGGTGGATGCGGCGGTCGGCGGCGGCGGCGAATGCGGCGTCATGCGTGACCGCGATCACGGTCTGGCCGCCGTCGGCCAAGCCGCGCAGCGTGCGCTGCACGTTCTGCGAGGCGGCCGAGTCCAGGTTGCCGGTCGGTTCGTCGGCAAGGATCAGCAGCGGGGCGTTGGCCAGGGCGCGCGCGACGGCGACCCGCTGCCGCTGGCCCCCCGACAGCTGCGCCGGCAGCTTGTCGGCGTGCCCGGCCATGCCGAACTGCTCCAGCAGGCCCATGGCCCGCTCCCGGGCTGCGGCTGCGGGCAGGCTGCCGAGCCGGCGCATCGGCAGCGTGACGTTCTGCAGCACGGTGAATTCGGCGAGCAGGAAGTGAAACTGGAACACGAAGCCGAGCTTGGACAGCCGCAGCGCCGCCAGCTGGTCGTCGCTGCAGCGCGAGATATCCTCGCCGTCGAGCCACAGGCGGCCCGCGTCGGCCACGTCCAGCAAGCCGAGCAAGTACAGCAGCGACGATTTGCCCGAGCCGGACGGCCCCATGATGCAGACGAACTCGCCGGCAACAATGTCCAGGCTGACACCGTCCACCAGCGTCACGGGCACCGCGCCGGGCAGCGTGCGCACCAGCCCTTCCGCGCGCAGCAAGGCGCTCATGTCGCCCCCCTAAGTATGTCGACCGGACGCAGCTTGCCGGCCTTGCTGGCGGGCAGGTAGGCCGCGCCCAGGCAGGATGCCATGGCGAAGCCGGCGGCAACGACGTACTGGCCGGCGCCCCACCACACCGGCAGTCTGACCACCTCGCTGACGCCGGGCGGCTTCAACTCGACCGTGACCAGGATGTGCATCAGTGCGTTGCCCAACAGCAGGCCCGCAACGCTGCCGAGCAGGCCGATGATGCCGCCTTGCCACAGGAAGATGCGCCGCATGTCCGCGCGGCGAAAGCCGATGGACTTCAGGATCGCGATGTCGCGCGTCTTTTCCATCACGGTGGTGGAGATGGTGTTGTAAATGCCGAACGCCGCGACCA
This sequence comes from Massilia sp. BGA-UO-ETr-WB1, assembly GCF_059567845.1. NCBI lineage: Bacteria > Pseudomonadati > Pseudomonadota > Betaproteobacteria > Burkholderiales > Oxalobacteraceae > Massilia > Massilia sp. BGA-UO-ETr-WB1. The sequence continues at coordinate 1,395,175 of NZ_JCAQOT010000027.1, read as the reverse complement.
CCAGGATGGCCGAGACCACGCTGTACATGATGACATTGCGTACCAGAAGCAAATTGAGCAGGTCCTCCGACGCCTCGATCCAGGACACCGACTTGTAGCCGATGCTGCGTTCGATGGCGGCGGCGACGCCGAGCGCGGCGTGCGGATCGGCCAGCTGGATGATGAAGCGGTTGACCCGGTTGGGACGGTCCAGTATCGCCTGGGCGCGCTTGAGCAGGGTGAAGGTCTCGGTCTCGTCGTAGGCCGCGTTACCGGTTCGAAATATGCCAACCACCTTCATGACCCGGCTGCCGGTGCCTGCCGAGACCACCGTCAGCGTGCCGCCCATGCGCAGGCGGAACTTCCCGGCCAGGCCCTGGCCGATGATCATGCCGTTCGGCGTCGCGCCCAGGTCGTCCAGCGAACCGGCAACCATATGCCGCTCGATGGCCGAGACCATTTTCATGCGCTGCGGTTCCACGCCCGACAGGCTAATGCCTTGCTGTTGGCCGGCGAACACCAGCACGGCCGAGCCGTGCAGCAGGGGCGCAACCCGCAGCGCCGGCAGCGCCTCGATCTGCTCGAGCTTGCTGCGATAGCCGCGGATGCCGCGCGTCTCGACCAGCGGTTTGGCATTGCTGACCGATACCACCGCCTGCGGCCAGCGCAGCTCGGCCGGCTGGGCGTGCGGGATCCGGTACTGGTCGTAGACGGTGATGTGGGGGCTGTTGTCCACCAGGCGCTGCAGGAAGTCCTGCTCCGAGCCGCGCATCAGCGCCGCCACGGCCAGGAAGAAGGCGACCCCGAGCGCGATGCCGCACAGCGAAACCAGCGTCGAGCGCCGGTGATGCAGCAAATGGGTGCAGGCGATGTCGAGGTGGATCGGCATGGCGCCCCCTCAACGCGCGAGCGGCCGCGCTGGCCGGTTTTCCCGCAGGCCCGCATTGGGCTGCAGAACCACCGTTTCATCGCCGGCCAGGCCGCGCACGATCTCGCTGCGGCGCGCGTCCCGTATGCCCAGCTGGACCGCGCGCCGCTGCAGCCGTCCTTGCGTCACCAGCCACACCGCGCCGTCCACGATGGCGCTGTTGGGCAGCAGCACGGCGTTCTCGCGCCGGCTGACGATCAGGTTCGCCTCGACCGTCATGCCGGTGCGCAGCGCGCCGGGCTCGGCCAGGCGGATGCGGACCCGGTAGCTGCGCGCCACGGGGTCGCCCTGCGGGGTTATTTCCGTCACTGTGCCGTCGTACACCGTGCCGGGCACGGCCGGCGCCTTCAGCAGTACGGGCTGGCCGACCCGCACCCGGTTGATGTCTTCCTCGTCGATGTCGGCGCTCACGCGCAGCGGCGCGCAGCAGGCCAGCACGAACACCGCCTGGCCCGGGCCGATGTACTGGCCGGGTTCGCCGTCGCGGCGGATCACGGTGCCGTCGGCCGGCGCGGTCAGCGCCATATAGCCGCGCTGCGCCAGTGCGCGCCGCAGCGCCGCCTCGGCCGCGGCGAGCTCGCTGCGGCTGCGCTCCTTTTCACCGGCGGCAATGAAGCCGCGCTCGGCCAGCGCCGCAATGCGCGCGTGCTGGCTGCGGGCGTACTCGGCGCGCGCGCGCTGTTCGTCGACCGTGCCGGCCAGGTCGGCGTCGTCCAGGCGCGCCAGCACCTGGCCTTTACGCACTTGGTCGCCTTCGTCGGCCAGCCGCTCGGCCAGCCGGCCGCCCACCCGCGGCGCGATGGGCATCTTCACCGTCGGCTCCACGCTGCCGGCGGCGTACACCGCGTCGACCACACTGCCGCGCTCGGGCCTGGAGGTCGCCAGCGCTTCCGGCGCGGCGGCCCAGTAGACGGCGGCGGCCAGGGCCAACAGCGCGGCGGCGGCGGCCGCCAGGCGCGGCCGGGTGAATCGGGACGGATGGCTGGTCATCGCTGTCGCTTCGCGGTTGGCTGGCAGCCCGGCGCGCAGGCGCGGCCGTGCTGCCGGGAAGGCGTGCGCGTCAGCGCGCGCGGTTGCCCGCTTCGGCCAGCGCTTGCTGCAAGGCCAGGGCCTGCACGTTGTCGACCAGCCCGGTGGTGACGTCGCTGGCGGACAGCGTGCGGCGGTAGTAGGCGTTGGTCAATGTCGAGTTGTAGCGGATGTCGGTCACGCCCACCGCGAGCAGGTCGCCGAACAAGCCCTTGGCGGAAGTCCAGGCGATGACGTCGCCACCGCCGACGCTGCCGCGCGCCAGCTTGTGCCAGCTCAGTAGAGTGAGGCCGGCGTCGGCGCCCAGCGAGAAATTGTGCTTGTTCGTGAATTCGGCGGTGGCCTTGTCGTTCATCAACACCAGCGCGATCGGCCCGCGCTGGGCGCCGGCCTGCAGCCCAACGTCCAGCGCACCCAGCGTATAGAACACGGGCGCACTCCACTGTCCGTCGGGCCGTTTCAGCAGCATGACGCCGCCGCCGCCGCCACCGCCGATGCCGATGGCAGCCCTGCGGTAGGCGGGCACGATGAAGACGCCGTTTGCCAGGCGCAGCGCTTCGGCGATGACAGGATCGCCCGCCATGGTGCGCACGACGGCCAGGGCCTGGTTCACCTGGCCAATTGCGGTGGCCCATTGCTGCGACACGTCGCTGGTGCGGTCCGGGGCGGGCGGCGCGACCGGGCCGGGCGGCGCGGCCTGGCGGGCGTTGGCGAAGGCGCTGCAGCACAGCAGCAGGGCCAGGGAAAGGCGGCGGGGATGCATGGCGACTCCTCAATGCGGGTGGTAGGGCCTGCCCGGTCAGGGGCGGTGCGAATCCTGGGACGCGGGCGCGTCAATGCGTCATCAGCACGGCGATCTCGTCCTGGTCCAGCAGGCAGGCCGTGGTGCTGCCGAGTACCCATTCCCGGAAGCGGCTGTGGCCGTATGCCCCCGCCACGATCAGTCCGGCGCCGCTGCTGCGCGCCAGGTCGAGCAGCGCCTCGCCGGGGTCGGCGGCGGTGTTCTCTGTGATCACGGCGACATTGCCGCAGTGGCGCGCCAGATAGCTGGCGATGTCCGAGCCGGGCGCGTCGCCGTGCAGGCGCGGACCCTGGTCGGGGTTGAAGACGGCAATTTGCACGCGCTCGGCGCGCCGCAGCAGCGGCAGGGCGGCAGCGACGGCGCGGCTGGCTTCGGCCGCGCCGTTCCAGCCGATGACGGCGGTGCCGTCCAGGCGCGGTTCGGCGCGCGTGGCAACTTGCAGTACCGGCCGGGTGGCATGCATGGCCAGGTAGCCGGCCAGCCGTCCAGGCAGCAGCGGCGATGCCTCGGTGGTGGCGCCGCCGGCCACCAGCACCAGGTCGCAATAGCGCGACTGCAGGGCCAGGGCGGACTCGGCGGCATCGTCTATCAGGCGCGACTCGACCGACGCGAACGGGTATGCCGCCGCAGCCTGCTCGAACTGCTGCAGCCGCTGCCGGGCTTCGGAGCGGAGCTGGTCGTAGCCGATAGGCGGATACAGCGCGAATGCGCCGGCGCCGGCCGCCGAATTTTGCAGCACCGCAAACCCGGTGCTGGCCAGTCCGATCAGGTGCGCCTCGCGCTCCTTCGCGAGATCCGCCGCGGCGCGCAAGCCGTTGTGCCAGGTTGGCGATTGGCCGATGTGCAGCAGGATGGTCTTGTACATGGTTGCCTCCGCATTCGTGTTGGACCCGGGGCCCGCACGCGGCGCGCGCGGTATTCCGGCTGCGTTATTGTGATCCGCACCGGCTTGCCCAAACCATGATCTGGATCAAATTGCGCCGCAATCGGCGGGGGACGCGGCGCAGGGTGCACGCCGGCGCTTAGTTGCGGCGCGCGGCCAGCGCCGCCTCCAGCGCGGCGTCCAGGCCGTAGATGTCGTTGCTGAACAGCGTGCGGCCGGTCTGGTCGGCCAGCGCGGTGGCGTAGAAGATCACCACCGGCAGCGGCGCGCGCAGCGGTACGGTGCGCTGCGTGGGCGATTCCAGCGCCTGGCGCACCGCCGCCGCGTCCCAGCCGGGCTGGCCCTCCAGCACGAAGGTTGCCAGGGCAGCCGGGTCCTGCACGCGGATGCAGCCGTGGCTGAAGTCGCGCCGCGCGGCCTGGAACAGCTGCCCGGCCGGGGTGGCGTGCAGGTAGATGCCCATCGGATTGGGCAGGCCGAATTTGATCGGGCCCAGCGCGTTCTGCGGCCCGGGCCGCTGGCGCACGCGCAGGGCGCCGGCGCGCAGCGCGGCCGGCGCGTCGCGGCCGGCGGCGGGGCGGCCCTGGGCGTCCACCAGCTCCATGTCGTGGCTGGCCAGGTAAGCCGGGTCGCGCGCCAGGGCCGGCAGGATCTCGGCCCGCGTGATGCTGGCCGGCACGTTCCAGTAGGGGTGGAATTCCACGTAGCGCATCTGGCCGATGAACAGCGGCGTGGGATGGCGTCCGGCGCGGCCGACAATGACGCGCATGGCCAGCGCCGGCCGCGCCCCGGGCGCCGTGCTGCGGTAGGCCCACAGGCGGTAGGAGGGCAGGTTGACGGCGATGAGCGGGCCCGCCAGCTCGGGCAGCCAGCGCAGCCGTTCCAGCGCCAGTTCGATCTGGCGCACCCGGGCCGCCAGCGGCACGTTCAGGGCGGCCAGCGTCTGCCGGCCAAGTTTGCCGTCGGCTTGCAGGCCGTGCCGGTCCTGGAAGCGCGCCACCGCCGCCGCCAGCGCAGGCGGGTAGTCCGCGCCGGCGGCGGCGCCGTCCTGCGGGGCGAGGTCGCCCAGCGCCGCCAGCAGGGTGCGCAGCGCGTCCGCGCCCCGATAGCTGCCGCCGGGCGCGACGGCCGGGCCGGCCGGCGGGGGCAGGGGATCGAAGCGCCGCGCCGCCAGCGCCCGGTACTGCGCCAGGCTGGTTTTCAGGCGCTGGTAGAGCGGCAGCCGGGGCGCGGCGGCGGCGGCCGCGCCGGCCACGTCGCCGGCCGTCAGTGCCGTTTGCAGCAGCGGGACGGGATCGAAGGCGGGCCCGGCCGCCGGCGCCGCCAGGCCGCCGGCGGTGCGGCCGGCGTGCAAGTCGTGCAGGTAGCGCAGCATGGCCTGCGTGAGCGCGGCGTCGAATTGCGCTGGCGTGGCCGCGCGCGGGGCGAGGGCGTAGTCGGCCGGCGCCAGGCCGTCCTCTGCGGCCCGGGCCAGCAGCGCGAGGGCTTGGGCGGCGCGGGGCGAGCCGGCGCCGTCCCACGCCGGCGCATCGGCGCGCGCCGCGTAGAAACGCTCCAGCCAGGCGCGTTCCGCGTCGGCGGCGGGCGGGGCGCCGCGCACCGCGCCGTGCGTGAGCGCCAAGAGCAGGGCGGCCGACGCAGGGCCGCGCGCCGCACGGCGCAGGGTGTCGAAGAGAGGCATTTTGTGCAAGGCGGAGCGGTTCGCGGTGTATGGCCGGGCACAGCGCCCGCCAAGCGCATTGTCGGCGCATGGGCCCTGCGCCTGCCTTGATCTGGATCAAATCGGCCGGCTAACGCGGGGTGAATGTTCGCCGCATGATCTTATTCCAACGCAACATCTATTGGAAAAGCCCATGTCCCCAGCCCGGCACTGCTCCCGTATTCCGCCCGGCCGGCCAGCGCCGGGCGCACCGGCCGCCAGACCGCCCTGCGGCGGGCCTGATCCGGTTTACACAGGCGCGCCCGCCGCCAGGGCGATGCCCGACTGCTGCAGCGCGGCCCTCTCGGCGGCGTCCGGCATGCGCTCCATGGCGTCGGGAAACACCAGGTCGCACTGGCGTTCGCGCGCCGCCGCGATGACGGCCGTGTAGGGCGCGGCCGCGCAGCGCGTCAGCACCGTGCAGGGCACCCCTGCGGCGGCGGCGGCCGTTTCGACCGCGCGCAGCGCATCGGCGGCGCGCACGACGCTCGACGGGCGCTCCCGTTCCTGCAGGTAGCTGTCGTCCTCCGGGACCGACAAGTCTTCGCACGGCAGCACGTACAGGCCGACGACGGCGGCCGCGTTGGCGCGCGCCAGCCGCATGCAGCGCTCGATGGCCGGCGCCGCGCGCGGGTTGCCGTCTGTGGGCAGCAGGATGGTGTGGGGCACGTTGCTCTCCTTGACGATGGGGGCGCGCCGCTAGCGCTGCGCCGTGCGCGGCCGCGCGTCCGGCGTGCGGTCCTTGCCGGCCGCCATGCGCTCGAGCCGGGGCTGGTCGGCCAGCACCACGTGGCGCCGTTCCACCTGCAGCACGCCGTCGCGCTGCAGGCGCAGCAGCTGGCGCGTGACGGTGGCGTCGGTCAGGCCGAGATAGTCGCCGATGTCCTGCCGCGTGAGCGGCAAGTCGACGCACACGCGGCCGCCGTCGCGGTGGCGGCTGCTCCACGCCAGCTCCAGCAGGTAGCAGGCCAGCTTCTGTTCTGCGCGCGCGTAGCCCAGCATCATGGCCAGGCCGTGCTGGCGCGCCAGTTCCCTGCTCAGCATCTGTTCCAGGCGCTGCTCCAGCGCGGGAAAGTGGCGCGCCGCCTCCAGCAGGCGCGGGTGGGACAGCTCGCACAGCACGCTGTCGGAGGTGGCGGTGGCGGCGCCGGCGTGCCGCTCCTGGCCCAGCGCTTCCAGGCCCAGCAGGGTGCCGCGCCCGGGCAGGGCGGTGATGCGCTGGTCGCCGCCCGGCGTCAGGCGGTAGCACTTGAAGTGGCCGCTACGCACCGCGTACACGCGGCCGCGCACCACCTCGTTCATCTGGTACAGGTCGTCGCCGCGCAGCAGCCGGTGGCGCTGCAGCACCAGGCGGTCGACGCGGGCGCAGTCGGCGTCGTCCATGCCGGCCGGCAAGCACGCGGCGCGCGCCTCGCAGCTCAGGCAGGACATGGCACGGGTGTCCGTGCGCAGGGGGATGACGTTGTGCAATTTGCTGGAGTTCATGGCCGTGCCTTTCTGGCGCGGGGGCGCCGCGCGCCGGATCCATGCGACGCAGGGACCAGGCGCGTATTGCATGATAGTCGCCGCCGGCCGCGCCCAGGTTTGATCCAGGTCAAATTCGAAGCACTCAGTCCTGAGGGTTCAGGCCGCGCGCGCCGGCGCCGCCAGCGCCTCCAGGCCGGCGCGGTCGAGCAGGGTGACGTCGTGGCGCCCGGCGGCGATCAGGCCGAGCCGGCGGAAGCGGCCGAGCAGCCGGCTCAGGCATTCAGGGGTCAGGTTGAGGAAGGCGGCAATGTCCTGGCGCGCCATCGGCAGGCGGTAGCGCAGTTCGGAACAGCCGCGCGCGGCGTGCCAGGCCGACTGGCGCAGCAGGAAGGCCGCCAGGCGCTGCTCGGCCGTGGTGCGACGCTGCTGCAACAGCACGTCCTGCATGTCGCGGATGCTGTGGCTGATGACGCCCTGGAAAAACTGCGCCTGCTCGCGCATGCCCTCGTAGCCGATTTCGCACACCTCGCTGTCCTCCAGCGCCACGGCGCTGCAGTCGTGGTGTGCCAGGCCGATCGCCTCCAGCGCCAAGAAATCGCCGCTGCCGGGAAAGCCGAGGATGACGCGGGCGCCGCCGCGGTCCGTGCGGCTGAGCTTGAAGCAGCCGTAGCGCACCACGTAGACGTATTCGCCGACCGGCGCGCCGGCGCTGTACAGCGCGCTGCCGCGCGGCACGCGAATGCGGCGCAGCGGCGCGCGGGCGGCGGAGCCGGCCACGCCGGCCGTCGGCAGGCAGAAGTGGCGCGCCATGCAAGTGTCGCAGCCGGTTTGCCGGCCCGGGACCGGTGCGGGAGGAAGAGCGGTGGAGTGCGGGGTATTCATGGCGTCGGGGCGCGCCTTGCGGTCGGCGTCTGGGTCTCGGACTGTCAGTGTTATCCAGGGCGGGGCCCGTGAACAGGGGGCTAGATCAAATTTTTCCCGAAAAAGGGGGCGCGCAAAGAATTGTGCGCGAACTTGTTCCAGATCGGTTTTGCGGCGCGCGCGCCGTTGCGGCTTGCCGCAGAATCCAGCCATCGACAAGCAGCGCGGCCTGCACGCTGCTTGCGATCCTGCGGGCGGTGGCCGGCGCCCGCCAGCGTTCCCCGGCCTAACCAATTTCTAGGAGAAACACCATGGCACACCATCATGTGACGCATTTCGACCCCTTCCGCGACCTGGTGCGCGCCGATCCGCTGCGCAACGTCGAGGATTTTTTCCGCGACATGGGCTTCAAGCATGCGCTGCGCGACCTGGCCGGCCCGCCCCAGATCCGGCTCGACGTCAGCGAAAGCGAGCAAGCCTACAGTGTCAAGGCCGAACTGCCCGGCATGAAGAAAGAAGACATCTCGGTGCAGATCGACGGCAGCCGGGTGTCGATCGCGGCCGAGTCCAGGCGCGAGCACGAGGAGAAGAAGGGCGAGACGCTGCTGCGCAGCGAGCGCTATGTCGGCCAGCAGCTGCGCAGCTTCACGCTGGGCCAGGACGTCGACGAGAGCAAGGCCGTGGCCAAGTACCACGACGGCGTGCTGGAGCTGACCCTGCCCAAGCGCGCCAACGGCGGCGCCAAGAAGCTGGCCATCAACTAGGGGGGCACGGCCATGCGCGCGCTAGTGTATGAAGGACCGGGCCAGCCGGTACTGCGGGACAAGCCGGTGCCGCAGGTGCAGGCGCCCACCGACGCGGTGGTGCGCATCACCCGCACCACCATCTGCGGCACCGACCTGCACATCCTGAAGGGCGACGTGCCCACCTGCCTGCCCGGCACCACGCTGGGCCATGAAGGGGTGGGCGTGGTCGAGGCCGTGGGCGCGGCCGTCAGCGGCTTCGCGCCGGGCGACGCGGTGCTCATTTCCTGCATCACGTCCTGCGCGCGCTGCGAATACTGCCGGCGCGGCATGTATTCGCATTGCGCCAACGGCGGCTGGATACTGGGCCACAAGATCGACGGCACCCAGGCCGAGTACGTCCGCATCCCGCATGCGGACACCAGCTTGTACCACATCCCGGCGGGGGCCGAGGAGGCCGCGCTGGTGATGTTGAGCGACATCCTGCCGACCGGCTTCGAGTGCGGCGTGCTCAACGGCAAGGTGGCGCCGGGCGGCAGCGTGGCCATCGTCGGCGCCGGCCCGGTGGGGCTGGCCGCGCTGATGACGGCGCAGTTCTACAGCCCGGCGCAGATCATCATGGTCGACATCGACCCGCACCGGCTCGAACTGAGCCGGCGCTTCGGCGCCAGCCACACAGTGCGCGCGGTGGACCGGGCCGCCGTGAAGGCGGTGCTGGCGCTGACCGGCGGCGTCGGCGTGGACACGGCGATCGAGGCGGTCGGCGTGCCGGCCACCTTCGAGCTGTGCGCCGACATCGTCGCGCCGGGCGGCACGGTGGCCAACGTCGGGGTGCACGGCTGCAAGGCCGACCTGCACCTGGAGCGCCTGTGGTCGCACAACATCAGCATCACCACGCGCCTGGTCGACACGGCCGCCATCCCGCAGCTGCTGCGCGCGGTGCTATCGGGCCGGCTCGACGCGGCCGGGCTGGTGAGCCACCGCTTCCGCTTCAGCGACATCCTGCAGGCCTACTCCTGCTTCGGCGAGGCGGCCGCCAGCGGCGCGCTGAAGGTGCTGATCTCGGCCGATCACCTGACTTGAGGGAGACGCACATGGAACGCATGCGATGGAGGGCCGTGCTGGGCGGGGCGGCCATGCTGGCCGCGCTGGCCAGCGGCGCGGCCGGCGCGGCGCAGGACGGGCCGGGCGCCGCCTACCTGGACGGTGGCGCGGGGGAGGAGGAGCGCCAGCAGATGCGGCAGCAGCGCGCGGACTACAACCTGGCGCTGCTGTTCGCCAACCGGGGCAGCGGCGCCTACCGCGCCGATGTCGAGGTCGAGATCCGCGACAGCCGGGGCGGCGCGCAGTTGCAGCTGGCGCAGGCCGGGCCGCTGCTGTACGTGCGCCTGCCCGCCGGCAGCTACCAGCTCACGGCGCGCGCCGGCGGCCAGACGCAGACGCGGCGCGTCCGCGTGGCCGATGGCGGCCGGCGCGAACTGGTGCTGTACTGGGCCGCGCCGCCGGAAGAACGGGATGATGCGCAGCGATAGCCGGGCCGCCGCGGCCCTGCCGGCCACGATGCCGGCGATGGTGCTGGCGCACGGCGGGCCCGGGGCGGGCCTGGAGGCGCGGATGCTGCCGGTGCCGCGGCCGCGCGGCCACGACGTGCTGCTGCGCGTGACGGCCTGCGGCGTGTGCCGCACCGATTTGCACCTGCTGGACGGCGAGCTGGCGCCGCGCCGCCTGCCGTTGGTGCCGGGGCACGAGATCGTCGGCGTGGTGGTGGCCGCCGGCAGCCAGGCCGGCCAGTGGCGGCTTGGCCAGCGGCTGGGCGTGCCCTGGCTGGCGCGCACCTGCGGCCGCTGCGCCTACTGCCTGGGCGGGCGGGAGAACCTGTGCGCGCGGGCCCGCTTTACCGGCTGCGACCGCGACGGCGGTTACGCCGGCTATGCGCTGGCCGACGCGCGCTACTGCCTGGCGCTGCCCGAGCGCTACGACGACCTGCACGCGGCGCCGCTGCTGTGCGCCGGCCTGATCGGCTACCGGGCCTACGCCATGACCGGTGCGGCGCGCCGGCTGGGCCTGTACGGCTTCGGCGCCGCTGCGCACATCGTGGCGCAGCTGGCCGTGGCCGAGGGGCGCGAAGTGTACGCCTTCACGCGTCCCGGCGACCGCCGCTCGCAGCAGTTCGCGCGCGCGCTGGGCGCGGTGTGGGCCGGTTCGTCGGCGCAGCCGGCGCCGGTGCCGCTGGAGGCGGCCATCCTGTTCGCCGCCGACGGCCGCCTGGTGCCCCTGGCGCTGGCCGCCTGCGCCCGGGGCGCGACGGTGGTGTGCGCCGGCATCCACATGAGCGAACTGCCGGCCATGCCGTATGCGCTGCTGTGGGGCGAGCGCAGCCTGCGCTCGGTGGCCAACCTGACGCGCGCCGACGGCGCCGCCTTCATGGCGCTGGCCGCGCGCGTGGCGCTGCGCACCGCACCGGTGCCCTACGCGCTGGCGCAGGCCAACGCCGCGCTGGCGGACCTGCGCGCCGGCGCCTTCGACGGGGCCGCCGTGCTGCTGCCGGAGGCGGGCTGATTTGACCTGGATCAAGGAAACCGGCCGCGCCAGCCCCCATAGTAGGCAACGCCGGCGGCATGCCGGCAACCATTTCAAGGAGCACGACATGCGCAACACAGAACCGGAGCGGCGGCCATGATCGCCGCCGACGTCATGGCCCGCCTGCTGATCACGGTGGGCCCCGAGGCGGGCGTGCGGCACGCCATCGGATTGATGCTCAAGCACCGGCTGGGCGCCTTGCCGGTGGTCGATGCACAAGGCCGGCTGGCCGGCATGCTGAGCGAGGGCGACCTGCTGCGGCGGGCCGAACTGGGCGGCGGCGGCGCCGCGCCGCCGTGGCTGGCGCTGCTGCGTGCGCGCGGCGGGGCGGACCGGGCGGGGCGGGGCGCCCTGGTGGGCGAGGTGATGAGCGCCGCCGTCGTCGGCGTGGCGCCGGACACGCCGCTGGAACAGGTGGCGGCGCTGATGGCCGAGCACCGCATCAAGCGGGTGCCCGTGCTGCGCGAAGGGCGCCTGGAGGGCATGGTGAGCCGGGCCAACCTGCTGCAGGCGCTGCTGCGCCTGCTGCCGCCGTCGCCGGCCGCGCCGGCTGCTGCGGAGCACGCCGAGTTGCAAGACGGCGGCGTGCTGCCGCTGGTGGATGCCGCGGCGCTGGAGCTCGACTCGGACATCAGCGCGCTGGCCCTGGGCCTGCTCGACACCCTCAAGCTGCGCCGCTCGCAGCGCGCCTTCAGCCCGCGCGCGTTGCCGCGTTACCGGCTGTCGCGCCTGCTGTGGGCCGCCTACGGCGTCAACCGGCCGTCGGAACACGGCCGCACGGCGCCGTCGGTGTCGAACGCGCAGGAGATCGACATCTATGTGGTGATGGCCGACGGCTGGTACCGCTACGAGCCGGCCGCGCCGGCGCTGGTGCTGTGCGGGCGGGCCGACCTGCGCGCCGCCACCGGCAAGCAGGATTTCCCGGGCGTGGCGCCGGTCAACCTGCTGTACGTGGCCAACCTGGGCCGACTGCCGACCGAGGATCACGCCGAGCGGCTGCTGCACGCCGCCTTCGACGCCGGCCATATCAGCCAGAACGTGTACCTGCTGTGCGCCGCCGAGGGCATGGCCACGGTCACGCGCGCCTGGTTCGATCCGGCCGAACTGGCGCAGCGCATGGGCTTGGGCGCGGGCCAGCGCGTGATGCTGGCGCAGACGGTGGGCTACCCGGCCTGATGCGCCGATGGCCTCCCGGCGCGCGCCATGTTGGCCGCACTTGATGCATGTCGGGGAAATGGCGCGGCTGGCGGCGTACAACAGTAACAGGCCGCGCGGCGCGGCCGCTTTTTCCACCGTCAAGCGCAAGGCCGGGGACCAGCGCATCGCGGCGCATTGACCCGTCCCCGATTTGCCGACCTATCCGCCATACCGACGAGAGCACATCATGTTCAACCATATCCTGCTTCCCACCGACGGCTCGGACATCGCTGCCGCCATGACCGCCAAGACGCTGGCCTTCGCGCGCAGCTGCGGCGCCCGCGTCACCGCCATGCACGCGATGCTGGACTTCCGCACGCTGACCTACCATGCCGACATGCTGGCCGACACCCGCGAGCGCTACGAGCGCGAGAGCGCCGCGCACGCGCACGCCCTGCTCGACGCGGTCGCCGCGGCGGCGCGCGAGCAGGGCGTGCCCTGCGAGACGGTGGCGGTGCGCGCCGAGCAGCCGCACGAGGCCATCGTCCGCACCGCGCGCGAACGGGGCTGCGACCTGATCTGTATCGCCACGCACGGCCGGCACGGCCTCAAGGGTTTGCTGCTGGGCAGTGAAACGCAGAAAGTGCTGGTGCACAGCGACATCCCGGTGCTGGTGCTGCGGTGACGCCATGGCCGCCCGCTTGACGCTGTGCGCCGGCGTGGCCGCGCTGGTGCTGTCAGGCTGCGCCGCCTGGCGGCCGGTGCCGTTGCCGCCGGCCGCCGTGCCGTACGCGCCGCCGGCGGCCTGGTCCGCCGGCGGCACGGCGGCGCCGGCCAGCGACCTGGACGCGTGGTGGCGCCGCTTCGGCGATCCGCAGTTGGACCGGCTGGTGCAGCGCGCGCTGGCGGCCAACACCAGCGTGGCCGCGGCGGGCGCGGCGCTGCGCGAGGCGCGCGCCGCGCGCGACGCGGCGGCCGCCGGCCTGGGCAGCACGGTGCGGCTTACGGCCCAGGCCCGGCACAGCAGATCGGACGGCGTGACGGCGGACAAGCAGGGCAATGCCGCCCTGGAGGCGAGCTGGGAGCCGGACGTGTTCGGCGCCAACCGCCATGCGCTGGCCGCCGGCGAGGCCGACCTGGCAGCCAGCGCCGCCGCGCTGGCTGCGGCCCGGGTGGCGGTGGCGGCCGACGTGGCGCGCGCCTACCTGGAGCTGCGGGGCGCGCAGGCGCGGCGCGCCATCGCCGAGGCCAACCTGGCCAGCCAGCAGGGCACGCAGCAGATCACGGCGTGGCGCGTGCAGGCCGGGCTGCTGACCTCGCTCGAGCAGCAGCAGGCCGTCGGCGCCACCGAGCAGGCGGCGGCCCAGCTGGCCGCGCTCGACAGCGGTGCGGCCCTGCTGGCCCACGCCGTCGCCGTGCTGTGCGGGCAGGCGCCGGCGGCGATGGCGGCCGAGCTGGCGCCCGGGCCGGGCATTCCGCAGGCGGCCGGGGAACTGGCGCCGGCGCCGCCGGCGGCCGCGCTGCGCCAGCGGCCGGACGTGCGCGCGGCGGAGTGGCAGTTGGCCGCCGCGCGCGCGCGGGTGGGCCAGGCCGACGCGGCGCGCTATCCGGTGGTGCGGCTGGAGGGCTCGCTCGGGCTGAGCGGGGTGGGCACCGGCGGCAGCGGCGCCACGCTGCTGCGCGCGCTGCTGGGCAGCGTGGCAGGCAACGCGTTCGACAGCGGCGCCAGCCGGGCGCGCCTCGCGCAGCAGCGCGCCGCGCTCGAGCAGGCGCAGGCCGCCTACACGGCGGTGCTGCTGGCGGCGCTGCAGGAGGTGGAGGACGCGCTGGCCGCGCTGGCCGCCGAACAGCGCCGCGCCGCGCATTTCCGCCTGGCCGGCGCCGCCGCCGCCAATGCCGCGCTGCTGGCGCGCCAGCGCTACGCCGGCGGCCTGGCCGACTACCAAACCGTGCTGGAAACCCAGCGCGCGCTGTATGCGTCGCAGGACGGCCTGGCGCAGGCCAGCACCGGCGCCGCTACCGCCCTGGTGCGCCTGGCGCGGGCGCTGGGCGGCGGCTGGCAGCCGGACCGGCCGGACCCCGGCCGCAACGAGTGAAAGGTGCATGCCATGTTACCCATGTTCGACGAGCCGGCGCCGCCGGACGATGCGGCCGGCGCCGCGCCGGATGCGCGGCCCCGGTGGCGCAACGCGGCGCCCTGGCTGGCAGCCGCGCTGGCGGCCGTGCTGGCCGGCGCGGCGCTGTACGCGTGGCAGGCGCGCAGCGGGCCCGGCGGCCCGGCGCCCTACAGCAGCACGGCCGTGCGGCGCGGCAGCGTGGCCATGAGCGTGACCGGCAACGGTACGCTGCAGCCGACGCGCGCGGTCAACGTCGGCAGCGAGCTGTCGGGCACCGTGGCGCGGGTGCTGGTGGACATCAACGACCCGGTGCGGCGCGGCCAGGTGCTGGTGCAGCTGGACACGGCCAAGCTGGAGGACCAGATCGTGCGCTCGCGCGCCGCGCTGGCGGCCGCGCGCGCCGGCGTGGCCCTGGGCGACGCCACGCTGGCCGAGGCGCGCAGCGCGCTGGCGCGGCTGCAGGAAGTGGCGCGCCTGTCGGGCGGCCAGGTGCCCTCGCAGGCCGAGCTCGACGCCGGCCGGGCGGCGCTGGCGCGCGCCGAGGCCGGCTGGCTGAGCGCGGCGGCCAGCGTGCAGAGCGCCCAGGCGGCGCTGTCGACCGACCGCACCAGCCTGGCGCGCGCGGCGATCCGCTCGCCCATCGACGGCATCGTGCTCAGCCGCAGCGTCGACCCCGGCAACGCCGTGGCCGGTTCGCTGCAGGCCGTCCCGCTGTTCTCGCTGGCCGAGGACTTGCGCCGGCTGCGCCTGCGCGTCGATATCGGCGAGGCCGACGTGGGCGCGGCGCGTGTCGGCCAGCGCGCCAGCTTCACCGTCAGCAGCTACCCGGAGCGCCTGTATCCGGCCGTCATCACGCGCATCGCCTATGGCGCCACCACCGCCGGCAACGTGGTCACCTACGTGGCCGAGCTGGACGTGGACAATGCCGACCTGAGCCTGCGCCCCGGCATGACGGCCAGGGCCACCATCCGCGTGGCGCAGCGCGCCGACGCGCTGCTGATACCGAACAGCGCGCTGCGCTATGGGCCGCGCGGCGCCGACGCGGCCCGGCCCGGCGCGCTGGTGGCCAGCCTGGTGCCGCACGGGCCGGCGCGCGCGCCGCGCACGCTGTGGGTGCTGCAGGACGGCGCGCCGCACCCGGTGGCCGTCACGCTCGGCATCAGCGACGGGCGCGAATCGGAGGTGCTGGCCGGCGCGCTGCGCGAGGGCATGCAGGTCATCACCGACCAGCGCGCCGCGCCATGAAGGCAGCGGCGGTGACGGCGCTGGAGCGGGACTATCCCGGCGCGGCGCCCGCTTATTGCGGCGCTTCTTGATCTGGCGCAGAAACAGCGCGTGACAGGTGCGGCGCAAGCGCCTACCTTGGCAAGTGACCCGGCGCCAGCCGCACGAGAGTCCGCCGCAACCGCTGCAAAGGATACGCAACCATGAATACCGACACTTGGCCACCCGAGCTGGTCCTGGGCCAACCCGCCATCGACGCGGCACACAGGGCGCTGGCTGAGCGGGTCGCCGGACTGCTGGCCGGCAACGACAGCGGCCTGGAGGCCGGCGTGCCGGCGCTGATCGACGACATCGAGGCCGACTTCCGGGCCGAAGAGGAGCTCATGGAGCAGATCGGCTTTCCCGGCATGCAGCCGCACCTGGAACAGCACGCGCGGGTGCTGGCGGCCCTGCACCACATCGATCCGCTCAACTACGCCGCGGCGCGCAGCGCGCTGCAATTGCTGATGGAATGGTTCCAGGTGCACGTGGCCACGATGGACAATGTGCTGGCGATCGCCCTGCAATTGGCCGGCGGGGCTGGCCAGGCTGGCGTGGGCACCGCGCACGGGACCGCCGACGGCAAGGCGCACACCGGCTAGCGGTGTTTGGTGCGTTTAAGGCACCACTGTGAGCCCTGCTGCATGCCTACCGCCGCGCGCGCTTCAACTCTACGATGAGACCTACCACTTGCTGCCAGTCGCCCGACTGGTTTGTCCGGGCAACCGGGCTGTCTTTTTGGAGGTCTCATTATGTTTGCCATTGATAACGCCTTGTCCCAAGGTACGCAGAAGCCCAGCGAACTGGTGCCGTCCCGCTACGCGCTGCAGGTCGGCGAGATAGACGTGCTGATCGTCAGCGACGGCGTGCTGCCGCTGCCCACCGCGACCATGGCCACCAATGCCACGCCGGACGATCTGGCGAACTGGCTGGACTACATGTTCATGCCGCGCGACGCGTTCGACTGGCCGCTGAACGTGATGGTGGCACGCAGCGGCGGGCAGACCATCCTGGTCGATACGGGGTTGGGTTCGCAATTCTCGGGCTTCCCGCGCGCGGGGCAGTTCCCGCAGCGGCTGAAGGCTGCCGGCATCGCGCTGAACACCGTGACCGACGTGATCATTACCCACATGCACATGGACCATGTGGGCGGCCTGCTGGCCGAAGGCGTGAAGGAGCAGCTGCGTCCTGACGTGCGCATCCACGTTGCCGCCGCCGAAGTCGAATTCTGGGACGCGCCCGATTTCACCCGGACGGCCATGCCAACCCCGGTGCCGGCCGTGCTGCGCTCGACCGCGGCCAGCTTCCTGAAGGAATACCGCGGCAACCTGCGGATTTTCAAAGACCGGTACGAGGTTGCGCCAGGGGTGGTGGTGCGCCTCACCGGCGGCCACACGCCGGGGCATAGCGTGGTCGACTTGACGTCGGAAGGCGAGCGGCTGACCTTCGCCGGCGACGCCATGTTCCCGGTCGCCTTCGACCATCCGGAATGGCAAAACGGCTTCGAACATGATCCCGAGGAATCGACCCGCGTGCGGATCGGCCTGTTCCGCGAACTGGCGGAGAATGGCGGACTGCTGGTGGCGTCCCACCTGCCGTTCCCATCGGTCGGCCGGGTGGCCGTGGACGGCGGCGCCTTCCGTTATGTGCCGGTGATCTGGGATTTTTAACCGCTTGTCGCTGGCCGCGTCGCTGTCACTTGTCGCGTCAGCGATGCGGCGGCGGCCGAATTGTTGTTGTTGGCCTTGCACATTATCAAGAAAGATTGGAAGATGGCATGGCGTGCCAGGAAGCGGGCCGCCTGCCATTAACCATCATTGCGGAGAGCGCTTCCTGGTACAAAGAATCTTGTGAGAACAATACCGGAGCCCAGCGCGTGAATAAGACCAAAGAACAATTACTGGCGATTATGGCCGATGACAAAGTCGCCTATGTAATCGAAGGGAAAGAAGCCTACATCAAGCTTGCCAAAAACCAATACAACACGATCCAGACGTCGGTTGTGGAAGGCGTGGAAGAGCTCGATATCGAAGGCGACAAGAAGAGAACGCTGTGGTGGGTGGATCTCGCCATGTGGCCGCACCTCGCCGACGGCATCCTCCAGCAATTCAAGGACGAACCCCTGGCCAAGCCCGACGTCAGCATGCTGTGGAATCCCCGGCGCTCGGTGAGCCACAAGATCATTGACAATGGGGCCCAGTCGGCCAAGCTGCAATCGATCACCGTCATGGGTGGCCGCGTCCTGTCGCTGGAGACCAACATGACGGTGGGCGGCGCCGCTGGCGGGATCCAGAAACTGGCCACAGCCATCTATACGGAATTCGCGGGTTCCTATGAGCTGACGCAAGCCGATCCGCGCCACATCGGCACCCACCGCGACCAGACCCTTCCTCCGCAGCACAAGCACATCGTGAAACGGGGCGGAGGGGAGTGGAGCGCCGACGATGTCGACACCGTGTACGCCCTGGCGATGAGCCTGGGGCTGACGGAGTGGGATCCTGTTTTCGGCGCCAAGCACAAAAAAGTGCGCGATCTTTCCAAGAAAGCGTAAGCCTGCCGCGTCAGCCCTTGCGGTCGACAATCACGTAGTGCTTCTTTACCGGTTCAAGCACTTCGAACACGCCCCGGAAGCCGGCCGGGATCACCAGCGCCGAGCCCGGGCCGGCCTCGACGGCATGGCCCTGCTCGTCGATCAGGCGGCAGCGGCCCTCGGTGACGAAGAAAAACTCATCTTTTCCTTCGGCGAAGGCGATGCGCCAGCTGCCCACCTCGCACGCCCAAATCCCCGCCGCCATGTCGCCGCCCGCGCTGGTGAAATGGTTCCAGGTTGTGCGCGCAGGATTGCCCTGCAGGCGGCGCTCCTCGCGCGGATGGTCGTATTCAGGCAGCGGCGTCTGGGCGCTGAAATCGGTAATGGCTGGCATGTCGGACAAGCGGAAAAGTGAAGACCCCGCGATTGTACCTGCGCCGCCAAACCCTGCCGCCGCAAAAAAAAAGACGCGGGACCAAGCCCGCGTCAAAACACCGCAGAGACATTCAGTGCGTGGACGGCTGCGTTCAGAACTTGTAGTTCGCCCCCAGCACGTAGGACCGGCCGGATTTCCCGTACAGCAGCGTGTCGTCACGCTCCGTGTCTTTGCCGTAGCGCAGCGGCTCGTCGGTCAGGTTCTGCGCCTCGAACGACACGCGCAGCTGCGGCGTGACGTTGTACGACATCGACAGCCCGACCTTGGTGGACGGGTCGGCGAACGAGTGGTCGCTGCCGTTGGCGTTGCGCAGCACGTCGCGGATGAAGCTGGAACGGTGCGTGGCCGACACGCGCGCGCTGAACTTTTTGTCCTCGTAGTAGACCGTCAGGTTGTAGGCGTTGGGCGACAGGCCGATGAAGTTGGCCTCCTCGGTCAGCTGCTCGTTGGCCGGCGTGCGCGGATTGTCCACGCGCGTGATGTAGGTGATCCGGGACTTGACCTTGGTGTAGTTGGCCAGCGCGCCGAAATTGCTCCACGCGCCAGGCAGGAAGGTGAACGGCAGCTGCCAGTTGACCTCCAGGCCGTCCAGCGGGCCGCCCTTGGTGTTGACCATCTGGCTCACGCTGACCTGCGTGTTCGGCTGGATCTGGCAGGCCGGCGTGCCGCCGGTGATGGAGCAGCCGGTGGCGGTCAGGTAGGAGTTGGACAGGCCGGTCTCGGCATACGTCATCAGCTCGTTGGTGCGCTGGATGAAGGTCTTGATGTTTTTGTGGAACACGCCCACCGAGAACATCGCGTTCTTCGCGTAGTACCACTCGGCCTGCAGGTCGAAGGTGTTGGCGCGGATCGGATCGAGCGTTGGATTGCCGATCGAGACCGATTGGCCGGTCAGGTTGATGGATGCCGATGGCGCCAGGTCCACGTATTCCGCGCGCGACAGGGTTTTGCCGGCCGAGAAGCGCACCAGCAGGTCTTTCGGCAGCGTGGCCGTGACGTTGAACGCCGGCAGCCAGTCGCGATAGGTGTGCTCGACCACGCGCGGCACCAGCTGGCCGGCGGGGTCCTTGATCAGCTGCATGGCGGTGGTGGTGGTCTCGGCGCCGCGCACGCCCAGGTTGCCGCGCAGCGGCAAGCCCCATGCGTTGACCTTGAAGTCGCCCGACAGGTACAGCGCGTCGATCTTCTCGTCCACCTGGCGTTTCACCTGGTTGGCCAGCACGTATTCCGACAGCGGCACCGCGCTGCAGTGGCACTCCGTGTTGTACACGGACTGGAACTTGTCCATGTCCACCGCCGCCCACGACGACGGCACGCCGGCGCCCAGGCCGCTGCCGAAGCCGGAGATCTGGCGCGTGAGGCTGGCCAGCGAGACGCCGGCAGGCAGGCCCTGGGTCGGGATGCCGCCGGACGCCACCTCGTAGTTGAACCAGCTGTTCCTGCGCGCCGACAGGCCGGTGCGCAGGGTGAGGTTGTCGGTCAGCTCGTAGCTGGCGTTCACGGAGTTGGTTTTCAGCCGGTTCGAGGTGCGCAGGTAGCGGCCGACGAAGTTGCCGTGCACGGTGCCGTTGGCCTCCTGCGGGCCGAACGAGAAGTTGTTCGGGTTGCTCACGTCCATGCCGAAGTCCAGTGCCGGCACGCCGCCCTTGGAGAAGTCCCAGGTGAAGCCGTTGACGTTGGGCGCGTCGATCTGCACGGTGGCGCGGTGCGGGTTGCTCAGGCGTGAATCGGACACGCCGAGCATCACGTCGACCACCAGGCGGTCGGTCACGTCGCGCTTGGCCGACAGCACGCCCTGCTTGAACAGGGTGGTGTACTCGTCCACCAGGCCTTCGCTGCGGATGTCGACGCCGTCGAATTTGCCGTAGGTCCAGCTGCCGTTCTCGTTGAACTTGGCGTCCACGATGGAGGTCTGGCCCTTGCCGTTTTCAACCATGTCGCGGCCGAAGGAGATGGCCTGGATGTAGTTGTCGTAGCGCTTGTTGCTGTAGCGGCCGCCCATCAGGTCCAGATTCAGTTCGGTGGCGCGGTCGGGGCGCCATTGCAGGGTGCCGGTCAGGCCGGTGCGGTCGTATTCGGTCTGCGAGCGGCGGTAGCGCGGAATGCGCGGATGGAAGGCGCCCGAGCTGCCCAGCGGCGCTGCCACGGTGCCGCCGAAATCGTCCTTGCGGCCCATGATCTCGTAGTAGACGGCCAGGTTGCCGGAGCGCGGCACGCCGAAGCCGCAGTTCTGCGCATCGATGCCCTTGGCGGGGTTGTTGAGCGGGTACTGGGTGGCGGCGCCGATAGGCGAGCAGAAGCCGCCGTTGACGGAGCCGGCGATGTTGTCCACCGATTCGTAGCCTTCCTCGATGGCGCTGCGCTTGGCGTAGGCCAGCGCCACCAGCGCGCCCACTTTGCCGATCGGCGTGTCCCAGCGGTTCGAGTACAGGGCCGTGAGGCGCGGCTGGGTCTTCTTCGAAACGGTGTTGTACAGGCCCTGGCCGCCAATGCTGGCGGTCTCGCCCTTGAAGTCGAACGGGCGCGCGGTGCGCAGGTCGACCGTGGCGCCCAGCGAGCCTTCTTCGATCCCCGCCTCGGAGGTCTTGCGCACCGCCAGGCTGTTGAACAGTTCGGCCGCGAAGACGCTGAAGTCGAACGCGCGGCCACGGTTGGTGCTGCCGTTGATGTCCGACGCGCCGGTGGCCGTGGTGCCTTCGATGCCGTTGATGCGCACCCGGGTAAAGCCGGCGTTCAGGCCGCGCACGGTAATCTGCTTGCCTTCGCCGCCGTCGCCCTGCGCCACGGACACGCCGGGCACGCGCTGCATGGATTCGGCCAGGTTCGCGTCCGGGAATTTGGAAATGTCCTCGGCCTTGATCACGTCGATGATGCCGTCCGAGTTCTTCTTGATGTTCAGCGCATTGTTCAGGCTTTCGCGGAAGCCGGTGACCACCACCGTGTTCTCCGCCGCCGCCGCCTCCGTGCCGGCCCGCTGCGCCTGGGCCTGGGCCTGCGTGGCCCCCACCAGGGCCATCACGCCCAGCGCTATCTGCCGCAGCCTGGCGTGTGGAATGCCTGCCCTTGGGCGTATTGCTTGCTTCATCTTGTCTCCTGTTGTTGTAGTTGAATCAGATACCTGCCTCGACGGCATAGACGTGGTTCGCGCCATGCATGTTCGAGGCGAACACCAGCCACTTGCCGTCCGGCGTGAAGCGCAGGTTCGGCTCAAGGCGGTAGTCGTGCGCCGACATGTCGACCAGCCGCGTCGACTTGAACTTCTCGATGGTGATGAGCTTTTCATCGTAGGACTCCAGGTCGGCGTCCACGATGGGCTCCGCCTGCAGCAGCGAGATCCATTTGCCGTCCGGGGCATGGGCGACCATGTCGAAGTCGCCGCCGTCGCTGGCGAAGGTCTTGTTGTCCGGGGCGATATTGAAATGCACGCCCCAGTCGTTCTGCTCCACGCGCTTCCATACGCGCTTGCCGGTGGCCAGTTCCAGGCCGGCCACCCAGAACACCTGGCCGCGCGGGGTCTGCAGGTCGTACCACAGCCACTTGCCGTCATGGCTGAAGAATTCGTGGCCCCAGATCTCCATGTTCATGGTGCGGGCGTGCGCGCTGCGCAGGCCGCTGCCGTCGGCCTTGATCAGCTTGATGCGGTCCACCCGGTGCCACGGGCCTTCCATGCAGAAGCGGATCAGGTTCGGATCGGCCGGCGAAAACTGCGCGTGGCCGATCCATTCCTCGGTCTTGTACAGCACCTTGCGCGCGCCGGTCTTGATGTCGATGGTGAACAGTTCCGCCGGCACGCGCGCGGCCCAGCGCTCCAGCATGCGCACGCCCTTGGCCTTGGCGAAGTTGAGCGGCTTGCCGTCCGGGCCCAGGGCCGCGTATTCGGTGGTGCCGAACGTGGCGATGCTGGCGGCGTCCTTGGGCTGCAGCGGCTTGGCGCCGTAAGCCACGGTGCCGATCAGCAGGGTGTCGTCGGCATTGGAGCCGTTGATGCCGCCGGCCTCGATGCGCGCCAGCTTGCGCACCTTTTTCGTGTCCACGTGGATGGCGTAGTAGGTCTTGGGGCGCTGCGCGGCTTCGCCTTCGCCGGGATCGGTGACGGCGTAGACCGCCTCGCGCGTGGTGCGCAGCATGAACAGCAGCTCGTTCTCTTTGCCCTTGATCAGCAGGCTGGTTTTCCAGTCCTTCAGCCGCACGGCGGCAATCCCGGACGGGGATTTGATGACCATGACGTCGCCTTCGGGCGTATAGGCGTTGCGGTAGAAGTACAGCACGCCGGAGGCGTCTTCGTCCGAAATGCGGACGATGCGGCGGCCGGTCTTCGGGTCGGTCCAGGACTTGGGGGCGGGGCCGGCCGGCGGCGCCGGTGTGGGCTGCGGCGATGGCGGCTGGGTCTGCGTCTGCGATTGGCTTTGCGCGGATGGCGCCATCAGCGGAAGCAGGGTGGATGCGGCCAGTAGGCTTTTCAGTGCGGTGCGGCGGCTTGCTTGCGTCATTGCGGTTTCCTTGCTGGGTCGTAGGACAGGGCGCGGGTGGCACGCATCTCCTGTTCGCGGCGGGCTTTTTCCGCCTCGCCGACCACGGTCTTCGGTGCGATGGGTTGCGGCGTGGTGGCCTGGATGGTGGCTTCGTCGTCGCGGGTGATGGCGGGTTCGGGCAGGGCTTGCGCCGGGCCGTGCAGGCCGATCACTTCCAGGCCGGCCAGCAGGTAGGCGCCGGTGGCGTAGGGCCCGACATCGCCGGCCTTGGTCGGCACGGGGCGGTCGCCGGTCTTCTGCGCCGCGCCGATCAGGCCATTGGGAAGCACATGGCGGTTCAGCGCCGCCCAGCCCTTGGTCACGGCGGGCTGGTAGGCCTCGCGGTCCAGCAGGCCGTGGTTGATGCCCCAGGCCAGCGCGTACACGAAGAAGCCCGAGCCCGAGGTTTCGGGTTCGGGGAAGTTCTTCGGGTCATTCAAGTCGCTGCGCCACAGGCCGTCGGGCTGCTGCAGTTCGAGGATGCGGCCGGCCATTTTCTTGAAGATGCCGGTATAGAAATCGCGGCCCTCGAAATTGGCGGGCATCGCTTCCAGCGTACGCGCCAGGCCGCCCATGACCCAGCCGTTGCCGCGCGCCCAGTAGATGGACTTGCCGCCGGCGCCCAGGTGGTCCTTGTCTTTGAAGCGCTCGTCGCGCAGGAACAGGCGGTCCTTCTCAACCCATAGCCGGGCGGCGGTGCGCCGCCATTCCTTGTCCATGGCGCGGATGTACTGGGGATCGCCGGTCAGGGCCGAATGGCGCGCCAGCACCGGCGGGGCCATGAACAGGGCGTCGCACCACCACCAGATCAGGGCTTCGGTTTCCTGCGGGCGGTTCAGGTGCGGCAGCATGAAGTCGAGCCGCTGCCGCAGCGGCATGATCACGCCCTGCTGGCCACGGCGGGCATACAGTTCCTGGTACAGGTCGCCGATGGCCAGTTCGTCGGCATTGAGCAGCAGGCGGTCGGCCCGTGCGCCGCGCAAGGCGTAGTTGTAGTGTTCAGCGGTGGCGGTGAGGAAGCGCAGCGTGTCCTTGTTGGCGGAGACGCGCGCCAGCCGCGCCGCGCCGACATAGAAGGTGGCGGCCACCCAGTTGGAGGAAATTTCGGCCAGGTTGGAACCGGTCGACAGCTGGATCGGATGCCGGCTCATGTCGGCGACCTGCGAGGCGGACACGTATTCCAGCGCCGCCAGAACGGCCGGGCGCGAAGGCAGTTTGTCCGGCACGAAGGCCATGTCGGGGCGTGGCGGCGGGGTAAGCCAGCTGGCCTCGATGCCGGCCACGGGTGGCTGGCCGTTTTGCGGCGCGTCGGCGGCGAACGACGGCAGCGCCTGCGCGAGCAGGCCGGATAGGCCAAGCATGGCGAAGGACAGGGTGCCTTTTCGTGTGGAAGCTGATCGGGTCATGGGGCCGCCGCAATCTGGATGTTGTCCGCGTTTTCCAGCGCGATGGGCTGCCCGTTGCGGCCGGCGATGCGGCTGCGCGTGATCTGCACGTTGCGGGCATGGCGGATGGCTCCGGCCGCTTCCGCTTCCAGGTCGACTTCGTCGATGTGGATATTCTGCAGCGGCGCGTCCGCGTAGGCTTCCAGCTCCAACGCCGTCTTCAGACCCTTGGCCGTGACGCGGCTGATGCGGATGTCGCGTACCTGCGGCAGGCCTTTTTCGCGCGGCACCTGCGCGGTCAGGGTCTTCCAGTAGGTTGGGGCGTCCTTCACGTTGTCCGGAATCTTCGCGTAGCTGTAGGCTGGAAACCAGTTGAGATTGATGCGGATGCCGGTTTCGGCCTGTTCCACGGCGATGTCGTGGATGTCGATGTCCGAAGCCCCGCCGCCGCGCGTGGCGGCCGACTTGAACAGGATGCCGTAGCGTACCGGCCCCACCACTTTCAGGTTGTGAACCCGCACCTTGCGGATGCCGCCGGAGGTTTCCGAGCCAAAAGTCACGCCGGCATAGGCCGAACGCACGGTGGAATTGCGGATGACGACATTCTCGGTCGGCCGGTTCACGCGCAGGCCGTCGGCGTCGCGCCCGGCCTTCAGGCACAGGGCGTCGTCATTGGCGTCGATGTCGGCGTTCTCCACCAGCACCGTGTGCGAGGAGTCGATGTCCACGCCGTCGGTGGATGGCCCCTTGCCGTCGATGTTGTTGCGCACGGCGATGCCGGACACTTTCACGTCGTGCGAGTAGACCACCTGCACGGTCCAGAAGCCCGAGCGCATCAGCTGCAGGGGTTCGGCCTGCGGCCCGTTGCCCAGTTCAATGCGGCTGGAATTGTAGATCTGGATCAGGCGCGGGCGCTGCGCGTCGTAGTCGGCGGCCCAGCGCAGGCCGCGCGCTTCGTAGTCGTAGCGGATCGATTGAAAGCGGTCCCAGAAGACCTTGCCGTTGCCGTCGATGGAGCCTTCGCCATAAATCTTGACGTCGCTCTGTTCGTAGACATTGAGCAGCGCCGACGGCCAGGCCAGCTCGATGCCGGCGATCCGCGTCGGCATCACCGGATAGGCCTTGATGTCCTGCGCGCCGGCCAGCTTCACGCCCTTGTCCAGGAGCAGCGCCATGCCGGACTTCAGGAACAGCGCGCCGGTAAGGTAGGTGCCGGGTTTCAGCACCAGCGTGGCCTTGCGCGCCGCCGTGGCGTCGATGGCCTTCTGCAGCGCCGCCGTGTCGTTGCTCACGCCGTCGCCCTTGGCGCCGAAGGCTTCGGCCTGCACGATCACGCTGGACAGGCCGCGCGGCGCGGCGATGGCAATGTCGGAGGCCGCCTTCGAGTAGGCGTCGATCGCCTTCTGCGGCGCCGAGTTGTACCAGGAGTAGCCGTTGCGGCGCCCCTTGGAGATATTGTTGACATCATCCTGGATCGACTTGTCCCAGTCGCCGAAGATAGGCTTGCCGGTCTGGATGTCGTAGTTGCGCGACCAGATCGGGCCCGCGCCCGGCTTGTCCACCAGCTTGCGGCCTTCCTCGTCGCTCACCTTGGTGAATGCCTTGCCGTAGATGGCGTGCGCCTTCAGCCACGCGATGCCGGCGTCGATCGCGGCCTTGATCTCGGGCGTCTGTTTGGGCTGGCGCATCAGGAACAGCAGCACTTCGCTGCTTTCCGCGCTGGCCAGCGAGCGCATCTCGTAATTGCGCGCCGAGATGGGCTGCAGCGTAATGGCGTCCACCTGCTGCGGCCAGACGGTCTTCTTACCGTCGACGACAACCTGCGCGTCCAGGATAGGCTTGATGGCGCGGGCGCTGGCGGCGCCGGCCTGCTCGCGCATGTCCCTGGTCACGAAGGCGAAGTCGGCGTGGCCTTCGGCGACATCTTCGAGGATCATGGCCGCTTCGGCCACCGCGTTGTCGTTGAACGTGATGCCGTCGTGGAAACCGCCTTCCAGCGGGTAGTTCTGCGGCCAGCCGCCGTTGGGATACTGCGCCATCAGCAGGTATTTGATGGCCTTGACGATGCTGGCGCGGTAGGCGTCGCCGTCCTTGCCGGGTAACTGTGCCTGGACGCGGCCCAGGAAGCGCATCTCGGTGGTGGTGGCGCCGTTGTCCAGTGAGCCCACGAAGGTCCAGAAGCGGTCGCGCGGGGCGTCGAAACTGCCGGTGTTGAGCTGCATGGTTTCGGCATCGTTGGCAAAACGCTGTCCGCGCAGGCGCGGAGGCTTAGTGCGGTCCTGGTTCTTGCTCCAGCCGCCCGAGGGCGTCTGGAAGCTGACGATGGTGTCGGCGATGGCGCGGGCTTCGGCCGAGGTGTACCATGCGGCGTCTTTCGTCAGCGGCATTTTGCCGCTGCCTGCCACCGGCGGTGGCGGCGGGATTTCTCCGGGCTGGAGTTCGGCGGCCAGGCTGTCGCGGTCGAACCGCTCCTGCTTCTGCGAGCGGGCGATATAGTCGGCCCATACGGCGCGCTGCGCGGCTGGCAGCTCGCCGAGCCGCGCCAGGCTCACTTCGGGGGCCGGGGTGTTGGCGCCGACTACCGCGCTGAACGCCGGCGCGGCGAGCGCAAGGCACATGGCGCCGATTACGCCCGTCCTGTTGGAAAATCTCATCCTGTCTCCTTCATCTTGTTTTGCCGGGCGCATGCTGCCCCGTTACTACTAAAGACTAGCGAAGACGAAGCTTCCTCAAGCAAAACCGCAAACACGCAAAAACATGATTAATTGGGCTGCGCCGGCGTATAAACCTTCACTTCCGGTTGTGCCGTATGGTTGAATGACCAGCCCTGAATCGATCATCAAGGCCTGTCACATGCGTCCGATTTCCCTTTCCCGCCGCCGTCTCATGTTCACCGCCGCGGCGGCCGGCGCGGCGCTGGCCCTGCCGGCCGGCGCCGGCGCTGCGGGCCGCCGCGATGAGCGGGGGGAGCGCATCGACCGTATCGACCGCCAGGCGCTGGTCAGCAGGCACAATCCGGTCCTGACCGAGGTTGACCCGTCCGCGCCGCTCATGCTGGGCAACGGCAGTATCGGCTTCACGGCGGACATCACCGGCCTGCAGACCTTCACCGAGCCATACAGCAAAATCGCGCCGCTACTGACGCAGGCGCAGTGGGCCTGGCACAGCTTCCCCAACCCGGAGGGCTACACGGTGCGCGACACCCAGGTAGACATCGACGTGCGCGGCCACACGCGCCGCTACGGCTACATCAAGGACTGGGCCGACGCGGCAAAGAACCCGGCGGTAGCCTGGATACGCGAGAACCCGCACCGTTTTTCGCTGGGCCGCGTGTCGCTGGATCTGCGCGCAAAAGACGGTTCGCCGGCGCGCTTCGCCGACATCCGGAAGGCGCGCCAGACGCTGGACATGTGGCGCGGGACGCTGACCAGCCGCTTCGTCTATGACGGCGAGGCGGTCACAGTGGTCACCCGCGTGCTGCCCGGGCAGGACACCATCATGGCCGAGGTGAGTTCCGCGCTGATAGGGCAGGAACGGCTGCGCGTCGCGGTGCGCTTCCCCGGCGTGTCCAAAAACCTCAATCCCGATCCGTCTGACTGGGCCAATCACGGCGCGCACACCACGACCGAGCTGCCACGCGTGGACAGTGAGGTGCGCTTGCAGCGCCGCATTGACGGGACTGTCTACCACGTCGCCATCGCAGCGCCGGGCTCGGGAATCGAGAAGACGGACACCCACGCCTACCGGATCGGCGCCAAAGGGAACACGCTGGCGGTCATGGTGCAGTTCTCGCCGGAGCCCGCCGCCACCATGCCCGGCCCAAGGGCGGCGGCGGGGTGGACCACGCGCCACTGGATCAACTACTGGGCTCAGGGCGGCATGGTCGACTTCTCGGGTTCCACCGATCCGCGCGCCGTGGAACTGGAGCGCCGCGTGATCCTGTCGCAATACCTGATGAAGGTGAACGCCGCCGGCAGCTTTGCGCCGCAGGAGGAGGGCCTGTTCTCCAACAGCTGGAACGGCAAGTCGCACCTGGAGATGCACCCCTGGCACGCGGCGCACTTCGCGCTGTGGGGCAGGCCGCAGCTGCTGGAGAAGAGCCTGGGCTGGTACGTCGGCTTCCTGCCGAAGGCGAAGGCGCGCGCCGTGGAACAGGGGCTGAAAGGCGCCTGGTGGCCCAAGATGATAGGCCCGGACGGCGTGGACAGCCCGTCCAAGGTCTCGCCCTTCATCATGTGGCAGCAGCCGCACCCCGTCTACATGAGCGAGCTGCTGTACCGGGCCGGCGGCGGCGAAGGCGGCAAGCGGGTGCTGCAAGCCTATGGCGGGCTGGTGGAGGAAAGCGCGGCCCTGCTGGCGTCATACGCGCATCTGGATGAGCAGAGCGGCAAGATGCGTCTCGGCCCGCCCATCATCCCGGTGCAGGAGAATTTCCCACCGCTGGCCACCTTCGATCCGGCCTTCGAGCTGGCCTACTACCGCTGGGGCATCGAGACGGCGCAGGCCTGGCGCGAGCGCGCCGGCAAGGCCCGCCGCGCCGACTGGGACGCGGTGCTGGCCAAGTGGCCGGACCTGCCGCAGAAGGACGGCCTGTACCTGCCGGTGCGTTCCGAGCCCGGCTTCTGGGACAAGGCGGCCGGCGCGTGCAAGTCGAATGCGCTGGAGGAAGCCTGCCAGAACCGCGACCACATGTCCTTCCTGATGCCGCTGGGCTGGCTGCCCGGCCGCGACGTGGACAAGGCCACCATGCGCCGCACCTTCGACCGCATGAAGCGCGACTGGGACCTGCGCCAGACCTGGGGCTGGGATTACCCGATGATGGCCATGACAGCCACGCGGCTGAACGCGCCTGAGGAAGCCGTCAACTGGCTGTTCTTCGACGCCAGGAACAACAAGTTCGGCAAAAGCGGCATGACGCCGCGCGTGCACCTGGACGCCCACGCCGCCGCCTTCGTGCCCACGGCCACCGGCGCCAGCGCTGGCGCACAGGCTGAGGCAGGGCCGGATGGGCCGGGCTACCAGCGCGCGGCGGAGACCTATTTCCCTTCGAACGGCGGGCTGCTGCTGGCGGTGGCGCTGATGGCGGGCGGCTGGGACGGGCAGGCCGGCTCCGCCCCCGGCTTCCCCAAAACTGGCTGGAAGGTCAGGGCGGAAGGCATACTGCCGTCACTTTGACAGCGTTTCGGTGACGGTCTTGCCGTTGATTGTCACGTTCTTCAGAACGACGTTTTGCGCGTTGTGAAGGAAAACCGGTTGGCCGGCATTGCGCACCGTTCCAAAGTCGCAGCCGGTGAAGGAGATGTTCGTCACCGGCAGGATCGCGGTCCCCGCCTGGCCGTTGAAACTGGATGCGACCGGGCCGAGTATCAGCACCGCCTGGTAGCACGAGTACTCGCCGTCCGCCATTTTGACCGTCCCGGCCCGCAGGTTCGAGATGTGCACCTCCGACACGCTGGGTGGCCGGATGCGCACGCCGTCGTCGCCGGCGGCGTAGTTGCAGTCGATGGTGACGATGGCGCCGCCCCCGGTCGCCAGGCCCTTGAGCGGGTTGGCGGGGTCTTGCTTGCCGCGCCGGTCGCGCGCATCCACGCCGTTGGGCAGCTGCACCTCCCGCACGTACAGGTGGCGCAGGAAGCCGCCCCGGTTCATATTGGTCTTCAGCCGGATCGCGGTACCGAGCGGATCGGTGGCCCAGTGGGCGTTGCGGAACTCGATGTTCTGCGCGTACACGTACTCGATTCCGCCCGCCATTTCGCTGCCCAGCGTTACGCCGCCATGGCCGCTGTTCATGATGCAGTTCTGGATCACCACGTTGCGCGTTGGGCCGAACTGGGTGTCGCGGTTCTTGCCCGACTTGATGGCGATGCAGTCGTCGCCGGTATTGAAGGTGCAGCCGTCCACCAGCACGGTGTCGCAGGACTCGGGATCGAAACCGTCGTTGTTCGGTCCAACGCTCTCCATGTTGACCTTGCTGATGCGGACGTAGCGGCAGTTCACCGGGTGGTGCAGCCAGAACGGCGACGCGACGGCCTGGTAGCCTTCCAGCACCACGTCGCTGCAGCCGATGAACTCCACCAGGCAGGGCCGCAGGTGGTGGCCGATGCCGAACGCGCGCCGCGCCAGCGGCACTCCGGCTTCCGACAACGCCGGCAGGTAGCGGGTGTCGCCGTTCCAGCGCGGGTGCTCGCCCTGGATCAGTTTGCGCTGTTCCGCGTTCAGGCCCGGCGCCACCGCCTCCAGCGGCGGGTTGAGCGGATTGACGGTGGCGGCGGACACTTCGTCGCCCTTGCGGTCGACCCAGCCCCACCATGAGCCGCCGCCGGACTCGAACGGCACGCCGGCCTGGCCATTGAGCACGCCGCTCCAGTCCGCGCCGGTCAGGGCGATGTTGTACTGGTTGTAAGCGTACACCAGCGGTGAATAGTTCAACACGTCGTTGCCCTGCCAGCGCGAGACCACCAGCTTGCCGCGCTCGCCGCAGTCGATGTCGCCGTACTTCGCGTAGTCGAGCGGGTTGGCGCTGAAGTAGACCTGCGCGCCCGAGGCCAGGTGCACGTGGACGTTCGAGCGCAGCACGATGGGGCCTTTGCAGTACCAGTTCCCGGCCGGGATCAGCACACGCCCGCCGCCGGCCTGGTGGCAGGCGGCGATGGCCGCCGCGATGGCCGGGTAGCAGTCGTGCGATCCCGGCGCCGGGGTCTGCACTTCCCACTGCTGCTTGCGCCAGGTGGACTTTGCGGCCACCAGCCTGCTGGATTTGGCGCCGAAGGCCGTAATGGGGAAATCCTCCTTGCGGAAGTTGAGTGGCCTGGAGCAGCGCGCGGCGATGTCACTCGCGCGCTGCCAGGGATCGGTGCCGGCCCGCGCCCGCGAGAAGGGGGCGGCGGTGCCGGCGCTGGCCGCGAGCGCGCTGGCTTTGCGCAGGAACAGGCGGCGGTGCGGATGGGTGGCGTGGCTCATGGCGCTTACATGGTGCG
Source organism: Massilia sp. BGA-UO-ETr-WB1 (assembly GCF_059567845.1). Taxonomy (NCBI): domain Bacteria; kingdom Pseudomonadati; phylum Pseudomonadota; class Betaproteobacteria; order Burkholderiales; family Oxalobacteraceae; genus Massilia; species Massilia sp. BGA-UO-ETr-WB1. The sequence goes on along the minus strand of NZ_JCAQOT010000027.1, from coordinate 1,363,848 downwards.
GAAGTTGGCGCCGACCATGATGCGGCGGCCGGAGTAGTTCAGGTCCAGCAGGTTGGGCGTGCCGTCCGCGAACGGGGCGAACTGCGCCTGGCTGTTCGAGGTGGTGGCGTTGGCCAGGTTGCGGCCCTCGATGAAGAACTCCACGTTCGGCCGCCACCGGTACGACAGCTTGGCGTCGATGTAGCGGGTGGCGTCCTTGAAGTTCGGCGAGCCGGGGTTGTACGGGAAGCCCACCCGCACCGGCGCCGCGTTCGGGTAGTTGTTCACGCCCGCCGCGTTGCAGGAGGCGATGCAGGTGAAGGAGGCTGCCACCGCCTGCACCGCCACGCGCGCCGCCAGCCGGCCGTCGTCGTACCACAGCGCCCAGTTGTAGGTGTACTTGGATTCGCGCGCCGGCGGCAGCGGGGTGCCGGTCAGCAGGTCGACGATGTTTTCGTTGGAGGCCTTGGAGCGCTGCTTGCTGTAGTTGGCGTCAAAGCCGGTATAGCGCAGCACCGAAGGCAGGAAGGTGAAGGCGGTCTTGGTGGTCAGCTCCAGGCCAGTGCGGCTGGTGGCGGCGCCGTTCATCCAGGTGGAATAGTCGAACAGCACGTCCGCCAGCGGGATGCCGGTGGCCGGGTCGACCATGTCGGTGCCGGCGAACAGCGGCACCTGCGACACGCCCTGCGGGATCGCCGGCCCAACCTTGCCGCGCTGTTTGAAGACGGCTGCGCTGAACATGGTGTCGCGGTTGGGGTAGTATTCCAGCGCGATGTTCTGGTTCACGTTCTGCTGCGCCTTCAGCAGCGGATTGCCGATGGTGCCGGAGCAGCGCTGGAACACTTCGTTCTCGTCCTCGCGGCGCTCGTCGAAGGTGCAGGTGCCCGATGGCAGCAGGCGCGAGACCGGCGGCCGCGCCACCGTCTTGGCGATGTTGTAGCGCGCCACCACCTTGTCCGGCACCAGCCACATGGCCAGGTTCAGGCTGGGCAGGATATCGTTGGCGGTGGCCTCGGTGCGCGTGGCCTGCGAGACCCTGGTGGTGACGGTGCCGCCCGGCGCGTCCCGGTTGAACGGGTCGTAGGTGGGCGTCTTGGTGATGGCGACGAAGGTCATCATGCCGGTGCCCTCGACCTGGGTGCGCACGTAGCGCACGCCGACGTTGCCTTCCAGCTCCCAGCCGAAGGGCAGGGCGCGGCTAGTGAAGGGCACGCGGTCCACGCTGAAGTCGCCCATCAGGTAAAAGGCGGAGGTGCGTTCCTTGAGTTGCGCATAGGGCTGGTCGTAGACCTGGCCGTCGCTTGCCCTGCAGCGCTTCACGCAGTCGAAGTTGGCGTTTGGAATGCCGGTCAGCGCGAACACCTTTTCCACGTCGATCTGGGTCCAGTTGTCCATCAGGCCTTCCGGGCGGTCCTTGGCGCCGTGGAAGAACTGGGTGGGCGTGGCCTGCAGCACCATGGTTTGCTTCAGCAAATCCAGGAACTGCGGCATGGTCATGACGGCCGAGCTGTCGAAGGCCTGGCGGGTGTTGTCCTTCATGATCAGGCCGTACTGGCACTTGTTGCCGCCGGGGCCGAGCGAACCGGGCGTGTCCTGGCAGCCGTACAGCGTGCTGCGCAAGGTGGGCGAGGGCAGCACCAGCGGCGCCTTGTAGCCGGGCTGGCCGAAGGTGCCCACCGGGTCGCGCAGGATGTAGCCGCCGTTGTTGATGGTCCAGCTGTCGCTGCCGGTGTCGCGCAGGTTGAAGCCGGATTTCACGCGCTTGAGGAAGGGCACCGACTCCGGTATGGCGTAGCTCAGATCCAGCTTGGCGGTGCGCTCGCCGCTTTCGCGGATCTGCGGCTCCCACGTGACGTTCGGCGACGAGGTCACGGCCTGCTGCTGCGCCGCCGTGTAGGCCGGGATCGGCTTCGAATTGTAAGGGCCGGGATTGACCGCCGCGCTGGCGCCGTTCGGGTACAGCTGTGCGAAGCGGTCGAAGCTCTGCTCCTTGATCGGGTCCACGCCCGGGAAGGTATAGCCCCACAGCCCGTTCGACAGCAGCCTGGCGGTGGCCGGGCCGTAGTAGTCGATGAAGGACAGGCGCTTGGCGCCGCGCCGGAAGTCGGACCCTGCGTCGCCCACGAAGAACTCCGCCGTCAGCCCGCCGCGCTTGAAAGTGCCGCCCAGCTGCAGGTACTTCGCTGTGGTGAGACCGATGTCGTGCAGCTGGTCGGTGCGGGCCGCGCCGGCCAGGAAGGTGTACTGCGTTACGTGGTGCGCCGCATCCACGGTGACCGAGCCGGGCACCGTGTTCGGCTGGCCGTTGGCCATGGCCAGGTTGCCCAGGCTGTAGGCCAGCTGGTTGATGTCGTTGTGGCGCTTGTTGTAGCTGCCCTTGGCGTACACGGTCAGTTCGTCGTTCACCTTGAAGTCGGCGCGCAGGTCGAGGTTCTTGCGGCGGTCGATTTCGCGTTTGACCAGGTAGCGCGGGCCGGACGGCGTGTAGTCGTTCCACTGGTTCAGGCAGGTGGCCAGCTCGTTGTTGCGCTGGTTCTGCGCGGCGGTGCGGGCGGCCGACGAGATGGCGTTCAGCTGGGCGGCGCTGAGCGCCGGGAAGGCGGTGGCGCAGTCCGCCTTGGTGCGCGCGGCGGCAGAGCGGGTGACGATGTCGATCGGGCTGCCCGAGTTGAAGAAGCCGCCGCCCGTCAGCGGCGATTGCAGCAGCGGGTTGGTGGCCGCCATGTCGGCCGTGTTGACCGTGCCGGGCTGGAAGGTGAAGGTCTTTTCCGGCGAGTTGTCGAAGTCGTGCAGGCGGAAGTAGCCCTGGTTGCCGTTGCCTGCCGCCTGCGCCGAGTGGCCTTCGTTGAGCAGGGTGGTGGTGGAGGCGTTGAGCAGCAGGCCGAGGCGGCCGTCCAGGAATTTGTCGGCCAGGATCAGGTTCGCATCCGGCTCCCACTTCTTGTTCAGCGAATGCTGGGTGGCGCCCAGGCGCAGCGAGGCGAACGGCTTTTTGAAATCCAGGCCGGTGCGGGTCTTGATGATGATGCTGCCGCCCAGCGCGCCTTCGGTCATGTCGGCGGTAGAGCCTTTGACCACGTCCACGCTCTTGATCAGGTCCGCCGACAGCTGGCGGAACTCAACTGCGCGGCCATCGCCGCCGCCGTTCATATCGGAGCCGCCGGCCGACTGCACGCCTTGCCCGTCCAGTTCGACGCGCGTCAGCTCCGGACCGTTGCCGCGCACCGCAACGCTCACGCCTTCGCCGAATTCGCCCCGGTCGAGGGCGATGCCGGCCATGCGCGAAATGGCCTCGCCGATATTGCGGTCCGGGAGCGAACCCACGTCTTCCGCCACGATGGAGTCGATGGCGGTGGCGGCGTTTTTCTTGCGTTCGATGCTCGATTGCTGCGATGCGCGCGTGCCCACCACCAGCACCTGCTTCACTTCGTCCTTGGCCGCGCCGGCCGTTGCCGGCGGCGTCTTGGCATCTTGCGCGGCGGCCTGCGCCTGCGCGTCCGCCAGCGGCGCGCCCATCATCAGCACGGCGGCCGACACGGCGACACAGGTCGCCTTGCGCTGGCTGGGGGGAGTATTTTTCGTCATGTTCTGATCCGATATTTTCGAGTCGCTGGTTAGGTTTCCAGGTGACGCAGGTGTGCGCCTGAGTATCACCACGGTGCCGCTGGAGCCAACCCTGCCTACCAGATCGGTGCACATCAACAGCCTGTCCACCGCCTCGGAAATACCAAACGCGCCCGCCACCGCATTGGTGCTCACGCCGTCAAGAATCTCGGCCGACGTCAATATATTGATGCCGGCCTGCCGCGCGAACTCCGGAATCGAGTCCGTCGCAACGCCTGCCGGAATATTGAATGGCCGTGCCGATTCCTGCGCCGTGGACGTGCCAGCGTGAGCTGCCAGGCTGACGGCCAGCATGACGCCGGCCGCATTTGCGCAATGGTGCATAGAAAACATGCACATCTCCTCTTTCTGATTGGCGGAACTATGCTGCTCCGTTATGACTAAAGACTGCCGGCACAGGCAGCTTCCTCAAGCGGCCCGGATGGAAAACCTAAACACTCAGAAATATGATCGGACTTAGCGCAAGCCGCTGTCGTCGGCCTGCCCGATGAGTATCGTGTCCGCAGTGATGGTGATGGGGACGGCCAGCACGGTGCTGACGTCCCTGGCGAACAGCTCCGGCGCATCCAGCTTGTACTGGCCGAACAGGCGCTTGTCCGCCAGCGCCGCGTCGACGATGACGATCGTCTTCGGGCTGTAGCGGTTGAAGTCGGCGACGGCGTCGCTCAAGGTCTGGTTCTTCAGTATCAATTTACCCTCTCGCCATGCGAGCTTCCGGTTCACTTCGGCGGGCTGGCGGGTCACGGAAATGGCGCTTGCCTCCTGCTCCAGGTAAGCCCGTTCTCCAGCCGCCAGCTGGCGCCGTTGCGCGGTTCGGTCCTTGCTCCACACTTCGACGGTTCCCTCGGTCACCAGCACTTCCGTGCCGTGCTCAAAGCGGCGCACGGCGAACGCGGTACCCACGGCGCGGATGCGCGCGTCGCCGGCTTCGACGATAAAAGGTTTGGATTTGTCCTTGGCCACTTCAAACCACGCCTCGCCCCGCTGCAGATTGATCCTGCGCCGGGTCTGGGTGAATTCAACTTCCATCCGGCTGCTGCCGTTGATGGTGGCAATCGACTTGTCCTGCAGCGGCACTTTGCGGAACTCGCCTTTTGCCGTGGTCAGTACCTTGTCTTCCCGCAGGACGGAGAAGCTCAGCGTTCCCACAGCGGCGACGAGGCAGGCTGCCAGCGCGCCATGCTTCAGGAAGCTGCGCCGGGACGGGGGCGCCTCCATCGCGGGCGATTGGGGCACGGTGGCGAGGTTGATCGCGTTGTAAATCGCCATGGCGCGCACATACGCGCCCTTGTGCCGCGAGTCGGCCGCATACCACGCGTCGAACTGCGCGCTTTCCGCGTCGCTCAGGCCGCGCGCTATTTTGCGCGCCACCCACTCGAAGGCCTGGTTATCAATCTTTGACATTGTTTCTCTTGCCTGCACGTTTACGCGCGACGAATTGGACGCTCCCGGTTTCCTGCGTCACGCCATGCCTGGCAATCATCTCCGACATCAGCCGCATACCCTTCATCATTTCATGTTCCACCACGCCGTCGGTGAGGCCCAGCGTTTCCGCCGTCTCCTGCTGCGACAGGCCGTGTATCCGGCGCGCCCGGAACACGGTCTTGCAGCGGTCCGGCATGTTGGCCACCAGTCCGATCACCCATTTGAGCTCCGAGCGCGCGAAGACCACGCGCTCCGGGGACGGCGCCGTGTCTGCAATGTCCAGGTCGTCGAGATTGGCGATGGTTTCTATCTGGACCACCGAGTCGCGCTTGATGCGGTCGAGAACAATGTTCTTGGCCGCGCGGAACACGAAGGGCTTGGGATCGCGCACATGGTCCAGGCTGGGCATCGACAGGATGCGGTAGCAGGTTTCCTGCACCACGTCGTCGATCTCGGCCGGGCCCATGCAGACGCGGCGCAGCATCCTGCGCAATTCGGCCTCGTGAGGCAGGAAATTTATTGTCAGCCAGTCAACTACTTCGGTGTGCATAAGCTCGCTCATTCGTGCGTCCCCTAGTCCTTAAGACGAGCAGGCAAGCTTACTCCTCAACAATTCTTGATTGACCCTCCATTCAATCAATCGGATGAGCGTTTCACCTGCCTCGGTGCGCCGGACTTATGTTCTTGACATGCCTGGGACGATTGTCCCAATATCCAAGCTTGGACAACCGTCCTAACACGCTTGCCCATGCATTCCGTGACGGAAAGTTTGTTCGCAAGGAAGTCGCCACGTTGCGCAATTGGCTAAAAGGAGTCAACAATTGTTCGTCATAACACTGCGTTTTTCACACAACAAAGGCCAGGCGGCCCAGCACATGGATGGGCACAAGGCCTGGATCGGCAAGGGGCTGGCGGATGGGGTCTTCCTGCTGGCGGGCAGCCTTCAGCCGAGCGCCGGTGGCGCCATCATCGCGCACAACACATCGCTAACCGCGCTGCAGGAAAGGGTGGCGCTGGACCCGTTTGTAGCGGAAGGCGTGGTCAGCGCCGAGATCCTGGAAATCACGCCATCGTTGACCGATGAACGGTTGGCGTTTCTTAAAGCGCAGGAGCCGCGCTAGCCATCAGCCGTAGCGTTTCACGCCGATGGCGCGGACGTAGGAAGAGGGCGTCAGGCCGCTGTAGCGGCGAAAGCGCTTGCTGAAGTAGCTCTGGTCCTCATAGCCGACCAGCGAACCGATCTGCCCCATGGGCAGGCCGCTGCTGCGTATAAGCTGCTGGGCGCGCTGCATGCGCGCGTGCTCGAGGTAGGCCATGGCGGTCATGCCGGCGCATTCACGGAACATGCGGGCGAAATGGAACTTGCTGACGTTGGCGATGCCGGCCAGGGTTTGCAGGTCGATCTGCTCGTGCAGATTGGCGGCGATGTAATCCTGCACCCGCTGCAAAGTGCGGGGATGCATCCTGGCGTGCAGCCGCTCGGGGCGCAAGGCCTGGCTGTTCAAGCGGTGCACCAGGTGGCACGCCAGCGCATTCGACAGCGCTTGCGTGATGTAAGCCTGGCTGGGATGCTCCGGGTTGCGCAGTTCGTTCAGCAGCAGCAGCCCGAGCCGCTCGATGAACTGGTCGCGCAGGCTGAAGACGTTCTGCAGCTCGACCCGGCCCGGCTCGTCCTTGCTGACGGCTGCCGCCGCGCCGGCCAGCAACTGCGGCGGCATGCGCAGCACCAGGATGGCGCCCGGCCGGTCCCACATCCAGCGCGACTCCATGCCGCGCGGGTGAATTGAGATATTGCCGGAGCTGATGTTGGCAACGTGGGTTTTGCCGTCGCGGATCTGCGTCAGGCGCACGTTGCCGGAAGTGCGCATGGCCAGCACGTCGTGATCGAGCTCCGGGGAGCGGGCTTCGCCGCCGTCCTGCCAGTCATGCCAGTTGACGGTCATTCCGCTCCACAGCCGGCCTTCGCTGGTAGCGTCCGGCGGCGCAAGGCGTGACTGCAGGCCCTGCGCAGTAGCAATAGCGCGCAACATAGCGCATCTCCCCTAAAACTTAACCGCGAGTCGGTATGCCAAGCAAAACAATACCACCAATTCGGCTGGCGCGGAATATGCGGCGGGGCTGCGGCGCGCTCAGGGCGGGCACTCGGCGCCGCTGTCTATCCACGCGCCGATCAGTTTGCCGAATGCGTCCTGCGTGCCTGGCGCCGGCGTGCGCCCCTCTCCCGGGCGCCAGGCCCAGCCCACCAGCGTGTCCTTGCCCATATGGTCGCGGATCTGCTGAAGGTTGCGCCCGCCGTTGCGGGTGGTGTCCTTCAGTTGCTGGCAGATCTCTCCCAGCGTCTTGCCTTGCCAGGCCATGGAGGACGGGGCCAGCATCCAGTGCGCGTGGCCGGGGATGGAGCGGAACCCGGCGCCCGGCGTGCTGACGTTCTTGGCCTGGTGGCAGGAAACGCAGAACAGGCCCGGCTGGCCCATGCCCGCCATGCCGGCGTTGATCGGCGGCGAATGCGGGTGCAGGTCGTCCCCTTGGGTGGGCGAGCGCATCCCGGGGTGGCAGTTCAGGCAGCGCGGGTGGTTGATGACCTTGCCTGCCTCCACGAACAGTGCCGCGGCGCGCTCCTTGCGGTCCTTGATGCCGTTGAAGGCAGCCGCCGGTTTCAGCTTGCCGGCGGCGGGGGAAGCCTGCGGCGCGGATGCGGGAGCGGCGTGGCTCCATGCCGTGACTGTCGCGGCCAACACGAAAGCCTGGTAAAGCGTGCGGAGCGTCATGATTTCACCTTGAAGTCGGCCGGATCGAGGGGCAGGGAATAGCTGCGCACGCCGGTGGCGGCGAACACCGCGTTGGCGACTGCGGCAATGGCCCCTGACGTGCCGGGCTCTCCCACGCCGCCGGGCGCCTCCACGCTGTCGACCAGGTGCACGTCGACCTGCGGCGCCTCGTTCATGCGTAGCAGCCGGTAGCCGTCGAAGTTGGCTTGCTGGACGCGGCCGTTCGCCACCGTGATGCGTTCATGCAGCGCGGCGGAAACGCCGAACATGATGCCGCCCTCGATCTGCGCGCGCACGGTATCCGGATTGACAGCGATGCCTGTATCGACCGCGCAGGTGACGCGCTCGACCCGGATTTCGCCGCTATCGAGCACGCGTACCCGGGCCACCAGCGCCAGGAAGCTGCCGAAGCTGTTCAGCACGGCCACGCCGAGCCCAGTGCGCGGCGGCAGCGGCGCGCCCCATGCGGCCTTCTCGACTGCCACATCGAGCACATGCCGCAGGCGTTCCGGCGCCTTGCCCATCAGGGCGCGCCGGTAGGCCACCGGGTCACGGCCGGCGCGGGCGGCCAGATCGTCCAGCACGCTCTCGACGATAAACACGTTGCGGGTGGGACCGACGCCGCGCCAGTTACCGGTGCGCATGCCGTCGGGCGCCTCGTGGCGCGTGAAGTCGATGTGCATGTTTGGAATGTCGTACGGCCCGCTGGAGTCGTGCACGATGTCGAGATCGACGCCGTCCTTCTGGTACACGGGCAGCCAGCGCGCCATCACGTTGGGACCCACTACCCGGTGGCGCCAACTGAGGGGCTGGCCCGCGCTGTCCAGCGCCACCGTGACCCGGCTGTGGTTGTGCCCACGGTAGCAGTCGTGCTGCAAGTCTTCCGCGCGGCTCCAGGTCACCTTGACCGGGCCTGTCACCTGGCGCGCGATCAGCGTGGCCTGGGTGACGTAGTCGGTTTCCAGGCGCCGGCCGAAGCCGCCGCCCAGCAAATGGTTGTGAACCTTGACCTGTTCCAATGGCAGTCCGGCGGCGTCGGCGGCGGCCTTCTGCGCACGTCCCACCACCTGGCTGCCGCACCAGACGTCGCAGGCGCCGGCACGCACGTGCACGGTGCAGTTTAGCGGCTCGATGGCGGCGTGCGCCAGCGCGGGCAGGCGGAACACGGCCTCATAACGGTTCGCCGCGCCAGCCTCCGCAGCCTGGATGTCGCCCGCGCTGGCGAAAACCAGGCCCGGTGTTTCCAGTGCCGCGTCGGCGCGCGCAATGAGGTCGGCACTGCTGATGGCGGCGTTGGCGCCTTCGTCCCACACGATCTTCAGCGCGTTCAGCCCTTTCATCGCCGCCCAGGAGGAATCGCCGATCACGGCTACCGCGTCAGCCAGGTGGACCACCTGGCGCACCCCTTTGACGCGCCTGGCGGCGGCCGCGTCCACCGAACGCAGCTTGCCGTTGAAGACCGGGCAGGCCGCTACGGCGGCATGGCGCATGCCCGGCAGGACGACGTCGATGCCGAACTTGGCGCTGCCGTTGATTTTGCCCGGGCTGTCGAGCCGTTTCATGGGCGTGCCGATGATCTTGTACTGGCCGGGTTTCTTCAGCGGCGGGTCGGCCGGCACCGGCAGGCGCGCTGCCGTTGCCGCCAGCGCGCCATAGCCCAGCTTGCGTCCGGACGCGCCGTGCACCACTTCGCCGTTCACGGCGGCGCATTCGGCGATGGCGACGTTCCACTGGCTCGCGGCGGCCTGCACCAGCATGATGCGCGCGGCGGCGCCGGCGGCGCGCATGGTCATCCACGTGCCGCGCAGCGAACCGGAGCCGCCCGTGATCTGCCCGCCGAACAGCGGGCTGCCGTAGCGCTTTTCGTCGGGCGGCGCCGGCTGCAGCACCAGGCGGGCAGGATCGACCTCCAGCTCCTCGGCCATGATCATGGCCTGCGAGTTGTAGGCTCCCTGTCCCATCTCGACATAGGGCAGCACCACGGTGACGGTGCCGTCCTGGTCGATGCGCAGGAAGGCGTTGGGGGCCAGTGCGGCTGCGGCACCGGCCGGGGCAGCGGCGATGGCGGCAGCTGTGGAGGAAACGGGGCCGATCAGCAGGCTACCGGCCCCGGTCAGCGAGGCAACCAGCAGGATGCGGCGGCGGTGGTTGATGCCGGTTGCGGTATTCATGCCGTCACCTGCGTGCCGGGGCCGGCCAGCGCGCGCGCGGCCTGCCTGATCGCGGCGCGGATGCGATGATAGGTGCCGCAGCGGCAGAGGTTGCCGGCCATGGCCTCGTCTATGTCCGCATCGGTGGGGGCGGGATTGGACTGCAGCAGCGCGGCGGCCTGCATCAGCTGGCCCGACTGGCAGTAACCGCATTGCACGACCTGCAGCTCCAGCCAGGCGTGCTGCAAGGCGCGGCCCACCGGCGTGGCGTGCAGGCCTTCGATGGTTTGCACCTTGCCGCGCCGGACCACCGATACCGGGGTGACGCAGGCGCGCCGGGCTATGCCATCGACGTGCACGGTGCACGCGCCGCACAACGCTGCGCCGCAGCCGAACTTGGTGCCGGTCAATCCCAGCGTATCGCGCAACACCCACAGTAGCGGAGTATCCGCGTCGGCATCCGCGCGCAAGGCTTTGCCGTTGACATCGAGGGAGTAGCTCATTTTTCTTATTCCTTCGCCAAGTAGTTTTGAGAACCCGGATGCCGGCGCTGCATAGCATCTTGGTAGCAATTATGATTCTTGGCTAAGGTTTCCTCTGGTGCCTGATTGCTCAGTTTTGGTACTTTATTGCGGTGGCGTGGCGTCCGCGGCGCCCGGCGCTACTTCCAGAGCGCGCAGCGGCTCTCGGCCCGGCTTGTGTAGGCCTGCTCGCCGGGGATGGTGTGCCGAAGCTGATAGTAGTCCCACGGGTAGCGCAACTGGTCCGGCCGTTTGACCTGCATCAGGTACATATCGTGCACCATGCGTCCGTCGGGCCGGATCACGCCATGGCTGGTGAACATGTCGCTGATGGTGCTGCCCCTGAGCCGGGCCATGACAAGGTCCGCGTCGTCGCTGCCGGCTGCGGCGACCGCTTTCAGGTATTGCGTGACGGCCGAATAGTCGGCCGCCTGCAGCATGCCGGGCATGCGCTTCATCTTCGCGTAGTAGCGCCTGGCCCACGCCCGGCTCTGCGGACTCTGGTCCCAGTACCAGCCGTCGGTGACGTACATGTCCTGCGCCAGTTTCAAGCCCAGCGCGTGGACGTCGGAAATGAACACCGCCATGCCGGCCAGCGTCATGGATTTGCTGATGCCAAATTCATTGGCGGCCTTGACCAAGTTGATGGTGTCGTTGCCGGCGCTGGCCAGGCCCAGTATCTGCGCATTCGAGGCGCGGGCCTGCAGCAGGAAGGACGAGAAGTCCGAAGCCGACAGGGGAAATTTGACGCTGCCCAGCACGGCGCCGCCAGCCGCCTCGACGATGTGGGCGGTGTCGCGTTGCATCTGGATGCCGTATGCATAGTCGACGGTCAGGAAGAACCAGCTTTTGCCGCCCTGCGCGGCGATCGCGGCGCCCGTGCCGCGGGCCAGCGCGACGGTGTCGAAAGCGTAGTGTATCGTGTAGGGTGAGCATTCCTCGTTGGTCAGGCGGGTGGCGCCGGCTCCTACAGCGAAGAACGGGCGCTTCTTTTCCGCCGCCACCTTGGCCATGGCCAGCGCGGTGCTGGAATTGGTGCCGCCGACCAGCATGTCGACCCCTTCGAGGTCAAACCAGGCGCGCGCCTTGCCGGCCGCCACGTCCGGCTTGTTCAAGTGGTCCGCGACCAGCAGCTCCACTTTCTTCCCCGCCACGAGCGGCCCCGCATCGGCAATCGCCATCCGGATGGCTTCCACGCCACCGGCGCCGTCGATATCGGCATAGACTCCCGACAGGTCGGTAATAAATCCGATGCGGACCGCGTCCGCCGATATCTGCGCCTGCGCCGCGCCGCTGGCGGCGCACAAGGCCAGCGCGGCGAAACAGCGCGTGTACTTCATGAGAAGCTCCCGCTTGTGTCTGATAGAAAATTCTATCTCGTGCGGGTGTCTTGCTCAAATACTTTTTTGCCGTGGCGGCCTCCGCCCGGCGACAGCTCGGCCGCCTTGAGCGGCGTATTGGCCGGCCCATGCAATACCGCGCCGTCGGTGGCGAAGCGGGACGCGTGGCATGGGCAATCCCAGGAACGCTCCACCGAATTCCAGTGCACCTGGCAGCCGAGGTGGGTGCACATCGCCGAGACGGCGTGCAGGCCGCCTTCGTCGTCGCGGTACACCGCCAGCCTGGCCGTGCCGTCCTGCACGATGGCGCCTTGCCCCGCCGCGATCTCATCGGCCGACTCAACCTCCCCGCCTTTGACCCAGTCCGCGTACTGCGACAGGGTGTTGGCCTGTTGCCGGGCGAATTCCGCCAGCCCGTGCGTGGCCTTGCGGGCCGGATCGTACAGCGCGATCCAGGGATTCTCGCGCCGCATCAGCTGGTCGCGGATGATCATGGCGCCGATGGCCGTATGCGTCATGCCGTTGCCGGAGTCGCCGGTGATGACGAAGACGCTGTCGCTGTCGAGCGGATTGCGGCCGAGGAAAGCCATGCCGTCGGCCGGCTCCATCACCTCGCCGGACCACCGGTATTCCACCGATAGCGCCGTGGGGAAATGGGCGCGCATCCATTGCTCCAGCTCGCCGAAACGGTGTTCCGGGTGGACGTCCTGGCCCACCTTGTGGTCGGCGCCGCCGACGATCAGCAGCTCGTGGTGCGGCCGGTGCCAGATGCGGTGCAGGCGGACGTAGTAGTAGGGCTTGCCGGTGTCCCACAGCAGGATGCGGGGCACGCTGCCTTGCGGTACCAGCGCGCCGATCACGTAGGTGCGGTAGCCGGCCTGCTTGGTGTGCATGACAACGCGGTTGTTGAATGGCGTATTGGTCGCGACCACTACGGTATTGGCCTGGATGTGCCCGTGCAGCGTGGTCACGCGTTCGCCGTGGTTGGTTTGCATGATTTGCGAGGCCGGGGTGTGGCCGTAAATGGCGACGCCGCTGCGGGTGAGGCAATCGGCCAGGCCGACCAGGTATTGCACCGGGTGGAACTGCGCCTGGCGCAGATAGCGGACGCAAGGGCCGGTATCGAAGCTGAGCCCCGGCACTTGCTCGCCGAATTCCACGCGCACGCCGGCGCGGCCGGCCGCGTCGAATTCTTGCGACAGGTCTTTGGTGCCGCCGGGCAGATTGTATAAATAGCCGTCCAGGCGTTCAAAGGAGCATTCAATGCCTTCCTGCTCGATGATCTGCTCAACCAGGCCGATGGCTGCCGCGTAGCTGTCGGCAACCAGGCGGGCCTGGGCCGGGCCGAACCGTTCTTCGATGCCGGCGTACCATTCATCGGGTGGGAAGAAGTGCGCCGTGGTGCGGCCGGTTTCGCCGGCGCCCACGCCCAGCGCGTCGATCACGGTGACCTTTTTGCCTTCCTTCATGAGCAGGTAGGCGGTGGTCAAACCGGCAATGCCCGCGCCGATCACGCATACGTCTGTATCGAGGTCGCCGGGCAGCGGTGGAAATGTCAGATCGGAAGCGTCGTCCATCCAGACCGATGACGAGCGTCCATTGGTGGGAAAATTCATGATGGCTCCTTTCATTCTTGGCAGGGCCTACTGGCAGTTTAGTCAAGTTTGAACCGGTTCGTAGGTGCGTTGACACACCTGGCGCCTGAATATTGCAATGGAATGTAATTTTTTTTGAGAAATTAAAAGTGCCGTGCAACAATGAATTCAAGCGGTCGGCCGACCGCTCTTAGCTGAGGAGACTAGCCATGAACGCCAAGGTCAAAGCCGTCTTGCTGATTGCCATTGCGTGCGCTGCCGGCGCGGCGGGAGCCGATGAACCCGGTCCCAATTTTCAGGGATTGATTTCGTTCCGCGACGGGCCGGACCCGGCTGGACGCACGCCGGTATTCTGGGCCACCAACCGCACCTTGCACCATGTCCTGCATCCGAAGATCGCGGTGGCCAGATTCGGATCCAACTGGACCGCCCAGATTACGTGGTGCGGCAACTCGGCCGGCCAGCCCAATCCGGGCGCTTGCAGCGAGATCTACTATAAGTTCGGACGCGGCCGCCAGATCGACGAAAACACGGTCTCGCTGATCCCGGTGCGGTGAAAACCAGTGGGGAAATCACCTGGTCTGCTTGCCGCCGCCCAACGGCGTTGCACTGGTATAGTAGGCTGCCGCCATTGCAGCGGCCTTCGACACTATTGGAGACCAGGTGACACCATGAAAAATACACTCATATCGGTGCTGTTCGCAGCAAGCGCCCTGTCCGCCGTTCCGGCGCTTGCCGCCGACCCTGCCGCCGCAGCCGTGGCGATGGTGGACAAGGGGACGGCCTACCTGCAAAAGAACGGCAAGGATGCGCTGATCAAGGAAGTCAACGACAAGAACCCCGAGTTCGTCAACGACACTACCTATCTGACCGTGCGCGCGCTCGATGGCACGCAGCTGGCGCACCCGACCAATCCCAAATTGGTCGGCAAGAATATGGTGGTGCTGCCCGACGCGGACGGCAAACTGTTCCGCAAGGACATCATCGACCAGGCCAAATCCAAGGGCAAAGGCTGGGTGGACTACCGCTACAACAATCCGGCCAACGGCCAGATCGAGAAGAAGTCGACCTACTTCGTCAAGCAGGGCGACGTGATCCTGGAAGCCGGCATCTACAAAGGGAAGTAGGCGACGGATGAAGCGTCTTTGCGCGCGCGCAAGGACGCTGGCTCGAAATCGAATCATCCTGACGGGATGAATCGACAGGAGCGGGAAATGACCGAACCAGTGCCGCTTGACAGGCCCACGGCTTCCGACCACCATGAACACGAGGTGCGCATCGCTCGGTTGGAGGTCGCCGTGGAGAATCTCGCCAGTACCGTCAAATCGCTTCAAGAGCATATGGACGAGGGGTTTAAATCCCTGACCGCGCTCATCCATGATGTGGAGAAAAGGCTGCGCGCCGAAATGCTGCAACTGGCTGCAGCTCAACAGGCGGCCCTCGAGGCCTTGCGAACGGAACTGCGAACCGAGTTCCGCGCCGAAATCCAGCGCCTCGATAGCAGGATTGACCGTCTCGCTGACAAAGTCGCCTATCTCGCTGATAAAGTCGACCGTCTCGAGGACAAAATCGAGCGCCTCGACGATAAAATCGAGCGCCTCGACGACAAAATCGAGCGTCTCAACGGCCGGATCGACCTCATGAACCGCTGGGCGATCGGCCTTTTCATCACCTATCTGTTTGGCACGGTGAGCCTGCTGGCGCGGCCGTATCTCGGCATCTGAAGCGCTGCATTTGAAGCGTTGACAAAGTAGCGGTCCTCCGTTACGTTGAGGAATTCTCAACCTCCCACTCCACGCCTGATGAAGCGACTTCTTGCGGCCGTCCTGGCCATCGGCAGCATGGCGGCTGGCGCCTGCGCCCATGCCGAACAGTTCAATGTACTGGTGTTTTCCAAAACCGCCGGCTGGCACCACGAATCCATCCATGCCGGCGTCACGGCGGTCCAGGACTTGGGCAAGCTGCACGACTTCAAGGTGTTCTGGACCGAGGACGCGAACCGCGTCTTCAACAACAAGGAACTGGCCAAGTACCAGGCCGTCATGTTCCTGCTGACCACCGGCGACGTGCTGGACGATAAACAGCAGGCCGCCTTCGAGCGCTACATCCAGGCCGGCGGCGGTTACGTCGGCGTGCATAGCGCTGCCGACACCGAGCACGGCTGGCCGTGGTACAACAAGCTGGTGGGCCGCATGTTCCAGATGCACCCGGCCGTGCAGACGGCGGTGCTGAAAGTGGAGGACCGTAATTTCCCCGGCATGGAGCGCTTCGCCGCGCGGTCGCTGGCCACCGAGGAATGGTACGAGTTCGGCCCGCCGCGCACGGACCAGCTGAAGTACCTGCTGACGGTAGACGAAAGCACCTACAAGCCGGAGGCTTCGTGGGGCGACCGGCACAGCAAGGGCATGGGCGGTTTTCACCCGGTCAGCTGGTACCAGCAATACGACCAGGGGCGCTCGTTCTACACCGCGCTCGGTCATCTGCCGGCCACCTATGGCGACCCGGTTTTCCTGCACCACCTGTACGGCGGCATTTACTGGGCAGCCACCGGCCGCGGCTTCAAGGCCGAGTAGCTGAGCAGCTTGGCACGGATTCTGCATCCCGGGAGTATGCAAGAGGCAAAACGCACTGCTTTCCCACGCCGGCGCTTCAGTGTGGTGCGGGAACTCCTCGCTTCGGTGCGGGGGAGCGCAGCTGCGGCGATGCCGCAACTCCTTTCAGGGACACTATGGCCAACAATGTTTTACACCTGCGCCCCGCTGCGCCCGCAGATCCGATCGACGAGATAGCCGGACTGGGCCGCTGGTCCATGGTGCGGGCCGGCGCGCACATGAGCCTGTCCACGGTCTCCTTGCGCCTGCTTGGCGCCGACGGCGCGCCGGGCGGGCAGTGGGCCAGGGCGGTGGTGGCGGAAGACTCGGCCGTGCTGGCTGCCGTGCTGTCGGAGATCAGCGAGCACGGCACGGCTGCGGACTGCGAGTTCCGCGTCATCGAGCCGGAACAGGGCATACGCTGGCTGCGCCTGCAGTCGCTGGCGGCGGAGGGCCGGCCCGTGGCGAGCGGCCTGCTGACCGACATCACGGCGGTGAAGCGCGCCGCCATGCGCGAACGCTTCAATTTCGCGCTGACGCGCTACCTGATCGGCACCGACACTTTCGACGAAGCGGTCTACAAGATCATCCACTTGGTGTGCGAGGAACTGGGCTGGGACTGGGGCGCGTTCTGGGCCCGGGAGCACGGCGCCGGCGCCGACACGCTGCGCTGCCGGCACGTCTGGCACACGGCCGACCGCGACTATTCCGCCTTCCGCAGCGCGGCGGCGGCGCTGGCGATCAAGCCGGGCGAGGGCCCGGTGGGCCAGACCTGGCTGACCGGCCAGGCGCAATGGGTGGACGCCGGCGCAGCGCAGGCGGGCATGGCGCGGGTGCATGCTGCGCAGCGCTGCGGCCTGCAATCCGGCTTCTTCTTCCCGGTGACCTATGCCGCCGCCGACGGCAGCCTGAACTGCGCCGGTGTGCTGGAGTTTTTCAGCGTTGCGCCGCGCCAGCGCGAGGCGCAGTTGCCGGGCCTGGCCGAATCGATCAGCGCGCTCATCGCGCAGACCGCCCAGCGCATGGTGCAGCAGGAGCGGGTGAGGGTGCTGGCGCAGACCGACGAGCTGACCGGCCTGTTCAACCGCGCCCACTTCCACGCGTTGCTGGAGGGCGCCTGCGCGGCGGGCGGCCAGTTCGGCCTGCTGTATATCGACCTGGACCAGTTCAAACCCATCAATGACGGCTTCGGGCACGCCGCAGGCAATGAAGTGCTGCGCCAGTTCGCCGCCCGCCTGCAGCAGCTGGCGCCTGCCGCCGCGGTGGTGGCGCGCCTGGGCGGCGATGAATTCGCCCTGATGGCGCCGCCCGGCCTCGGCGAAGCGGCGCTGGACGGGCTGGCCGCCGCCGTGCTGGAGGCGGCGCGCACGCGCTTCAGTTACATGGGCCACGAGCTGTCGGTGTCGGCCAGCATCGGGATCGGCCTGTTTCCGCGCCATGGCCGCGACACCGCGCAGCTGCTGCACGCGGCGGACGCGGCGATGTACGTCAGCAAGCGTAACGGCCGCAACCTGGTCAGCTACTTCCGGCCCGACGGCGACACGCAGCAATGCGCGGTGGCGGCCCAACTGTTGATGCTGTCGGCACTGCAGGACGCGCTGCAGCGCGACGAGTTCTTCCTCGAGTACCAGCCCATCTGCGACGCGCAGGATACGCGGGTGGTGGCGTTGGAGGCGCTGATACGGTGGCGCAAGGCCGACGGCAGCGTGGTGCCGCCGGACCAGTTCATCCCGCTGGCCGAGCAAAGCCGGCTGATCGTGCTGATCGGGCGCTGGGTCGTCGAGCAGGTGTGCCGCGACTTGCCGCTGCTGCGCGCCGGCCTGCCCGGCGTGCGGGTGCACGTCAACATGGCCGCGCCGGAGTTCCTCGACAGCGAGCTGCCGCGCGAGCTGATGGCCATCACCTCCGCCGCCGGCACCGATCCCGGCCAGATCTGCCTGGAGCTGACCGAAGGGGTGGTCATGCAGCGCATCGAGAAGGCAGTTCCCATCATGACGGAGCTGGTGCGGCTGGGCTTCGAGATAGGACTGGACGATTTCGGCATGGGCTATTCCTCGCTGTCGCTGCTGAAGGCCTTGCCTGTCAGCTCACTGAAGATCGACCGCTACTTCCTGCAGGGCGTGCCGCACCAGCGCGACGACTGCGCCGTGGTGCGCTCGATTATCGACCTGGGGCGCAATATGAAACTGCGGGTGATCGCCGAAGGCGTGGAGAACGACGCCCACCTGGGCTTCCTGCGGCAGTTCGGCTGCTCCCTGATCCAGGGCTATCTGCCGGGACGGCCGCTGGAACTGGCCCCCCTGCTGGCCAGGTGGCAAGTGCCAAGCTACTGATTATAGAGGCTTTTTTTCGTGAAGTTGCACGCCTACTGTGCTCGCGGCGCGACAGCGCGGCGGGCCTGGCAAGCCATTTTATTGACCCCGGGAGCCAACGCGCGGGTAATGCATTTCGGAATTTGTCATCTGGTTAAGATGAATCGTTTGCCAGCTTCGTCAAGAAGAGCTGCAAAAAACCATCTCGAAGACCATCGACAGGAGACCTTCCATGCATGCTCGCTTTTCCAGTGCCTTGCTCACCGCAGTACTGCTCGCCGTCGGGGCGCCGGCCGCCGCCAGCACCCTGAACCAAAACGTTTCCTGGACCATAGACCGGGCCGGCACCACCAGCAAATACCGCGTGGTGGCCTACGGCGATTCGATCTACGCCGGCTACAACGGCTCCACCACCAGCGCGGCCAAGTACTCGGCGCCGACGGTGGACGCGGAGTACCTGTCCGCGCAGTGGAACGCCGACATTGAAAGCGTGCGCCGCACCAAGTCCGGCGCCATCGCCGAGGACGTGTACAACAACAAGATCGTGGCCGAGCGCTCCTACATGCAGGCCAGCAGCACCCGCGTGGTGACCTTCGAAATGTGCGGCAACGACGGCCTGCAAGCGCGCACCGCCTACAAGAGCCAGACCGGAACCTGCAACGACGCGGTGCTGACGGCGGCGGAGAACAGCTGCAAGACCTATGTGACGGCGGCCATGGACTACATCAACGCCAACGCCTATTCCGGGGTGAAGCTGAAAGTGATCTCCAATCTGCACTACCCGGGCTATGCGGCGGACAATACCCAGAGCTCCTGCAAGGACCCGAACACCGGCGCCACGGTGAAAATGCAGGACAAGTTCCTGCCGTCCCTGGCCCGGATCAACCACATGATGTGCGACGTGGCGCGCCAGAAGGGCTTCATGTGCGCGGATAACTTCGCCCAGTACATGGGCGCGGACCACGACGGCAACGGCGACGGGCAGGTCGACTCCGAAGCGCTGCGCTACGTGGCGGGCGAGAGCCAGTCCAGCTACGTCAACCGCATCACCACGGCGCTGCGCTCCACCATCCGCGACGCCAACACCCACTTCGTGTCCAGCAGCAGCAGCTACGACTACATCCAGTCCGACGACACCCACCCTACCTATAGCGGCAGCACCGTCACCGCCGGCCTGTTCGGCGGCAGCACCGGCAGCGGCGCGCCGCGCTACACGTCCTTCACGGGCGGCAAAAATCCGATCTGGAACCAGTACGGCCACGAGCGCATGGGCTGGGCCGTATCGGTCTTCAACCTGGCCACGCCCTGACGCCAGGCATGCGGCCCAGCTCCGGCTATCTGGCCGCCGCGCTGATGCTCGCCGTGGGCGGCATCAGCCTGGCGTTCTTCCTGTGGCTGTGGTCCGGCGACGACGGCGCCGGGGCCGCGGCCGCCCCGGCTGGCACGGCAACCGTGGCGGCATCGGCGCCCGTCGCGCCGGGTGCGTTACCGGCGCATGCGCAAAAGCCCGATCCGCGCCTGCCCGAGGGCGATGCCGACCCGACGCGCGACCTGAAAAGCTACGTGGTGCGCGGCGAGAACCCGAGCATGGGCGAGGTGATCAAACGCCTGCACGAGCGCGGCGTGCATACCGGCCTTGGGGCCTTTTCGCCGCCCGGCACCAGCCCGCCGCTGGTCGGGCTGGCGGTGCCGGAGGACTTCGAGCTGCCGGAAGGCTACGTGCGCCACCACCAGGCCACCGACGACGGCCAGCGCATCGAAGCCATCCTGATGTTTGCGCCCGGCCACCAGCTCTACGACGCCGCCAAACAGCCGATAGCCATGCCCAAAGACCGCGTGGTGCCGCCGGAACTGGCGCCCCCAGGGCTGCCGGTGCGGCGCATCACCATTCCACCACCATCCGATCCGGCCGCATTGGGCCGCTGAACACATGAAGCAATCCTCATCTCCTTACTCCAGGCGGCACGTGGCCGCATGCATACTGGCCAGTGCGGCCCTGTCGGCCCTGTACGTCCGTGGCGGCGCCGGCTGGGTGCTGGGCTTCGTGTTCCTGGCGCCCTGGCTGCGCGCACTGGACGCCGGCCGCACGCTGGCCGGCACGCTGCTGAGCGCCTATGCCATGTCGGTGGCCTACACGGCGGCCGGCTTTGCCTGGTTCGGCGCCGCGCTCGGCCAGTACGCAGGCGTAGGCGAGGGCGCCGGCCTGGCCGTGCTGCTGCTGGCCGCACCGCTGTTCCAGCCGCAGTTCTTCGCCTTCGCCCTGGTGCGCCGCGCGGCGGCACAGCGCCACGGCCCGGTGCTGACCGCGCTGGCGGCGGCCGCTGCCTGGGTGGCGGCGGAACGGCTGTTGCCCCGCTTGTTGGGCGACACGCTGGGCTACGGTCTGTATCCCTCGCCGCTGCTGCGCCAGGCGGCCGACGTGGGCGGCGCGGCGGGTCTGACGGTGCTGCTGTTGCTGGCCAACGAAGGCGTGGCGGCGGCGTTCGACCGCCGTGCGCATGGCTGGCGGGCGGCCGCCACGCCGCTGGCGCTGGCCGCGCTGGCGCCGCTGCTGCTGGCCGGCTATGGCCTGGCTGTGCTGTCCGGTCCTGCCGAACCGGCCGGCAAGCCGCTGCGCATGGGACTGATCCAGGCGAACCTGGCCGACTACGAGGGCCAGCGCGAACGGAAGGGCGCCTACGCGGTGGTGCGCGAGGTGCTCGATACCCATTTCGCCATGAGTTACGACGCCGTGGTGCGGCAGCGCGCGGACGCCGTGCTGTGGTCGGAGACGGCCTATCCCACCACCTTCGGCCAGCCCAAGAGCGAGGCCGGGGCGGAGTTCGACCGCGAGATCCTGGCAAACGTGAACGCCGCCGGGGTGCCGTTCGTGTTCGGCACCTATGAGCGCGACAGCGCCGGCGAGTACAACGCGGCCGCCTTCGTTCAGCCGGGCGCAGGCTTGCTGGGCTTCTACCGCAAGACGCGGCTGTTCCCGCTCACCGAATATGTTCCGGCCTGGCTGGACGGGCCGGCGCTGCGGCGCCAGTTGCCGTGGACCGGCGCCTGGCAGCCCGGCAGCGGTGCGCGCGTGTTTCCGCTGCGGCTGGCCGACGGCCGCGAGGTCCCTGTGCTGCCATTGATTTGCCTGGACGATACCGACGCCGGCCTCGCCGTCAACGGCGCGCGGCTGGGCGCGCAGGCCATCCTCACCATGTCGAACGATTCCTGGTTCAGCGCCAACCCGCAGGGCGCGCAGCTGCACCAAGCGGTGGCGGCGTTCCGCAGCATTGAAACGCGGCTGCCGCAATTCCGCGTCACCACCAGCGGCTACAGCGCGGCAATCGACGCCACCGGCAGCATCCTCGCCGGCACGCGCATGGGCGAGCCCGCACTGCTGATCGCGGACATGCCGCTGCGCCGTCCGGCGCCGACGTTGATGGTGATGTGGGGCGACTGGGTGGGCGCGGCCGCCAGCGTCTTCCTGCTGTTGCTGGCGGCCAGGCTGGCGCTGCGCGCGTGGCTGCCCGCGTGGTTGCCCGATGCTGCGCGCGCGGCGGCGCGGCCCGCCATGGCTTTCCCGGTTCGCGTGGCGCTGCTGCCGCCGGCCGCCCGTTTCGCCGCAGGCCTGCTGCGCGCCGCCGCGCGCCTTGGCCTGCTTGGCATGTGCGTGGCGCTGCTGCTCAACGAAGCGCTGCGGACCAACACGCTGGCGCAAATCCGCCTGTTCGCCATGTTGTTCCTGGTTCCCGAAGCCGTGGCGTGGTGTTTGCTGCGGGCCTTTGCCGCGCAAGTGTCGCTGGGACAGGACGCGTTGGGAAAGGGCACGCTGGTGCTGACGCGGGGAGCGCAGCGCATGGAACTGGCGCTGCGCGACATCAGCGCGGTCGAGCTGTGGCGGCTGCCGATCCCGGGCCCGGGCGCCGCACTGCGGCTGGCGTCCGGCCGGCGCTGGCGCTACGGGCTGGCGCTTGCCAATCCTGCCGGGCTGGCGGCCGCGCTGGCCACCATGTCCATCGTGGCCGGCGCGGGCGGCACAGCGCTTGCGGAACGCCCGCAGGCGGTGCTGGGCGTGTACGTGCAGGCGCGCCTGGCGCTGCGGCGCTGGAAGCTCGACCATCCCTTGAGAAAATTCCTGCTGCTTCCGCTGGCGCTCGCGATTCCCGCTTTCCACCTGCACCAGCATATCGCCTACGGCAGCGCACTGGGCGAGTATCACACGTTCGGATTGAAGGCCTATCTCAGCGCGTTTGCGCTGTGGTGGGCCGCATGGTCCATCGGTGTGGTGCTGTGCGCGTCGTTGCTGCGCGCGGCGATCGAAGCCGCCACCTTGTTGGCGGCACTGCTGCGTCCCAGCCAGACCGTATCGGTCCGGCTCCAGCTGGAACGCGCCGGCCACACGGCGCTGTATGTCGGCTTGCCCGCGTGGCTGCTGTTGAACCTCTACGGAGCGTAGCGTGCGCGAGCCTTAGCGGCGGCCGCGCCGGCGCGCCACCATGGTCAGCGGCAGGCTGGCCAGCAGCATCAGCCACACGGTGGATGGCTCCGGCACGGCCTGCACGGTGCTGAGGGCGCTGTTGTCGGAGAGCGCATAGATGCCGCCCGGCGCGGCGCCTGGCTGGATCGACACCGTGCCCAGGTCGCCGTCCGCACCGAGGTAGCTGGTGTCGTTGAACAGTGCCCAGCCGAAGGTGCTGCCGACGTCGCCGGTGCCCATCACGAAGGTGAGGTCGAAGGAGAACATGCCGCCCAGCGTGATGGCCTGCACCAGCTCGCTGCCGCCGTTGGCGTTGCTGAACATCAGCGGGCCGGGCAGGGCGCCGTCCACGGCGCCGGTCACGTCCGCCGGGCCCGCCAGCGCGCCGGACAAGTTGCTCACCGTGGCGCTGGCTTGCGCGGCGTCGGCCAGGCCCATGAAGTACAGGCCCAGGTAGGCCGGGCCGCCGCCCAGCGTGGCCGTGTCGATGCGCACGCTGTAGATCGGGCCCGCCGAAGCGGCGCCCGCGCTGCACAGCAGGAATACGGCCAGCATCAGCCTGGCCAGGAGGTCTTTCAGATTGTTCATGTGTTTTCCTTGGAATTTAGCTTAGTACTTGACGCTGATAAGTTTGCGCACATAGCTGATGGCAGCCTTGGCCGGATTGCTGAAGACGGTGGTCACGATGGCGGTCTGCCCCGGGGCCAGCCCGCTCACCGGCAGCGTGATATAGGGCACGCCGTCCTTCACTCCGGTGGCGTTGTCCAGCGCGACGCCGGCCGTCAGGCCATGCAGGTGCAGGTGCAGCGGGCCGGTGAGCGTGGTCTGCGTGGTGTTGGTGAAGGCCACCGTGCCGGTGTACTTCTGCGTGAAGCGGTTCGGCGCCAGGCCGGACTGCAGCATGCGCACGCTGGCGCTCACGTCCACCGGCGACAGCAGGTCATAGCGGTTGCCGTGGAAGCGGAACTCGCTGTACGACGAGATGCCGGGGTAGGCCGGGTCGGTCGGCGGCCCCGGATGATCGACCCGCACCATGAAGTAGCGGTAGCGCTCGTCCTCCAGGCCGGCGATCACCGGAATGACTTCCATCTCGAAGTTGCGGTTGGCGGTGTCGGTGGTCTCGCGGCTGGTCAGCAGCGTCCAGCTGGAATTGTCGTTCGAGCCGTACACATTGATGCCCTGCGAGCGGTTGCCGAACATGAAGCGGGCCTGGATGCCGAAGGCGTTCACCGATACGCGGTAGTTCTCGCCGAAGTCGATGGTGACCACGTTGCGCAGGTCGCCCGAGGTGCTGTTGTAGTCGCCGTCCACCAGCAGGGCGGCGCGGGCGGCGTCCAGCACGGTGGTGGTCACCATGCTCTTGCTCCAGTCCAGGCTGTTGTCCGAGGCCACGCGCGGGTTCAGCAGCTGCAGCTTGGCCGCCACCGCCTTCACCGCTGTCAGCAGCGCGCCGAATTCGGCGTCCGGCACCGTCATCATGGATGCCTGCAGCGGCGCCAGTTCCGACTGGAACGCGGCCAGCGAGGTGGTGGTGTACACGCTTGCCGGATCATAGCCGCCCATGGCCGAGGCGAAGGCGGCGGCGCGGTCCGGCTGCACGCTCAGCCTGGTGGTCATGGTGCTGATCGAGATGCCGTCCGTGGCGCTGATGACGACGTCGTGCACGCCGGCCTGGGCTGCCGTCGGCGTCCAGCTGAGCGTTCCGTTGCTAGTGTCCAGCGTGGCGCCCGGGGGCAGGCTGATGGCCTGGTAGACCACGCTGTCGCCGGCTTGCGCGTCGGTGGCGGTGTAGGCGGCCTGGTAGGGCACGCCCTGCACGATCAGCTCGGTGGCCGGGAAGGCCGGCATGGCGAAGCGCGGAGGCGTGAGCTGGGTGGGCGCGGCCATGTTGACGAAGTCCACATCCACCGTGGCGCCCTCGGCGCCGGTGAACTTGAAGTAGATGATGTTGTCGCCGAAGCCGCGCCCGGCGGCGGCGGTCCACGACGAATCCGGGACGATGTAGCGCCACTGGCCGCCGGTGTCCGGCACCGTCATTTCGCTCCACGGGGCGGCGCCGGCGTTGCCGCTGGCGGCCAGCTTGGTGACGGCGTTGGTGCGCACCATCAGGCCCACCGGCGCGTACTTGGCGCGGTCGGCGTAGCGCACGTCGTGGAACACCACGGTTGCGCCGGCCGGCGTGACCTTGGCGTGGCCGTAGGTGCGTTCGGCTTCGGTTTCCGTGGTCCACTCGCCGTCCAGGAAGACCGCCTTGCGCTCGGTCTCCAGCATGCCGGTGTTGACCGGCAGCGCCACGCCGGTCAGCGGCACCGGCAGCGACAAGAAGGCTTCGGCGCCCATGTCCTTGTTGGCCGGCGAGGCCTGGCCCCAGGCGGTGACCGGGCCGTCCGCATGGGCGGCGGCCGTGGCCAGGAAGGGCGCCACGGCGTCCACGTCCACGCCCTGTTCGTATTTATAGACGTTGTACAGCTCGGGGATGCCGCCCACCTCGTACAGGCGGCCGCGGTAGGCGCCCGACATATACGAGGTGCCGCCGCTGGTGTCGGCCCACGGCGCGTTATAGCCCAGCATGAACTGGGCGTAGGCGTTGGCGCCCATCAGCACGCGGTTGCCGCCGAACTTGTACACGTTGACCGCGTCGCTGGCGGTGGACGGCACGCCGGTGAACGGGTCCACCAGCGTGCCCTGGGCGGTGACCATGCGCAGCAGGCCGGTCAGGTTGTCCACGTTGTCGCCGCCGTGGGCCTGGTCGCGCTGCATTTCCTGGATCTGGTAGAAGGGATAGCCGACCTTGTTGAGTGGATTGCCGGTGTCGATCAGCGGGATCAGCGGCAGGATGGCGCCGTTGATGTCCTGGCGGGTGGAGCTGGCGTTCACGGTCATCCATTCCACGGTCTCGTCGTAGCGCGCCCGGTTGTCGGTGAAGATGGCGCCGGCCATGCGGCCCACCAGCGAGTACACGTGCTGGTTCATGAAGCGCTCCTTGCTGGCGAAGAAGGTGCGCTCCATCGGGTCGATCAGGTTGTCCTTCAGCTTCTGGGTGTCGGTGTCGGTCCAGGCCAGCGGGTAGGCGGTGTAGGCCGGATCGCCCGGCGTGTAGCGCATGATCTCGGCGGCGGCCAGCATGCGGAACAGCGGCACGCCGGTGTGGATGTGCGCGTCCGGGTAGTAGGCGTAGCCGGCCGGGTTCATATTGCTCCAGGTGCGCAGGATGCGCATGGCGTTGCGGCGGTACTCGTTGCGGCCGGTCATGTAGTACAGGATGGCCTGGGTCAGCGCGCCCTGGGAATCGTTGATGATGCGGGTCTGCGCGGTGCTGCCGTTGAAGTTGGGCGTGTTGGGCGTGTCCACCTTGGTGGCGTCGCGGTTGGTGGGCAGCAGGTTGATGTTGGCGTAGTTGCAGCACACCGTGGCCAGGGTGTTGTAGTAAGTCTTGTACGGCTCAACGTCGGCCCGCGTCTGCACGCGCGCGTATTCCAGCTGCTCCAGCGTGAAGCCCAGGGCAGGGTGCCTGATGCCGGCCGCGCTGACCACAGGCTGGGCCGCCGGCGTGGCCACGTAGGTGAGCGCCTGGGCGGGCGTGCCTGCCAGGACCAGCAGCGCGGATGCAACTGATAGCGCTACCATCTTGAGTTTGCCGCGGCTCGGGGAGGTTGCCCGTTGCCGCTCCGAATTGGATTGCTTGTGCATAATTTTTCCTTATAGTTGTGAAATCACGCTGCTTAGAACATCCAGCACGTATCGGGCACAGGTGTCTCCTCCTGAGTTGTGTTATCGATACCAGTGCAAATATAGCACGACATTTCCGCCATGGCGCACACTTCTGTTATCGATATCTTATGGTGTGGTATCTGGCGCGCTATAAGGAGGTGATGCGGGAGCGATGGCGGGGAAATTTGTCTTGGCAAAGGCGATGCTGCGCCGTAAGCTTGTCGTACGACAATATCGCAACCCAAACGTAGAGATCGAGCTTTGCTGGGACGACTGACATTTATCAGGGCGCGCAATCGGGCGGCCGGGCTGTGCCGCGCACTGCGCGGCCTGGGTCCGCTGGCGCTGCTGCTGCCTGCGATGGCGGCGGCACAGCAAATGCCGCTGCGCTACTACGGCCAGCAGGACGGCCTGGCGAATCTGGCGGTCAGCTCGATGGTGCGCGACCGTGCCGGCTACATGTGGGTGGGCACGGAGAACGGCGTATTCCGTTACGACGGGGCAGGTTTTCAGCGCTATGCGCAAGGCGCGGGCCTGGACGATCCCCTGGTCACGGGGCTGCTGCTGGATCACGAAGGCCGCCTGTGGGTGGGAAATTACAACAATCTTTTCCTCAAGGTCGGCGAGCGCCTGCAACCCGTGCTGCGCGACGACGGCCGCAAAATGGGCATCTGGCCGTCGCAGACCCTGGCGGCCGGTCCGGACGGCAGCCGCTACGTCGTCACCGGCCAGCGCGTTTATACGCTGGCGCTGCCCGGCGGCAAGCCGCGGGTGCAGCCGGTATTCTCCGAGCAGCAGATCAAGCGGCATGCCGAACTGGCCGAGATCGCCAGCGTGTATCCCGACAAGGATGGGGCTCTGTGGCTGGGCTGCGGCAAGGCACTGTGCCACAGCGGCGGCGCAGGCGTGACCGTGTGGGGCCCGGAGCAGGGCGTGCCGGCGGATAACTGGCGCGCCATACTGCGCGACCGTGGCGGCCAGCTGTGGGCGCGCGGCGAGCACCGCATCGTCGCCTTGCCGGCGGGCGCCCAGCGCTTTGTCGAGCGCACGCCGCCCGGCGACCGGCTTCACAAGGCCAATCTGCGGCCGATGCTGGCCGAGGATGGCCAGGGCCGCGTGCTGAGCAATGTCGACGACGGCCTGGTGCGGTGGGAGCAGGCGCGCTGGGAACACTTCGGCCCGGCCAACGGCTTGCGCTCGGCGGGCGGCCTGAACGCCATCCAGTTCGACCAGGGCGGCGGCTTGTGGCTGGGCTCGCTCGGCCTGGGGGTGATCAACTGGCCGGGTTACGGCAATTGGGAAAACTGGACCTCCGCGCAGGGCTTGCCGAGCGATGTGGTGCTGTCTTTTGCGCGCGACGCCAAGGGCGTGCTGTATGCGGGAACCCGTTCCGGGCCCGCCAGGTTGCTGCCCGGTTCGCAGCGCTTTATCCCGGCGGCGTCGGCCGAACACGCGGACCAGTGGTCCAGCATGGTGGTGGATGGCGACGGACAAGTCTGGGGCGGCTCGTATTCCGGTTCCCTGCGGCGCTTGACCGGCGATGGCGGCGCCGTTGTGCACGCGAGCCGGCTGCCGGCGGTCCACCGGCTGCTGATCGATGGCCGGCAGCGCCTGTGGGTGACCACAGCCGACGGCATTGCCGTGGCCGACCTGGCCGGCAGCGCACGGCAGCTCCGGCCGCCCGAAGGGCTGGTGCAGCCCACCGGCGCGAATGCGGAGAGTTATGGCGCTGCATGCCAGGTGCCGGACGGCGCCGTCTGGTTCCTGGGCGTGCATCAATTGCTGCGCCTGGAGGCGGATGGCAAGGGCTGGAGCCGCCATTCCGCGCCCAAGCCGGGGGGCGGCGCGGCCGGCGGCGTCGATTTGTACGGCATGAGCTGCTCCGGCGACGGCTCGCTTTGGTTGAGCGATATGTCGAGCAGGATATGGCGCGCCGTGCCGGGCAAGCAAGGTTTGCAGTTTCAGACCGTCGACAGCAGCCTGCTGGGCGGCGCCAGCGTAGTCGGCCTGCATGAGGACCGGCGCGGCTGGCTCTGGGTCGGCACGGACGCCGGCATCGCGATCTGGAACCGCGCGCAGTGGCGCTTTTTCAACCAGAACGATGGCCTGGTCTGGAACGACGCCAATGGCAGCGCATTCTACGAGGACGTGGACGGCTCGATGTGGATCGCCACCAGCAACGGGGCCTCCCATGTGCGCCGCCCGGAGCTGCTGTTCGCGCCGCATCAACTGGCGGTGCGCGTCGAGGCTGCGCGCCGCGACGGCCAGCCGCTGGCGCTGGACCAGCCATGGAAGCTGTCCTGGTCCAGCGCGCCGCTGGACCTGAAGCTGAGCAGCCCGTACTACCAGAACCGCAGCATGCTGCGGTTCCACTACCGCATGGCCGGACTGGAGAACGGCTGGGCGGAATCGGCCGTGCCGCAACTGCGCTACGCCGCCCTGCCGCCCGGCGAATACCAGTTCGAGTACTACGCCACCAACGCCTACAGCCAAAGCGTGTCGTCCTTGCACCGGCAGACGGTGACGGTGCTGCCGCCGTGGTGGCGCACCGGGCAGTTCTACCTGCTGTGCGGGCTGTCGGCGGTGCTGCTGCTGGCGGTGCTGTACCGGCTGCGGGTGCGCCACCTGCTGCTGCGCCAGTTGCACACCGAGCAGCTGGTGCGCGAGCGCACGCGGGAACTGGAGCTGTCGCGCGAGCAGCTGCGCCAGCGCGCGCTGAAGGACAGCCTGACCGGCGCCTGGAACCGCGGCGCGATCATGGAGATCGTCGAGCGCGCGCTGGAGCAGGCGCTGGCCCAGCAGCGGCCGTTGTTGCTGATCCTGCTGGACCTGGACCACTTCAAGCGCGTCAACGACACCCACGGCCACGCAGCCGGCGACGCCGTGCTGCGCGAAGCGGTGGTGCGCCTGAGCGCGGCCGTGCGGCAAAGCGACGCGGTGGGCCGCTACGGCGGCGAGGAATTCCTGGTGCTGCTGCCGGGGCTGGACGAGGCCAGCGGCCATGCGCGCGTCGAGCAGCTGCGCAACGCGCTGCGCTGCGAACCGATCGACATCGGCGGCCAGGCAAGCATTAGAGTGACCGGCAGCTTTGGCGTGATCGCGTTTGAACCGCGCCGTCCGCTGCCTGCGGCCGAGCTGATCGCGCTGGCCGACCAGGCCCTGTACCGCTGCAAGGAAAATGGCCGCGACCGCATCGAGTATGCGCCGGCCGCCGCGTGACGGGGCTAGGCGGGGCGCGGCGCGCGGGCCAGGGCGATGCAGCGCTTGGCCATGATCAGCGTGGGATCGACCAAGTCGGCCAGCATGGCCCGGCCGTCCGTGCCGGTTCCCGCATCGAAGCCGCGCTGCTGGCCCAGCAGCATGGGCAGCTCGGTGCAGCCCAGTATCATGACGGTGGCGCCGCGCGCGGCCAGGTGGGCGATGGCCGCGCGCAGGTCGTCCACTCAGGCGCCCGAGGTGTGGCCCGCC
Organism: Massilia sp. BGA-UO-ETr-WB1; assembly: GCF_059567845.1. Classification (NCBI taxonomy): domain Bacteria; kingdom Pseudomonadati; phylum Pseudomonadota; class Betaproteobacteria; order Burkholderiales; family Oxalobacteraceae; genus Massilia; species Massilia sp. BGA-UO-ETr-WB1. The sequence continues at coordinate 1,333,908 of NZ_JCAQOT010000027.1, read as the reverse complement.
TTGACGCCCCGTTCGCCGTAGATGGCCGCCATCACGCGCGCCTGCCAGGCCGGTTCCGGCGTCAGCAGCTCAAACGGCGCACGCCGCGCCGCCTCTTTTCTGCCTCCCGCATGGGGCGCCGGCCGCGCTCCGTGATGACAATTGGGACTGGCCTCACGCCGGTCCGGAATAGCCGAGGCCTGCATGGACACCCGTTGGATAGAAGACTTCCAGAGTCTGGCGCAGACGCGCAGTTTTTCGCGTTCCGCCGATGAGCGCGGCGTGACGCAATCGGCATTGAGCAAGCGCATCCGGGCGCTGGAGCAGTGGGTGGGCGCCGACCTGATCGACCGGTGCGGTTTTCCCATGGCGCTGACGCCGGCCGGCGCGGTCTTCAACAACGCCGCCGCGTCGGCGATGAAAACCCTGAACGACGCCCGCGCGGTGCTCAGCAAGCAAAGCGGGGAGCGCGGCATGCTGCGCATCGCGGCCGGCCACACGCTGGCGCACGCCTTCGTGCCGCGCTGGCTGCAGGCGGCGGGCGCAGGGCGGGCGCAGCTGCAGGCCACCGTCAAGGCGGCCAATGTGCACGACTCGGTGCTGGACCTGACCGAAGGGGCGTGCGACCTGCTGGTGTGCTACCACCATCCCGATTTGCCGGTGCTGGTGGACCCGCAGCAGTTCGACAGCCTGGTGGTGGGCGAGGACGTGCTGCTGCCGGCGTCGGCGCCGGGGCGTTCGGGCACCGCCGCCTTTGCCTTGCCGGGCGCGCAGGCGGTGCCCTTGCCGCTGCTGGCCTACGGGCGGGATTCCTATTTCGGCCGCGTGGTCGACTACCTGACCGCGCGCGCCGGTCCGTGCGCGCTGAGCGCGGCCTGCGAGTCGGACATGGCGGAAGTGCTGAAGAGTTTCGCCATCGCCGGCATGGGCGTGGCGTGGCTGCCCCAGAGCAGCATCGCGCAGGAGCTGCAGGCAGGGCGCCTGGTGCCGGGCGGCGGTCCCGCGTGGTCGCTGCGGCTGCAAATACTGGTGGTGCGCAGCAGGGGCAACGGCAACCCGGCGCTGGCGGCGCTGTGGGACGGCTGGGCGCCGTAGTCCGGCTGCAGGCGCACAAAATGCCGCCGGCTTGATCCGGCCCGCTTGTGTCATCGGCGGCGCTCCCCTACACTCCAGACACCTCAACAATTGCCCCACCTTCCTTCATGTCAGCACACCACCTGCGCGAAACCTTACTCTTTCTGGCCCTGGCCGGCATCCTGGTGCCGGTGCTGCAGCGGCTGCGCGTCAACCAGGTGTTGGGCTTCCTGGTGGCCGGTGTGCTGTTCGGCCCGCACGGGCTGGGATACTGGGCCGGCGCGGCGCCCTGGCTGGCGCTGGTGACGTTCCAGGATGTCGAGCGCATCAAGTCGCTGGCCGAACTGGGCATCGTGTTCCTGATGTTCATGATCGGCCTGGAGCTTTCGCCGGCGCGGCTGTGGGCCTTGCGCCGGGACGTGTTCGGCACCGGCGCCGCGCAGGTGGCCATCACCGCTTGCGCAATCGGGCTGCTGGCCTATCTGTTCGGCAATGCGCCGCCGGCCGCCATGGCGATCGGCCTCACGCTGGCCATGTCCAGCACCGCCGTGGCGATGGAACTGATGAGCAAGCAGAACGCATTGAAGACCGTGCTGGGGCAGAAGTGCTTTGCCATCCTGATGCTGCAGGACCTGGCCGTGGTGCCGGCGCTGATCCTGGTCGAGGGACTGGCAGGCAGCGGCAGCCAGGCGCTGGGCTGGACCTTGCTGGCCGCCGTGGCGAAAGCGGCCGTGACCATCGCCTTGCTCTACATGGTGGGGCGGCGCGTGGCCAAGCCGCTGTTTTCATCGGCCGCCGTGCAACGTCAGCCGGACGTGTTCGTCGCGCTGATCCTGCTCCTGACGCTGGGCATCGCCGCCCTGACGGCGGCCAGCGGCCTGTCGCTGGCGCTGGGCGCATTGCTGGCCGGCCTGCTGCTGGCCGACACCGAATTCCAGTACGAGGTGGAGATCATCGTCGAACCGTTCAAGGGCTTGCTGATGGGGCTGTTCTTCCTGGCGGTGGGCATGGAGGTCGACCTGCGGCTGGCGCTGCAGTTCCCGTGGTTGCTGCCGGCCTCGGTGCTGGGCCTGCTGGCCGTGAAGGCGTCGGTGGTGGCGCTGCTGCTGGCGCGCCAGGGCTGGGCCAGCGCGCTGCAGGGCGGGCTGCTGCTGGGGCAGGGCGGCGAGTTCGCCTTCATCATCCTGGCCTACGCCGTCAGCACCAGGCTGCTGACGCCGGAGGCCAGCCAGTTCCTGCTGCTGGTGGTCAGCCTGAGCATGCTGCTGGCGCCGGCCGCCGCCGCCGCGGGCCGCGCGCTGGTGCGGCGCGAGCGGGCCGGGCGGGAAACCGACGCGCCGCCGGACGGCCGGACGCCGGGCGCCGCGCAGCTGAGCGGCCACGTCATCATCGGCGGCTTCGGCCGGGTCGGCCAGCTGCTTGCCGACGTGCTGGCCAAGCAGGGCATCCGCTACCTCGCCGTGGAGCGCGACCGCCGCCTGGTGGACCTGGCCAGGAGGCAGCGGCAGGACGACGCGGTGTTTTCCGGCGACGCCTCGCTGCCCGAGCTGCTGGGGCGGTTGGGCATAGACGATGCCGCGTGCGTGGTGCTGACCATGGACGATCCGCGCGCGGCGCTGCACGCGGTGAGCGCGTTGCGGCGGCATTACCCGGCCCTGTGCCTGCTGGCCAGGGCGCGCGACGAAAAGCATGCGCGCGCCCTGAAACAGGCCGGCGCCACGGAGGTGGTGTCGGAAGCGGTGGAATCCGCGCTGCAGCTGGCCAGTTTCGCGCTGGGCGCGGCCGGCGTGCCGATGGCGGCGGCCGCATTCCAGGTGGCGCAGGAGCGTACCGGCCTGCAGGCCCGGATCGACGACAGGCCCGCTTCCTGACGGCTGCCGGGCGCGGCCCTGGCCCGCTTCAGCGGGACGCGGCTGGCGCCACGCAGATGCCGGATTGGTCCAGTTCGGCGCGCTCAGCGGCATCGGGTACGCGCGTCATGGCGTCCAGGAAAATCATGTCGCAGTGCTGCTCGCGCGCCGCCGCGATGGTTGCAGTGTAGGGCGACGCGCCACAGCGCGTCAGCACCGTGCACGATACGCCGGCGTCGGACGCCGCCGCTTCGATGGCGCGCAGGCCTTCGCTGGCGTGGACGATGCTGGAGGGCCGCTCGCGCTCGGACACATAGCTGTCGTCCTCGGGTGTCGACAAGTCTTCGCACGGCAGCAGGAACAGGCCGATGACCTTGGCATCGTTGGCACGCGCCAGGCGCATGCAGCGCTCGATGGCCGGCGCCGCGTACGGGTTGCCGTCTGTGGGCAACAGGATGGAGTGGTGCATGCTGGTCTCCTTGGCAGTGTGCAAGCGGCCACCTGGCCGCACCGCCATTGTCGGCCGGCGCTGGCGGCGCTGGCTTTGACCTGGATCAAATCTCGGCGCGCGCACGGCCCCGCTGGCGCGGACGGGACGGTGGAGGTGAGCGGGGCGCGCATGGCATCGAGTGCGCCGGCGTCGGTCTGGTGGCCGGTGTGATCCAGGCCAGCCACGGTGAACAGGGTGTCGGATCAAATTCCGTCAAAAAACCGTGCGGCGGGAAAATTATGGCGGAACTTGTCCTGGATCGGTTTCGCGGCGGGCGTGCGGCCGCGCCTTGCGGCAGAATCCAGCCATCACCCCCACCGCAGGAGACAGGCATGGAAGCCAATGTAGGCAAACTCGACCGCAGATTGCGCATCGCGCTGGGCCTGGCGCTGACGGGCGCCGCGCTGGGCGGCTGGATCGGCGCCTGGGGCTGGATAGGCCTGGCGCCGCTGCTCACCGGGTGGTGGTCGCATTGCCCGCTGTACGTCGTGCTGCGCATCCGCAGCGGCCCGGCCAATTGAGGCGCCGCACTTTTCCGGCCCGGTTCGCCTTGTCGGCCTGACGGGCCTGGGCGCCGGCCAGCGCGTGATGCCGGCGCAGACGGTCGGCTACCCTGCCCGAGGCCGGGCGCTAGCGCTGCAGCACGTAGTGCCCGGGCGCCGGCGCCAGCGCGGCGCCCATGGCCGGCGGCGCGCCGGCCGCGCCGGCGTGGCGCCGCAGCCAGCGGGCCCATTCCGGCCACCAGGAGCCGTGATGCGTGCTGGCGCCCGCCAGCCACGCGTCCCCATCCACATACGGCGCGCCCGCCGCGCGGTGGCCCACCTGGTAGCTGCTGCCGGCCCGGCCGGGCGGCGACACCACACCGGCGTTGTGGCCGCCACTGGCCAGCAGGAAGGTGGCGTCGGCGTCGGTCAGGTGCAGCAGCTTGTAGACCGAGCGCCAGGGCGCCACATGGTCGGTCACCGTGCCCACCGCGAACAGCGGCAGGCGCAAGTCGTTCAGCGACACCGGCCGCCCGCCGCACAGGTACAGATTGCGCGCCAGCTCGTTTTGCAGGAACAGTCGCCGCAGATACTCCGAATGCATGCGGTAGGGCATGCGCGTGGCGTCGGCGTTCCAGGCGGTCAACGCGGTCTCGGCGGCCGGCTGGTCCAGCAGGTAATGGCGCAGCTGGCGCGACCAGATCAGGTCGTTCGAGCGCAGCAGCTGGAAGGCGCCGGCCATCTGCGCCGTGTCGAGGTAGCCGCGCTGCCACATGGCCGCCTCCAGGAAGCTGACCTGGCTGTCGTCGATGAACAGCGACAGTTCGCCCGGCTCGGCGAAGTCGGTCTGCGCCGCCAGCAGGGTGACGCTGGCCAGGCGCCGGTCGCCGTCGCGCGCCATGGCCGCCGCCGCGATGGCCAGCAGGGTGCCGCCCAGGCAATAGCCGGCCGCGTTGACGGCCGGCGCGCCGGTGATGGCGCCGACCGCGTCCAGCGCCGCCATCACGCCGTCGCGGCGGTAGTCTTCCATCGACAGGCCGCGCTGCGCCTCGCCCGGGTTGATCCACGAAACCATGAACACCGTGTGGCCCTGTCCGACCAGGTAACGCACCAGCGAGTGCTCAGGCTCCAGGTCCAGGATGTAGTACTTCATGATCCAGGCCGGCACGATCAGCAGCGGCCTGGCGTGCACCTGCGCGGTGGCCGGCGCGTACTGGATCAGCTCCATCAGCGCGTTGCGGTACACCACCGAGCCCGGCGTGACGGCCACGCCCTGGCCGGGCAGGAAGCGCGGGTCGGGCGGCGCGGCGCTCCCCTCCAGCGCCCGGCGCCAGTCGGCCAGCGCGCTGGCGGCGCCGTGCACCAGGTTGGCGCCGCCGCGCCGCAGCGTTTCCTGCAGCACCTGCGGATTGGTGGCCACGAAGTTGGACGGCGCCAGCATGTCGAGCAGCTGGCGGTTGGTGAAATTGACCACGTTCTCGTGATGCGGCGACACCCCGCGCACGCCGGTGGTGGCGCAGTGCCACCATTGCTGCTGCAGCAGGAAGCCCTGCGCCATCAGCGAGAACGGCCACTGGCGCCAAGCCGGATCGGTGAAGCGCTTGTCCTGCGGCAGCGGGGCGATGCAGGCGTCCGGCGCCGGCTGCGCGCCCGGCCGGCTGGACCGCAACGCCAGTTGTTGCCAGCGTGCAAGTTGTTGCCAGCCGCGCTGCGCCAGGTCCGCCATGTGGGACGGCGACAGCGCCAGGTGGCAGAGCCAGTCCGCGTAGGCCATGCCCAGCGCCACCGGCGAGACGTGGGCGGTGAGCCTGCCAAGGCCCGCGTTGAGCAGCAGGTCCAGCGTGGCCAGTTCGGGATGGGCGGGCTCGGCCACCTGGCCCTGCCAGGCGCTGGCGCGGCGTTCTCCGGGCGCGCGGCGCAGGGCGCCGCGCTCGGGCTGGACGGCCGGCGCGGCCGGGCTGGGACGGGAAGAGGTGTTCATGCTGGCGCTCCGGCAGGGGAAGCTGCCAGTGTGGGCCAGCGGCGCCGCGCGCGCCATGACCTGGATCAAGTCCGCCCGACAGGCGCGCCATGTCGGCCGCACTTGATTCAAGTCGGAGAAATGGCGCGCCGGGCGGCGTACAACGGTAACAGGCCGCGCGGGCGGCCGCCATTTCCACTACCGAGAGGGAACAACCATGGATACCGACTTTCATTTGAAGCGCCAGGTCGAGAGCGAGCTGGCATGGGACCCGGAAATCGGGCACAGCACGATGGCCGTGGCGGTGTCGGACGGCACCGTCATGCTGAGCGGCTTTGCCGCCACGTATGCGCAGAAGCTGGCTGCCGAGCGCGCCGTCAAGCGGGTGGCCGGCGTGCGCGCCGTGGCCAACGAACTGGTGGTGCAGCTGGTCACGGGCGAGCGGCCCGATCCGGACATCGCGGCCGACGCGGTGACGGCGCTGCGGCTGCAACTGCCGAGCGCCGCCGCCGACCTGCGCACCGTGGTCGACCATGGCCACCTGAAGCTGGAAGGCTGCGTGCAATGGCACTACCAGCGCGAGCGCGCGGAACAGGCGGTGCGCCACCTCACCGGCGTGAAGAGCGTGCTGAACCAGATCCGCATCGTGCCGCCGGCCAAGCCGGGCGAGGTGCAGCACCAGATCCAGGCCGCCTTCCACCGCGACGCCACGCTGGACGCCAAGCGCGTGCATGTGGAAGTGAACGGGCACGAAGTGGTGCTGAGCGGCGCGGTGCGCTCCTGGAGCGAACGCCAGACCGCCGAGCGCGCCGCGTGGCAGGCGCCGGGGGTGTCGGCGGTGGACAACCGCATTGCCGTGTACTGAGCCGTCCCCACCAACCGACGAGAGCACATCATGTTCAAACACATCCTGCTTCCCACCGACGGCTCGGACATTGCCGCCGCCATGACCGCCAAGACACTGGCCTTTGCGCGCAGCTGCGGCGCCCGGGTCACCGCCGTCCACGTGGTACTCGACTTCCACACCCTGACTTACCACCCCGACATGCTGGCCGACACGCGCGAGCGCTACCAGCGCGAGAGCGCCGCGCACGCGCGCGCGCTGCTCGACGAGGTCAGCCAGGCGGCCCGCGAGCAGGGCGTGCCGTGCGATACTGTGGTGGCGAGCGCCGAACGGCCCCATGAGGCGATCGTGCGCACCGCGCGCGAGCGGGGCTGCGATCTGATCTGCATTGCCACGCACGGCCGGCATGGCCTGCAGGGCTTGCTGCTGGGCAGCGAAACGCAGAAGGTGCTGGCCCACAGCGACATCCCGGTGCTGGTGCTGCGCTGACGGTTGCGCTGACGCCGGCGATACGCCGGTGGGCGGCCGTGGGGCTGGCGCAAGCGTGAGACGGCGATGCGGGAGGCAGCGGTGCGGGAGACGGCGATGCGGCAGGCGGACGGACGGCGGCCAAGGCGGGACGGGCAGGACGGGCAGGACGGGCAGGCGCTGGAACGGCAGCGCGTCCTGCTGTCGGCGCTGGAGGCGCAATGGCGGCGCCTCGGTTGCCGGGTGCAGCGCTTCGAGACCCACATCTCCTGGGTTTTCGTGGTCGATGCCCTGGCCTACAAGTTCAAGAAGGCGCTGCGTTTCGACGTGCTGGACTACTCCACGCTGGAGGCGCGCCAGCATTGCTGCGCCGAGGAAGTGCGCTTGAACCGGCGGCTGGCGCCCTCGATCTACATCGGCGTGGCCGCCGTGACGGGCAGCGCCGCGCGGCCGGAACTCGACGGCGCGGGCCCGGTGCTGGACTATGCGGTGCGCATGCGCGCCTTTCCGCAACAGTCGCTGTGGAGCGAGCGGCTCGGGGCCGGACTGCTGGACGCGGCGCAGATCGATTCGCTGGCGCTGCGGCTGGCGCAATTCCACGCCCGTGCGGAGGCGCCGGAGCCGGACAGCGGCTGGGGCACGGCGCGTGCGCTGGCGCGGCGCGGCGCCGAGGACCTGGCTGCCGTGGCCGACATGCTGCGCGGCCGGCGCGCGCAGGCGCAGCTGGCCAGGCTGGCGCGCTGGCACCGGCAGCAGACGGCGTCGCCCGGACGCTTCGCGCAGCGCCGCGCCGAGCAGCGCATACGCGCCTGCCACGGCGACCTGCATAGTGCCAACATCGTCACGCTGGACGGCCAGGTCGAGGCCTTCGACTGCATCGAGTTCAACGAGGAGCTGCGCTGGATCGACGTGATGAGCGACGTGGCCTTCATCGCCATGGACCTGCGCTTTCACGGCCGCCCGGACCTGGCCGCGCGGCTGCTGCAAGGCTACCTGGAGCAGAGCGGCGATTATGCTGGGCTCGCCGTGTTGAACTACTACGAGACCATGCGCGCGGTGGTGCGCTGCAAGGTCTGCCTGCTGCGCGCGGCCCTGCCCGAAGCAGCGCCGCAGGCGCGCATGCTGGCGCGGCGCTACCTGGAGCTGGCCGGCGCCGGCCTGCGGCGGCGCGGCGCGGTGGTGCTGATGCACGGCTGCTCGGGCAGCGGCAAATCCTATTGCGCCGAGCGGCTGGCCGGCGCGCTCGGCGCCATCTGCATCCGCTCGGATGTGGAACGCAAGCGCCTGCACGGCGTGGCTGCCGCCGCACGCATGGAGGCGGCGTCGGCGCAGGGTATCTACGGGCGCGCCAGCAGCGAGGCCACCTACGCCCGTCTGCGCGGCCTGGCCCGCGCCATCGCGGGCGCGGGAATGAGCGTGATCGTGGACGCGGCCCATCTGCAGCGCGCGCAGCGGCAGGCCATGCGCGCGCTGGCAAACGCCTGCGGCGCGCCGTTTTTCATTGTCGACTTGCAGGCCGACGCGGCGCTGCTGCGCGCCCGCCTGGAACGGCGCACGGCAGAGGGCGGCGATGCGTCCGACGCCGGCGTGCAGGTGCTGGCCTATCAGTTCGCGACGCGCGAAGCCCTGTCGGCGGCGGAGCTGCGCCATGTGCTGCCAATGGATTCCCGTAGCGAAGGCCTGGCGGAACGCCTGGCGGCTGCGGCCGCGCACATCCGGGCCGCGCTGCGCTGACTGGCCATCCGGGCTGCTGCCGGGCCAGCCTCCGTCGGTGCCGCGCACCGCGCTGCAATTCAACTTTCCGGGTAGAAAAAATGCCGGCCTTCAGCAGCGTTCGCCGGGCCATGGCTTGCATGGCGGGATAGGATATGGCCTACGCGGCCTGGGCTGGCGTGCCTACGTCCATCCCCTTCGGATGGTTCTAAGATGGCTTCACCAACCCCGAAGCACTCCGTCCGGAATGCTGGCGGGTCAGGACCTACAGGAGATCACCATGGCTTCGAATCAAAAAAGCGGTTCCTCGAACAACGCATCGAAAGACGACGACAAGGGTTCCGGCGGCTCCGGCAACCAGGGTAGCCGCAGCGGCGGCAGCCAGAGCGGCAGCCAAGGCGGCAAGGGCGCCAGCAACAGCCAGAGCGGCGACACCAGCAACCGTGGTTTCGCCTCGATGGACCCGGACCAGCAGCGCGAGATCGCTGCCGAAGGCGGCCGCGCCGCGCACGCATCGGGCAACGCGCACGAGTTCACCTCCGAGGAAGCCCGCAAGGCCGGCGCAATGAGCCACAAGAACGACGGCAACCAGCAGAGCGACTCCGGCCAGGGCTCGTCGCGCGGCTCGTCCGGCGGCAACCAGTCGAGCAACCAGTCCGGCAGCCAGTCCGGCGGCAAATCGTCGGGATCGAAATCCGATTCCGATTCGGCTTCCGGCTCCGGCTCGCGCTCCAAGTAAGGTAGGCGGCGTTCAGGCGGCGGTCAATACTGCCGCGCCGCCGCCGTACATCGCCTCCACCAGCGCGGCGCGCCGCGTCAGCACCACGCGCTGGTTGATCGAGCCCTTGTCGGTCTGCTCGCCGGCCGTCACGGACGGCGCTTCCTCCAGCAGCATCATGCGCTCCACGCGGGAGGCCGATCCGGTCGCCTTGGCGTTCAGTTCCGCCAACAGCTGCCGGAAGTGGCTGCGCACGGCGGCGCTGGACAGGATGGCGGCGGCGTCGGCGCCGGCGCCCAGCCCGGACAGCGCCAGGCACTGGTCCAGGCGCGGGAACACCAGCAAGCCTATGCTGTCGCGGTCGATGCCGGCCACCACCACGTCCTGGATGTACGGCGCGCCGGCGCTGATCACGCGCGCCCGCAGCGGTCCCACGCTGACGAAGGTGCCGCTGCTGAGCTTGAAGTCCTCGGCGATGCGGCCATCGAACATCAGTCCCAGTTCCGGCTGCGCCGGATCGACAAAGCGCACCGCATCGCCGCTGCAGTAATAGCCATCCTCGTCGAAGGCGGCGGCGGTGGCTTCCGGCGCGCGCCAATAGCCGGGCATCACGTGCGGGCCGCGGAAGCGCGCCTCGTACTTGCCGTCCACCGGCACCAGCTTGACTTCGCAGGCCGGCGCCGGCAGGCCGACATAGCCCGCCATCATCACCGGACCCGTAGTAAAAGTGCAGGAGGGCGCCGTTTCCGTCATGCCCAGGCCGGCCATGATGCGGATGCGCTGCCCGCACTGCTGCTCGCTCACCTGTTCCAGCGCGTCCCACGCCGCCTGCGACAGGCCGGCGCCGGCGAAGAAGAACAGTTCCATCTGCGAGAAGAAGCGGCGGCACAGCGCGGGGTCGCTGCGCAGCGCGGCGGTGAGCAGCTCCCAGCCCTTGGGCACGTTGAAGAACACCGTCGGCGCGATATCCTTCAGGTTGCGCACCGTGGCGTCGAAGTCGCGCGGGGTGGGCTTGCCGTCGTCGATGTAGTAGCTGCCGCCGTTGTACAAGGCGATGCCCACGTTGTGGCTGCCGCCGAAGGTGTGGCTCCACGGCAGCCAGTCCAGCAGCACCGGCGGCTTGTCGCCGAAGGCCGGGAAGGTTTGCAGCAGCATCTGCTGGTTGGCGCACAGCATGCGCTGGGTCGTGGTCACGGCCTTGGGCAGCTTGGTCGAGCCGGACGTGAACAGGAATTTGGCGATGGTGTCCGGGCCGCTGGCCGCGTTGGCCGCGTCCACCGTGCACGGCGCCGTGGCCAGCAGGCTGGCCAGCGGCGTGCTGGGGCGGCCCGCGTCGCCGTGCCCGACGACGATCTCGACGCCGTCCGGCACCGTGGCCGCCAGCGCGGCGGCACAGGCGCCGGCGTCGGTGGCGTAGATCATGCCGGGCGTCAGGTGGCGCACGAAGTGGGTCAGCTTGGTGTAATCCGAGGCCAGCAGCGAGGCGGCCGGCGACACCGGGCAATACGGTATGCCGGCGTACAGCGCACCCAGCGCCAGTTGCAGGTGCGGCAGGTCGTTGCCGGACCAGATCATCAGCGGGCGCTCGGCCGACAGGCCCCGGTCCAGCAGCGCCTGGCCGATGGCGCGCGCCTGCTCCAGCATCTGCCGGTAGCTGACGTGAACCCAGGCGCCGTCCGGCCCGCGCTGCGCGGCCAGCGTGCGCTCGGGGTGCCGTTCGGCGCCGCGCACCAGGCAATCGGTGATGCGCTCGGGGTAGGGACCCAGCGCTTCCTGCGACGCCAGGCGCCAGCAGCCCTGCGCGTCGGTTTCGACCCGTACCGGCGCGCCGCCGACGCGCACCGGGCGGTAGCGCGACAGGTCCAGCGCGGCGGCGGTGGTGTGGAGCTGCGTCATGGCATGCCCCCCATTACACCGGGTAGTGGCGGTGGCCGCTCTGGATGGTGATCCAGCGCAGGTCGGTGAATTCGGCGATGCCGGCCTTGCCGCCGAAGCGCCCGTAGCCGCTGGCCTTGACGCCGCCGAACGGCATTTGCGCCTCGTCGGCCACGGTGGAGCTGTTGATGTGGCAGATGCCCGATTCGACGCGGCGCGCCAGTGCCAGCGCGCGCGGGATGTTGCGGCTGAAGATGGCGGCCGACAGGCCGTATTCGCTGGCGTTGGCTTCGGCCAGCGCAGCCTCGTCGCCGCCGACCCGGATGATGCCGACGATGGGGCCGAACGATTCTTCCTGGTACACCGTCATGTCCGGCGTGATGTGATCGATGATGGCCGGCTGCAGCACGTTGCCGTCGCTGGCGCCGCCGCCGCACACCAGCGTGGCGCCCTTGGCCTGGGCGTCGGCCACCATGGCGGCCACGCGGGCTGCAGCGCTGGCATCGACCATGCCGCCCAGGACCGCGCCTTCCTGCCCCGGCTTGCCGGCGCGCAGGCCGGCGGTCTTGGCACGCAGCTTGTCGACGAAGGCGTCGGCAACCTTGCGGTCGACGATGATGCGGTCGGTCGACATGCAGATCTGGCCCTGGTTGAAGAAGGCGCCGAAGGCGGCCGCCTGCACCGCCTCGTCGAGGTCGGCGTCGTCCAGCACCAGCAGCGGATTCTTGCCGCCCAGTTCCAGCACCACCGGCTTCAGGTGCTGCGCCGCCTGCTGGGCGATGATGCGTCCGACCTTGGTGGAACCGGTGAAGTTGATGCGCTTGACGGCCGGATGGGCGATCAGGCGCGCCACCACGGCGGCGGCGTCCTGCGGCGCGTTGCTGACGACGTTGACCACGCCGGCCGGGAAGCCGGCGTCCTCGAACACGGCGCCGATCAGGCGGTGCAGGGCGGGGCACACTTCGGACGATTTCAGGACCACGGTGTTGCCGCAGGCGAGCGGCGTGGCGATGGCGCGCGTGCCCAGGATCACCGGCGCGTTCCACGGCGCGATGCCCAGCACCACGCCGCAGGCCTGGCGCATGCCCATGGCCATCAGGCCCGGCACGTCGGAGGGGATCACTTCGCCGGCGATCTGGGAGGTCAGCGAGGCCGCCTCGCGCAGCATGCCGGCCGCCAGCATCACGTTGAAGCCGTACCAGCCCGGCACGCCGCCGGCTTCGGCCACGCCGGCCGCGATGAATTCGGGCGCGCGCGCTTCCAGGCAGTCGGCCGCCTTGAGCAGCAGGCGGCGCCGCTCGCCCGGCGCGGTGGCGGACCAGCCGGGGAAGGCCGCCTGCGCCGCCGCCACGGCGGCGTCGGCGTCTTCCAGGGTGGCTGCGGCGGCCACCGAGGCGGTGTCGCCTGTGGCGGGGTTGAGGCGCTGGCAGGTGGCGCCGTTGGACGCGGCCCGGTCCAGGCCTCCGATCAGCAGTCGTGCTTCAAGCATGGCGTATCTCCTTTGTTATGAGTGGGCGGTGGGCTGCGGCGCGTCTTAGGCGCGCTTGTAGGTTTGCAGGCCGGGCTTGATGGTCTTATCGTCCAGGAACTGCTTGAGGCCCTGGGCGCGGCCTTTTTCCGGGTCGCGATAGTTGGACTGGTCAACCTTGGCATACAGATAGTCCTCGTTCTGCTCCCACGTCAGTTCGCGGCAGCGCTTGAAGCCGTTCTTGGCGATGCGCAGCACCGTCGGCGACTTGGCCAGCAGCTTTTCGGCCAGTTCGACGGTGGCGGCGCGCAGTTCGGCCAGCGGCACGCTCTTGTTGACCAGGCCCATGGCGGCCGCTTCCTTGCCGGTGAAGGTGTCGCCGGTCATGATGTAGTGTAGCGCCTGGCGGTGGCCCATGGTGTCGGCAACGGCCTTGCTGACCAGGTTGCCCGGCGGGATGCCCCAGTTGATCTCGGACAGGCCATACACCGCGTCGTCGGCGGAGATGGCCAGGTCGCAGGCCACCAGCGGCGAGAAGGCGCCGCCGAAGCACCAGCCGTTGACCATGGCGATGGTCGGCTTGCTGTACATGCGCAGCAGCTTCCATTGCCACTGCGAGCAGTCGCGGCGCAGCTTCTCCTGGAAGATCTCCGGCTTGCCGTCGTTCTCGCGGAAGTACTCCTTCAAGTCCATGCCGGCGGTCCAGCTGTCGCCGGCGCCGGTCAGCACCAGCACCTGCATGTCCGGGTCCATTTCCAGGGTTTCCAGCACGTCGATCATTTCGCGGTTCAGCGTAGGGCTCATGGCGTTGCGCTTTTCGGGACGGTTCAGCGTGACCCAGCCGATGCCGTCGGCGATCTCGACTTTGACGGTGCTCCAGCGGTTTTCATATTGGCTCATCTCATTCTCTCCTCATTCTCTGGTGTTAGGTTAATATCAGGTTGCCTGATACGTGACTTATAATATATTCTGCTTGGCCTGTAATGCAAGCGCTTTCTTGAACGCTTTTTGAACTTGTTGAGGACCATGAAAAAAGACCAGCCCGCCGCCGCGCACGACAAGCCCACCGGCATCGCCTACCTGATAGGCCGCATCGACCATGTGCTGAGCCGCCGCCTGCGCGACAGCCTGGGCGTGCTGGGGCTGACGGCTGCCCAGTACACGGCGCTGTCGGTGCTGGACACCCAGCAGCAGCTGTCGAACGCGCAGCTGGCCGAGCGCTCCATGATCTCGCCGCAGTCGGCCAACGAGATGGTGAAGGCGATGGAGGCGCGCGGCTGGATCGTGCGCCAGGCGGACGCCCATCATGGCCGCATCATCCATTTGCGCCTGAGCGCCGAGGGCAGCGCTTTGCTGCGCCAGGGCCACGCGGCGGTGGCGCAGCTGGAGCAGGCCATGCTGGCCGAGCTGGGCGTGGAGCAGCGCAGCGAACTGCATGCGCAGCTGCGGGTGCTGTTGCGGTCACTGAGCGCCATCGTGCTTTGACGGCCGCCAGTCCGGGTTTTCCAGCAGCAGGGCGATGCCCTGGCCGCCGCCGACGCACGCCGCCGCTACGCCATAGCGCTGGCGCCGCAGCTCGAGCCCGCGCGCCAGCGTGATGGCCAGGCGCACGCCGGTGGCCGCCAGCGGATGGCCCAGCGCGATGGCGCCGCCATGCACGTTCAGGCGGGCCCGGTCCAGCTCCAGTTCGCGCTCCACCGCCACGATCTGCGCGCCTTGCGCCTCATTGATCTCGAACAGGCCGATTTGCGGCACGCCCAGGCCGCAGCGCTGCAGCAGCAGGCGGATGGCGGGAGCGGGGCCGATACCCATGATCTCGGGCGGCACGCCGACCACCGCCGCCGCCGCGATGCGCGCCTGCGGCCGGTGCTGGCCGGCCCTGGCATAGGCGCCGGAAGCGATGATGGCGGCCGCCGCGCCGTCGGCCAGCGCGCAGCTGTTGCCGCCGGTCTGCACGCCGTCCGTATACAGCGGGCGCAAGGTGGCCAGCACGGAGGGCGGCGAAATGCGCGGATGCGTGTCCTGCGCCAGTTCCGCCACCGGCCCGTGCAGGCGGATGCCGCGTTCGGCGTAGCCGTCCTGCGCGAAGGTTTCGTTGCCCACGGCGGCGATCTCGCCGGCAAAGAATCCGCCGGCGCGCGCCTCCAGCGCGCGCGCATGCGACTGCGCGGCGTAGCGGTCCACCTCGGCGCGCGTAATGCCGTAGCTGCGCGCCAGGTTCTCCGCCGTCTGCGGCATGGTGACCGCGGCGGCGGGATCGGTCAGCGCCTCCCACAGGAAGTCCTGGAAGCCGACCGGCGCGCCCAGCCTGAAGCCGGCGCGGTGGCCGAAGGCGGCGATCGGATTGCGCGTCATGGACTCGGTGCCCACCACCAGCACGGCATCGGCGTAGCCCAGTGCAATCTGGTCGCCGGCCTGGCGGAACAGTTCGAAGCCGGTGCCGCATACGCGCTGCACGTTCAGGGCCGGCACCGTCAGCGGCACGCCGGCGTACAGGCCGATATGGCGCGGCAGCATGTACTGGTAGCAGTCGCCCGGCGCCATGCTGCCGGTGATGACGGAGCCGATGTCGGCGGCCGGCACGCCGCTGCGGCGCAGCACCGCGCGCGCGGCCTTGATGCCCAGGTCGGTGGGCGAAACGTGGCTGAACGCGCCGCAGTAGTCGGCCATGGGCGTGCGCAGGCCGTCCAGCATCCACAAGTCCTCGTAGCTGCGGAAGAAGCCCGGGTTGGCGCGCGCGCTCATGGCCAGTAGCTCGGGCGCAGTTGCTCGGTGGGGCCGGTGTAGCCATGGGCCTTGGCGTAGGCCGCCAGTGCCTGCGGCGCTTCCTGTCCGCCGAAGATGGACCACAGGAACATGCGGCCATACAGCTCGCAGCGCTCGCGCGGATTGGCGTGCAGCGCCGGGTCTTCCGCCAGCGCGGCCTTGAGCCTTGCCAGGCTGTTCTCGTGCAGCACCATGCGGCTGCCGCCGCCGGCATTGGTGTCGAACACCATCAGGCGCGGGCGGGTGGCGTCGCCGCTCCAGCGTTCCCATTCGGACAGCGTGCCGCCGGGACCGCGCCCGGGCCGGCCGTGGCGGGCGAAGCCGGTCCAGTAGCCGGCCATGGCGTCCGAGACTTCCTTGCGGCCCGGCAGGTTGGCGGCCGTGAAGGAGCGGAAGGGATCGAACTCGCCGTCCAGGTCGCGGAAGACGAAGGCCAGGTCGAGTACGTGGGCGGCGCCCAGCAGCACGCGCGGCGCGATCAGCGGCACGGCCGGCTGTTCGTCCCAGTCGAAGCGGTAGATCCAGACGTCGCGGTGGCCGGAAGCCAGCATGGCGTTGGCCGGCTCCAGCGCTCCCGCAGCCTGCCACAGGGCCGACATGTAGGCCGCATGGCGCTGGTAGCGGACGCGGTCGCGCATCAGCGGGATGCTGCCGAACAGCATGCGCACGTAGTCCGGATTGTTGGACATGAAGAGCTTGTATTCGTCGCGGTTGGTGCCGATGATGACCGGCACGGCGTTGTAGCGGCGGCGGTCGGTGAACACCTCCGGCAGCGGCATGGCCGGCAGCACGTGGCCGTCCTGCAGCACGCAAGGAGCGTCGTAGAAGCTGAGCGCGCCCGGGGTGATCGGCGCCAGCAGGGCGGCCGGCGGCAGGCTGCGCACGTAGGCCGCGATGTCGGCAGGCGGCATGGATGCGATCAGCGCCTTGGCGGCGGCGCGGTCGGCGGCGCGGCCGTCGCGCTGCAGCCACGCGCACAGCAGCTCGCGCGAACTGACGGGGTGGCCGGGTGCTGCGCCGTCGTCCGCGTAGTTGCGGGCCTGCGCCATGGTGTAGCTGGCCGTCAGCGGCGACTGCAGGATGGCGCGGTGGAACAGGCCTTTGGCCAGCGGGCTGGCCAGCAGGGTGTAAGTATTCAGGCCACCGGCCGATTCACCGAACACCGTGACGTTCTGCGGGTCGCCGCCGAAGGCCGCGATGTTACGGCCTACCCATTGCAGCGCCGCGATCAGGTCCAGGGTGCCGAAATTGCCGGAGCGGTCGGATGCGGTTTCATCGTCCTTGCCGCCGTCCTTGTCGCCGTCCTTGCCGTCTTCCTCGGCCAGTTCCTCCAGGCTGAACCAGCCGAGAATGCCGAGGCGGTAGTTGGCCGACACCACGATCACGCGGTCCTGGCCGGCCAGGTTGCGCAGCGTGGTGTAGGTGGCGGCGGTGCCGGCCGTGTTGGCGCCGCCGTGGATCCAGAACATCACCGGCAGCGTGGCCGCTTGCGCCTCCGCAGCGCTCATCTGCGGCGCAAACACGTTCAGCGTCAGGCAGTCTTCCGAGCCGGCCACCAGACCCCACTGCGCGGGCGGCAGTTCCAGCGTGATGCCGCCCAGCTGCAGGGCAGGCGCGCCGCAGGCCAGCGCCTCGCGCACGCCGCTCCAGGATTGGGGCGGACGCGGCGCCTTCCAGCGCAAGGGGCCGACCGGGGGCTGGGCATACGGCAGCCCGAGCCAGGCGTGGGTCTGGTGGCGGTCGGCGCGGCCCAGCACATCGCCCAGCGCGGTGCTGCGCAAGGAGTCGGGGGCAGCGGCGGCAACTGCGGAGGCTTGCGCTGAGGCGGCGTGGGCGGCGGCTGCCTGGCGCCGGCGGCGCCACAGCAGGGCGGCGGCCAGCCCCAGGGCTGCGGCGGCGTACAGCAGGGTGTCAGGCATGATGGGGGGCATGGTCGGCTTCCTCCTGGAGGGTGATTGTGTGGTGTGGGCTGGCGGCGTTGTCGTCCAGTTTGAAGGCGCGTACCAGCCGCGCCAGTTCCGCGGCCTGGCGGCGCATGCCGGCGGTGGCGCCGGTGGCGTGTTCCACCAGCTCGGCGTTTTGCTGGGTGGCCAGCTCCATCGCCTGCAGGGCGGCGCCGGCCTGCTCGATGCCGGCCTGCTGCAGGCTGCTGGCGGCGGCGATGTGGTCTATGATGGCGGTGACCTGCTGCACGCTGCCCACCACCTCCGCCATGGTGGCGCCGGCGCGCGCCACCAGGCGGTTGCCCGCTTCGACCTGCGCTACCGAATGTTCGATCAGCGCGCGGATTTCACGCGCGGCGGTGGCCGAGCGCTGCGCCAGGTTGCGCACCTCGCCGGCCACGACCGCGAAACCGCGCCCCTGTTCGCCGGCGCGCGCCGCCTCCACCGCCGCGTTCAGCGCCAGGATATTGGTCTGGAACGCGATGCCGTCGATGACGCCGACGATTTCGCCGATGCGGTGTGCCGAAGCGGTGATGGAATCCATGGTGCGTATCACTTCCGCCGCAGCCTGGCCGCCGTCTCCAGCCACCCTGGTGGCGCTGGCCGCCAGGACGGTGGCCTGGCGCGCATGGCCGGCATTGTCGCGCACGGCGACGGCGAGCTGCTGCACGCAGCCGGCGGTGGCGCGCAGCGATTCGCGCTGGCCGTCGCTGCGGCGGGTCAAGTCCTGGTGGCCGCCGGCGATATCGTCCGCCGCGCCGGCGATATGGTCGGCGCCGTGCCGCACCTTGCCGACCATGGCCGCCAGTTCGGTGCGCATGGTGTGCATGGCGAACAGCAGGCTGGATGCGTCGCCGCCGCGCAGCGCCACGCGGCCCGCCAGATCGCCGGCGGCGGTGCGGCCGGCAATGCTGACCGCGTAGGCCGGTTCGCCGCCCAGCTGCGCCAGGATGCCGCGCGTGAGCCGCCAGCACAGCACCCCGCCCAGCAGCAGGGCCGCAACGCCCAGTGCCAGCATCCAGGTACGCGCGCCAGCGTCGGAGGAACGGCTTTGCTCGGCGGCCTGCTCGTTCAGGCGGGCCTCCAGCGCCACCAGCTGTTCCAGCGCCGCCATCCAGCGCGTCTGGATCGGCAGCAGGCGCTCCACCAGCACGGTGTAGATGCGGTCCGATTCGCTGGCCATGGCCAGCTCCATGGCTTGCGCGATCGGCGCCCGGGCCGCCGCGTTGTGCCGCCCGATCTGCGCCAGCAGCTCGGTTTCCTCGGGCGTGGCGGCGCCGGCCAGCAGGCCGCGCAGCTGCGTTTCGGCGGCGGCATAGCGCCTGGCCTGGTCCTGTACCCGCTCCGCTTCCGGCTGGAGGTAGGACAGGGAACCGATCAGCGCCATGTTGCGCAGCGCGATCATGCGTTCATACACGGTGTCGCGCATCTGCGTGGCAAGCCGGGTCTTGACGTTGCCGACCTGGGTGATCTGGTCGGTGCGGCGCTGCGTCTGCGCCATGTGGCCCACGCCCAGCGCCACCACGGCGACCAGCAGCGCCAGGATCAGGCCGAAGCCCAGGCGCAGGCGGGAACCTATGCTCATGTCGGAAGCGCGCATGGCGTCAGTGGATCCCGGCCACGCTGGCTTGCTGTTCCGGCGCCGGTGCCTGCACCGGCGCCGCCTGCGGCGAGGCCCCGGCCTGCTGCGCGGCCTTCTGCGGCATCAGGAAGTAGGCCAGCGCCGGCACCAGCACCAGCGCGCCCACCATATTCCACAGGAACATGAAGGCCAGCAGGATGCCCATGTCGGCCTGGAACTTGATCGGCGAGAACAGCCAGGTGGCGACCGCCACGGCCAGCGTCACGCCGGTCAGTATCACCACGCGGCCGGTGAACTGCAGCGCGTGCTGGTAGGCGCTGGACAGGCTGGCGCCGGCGCGCATGCGGGTCAGCATCACGCTCAGCACGTACAGCGCATAGTCCACGCCGATGCCGACGCCGAGCGCGATCACCGGCAGGGTGGCGACCTTGACGCCCATGCCCAGCACCACCATCAGCACTTCGCACAGGATGGAGGTGAGCACCAGCGGCAGGATGGCCACCGCCACCGCGCGCCAGCTGCGGAAGGTGGCGTAGCACAGCAGGATCACCGCGCCGTAGACCCAGAACAGCATGTCGCGCATGGCCTGCTTGACGACGATGTTGGTGGCGGCCTCGATGCCGGCGCTGCCGGCGGCCAGCTGGAACTGCACGTCTAGTGTGTTGTTGGCGGCGGCAAAGGCTTCCACCGTGTCCACCACGCGGGTCAGCGTGGCGGCCTTGTGGTCCTTCAGGTAGACATACAGCGACAGCAGCGAGCAGCCCTGGTTGAACAGCTCGCGCGGGGCCCGGGTCTGCACCGCGCCCAGCGCGCCGGCGTTCGGGATCAGGTCATACCATTTGAAGCTGCCCTCGTTGTAGCCGGTGGTGGCCAGCTTGCTCAGCGCCGCCATGGAATTGGTCGAATCCACGCCCGGCAGCTGTTCCAGCTGCCAGGCCAGGGCGTCCACGCTGGCCAGCGTGTCGTAGCGGGTGCACTGGTCGGGCGCGGTCTTCACCATCACCACCAGGATGTCGGAGCTGGCCGCATAGTTGGCCACCATGAAGCCGTTGTCGCGGTTGTAGCGCGAGTCGGCGCGCAGTTCCGGCGCGCCGGGATCGAGGTCGCCCACCTGCAGGTTCAGGCTGTACAGGTAGCCCAGGCCGCCCAGCAGCAGGCTGGCGGCCACCGTGACGGCGGCCCAGCGGCGCCGGGTGAAGCGGTCCAGGAAGGTCCACAGCCACGGCTGGGGCGCGCCGTCCGCGCCGGCGCTGTCGGCCTGCAGGCTGCGCGCGGCGGCCTTGGCGCTGACGCCGGTGTAGGACAGCAGCACGGGCAGCAGCACCAGGTTGGTGAAGATCAGCACCGCCACGCCGATGCTGGCGACGATGGCCAGGTCCTGGATCACCTTGATCTGGATGCTGACCAGCACCGCGAAGCCGACCGCGTCGCACAGCAGCGCGGTGAGGCCGGCGGCGAACAGGCGCCGGAAGGTGTAGCGTGCCGCCACCACGCGGTGCGTGCCGCGCCCCACGTCCTGCATGATGCCGTTCATTTTCTGGGCGCCATGGCTCATGCCGATGGCGAACACAAGGAAGGGCACCAGCACCGAGTAGGGATCGAGCTCGTAGCCCAGCGTGGCCAGCAGGCCGCACTGCCACAGCACCGCCACCAGCGAGCACACCACCACCAGCGAAGTGCTGCGCCAGCAGCGCGTGTACCAGAACAGCACCGCGCCGGCGATGGCGATGGCCAGCAGGAAGAACAGCAGCACCTGCTGCAGGCCGTCGATCAGGTCGCCGACGATCTTGGCGAAGCCGGTGATGTGGATGCGCACGCCTTCCTTCTCGTACTTGGCGCGGATCTGTTCCAGCCGCGCCGACAGGTCGCCGTAGTCGAGCGCCTGGCCGGTCTGCGGATTGCGTTCCATCAGCGGCACGAACACGATGCTGGACTTGAAGTCGGCCGCCACCAGCTGGCCGATTTCGCCGGAGCGGGCCACGTTGGCGCGCAGCTGCGCCAGGCTGGCGGGCGAGCCGTCGTAGCCGTCCGGGATGACGGTGCCGCCGTCCAGGCCGTCCTCGGTGACGGAGGCCCAGCGCGTGCTGGGCGTCCACAGCGATTTCATGAAGGGGCGGTCCACGCCGGGCAGCAGGAACAGTTCATCGTTCAGGCGCTGCAGGGTGTCCATGTAGCTGCGCTCGTAGATGCTGCCGCCGCTGGCCGCCACGGCGATGCGCACCGAGTTGCCCAGGCCGTTCAGGTCCGACTTGTTGGCCAGGTAGTTGAGCACGTAGGGATGGGCGCTGGGGATCATCTTCTCGAAGCTGGCATTGAGCTTGATGCGCGTGGCCTGGTAGCCCAGCAAGATGGTCGCCAGCAGGCATAGCAGGATGACCAGCGGCCGGTAGTTGAACAGTGCGCGCTCGCCCAGGTTGCCCGAGGCGGTGTCGAAGTCCTGCAGCCGTTTCACCACCGGCTGTTGTTCCAAATCTTGATCTGTATGCATGATGTTTCAACCGTATTCGTGTGAGGGGACGGGCTAGCGCGGGGGCGCCGCGGCCGCTGCGGGCGGAATTGCCACGCGGCGCAAGCCGCGCAGGCCGGCCAGCACCAGGGCGCCGTCGCGCGCCTGCGCCACGGCCGCCAGCGGCAGGGCCGGCGGCAGCGCGGCCCCGGTCTGCGCGGCAAAGCTGCGGCCCTGGTCGCGGCTGAGCAGCACGTCGCCACCCTGGCTGACCAGCACCAGCGTGCCGTCCGCCAGTTCGGCGCCGCCGGCCAGCGCCGCCTGCACGCCGGTTTCGGCCTTGCTCCAGCTGGCGCCCTGGTCGCCGGACCAGAAGGCGTTGCCGCGCAGGCCGTAGACGACCAGCGCGCCGCCGCGCGCCGCCAGCAGGCCGAAGTAGCTGCCCTTGTACGGGGTGGCCAGGGCGCTGAAGTTGGCGCCCTGGTCTGTGGAGCGCAGCAGCAGGCCTTGTTCGCCCGCCAGGTAAAGCGCGCCGCCGGCGCCGCGCATGCCGTACAGGTGCAGGGCCTTGGGGTTGGCGGCGCGGCCCTGCCACGGCTGCCACGTGGCGCCGCCGTCATCGGTCCTGAACAGCAGGTTGTAGGCGCCCAGCACGTAGCCATTTCGCGGGCCGTCGAAGTAGACGTCGAGGAAGGGTTTGTCCGGGCCGTCGTCCACCAGGCGCTGTGCGTCGGCCTGCGCGCGCTCCTGCCCGGGGCCGGCGGCGCCGGCCGCAGCGCGCAGCGCCAGCTGGGCGGCCTGGATGCCGTCCAGCTGCTTGCTCCAGGTGGCGCCGCCATCGGCGCTGTGCAGCACCACGCCCTGGTGGCCAACGGCCCAGCCGCGCTTGGCGTCGACGAACTGCAGCGCCGTCAGGCTGACGCTGACCGGCACGCTGGCCTGGCGCCAGGATACGCCGGCATCATCCGAGTACAGGATGGTGCCGCGCTCGCCGGCCGCCACCAGCCGCTGGCCGGCGCTGGCCACCGCCAGCATGGCCGCATGCAGCGCCTTGGGCGTGACCAGCGCCGGCTGCCGCAGCGCCGCCGGAAGGGCGTTGGCGGGCGCGCTGGACGCGGCAGCCGTGGCGGCCGGGCCGCCGGCGCTGGCGATGTGCGCATCCTCGGCCCATGCCCCGGGCGCGAACGCCAGGGCCGCCGCCAGGGCCGTGTATGGAGTCAGTCTGTTCATCGAACGCCTCCTCACTTAGCGCGAACCCTGGTTGGCCAGTTCCTCGGGGCCGAAGTAGCTGGCCGGCAGGCGCGGGATTATCTTGTACTGCGACGACAGCTCGTTGGACGCCTCGTTCAGCAGGTAGGCGCCGGTTTGCACGTTGTATGTGCCCCACATGACGTTGCCCACCACGGCCGGCACGTCCGGCGCCAGCAGCGTCAGCGTGTAGTTGCCGCGCCAGATCTGGCCCTGCGCGTCGTAGCCGTCCACCAGGATGATCTGCCAGGTGTCCTCGTCGAGGTAGTAGCGGCGCTTGGCTACCACGTGGCGCTTGCCCGGCACCAGCGTCGCTTCCACTTCCCACACGCGGTGCAGCTCCCAGCGCACCAGGTCCGGGTTGAGGAACTGCGGTCCCACCAGGTCGCTGATCTTGGCCGAGGCGGCGCGGTTGTTGTTGTACGGGATGTACATCTCCTTCTTGCCGATCAGCTTGAGCTCATGGTGGTCGATGGGGCCGAACAGCATGAACGCTTCGTCGAATAGGCCGATGCCCGAGGTGACGGAGTCCGGCGTGTCGTAGGACACCGACGGCGCGCGCCGCACGCGGCGCTGGCCCACCAGGTACTGCCAGATGGCGCGCGGCTGCGCCTCGCTGATGCCGTCATGGACCAGGATGCCTTCGCCCGCCTTGGAGGCCGGCGCGCGCGTGATCAGGCGTCCCATCTGGTAGATGCCGTCGAATTTTTCCAGGCTGCCGTCCTTGAAGTAGTAGGGCCGCATGATGGTCTGCTCGGCCTCGGTGGCGGTGGCGCGCTTGCCGTCCGGGGTGACGATGGTGGTGCGCAGCGGGAACACGGTGGTCTCGCCGGTCCAGGCCAGGCGGTGGTTCATCAGGGCTTCGTAGCCGGTTTTCGGAATCGGGAAAGGAATGCCGCCGAATGCGCCTTCCACGCCGAAGCCGCCATCGATGGACTTGGCGCGCGTGGCGTTCTTGAAGGTGTTGTCATATACCCAGCCAGGGGCGCCGCCGGTGCGGTGGGTCGGGTAGACGTCGAGCCGGTAGTTGGGATACTTTTTCAGCAGCGCGACGGTGGCGGCCGACAGCTTGGCCGCATGCTGGTCGACGTTGCTGCCGGTGATGGCCAGCGTCGGCTTTTCGCCGGCGAAGGGATCGGCGCGGAAGTCGCCGGCCTTGAAGCCGGCGGGCACCTTGGCATACACGCCGTCCCAGGCCGGGATGGTGCCTTCCTTGTTGCCGGCCTTTTCGGCGCCCAGCGGCGTGAGCGTGGAGCGCAGCTTGGCCGCTTCATCCGGGGAAACGGCGGCGCCGGCGTGCGGCAGGGCGAAGGCCAGCGACAGGGCGGCGGCTGCGAAAGTCAGGGTCGTCTTCATCATGGTCTTGTCCTTAGAATGCGCGTTTGATATTGAAGGAGATGTAGTCGCGGTCCGCCAGCGACTGGGCGTAGCTCAGGATGGGCGTGTTGGTGGCCGGGTTGTTCTTCAGGAAGGTGCCGCTGGAGCCGAGGAAGCGCACGTAGCTGATGCCGAACTTCCAGTCCTGGCGGTAGGTGGCGTTGACGCCGATGTTGAAGTCGCCGCCGTGCGAGCTGCCGCCGTTGAAGTTGAACACCGCGCGCGAACGGCCGTCGATGTTGTAGCCGAGGCCGACCGGGATCGAGATGTCCAGTCCGTCCATCACCTGGTAGTACGCCGGTTCGAAGATCACGCGGGCCGAGGTGGCGTCGCGCGTGGTGTTGGGATCGAGCGAGCCCTGGAACCCCACGCTGGTGGCGCGGTTCCATGCCAGTTCGCCCAGCAGCGAAGCGCCCTGGAAGAAGGGATTGGTCGGCATCACGTAGATGGCGGACAGGTTGACGTGCGCCGTGTTGCCGACCGCGTAGGCCGGGTTGCCGCTGTTGTCGGCGAACCGGCCCACGCCGGCGCGCGACAGGAAATTGGGCGTGGGGTCGCTGACCAGCGGCGTGTTGCGGCGTACCGAGATTTCTGCCGCCACGTTGGCGCCCAGCAGCACCGTGCTGGCGCTGGCGCCGAAGGTGCGCACGCCTTCCGCGTACACCGCCTGCACGGTGGACGGCGCGCCGGGCGGGAAGGCGGGCGCGAAGCCCAGGTAGAAGTAGGGCGTCTTGTCGTGGTAGCGCGCCGCGTAGAAGCCGTATTCCACGTCCGAGCCGGTGGGCGTGTATTTGAGCTGCAGGCCGCCCTGGCCGGAGTTTTTCGCCTTCATGTCCGGCACGGTGCGGAAGGCCGGCGCGCCGCTGTTGGTGGGCGCCACCAGGAAGGCGGTGCTGCCGGCGCCGGCGGCGTCGTAGGAGCTGAGGTAGCTGCCGGCGCCAGGGATCTGCGTGGCGCGCCACTCGAACTGGTAATAGCCGCCCAGCGAGACGTTGGGCAGCAGCTGCAGCTGGCCGGAAATCTGGTTCACCGGCCGCAGGATTTCCTTGAACTGCGCGCCGGGAACGCTGAGCAGCTTGACCAGGTCCACCGGTCCCTGCGCGTTGGCGATGCCGTTGGCGCCGAAGAACAGGCTCTCGCCATACTGCAGCGTGTGGCGGCCCACGCGCACGGTGCCCGGCAGTTCGCCCAGCGAGCCCTTGGCGAAGACGAAGGCGTCCAGCAGCTCGGCGTTGCGGCCGTGCAGCAGGCGGGTGCCCTTGGCGAAGCTGTTGCCGGCCTGGCCGGCCAGCGTGACGGCGTTGCTGGCGGGGGAGGCGTTGTCGTTGCTGCGGTTGTAGACGCTGTCGTACCAGCCTGCCGCGCTGATGCGCATGCCCAGCGTGCGGGTGCCGGCATCGAACTCGGACAGCCAGTCGATGCGGCTGGACACGATGCCCTTGTTGCGGAAGTTCTGGTTGCCGTCGTCGAGGTTATAGCCGGTGAAGTCGCCCGGGCCGGCCGATGGATAGCCGCCCGCAAGCAGGCCAGCGTCGGCGTCCTTCAGGCGGTAGGCGGCGCTGTATTTGAAGGTGTTGTTCCAGCTGACCTTGAGTTCCGGATTGCCGGTGTCGAACTCGTGGGCGTGGGCCGGCAGGGTGGCCATCACGGCCAGTGCGAGCAGGGTCGGGCTCAGGCGCTTGTTCGCTTGCATTTTTGTCTCCTCGTTATAGTTGTATTGGCCGCTGACGCGCGGCTGGGCGAATCCTCAACAGATCAAATAAAGGTCGAAGCCAGCCCTCCGTCCACCGGCAGGTTCACGCCGCTGATCCAGCGCGCGTCGTCGCTGCACAGGAAGCCGATGGCGGCCGCCACTTCGTCGGCATAGGCCGGGCGCTTCATGCGGTGCGCGTCGCGCTGCACGCGTTCCTGGCCCAGCATGGAAACGAAGTCGCCCAGGATGGGCGTGAACACCGGGCCGGGCGCCACGCAGTTCATGCGCACCGAGTGGGCCAGGAACCACTTCTGCGACTGGGCGGCGTTCCACACGATCAGCGCCTCCTTGAAGTACTGGTAGCAGGTGTCGGCCGGCACCGGGTGCGCGTCCAGCCAGGCCTGGCCCTCCGCGTAGCCCTGCACGGCGGCCAGCTGCTTGTGCAGCTCCAGCCGCTGCGGCCACTCGGCGCCCAGGATGGAGGCCACGTTGACGATGGAGCCGCCGGCCGGCATGCGCGGCAGCACGGCTTCGGTCAGGTGGCGCAGGCCGAGGTAGTTGACCTTCGCCAGCAGCGCCGGGTCGGCGGTGCCGGGCACGCCGGCGATATTGCACAGCGCGTCCACGCGCTGCGGCAGCTGGGCGACGGCGGCGTCGATGCTGGCGGCCGACGCCATATCGACGGCGATAAAGCCGTCCAGCGTCAGGCCGGCCTCGTTGCGGTCCATGCCGATCACGGTGGCGCCTTCGAAGCGCGCCAGGCGCGCCACTTCGGCGCCGATGCCGGAAGCGGCGCCGGTGACGACGATGGTCTTGTTGCGTAACTTCATGTGGTCTCCTCGTTGGTGTGGTCAGTGGTTCAGAACGGGTAGCGCGGCGCTTCGGTTTTCACCGTCATCCACTGCCACTGGGTGAACTCGTCCCAGTCGGACGTGCCGCCGTGGCGGCCGCCGTTGCCCGAAGTGCCGCCGCCGCCGAAGGGCGCATGCGCCTCGGCCAGCACGGTCTGGTCGTTGATGTGGACGTGGCCGGCCGGCACCTGGTCGGCGATGAACATGGCGCGCGCCAGCGACGGCGAGATCACGCCCAGCGCCAGGCAGCCGGTGGTGGCCGAAGCCAGCGCGATGGCTTCCTGGTCGGTGTCGAAAACGGTGACCGAGGCCACGGGGCCGAACAGCTCTTCCTCGAAGCAGCGCATTCCGGGCCGCACGTTGGCCAGCACGGTGGGCTGGTAGAACTGGCGCTCATAGCTGCCGCCGGCCAGCAGCGTGGCGCCGGCCGCCACGCTGTCCTCGACGATGGCGTGCAGGCGCTGCACCTGGCGCGGGTTGATCAGGGGGCCGAGCGCCACCCGGCCGCTCATCGGGTCGCCCACCGGCAGCGCCTTGGCCTTGGCCACCACGCGTTCGATGACGGCGTCGGCGATGCCGCGCTGGAGCAGGATGCGGCCTGAGGCCATGCAGATCTGGCCCTGGTGCAGATAGGCGCCCCAGGCCACGTTGGCGGCGGCGAGGTCGGGATCGGCGTCGTCCAGCACGATCAGCGAATTCTTGCCGCCCAGTTCCAGCGACATCTTCTTCAGGTTGCGCCCGGCCAGCTCGCCGATGCTGCGGCCCACGGCGGTGGAGCCGGTGAAGGCGATCATGGCGATGTCGGGATGGCTGCACATGGCCTGGCCCGCCTCGGCGGCGCCGGGCAGCACCTGCAGCACGCCCTTGGGCAGGCCGGCCGCTTCGAATACGCGGGCGATCAGCACGCCGCCGCTGATGGGGGTTTGCAGATCGGGCTTGTGCACCACGGCGTTGCCGGTGGCCAGGGCCGGCGCGATCGAGCGGATCGACAGGATCAGCGGGAAGTTGAACGGCGAGATCACGCCCACCACGCCGTGCGGCACGCGCCGCGCAATGCTCATCTGGCCGGCGGCGGAGGCCAGCAGCTGGCCCTTGGGCTGGGTCAGCATGGCGGCCGCTTCCTGCAGGTGGGCGCCGGCCTCGCGCAGTTCCAGGTCGGCCTTGGGGCGGATGGCGCCGGTTTCGCGCACGATCCAGGTAGCCAGTTCGTCGTGGTGCTCGGCGATGACGGCGGCGGCGCGGCGGAAGATGGCGGCGCGTTCCTTGTAGTCGCTGGCGGCCCATGCCGGCTGGGCGGCGCGCGCCTGGCCGGCGGCGCGCGCCACGTCGTCGGCGTTGGCCAGGCCGACGCGGCCCAGCTGTTCGCCGGTGGCGGGTTCGGTGAAAGTGTGGGCGCCGCCGTGGGCGGCGATCCAGTCGCCGTTGAAGATGCGGTCCTGCCAGACGGCGGGGCGCAAAAGCGCATTAGCGTCAGTCATGCTGTCTCCTGTCGTTGATGGGTGGTGGGGAAGTCGGCCTGTTTGCGCTCGTTAGCACACAAGTTGCATCCAGGTCCGCTTGCCGCTCTTGCCTTAGCTATTACAAGTTGCGTGCCAGCTCGCCGCAACACGGCGCCGCTGCGGCGCAGCACACGGCCGGCGCGCTATGAAGATGGCGCCGTTCCGGGGCCGGCGTGGCGCGGCGCAGCAAAGGAAGAGGCGCCCGGCCGATTGATGAAATGATCAAATGGGAGGAATACCGATGTATGATTTGGTGAAAGACAAACAAGGCGGAGACATGAGCAAACCCCATCGCGTATCGCTGGCGGAGGTATCGCGCGCCACCGGCAAGATGCTGCAGCACGGCGACAGCCAGCACCTGAGCGCCGGCGCGGCGCCCTCGCTGGAAGACCTGACGCAAAGCCTGCACTTCTCGCCGGGCGACGGCCGCATCTGGCTCAACGGCCAGCGCATGCAGCTGCTGCATACCACCTCGCTGGGCGCGCTGCGGCGCGAGCTGCTGGAGAGCATAGGCGCCGAACGTACGCGCGGCCTGTTGACGCGGGTGGGCTATTCGGCCGGCGCGCGCGACGCGCAGCTGCTGCGCGAGCGCTGGCCGGAGGCCGAGCCGGGCTCGCTGTTCGCGGCCGGGCCCCGCATGCATTCGCTGGAAGGCGCGGTCAAGGTGGAGCCGGTGCATTTCGAATTCGACTTCGAGCGCGGCACCTACCACGGCGAATTCCTGTGGCACCACTCCAGCGAGGCCGAGGTGCACATGGCCGATTTCGGCATCGGCACCGCGCCGGCATGCTGGATGCAGACCGGCTACGCCATCGGCTATACCAGCGCGATGATAGGGCGGCTGACCGTCTACCGCGAGATCGAATGCACCGCCATGGGCCACAAGCACTGCCGCCTGATCGGCAAGCCGGCCGACGAATGGGACAACGTGGAGGAGGACCTGCGCTTCCTGAACGCGGAATCGTTCGTCAGCACCACCGCCTACGGCGGCCCGGGCCAGCACCAGCAGGCGGCCGAGCTGCCGGGCGACGACGGGCGCACCTACGGCGAGAAGGAGATGGTGGGCGTGTCATCGGCCTTCAACGCGGCCTGCCATATGCTCAAGCGGGTGGCGCCCACCGCCGCCACGGTGCTGTTCACCGGCGAGTCGGGTGTGGGCAAGGAGCTGTTCGCCTACATGCTGCACCAGATCGGCTCCCGCAAGGAGCAGCCCTTCGTGGCGGTCAATTGCGCGGCGATCCCGGAAACGTTGATCGAGTCCGAACTGTTCGGCGTGGAGCGGGGCGCCTTCACCGGGGCCAGCCAGTCACGGCCCGGCCGCTTCGAGCGCGCCTCCGGCGGCACGCTGTTCCTGGACGAGATAGGCACCCTCAGCCTGGTGGCGCAGGGCAAGCTGCTGCGCGCGCTGCAGGAGGGCGAGATCGAGCGGGTGGGCGGCGTGCGCAGCGTGAAGGTGGACGTGCGGCTGGTGGCGGCCACCAATGTCGACTTGCGCGAGGAGGTGCGCCTGGGCCGCTTCCGCGAAGACCTGTTCTTCCGCCTGAACGTGTTCCCCATCCGCCTGCCGCCGCTGCGCGAGCGGCGCGATGACATCCCGCTGCTGATGGGCTATTTCATGCGCCACTACGGCCAAAAGCACCAGCGCCGCGTCACCGGCTTCACCGCGCGCGCGGTCGACGCGTTGCTCAACTACCATTTCCCGGGCAATATCCGCGAGCTGCAAAACCTGGTGGAGCGCGGCGTCATCTACGCCGACGAGGACGGTCCGATCGACCTGCCGCACCTGTTCACCAGCGGCGAGGAAGCGCAGACGTCCTACTTCTCGCTGGCGCAGACCGGGCGGTTGACCAGTCACGGCGCGCCGGAAACGGCGCAGGCGGAGGCGCAGGCGGCGTCGGGCGGCGCCTTGCTCGATGTGCTGCCGGCCATGCTGCGCCAGCAGGCGCCGGAGCAGGGGCAGGAATGGTCGCTGGACCACCTGGAAAGCACGCTGATACTGGCGGCGGTGAAGCGGGCCGAGGGCAACCTGTCGGCGGCGGCGCGCACGCTGGGCATCACGCGGCCGCAGCTGTCCTACCGCATGAAGAAACTGCAGCAGGGCCAGGAATAAATCACTGCATGTAGATCTTCTGCAGCAGCCGGATCAGCTGCGCGCGCTCGTCGTCGGTGAGCGCGGACGTGGCGTCCATTTCCAGCTCGCTGGCTGTCTTTTCCGCCTTGGTGCACATGCTCAGGCCTGCGGGGGTCAGCGCCAGCGTCTGCGAGCGCCGGTCCAGGGGGCTGCGCTGGCGCAGCAGCAAGCCGCGTTCCTGCAGCCTGTCCAGCAGGATGGCCAGGTTCGGCGGCGACACATTCACCGCGTCCGACAGCCGTTTCTGGTTGATGTTGGGGTTCGCCTTGAGCAGGCTCAGAACACTGAAATCCACCGGCCGCAGCTGGTACTTCGCCATGCGCTTTTCAAACAGCGGCAGGATGTTGATATAGGCGCGCCGGCAGTTGTAGCCCACCAGGCCCGACAGGGTGCTCTGGTCCAGCGGCTGCTCCGCCGCCTCCTGGACGGCGTCGATCAGTTCGAGTTTCTTCTTGGGCTGCTTGGTCATGTCCCGATTCTAGCAAAGATGCCGCACGCCGGCCATCCAAAAGCTTGCAATGTGGCGAAAATGCGTATAGCCTATAATCATTATAAAACATAACTAAAATCCGAAAAACCTTCCACCCATCGAGGAGACACGATGAAGACCGCCGCAATCGCTACCGCGTTCCGTACCGCATTCGCTACCGCGTTTACAACCGCATGCACGGCCATGCTGGCCGCCAGCCCGGCCCAGGCCCAGGACACCATCCGCATCGGCGTCATCGCGGCGCTCACCGGGCCGTTCGCCAACACCGGCAAGCCGTTCGAGGACGGCATCAAGACCTATATGCAGCAATACGGCGACAAGGTGGCAGGCAAGAAGATCGAAATCATCTACCGCGACGACGGCGGCACCAACGTCGACCATTCCAAGCGGGCGGCGCAGGAGCTCATCACGCGCGACCGCGTCAGTTTCCTGGTCGGTTTTTCGCTCACCCCGAGCGCCCTGGCGGTGGCGCCCATCGCCACCCAGGCCAAGATGCCGATGATCGTGATGAACGCCGTCACCAACGGCATCACCGCCAAATCGCCCTACATGCTGCGCACCAGCATGACGATGCACCAGATGACCGGCCCGTTCGGCGACTGGACCGCCAAGAACAAGATCGGCAAGGTGTACACCCTGGTGAGCGACTACAGCACCGGGCTGGACGCCGAGGCGCGCTTCAGCAAGACCTTCAGCGCCGGCGGCGGCAAGGTGGTGGGCACGGCGCGGGTGCCGCTGGCCAATCCCGACTATTCGCCCTTCATCCAGCGCATCAAGGATGAAAAGCCGGACGCGCTGTTCTTCTTCGCGCCTGGCGTGGAGGACGGCGTCGGCCTGCTGAAGGCCTTCAGCGACAAGGGGCTGGACAAGGCCGGCATCAAGTTCCTCGGCGTGGGCGACATGACCAGCGAAACGCCGACGCTGGACGCGCTGGGCGACCGCGCGCTGGGTGCGGTGACGGTGCTGAACTACGCCCCCACGCTGGACAACGAGGCCAACAAGGCCTTCCTGAAAGCCTATGCGGCGGCCAATCCGGGCCGTCCTCCGGCCACCTTCGTCACCGTGGCGGCCTACGACACCATGGGCATGATCTATGAAACCATCCGCACGCTGGGCGGCACGGTCAGCGGCGACAAGGCCATGCAGGTGCTGGCCGGGATGAAGCGAGACAGTCCGCGCGGCCCGATCAGCATCGACCCTGCCACGCGCGACATCGTGCAGAACATGTACATCCGCGAGGTGAAAAAGGTCAACGGCAAGCTGGTGAACGAACCGATCGCCGTGCTGCGCGACGTCAGCCCTAACTGAGGAGAACCGCCATGACCATCGAACGACGCAACCCGAAAGGCGCGCCGCTGGCCGCGCTCGGCCTGGCGGCAGCGGCTTTGGGCACCCTGGGCGCCTGCGGCAGCCATAGTGGCGGCGCCGCTCCCGGCGGCGCGGCGACGCTGCCGCAGATGAGCGCGGCCAGCGGCGCCAAGCTGGCCTCCTGCGCCGATTTGGCCGGCAAGATCAACTATCCCAACACGGCCATCGCCAGCGCCGCGCCGGTGGCGGCAGGCGTGCTGACGGTGGCCGGCAAGCCGGTGCCGGCGCATTGCCTGGTCAAGGGCGCGATGCACCAGCGTGTCAGCCCGGTGGACGGCAAGAGCTACGCGATCGGATTCGAGATGCGCCTGCCGGTGGACTGGAACGGCCGCTTCTTCTACCAGGCCAACGGCGGCCTTGACGGCGCCGTGGTCACGGCGGTGGGCGAAGTGGGCGGCGGCGGGGCGCTGGACAACGCGCTGAACCAGGGCTTCGCCGTCATCAGTTCCGACGCCGGGCACGGCGCGGCCACGCCCCTGTTCGGCCTCGATCCGCAGGCGCGGCTGGATTACGGCTACCAGGCCTCGGGCAAGCTGGCGCCCATGG
Organism: Massilia sp. BGA-UO-ETr-WB1; assembly: GCF_059567845.1. NCBI lineage: Bacteria > Pseudomonadati > Pseudomonadota > Betaproteobacteria > Burkholderiales > Oxalobacteraceae > Massilia > Massilia sp. BGA-UO-ETr-WB1. Next base: position 1,301,047 of record NZ_JCAQOT010000027.1, on the reverse strand, counting down.
CCAAGAGCGTGATCCAGACCGCCTACGGCAAAGGGCCGGACCGTTCCTATTTCGGCGGCTGCTCCAACGGCGGGCGCCACACCATGGTGGCGGCGGCGCGCTACGGCGAGCAGTTCGACGGCTACCTGGTTGGCAATCCCGGCTTCCGGCTGCCGCTGGCGGCCATCGCCAATATCGCCGGCGGCCAGGCTTACGCGTCGCTGGCCACCACGCCGGGCGACCTGGGCACCGGCTTTACGGCGGCCGAGCGCGCGCTGGTGTCGAATGCGGTGCTGGGCAAGTGCGATGCGCTCGACGGCGCCACGGACGGGCTGGTGCAGGATACCGCCGCCTGCCAGGCCGCCTTCAGCCTGGAGCGCGACGTGCCGGTGTGCGGTGCGCAGGGCCGCGACGGGAGCTGCCTCAGCGCGGCGCAAAAGACGGTGATCGGGCGGCTGTTCTCGGGCGCCGTCACCGGCAGTGGCGCCAAATTCTATTCCAGCTTCCCGTACGATGCGGGCCTGGGCGCCGGCAACTGGGCGTTCTGGAAGTTCTTCAGTCCCTTGCAGCTGGACTCGGGCGCGGTGGCGATGATCTGGAAAGTGCCTCCGGTGGACCCGGCCACCTTCAACGGCGCGGCGTTCGCGTTGAGCTCCAATATCGACACGCTCCTGGCGCAGGTCGCCGCGACCGACGCCATCTACACGGAGAGCGCGCTGTCCTTCATGCTGCCGCCGCACCTGGCCGACTACAGCGCCATCAAGAACCGGGGCGCCAAGATGATGGTCTACCACGGCACCAGCGATGCGATCTTCTCCAGCGACGACACCACCGCGTGGTACGACAATCTGCGCGCCGCGAACGGCGGCGACGCCTCCGGCTTCGCGCGATTCTTCCGGGTGCCGGGCATGAACCACTGCTCCGGCGGCCCGGCGGCCGACCAGTTCGACATGCTGACGCCGCTGGTCAACTGGGTCGAGAAAGGCCAGGCGCCGGAGCGGGTGGTGGCCGGCGTGCGCGGCGCCGGCAATGCAGGCGGCGCCAATGCCGAACTGCCGGCTTCCTGGTCCGCCACGCGCACCCGGCCGCTGTGCCCTTATCCGCAGGTGGCGAAGTACAGCGGCAGCGGCAGCATCGAGGATGCAGCGAACTTCAGCTGCAAATAATGTGCACGCGGCGCGCCGGGCCTTACTTGCCCGGATCCTTCTGCTCGGCGAACTGGTCGAACTCGATGTTGTAGACCTCGTTGCCGACCTTCTCAACCTTGCGCACGTAGACCGTCTGCACGATGTCGCGCGTGGCCGGATCGATGGAGATCGGGCCGCGCGGGCTGTTGAGGCGCATGTTCTTCAGGATGGCCATGGCCTGGTCGCCGTCGATCTTGCCGTTCAGCTTGCGCGCCACCTCATAGATGGCGGCCATGCCGTCGTACGCCGCCACGGCCATGAAGTTGGGCCGCCCGCCGCTGGGGTTGGCCGCCGCGAAGCTTTTCAGGAAGGCCGCGTTCTCGGGCGACTTGTGCGCCGCCGAATAATGGAAGGTGGTGATCACGCCCAGGGTGGCGTCGCCCATGGCGGGCAACACGTGGTCGTCGGTCAGGTCGCCGGTGGCGATTACCTTGATGCCGGCCGCCGCCAGGCCGCGTTCGCGGTAGCCCTTCATGAAGGCGATGCTTTGCTCGCCGGCCGGCACGAAGATGAACACCGCGTCCGGCTTGGCGTCCTTGATGCGCTGGATGTAGGGCGCGAATTCCGGATTGCGCAGCGGTACGCGGATCGCCTCGGTGACCGTGCCGCCGCCTTTCACCAGCTCGTTCTTGAAGGCCGCTTCGGCGTCGATGCCCGGGCCGTAGTCGGCCACCAGCGTCACCACTTTCTTGATGCCGTTCTTCGCCGCCCAGGTTGCCATCGGCGCCGAGACCTGCGGCAGCGTCATCGAAAAGCGCGCGATGTAGTTGGACTTGGTGGTGATCACCGAGGTGGCGGCGTTCATGATGATCATCGGCTTCTTCGCCTGCTCGGCGATGGGCGCGACCGCCAGCGCCTCCGGCGTCAGGCCGAAGCCGGCCAGGAAGTCCACCTTGTCGCGCACCACCAGTTCCTGCGCCAGCCGCTTGGCGATCTCGGGCGCGGGGCCGGTGGTGTCCTTGAGGATGATCTCCACCTTCTTGCCCGCGACGGTGGCGCCGTTCTGCGCCATCCAGGCCTTGATGCCGCCCTCCATCTGCTTGCCGTAATCGGCGAAAGGACCGGAGAAGGCGGCGATCACGCCCACCTTGATGGTGTCCTGTGCCTGCGCCAGCGGCATGGCGCACCAGGCGGTGGCTGCAAGTGTCGCAATTGGTACAAGTTTCTTGATCGTCATGCTGGTCTCCTTTATGTAGTTGTTGACAGTGTCCCGCCTGATCCATAGTATCCAATATATGTGCGATTAACAAGCGAATGTGCGGTGATCGAACATTTCATCGGTGAGTATCAAAACGAAGTACCAAAACAATACTGGAGACTGGAATGAAGAAAGCAATCCGATGCGCTGCGGCGCTGCTGGCCGGTGCGGGGGCATCCGCTGCCATGGCGCAAAGCAATGTCACGGTGTACGGCCTGGTGGATACAGGCCTGGTGTACACCACCAACGTCAACGCCGCCGGCGGCAACATGACCAAGATGCCGTCGCTGACCGGTTCCTTCCCGTCGCGCGTGGGCTTTCGCGGCACCGAGGACCTGGGCGGCGGCCTGCAGGCCGTGTTCACGCTGGAGACCGGGCTGTCGCTGGACACCGGCGCCATGGGGCAGGGCAACCGCATCTTCGGCCGCCAGGCTTCGGTGGGCCTGAAGGGCGCCTTCGGCACCGTGACCTTGGGCCGCCAGATCAACATGACCTATCTGGCGATGATCAAGGCGGACGTGCTGGGTCCGAACCTGTTCGCCATCGGCAGCATCGACGCCTATCTGCCGAACGCGCGCAGCGACAACGCCGTGGGCTACCTGGGCAATTTCAACAACTTCGTGGTGGGCGCCACCTACAGCACCGGGCGCGACGCGTCGGCCGCCGGCGGCCCGGCCGCCACCAACTGCCCGGGCGAGGCGGCCGGCAATTCCAAGGCCTGCCGCCAGGTCACCGGCCTGTTCGGCTATGAGGCGGCGGACTACGGCCTGAACGCCTCCTACGACATCCTGTACGGGAACACCGGCGCGGCCGGCGGCCTGACCAGCAGCGGCAACAGCGACAAGCGCATCACCGTGAACGGCTATGTGAAAGTGGGGCAGGCCAAGATCGGCGCCGGGGTGGTGGACCGCAGCACGCGCGCCGCCACGGGCCTGAGCGAGTCGGACCTGTACTACCTCGGCCTGAGCTACCCGGTCACGCCGCTGGCCACCTTCGACGTGCAGGTGGCGCGCCGCGACACCAAGCGCAGCGCTTCGGACGTGAGCATGCTGGTGGGCCGCATGACGTACTTCCTGTCCAAGCGCACCGCGGTGTACGGCGCGCTGGGCCGCATGAAGAATTCCGGGACCTCCGCCGTGGCGCTCGATGCGGGCGGCACCGTGGGCGCGGGGATGACGCAGAACGGCGTGATGGCTGGCCTGCGCCACCACTTCTGACACGCCTAAGGCAGCAGTATCGAGAGTTCCTGGGCGCCGCGCAGCAGCACGGGCAGGAACTCCTGCTCCAGCTGCTGCACGCTGACGCGCGAGGCCTGCGCGCCGACGTTGAGCGCCGCCAGCACCGTGCCGGATGCGCCGCGCACCGGCACCGCGATGGAACGCAGCCCCAGTTCCAGTTCCTCGTCGTTGATGGCGTAGCCGGCCTGGCGCACGCCGGCCAGGATTTCGCGCAGGCGCTTCTGGTTCACCACCGTGTTCTCGGTCATCGGCCGCAGGCGGGTGGTGGCCAGGTAGTGGTCCAGTTCCTTGGGCGGCAGGTGCGCCAGCATCACGCGGCCCAGCGAAGTGCAGTAAGCTGGCAGGCGGCTGCCGGTATTGAGCGCCACCGACATCACGCGCGACGTGGCGGCGCGCGCCACGTACAGCACTTCGCCCTCGTCCAGCACCGCCAGCGAACTCGATTCGTTCAGGGTGCGGCTGATGCTGTTCAGGTAGGGCTGGGCCGACACCGTCAGCGGCGTCGACGACAGGTAGGAGTAGCCCAGCGTGAGCACCTTGGGGCGCAGCGAAAAGTTGTTCAGCTCCGCGTCCACGTAGCCCAGCTCGCGCAGCGTGTGCAGGCAGCGCCGCACGGCGGCGCGCGGAATGCCGGTCTTCTGGCTGATGTTGGCGATGGTTTGCGGCTTGCGCGAATCGCTGAAGGCCTGCAGCACGGCCAGGCCGCGCGCCAGCGAGGTCATGAAGCTGGGATCGGTGAGCGCGTCGATCTGCTCGGAGATGGTGGGCTCGCGCTGCTGCTCCGGCTGATGATCAGATTCCGGGCTCGGCTCGCCGGCAATGAGTTTGGTAGTCTTGGGCATGGCGTGATTCTAATCCAGACGGCGGATTCGATAGGCGTTTTTTTGTTGACCTCGGCGAGAGGGCGTTGCTAAACTGAGTGTGCGATAAACAATCATAAGTGCGATAATCGCACATGGAGACAAGATGAATCAAGATTACCTCAGCGTATACCTAGACGGATACCTAAGCGGATACCTAAGCAGGAGGCCGACATGCTAGCCAACTTCGCCGGCGTACTATTTGACGGCATCGCCTACGGCAGCCTGCTATTCCTTATCAGTGTCGGCCTGTCGGTCACGATGGGCATGATGAACTTCATTAACCTGGCCCACGGCGCCTTCGCCATGCTGGGCGGCTATGTCAGCGTGACCGTGCTGGCGCGCCTGGGCGTGCCCTTCCTGGCCTCGCTGCCGCTGGCCTTCCTGGCCTCCGCCGTGGCCGGGCTGGTGCTGGAGCGGCTGCTGTACCGCCGCCTGTACCAGGCCAGCCACCTGGACCAGGTGCTGTTCTCCATCGGCCTGACCTTCATGTCGGTGGCCGGCGCCACCTGGCTGTTCGGCCCCACGCAGCAGCCGGTGACCCTGCCGGACTGGCTGCGCGGGCAGGTGCCGCTGCTTGGGCTGGAAGTGGGCGCCTACCGCCTGTTCCTGATCGGGGTGGTGGTGCTGGTCACGCTGGCGCTGGGACTGCTGATCGAGCGCACCCGCTTCGGCGCGCAGATCCGCGCGGCGGTGGACAACCAGACCGCCTCCGCCGGCCTGGGCATCAATGTCGGCATGGTGTTCAGCCTGACCTTCGCGCTCGGCTCCGGCCTGGCTGGCCTGGGCGGCGGCCTCGGTATCGACGTGCTGGGCCTGGACCCCACGTTCCCGCTCAAATACATGGTCTACTTCCTGCTGGTGGTGGCCGTGGGCGGCGCCGGCACCATCAAGGGGCCGCTGCTGGCGGCGCTGATACTGGGCGTGTTCGACGTGGCCGGGAAATACTACGTGCCGCAGGTGGGCGCCTTCGTCATCTACGGCTTGATGGTGGTGCTGCTGATCCTGTTCCCCGCAGGCCTGATCAGGAGGAAAGCATGAACGCCTTCGCGCAAGCCGCCGTCAAACCGGCGCCCGCCGCTACCGAACAGGTGCAGAACACGCAGAACATGAATGCAAAAAATATGAACCCGCTCCGTTTGCCCAACGACCGCTGGACGGCGCTGGAAGTCGCCTTCTGGCTGCTGCCGGTAGCCGCCTACTTCGCCTTCCCCGGCTACCTGGTGCTGATCAGCCAGATCATGATCATCGGCCTGTTCGCGCTGTCGCTCGATCTGCTGCTGGGCTACGCCGGCATCGTCTCGCTGGGCCACGCCGCCTTCTTCGGGCTGGGCGCCTACACCGCCGGGCTGCTGTCGGTGCACGGCTGGAGCGAGCCGTTCAGCGGCCTGCTGGCCGGCGCCGCGGTGGCGGGGCTGGCCGGCTTCGTCATGTCCTTCCTGGTGGTGCGCGGCCAGGACCTGACGCGCCTGATGGTCACCCTGGGCATCGGCTTGATGCTGTTCGAGGCGGCCAACAAGGCCTCCTTCCTCACCGGCGGCGTGGACGGCCTGTCCGGCATGGTGGTCGGCAAACTGTTCGGCGTGTTCGAGTTCGACCTGAACGGCAACGTGGCCTTCTGTTACAGCCTGGCCGTGCTGTTCATCGTGTTCGTGCTGCTGCGCCGGGTGGTGAAGTCGCCGTTCGGCCTGAGCCTGATCGGCATCCGCGAGGGCGCGCGCCGCATGCCTGCGCTGGGCGTCAACGTCAACCGCCGGCTGGCGGCCGTGTTCACGCTGGGCGCCACGGTGGCCGGCCTGGCCGGCGCGCTGCTGGCGCAGACCACCCAGTTCGTGGGCCTGGATTCGCTGGGCTTCCCGCGTTCGGCCGAGCTGCTCATCATGCTGGTGCTGGGCGGCACCGGACGCCTGTACGGCGCGCTGATCGGCGCCGCCGTGTTCATGCTGGCGCAGGACTATATCTCCGGCCTCAATCCGGCCTACTGGCAGTTCTACATCGGCCTGCTGCTGGTGGCCATCGTGCTATTCGCGCGCGGCGGCATCCTGGGCGGGCTGGAAAAACTGGCCGCCCGTTTTACACGCAAGGAGCAGCCATGAGCATGGAGACGAACATGAGCACGAACATGAGCACGAACATGAGCACGAACATGAGCGCCGACATCACGCTGCGCACCGAAGGCCTGAGCAAGCGCTGGGGCGCCTTCGCCGCCAACAGCGATGTGAGCCTGACCTTCGCGCCGGGCGCGCGCCACGCGCTGATCGGCCCCAACGGCGCCGGCAAGACCACCTTCATCAATCTGCTGACGGGCGGCCTGATGCCCAGCGGCGGCAAGGTCTACCTGGGCGGCGAGGACATTACGCAGCTGCCGCAGCACCAGCGGGTGCAGCGCGGCATGACGCGCACCTTCCAGCTCAACACCCTGTTCGCCGGCATGACGGTGCTGGAGTCGGTGGCGCTGGCGATCTGCGAACGGCGCGGCCTGCAGTCGGTCTGGTACAAGACCGTGGCCAGCCTGACCGACGTGATCGACGAAGCCATGGCCCTGCTGGCCGCGCTCAAGCTGGCCGACCAGGCCAACAGCGTCACGCGCAGCATGGCCTACGGCAAGCAGCGCCTGGTGGAGATCGCCCTGGCGCTGGCCACCAAGCCGCGCATCCTGCTGCTGGACGAACCGGCGGCCGGCATTCCGCAGGCGGAGAGCAAGGAGCTGTTCGAGGTGCTGGCCCAGCTGCCGCGCGACGTGACGGTGCTGTTCATCGAGCACGACATGGGACTGGTGTTCCGCTTCGCCGACCGCATCACGGTCATGGTGGGCGGCAAAGTGCTGACCGAGGGCACGCCGGCGGAAATCGCGGCCGACCCGCGCGTCAAGGAAGTCTACCTGGGGGAGGCCGAACATGGCTGAATTGCTGGCGCTCGATAAGGTCACGGCCGGTTACGGCGAATCCATCGTGCTGGAAGAAGTATCGTTTGCGCTGAACGAGGGCGACAGCCTGGCGCTGCTGGGTCGCAACGGGGTGGGCAAAACCAGCCTGTTGGTGACGCTGATGGGATTGACGCGGCTGCACGGCGGCGCCATCCGCTGGGCCGGCGCCGACATCGCGCGCATGCCCACCTACCGCCGCGCCCGCGCGGGCCTGGGCTGGGTGCCGCAGGAGCGGCATATGTTCCCCTCGCTGACGGTGGAGGAGCACTTGACGGTGGTGGCGCGTTCCGGCCCGTGGAACCTGCAGAAGATCTACCAGCTGTTCCCGCGCCTGTTCGAGCGCCGCGCCAACATGGGCAACCAGCTCTCCGGCGGCGAGCAGCAGATGGTGGCCATCGCGCGCGCGCTGATGACCAATCCGCGCATCCTGCTGCTGGACGAACCAATGGAGGGGCTGGCGCCCATCATCGTGCAGGAGCTGGTGCGGGTGATCCGCCAGCTGGTGCGGGAGGAGGGCATGTCGGTGATCGTGGTGGAACAGCACGCGCGGCTGGCGCTGTCGCTGACGCAGCGCGCCATCGTGCTGGACCGGGGCCGCATCGTGCACGACTCGGACAGCGCCAGCCTGCTGGCCGACGGCGACCAGCTGGACCGGCTGGTGGCGGTGGCCTGACGCGCCGCCGCCGGCCGGGACTGGATTATTTGGGCTTGTAGATGCCGGCGCCGACGGTGTATTTATCCTCGGCCTGGCGGATATAGGAAGTCTTGCTTTCCAGCGCCTTGGTAACGGGATTGACCCAGACATAGTCGACCCAGCCGGGTTTCTTGGACTGGGCCACTTCCCGCATCTGCTGCACGAACTGCTTGCCGTCGGCGTCCTTCAGCTGCGACATGTCCTTGCCGTTCATGCGGGGCGTGGTGGCGTGGCACACCATCATCATCTGCGCGTCCTGCACGAACACGTACAGGTCGCCCTGGATATATCCGCCCTTGGGATCGGCGAAGTCCTTGCAGGCCTCCTCGATACCCTTTTTTTGGATGTTGGCCACGGCCTTGTCCACCAGGGCGACGGCGTCGGCCTTGGTGGCGTTTTGCGCGGACGCGGGCAGCGCGGCGGCCAGCAGCAAAGCGCCGGCCAGGCCGGTGATGCGGGTGAGGGGGGCGAGGCGGGAACGTTTCATGGTGTCTCCTTTGTATGTGAGAACTGCGTTGCGGCCCACCTATATTGCACCAGAATCAGCGCGCCGGAATCGGCCCTTGCATCAACTGTCGCGCGCTGCCAGCGGTGCGCGGCTTTGTTCGTTGTTTTCCTGCACCAGCTTGGTCAGCAGCTCCATGAATTGCAGCTGTTCCGGGCCGCTGAGGGGGGCCAGCAGGCGCCGCCGCAGGCGCTGCGAGCCGGGGATCAGGTCGGCCAGCAGCTGCTCGCCGGCCGGCGTGATGGCGAGCGCGCGCTGGCGGCGGTTGGTGGGGATCACGGTGCGCGTCAGCAGGCCCTTTTCCGCCAGCCGCGCGCACACCGTGGCGCCGGTCGAGGTATCGATGCCGCTGGCGGCCGACAGCGTTACCTGGTCGATGCCCGGATGGCGCTCCAGGTTGCGCAGCATGGCGTACTGCACCGGCGTGAGTTCGCTGCCCATTTCGTCGTAAAAAATCGACACCGAGATCTGCTGCGCGCGGCGCAGCAAGTGGCCAGGATGTTCGTACAGGTCTATCAGTTTGCTTTCGGTTTCTGGCATGGCGTACCGTAAAAAAGATTTCAAGCCGGGTGTTTACTTCTCCGGTTTCCGGTCTATACTTTACAACATTCAGTGCACTGAATATCAAAAACAGACAAGGAGACGAGATGTACCCGAAAAATACCTGGTACGTGGCTTGTACCCCGGACGAAATCGACGGCAAGCCGCTGGGACGCCAGATCTGTGGCGAGAAGATCGTGTTTTACCGCGGCGCCGGCGGCAAGGTGGCGGCGGTGGAGGACTTCTGCCCGCACCGCGGCGCGCCGCTGTCGCTCGGCTTCGTGCGCGACGGCCAGCTGGTGTGCGGCTACCACGGCCTGGAGATGGGCTGCGACGGCAAGGTGATCAGCATGCCGGGCCAGCGCGTGCGCGGCTTCCCGTGCATCCGCAGCTATCCGGTGGAAGAGCGCTACGGCTTCATCTGGGTGTGGACCGGCGAGCGCGAACTGGCCGATCCGGCCCTGATTCACCACCTGGAGTGGGCCGACAATCCCGAGTGGGCCTATGGCGGCGGCCTGTATCACATCAACTGCGAATACCGGTTGATGATAGACAACCTGATGGACCTGACGCACGAAACCTATGTGCATGCGTCGAGCATCGGCCAGAAGGAGATCGACGAGGCGTCGGTCAGCACCCGGGTCGAGGGCGAGCAGGTGGTCACCAGCCGCTACATGGAGAACATCATGGCGCCGCCGTTCTGGCGCGCCGCGTTGCGCGGCAACGGCCTGGCCGACGACGTGCCGGTGGACCGCTGGCAGGTGTGCCGCTTCACGCCGCCCAGCCACGTGATGATCGAGGTGGGCGTGGCGCACGCGGGCAAGGGCGGCTACAACGCCGCGCCGGAGCACAAGGCCTCCAGCATCGTGGTCGACTTCATCACGCCCGAAACCGAGACGTCGCACTGGTACTTCTGGGGCATGGCGCGCAACTTCAAGCCGGAGGACAAGGAGCTGACGGCCACCATACGCGAAGGCCAGGGCAAGATCTTCGCCGAGGACCAGCAGATGCTGGAGCTGCAGCAGGCCAACATCCTGCGCCACCCGGAGCGCAAGCTGCTGATGCTGAACATCGACGCAGGCGGCGTGCAGTCGCGCCGCCTGCTGGACCAGTGGCTGGAGCGGGAGGAGAAGAAGGAGCGTCAGCAGGAGCAGGCCGCATGAACACCGGGCTCCTTCAGGTCCGCGTCGAGCGCAAGCACCAGGAAGCGGAGGACATCTGCAGCTATGAGCTGGTAAGCGCGGACGGCGCGCCGCTGCCGCCCTTTACCGCCGGCGCCCATATCGACGTGCACACCGGCGTGGCCGGCCTGGTACGCCAGTACTCGCTGTGCAATCCGCCGCACGAGCGCCACCGCTACCTGATCGGCGTGCTGCGCGACCCGAATTCGCGCGGCGGCTCGAAAGCCATGCATGACGAGATCCACGCCGGCGCCACGCTGCGCATCAGCGCCCCGAAGAACCATTTTGCGCTGGCCGAAGCGCCAGGCAGCCTATTGCTGGCGGGCGGCATCGGGGTGACGCCCATCCTGGCGATGGCGGAAGCGCTGTCGGCCCAGGGCGCCGCCTTCGAGATGCATTACTGCGCGCGCTCGCCGGAACGCGCCGCGTTCCGCGCGCGCATCGCCGCCGCGCCGTTCGCGCCGCAGGTGCATTTCCACTACGACAGCGGCGAGGCCGCGCAGAAGCTGGATTTACCCGCGCTGCTGGCGACGTTGGACCGGCGCACCCGCATCTACCTGTGCGGCCCGGCCGGATTCATCGACTACGTGAAAGCCACGGCCAAGGCGCACGGCTGGCCGCAGGAACAGCTGCACCTGGAGTACTTTGGCGCCGGCGCCGGGATGGCGGAGGCGCAGGCCGCCGAAGGCGACCAGCCCTTCGACGTGAAGCTGGCCTCGAGCGGCAAGGTGTACGCCATACCTGCCGGCAGCACCGTGCTGCGCGTGCTGACCGATGCAGGCGTCTTCATTCCCGCCTCCTGCGAGCAGGGCGTGTGCGGCACCTGCCTGACGCGCGTGCTGGACGGCGTGCCGGACCACCGCGACCTGTATCTGGACGAATCCGAGCAGGCCGCCAACGACCAGTTTACCCCCTGTTGTTCCCGTTCCAAGACGGCCACGCTGCTGCTGGACCTATAACCTATAACCTATAACCTGTAACGAGGAGACACCATGCCAGAAAATATCAATCACCAGCGCCGCCAGCTGCTGCTGGGCGCGGCCGCCTTGTCGGCCGGCGTGCTGCCCGCGGTGCCAGCCGCCGCTGCGGAGCCGCTGAAGATAGGCCTGATCGTGCCGATGTCTGGCCCGTTCGCCTCCACCGGCCGCCAGATCGAGGCCGCGGTGAAGCTCTACCTGCAGCAGAACGGCGCCAGCGTGGCCGGCCGTCCGGTCGAGATCCTGCTCAAGGACGACGGCGGCGTGGCGCCGGACGTGACCAAGCGCCTGGCGCAGGAGCTGGTGTCACGCGACAAGGTGCAGGTGCTGGCCGGCTTCGGGCTGACGCCGCTGGCCTTTGCCGCCGCGCCGGTGGCCACGCAGGCCAAGGTGCCGATGATCGTGATGGCGGCCGCCACCTCGGTGATACCGCAGCGTTCCCCCTACATCGTGCGCACCGGCTTCACGCTGGCGCAGGTGACGGCGCCGATGGCGCAGTGGGCCGCCAGGAACAAGATCCGCAACGTGGTCACGCTGGTGAGCGACTACGGACCGGGCCTGGACGCGGAGAAAGTGTTCGTGAAGGACTTCGGCGAAGGCGGCGGCAAGGTGGCGGACAGCCTGCGCGCGCCGCTGCGCAACCCGGACTACGCGCCGTTCCTGGCGCGCGTGAAGGACTTGAAGCCGGACGCGCTGTTCGTGTTTGTGCCGTCGGGCGAGGGCGCCGCCGTGCTCAAGCAGTTCACCGAGCGCGGGCTGGCCGCCGCCGGCATCCGCCTGATCTGCACCGGCGACGTGCTGGACGACGACCTGATGGCCAGCATCGGCCCGGCCGCCGCCGGCGTGGTCAGCAGCCATCACTACTCGGCGGCCCATCCGTCGGTCGAGAACAAGGCTTACGTGGAGGCGTTCGGCAAGGCGAACAAGGGTATGCGGCCCAACTTCCATTCGGTCGGCGCGTACGACGGCATGCATTTGCTGTACCAGGCGTTGAAGCAGACCAAGGGCGACAGCAACGGCGACAAGCTCTTGGCTGCCATGAAGGGCATGGCCTGGACCAGCGTGCGCGGCCCGGTCAGCATCGACGCCGCCACGCGCGACATCGTGCAGACCGTGTATATCCGCCGCGCCGAACAAAGCGGCACGGCGTGGTACAACGTGGAGTTCGACCAGGCAGAGAAAGTGCGCGACCCGGGCGTATAGGCGCGCAGGCGTGCCGGTGGGGTGCGGCCCGGCGCGCGCCGCGCCGCGTCAGCCCGCCAGCAGGCGCCGCGCCGGCGCGGCGCTGCGCTGGTCTTCCTCCAGCTTGAACATGCCGGCCACCTGCGCCAGGTGCTGCGCCTGTTCCTGCATCGCCACCGAGGCGGTGGCCGCTTCCTCCACCAGCGCCGCGTTGTGCTGCGTGACTTGCTCCATCTGCGTAACGGCCTGGTTGATGCGCTGCAGGCCGATGGTCTGTTCCCGGCTGGCGCCGCTGATCTCGCTGATGATGCCGGTCACGCGGCCGATGCTGGTCACGATCTCGGTCATGGTGGCGCCGGCCTCGGTCACCAGTCTGCTGCCGGCATCGACCCGCTGCGTCGAGTCGCCGATCAGGCCCTTGATTTCCTTGGCCGCCGCCGCGCTGCGCTGCGCCAGGTTGCGCACCTCGGAGGCGACCACCGCAAAACCGCGCCCCTGTTCTCCGGCGCGCGCCGCCTCCACCGCCGCGTTCAGGGCCAGGATATTGGTCTGGAACGCGATGCTGTCGATGACGGCGATGATGTCCACCACCTTGCGCGCCGAGTCGTTGATGGCGCCCATGGTGTCGATCACCTGCGCCACCACGGCGCCGCCCCTGGTGGCGACGTCCGAAGCGGTCGCCGCCAGCTCATGGGCGCGCTGCGCGTGGCCCGCGTTCTGTTCCACGGTGGCCGTCAACTGCGCCATCGACGCGGCGGTCTGCTCCAGCGAGCGGGCTTGCTGCTCTGTGCGCATCGACAAGTCCTGGTTGCCGGTGGAGATGCGGCCGGATGCCGCCGCGATGGTGTCCACGCCGCTGCGCACCTGGCCGACCATGCGCTGCAGGCTGTTGCGCATTTCGCCCATGGCGAACAGCAGGCTGCTGTTGTCGCCGCGGCGGGTGGCGACCGGCACGCTCAGGTCGCCTTCGGCGATCTGGCGCACGATGCGGGACGCATGGTCCGGTTCGCCGCCCAGCTGTTGCAGCACGCCGCGCCCGATCAGCAGTCCCAGGCCCAGCAGCAGGCCGGCCAGCAGCAGCGTGCCGAGCGAAAACGCCAGCAGGCGTTCCAGCACGGTCTGGTTGACGGTGTCGAGGTAGACCCCGGAGCCGACGATCCAGCCCCATGGCGCGAAGCCCTTGACGTAGGAAACCTTCTGCTGCGGCGTGTCGCTGCCGGGTTTGGGCCACATGTAGAACACGAAGCCGCCGCCGCTGGCCTTGACCGTGTTGACGAATTCGACGAACAGGTGCAAGCCGTTGGGGTCGGCGTTGGCGGTGAGGTCCTTGCCGTCCAGCGCGGGTTTGGTGGGATGCATGATCATGCGCGGATGCATGTCGTTGATCCAGAAGTATTCCTCGCCGTTGTAGCGCAGGGACTTGATGGCGGCGATCGCCTGCTGCTTCGCGGCGTCGCTGGACAACTGCTTCTGCTCGACGAGGTGCTGATAGTGCACCAGCAGGCCGTGCACGGTTTCCACCTGCTGTTTCACCACCGCTTGCCGCTCCTCCCGGATCAGGGTGCGTTCGGACCACAGCAGCATGGCGGCGAGCAGCACCGTGCCCAGCATGGCGCTGGCGATCAGGAGACCTAGTTTCTTGGCGATAGTAATGGTGCGTAGCCTTTGCAGCATGATGCGTCCCCCTTATGTAACATAGTGTTGCAAGCATAGTAGCGCTTGCAACGAGATATTGCCATAGGGAACAACACGCGCTGCCCGTGGGGTGTGCGAAAGATGCTGTAGGGAAATCCTTCAAAGTCCGGTCATAAAGCCGCGCACCGCCTGTTCGAAGGCCTGCGGCTGTTCGATGCAGGCAAGGTGCGAGGCCTGTTCCAGCACCAGCAGCTGCGCCCCCGGCACGGCGGCCGCCAGGGTGCGCGCCATTTCCGGCGGCGTGCCCTGGTCCAGTTCTCCCGCAACCACCAGAACCGGCGCCGCGATTCCCGCCAGCCGCGCCGTGGTATCGACCGTGCCGACCGCGTTGCAGCAGCCGATATAGCCTTGCACGTCCGTGCTGACCACGCGGCGCCGGAAGCGTGCCACGGTGGCCGCCTGCGCGCTGCGGAAGCCGTCATGGAAGTAGCGGCCCATTACCGCGTCGGCGATGGCTTCGATGCCTTGCGCGCGCACGGTGGCGATGCGCTGGCGCCACACCTCGCGCGCCGCGTCGGGATAGCCCGAGGTGGTGTTGGCCAGCACCAGCGCGCGCACCAGCGCCGGATGGCGTAGCGCCAGTTCCTGGCCCACCATGCCGCCCATGGACACGCCTATCCAGACCACCGGCCCGGTATCGAGTTCGCGCAGCAGGGCGGCGGCGTCGTCGGCCAGGTCTGCCATGGAGTACAAGCCGTCCGGCGCGGCCGAGCTGCCGTGGCCCCGGTGGTCGTAGGCGATCACGCGGCAGTCGGCGGCCAGCTCATTGGCCAGCGCGTCCCACATGGTCAGGTCGCAGCCCAGCGCGTGGCTCAGCACCACGGTATGGCGCGGCGCCTTGCCGCTGCGCGGGGCGCGCACCGTGTAGTGCAGAGGCGGCTGGCCGGCGCTGCGGCCCTCGCGGCCCACGCCCGGATGGCTGGCGGCGGCTGGCGCCGCCGGTTCCAGCACATAGCCGATCTGCGGCCCGACTTCGCGCAGGATGGCCTGCGCGTGGGAGAAGGCGGTGTTGGCGGCGGGTACGCCGGCGTAGATGGCCGACTGTATCAGCACTTCCTTCAGTTCGTCCGGCGACAGGCGGTCTTCCGCGCCGCCCAGCAGCGCGGCGCGCGCGTGCAGCTCGAACTCTTCCCAGCGGCCCAGGGCGATGGTGATGGCGAGGACGACGGCGCGGCGGGTCTTCTGCTCCAGGCCGGGCCGGCCCCAGATCTCGTTCCAGGCAAAGCGCGTGATCAGGTTCTGGAAGTCCGCGTTGAAGCTGTTGGCGTTGGCCAGCGAACGCTCGACCCAGGCGTCGCCGAGGATGGCGCGGCGGTTGTTCAGCCCACGTTCGAAGTCGTGGTCGATGGGATCGAAACTCATGTATTCATCCTGTGATTGGTGCTGTCATGGAAAGGGGCGGCGTTCAAGGCGGCGATATCGTTGCGCAGCGTGTGCAACTGCTGCTGCGCCAGCCGCCGGGCCGGCTCTGCCGCAGTGGCCGGGTCGAACAGCGCCGCCAGCGCGGCCGGGTCGACCTGCCGGCGCAGGGCGGCGTCGGCCTGCACCGCATCGGCCAGCACTTCGGCCAGGTGGCGCCCGCCGGCAACGGCCTGCGCGCTCATGTTCTCCAGCAGGCTGTGGGCGGCAGGGCGGCCGATGCCGGCCGCCAGCCAGGCCGACGCCGACTCCGCGAACACCAGCCCCTGCAGGGCGTCGATATTGCGCAGCATGCGCGCCGGGTCCACCTGCAGGCCGGCGAAGGCGTCGTTCAGCGCTTGCAGGGCGCCGTGCGCGCTGAGGAACATGCCTGGCCATTCGGCCAGTTCGGCCTGCCAGTTGCCCAGGCCGCGCTCATGCTGCTGGCCCATGCTGGCCAGCAGCGCCGCGCCGTGCTGCGGCGTGCGGGTGGCTGCCGCCAGCGCGATCATGGCCGATACCGGGTTGCGCTTGTGCGGCATGGCGGACGAACCGCCACGGCCATTGCCGGACGGCTCCGCCAGCTCGGCGATCTCGCCTTGCGCCATCAGGCTGATGTCGGTGGCGATCTTGCCCATGCTGCCGGTCAGTACCGCCACCTCCAGCCCCAGGCGCACCCACTCGTCGCGCTGCGTGTGCCAGGCGGCGTCGGCCAGCTTCAGGCCAAGATCGGCGGCCACCAGCGCCGCCACGGCCGCGCCTTGCTCGCCCATCACAGCCAGCGTCCCGACCGCGCCGCCCAGCTGCAGCTGCAGCGCGCGCGCGGCGCATTCGCGCAGGCGGGCGCGCGCGCGCGCCAGCGGCGCCAGCCAGCCGGCCGCCTTGAAACCGAAACTGCTGACCTGCGCCGGCTGCATCAGCGTGCGCGCCAGCACCGGCGTGTCCACGTGCCGCTCCGCCAGCTGCAACAGGCGGCCGCACAGGTCGTGCAGGCCGTCGTCCAGCAACTGCAGCGCGTCGCGCGTGGCCAGCACCATGGCGGTGTCGATCACGTCCTGGCTGGTGCTGCCCCAGTGCACGCGCGCGGCCGCCTCGGCGTCGTACAGCGCCACCGCGCGGGTCAGCTCGCGCACCAGCGGGATCGCCAGGCTGCCGGCGCGCCGGCCGGCGGTGACGATGGCCGGGATGTCGTACAGCTGCGCGTTGCATACGCTGGCAATGGCGCGCGCGGTGGCCGGCGGCAGCATGCCTGTTTCGGCCTGCGCCTGCGCCAGCGCCTGCTCGAAGCGCAGCATGGCCTGCACGATGGCCGCGTCGTCGAACACGGCGATCATGTCCGGCGTGGTGAGGAAACTATCGAAAATGGATACGCTCAAGGGAACCCCGCTGCCAGGTCAGACATAGTCGAAGAATGCGGTTTCCTTATCGGACTGCATCCAGATGTCCCAATGATAGACCCCGGGCGCGGTCTTGCGCGCGATCAGGGTGTGGCGCCGTTCGGCCGGCACCTGCTGCAGTATCGCCGACTGCGCCAGGCCGGTGTCGTCCTCCAGGAACACGGCGCTGAACTGGTGCTTGACCAGGCCGCGCGCGAACACGGTGATGAAGGTGGCCGGCGCGCCGCTGGCCGGCGCCGCGCACTGCGACAGGCGCAGGCTGAATTCGCCCTGTTCGCCGCTGGGCACGCGGCGGAAGCCGGGCAGCGCCTGCGCCGCCTCGGCGCCCGCCGCCTCCGGCTGCCAGGCTTCGATCTGGGCGTCGTTCACGGGCACGCCGTCGCCGTCGTAGATGGCGCCGCTGATGGTGATGGTGGCGGCCGCGGTTTCCAGCTGGCCGGCGGCGCTGGCGTCGACCGCCCACTGCCAGGCTTCGTGCGAGAAGGGACCGATGGTTTGCGAGGTGGTAATCCCGGTCACGAGGTTAGTCATGCGTTGCTCCTTTAAATGCCCATGGGCGTGGCGTGGCGGCCGCGCAGCACGATATCGAATTCATAGCCCAGCATCTTGTCGCTGTCGGTGTACTCCAGGCTGTAGCGGGAAATCAGGCGCTGGCGCGCGTCCAGGTCCGGGATGCTCTGGAAAATCGGGTCGTAGTCGAACAGCGGGTCGCTGGGGAAGTACATCTGCGTGACCAGGCGCTGCGCGTAGACATTGCCGAACAGGGAAAAATGGATGTGGGCCGGGCGCCAGGCCTTGTCGTGGTTGCCCCACGGGTAGGGGCCGGGCTTGATGGTGACAAAGCGGTAGCGGCCGTCGTCGTCGGTCATCATCTTGCCCCAGCCGTTGAAGTTGGGGTCCAGCGGCGCATTGTGCTGGTCGCGCTTGTGGCGGTAGCGGCCGGCGGCGTTGCACTGCCAGACTTCCAGCAGCGAGTTGCGCACCGGTTTGCCGTCTTCATCGACCACGCGGCCGGTGACGACGATCTTTTCGCCCAGCGGCTCGCCGTCGCCGTGCGCCGTCAGGTCCATATCGTTGGGCAGCAGGATGCGCGGCGAAGGCAGCAGATTGTCCTGCACCGGCTGCCCGGCGCGGATGCGCAGCAGCGGCTGGGTGGGGCCGCGCTTCAGGGTGGATTTGTAGGGCGGATAGATCAGCTCCGGGTACACGCCGGGCGCGATGGCATCGAATTGCAAGGCAGGCCTCCAGTGGTTTGTTGTGCCGTTTATGTTATGAAAGGCGGCGCGGCGCCACAAGGCGCCCACGTCGGGTGAAATTCGCTATGCGCCCGATTTGTGCGATACTCGCACAAACCAGCAAATATCTTATCTATGGACACAGCAGACGAATTGCCGGCCAAGCGCGACATGGTGGCCGGCCTGGAAAAAGGCTTGCAGGTGATAGCCGCCTTCGACCAGGAGCGCAGCCGGCTGACCATCGCCGAGGTGGCCGAGCGCACCGGCCTGACGCGGGCGGCGGCGCGCCGCTACCTGATCACGCTGACGCACCTGGGCTATATGCGGCACGAGAACAAGCAGTTCGCGCTGACGCCCATGGTGCTGCGGCTGGGCCAGTCCTACCTGCACTCGGCGCGCCTGCCGCGCATCGTGCAGCCCTTGCTGTACCGGCTGGCCTATTCGCTGGGCGAGGCGGCATCGGCCGGCGTGCTCGATCACGACCAGCTGGTGTGCGTGGCCGCCGTCAGCGCCGGGCAGCTGGTGTCGGTCACGCTGCAGCCGGGCACCCGGGTGCCGGCCTACTGCACCGCGAATGGCCGCGTGCTGCTGGCGCACCTGCCGCAGCCGCAGATCGACGCCTTCCTGGCGCGCGCCCAGCCCGAGCGCATCACCGAGCACACCATCGTCAACAAGGAACGCCTGGCGCTGGAGCTGGCGCGCGTGCGCGCCCAGGGCTACGCGCTGGTGGACCAGGAGCTGGAGCTGGGCTTGCGCACCATGGCCGTGCCGCTGAAGAATTTCCGCGGCGAGATCGTGGCGGCGATGAACATCAGCGTGCATGCCGGCCGCATGCCGCTGGAGCAGATGGTGGAGCGCTGCCTGCCGGCGCTGATCAAGATCCAGGTCGAGCTGAACGCCTTGCTGTAGGTGGTGGTTGCCGTGTTCAGCCGGCCCGGAAGGCCTTGGGCGTCAATCCCATGCGTTTTTTGAACAGGCGGCTGAAGTAGGCCGGATCCTGGAAGCCCAGCTCGTAGGCGATGCTGGCGATGCTGGCGGGGAGATAGGTCAGCTTGCGGCACGCTTCCAGCATCAGCCTGTCCTGGGTGATGTCGAACGCCGATTTTCCGGACAGCTTGAGGCACAGGCGGTTGAGCCGTGTCGGCGTGGCCCGCAGCGCCTCGGCATACTGGCCCACCTGCCACTGCTCCTTGTAGTGCTGCTCCACTTCGGCGCGGAAGCGGCTGAACAGTTCAAAGTCGCTGCGGCCGGACTGGTCGGCAAAGCGGCGCTCCGCATGCAGGCGCACCAGCAGCAGCAGGGCGCTGCGCGCCAGCCATTCCAGCATCAGCGTGTGCCCATACTGCGGCCAGGCCGCTTCCTCCAGCAGATGCCGCAGCAGCGGTTCGAGCCGCGCGCATTCCGGCGCGCTGGCCAGGTCGAGCGCCAGCGGCTCCACGAACAGCGGCGAATACAGGTCGCCATGGCTGCCTCCGGCCGCGAACAGCACGTTCTGGTCCACCGTCAGCACGTAGCCGTGCGCCTCGGCCGAGAAGTCGAAGCCATGCACCACCGAAGGATGGATGGTGATGGCGGCCGGCGCGGCGCATTCCCAGACGGCGCCGTTGATGCTGGCGCGGACCTCTCCGCCGAACAGGAAAAGTACCTGAAACAAGCCGCTGTGGGTATGGTTTTCGATGTGCCAGTGGTGCACCCGGCTGCGCGTTTCGATCAGCTCGATGTGCACGAATTCGGCGCTGTTGCCCCGTGTTTGCTCGCCGTACAGGCCGAACTGGGGAACCTCGGGCAGGACGGGTTTTGCTTGGCGGGGCATGGGCGGGGCGGGCTGGAAAAGTGGAGGACTGTCGAAATAGTACAAGTTTTATGCGCTTTCCTCCATTTTTTTTCCAGCAGCCCGGCGCTACGATGGCTTCATTACATACATCACTAGACGGAGACACCATGCGTACCCAGGTAGCCATTGTCGGCGCCGGCCCAGCGGGCCTGCTGCTTTCCCATCTGCTGCACCTGAACGGCATCGAGTCCATCGTGCTGGAGTCGCGCAGCCAGGCCGAGATCGAAGCGACGATACGGGCCGGCGTGCTGGAACAGGGCACCATGGACATCCTCAACAACGCCGGCGTAGGCGCGCGCATGCAGGCCGAGGGCGCGCTGCACCACGGTATCGAGCTGGCCTTCGGCGGCCGCCGCCACCGCATCGACCTGACCGAGCTGACCGGCAAGTCCATCACCGTCTACCCGCAGCATGAAGTGATCAAAGACTTGGTGGCCGCGCGGCAGGCGGCGCAGGGGCAGTTGCTGTTCGAGGTCAGCGGCGTGGAGCTGCATGGCGTCGATACCAGCACGCCGTCGGTCAGCTTCAGCCATGGCGGCGCGGCGGCGCGCATCGAGGCCGATTTCGTCATCGGCTGCGACGGCTACCACGGCGTGACGCGGCCGGCCATGCCGGCGCAGGGGCGGCAGGATTACCAGCGCACCTACGGCTTCGGCTGGTTCGGCATCCTGGTCGAATCGGCGCCATCGTCCGATGAGCTGATCTATGCGCGCCACCAGCGCGGCTTCGCGCTGGTCAGCACGCGCTCGCCCACGGTGCAGCGCCTGTACTTCCAGTGCGACCCGGCGGACCATGTCGACAACTGGTCGGACGACCGCATCTGGGCCGAGCTGCATGCGCGGCTGGAGAACCGGGACGGCTGGCGGGTCAACGAGGGCCGCATCTTCCAGAAGAACATCATCGGCATGCGCAGCTTCGTGTCGACGCCGATGCAGGCGGGCCGGCTGTTCCTGGCCGGCGACGCGGCGCACATCGTGCCGCCCACCGGCGCCAAGGGCATGAACCTGGCGGTGTCGGACGTGCACCTGCTGGCGCAGGGGCTGGAGCAGTTCTACCGCCAGGGCAGCGAAGAACGCCTGCAGGGCTACACGGCGGGCGCGCTGAAGCGCATCTGGCGCGCCGAGTACTTCTCGTGGTGGATGACCAGCCTGCTGCACACCTTTGCCGACGCCACGCCGTTCAAGCGCGAGGTGCAGCGCGCCGAACTGGAATGCGTGGTGAGCTCGCGGGCGATGGCGACTGCGCTGGCGGAGAACTATGTCGGCGCGTTCTAAGGGGGGCTACCCGCTCTCCGCGCGGTTTGACCTGCGCCACGGGGCCGCCCAGCCAGACCGCCACGAACGCCAGCGGCACCAGCAGGGCGCCCAGACCCCTTGGCGAAGTCAACAAGAATTTCGGTCCCTATTTTTCTGTTGACGAGCCCAGGCGAACTGCCTATCATTTCAACAAATGACAACGTTGGACATTTTGCGGCGCGCCGTAATCGCCAACGTCAAAGAAAAGTAATCAAGGAGACGGTGTGGCAACAATTCACGATGTGGCCGAACAGGCTGGCGTGTCGATCAAGACGGTATCGCGCGTGCTCAATGGCGGCACCGAGGTGTCCGAAAAGACCCGCACGCGTATCGAGCAGGCCATGCGCGCGCTCGAATTCACGCCGTCGGCCGCGGCGCGCATGCTGCGCGGCAGGCCGACCGGGCTGGTCGCGGTCATCGCCGAGCGGCTTACCACCACGCCCGATTCGTCCGAGATCATCAAGGGCATCCACCAGGTGTGCGAGCAGATGGGCAAGGTGCTGCTGATCGGCGAGACCGGCGGCCATGCGGATGTGGCCAGCCGGCTGGTGGCGGACATGCGCGAACGGCGCGTGGAAGCGATCCTGTTCGCGACGCCGTTCCACCGCGAGGTGGCGCTGGAGCAGCAACTGGGCAGTACGCCCACCGCGCTGGCCAATTGTTTCGAGGCGCCCGGCCGCTACATGCAGGTGATACCGGACGACGAGGGCGGCGGCTACGCGGCGGCGCAAATCGTGCTGCAAGCCGGACATCGCAAGATCGCTTTCCTGCAGCTGATCCCCGGCATGGTGGCGACCGGCCTGCGGCTGAGCGGTTTTCACCGGGCCATGCGCGAACACGGCGTGACGCCCAGGCCCGAATGGCTGATCCACGGCGCCGAGGCCGGCCAGGCCGACGAGTTTTCGCACCTGGCGGACGCGGTGGACCGGCTGTTCGCCAGCGCCGACCGGCCGACCGCTATCCTGTGCGGCAATGACAAGATGGCGATGCGCGTGATCTTCATCCTTCAGCGGCGCGGTTTGCGCGTGCCGGCCGATGTTTCCATCGTCGGCTTCGACGATTTCAGGCTCATTTCCGAGGCGCTCGATCCGGGCCTGACCACGGTGGCGCTGCCATACCGGGAGATCGGCGAGCTGTCCGGCCGCTATGTGCTGGAGCCGGACGGCATGGCCGCCGGCACCGTGCGGGTGCCGTGCCTGCCGGTGATGCGCGGCACGGTTGCCGCCCCTGCCGCTGCGGCGGCAGGGGCCGGAAAGGCCCGGCGATGAAGCCCGCGATGACCATCCTGGCGGCCGCACTGGCGCTGCAGCTGTCGCCGGCGCTGGCCGCGCCGGCGGAGATCAGGCTGTGGCGCCACGACACCGGCGACCTGGATATGACGGCGGGGAGGGCGGCGGTAGAGCGCTTCAACCGTTCGCAGTCGCGCTGGAACGTCACGGTCGAGGCGATACCGCAAGGCTCGTACACCGAAGCCATCACGGCCGCATCCATGGTTGGCCAGCTGCCTTGCGTCATCGCGCTGGACCAGCCCACCGTGCCCAATTTCGCGTGGGCCGGCCATGTGCGGCAGCTGGACTCGTTGTTGCCGCCGGCCGCCGTAGGCCAGCTGCTGGAGGGCGGGCGCGGCAGCTATAAGGGACAGCTGTACAGCGTGGGCCAGCTGGACGTGGCGCTGGTGCTGTTTGCGCGCCGCTCGCAATTGGCGGCCCTGGGCGTGCGCAGCGCGACCATGGAGCAGCCCTACACGGCGGCCGAATTCCACGCCATCCTGGCGCAGGCCAAGCGCAGCGGCCGGTACCGCTTTCCGCTGGATCTGAACGCCCGCTTCACCGGCGAGTGGTACAGCTACGCGTTTTCGCCCTGGCTGCAGAGCGCCGGCACGGACCTGATCGACCGCGCCAACTACGTGCGGGTGGACGGCGTGCTCAACAGCGATGCGGCGCTCGGCGTGGGCCGCTACTACGGGCGCCTGTTCAAGGACAAGCTGGCCGAGCGCAATCCGGCCGACGACAAGGCGTTCGAGCAGGGCCGGGCGCTGTTCCACTACACGGGCTCGTGGAAGGCTCAGGATTACAGCGGGCGTTTCGGCGCCGACCTGCTGGTGATGCCGCCGCCGGACTTCGGCCACGGTCCCAGGATAGGGGCCGCTTCCTGGCAGTGGGGCATCACGCGCACCTGCAAGCAGCCGGAAGGCGCGGCTGCATTCCTGGCGCACCTGATCTCGCCGCAGGAAATCGCGGCCGCCTCGCGCACCACCGGCCTGGTGCCGGTCAGCGCCGAGGGCGCGGCCCTGACGGAACACTACCGCCCCGGCGGCGACTGGCGCCTGTACTTTGAATTCGCCAGGCGTTACGCGGTGGCGCGGCCGGCCAGCCCGGGTTACCCGGCGCTGTCGGCGGCCTTCGAGAAAGCCATGGCCGACATCCGCAGCGGCAAGGACGCGGCCGAAGCGCTGGACCAGGCGGTGGAAGCGGTGGAACACAATATTTCGCGCAACAACGGCTATGGATACAGCCTGACGGCGCGCAAGACCGGAGGCGGCTTATGAAACCCAAACTTGGCCAGGACAGCCCGTTCGCGGTGGCGCTGTTCGCCTCCCCGGCACTGCTGCTGTTCCTGCTGTTCGTCGCGCTGCCGATGCTGTTCGCCGCCGGCGCCACGCTGACCAATCACCGCCTGATGTCGCCCGAGCCGACGCAATACGTCGGTCTCGACAACTACCGCCGCCTGCTGGCGCTGGAGCTGGCCGTGATCGAGCCGCTGCGCGGCGAGGGCGGCGCCGTGCTGCGCAACGAGGACGGCGACGGCCCCCGTTATCCGACCTGGCGCCAGGTCCGCAAGCTGCATCCGGAGCTGGCCGGCTACCGCGAGGCCTTTCATCTGGACGCCGGCGGCTACCGCGTGGTTCTGGCGGCCAGCGATCCGCTGTTCTACCGCTCCCTGATCAATACCTTCCTGTTTGCCGCGCTGGTGCTGCCGCTGCAATGCGGGGTGGCCCTCGGGCTGGCGGTGCTGGTCAACCAGAAGATACGCGGCAGGATATTTTTCCGCACCCTGTACTTCGCGCCGGTGGTCACGTCCATGGTGGTGGCGTCCATCGTGTGGGCCTTCATGCTCAACACCGACCGGGGCATGCTCAATGAAGTGCTGCGCGGACTGCTGGACGACCCCAACGCCGGCCCCGACTGGCTGGGCGACAGCCGTTACGCCTTGCCCGCCATCGCGCTGATGTCGGCCTGGCAGGGCGCGGGCTTCCAGATGCTGGTGTTCCTGGCGGGCCTGCAGTCGATCTCGCCCGAGCTGTACGAGGCGGCCACGCTGATGGGCGCCAATGCCTGGCAGCGCTTCGTGCACGTCACTTTGCCGGGCCTGCGCAACACCATCATCTTCGTGCTGGTGTCGACCACCTTGCTGGCCTTCGGCCTGTTCACCCAGGTCGACGTGATGACTTCCGGCGGTCCGCTCGACTCGACATCGACGGTGGTCTACCACGCGGTGCGCAGCGGCTTCAAGGAGCAGGATATCGGCTACGGCTCCACCATCACGCTGGTGTTCTTCCTCATCGTGCTGGGGCTGTCGGTGCTGCAGCGCGTGCTGGTGGCTAAAGGCGATTCGAAAGGCAGTTCCAAAGGAGACCGGAAATGAATGCGCCCCTGCGCCACAAGCTGCGCGACGGCGCGCTGTTCCTCGCCATGAGCGCGATCGGCATCGTGTTCGTGGCTCCGCTGATGTTCATGTTCATCTCGTCGTTCAAGAACGACGCGGCGATCTTCGCCAACCTGAACAGCTGGTCGGCCTACCTGCCTTCGTCCGACTGGTCGATGCGCAATTACAGCGCGGTGTTCGAGAAGAGCGACTTGCCGAAGTTCCTGCTCAATTCCACCATGATCGCGGCGCTGATCGTGGCCGGCGGCATCCTGGTCAACAGCATGCTGGCGTTCGCGATTGCGCGCATGCGCTGGCGCGGGCGGCAGCTGGCGCTGGCCCTGGTGGTGGCGATGGTGATCGTGCCGTTCGAGGTGATCGCCATTCCGCTGCTGTCGCTGGTGGCGCGCCTGCCGTGGCCCGGCTTCGAACAGGGCCAGCTGGTGCTGCACACCGGCTGGTTCAACAGCCTGCACGTGCAGGTGATCCCTTTCCTGGCCAACGCCTTCTGCGTGTTCCTGTTCTACCAGTTCTTCCGGGATATTCCGCCCGAGCTGGACGAAGCGGCCAAGATGGACGGCGCCGGTCCGTGGACCATCTACGCCAGGATCATCATGCCCAACAGCGGCCCGGTGATCGCCACCGCCGCCATCGTGCTGTTCATCTCGGCGTGGAACCAGTACCTGTGGCCGATCATGGTGATCCAGGGCGAGGCGTTCCGGCCGGTGCAGCCGGGCATACAGCAGTTCTTCGGACGCACCAATTCGTGGGGCCAGATCATGGCCTACGCGTCGGTGATTACTTTACCCGTGCTCGCGGTGTTCCTGGCCTTCCAGCGGCAGTTCGTCGCCTCGGTGGCCGGCAGCGGCGTCAAGGGTTAACTTTGGAAGCATCATGACACTACAAATCAGCGACAAATTCATCTGGGATTTCTGGCATTTCGAGGAGGAGGGCGAGCAGCACCTGTTCTTCCTGCAGGCCGACCGCGCCATCGGCAATCCGGACCTGCGGCACTGGAACGTGTCGATCGGACACGCGGTGTCGCCGGACCTGCGCAACTGGACGCAGCTGGGTACCGCTTTCGGCCCGCAGGCAGGTCCGGCGTGGGACGACTACACCACCTGGACCGGCTCGGTCATCAAGGCCGAGGGCCGTTATCACCTGTTCTACACCGGCACCTGCCGCGCCGAGAACGGCATGCGCCAGCGCATCGGCCACGCCGTGGCGGACAGCATCAACGGCCCGTGGCAGCGCGTCGGCAGCGGCCTGGCGCTGGACCTGGACCGGCGCTGGTACGAGGAATACGAGGAAGGGCGCTGGCACGACCGGGCATTGCGCGACCCCTGGGTGCTGCCGGAAAAGATCGGCGGCGTGTACCACATGTTCTATACCGCGCGCCGCAACGACGGCCCGCTGTACGAGCGCGGCGTGATCGGCCATGCGGTGTCGGCCGACCTGCTGGAGTGGGAAGCGACCGCGCCGGTGTACGCTGGCGGCCACTACGGCCAGCTGGAGGTGCCGCAGGTGTTCGAGCGCGACGGCCGCTGGTACTGCGTGTTCTGCAACGTCGCTGCGCACTGGTCGGATGACATGCGGGCGAAACTCAATGGCGGCGTCTCCGGCACGCATTACCTGGTGGCGGACAACCCGCTGGGGCCATGGCAGCCTGCACCCGGCTTCCTCGACGGCGACATTCCGTGCCGCCGCTACGCCGGCAAGATCCTGCGCGACCCGGTCACCGGCCAGGACTGCCTGATGGCGTTTGACGACACCGGCGCCGACGGCCGGTTCGCGGGCCGCATCGGCGACCCCATTCCGCTGCGGATGGAGGGCGGCCTGTACCTGATCGACGATAATTTGGCGGACAAATGACAACGATAGACATCCTGCGGGCCGCTACCGCCTTGCTGCTGGCCGGCTGCGTGGGCGCCAGTTCGGCGGGTACCCCGCTGGCGCATTGGAGCCTGGACGAGCAAGGCGGCAAGCACGCCGCGGAGACCGTGTCCGGCCGGCGCGACCAGGTCAACTTCGTGTTCAACCAGGCGCGTTTCAAGCCCGATTCGGCGCCGCTGTGGCGCGCGGCCGGCAGCTGCATCCACAATGGCTGCCTGCTGTTCGACGGCTACTCGACCGACATAGTCGCGCCGCCCCTGGCGGCGGCCCAGCTGGCGCAAGGCTTTACGCTCAGCGCCTGGGTTGCCCCGCACGCCTTCGAATGGGGCGACGGCGGCCATTATTCCGCCTTCCTGAGCCAATTCGACGGCGAGGCCCGGCAGGGCTTCTCGTTCGGCGTGTACCGCTTCGGCACCTGGGGCATCAAGCTTGGCGCCGGCAGCGCGATCGCCGATGTGCGCGTGAAGGACCGCAAGCTGCCGCGCGACGCGTGGTCGCACGTGGCGGCCAGCTATGATCCCGTCCAGCGCCGGGTGGCGCTGTTCCTCAACGGCGAGCAGGTGGCCGCCGCCGGCATGCCTGCGGGCGGCGTGCTCGGCATGCCGCAGCGGCCGCTGACGATAGGGCGCCACTCGCAGCCGGAGCAGATAGGCGGCGTGTTCAAGCTGAACACCTTCCTCGGCCTGATGGACGAGGTGCGCGTTGCCGCCGGCCCGGCCGATGCCGCCGCCGTGGCGCGCGGCATGCAGGCCGACCTGGCGCGGCGCGGCGGCAAACCGCCGCAGTTGTCGCTGGCGGACATGCGCGTGCCGCCGTCGGCTTTCGCCGGCGACCGGCACCGCCCGCAGTACCACCTGATGCCGGATGCGGGCTGGATGAACGAGCCGCATGCGCCGTTCTACTACGCGGGGCAGTACCACCTGTTTTTCCAGAAGAACCCGTTCGGGCCGTTTTGGCACCAGATCCACTGGGGCCACTGGACCAGTACCGACATGGTGCGCTGGCGCGAGCTGCCGATCGCGCTGGCGCCGGAAGACGACGGCCTGGCGACCGATGGCATCTGGTCCGGCAGCGCCGCCTATGCGGCGGACGACTCGCCCGTGCTGTTCTTCACCGCCGGGAACGACAGCGCCAGGCCGAACCAGCGCACCGGCATGGCCACGCCGCGCGACCTGCGCGACCCCGACCTGGTGCAGTGGGACAAATACCCCGTGCCGGTCACCCTGCAGGACGGCGGGCCGGGCCGCTACGGCGAATTCCGCGACCCCTTCGTGTTCCGCGACGGCGCGCGCCGGCGCTGGTTCCAGCTGGTGGGATCGGCGCTGCCGGGCGGCAGCGGCACCGCGCTGGTGTTCGAGTCGGCCGACCTGCGCAACTGGACGCCGCGCGGCCCGCTGTTCTCGATCGACGCCAAGCGCTTCCCCGGTTTCGACGCGACCTGGGAGTTGCCGGTGCTGCTGCCCGTCGGCAAAGGCGCCGACGGCCGCGAGCGCCACGTCTTCCTTATCGACGTGCGCGCCCAGGCCTACTACTGGACCGGGGTGTTCGATGCGAAGAACGCGCGCTTCACGCCGGACGTGGAGGCGCCTCGCACCTTCGACGTGGGCCAGGGCCACTTCTCCGGCCCGAGCGGTTTCGTCGATCCGAAGACCGGGCGCAGCATCGTGTTCTCCATCGCCCAGGGCGAGCGCAAGCTGCAGGACGAATGGGACGCCGGCTGGGCCCACAACGGCGGCCTGCCGATCACGCTGTCGCTGGGCGCCGACGGCGAGCTGCGCCTGGCGCCGATCGCCGAACTGGCCAGCCTGCGCCGCCGCCAGCTGCTGGAGCTGCGCGGCGCCAGCGTTGCCGATGCCGCCGCCGCGCTGGCAGCGGTTCGCGGCGACGCGCTGGAGATCGAACTTGAGATTGCGCCGTCCGCAGCGGAGGGCAGGCGCGGCATGCGCGTGCGCATGGCGCCCGGCGGCGCCGAGCAGACCGACCTGTATGTGGACGCGGCGCGCGGCCGGCTGGAAATCGACCGCACGCGGACTTCGGGCCTGCAGGCATACGGCGTGCAGGGCGGCGGTTTCGACCTGAAGGGCGAGCCGCTGCGCATGCGGATTTTCCTCGACCGCTCCATGGTCGAGGCCTACGTCAACGAGCGCAAGAGCCTGACCAGCCGGATCTACCCGGCGCGCGCGGACGCTGACGGACTGGCCCTGCTGGCGGAGGCGGGCGACCGTATCGTGTCGCTCAAGGTATGGACCATGGGCACGACGGAAAAGGGAGACTGATATGGCATCCATCGCATTGCAGGGCGTCGGAAAGACCTACCCTGGCAGGGAGGCGCAGTACATCCTGCGCGACGTCGGCTTCACCATCGAGGACGGCGAATTCGTGGTCCTGGTGGGGCCGTCCGGCTGCGGCAAATCGACGCTGCTGCGCATGATCGCCGGGCTGGAGGAGATCAGCGCGGGCGAGATCCGCATTGCCGGCGAAAGGGTCAACGACACGCCGCCGGCCAAACGCGGCCTGTCGATGGTGTTCCAGAGCTATGCGCTGTACGCGCACATGAGCGTGTTCGAGAACATTGCCTTCGGCCTGAAGCTGGCGCGCGTGCCCAAGGCCGAGATCAAGGCTTCGGTGCAGTCGGTGGCGAAGATGCTGCAGATGGAGCATCTGCTGGAGCGCCGGCCGCCGCAACTGTCGGGCGGGCAGCGCCAGCGCGTCGCCATCGGCCGCGCCATCGTGCGCAAGCCGCGCGCCTTCTTGTTCGACGAGCCGCTTTCCAACCTGGACGCCGCGCTGCGCGCCGACATGCGGGTGGAAATCGCCCGCTTGCACCAGCAACTGGGCGCCACCATGGTGTACGTCACGCACGACCAGGTGGAGGCGATGACGCTGGCCGACCGCATCGTGGTGCTGGGGCCGGCCGGCGTGCAGCAGATCGGCGCGCCCATGCATTTGTACGACCGGCCCGCCAACGTGTTTGTGGCGGGCTTTATCGGCAGCCCGAAGATGAACCTGGCGCCGGGCACGCTGGACGCGGACGGCCAGCTGCGCCTTGGCGGCGCGTGCCTGGCCTGGCGGGCACCGCCCGGCGCGCCGGCCCAGCTCACCGTCGGCATCCGCCCCGAACACTTGCAGGCCGACCCGGCCGGCGCCATCGAAGGCGAGGTGCTGCTGGTTGAGCGTCTTGGCGCGGAGTCCTACGTGCACCTGGTGGTGGCGGGCCTGGACAAGCCGCTGATGGTGGTGATGCAGGACCAGCCGCCCGCCGCCGGCACGCGCTGGCGCGTCAGCCCGGTGCCGGGCCGGCTGCACGTGTTCGGCCAGGACGGCCTCCGCCTGGAAGCGGGCGCGCCGGAAAACAACGCAACTGCCGGCCAGGCCGGCTTACCGGAGGTAGCATGATCATCGTGTGTGGAGAAGCGCTGTTCGACGTGTTCAACGACGGCGATATTGGCGGCGGCAGTGGTGGATGCAGCGCCGGCGGCATCGGCTATGCGCTGTCGGCGCGCGTGGGAGGTTCGCCGTTCAACCTGGCCATCGGCCTGGCGCGGCTGGGCGTGCGGCCGATGTTTTTCGGCGGCCTGTCCACCGACATGTTCGGCCGCAAGCTGGCCGCCACGCTGGAGGGCGAGGGCGTGGACCTGTCCTGCGCGCCCCGGCCGGCGGCGGCCACCGCGCTGGTCACGATCGACCTCGGCGAAGGCGGCGTGCCGGCCTACACCCTGTATGGCCACGCCACCGCTGAACGCGCGCCTGCGCTGTCCGACCTGGAGCGCGTGCCGGCCGGCGCCGCAGCCATCCACGTCGGTTCCTACTGCATGGCGGTCGAGCCGGTGGCCGGCACCCTGCGCGAGCTGGTCGCGCGCCAGCATGGCCGCAGCCTGATCGCCTTCGACCCCAATGTGCGCCTGACGATACAGCCGGACCGCGCGGTCTGGAGCAGCGTGGTGGCGTGGATGCTGCCGCGCACCGACCTGCTGAAGATCAGCGACGAGGACCTGCGCCATCTTTACCCGGACCTGGCGCCGCGGGAGTTCATCGCCATCGCGCTGCGCGCCGGCGTGGCGCTGGTGGTGGTCACGCGCGGCGGCGAGGGCGTGCTGGCGGCGACGGCGGCGCTGGCGCCGTTCGAGCTGCCGGCGCTGAAGGTCGACGTGGTGGATACGGTCGGCGCCGGCGACACCTTCCAGGCGGCGCTGCTGTCCCACTTGTCGCGCCGGGGCTTGCTGACGCGTGCCGGGCTCGAGGGCCTGGACGCGGCGGCGCTGCGCGGGGCGCTCGGCTTCGCCGGCAGGGCGGCGGCGCTCACCTGCTCGCGGCGCGGCGCCGACATGCCGCGCTTGAAGGAGGTGCCGTCAGACGATTAGATAGCTGTAGCAGGGATGACAACGTTAGACAAAGCAA
Organism: Massilia sp. BGA-UO-ETr-WB1; assembly: GCF_059567845.1. Lineage (NCBI taxonomy): Bacteria > Pseudomonadati > Pseudomonadota > Betaproteobacteria > Burkholderiales > Oxalobacteraceae > Massilia > Massilia sp. BGA-UO-ETr-WB1. The sequence continues at coordinate 1,269,790 of NZ_JCAQOT010000027.1, read as the reverse complement.
CTACCCTGGCCGACGCAAGTGGCCTGATAATCATAAAAGGAGACGCAGCATGAACTATTCGATCACTCGTTACATCAGCCGCTCGGCGGCATTGGCCATCTGCCTGGCGCCGGCGCTGGCGTTTGCGCAGCAGCAGGGCGCAGTCCCCGCAGCCCCTGCCGCCCCCGCTGCCGCCCCGCAGCCGGCCGCCGAGCCGGCCGGCGTGGATCCGTCCACGGTGGTCATCGTGACCGGCGTGACCAAGACCACCACCAAGAAGAACGCCACTTTCTCGATCAATACGCTGGGCAGCGAAGAAATCCAGCGCCTGGCGCCCATGAGCACGGCCGACCTGCTGGCCAACTTCCCCGGCATCTATTCCGAGGGCAGCAGCGCCGGTGAAGCCAGCAACAACATCACCGTGCGCGGCCTGCCGGTCACCGGCGGCTTCCGTTATGCGCCGCAGCTGGTGGACGGCCTGCCGGCCTACGAGGAACCGGAGGCGCCGTTCATGAACAACGACGTCTTCGTGCGCGACGACCTGATGACCGAGAGCGTGGAGGTGGTGAAGGGCGGCCCCGGCGGCATCCTGTATTCGAACGGCCTGGGCGCCACCGTCAACCATGTTACCCGCACCGGCGGCGACCGCCTGGCCGGCGGCTACAAGGCGGAATACGCGGACTATGGCTTCCTGCGCCAGGACGCCTTCATTTCCGGCCCGCTCGGCGCCAACCTGACCGGCGCGGTGGGCGGCTTCTACCGCCGCAGCGACGGCGTGCGCGACACCGGCTACACCGCGGACCGGGGCGGCCAGGTGCGCGGCAACCTGGTCTACACCAGCGACGACCGCAAGACCACTGCCCGCGTCGATGCGCTGATGATCAACGACCGCACCGCCTTCTTCCAGAACCTGCCGATCTCGGTGCCGCGCTTCAGCAACCCCGGCACGCCGGTCAACCCGACCAAGATCGACCAGGACACGATACAGCCGCTGGGCATCGACTTCGCGCACGGCACCACGGCCTCGCCATACAACCGCCGCTTCACCATGATGGGCGAGTACGGCACGCGCACCATCGACCAGGCCGACGGCATCCATCCCAACTTCAAGATGTTCACCTTGAGCGGATCGAAGGAGTTCGCGGACGGCTGGAAGCTGTCGGCCGGGCTGCGCCACACCACCGGCACCAGCGGCTTCAACGCCGTCTTCACCGGCAACGACACGGCGACCGCCGCCAACTTCCTCAACGCCCGCTACCAGAACGACGTGATCTCGCCGGCGCATGGCGCGGCGCTGGGCTGCAATCTGAACAACGCCAAATTGATCGGCTACTTCAACGTCCCGGCCAGCAACGCCTGCGCCGCGTTCGCCAACATCAGCCGCGAGGACTTCATCAAGAAGTACGCCAAGGCGGCCGGGGTGGCGGGGCGTTACCTGAACGACGGTTCCGCCGTGCCGGGCACGGTCAACCTGAACTTCCAGGTGCCCTTTATTGCCGACGTGGACGCTTCCAGCACCTCGCTCGACCTGAAGACGCAGAAGTCGTTTGAGCTCAAGGGCTCGCACGACGTGACCTTCGGCGTCTACAAGAGCCGCTACAGCTATGCGCCCAACTTCCAGGCCGGCCTGCTGGTCACCGACGTGGCGGCGCAGTCGCGGCCGGTGGACCTGATCGTGGTGGATGCGCAAGGCGGCCAGGTGGGGCCCAGCCTGACTTCCGGCAGCGCCATCCTGCCCGGCTGGTTCGGGTTCGTCAGCCAGATCCACGGCGACGGCAACGCGGCCTATCTGCTCGACCACTGGGAAACCATGGGCAACAAGCTGAAAATGGACGTCGGCGTGCGCTGGCAGGACTTGAAGGCGGGGGTGACGCGGCGCGACCGCAACGTCAGCACCGACCTGACGCCGGCCGGCGTGGTGGCCGGCTCGATCCAGGACACCACGGCCGACAACGAAATCAGCCTGCCGGGCGATCCGCATACGCTGAACAAGACTTACCATGGCCTGGGCTGGTCGGTCGGCGCCAACTACAGCTTCAGCAAGGCGTTCGCCGTGTACGGGCTGGCGTCGAAATCGTTCCGCCTGCCCAGCCTGCAGGACTTGAATGACCTGAGCACCGCTGCCGCCACCGTGGTCAACGGCAAAACCGTGGAGATCGATGCGGTCGAGAGTATCCGCCAGTACGAGATGGGCCTGCGCTACCTGACGCGCGGCTTCGGCGCCTCGGTGGCGACGTTCTACAACAACTTCTCGCCGCGCAGCTCGGTCAATATCTACCGCGACATCGCCTCGTCCAGCTGCGCAACGCAGGGCGGCGTAACGCAGATTAACTCCTGCCCCGAAGTGGCGCAGCTGTACAAGCGCGGCGTGCGCAACATCGGCGCCGAGGTGGAGCTGAGCTGGCGCCCGGCGGCGGTGGACGGCCTGGAGCTGAAGGGCAACGTGGTGCTGCAGAATCCGAAGGTCACCGGCGCCAACTACACCATCACGCAGGAGGACAAGAATGCGCAGGGCGTGATCAGCGGCTACCACTACGTGCAGATCAGCGAAGACGGCCGCCGTCCGCGCCGCCTGCCGAAAGTGATGGTCAACTTCATGCCTTCGTACGACCTGAAGCCGCTGACCGACATCCCACTGAGCGTGTATGCGCAAGTCCAGTACTACGGCTCGCGCTTTTCGGAAGCGACCGACAGCAACGTGACGCTGTATCCGGCCTACCATATCGTCAACGCCGGCGCGCAGTACCAGGTGAGCGAACGCTGGAAGGCGCACCTGCACGTGGCCAACCTGACCAACCAGCTCTCGTTCACCGAAGGCGATCCGCTGTTCAACGACCTGCTGTCGCCGGACGGCACGCGTAACCGCGGCGTGGCCCGGCCGCTGTTCGGCCGCACCATCCGCTTCAGCATGACGTATATGTTCTAAGGCAGGCTTGCATCGTGGCGCCAGGCGGACCGCTTGCCGGTCCCTGGCCCACGCTACGTTTTCGCTAGTTATTTCGCTGTGACAAAGTGCGTATATCGGACGCATTCCTTGGGGGTATATTGCCTTTCCCACCCACGCCAACGGAAAGGAATGCCATGTCCGCCCCCAGCTCGACGCAACAGGATACCCGTATCGTCAAGGCCGCGATTTATCCGCCGATCGGCATCGCCCGGGTCGGCAACAGCGCCACGGAGTTCTACATCGGGCCCGAGGTGCCCGATCCCGTGCCGGAGCCGGCCGGCTATTACCGCGACGCGGCGGGCGCCATCAAGCGCCAGGCTGCGCGCTTCCGGGTGTATGGCCTGAACGCGGCCGGCGAGCCGGTGGCGGAACTGAACGCCAGCAATGCCGATATCGTCTGGTCGGCCACGCTGGCCAACACCAAGGCCGCGTGGTACCAGTTCCAGATCGCCCTCGACATCCCTGAGGCGGCCACGGCGCCGGCTTCCTTCCTGCGCAACATGGCGGTGGCGGAGCGCTCGGTGCTGGCCATCACGCCCGGCGAGCGCCGCATCTCGGGCTGCGAGCAGCCGGAAGTGCCGTTCGACAGCGGCAGCTTCATGGGCATCCCGGTCTATCTCGGCGAACTACGCACCGACACCATGGGGCGGCTGATCGTGCTGGGCGGCCACGGCAAGTCGGCCTCCTGGAACGGCGCGCGCGCCATCACTTTCGCCAACAACGAGGGCTGGTACGACGACACGTCGGACGGCCCGGTGAGCGCCACCGTGCACTATCAGGGCCAGCAGCTGGAGGTCGATCCGGCCTGGGTGGTGGTGGCGCCGCCCGACTATGCGCCGCAGCAGAAATCGGTGCGCACCATGTGGGACTTGATGCGCGACCTGTTCGTCTCCACCGGCAAGCTGGCGGCGCCGGCGCAGCCCTCGTTCCAGCACGACGTGCGCCCCATCTTCGAGCGGCTGTCCAACCTGCAGTGGGTGAACGCCGGCTTTGCCGCCGCCTTCGGCTGGGAAGGCAGCACGCCGTTCAGCCGCAGCGAATGGATGCAGCGCCTGGCCAGCCCGGACGAGAGCCGCAGGGAGTGGCGCCAGGTGATCTACAACCAGTTCCGCCAGTTCCAGCGCGACGCCTGGGCGCCGTCGCCGTGGCCCTGGCTGTACGGCGACGCGATGGCGGTGCCGCCGGCCGACACGCCGCGCCAGAACGTCGCCCTCAGCAATCTGCAACTGCGCTTCCTCAAGCAATGGGCGGACGGCGAGTTCATCGCCGACTACGCGCCGGACGCAGCGCCGCTGCATTCGCTGGACGACGTGCCGCTGGCGGCCCAGCCGGAGGCGCTGCTGCGCGCGGCCATGGAATTCTGCCTGGCGGACGCTTTCCACCCCGGCTGCGAAATGACCTGGCCGATGCGCCAGGCCAGCATGTACGCGGCGCCGTTCCGGCTGGCGCACCGGCCGCCGGGCTGGGTCGAGCCGGACTATGGCGCGGTGCTCACGCCGGACAATATCGCCGGCCCGTGCGCAGCGCAGATCGCCGGCGGCGTCACGCGCTGGATGGCGGTGCCGTGGCAGACCGACACCGCCAGCTGCCGCTCCGGCTACCAGAAGAGCTACGACCCCTATGTGCCGACCTTCTGGCCGGCGCGCGTGCCCAACCAGGTGATGAGCCGCGAGGCTTACGAGACGGTGATGAATCCGGAGCTGCCGCTGGGCGAGCGCATGGCCGCTTTCGCGCGGCGCGCGGCCTGGCTGCGCCCGCTGGGCAACACCAGCTACGAAGACCAGATCAACAATATGATCGCCGACATCGCGCAAATGGGCGTGGTGGAAGTCAGGCCGGGGCCGAAGGACGTGGCCCTGTTCCCGGCGGCGCTCCAAGTCGAGCAGCTGCCAGGCGCGCCGCACGGCAAAGGCTTGCTGCGCGCGGCGGCGGTGCCCGAGGAGTTCGAAGATATCGACCTGGAGGCCACCGAGAAGGCGCGCCACTTGCGGCGGCACGGCTCGTGAGCGTGTTGCGGGCCGACGTGCTGGTGCTGGGTGCGGGGCCGGCCGGGGCCACTGCGGCCCTGAACCTGGCCGGCGCGCGCCGCGTGCTGCTGGTGGAGCGCGCGGCCGAGGCCCAGCCGCGCATCGGCGAATCCTTGCCGGCAGCCGCCGCCCGCCTGCTGGGCGACATGGGCCTGCTCGACGACTTCCTGCGCCAGGGCCACGCGCGCTACCACGGCAACCGCTCGCTGTGGAACGGCGTGTTCGCGGAGCAGCACTTCATGCGCGATCCCGATGGCCCCGGCTGGCACCTTGACCGCGCGGGCTTCGACGCCTGGCTGCGCATGGAGGCCCGGCGGCGCGGCGCAGCGCTGCTGGCGCCGGCCGAGGTGGCCGGCATCGAGGCCGATGAAGACGCCGGCGCCGGTGCGGGCAACGATGCCGGCGGCCCGGCAGGCGCCGGCTGGCGGGTGCGCCTGCGCACCGCGCGCGGCGAGGTCGACGTGCACGCCAGGCTCGTCATCGACGCCGCCGGACGCGGCGCACCGCTGGCGCGCACGCTGGGCGCGCGGCGGCAGCGGCTGGACCGCCTGGCCTGCGGCTGGCTGTACGGGCGGGACGAAGCAGGGGCAGCGGATGGCGCAGTGAGCGTGGGCCGGGCGGGGCAGGGCTTTTCGCAAGTGGAGGCGTGCCGGGACGGCTGGTGGTACAGCGCGCCGCTGCCGGGCGGCCGGCGCGTGCTGGCCTTCCATACCGACGCCGACCTGGCGCCGCCAACCGGTTTGCGGGACGGAGCGGCGCTGCTGGCGGCGGCTTGCGCATTGCCGGGCATGGGACCGCTGCTGGCGCAGGCGCGCTTCGCGCCGGACGGCGGCGCGATGGCGACCGCCGCGCATTCCGCGCAGCTCGACGCGGCGGCCGGGCCGGGCTGGCTGGCTGCCGGCGACGCCGCCATCAGCTTCGATCCGCTCTCGTCGCAGGGCATCTTCAACGCGCTGTACACCGGCCTGTGCGCCGCCGAGGCGGCCAGCCGCGCCCTGCAGGGGGATGCCGCCGCGTACGGCGGCTACAACAGCGAAATCGCCGCCATCGGCGCGGCTTACCGGGGCCATCTGGCTTACTGCTACGGCCAGGAGCGGCGCTGGCCGGCAGCCCCGTTCTGGCGGAGGCGGCACGGCCAGGCGTGACGGCACCGCGATTCAGTGCAGCCATTGCCGTCCGGCGCCAGGCGCATCAGGCAAGACCAGACCCTTCTTAGCTCTCCGGCACGCCGGCCGGCAGGCGCAGCTTGGCATTCTCCAGCTGCAGGCGCAGGCATTCCATCATGGTGCTGGCGTGCAGCTGCTTCATGGAGGCGTTCTCCTGTTCAAGCGCGTGCACGCGCAAGCTCTCCAGATGCAGTCCGATGCGATGCACGCTATTGCGCAGCTCTTCAATCTGGTCCGGGCGATAGCGCCTGCCGTTGCGCTTGGGGCCCACCAGCAGGAGTCCGGTGATATGGTCGCGGACCAGCATGGGGAAGGCCAGCTCGCCGTATTGTCCCAGCTTGCACTCGCCGAGCCGCAGTACATCTTTGCGCAAACGTAGTTCCACCAGCAGCTCATGGTCTGGCTGCAGGCGTTGCGTGACATCATGCGTGGCCGCGTGGGCGAGCCGGAAGCTGCCGTCGTCCTGGCCTAGAAAGACCGCGCCGCCTGTCGGGCGGACAAAATCGTTCACTGCCGCCAGGAAGCGTGGCTGCAGCACCTCGGGATCGGTGTAGTAGGCTGCAGTCTGGATGAAGTGGCGCAGGCGCTCGGACGCCTGGTGCCAGCGGTGAAAGAAGGTGTGATCGACGCGGTGGTTGACGAAGTGGTGGAATCGGTTAAAGCAAAGGATCACCCCGAGCGCCACGGCGGCGTCGATGAAGATGTTCTGGCTGCGCGAACTGAAATGCAGAGTCTTGTCGACGACGAACTCGGCGAGGCCGAACACCACGATCAACGCGGAGCTGATGATGGTGTAGACCAGGGCGCGGTTGATGAAGAAGCCAAAGTCGAGCACGCGGTGGCGCAGGATGCCATACAGCAGCAACACATGGGCGATGAACGCGATGCCGTCGCGTGCGGCCTCCCTCCATGCGGGGTGCCACCCGACCAGGTCCGCCAGGCTGCCGAACAAGTAGCTCGCATAGGCAGTTCCCATGCTGATCCCGACCCATGCGAGCCGCACGCGCTGCAGACCGGCGCTGCAGCGCCACGAACGCCAAAGCGCATGTATGGCCACGGCGCAGAGCGAGACCGACAATGTATCGCGAATGGCCGAGCGCGGGAACCATGGCACGACGTCAATCCATTGCAGCTGGAGGGCGAGGCCGTAAGCCTGTATGGATAGTTCGCTGGCGAGGAAGAGGTAGAAGAGGCGGGCGGCCCAGCGGCGCGTGGAGATAGGCCTGTCCTCTGGATAGGTGAGCGAAAAATAGTAGAAACACATGAACGTCAACGCTGCGAACGCAGGGTGGAGAAATTCGGCCACCGCTTGTGCCGCGCCGGCCGGCAGGTAGAACTGGGAGAACCATCCGGTCAGAATGAGCAAGGCTTGGGACAAGGCGCGCATGGAACGGCTTTCCGGACGCCGCAGACCGACCAGCAGGCCGGCCGCCAGTGCGAACCAGGCGAGTCCCCACTGTACAAAAAACTCCGCCTGCCGGATTTGCAGCGCCTGTCCGGCCAAGGGCAGCGCTTGCAGCACCATATGCCGCGTTTGGCCGGTGGCGGCGGATTTCCACGTTACGCCGATCAGTTCGGCCTGGGACATGGAACGAACGCGGTCGCCTTCGCGGTCAAATGCCAGCTGGTCGCCGGGGCGTGCACCGGCGGATGCCAGCGGCGAGTCCGGAGCAAGCGTCAGTATCGTTCTGAAATTCTGCGTGGTGCGCGCCCCGGTCGTCACGCCAGGATGGCCGGCCACCTCCGGGTGCAGCGAGCGGGGCGCGTAACTCATGGCCCAGAGAGCCAGGGCGCAAAAAGCCAACGCCTGAGCAAGCAGGAACGACTTCCAAAAGCGTATCATCGCGGCGCATCCCATTCTTGTGGAATGGAACAATATTACCAAAGCAATGGTGCTGAAAATAAAAAAAAGATAACTATTTTCGCGGGTCCGTGCGGCCGCCGCCACGTGCACCGGGTGGGGCGGGCGGCGCGCGCGCCGCTGGCCCAAGGCGCTGCGGTGCTTTTTCGTTTTCAATGCACTAATTCTGTGCAAATATAGACGACTCAGCTACTTTCACACGCCGACCCATGAAAACTTCGCTTTCCAGTCTCCTCTTCAGCGTTGGACTGCTGGCCTTCGCGCCTGGCTTTGCTCACGCCGCCAAGGCCGCCACCCCGGCCACGCCGGAAAAAATGAACCAGATCTACGCGGAGTATTGGGAAGAGTATTCGAAGGCGAATCCGGTTTCCGCCACCTTCAACGGCGACAACCGCTATAACGACCGCTTCGGCGCCATCACGTCGAAAGAGGCGCTGGCCGAGCGCAAGCGCCTGGCCGACAAATACCTGGCCCGCACCGCCGAGTACGACCCGGCCAAGCTGGGCGCCGAGGACCGCATCAGCTACGATCTGCTGCGCTACAAGCTGCAGCAATCGCTGGACGACATGCGCTTTCCGTCGCAGCTCACGCCCATCAACCAGACCTTCAGCCTGCACCTGCTGTTCGCGCAGCTGGGTTCGGGCAAGCTGGCGCAGCCTTTCGCCACGGTGAAGGACTACGAGAACTGGCTGGCCCGCGCGGCCGGTTTCGCGCCGGCGGCGGACGCCATGATCGCCGACATGCGCGCCGGCATGGCGCGCGGCGTGGTCCAGCCGAAGATCGTCACCAGGCAGATCCTGCCGCAGCTGGAGAACCTGGGCACGGCCGACCTGGCCAAGAGCGTCTACATGGCGCCGGTGCGCCAGTTCCCGCAGGACTTCAGCGAGGCCGACAAGGTCCGCCTGACGGCCGCCTATTCGAAGCTGGTGGGCGAGCAGATCGCGCCGGCTTACCAGCGCCTGCTGGCCTTCATGCGCGACACTTATCTGCCGGCCAGCCGCGACACCGTGGGCCTGGGCGCGCTGCCGGATGGGAAGGCGTGGTACGACTCGAAAGTGCGCAGCTCGACCACGACCGCGCTGAGCGCGGAAGAGATCCACACCATCGGCCTGAACGAAGTGGCCCGCATCCGCGGGCTGTTCGAGCAGGCCAGGGAGCGCGTCGGCTTCAAGGGCACGCTGAAGGAGTTCTTCGTGCACCTGAACACCGCGCCGGAGCAGCGTTTCAGCACCCGCGAGCAGATCCAGGCGGCCTATGAAAGCCTGCGCCCGCGCGTGGAGGCGAAGACGCCGCAGTTCTTCGGCAAGATCCCCAGGACGCCGTTCGAAGTGCGCCCGGTGGAATCGTTCCGCGAAGTGAGCGCCGCGCCGGCGCAGTACTTCCCGGGCCTGCCGGACGGCTCGCGTCCCGGCATCTTCTACTACAACGCCTACAAGCCGGAAACCCGCACCCGCTTCACCACGGTGGCGTTCTTCCTGCACGAAGCGATTCCCGGCCACCATTTCGAAATCAGCCTGGCCAAGGAGCAGAGCGGCTTCCCGGCGTTCCGCCGCAACGAGGGCACCGGCGCGTTCAGCGAAGGCTGGGGCCTGTACAGCGAGATGCTGGGCCAGGAGATGGGCTTGTACGACGATCCGTGGCAATGGTGCGGCCGCCTGTCGGCCGAAATCTGGCGCGCGGTGCGCCTGGTGGTCGATACCGGCATCCACGCCAAGGGCTGGACGCGCGAGCAGGCGATCGCCTATTTCATCGACAACGTGCCGCAGAACGAAGTGGTGGCGGTGCAGGAAGTGGAGCGCTACATCGCCGCGCCGGGCCAGGCGCTGAGCTACAAGATCGGCGAATTGAAGCTGCGCGAACTGCGGGCGCGGGCCGAGAAGCAGCTGGGCGCGAAGTTCGATCTGCGCGCCTTCCACGACGAAGTACTGTCGCACGGCTCCGTGCCGCTCAGCGTGCTGGAAGCGGCAGTGGACCGCTGGCTGGCGCGCCAGGCGTCGGCTGCGGGCGCTAATGCGGGTGCTAGTGCAGGCTCTTGATTTTCCGCACCACGTTCTCGACTACCGGACCCACCTCGTTGACGATCTCAACGAGGGTTTCCTTCGGTACGCCGAGCTTTTTGCTCCAGTACGCCACTTCCCATTCTTTTTCCACGTGGATACGCGAGCGGTCCCGCTGAAACAGATCGACTAAATTTTCCGCCATGTGTGCTCCTGATTTTTGGGGCATCACTATAGCGTCGATGTGGTCCGGCTTCTGTGCGCCAACGCACATTGAACGCGCAACGACCCGCAGGAAAAATTTCCAATGTGATATTTCGTGTATTTCCCGTGGAAACGGCGACCTATATTGAATCGCAGTCCGGTGGTTTGATATTGATCAAAACTTCTACCCAAAAGAGGGAAATACCATGGCACTGAATCTGAACCAGACGCTTGCATGGACGAAGTCATTGGCGGCGCAGCTGCCGTCGGCGGCGGCCGAACTGGCCATGCTGAATGATCTGCAGGGAAATATCCTGAAAGGGCACGGCCGTGAGCACACGCTGAACTTCTTTATCGCCTTCGACAAGGCGCAACCCGATGCCGGCAAGGCGTTTGTACGCGAGATAGGTGCGGGCATCACGACCGCGCTCGACCAATTGACCGGTGCGCAAATATTCAAGGCGACGGGCAAATCCGCCTCGCCGTTCATGGCCTGCCTGCTGACGGCGGACGGCTACCGCGCGCTCAGGCTGGAGCACGCGATGCCTGAGGATGCCGCGTTTCGGGCCGGTATGAAAAACCGCCCGCTGAACGATCCTCCGCCGGAAGAATGGGACCCGGGCCTGGCGGCGGAGATCCACGCGCTCATCATCGTGGCCGCGTCGTCCGCCGACGAGCAACTGGCCTTGCAGGCGGAGTTTGAACAGCGCATCGCTCAGGCCGGCGGATCGGTGACCCTGCTGGCGACCGAATTGGGGCGCGCCGTCTTCAATAGCGACCAGAACGGTATCGAGCACTTCGGCTATGTTGACGGCCGTAGCCAGCCGCTGGCGCTGCAGGAGGACGTGGACCGGGAGGCCAAGCTGGGCGGGATCGATCAGTGGAATCCTGCCATTCCGCTGAGCCAGTTGCTAGTGGCTTGCCCGGGGGGCGCGCTAGAGGTGAGTTGCGGCAGCTATTTTGTGTTCCGCAAGCTGGAGCAGGACGTGCAAGGCTTCAGGCGCAGGGCGATCGATCTGGCCGAGCTGATGTCGGGCGACGGAGCAAGGGCCGGCGCCAGCGTGGTGGGACGCTTCGAGAACGGCACGCTCGTCACGCTCAGCGACGTTGCGATTCCCGTTGCGGCGCCGGGCGCCGCCGGGTTGCCCAATAACTTCAATTACGCGAAGGACAAAGACGGCCTCAAATGTCCGTTCGCCGGCCATATACGGAAAACCAATCCGCGCGATGATACCGGCGATTCGAAAGACCACCTGATGGCGCGGCGCGGGATTCCGTATGGAGAACGCAAGGACGATCCCCAGGATGGCAAGCTGGAAACCAAGCCGACGGGCGGCGTCGGCCTGCTGTTCATGGCCTACCAAAGCGATATTGCGAATCAGTTTGAATTCACGCAAATGATGTGGGCCAACAACAAGGATTTCCGCCGTCCGGGAACCGGCATCGACCCGGAAATCGGCCAGCCTAAAGGCGCAGGCCCCCAACGCTATCCCAAGGTGTACGGAAAGTCCTTGACGGACCCATTCGACTTCTCCGGCTTTGTGACGATGAGAGGCGGTGCGTACTTCTTCGCGCCGTCCATTTCCTTCCTGAAAACGGTGGAATAGGGAGAACGAGGGATAAATAGGCAGAATGTCAAATCGCGGTTAGAATACGCGGTTTCCACACCAGCGAATTGACCGACGTGCTACGCCGTATGCTGCCCCTGCTGATTGCTTACCTGTTGCTGATGTCGCAACAGGTAGCGCTGTCACACGGCTATACGCACTGGGCGCCGATGCAAAAGGCGGTCAGCGGCGAAGTGCTGGCCTCGGCCGGCGCCGCGCCGGAAGCCACGCTGGTGGACCACATCTGCCTGCAATGCGTGGCCGCTGCGGAACTGGCCTTTGCCGTTACCAGCCCGCTGCTGCGCTTTGCGGCGCCGGACAGCAAGCCGGTGCTGCCGGCGCAGCTGTTCCTGCAGGTGCGCGAGCGCCTCGCCACCGTCGTATTCCAATCCCGGGCTCCCCCGGTCCTCTGACAGAAAAACGCACCCAGTCAGGCATGCGCGCCAGGAAGGCGCGCAGCCGCTTCACGTCTTTTTTTGTTTTAGAGGTTCATATGATTTTCACCCGTACCCTGATCGCCACGGCGGTCCTGTCCGCCATTTCGTCCGCCGCTTTTGCCCAGTCCACCGACGCGGCCATCCCCAAAGTGCTGGTTACCGCCAGCCCCTTCAAGACGGCGGAGGGCGACCAGATCCTGACCCCCGCCAAAGTGCTGGCCGGCGACGAGCTGCGCGACAAGATGGGCAGCTCGCTGGGCGATACGCTGTCGCAGGAACTGGGCGTGTCCGCCTCGGCCTTCGGCGCCGGCGCTTCGCGCCCCATCATCCGCGGCCTGGAAGGCGCGCGCGTCAAGATGCTGGAGAACGGCATGGCGGTGTCGGACGTGTCCGGCCTGTCGAACGACCACGCGGTGGCGGCCGAAGGCGCGGTGGCGCGCCAGGTTGAAATCCTGCGCGGCCCGGCGGCGCTGCTGTACGGCTCGGGCGCCATCGGCGGCCTGGTCAACGTGGTCAACGAGCGCATTCCAACCGCGCTGGAAAAGAAGCCGACCGGCCAGCTCGAGGCGCGCTACAGCACGGTGGACAGCGGCAAGAACCTGTCCGGCACCGTCGATGGCGCGGTGGGCCAGTTCGCGCTGCACGTGGACGGCAACTTCCGCAATGCGGACGACTACAAGATTCCTGGAAACCGCGTGGTCAACGACCCCGACTCGGCTTCCGGCCGCCTGCCGCATTCGGCCACGCGCGAACGCAACGCGGGCCTGGGCGGTTCCTATATCGCGGACTGGGGCTTTGTTGGCGCTTCCGTGTCGCGCCTGGACAATGTGTACGGCATCCCGAGCGACGAAGGCTCGAAGATCGACCAGAAACAAACCCGCTACGACATCGACAGCCTGGTGCGCAAGCCCTTCGACGGTTTCGAGAGCTTCAAGTTCAAGGCCGGCTACACCTCCTACGAGCACGCGGAGCTGGACGAAGAGAACGCGCCTGTCGTCATCTTCAGCAACCGTTCGCTGGAAACCCGCGCCGAGCTGGCGCACAACCCGATCGCCGGCATGCGCGGCACCTTCGGCGTGCAGACCGAGAACACGCACTTCTCGGCGCTGAGCCCTGAAGGCGCGGCCGACACCGTGCCGGTCACGCATTCCACCTCCACCGCCGCCTTCCTGGTGGAAGAGGCCAAGGTGGGCGACTTCCTGCTCAGTGGCGGCGTGCGCGCGGAATCGGTCAAGCGCAAGCCGGTCACCGGCCAGGACCGTTCCTTCAACCTGAATTCCGGCTCGCTGGGCGCGCTGTGGACCTTCACGCCGGGCTACGGCGCCGGCGCCACCTTCTCGTACGCCGAGCGCGCGCCGGCCACGGAGGAGCTGTACTCCGGCGGCCCGCACGACGCCACCGTCACCTTCGACATCGGCAACCCGGACTTCAAGAAGGAGGCGTCGCGCAATATCGAATTGAGCGTGCAGAAGACCACGGGCCTGGTGCGCTGGAAGGCCAACGTCTACCGCAACAAGGTGCGCGACTTCATCTACGGCCATATCACCGGCAACCTGCTGGACGAGGAAGGCAATCCGGGCGACGAACTGCGCGAGCGCATTTTCGAGCAGGCCAACGCCACCATCAAGGGCGCGGAAGCGGAGATCACCTACAACGCGCAGGGCAGCGGCTGGTCGGGGCGCCTGTTCGCCGATACCTCCAAGGGGACGCTGGACAACGCGGGCAGCCTGCCGCTGCAGCCGGCCACCCGTTTCGGCGCCAGCGTGGGCTACCGCGAAGGCGCATGGCGCGGTGGACTGTCGCTGGTGCACGCGAATGGGCAGGACCGCCTGGCTTCCTTCGAAACCACGCCGACCGCATCCTACAACCAGGTCAACGCCAACTTCTCGTACACCCAGAAACTGGGCGGCCAGGACGTGACCTGGTTCGTGCTGGCCAAGAACCTGCTGAACGACGAGATCCGCACGTCGACCTCGGTGCTGAAGGATATTGCGCCTCTGCCGGGCCGCAACATCGTGCTGGGCGTGCGCACCAAGTTCTGATTGGCGCCTGATCAGCGCTTGGGCCTGCGCTTGGTGTAGGAGCCCGAGCGCGGCGGTTTCCTGGCACGGTATTTAGCGATGCCGCGCCAGGACCATACGCCGAAGGCGATGAACACCAGCAGCAGCAGGGCGGCGGACCAGTACGTGAAAGACTGCGAAAGCATGGGGCGTGTGCATGGCTGCTTGAAAGGGCGGCCATTCTAGCACGCGCCTTGCTCAATTCCGCCTGGCCTGGCAGGTATATGGGCCGATGACGCATGGCCCGGTCCAGGCAGCAGGCAGCGGCAGGGCTGCGCCCAGGCTGGCCTGCAGTGGCTGCCTGGCATGGCGCGCACGTGCAAGCCATCGCTGCGGGCGACTTCTCTCATGCATGACTCCTGCTGTAGGGTGGAGGCGTCAGAACTTGATGGAGTAGCCCGGATTGGACGCCTGGGATTGCGTGTAGCTGACGCCGTCCACCCGCAGCCCGTCCGCATTCAGCAGTGTAATGATGCCGCCACGGTTGGGCAGCACGGCGGGTGGCTTGAGCGTGACGCGCAGCGTGTCGCCCGGCTCGATGCTGCCGCTGAGGGGCATGCCATTCTTGTCCCTGTCCAGCAGCTTCCATCCGGCAAGATCAATGCGCTGGGAGGTGACATTAAGCAGGGTAACGGACTCCACTTCGGGCGACTTGACTGAATTGACCAGGGCCGAAACCACGCGCACTGCGCCGTCCGGCGCCGCCGGCGTGGGCCGGCTGCCCGGCAAGAACGGACTGCCGGTCGTGCCGCCGTTCGAAGGCGGCCCGCTGACATCGATCGATATGCGGTGGCCGGTGCGGTCGTCGCTGTGCCAGCCCTGCGACTGGAACTTGAGGAAGATGCCCACCCACTGGTTCTGCTTGGGGAAATTCAGGAGCAGGGCGCCGTCCTGGTAGACGCCGTCGTCGCGCTTGAAGTCGCCGGAATTGGCTTGGTTCATGTGGATGTCATGCACGCCATTGCCGGGGAGGAAACCGAATATTTTGTCTTTCTTGCCCGCTTCCGGCCCCCAGCGTTCGCCGAAAGCATACAGCACGGCATCCTCGTCGGCCATGGCGCGCTGTATGTGCTGGTCTATCTTGTCGTTCAGGTCGTTGTCGGGGCCGTCCATGGCCAGCGGCAGCGGGGTCAGCTTACGCGGGTCAAACAGATTGCTGCGAATGAAGTCGAGCGCGGGGCCGCCCGGTTTGGACGCCAGCGGCTGCCAGCCTAGGGGCAGTTCTTGAATAGCGGCTATGACGGGATGCTGGAAATTGCTGTCGACCAGATATTCCACTTCGGATGGCTTCAACTGCGACCGGACGTTGACCGCAATGCGGTAGTCGGTGTCGTTGTCGACAACATATACTTGGTAATGAGCGTTGCTGCTTGATCCGAGTTGCCGGTCGATGGGACGTCCTTTCAGGACACCGTATTCTTTCAGTGGCATGGCGTGCTCCTGGAGTTGGAAGGGAGAGTGCGCCCCGGATGGCGCTTGTTGTGTTTTGGAAGCACTCACCACTTTAGCTCGCCATATGGAGAATAAATACGCGAATTGTCACAGCCCGTTTTGCCAGACGTAGGGGCCGATGATGGTGCCGACGAAGCCGCCGGCCTTGCGGGTGGACAGGAAGGTGGCGTCCACTTTATCGGCCAGCGTTTTCGTCTTGCCGCCGACGGTATAGCTGAACGCCATGCTGCCGCCGTCGGCCTTCAAGGTCAGCGTCGCGGTGTCGCCCGCAAGCGGCGCACTGGCCACCAGCACATCCTCGTTCGACTTGGCCCTGGTGTACAGGGCCACCACATTCTTGCCGCCGATGCGGCTTATTCCGTAGAACAGATGGGACTCGTCGCTCTGGTAGGCCAGCAGGCCGGCGCGGTCGCCGTCGCGCTCAGGGCGGAAGCTGAGCGTGGTGGACACCGTGGCGATGTGGTGCTGCTGGCGGCGCGCGATAAAGGACGGCGCGCTTTTCAGGTCGCCCAGCTTGCCGGCCGACTCCAGCACCAGCTGGCCCTTTTCCAGTTTGTAGAACGGCGTGGCGGGCGTGCGCACGCCCAGCCACTGGTCGGACAGCGTGCTGCCGTTGAATTCGTCGGTGTAGCTGATGTCGCCCGTGAAGGGCTGGACCGGACGCACGCCGCTGCCCAGGCCCGGAATAGTCGGCTTGGGCGCCGTGAACGGGATGCGCTTGCCCGCTTCCAGTATCGTCGGCCAGCCTTCCTGCCACGTCACCGGCAGCAAAAAGGTTTCGCGGCCGATGTTGTACAGGTCCGGGCCATAAGGGCGGGTGGCCAGGAAGGTGGCCCACCAGTCGCCGTTCTGCGTCTGCACGAACTTGGCGTGGCCGGCCGAGGTGACCGGGTTGGCGCGCTTGCCGTCCAGCGAGCGCTGGCTCAGGATGGGGTTGTGCTCGTAGGGCACGAATGGGCCGCGCACGCTGGTGGAGCGGAACACCACTTGCGAGTGCTGGTCGCCGGTGCCGCCTTCGGCTGCGGTCAGATAGTAGTACTCGCCGCGCTTCAGCAAGTGCGGCCCCTCGATCCAGATCGGCTTGGTGGAGATGTCGACGCCGCCGTTCACGATCAGCGTGCGCTCGCCGACCATGGTCAGTGTCTTCGGATCGAATTCCTGCACCCAGATCGCGCGGTGGCCGTCGTAGCGCGGCGTTTCGATCGGGTCGCCGTTGTTCACCATGTAGGCCTTGCCGTCCGTGTCCCAGAAGATGGACGGGTCGATGCCGCCGAACTTCAATGGCTTGGGATCGGACCACGGGCCGGCCGGGTTGGTGGCGGTCATCACCACGTTGCCGCCGCAATCGACGCAGGTGGTGGCGATGTAGAACACGCCGTTGTTGTGCGAGATGTCCGGTGCGTAGATGCCGCGCGAAGAGCGCAGGCCCTGGAAGCTGAACTGGCCGGGGCGGTTGATGGCGTTGCCGATCTGCTTCCAGCTCACCAGGTCGCGTGAATGGAACACGGGCAGGCCGGGGTAATGCGTGAAGGAGGAGTTGATCAGGTAGTAATCGTCGCCCACGCGGGTGACCGACGGGTCCGGGTAGTAGCCGGACAGGATGGGATTGCGGAATTCGTTGGCGCCCGGTTGCACGGCTTCCTGTGCGTGGCCCTCGTAGCTGAAGCGTTCAAAGCGGGCTTCGCCGGCGTATGCGGCGGTGCCGGTCAGCGCGGCGGCGGCCATGGCCGCCAGGTATTTTTGTCTCATTGTTTTTCGTCTCATTGTTGATCTATACCATGTCCTGTAACATAATGAATAGCGCTACCATAATCATCCTGCCGTAATCGGCATAAGACGTCAACAGGAGATACGATGAACCGACTTTGCCGCAGCACCGCTGCAGCATGGATGGCCGCGCTTGGCCTGGCCGGACTGCCCGTCTTGCCGGCAGGCGCCGCCGACAACGGCAACGGCAGCTACACCAACCCGCCGCTGTACGCCGACTACCCGGACCCGGACATCATCCGCGTGGGCGAGGACTTCTACTTCGTCACCACCACCTTCGCCAACAGCCCGGGCCTGACGCTGCTGCATTCGAAGGACCTGGTGAACTGGGCCTTCGCCGCACACCTGGCGCCAAAGCTGGACGGCGACGAGCGCTTCGACCTGAAACAGGGCGGCGCCTACCGGCACGGCATGTTCGCGGCCAGCCTGCGCCATCACGCCGGCATGTTCTACGTGGCGGTTACGCCGGTCAACCAGAACACGCGCATCTACTACAGCAAGGACATCAAGGGGCCGTGGGCCTATCACACGCTGGACCGCGCGGCCTTCGACCCTGCCTTGTTCATCGAGCCGGACGGGAAGGCGTATATCGCCACCTCCGGCGGCTGGGACGGCACGGTGAACCTGCTTGCGCTCAGCAGCGATTTCTCCAAAGTGGAGGACTCGCGCAAGATCCACTATTACAAAGGGGCGGAAGGCTCGAAGCTGGTCAAGCGCGGCGAGTACTACTACCTGTTCAACGCATTGCCTTCCAAACTGGCGCTGGTGGTGTCGCGCGCGAAAAGCCTGTACGGGCCGTGGGAGACCCGCCCGCAGATCGACGACCGCACCGGCGGACACCAGGGCGCCATCGTCGATATGCCGGACGGCGGCTGGTATGGCTTCGTGATGGTGGACGCGGGACCGATAGGGCGCATGACGAATATCAGCCCGGTGTTCTGGGAGGACGGCTGGCCGGTGTGGGGCACCAGGGAGGCGCCGGGCCGCGTGCCTGCGGTGGCCGTCAAGCCGATACAGGGCAAGCCGGTACTGGCGCTGGCGGCGTCGGACGATTTCAGCGCGCCGGTGCTGGGGCTGCAGTGGCAGTGGAACCACAACCCGGTCGACAGCCGCTGGTCGCTCAGCGAGCGGCCGGGCTTTCTGCGCCTGAAGCCGACTGGGGCGAGCGAGTTCTGGACGGCGCGCAATACGCTGACGCAGAAGGGGCAGGGGCCGTGGAGCCGAGGCGTGGTGTCGCTCGACGTGGCCAATGTGAAGGAGGGCGACGTGTGCGGCTTCGGCACGCTGGGCAAGTTCAACGGCCATATCGCGGTGGTGGGCGGCGCCGGCGGCACGCTGTCGCTGCGCATGGAGGTGATCGAGGATACGGTGTCCGGCCGGAAGGGGGAGGTGCGCGTGCCGGCACTGCCCTTATCGGCTTCGGCCTTGCCGCAGCCGGGCAGGCTCCACCTGCGCACGGACATGGACTTCAAGACCAACCTCGCGGAAGTGGCTTACAGCCTGGACGGCAAGCAGTGGCACGGCCTGGGCGGCAGCTTCAAGCTGGCCTATGACTGGCGCACCGGCACCTTCCAGGGCCAGCAGTTTGCGCTGTTCTGCTACAACCCGAAACCCGGCGCGGGCTACCTCGACGTGGACAGCTTCGAGTTCACCCGCGCCGAGGCGCCGCCGGTCTAAGCTGGCGTCAGGCGGCGCGCTGCGGCATGTCGCGCAGCGACTTGGCGATGGCTTGGCGCAGCGGCTTGGCGCGCAGTTGGTCGTCGTAAGGGGCGGGGCGCTGCGCCTTGCCGTCGGGACGCGCGGCTTCCTTCCAGGTCTGCAGCCAGTTCACGTGGTCGGCCATGCCCCACAGGAGGAAGTCGCGGCAGCGCGGATAGCTCAGCGTCAGGTCCAGGTAGTCGCGCGCCAGGGCGGCCACGCCCGCGTCGCGCTTGGCGAAATCGACCGGCAGCTTGCGGTCGTTCACGTCGAACTCGGTGATCAGCAAGTCGTAGCCCATGCCGGTCACCTCGTCCAGGAACTTGCGCCATTCGCTGCCGGCCGCCGTGTCGGCAGGCGGCAGCGAATCGCCGATGTGGCTTTGCAGGCCGAGCGCATGCACCGGCGTGCCGCGTGCGCGCAGGTCCGCCAGCAGCTTGAGCACGCCCGCGCGGTGCTTGGCGCTGCCCGCGCCGGGATTCATGTAGTCGTTGTAGACCAGCTGCGCGTGCGGCGCATGCTCGCGCGCCAGGCGGAAGGCCAGGTCGATTTCGTCCAGTGCGCCCAGGCGCTGGCTGAATACATTTTCGATCAGCGCGCCGGTGGCCGGATCGACCGCCTCGTTCACCACGTCGTAGCTGACGATGTCCTTGCCGAAGTGGCCGCACACGGCCTTGATATGCTCGCCCAGCAGGCGCTCGGCAGCCTGCTTGGGCTGCGCGCCGAAGTCGTAGGCGTTGACCCAGTCCGGCAGCCATTTCGGCGATTGCCAGATCAGCGTGTGGCCGCGTATGGCCATGCCTTCCTTCCTGGCCCAGGCGAACATCTCGTCCGGCACCGCGAACTGGTGCGGGCCGGGACGCGGCTGCAGCGCTGGCCATTTGGTTTCGTTCTCGGCTACGATCATGTTGCACTCGCGCGCCATCAGCTGGCGGTAGGCCGGGCCGCCGACCTTGCCAAGCGCATTACCGAAGCGCATGCCCTTCCGCGCTGCGATGTCTTTCAGGGGCTCGCTGGCCGGCGGTGCGGCCGATGCGGCGGCCGATGCCGCAGCCAATGCGGTCGATGGCAGCAGCAGGGCGCCGGCGGCGGCGCCGAGCAGGTGCAGGGTGTTGCGTCGCGTAGTCATGTGTCTCCTTTGTGGAATTTTATAATGGCAGTTGGGGTATTTGGTGGTGAATGATAGCGCAATCTATTCTATTTCGGCATATCATGTTATATCAACCATTTTCGCGGAAAACAGCTCGAATGCAGACAGATCCCAAGCGCAGTCCGAATATGATCGACGTGGCCAGGCTGGCCGGCGTGTCGCCCATGACGGTGTCGCGCGTGATGAACGGCAAAGACATCGTGCGGGGCAGCACCCGCAAAAAGGTGGCCGAGGCGGTGGCGGCGCTGAACTACGCGCCCAATCCCGAAGCGCGCACCATCGCCGGCCTGAAGCCGATACGCGTGGGTTTCCTGTACAGCAAACCGAGCGGTGCCTACCTGGCGGAATTCCTGCTTGGGCTGCTCAACCAGGCCAGCCTGAATAACGTGCAGCTGCTGGTGGAGCAGTGCGGGGAGGGCAAGGAGGCCCTGACGCAGGCGCAGCGCCTGCTCGACAGCAACCTGGATGGCATCATCCTGCCGCCGCCGCTGTGCGACCGCGCTCCCATTGTCGACCTGGCGGCCGATTCCGGGGTGCCGCTGGTGGTGGTTGCCTGCGGCCAGCCCGACAGCCGGGCCAGCGCCGTCAGCATCGACGAGCATGGCGCCGCCTACGAGATGACGCGCCACCTGATCGAACTGGGGCACGAGCGCATCGGCTTCGTGATGGGCAACCCGGCCCAGTCCTGCAGCGCGCTGCGGCTGGCGGGCTACCAGGCCGCGCTGCGCGATTTCGGCGGCCAGCTGGCGACGGAACTGGTGGTGCCCGGCCTGTTCAATTACCGTTCCGGCCTGGATGCGGCCGAGCAGCTGCTGGCGCTGAGCGACCGCCCGACCGCGATTTTCGCCAGCAACGACGACATGGCGGCGGCGGTGGTGGCGGTGGCGCACCGGCTGCGGCTGGACGTGCCGGGCGACCTGACCGTGACCGGCTTCGACGATACCGCGCTGGCCATGACCATCTGGCCGGCGCTGACCACCGTGCGCCAGCCGACTGCGGCCATGGCGGAAGCGGCGGTGCAGTGCCTGGTGCGCCAGGTGCAGGCGCAGCGCAGCCGGCAGCCCAGCCCCACGGAGCAGCTGTCGATCGGCTTCACGCTGATCCGCCGCCAGTCCGACGCGCCGCCGCGCATCCGCCCGCCCGCGCGCGCTTATTGAAAAAGCTGTCTTGACAAGCCGCATCGTAAAGGAATAGACTGAAATGGTTGCGCTATCTTTTTCCTGTTATCCCATTCATTTGGGTGGTCGCGTAACTCATAAGGTCTTTTCGCCGGTGCCATTCGTGGCCCCGGCGATTTTTTTTAATACGGACTAAAAGCGAGACAATGAATCCTATTCCAAACTATCGGGCGCTTGGCCGCCTGATGCTGTGCGCGGGCATGGCGGGCGCATTGGTCGCCGGCCCGGCCGCCACTGCGGCTGCGGCGCCGGCCCAGCGCGAGCGCGTGCTGATCAACGCCGACTGGCGCTTCCAGATGGGCGACCCGGCCGGCACCTCGGACTCGCTGCGCTACGACGTGCGGCCCGAGGTGAAAGTCAGCGAGGACGGCAAGGCGGCGGACGCGGTGCCGGATGCCGCCGTCATGGCCGGCGCGGCGCAAGTGCCGGTGCTCAAGCCATGGATACTCCCGACCGGCAACGCCTTCATCCGCGACCCGGCGCGCCGCCACCAGCGGCCCGCGCAGGAGCCCAAGCTGGACGTGGCCTACCTGAAGACCGGCTACGACGACAGCGCCTGGAAGCGCGTGAACCTGCCGCACGACTGGGCCATCGCCGGGCCGTTCCTGGAGCAGGGACCGTACGGCGGCGTGGGCCGCCTGCCCAGCTGGGGCATAGGCTGGTACCGCAAGCAGCTCGCCATTCCCGCCTCCGACAAGGGCCGCTCCATCTTCCTCGACGTGGAAGGCGCCATGTCCTACGCGTCGGTCTGGCTGAACGGCAAACTGGTGGGCGGCTGGCCTTACGGCTACAACTCCTGGCGCGTGGACCTCACGCCCTATGTGGTGCCGGGCGGCGCCAACACGCTGGCGATCCGCCTCGACAACCCGCCGGAATCGTCGCGCTGGTATCCGGGCGGCGGCATCTACCGCAACGTGTGGCTGACCAAGGCCAACCCGGTGCACGTGGGCCAGTGGGGCACGCACGTGAAGACCGCCAAGGTCAGCAAGGCGTCCGCCGAAGTGTCGCTGGACGTGGCGGTGGATAACGACTCCGGCGCCGCAGCCAATGTGGAAGTGGCCACCGCCATCTACAACCTGGACGAGAATGGCGTGAAGACGGGCGGCGTGGTCGCCTCCATCGCTCCCGCGCGCATGCAGCTGGCGGCGGGCGCCAGCGGCACGGCCAGCGGCGCGGTGGTCATCGCCAACCCGCGCCTGTGGGGACCGCCGCCGACGCAGCGCCCGAACCGCTACGTGGCCGTGACCACGGTGAAGCGCGACGGCGCCGTGGTGGACAGCTACGAGACCAGATTCGGCGTGCGCGAAGTGCGTATGGACCCCGACAAGGGCATGTTCGTCAACGGCGAGCATATCCCGTTCAAAGGCGTGAACAACCACCACGACCTGGGCGCGCTGGGCGCCGCCTTCAACGTGCGCGCAGCCGAGCGCCAGCTGGAAATCCTGGTCGAGATGGGCACCAATGCGCTGCGCATGAGCCACAATCCGCCCGCGCCCGGGCTGCTGGAACTGACCGACCGCATGGGCATCGTCGTCATCGACGAAGTGTTCGATGTATGGGAGCGCAAGAAGACCGCGCTGGACACCCACCTGATTTTCCCCGACTGGCACGAGCAGGACCTGCGCTCCATGCTGCGGCGCGACCGCAACCACCCGTCGGTGGTGATCTGGAGCATAGGCAACGAGGTGGGCGAGCAGTATTCCGGCGAGGCCGGCGCCGCCATCGGCCGCAGGCTGCACGCCATCGTGCGCGAGGAAGACCCCAGCCGTCCGACCATGACGGCCATGAACTTCGCCCGCGCGGACATGCCGCTGCCCATCACGGTGGACATGATCAGCGTGAACTACCAGGGCGCCGGCATCCGCACCAATCCGGGCCGCTTCCCTGAGTTCCGCGCGCGCTTCCCGGACAAGGTGATCTTCAGCAGCGAAAGCGCGTCCGCGCTGAGCAGCCGCGGCGAGTACCAGTTCCCGGTGACCGGCGCGCTCACCTCGCCGGTACGTCCGGACGCGGGCGGCGACTGGGCCACGCGCCAGGTCAGCGCCTATGAATTGTACGCGGCCGATTTCGGCACCTCGGCGGACCGTTCCTGGGCTGCGCAGGACCAGTATCCCTTCGTGGCGGGCGAATTCGTCTGGTCCGGCTGGGACTACCTGGGCGAGCCGACGCCGTTCTACTCGTCGCGCAGCTCCTACTCCGGCATGATCGACCTGGCCGGCTTCAAGAAGGACCGCTTCTACCTGTACCAGGCGCGCTGGAGGCCCGAGCTGCCGCTGGCGCACATCCTGCCGCACTGGACCTGGCCCGGCCGCGAAGGCAAGGTGACGCCGGTGCACGTGTTCACGTCCGGCGACGAGGCCGAGCTGTTCGTCAACGGCAAGAGCCAGGGCCGCAAGAAGCGCACCGAGTTCGAATACCGCCTGCGCTGGGACCTGGTGACGTACGAGCCGGGCGAGGTGAAAGTGGTGGCCTACAAGCAGGGCAAGGAGTGGACCACATCCACCGTGCGCACCGTGGGCAGCGCCGCGAAGCTGGACCTGGCGCCGGACCGCAAGCAGATTGCCGCCGACGGCCTGGACCTGTCCTTCATCACCTTGCGCGTGGCGGACCGGGACGGCAACACCGCGCCGATGGCGAAGAACCCGGTCAAGTTCAGCATCGAAGGCCCTGGCGAGATCGTGGCCACCGACAACGGCGACCCGACCAGCTTCGTGCCGTTCCCGTCGGCCGAGCGGCCGGCCTTCAACGGACTGGCGCTGGTGATCGTGCGCGGCAAGCCGGGCCAGCGCGGCGCCATCACCGTGCGTGCCGAATCGCCGTCGCTGCAGGGCGCGTCGGTCACGCTGCAAGCGCGTTAATTAAGTCGTTTCGTGTCCATGTAACAACGCACGGACAGGATGTTGTTGACGCAGCGTTGCTGAAAAGGTCACAATCAAATGGTAGCGCTATTCATTTGAATATCTCTACCATTGAATTTTAACGAAGGAGGCTAACCGTACCAGACCGCGCGAAGAGCGTTTGCGCAACCAACAATTTGCTTTTCCTGACATAAGAAGATTGCTGCGCCGCATGGCGCAGACAACCAAGGCACAAGAGGCCACAACAGAGGAGACAAGTATGACCAAGCAACTGGGAGGCGCCGTCCGGCGCTTTGGCTCGGGGGGAGAGGTGTTTGTAATGACCGTCCTCGCGGGTTTGATTTCCACCGCATACGCCCAGACCGAGCCGGCCGCAGCACAGGCCACCACGCCGGCAACCACGCAATCCACCAACACCGAAGCCATCGCCAAATCGCCTGCCGACAAGGCCGTGGTCACCGTCAGCGGCTTCCGCAGCTCGCTCGGCCTGTCCGCGATGGAAAAGCGCGACAACATCGGCCTGAGCGACACCGTGTTCTCCGAGGACATGGGCAAATTCCCCGACCCCAACATCGCCGACGCGCTGGCCCGCGTGCCGGGCGTGACCGTGCGCCGCGCCGAGATCGACGGCGAAGGCCTGAACATCTCCATCCGCGGCATGGGCCCGGCCTTCACGCGCGTGCTGCTGAACAACGCGCCGATGGCGTCGGCGTCGGCCGGCAGCTGGGGCGGCTCCATCAGCGCCAACCGCGAAGTGGACATGGACTTCCTGCCGTCCGAACTGTTCCGCAGCGCCAGCGTGTACAAGAGCCAGCAGGCCAGCCTGATCGAGGGCGGCATCGCCGGCACGGTCAACATGCGCAGCGTGCGCCCGTTCGACAAATCCGGCTTCCGCTCCGCCTTCACCCTGAGCGGCAACTACCGCGAGCAAAACAGCAAGACCGGCCACACCGGCTCGGCCCTGGTCAGCAACACCTGGAACGACAGCCGCTTCGGCAAGTTCGGCGCGCTGGCCGGTATCGCATGGGGCAATACCGAATACAAGACCGACGGCTTCCAGACCGTGGACATGCGCAACCTGCAGCTGAAGGGCTTCCAGGCCACCGCCGCGGACAAGCCGAACAGCACCGGCGGCGGCTCGCAGTCCACCCCGGACACCGTGCCGTCCGGCCTGGCGCTGGACGCCTTGCCCGCCTACGCGCGCTCCATCCTGGTGCCGGGCAAGCAGATCGACCGCGCCATGCTGCTGGCGCTGAACCCCGGCGCCACCATCCAGCAGATCGACAACGGCCTGATGGGCCGCCTGGGCCGCCACCTGGTGTACGAGGGCGAGCGCAAGCGCGCCGGTGAAGTCATCAGCCTGCAATGGCAGCCGAACGACAAGTGGGACATCTACCTGGACACGCTGTTCGCCCAGAAGAACAACAAGATGACCTACGAGGCGATGAACGCCGGCACCCGCGCCAACACCGTGATCCCGATCGGCATGGAGTTCGACCGCAGCGACTGCACCATCGGCTGCACCATCACCAAGGCCACCTTCGCCAACACCTTCTGGTCGCTGGAATACCGGCCGATGGAAGAGAAGACCAAGTTCCGCAGCATTAACCCGGGCTTCGAGTTCCGTCCGGCCGACAAGTGGGTCATCGACGCGCACTTCAACGCCACCAACAGCACCTTCTTCCGCGACATGCCGACCGTGCTGCTGGCCACGCGCTCGCCGAACTCCGTCATCAACTACGACAACACGGTGCCGGGCCGCGCGCCGGTCTACAGCGGCAACCTGGACGTGAACGACCCGGCCAACTTCGGCTGGTACCAGGCCGGCCAGGGCCTGTCCGGCCTGCGCATGGACCTGTACGAGCGCAACAACAAGACCAAGGGTTCGCGCCTGAACGTCAACTGGGGCGACAGCGACTTCAGCATCAAGGCCGGCGGTTCCTGGGACGACATCGAGCGCCGCTACCGCAGCTACTCGGTGGCCGACGCGTGGATGAACGTCGCCTGCGGCAACAACATGAGCTACCGCTTCTTCCAGCCCAACACCCAGATCCGCACGCCGGGCTGCGACGGCCGCAGCACGCCGGGCGCGGTCACCGACGTGGCCACCGCCTATCCAGGCTACGGCACCGGCTCCACCGCCGGCGCCGCGCCGCTGACCTATCTGGGTTCGGTGGTGCCCAATTCCGCCGTCACCGGCTACGCCAAGCCGTCCGGCAACGGCTTCATCACGCTGGACTGGCCGAAGTTCGCGCAAGCGACGGACTACCAGTACTTCCGCGACAACATCAAGAAGGGCTTCCAGAACGGCAGCGGCGGCTACATCCGCGAAGTGGTGAGCGCAGCCTATGTTGAAACCACCGGCCGCACCCAGCTGTTCGGCAGCACGCTGCGCTACAACGCCGGCGTGCGCTATGCCGAAACCAAGCAGACCATCGGCGCGCTGAGCGTGGGCGCAGACCCGCGCAACGCCACCTTGCAGAACGGCGGCCTGTACGACAACATCGGCGTCTGGGCCTACGAGTCCACCAAGTACGGCAACGCGCTGCCGTCGGGCACGCTGGCCTACAACATCACGCCCAAGCTGATCCTGCGCGCCTCCGGCTCCAAGTCCATGACCCGCGCCAGCCCGGCCGACCTGCGCCAGACCCAGCTCACGCTGGGCGACCAGGGCGCGCGCCAGGGCAGCGTCACCAATCCCAAGCTCAAGCCGTTCGAAGCGGAGAACCTGGACGTGGGCCTGGAGTACTACATGACGCGCGAATCCTACGTGTCGGCCAGCGGCTTCGCCAAGGACATCATCAGCCGTCCGGGCCAGCGCATCACCACCTACTCGCTGGCGCAGCTGGACCAGATGTTCGGCACCATCGGCCTGACGGACGCGCAGCAGCAGTCGGTGACCGCCAGCGGCGGCCGCGACAAGCACCTGGTGGAGATCACCGAGCCGTTCAACATCGACACCAAGCTCAAAGTGCGCGGCGTGGAGCTGACCTGGCAGCAGCCGCTGGACATGCTGCCGGTGAAAGGCTTCGGCTTGACGGCCAACTTCACCTACGCCAAGCAGACCGACTCCGCGAAGAACGCGCCGCCGGTGGCCGGCGTGCCGCCGCGCACCAACAACCTGACGCTGTACTACGAGCGCAACGGCCTGAACGTCCGTGTCGCGCGCCAGTACACGGCGGCGCACGTGGTCAACACCAGCACCGGCCTGAACGTGCCGGGCGGCGCCTACGCGTACACCACCGAACGCGCGCAGGTGGATGCCTCGGTCGGCATGAACCTGAAGCAGATGTTCAACTTCCGCTACAACACCGACCTCACGTTCAGCGTCTGGAACGCCAACAAGGCCATCAGCCAGACCTACACGCAGTTCAGCAACGCCATCTTCGACGAGTACAAGCCGGGCGCCAGCTACACGCTGTCGCTGCGCACCTCGTTCTGACGTAGCGCCAGCACCACCGCGCGCCCCGGCCCGGCAGATGCTCCTGCCGGGTTTTCCTTTGCTGGGGTTCAGTCCCTGGTTTGGAGCAGTTCCTTAGTTGTGATCAGTTCCCTTAATTGGGGTCAGTTCCGGCATCGCGTCACGGGCTGAACCGTGCCTGCGCCAGATCAACATGCTACAGCTGCAATGCTGTTAGCGCGCTGACACTGGGCGAATACCAGCAGCAATACCCGGACCGCGATCACGCGATGGCGATGGCGTACTTCTCAACCGTATTCACCATGACGCAGATTGGCAGCTTCTTTCAGGTTTCCCTGAGAACAGTGTGCCGCGCTGTAGAAAAGTTCGAGCGCGAAAGAAACTTGGCGTGATGCCGGAACTGACCCCGCATATAAAAGTTCGAGCGCGAAAGAAACTTGGCGCGATGGCGGAACTGACCCCACATATAGGAACGGCCCCCGCATACCCACCTCGTGCTAAGTTAGCGCGGCACTTCCCCGGCATCGTCCGCGCCCGCAAGGTAGCGCAGGCCCGTGATGCTGGGGAAGAAGCAATACACGCCTCCCCGGGTAACGATGCTGCGCTCGAAATGCTGCAGCCTGGTGTTGCCGCTGCCCTTGGGCCCAAGGCCGGGCAGGGTGAAGGAACTCGTCTCCGGGTCGTTCACGCCCAGGAATACATCCTCCCCGCTGATGTTGAACACGGCATTGCCGGCGCTGGCGCCGCCCGGCCCGGTCGCGGCCTTGACGAATTTTGAGCTGTCGTTCCATTCCGACATCAGGAATTCGAACTGGTTGAAGATGCTCGCGTTGATGAAATAGCCGACCAGGCCGCGCGCTTCGGCCACCGGCGCCGCCGGGTCGTACTCGCTGCCGTAGGGCATGGCGCGGCGCACGATGCGGTGGTTGGCGGCCGAGGTGCCGATCACCGCCGCGTCGCGCGGATTGTTGCGCCGGATGTGCGAGCCGATCGGGCATTTCAGGCCCAGGGTGTCGTCCTTGTCCGGGTCTGCGTTGTCGATGTACTGGAAGCGGTTCAGCTGGTCATCCGGCAGCACCGGGCCGGCCTGCTCGGGCGTAAGCTCGAGCGGATTGCCGTTGCGCCAGCGGCCGCAGAACTTGGCGGCTACCATCTCGCGGCTGAGCCCCGAGCTCTCCGCATAGCGCGTCAGCATGGCTTCGAAACCCGGCACGTCCTGCTCCAGGATGCGGAAGGCGGCATAGCTGCCGTTGGCCGACAGCTGCGGCGGCTGCACGCTGTACACGCCGCCGATGGCGTTTTCATAGCCCAGCAGGATTTCCCCGGTCTTGACCATGTTGAGCGGGTCCGGTTCCTGATGCTTGCGGGACGGCAAACCTTGCACGTCGGGCTGGGCAATGCTGTCGCGGTAGCCGAAATGGACGCGGTTGTCTGGCAGCGCGCGGCCGTCGTGCGCATACAGTTCGCGCCAGCCGGAGGCGAAGGCTTTGCGCAGGCGCGCCGAGAGCGCCTGCATGACTTCGTCCGATTCGCTGACCCACAGGCTGAGCAGCGCATGCAACTGCCCGGCCCGGGTTGCCGCGCCCAGGCCGCCGAGCCAATGCTCCGGCGCGCTGTCGCCCACGTCGCCCACGGCGCCGGTGCTTTCCGGGTCGGCCGCACCGCGCTGGAAGGCCTGGTCGAAGGTGGCCAGCTGGGCTGCCGTCAGCCCCAGTTGCGCCAGGCCGGGGGCGGTAAAGCTGAGGTTCATGAAATAGGGCGGCTTGCTGTCGGGGCGCCGTGCCGTGGTAATGCGCGGCAGGCCATCGCTGCCGTCCAGCAGGGCAGCAATGGTCCGGCGCGCCTGCGCGGCGTCCGTGATGCTCAGGAAGAAATGGCGGGCCATGTCGACGCGGTAGCCGCGCAGGATAGTCCCTTGGACGTCGTCGAAATCGATCGTGGTATCGGCCATGCTGTCTCTCCTGGTGCGGCTGGCGCCGGATTTGCCGGGTTTAGGCGGAAGCGAGGATGTCCTGAACGGTCAAGTCCGGGTAGGCCTGGTACAAGCCGGTGTTGGGCAGGTGCTGGGCCGCGTCGTTGAGCGTGATGAAGGCCTGGAAGGCGTTGAGATTGTTGGCCACCGGCGTGATCGCCGCACCGCCGACGACAAACTTGAGCAAGGCGTCGAACGCCGGGCCGAGCTGGGCCACGAAGTCCGAAATGTATTTGTTGAAGCTGCCGTCGTACTCGGTGATCACGCCGATCACCAGGGTGTCGGAGGCCACTGTGGGATCGCCGGCCGGCAGCAGGTTGGGCTGCGAGCGGTCCAGCAGCGTGAAGCGGGCGTAATGCACGGTGCCGATGCTGGTCAGCGCATTATTGATGGGGCCCTGGTATTCCGCCAGCGTGGCTGCCAGCGTGGTGAGGTTGGTGCCGGGCAGTACCGGCATCATGAAGCAGAGTGGGTTGGCCATGATACGGTCCTCATTCGTGGTTGTCGGGTAACCGAAGCTACGCCTAAGGACCGTCATTGTCAAAAATGAATTTTCTTTGTTGTAATAATTACACTATAGCAACATGCAAGCGGCTGGCCTCAAGGGTAGGGCGAGATGGTGACGATCTTGCCGTCTTCGTCGTAGTGCAGCTCGGTCATCTTGACCGAGCGCAGGTGGGTCACGCCGTCGGACAGGCTGCTGTCGTGGTAGAACAGGTACCAGCGGCCTTCGAACTCGCAGATCGAGTGGTGCGTGGTCCAGCCTATCACCGGCGTGAGGATGCGGCCCTGGTAGGTGAACGGGCCGTACGGGCTGTCGCCGGTGGCGTAGCACAGGAAGTGCGTGTCGCCGGTGGAGTAGGAGAAGTAGTACTTGCCTTTGTACTTGTGCATCCACGGGCCCTCGAAGTAGCGGCGGTCGTGGTCTTCCGCCAGCAGTTCCTTGCCGTTTTCGTCCAGGATGACCACCGCGCGCGGCGCTTCGGCGAACTGCTTCATGTCGCCGCCCAGGCGGGCCACGCGCGCCTGCAGCGCGGGCTGGCCGTCGGCCGGTTCTTCGTTTGCCGCGCCGTAGACGTTGTCGCGGTATTTCTGCAGCTGGCCGCCCCAGATACCGCCGAAGTACATATAGTGCTCGCCGCCGTCTTCGAACACGGCCGGGTCGATCGAGTAGCTGCCTTCGATCGGCGCCGCTTCGGGCACGAAGGGGCCGGCCGGGTCGTCGCCGACGGCCACGCCGATCTGGAAGATGCCGTCGGCCTTCTTGGCCGGGAAGTAGAGGTAGTACTTGCCGTCCTTGACGGCGGCGTCCGGCGCCCACATCTGGCGCGCCGCCCAGGGCACGTCGTTCACGTGCAGGGCCACGCCGTGGTCCACCGTCTCGGCGCCGGGGCGCTCCATCGACAGCACGCGGTAGTCTTCCATGGCGAAGTGGTCGCCGTTGTCGTTGAAGGCGATGCCGGCTTCGATGTCGTGCGAAGGGTAGACGTAGAGGCGGCCGTTGAATACGTGGGCCGACGGGTCGGCCGTGTAGATGTGCTCAACCAGTGGCTGCGAGATGGCGCGCGCCTTCAGTTGCTGCAGCTCGTCCTGCTTCAATTCCTGTTCTGGCATTTCTGTTACCTAAGTTGTAGTGGATCGGTTTTTCGTGGTCCGGTTCAGCGCTGGGCGGCGGCGCGGCGCAGGCCCAGTTCCTGTTCGATGGTGCGCTCGGTGGACTTGCGGATGTCGTAGAACACCAGGCTGGCCACGCCGAGCAGGAAGGGAATCGAGGCGTAGATGCTGACCGAGAGCTTGATGCCGATGGCCACGGTCTCCGGCTGCACCGCCAGCAGCGCGTCGTAGCCGATCATCGACAGCAGCGCGGCCACCAGCGCGCTGCCGATGCTCAGGCCCGCTTTCAGGCCGAAGATCATGGCCGAGAACAGCAGCGCGGTGGCGCGGCGGTTGTTTTTCCATTCGGAGTAGTCGGCCACGTCGGCGATCATGGCCCACAGCAGCGGGATGGTGATGCCGTAGAAGAAGCCGTGCAGGGTCTGGGACACGAACACCAGGCCGATCGAGCTGGGCGCATAGAAGTAGAACCCCAGCATGAACAGGGTGGACACCAGCAGCGCCGCGCCGAACACGTCGCGCTTGCCGAAGCGGTCGGCCAGCGGCTTGGAGAAGCCGATGCCGATGATCATCATCAGGATGCCGGCGGCGTTGAACAGGCTGAAGCCGGAGGTGGCGGCGTCTTCCGGCCACTGGAACTTGGTCAGGCCGACGCTGGTGAGCACCGAATTCAGGCCGTTGATGAAGCCGACGAAGCCCACGTCGCGCAGGAAGGCCGCCAGCGACGCCTCGTCCAGATAGGTCTTGAAGTAGAAGATGTACATGCCGCCCTTCAGGGCCAGCGTGATGAACACCAGGATGGTCAGCACCAGCATCACCACCCATGGGCGGTTGCCGAGCAGGTCGACGATGTCCTGCTTGATGCTGGAGCGCTGCTCGGCGGTGGGCACGATGCGCTCCCTGGTGGTGAAGAAGGTGACCAGGAAGCACAGGGTGCCGGCCACGGCGAAGATGATCATGGTGTTCTGGAAGCCCTGCACCTTGTCGCCGCCGCCCAGGATCAGCACCAGCGGCAGCAGCAGCACCTGGATGATGAACTGCGCCACCATCACGGCCACGAAGCGGAAGGCCGACAGGCTGTTGCGCTGCTCCATGCTGCCGGTGAGCACGCCGCTCAGGGCGGAGTAGGGCAGGTTGTTGGCCGAGTAGATCAGCATCAGCAGCACGTAGGTGAGCGTGGCGTAGATGACTTTGCCTTGCGCGCCGAGGTCGGGCACGCTGAAGGCGAGGATGGCGACCAGGCCGAAGGGCACCGAGGTCCACAGGATCCAGGGACGGAACTTGCCCCAGCGCGTGACGGTGCGGTCGGCGATCAGGCCCATGATGGGGTTGAAGCAGGCGCCCACCAGGCCGCCGGCGAAGATGATGCTGGCGGCCGCGTTGGGGGAAATCTTCGCCACGTCGGTGTAGAAGAAGGCGATGAAGGTCAGCAGGGTCTGGAAGATCAGGTTGGCAGCCAGGTCGCCCAGGCTATAGCCGATTTTCTCCAGCGTCCCCAGTTTCGCGGTGGAGCTGTCTGCGGTGCTTGTCATGTCGTCTCGTATTTATCGTTATCAGTGCGCAATCCGAAATGAATAGCGCTACCATTTTGCGATGTTGAACCATTTGACGGAACTCGTCAACTGTGGCGGTGCACGAAACGGGCGGGACTTGGGGGATTTGCTGCGGAGGGAAGTGCGGAAGCGGGCAGCCGGGAGCTGCCCGCCATTGCCGGCGCGATGCTCAGGCTGGCGGATAGCCGTCCATGTAAGGACGGCCCATGCGCTCGATGATCTTGCGCAGCTTGGCCCGCAGGAAACGGGTCCAGAGGCGTACGTCGGAGGGCGATGGACCGTAGCTGACCTGGCTCACGCCGTAGGGAGGGTAGGGCGGGAAGTTCATGCTGTTTCTCCTGCATTGAGTGTCGATGGACTCATGATAGTGCGGTGCAACATATAAATCCAATTGCAAATATCGATGGCTGACATTCGATCTGTGAATGCCACGTGAAAGGCGCCCGGCCAAGCGATAGATATCCGTATTGATATCGCCTATAAGAAATAATGAATTGGTAAGTTATGCGCTGGCCTCCTAAGATGAAATCCGCAATGTGGGCGGTTTGTTTGGATCAGGAGACAAAGATGGGACAGCAGCAACAGCCGAGCAAAGAACAGATTCGGCAATACATGGAAGCGCGGCAGGCACAGCAGTGTCCGCCGCCGTCGATGCCGGAGATCCGGCGCCAGCTGGGCTGGGGCCTGGTTGCGGCGAACCAGGGAGAGGAAATCGCCTATTGCGAGCTGGTGCTGCGCGGCACGGAGTGAGGCGCAGCCGGGCGTTGTATTGGCCGGACGGCCATTACAGTTAAGTGGACTTTACGGTAAAGTGTATCGGTACTGTATTGGTTGGCTGGGCTAGCATGGGATACTTAATAAGGAGAATCCCATGGACTTGCTGCTGCCGCTGGCCCCGTTGATGACGTTTGCCTTCGTTTCCTCCATCACGCCCGGCCCCAACAACATCATGCTGGCCTCGTCCGGCATCTGGTTCGGCTTCCGCCGTTCCATTCCGCACATGCTGGGCATCACCAGCGGCTTCGGGGTGCTGCTGGCGATTTGCGCGGTGGGCATCGGTACGCTGGTGATGGCGGTGCCCGCCATGCAGACCCTGCTGAAGGTGGCCGGTTCCGCCTATCTGCTGTATCTCGCCTGGCAGATGCGCGCCATGAGTTTCGACCGCGAGGCCGAGCAGGCGCACCGGCCCATGAGTTTCCTGGGCGCGGCCCTGTTCCAGTTCGCCAATCCGAAAGCGTGGATCATGGCCATCACCGGCGGCTCGGCCTTCCTGCCGCAGATGGCGCCGGTGTCGCTGGCGATCGCCGTGTACTGCCTGGTGTTCTGCGCGGTGAACCTGCCGTGCATCTCGCTGTGGGCCGGCGCCGGCGCCTTGCTGCGCCGCTTCCTGGCCGATCCGTTCTGGCAAAAGGCGTTCTGCTTCACCATGATTGCGCTGACGGCGTATTCCGCGCTGGCGGTGTGGCTGTAATGCAGACTGTGCGCCTCTGAGGGCTAGCGTACAGAATGGCAGCGGTCCCAGCGCTACTCTGAGCCATCACTTTGGTAAGGAGGACGAGATGGAGTCCAATACTAATCGCTATCCCGCGCCGGCCGTGCTGGCGGCCGCGCTGGCGCTGGGCAGTTCCTGGGCCTGCGCGCAGGAGGCGGAGTACATTACCGGCGGGGTGGGCGCGGAGCAGCGCGAGGAAATGAAGGCGCAGCGGGAGCAGTACAACCTGCTGCTGACGTTTGCCGACCGCAACGGCGAGCTGCGGGCCGGCGTGGCTGTCACCGTGCGCGACCGGCGCGGGCGCACGGTGCTGGAGCTGCCCGATGCCGGCCCCATGGTGTATGCCAAGTTGCCGCCGGGCAGCTACCGTATCGTCGCCAACGTCGACGGCAGGCAGCAGGTGCGCTCCGCCAACGTAGGCCATGGCCCGCGGGAGGTGTCGTTCCACTGGGCGCCGGAGATGGCGAGCGCGCGCTAGGCGGACCGATATGAAAAAATCCATGCCTGCAGTTTCCCCATTGCCCACGCAGCCGCCCGCCGCCGAGCCTTCGCAAGTCGAGCTGGACGCCGCGTGCAAGCGGGTGGCCCGCCAACTGGCGGCGCGCCAGCACGTCTCGCGCAACCTGGCGCAAGAGGGCGATGAAAAGGCCACGCGCGGCCAGAAGGCGGCCGACGCGGTGGCGGCCTTCGGCGGTTCGTGGACCTTCATCGGCCTGTTCATGGCCACGCTGCTGGCCTGGGTGGTACTCAACTCCGTCATCCTGGTGCGGCATGGCAAGCCCTTCGACCCTTACCCCTACATCCTGCTGAACCTGTTCCTGTCCATGCTGGCCTCGGTGCAGGCGCCCATCATCCTGATGTCGCAGAACCGCCAGGCGCAGAAGGACAGGATGACCGTGGAGCACGATTACGAGGTGAACTTGAAGGCCGAGGTGGAGATTCTGCTGCTGCATGAAAAGCTGGACCAGCTGCGCGACGTGCAGTGGCGCGAACTGGTGGCCATGCAGCAAAAGCAGATCGACATGCTGACCAGGATGTGCGAACAGCGCGCTGCCGAGGAGTAACGTATGCTGGCAGGTCCGCCAAAAGGAAGAGACAGCTCATCATTGCTTTAGTTCTGCGGTGAATCGTCCAATAATGTTGTTTGCAAGCGAACAACAACCCGGGGGATGATGATGAGCTATCTAATCAATGTAAACGGCAAAAACCGGACCGCCGACGTGGACGGCGACACGCCGCTGCTGTGGGTGCTGCGCGACGTGTGGCAGATGACCGGCACCAAGTTCGGCTGCGGCATGGCGCTGTGCGGCGCCTGCACGGTGCACCTGAACGGGCAGGCGGTGCGCTCCTGCGTCACGCCCATCAGCAGCGTGGGCAAGGGCAAGGTCGTGACGATAGAGGCGGCCGGCGCCACCCCGGCGGGCAAGCGCATCCAGCAAGCCTGGGTGGCGCACGAGGTGCCGCAATGCGGCTACTGCCAGTCCGGCCAGATCATGTCGGCCACGGCGCTGCTGGCCGCCAATCCCAAGCCCAGCGACAGCGACATTGACCAGGCCATGTCAGGCAACGTATGCCGCTGCGGCACCTACGGCCGCATCCGCGCCGCCATCAAGACCGCCGCGCAGAAAGGATGACCGCCATGGACACCTCAGATCTGCGCAACGATAAGCATGCAACCGCACCGGCCCCGGCGCGGCGCGCCTTCCTGAAGACCGGCCTGGGCGCGGCCGGCGGCCTGGTGCTGTCGTTCTACCTGCCGTCCGCCGGCGCCGCGGCAAAGATGGCGCCCGCGCCCGGCCCCGCGTTCGCGCCCAACGCCTATTTGCGCATCGGCGCCGACAACAGCGTGACGGTGGTCTGCCCCTTCGTGGAAATGGGGCAGGGCGCTTACACGGCCATTCCCATGCTCCTGGCCGAGGAACTGGAAGTGGACCTGGCCAAAGTGCGCGTGGAGCACGCGCCGGCGGACGAAAAACTGTACGGCCACCCGCTGTTCGGCGCCCAGTTGACGGGCGCTTCCGCCAGTGTGCGCGGCGCGTGGGAGCCGATGCGCAAGGCCGGCGCTGCGGCGCGCATCATGCTGGTGTCGGCCGCCGCGTCCACCTGGGGCGTGGAGCCGGCCGGCTGCACGGCGGCGCAAGGCGCGGTGACGCACCAGGCCAGCGGCCGCAAGCTGTCCTACGGCGAACTGGCGGCCAAGGCGGCGACCATGCCGGCGCCGACTGAAGTGCCGCTCAAGCCCGCGTCGGCCTTCCGCCTGGTGGGCACGCCGGCCAAGCGGCTGGACGTTGCCGCCAAGGTGAACGGCACGGCCAAATTCGGCATCGACGCGCAGGTGCCGGGCATGAAGGTGGCGGCGGTGGCAGCCTGCCCGGTATTCGGCGGCAAGCTGGCGTCGGTGGACGACAGCAAGGCGCGCGCGGTCAAGGGCGTGCGCAAGGTGGTCAAGCTGGACGACGCGGTGGCGGT
Organism: Massilia sp. BGA-UO-ETr-WB1; assembly: GCF_059567845.1. NCBI lineage: Bacteria > Pseudomonadati > Pseudomonadota > Betaproteobacteria > Burkholderiales > Oxalobacteraceae > Massilia > Massilia sp. BGA-UO-ETr-WB1. The sequence goes on along the minus strand of NZ_JCAQOT010000027.1, from coordinate 1,232,881 downwards.
GATTGCCGACCACACCGGCGCCGCGCGCAAGGGGCTGGCCGCGCTGGCCATCACCTGGGACGAGGGGCCGAACGCCAAGTTCTCCGGCGCGGAATGGGAGCGCCAGCTGGAAGCGGCCATGAAGGGCAAGGGCCTGCTGGCGGTGAACGAGGGCGGCTACGGCAAGCTGGTGGAGGGCGGCGCGCGCCAGGTGGAGGCGGCCTATGTGATGCCCTTCCTGGCCCACGCCACCATGGAGCCGATGAACTGCACCGCGCACGTGCGCAAGGACGGCGTCGACATCTGGACCGGCACCCAGGCGGCGGGCCGCGCGCAGGCTTTCGTGGCCAAGGCGCTGAACGTGGACCCGGCCACGGTGCGCATCAATAACTTCCTGCTGGGCGGCGGCTTCGGGCGCAGGCTGGAGGTGGACTACATCGTGCAAGCGGCGCTGATCGCGCGCCAGGTGAATTTCCCGGTGAAGGTGGTGTGGAGCCGGGAGGAGGACATGCAGCACGACTATTTCCGCCCGCTGTACCGCGACGAGCTGGCCATGGCGCTGGACGCGCAGGGCAAGCCGGTCGGCTTCCGGCACCGCTTCGCCGGCTCGGCCATCGAGGCGCGCTACGCGCCGGCGTGGATGAAGGACGGCATCGACACGGACGCCATCGACGCCGCCGCCAGCCCTTACGACTTTGCCCACAAGGTGGTGGAGTTCCACCCGGTGGAGACGGCGGTGCCGACCGGCTTCTGGCGCGGCGTGGGCCCGACCCACAACACCTTCGTCATCGAAGGCTTCATGGATGAACTGGCGGCCGGCGCCAAGGCCGATCCGCTGGCCTACCGGCGCGCCGTGCTGGGCAAGGAGCCGCGCGCGCTGGCGGTGCTGGAACTGGCGGCGCAAAAGGCCGGCTGGGGCAAGACCATGGCGCCGGGCACCGGCATGGGGCTGGCGCTGGCGGTGGCCTGGGGCAGCTACGCCGCCTGCGTGGTGGAAGTGGCGGTGGCCGCAGGGGGCCAGGTCAGCCTGAAGCGGGTGGTGTCGGCCATCGACTGCGGCCAGGCGGTGAATACGGACGGGGTGATCGCGCAGATCGAGAGCGGCGCCGTGTACGGGCTGACGGCGGCCCTGTACGGCAAGCTGACGCTGGAGAACGGGCGCGTCATGCAGGGCAACTTCCACGACTATCCGGTGCTGCGCATGAACGAGGTGCCGCCCATCGAGGTGCACCTGGTGAAGAACGGCCTGGCGCCGGGCGGCGTGGGCGAGATCGGCTGCGCCATGGTGGCGCCGGCGCTGGTGAACGCGGTGTTCGCAGCCACCGGAAAACGCCTGCGCCGCCTGCCGGTGGAGGCGGAGCAGCTGAAGCAGGCGTGAAGAGGGATCAGTCGCGCGGGGCGGCCGGCAGTTGCGCCAGCACCTTGCGCAGGGCGCCGTGCGCCATGGCGACGTCGGGCGAATCGTGCAGCATGGCGTTGTAGCGCTGGCGGAAATCCTCGTCGGTGGCGGGCAGGGGGCCGACCAGGCCCTCGACCTCGGCGCGGAAGCGGCGTTCCAGGTCGACTACCAGGGCTTCCTCGTCGTCCAGGCATTCGTCCAGCGTGCTGATGACGCCGGACAGCTTTTGCAGCCACGCGAAGTGCGGGTGGCTGGTGACCAGCTGCAGGTGCTCGAGGGCGCTGCCCACGTTGCCGAAATACTGGGTTTCCACGTCCAGCAGCGCTTTGTGCAGCGTCCTGAGCGCGCGCGACAGGTGTTGCAGGTCGCTGCGCAGGGTTTTTCCTTCTATCATGTCCGGCTCCGGCTTATGTGGTTGTCAAATGCGTAAAGCGCCATCATAAGCCATTGCCGGATTTGCGGCGCTCTGCTATTTGGCAGGGAGGCCGGCGGGCGCGGTATTGTTCAGCACCGAATGGTGGCGCGCGTAGCCGAAATACACCACCAGGCCGATGGCCAGCCAGATGCCGAAGGCCACCCAGGTGAACCAGGCCAGGAAGCTCATCAGGGCCAGGCACATGATCACCGCCAGCGCCGGGATCAGCGGCACGGCGGGGCAGCGGAAGGCGCGGTGCAGGTCGGGGCGCTTCTTGCGCAGCACGATCACGGCGACGGACACCAGGCAGAAGGCGGCCAGCGTGCCGATGTTGATCAGCTCGGTCAGCACGTTCAGCGGGACCAGGGCGGCGATACCGCCGAAGATCAGGCCCACCATCCAGGTGGCGAAGAACGGCGTGTGGTGTTTCGGATGGATTTCCGACAGCTTTTTCGGCAGCAGGCCGTCGCGCGACATGGCGAAGATGATGCGGGTCTGGCCGTAGGCCATCACCAGGATCACGGTGGTCATGCCGAGGATGGCGCCCAGGTTGACGAAGCGCGCCACCCAGTTTTCACCCGCATATTCCAGCGCCAGGGTGACCGGATGGTCCACGCCCAGGAATTTCTGGTACGGCACGATGCCGGTCATGATGGCCGACACCACCACGTACAGCACGGCGCAGGCGGCCAGCGAGCCGATAATGCCGATCGGCAAGTCGCGCTCGGGACGCTTGACTTCCTCGGCGGCCGAGGTCACCGCGTCGAAGCCGATAAAGGCGAAGAACACCAGCGCGGCGGCGCTCATGATGCCGGTGGCGCCGAACGGCGCGTACGGCTGCCAGTTGGACGGCTCCACGTGGCCGATGCCGACCGCGATGAACAGCAGCACCACGCCGATCTTGATGGCCACCATGATGTTGTTGACGCGGGCCGATTCGCGCACGCCCAGCGACAGCATGGCCGTCAGCACCAGCATGATGAGCAGGGCCGGCAGGTTGAACCAGGTGGTCACGCCGGGCACCGCGCCGGGGGCGGCGGTCAACTCGACGGGCAGGCGGTAGCCGACGCTGGCCACCAGCGACTGCAGGTAGCCCGACCAGCCGACCGACACGGCGGAGGTGGCCAGGCCGTATTCCAGCAGCAGGTCCCAGCCTATCATCCAGGCCACCACTTCGCCCAGGGTGGCGTAGCTGTAGGTGTAGATGGAGCCGGCCACCGGCACCGAGGAGGCGAATTCAGCGTAACAGAGAGCGGCGAAGCCGCAGGCAATGGCGGCGATCACGAAGGAGATGGTCAGGGCCGGGCCGGCGGTCAGGGCGCCGGTGCCGGTGAGCACGAAGATGCCGGTGCCGACGATGGCGCCTATGCCCATCAGGATAAGGTCGAAGGGACCGAGTACTTTGGCCAGTCCGCCCGGTTTGCGGCTGGCGGCGACCATGTCGTCTAGATTCTTGGTTCTAAAGATGCTCACTATCGTGTTTCTCCAATGGGGTCTCTGTCTTGAGATTTTTGTAAGTATGGCGGCCTGGCCAGATCATGGCTGGACGCTGCCGCATACTAGCACACGGCGCCTTGTTGGCACCATGGCAAGGACGGAGACTTGGAGGGGGATTAGTGGAGCAAGCGGCCAGCGCGGTCCACATAGCGGCTGGCGGCGGGAATCGGGGTAGCCGGATGGCCTGCCGAGGCGGCCGCCGTGCGGTCCAGCCTGGCCTGCACCAGCTTCTGCCAGGCGCTCACCCAGCGCGAAGCCACCACGCATTCCTCGGTCGACCGGGCGCCGAGCGTGCGCTCGACAGCGAGTTTCTGGCGTTTCAGGGCGTACAGCGCTTGGGAGTAGTTGTCCATCTGGAGTCGTCGAACGGTAGTGGGGCGGTGGGCTGCCATGGGTCTATTATCGGCGAGCCGCGAATGGCTGAATGTGCGTTACCTCGCATTACGTAGGAATAAGATGACATTTTCGCCTGCTGATGTACTACACGCGGCGATCTCCGAGTCCGATACTGTTGAGCTGTTGACGCTATTAAAGTAGAGCCTGAAGAAAACAACAACAGATCAGGTGTCCCATGTTCCAAGCCGCCATCAACCACGCCGACGTCACCACCCCAGCCGTGCGCCGCGCCGCCGCCCCAGCCATGTCGCTGGCCGGCGCCCGCCAGAACGCGCTGCTGCGCGCCCTGCCCGAGGACGACCTGGAGCGCCTGTTCGTAGACATGGAGCTGGTGCCGCTGAAAGCCGGCCAGTGCCTGTACGACTTCGGCGACGAGCTGGAATACTGCTATTTCCCCACCAACGCCATCGTCTCGCTGCAATACATCAACGAGGAAGGCGCCACCACCGAGATCGCCGTGGTCGGCCGCGAAGGCGTGGCCGGGGTGGCCGTCTACCGTGGCGAGCGCGCCAGCAACACCGCCGTGGTGACCGGCGCGGGCTACGGCTACCGCCTGCACGCCGAGGCGCTGCGCGGCATGTTCGCCGAGGGCGGCATGCTGGCCGAACAGCTGATGCGCTACACCAGCTGCATGTTCACCCAGCTGGCGCAGAACGTGGTGAGCAGCCGCCACAGCAGCATCGACCAGAAACTGTGCCGCTGGCTGCTCGAACGCCTGGACCGTTCGCTGGGAAGCGAATTGAAAGCCACCCAGGAAAACATCGCCAACCTGCTGGGCGTGCGCCGCGAAAGCATTACCGCCAGCGCCGCCAAGCTGCAGGCCGAGGGCGCCATCCAATGCCGCCGCGGCGTGATCGACGTGCTGGAACGCGCCATCCTGGAACGCAACGCCGGCGCCTGCTACTTCGCGCCCCGCATGGCCCTGCCGGAGTAATCTCCCACCCGTGAAATGTTAGTTCAACCCCGGGTCCCGGTACGGCTGCGCCAGCTGCTGGTGCTGCTCACCGCGATCGGCTTTCTTCCTTTGATCCTGATTGGCGCCTGGGGCGTCAAGTCTTCGGCCGACCATCAGCGGCGCGAGCTGGAACGCTCGATGCTCGATTTGTCGCGCGCGCTCTCCAGCGCCGTGGACGCGGAACTGGACGGCTGGGTGGGCACGCTGCGCACCATGGCGCGCACCCCCGCGCTGGGCAGCGGCGACATGCGCACCTTCTACGATTTCGCCAAAGAGCAGGTGCGCACGCAGTCCGACTGGTCCAGCGTGGTGCTGACCGACGCCGACGGCGCGGTGGTGTTCAAGACGGTGCTGCCGTATGGCTCGCAGGACGGGCGAGTGATCGACCCGGACAGCCTGCAGCGCGCCATGTCGTTGCGCCAGCCGGTGATCGGCCGCATCGTGCTGGGCCAGGTGGCGGAGCCGGCCTTCCCGGTGCGGGTGCCGGTGACCGACAACGACAACAATCTGTACGTGCTGACGGCGGCGATCCAGCCCAGCCGCATCCTCAAGCTGGTGCAGCGCCAGCGCAACCCGGACGGCTGGGTGATCTCGGTATACGACAATACCGGCCTGCGGGTGGCGCGCTCGCTGGACCACGAGCGCACCATCGGCACCGGCCCCAGTCCCAGCCTGGCGCAGCTGCTGCATAGCGGCCCGATGGAGGGCGTGGGCGTGACCCGCACACTGGAGAACGTGGAAGTGGTGACGGCATATTCGCGCCTGTCGCGCTATGGCTGGACGGTGGCGGTGGGCGCGCCGACCGCCACGCTGACCGGGATCCTGGCGCAAAGCCTGGCCATCTACGGCGGCGCCATCATCGTCTCGCTGCTGCTGTGCACCGGCCTGGCGGTGCTGATCGCGCGCCGCATGGTGACGGCGATGGGCGCGCTGCAGGAACAGGCGGTGCGCCTGGGGCGCGGCGAGCCGGTGCATATCGCGCCGTCCGGCATCTACGAAGTGAACTTGATGGGGCTGGCGCTGGAGGCGGCGGCGCACCAGCGCACCGGGCATGAGCGCGAGCGCGGCCATTTGCTGGCATCGCTGGAACAGGCCTTGCAGGCGAAGGAGGAGGCGCTGGCGCGCGCCGAAAGCGCCAGCCGCGCCAAGGACGATTTCCTGGCCGTGCTGGGGCACGAGCTGCGCAATCCATTGAGCCCCATCGTCAGCGCGCTGGACCTGATGTCGGCCCGCGAGCAGGGCGTTTACCAGCGCGAGCGCGACGTGATGCGGCGCCAGGTGGTGCACCTGAAGCGGCTGGTGGACGATCTGCTGGACGTGTCGCGCATCACGCGCGGCAAGCTGGAACTGGTCATGGCGCCGGTGGACCTGTGCCAGGTGGTGGCGCAGGCGGTGGACGCGGCCAACGCCGCCAAGCAGCGCGGCCTGCCCATCAGCGCGCGCATGCCGGACAGCGCGTGGGTGCTGGGCGACGAAAGCCGGCTGGTGCAGGTGCTCACCAATCTGTTGTCGAACGCGGTGCGTTTCGGCGGCGACGGCGCCATCGCCGTGACGCTGGAAGTGACGTCCGGACAGGCCCGGCTGCAGGTGCGCGACCACGGCGTGGGCATGCATCCGGGCATGCTGGAGCATATATTCGAGCCGTTCTACCAGGCGCCGCAGCCGCTGGCGCGGGCCGCCGGCGGCCTGGGACTGGGGCTGGCCATCGCGCGCAACATCGTGGAACGGCACGGCGGGCGCATCGGCGCCATCAGCGCCGGCCAGGCGCAGGGCAGCACGTTCGAGGTGCTGTTGCCCGCCATCGCGGCGCCGCGGCTGGAACTGGCTGGCGATGATGATGCAGACGGCGACCTGTCGGCAGCGCCGGAGCGCCGCCGCATCCTGGTGGTGGACGACAACCAGGACGCCGCCCGGGGCTTGCAGGCCTTGCTCGAATTGAGCGGGCACGACGTGGTGGCGGTGCACAGCGCCTGCGGGGCGCTGGACAGTTTTGCCGAGGCGCAGCCGGATGTGGCCATCATCGACATCGGCCTGCCGGACATGAACGGCTACCAGCTGGCCGGCGCGCTGCGGGTGCGCAGCCGGGGTGCGCTGCGCCTGATCGCGCTGACAGGCTACGGCCAGACGGCCGACAAGCGGCGCGCCGAAGCGGCCGGATTCGATCTGCACCTGACCAAGCCGGCCGGGATCGACGAGCTGCATCGCGCCATCGCCGGCGCGGCCTAGCGCTGGCCGCAGGCCGGCTGCAGCCGCCTTGCCGGCTTGCCTACGCGGCGGCGGCGGCCAGCGCGAAGCGGCCGATGCCGAAGGCTTCGATCGGCGTCGATGTGGCGCCGGTGGCGATCAGCTCGGCCATCACGTCGCCCACGCCCGGTCCCAACTGGAAGCCGTGGCCGGAAAAGCCGAAGGCGTAGTGCAGGCCGCTGACGCGGGCGCTGGGGCCCATCACCGGCAGGTCGTCCTGCATATAACCCTCGATGCCGCTCCACACGCGGATGATATTCAGCTTGGCCACCGCCGGCGCCAGCCGCGCCATCTGGCGGAACTGGGCCAGCGTATGCTCGGGCAGCACGTAGGCGCGGCGCGTCAGCGGGTCCGCCGGCCCCCGGCCGCAGCCGCCGAACACGATGTTGCCGCGCTTGACCTGCCTGAAATACAGCGACTCGGTGATCGACTTGACCGCCACGCCGATGGCCGGGCCGATCACGTACGGCACCGGCTCCGTCACTCCCATTTGCGGTCCGCGCACAGCCATCGGCACCGGCTCGCCGAACTGCGCCGCCATCTTGTCGCCCCAGGCTCCGCTGGCCACCAGCAGCGATGGCGCGCGGTACTCGCGGCCGCCGGCGCAGATGGCGCGGAAATCCAGGCCGTCCTTCTCAATGGCCAGCACCTCGGTGTTCTCTATGATGTGCGCCCCGGCGCGCGCGGCCGCGCGGGCGAAGGCCGGTGCGGCCAGGCGCGGATTGGCGTGGCCGTCCTGCGCCGCCAGCGAGCCGGCGATCACCTCGCGGCCCAGGAAGGGATAGCGCCGGCGTATCTCCTGTTCGCCCAGCAGGTCCAGGTGCAGGCCGTACTGGCGCGCCTCGCGGGCGTACTTCTCCAGCACTTCCACGTGTTCCTGCTGGTAGGCGCAGCGCAGGTGGCCGCTCTCCAGGTACTCGGCGTCCTCGCCCAGCAGCCCGGGCAGGCGCTGCCAGATGGCGTGCGCGCGCATCGACAGCGGCAGTTGCGCCAGGTAGCGCCCCTGGCGCCGCACATTGCCGAAGTTGACCCCGCTGGCCTGCTGCCCGGTCAGCCCGCGCTCCAGCAGGATCACGGATACGCCGCGCTGGCGCAGGAAGAAGGCCGTGGAGGCGCCCATGATGCCGCCGCCGACGATGATGACGTCCGCATGCTGAACCGCGCTCATGCCGCTTCCTCCCGCGTGTGGATGGTGAGCGGCTTGACCGGCGCCTGGCCGCGCAGGCGGCCGACCTGTTCGACCGGCACGCCGCACGCTGCCGATATCACCTCGGCCCCGGCCTGCGCGCAATAGCGCCCCTGGCAGCGGCCCATGCCCACCCGGCTGAAGGCCTTGGCGCGGTTGGCTTCCCGCGCGCCCATTTCATGCACGGTGCGGCGCAGTTCCCCGGCCGTAATGCATTCGCAGCGGCACACGATGGCCTGGTCCGGCAGGCGCGCGGCCTGTTCGGCGGGCCAGGGGAAGGCGCGCACCAGGCCCTGGCGGAAGCGTTCCATCGTGTGCTGTTCGCGCTTCAGCGCGGCCACGCGCTGCGCGTCCACCGGGCGGCCCATGTCCGCCAGCAGGGCCAGCGCGGCAAGCCGGCCGGCGTTCTCCGCGCCCTCGGCGCCCAGGATGCGGACGCCGTCGCCCGCCAGGTAGACGCCGGGCACGGAGCTGCGGCCGTCCTCGCTCACTTCGGGGAACCATTGGCGCGCGTCAGGGTCGAAGCGGAAGGCGCAGCGCGCCAGGTCGGCCAGCTGGGTTTCCGGGCGCAGATGGTAGCCCATGGCCACCGCGTCGCATTCCAGTTCGTGGCGCGCGCCGCCTGCGTCCAGGTAGGCCAGGCCGCGCACGCCATCCTCCGCGTCACCGCTGATGCCGAGCGGCGTCACGCCGGAGCGCAACTGCACGCCGGCGCGGCGCAGCGCCGCCATGTAGGACAGGCCGAGGCGCAGCAGCTTGGGCCGCGCCAGCAGCTTGGGCAGGGCGGCGGCCTGGTCGCGCAGGCGCGCGGTGTCCAGCACGGCGGCCACGTCGGCGCCGGCTTTCATATACTGGTAGGCCACCAGGTAGAGCAGCGGCCCGCTGCCGAGGAAGACCACGCGCCGGCCCACCGAGCAGGCTTGCGACTTGAGCGCGATCTGCGCCGCGCCAAGGCTGAATACGCCCGCCAGTTCCCAGCCGGGCACCGGCATCAGGCGGTCGGTGGCGCCGGAGCAGATCAGCAGCGCCGAATAGGGCAGCCGCTCGCCGTGCGCGCCGCTCACGATGTGCAGATGCCCGTCCGAGATATTCCAGGCCAGGGTCCCGCTGCGGTAGTCGATCTTGCCGCGCAGGGCGTCGAAAGCGCCATGCAGGCTGGCCGCGCGCGCCGCTTCGCTGCCATACAGCCTGTCGTAGCTGCGGGTGAAATGCTCGGGCTGGCGGCGGTAGATCTGGCCGCCGTCGCGCCGGCCTTCGTCGATGACGACGGGGCGCAGCCCGGCCGCCGCCAGTTCCTCGGCGGCGCGCACGCCCGCAGGGCCGGCGCCGATGACGATTACGCGAGCTTCAGCCATGCCGCCTCCGTATCGCGGGTGACGATGGCCAGGCCGTCGCGCACTTCGGTGGAGCAGGCACGCAGGCGCTCGCCGGCGGCGGTCCATACCCAGCAATCCTGGCAGGCGCCCATCAGGCAGAAGCCCGCGCGGCGCCCTTCTCCGAATTCGGAGCTGCGCAGGCTGCGCGTGGCGTTCAGCATGGCCACCAGCAGGGTGTCGCCTTCCAGGGCGGAGGCGGGTTCGCCGTCTATCGTGAAGCTGACCGGCGGCCGGGCCGTTTCGGCCAGGCGGACAAAGCGTGAGTTCATGCGACTTCCTCAAAGCGGTGTAAAGGGGACTGGCGCAGCGCCAGCGCGGCGGGCGCGTGGTGGCACAGGATTTCGCCGCCGTTGGCCAGCATCTGGCGCGGCGGCGGCAGGCGGTTGCAGACGCCGTCGATGCGTTCGCTGCAGCGCGGCAGGAAGGTGCACAGGGCGGCGCCGGCCGGGGCCGGAGTGGCGGCGGCCGGGGCGTTCAGCGGCGGCAGGCGGGTGGCGCTGCGCGCGCAAACGCCGTCCAGCCAGCCCTGTTCCAGCTTGGGTACGGACGAAATGAGCAGGTGCGAGTACGGGTGGAAGGGCGCCTCGGCCAGCGCTTCGCGCGGGCGCGCCTCGACCTTGCTGCCGGCGTACAGCACCACGATCTCGTCGCAGATGGCGCGCACGGTGCTGATGTCGTGGCTGATGAACATGTACGAGACTTTCAGTTCGCGCCGCAGTTCGGCCATCAGGTCCAGGATGGCGGCCGCCACCACGGTGTCCAGCGCCGAGGTGATCTCGTCGCACAGGATCAGGTCCGGCTCGGCCGCCAGCGCGCGCGCCAGGTTGATGCGCTGCTTCTGTCCGCCGGACAGCTCGCCCGGCAGGCGGCTGGCGATGGCCGCCGGCAGGCGCACCAGGTCCAGCAACTGCAGCACGCGTCGCCGGCGCGCGTCGCCCTTGAGGCCGTGGTAGAAGCTGAGCGGACGGGCCAGGATGCCGCCTATGGTGTGGGCCGGATTGAGCGAGGTGTCCGCGTTCTGGAACACGAACTGCACCCGCTGGTGCTGCTCGCGCGTGCGGCCTTCGGTGCAGGAGGGCAGCGCGCCGCTGTCCAGCAGCACTTCGCCGCGCGCGATCGGCACCATGCCTGCCACCACCCGCGCCAGCGTAGTCTTGCCGGAGCCGGACTCGCCGATCACGCCCACCGTGGCGCCGCGCGCGATGGTGAGGTTGATGTCGCTCAGGATGCGCTTGGACGGCAGGCCGTCCGCGCCGGCCGGGCCATAGCCCGCGTGCAGGCCGCGTATCTCCAGCAGCGGCGGCGCCAGCCTGGTCAGCACGGGCAGCTCGATGTTGATGTCGCGCACGGCCGGTTCGGCCGCCGCCAGCAGGCTGCGGGTGTACTCGTGGGCCGGCGCGTTGAGCACCTGCGGCGTGCCGCCGTCCTCGCGGATCTCGCCGTCGCGCAGCACCACGATGCGGTCGGCCATCTGCGCCACCACGGCCAGGTCGTGCGACACGTAGACCGCGGTGGTGCCGAGCTGGCGCACCACGTCCTTGAAGGCGCGCAGCACTTCGATCTGGGTGGTGACGTCGAGCGCGGTGGTGGGTTCGTCCAGGATCACCAGCGCAGGGTCGGTAATGAAGGCCATGGCCGCCATCACGCGCTGCAGCTGGCCGCCGGACACCTGGTGCGGATAGCGCGAGCCCAGGCGTTCCGGGTCCGGCAGCGCCAGCGCGCGGAACAGCTCCACCGCCTTGGCTTCGGCCTGGGCGCGCGGCATGGTGTGGTGGATGGCGGCGCTTTCGACCACCTGGTCCATCAGCGTCTTGGACGGGTTGAAGGCCGAGGAGGCGCTTTGCGCGATATAGGCCACCGTGCGGCCGCGCAGCGCGGCCAGGCCCTTGTCGTCCAGTTCCAGCACTTGCTGCTCGCCCACGCGCACCTGGCCGCCGGCGACGCGGCAGCCCTGGCGCGCATAGCCCATCAGCGACAGCGCGATGGTGGTCTTGCCGGAGCCCGATTCGCCGATCAGGGCCAGCACTTCGCCCTGGTTGAGCGCGAAGCTGACGCCCTTGACGATGGGGACGTCCACGCCCGCGTCGTTGCGCGCCACCACGCGCAGGTTGTTCACTTGTACCAATGGTTTCATCGTGCGTCCTTCTTCTTGCCGCGCAGGTTGTCGATCAGCAGGTTGACGCCTATGGTCAGCGTGGCGATGGCCAGCGCCGGCATCAGCACGGCCGGCGCGCCTTCGGCCAGGCCGCCGATGTTCTCGCGCACCAGCGAGCCCCAGTCCGCATCCGGCGGCTGCACGCCGAGGCTGAGGAAGGACAGGCCGCTGAGCAGCAGCACGGTGAACACGAAGCGCAGGCCGAAGTCGGCCAGCACCGGCCGTATCATGTTCGGCAGGATTTCGACGCAGCCGATATAGGCCATGCCTTCGCCGCGCGCGCGCGCCGCCTGCACGAATTCCATGGCCTGCACGTTGACGGCCAGCGCGCGGGCGATGCGGTAGGCGCCCGGCATGAAGCCCAGTGCGGCGGTCAGCACCAGCACCGGCACCGAGGAGCCGAAGGAGGCCACCATCATCAGCGCGAACATCTTGCTGGGGATGGAGATCAGCGCGTCCAGCGCGCGGCTCAGGCCCGCGTCCAGCCAGCCGCCGGCCACCGCCGCGTACAGGCCAAGCAGGGTGCCCACGCCGCTGGCCAGCACGGTCGCCGCCAGCGCCAGCGCCACCGTGTAGCGCGCGCCATACAGCACGCGGCTCAGCATGTCGCGGCCCAGGTAGTCGGTCCCCATGGGGAACTGCGCGCTGATGGCGCCGAACACGTCGTGGTCGACGATTTCAGCCGCGTCGTGCGGCGCGATGGCGGGGCCGGCTACGGTGGCGGCCAGCCAGAACAGCACGATGGCCAGGCCGGTGAGCGCGGGCAGGGGCAGGCCGGTGACGGCCGACAGGGCGGCGCGCAGGCGGCCCTGTGGCTTCGGCGGAACAGGAGTAGTGGTGCTGTTCATGGATTGCGTAACCTCGGGTTGGAAACGATTGCACAGATATCGGCCAGCATCACCAGCAGCAGGTAGGCGCCGCAGAAGATCATGGCGCAGGCCTGCACCAGCGGAATGTCGCGCGTGGTGACCGCGTCTATCATCAGGTTGGCGATGCCGGGATAGTTGAAGATGCTCTCGACGATCAGCACCCCGCCCAGCAGATAGGACAGGCTGAGCGCCACTGCGTTGGCGATCGGGCCAATGGCGTTGGGCAGCGCGTGCGCGAGCACGATGCGCACCGGCCCGGCGCCTTTGAGCCGCGCCATCTCCACGTAGGGCGCGCGCAACTGGTCGATGACGGCGGCGCGCGTCATGCGCGCCATCTGCGCCACGATCACGCAGCACAGCGTGAACACCGGCATGGCGTACACCTTGAGGAACTGGCCCAGGCTGGCGATGTCCGTCGTGTGCGACAGCGCCGACAGCCAGCGCAGCTTGACCGCGAACAGCAGCACCGCCAGCGTGGCGATCAGGAACTCGGGCACCGACACCAGCGACACAGCCAGCATATTCATGCCGCGGTCGAACAGCGAGCCGCGGTACATGGCCGACAGGATGCCCAGCGCCAGTGCCAGCGGCACCGAGACGGCGGCGGTGGCGCCGGCCAGCACCAGGGAACTGGGCAGGCGCTTGCCTATCAGCTCGCCGATAGCCTGGCCGTTCACCAGCGAAGTGCCGGCGTCGCCCTGTAGCATATGGCCCAGCCAGCGCGCGTAGCGCACCGGGGCCGGCTGGTCCAGCCCGAACTTGGCGCGCAGCGCCGCCACCGCTTCCGGTGTGGCGGCTTGGCCCAGCGATTCCTGCGCGGCGTCGCCCGGCAGCAGGTTGGTGATGGCGAACACCACCACCGAGACGATCAGCAGCGTCAGCGCGCCCAGGCTCAGGCGCGTCAGCAGCAGTTTTCCTATGGTTCCGTTCATGGGCGGGCCTCAGTGCAGGCGGTCTTGCAGTTTGTAATAGGCGCCCACCAGCGGCAGGAACCACGCCTTGCCGTAGTAGCCCGGGATGGCTGGCCAGTCCAGGCCGCGCCAGGGATTGCTGTCGGCCTGGCCCGCCATCACCTCGGCCATTTTCTGGCCCATGTGGACCGACATCTGCACCCCGTGGCCGCTGTAGCCGAGCGAATAGAACATGCCTTCATGCTCGCCCGCGCGCGGCAGGCGGTCGGCCGTCATGTCCACCAGTCCTCCCCAGCAGTAGTCGATGGCGGTGCGCTCCAGCTGCGGGAACAGGCGCACCATGGTGTCGGCCAGGATGCGGCCGCTCTTGGCGTCCGACTTGGGGTTGGACAGCGCGAAGCGCGCGCGGCCGCCGAACAGCAGGCGGTGGTCCGGCGTGAGGCGGAAGTAGTTGCCGATGTTCTTGGTGGTGACGTAGTTGCGCCGTCCCGGCAGGATGGCCTCGATCAGGTCCTCGCCCAGCGGCTCGGTGGCGATGATGAAGCTGCCCACCGACACCAGCCGGCGGCGGAAGTAGCCGAACGGCCCCAGGCTGGAATTGCCGGTGGCCAGGAAGACCTGCTGCGCGTCGATGGCGCCGCGGGTGGAAGCGATGCGGTAGCCGCCCGCCGTGCGTTCGATGTTCTGCACCGCCGCGCCCTGATAGACCCTGGCGCCGGCGCGCACCGCCGCTTCGCCCAGGCCGACGGCGAATTTACCCATGTGCATCTGGGCGCCCTGGCGCTGCAGCAGGCCGCCGTAGAAGCCTTCAGCGTTGATCTCCGGGCCCAGGTCGGAGGCCTTAAGCAGCTCCACATTCGGATCGGCGCGCTGGCGCAGGCGCTCCCAGGCCCGTTCCAGCTTGGCGTAGTGCTCGGGCTTGGCCGCCAGTTTCAACTTGCCGCAGCGGCGGAAGTCGCAGTCTATGCTTTCCTGCGCCACCAGCTGTTCCACGGTGTCCACCGCGTCGTCGTAAGCCTGGTAGTAGGCGCGCGCATGGTCTTCGCCGAGGCGCGCGGCCAGGTCGGCGTAGTCGTGCGCCAGGCCGGTGTTGCACTGCCCGCCGTTGCGGCCGGACGCCTCGCCGGCCACCCGGCCGGCCTCCAGCAGCACCACGGAGGCGCCGCGCCGGGCCAGCGCGAGCGCGGCGGACAGGCCGGTGAAGCCGCCGCCAACCACCACCACGTCCGCGCGCGGCACCACCGGACCCTGCGCCGCGCCGGTAAATGCGGGCGCTGTATCGAGCCAATACGATTCAAGCTTCATGCTGCGTCCTTGATGAGTCAATCTTAATGAATCTATTACCAAGCTGTTACATCCATTACACCATAGGCCACTGTGCGCAAAATTCCGAATTGCCGCGCGCCGGAGACAGATAACGCGGTTTTCGCCGCCCCGCGCAGCACACATTGCTGCACCTTCCGCCCCAAGCATGTTCTATGGCTGGCGGCCAAACTACACAAGCTTGCGCCTCGCGGGGCATCCCCGGCGGCATTTAATGCTGCGGGTTCGCCCTTAGCATAGCCCTACGCAGTTTTCATTCCAGTTCCGTGCCGGCCTTAACAAATATTCAAGGAATCCCCATGCAAAGCTTTAATCCCGACCAGATCCAGGTAAGCAGCAGCCATTACATAGGGGGCCGCCATGTCGCGGGCCAGGGCCCGGCGATGGAGGTGCGCCGCCCGTCCGACAACGCGGTCTATGCCGGCTTGCCGGTGGCGGATGCGGACCTGGTGGACCAGGCCGTGCAGAATGCCTGGAGCGCCTTCAAGACCAGCGCATGGGCCACGCAGGCGCCGCGCGAGCGCGCGCGCGTGCTGCGCCGCTGGGCCGACCTGATCGAGTCCGATCCCGGCCTGGCCGCGCTGGAAGCGGTGGGTTCCACGCGGCCCATCGCCAACGCGGCCGGCTGGGATGTGCCGTTCACCGCCGAAGGCATCCGCTTCTTCGCCGAATTCGCCGACAAGATAGGCGGCGACGTGGCGGCCACCCGCAGCGACTCGCTGGGCATGACCATCGCCGAGCCTTACGGCGTGATCGGCGCCATCGCGCCTTGGAACTTCCCGCTGGTGATGGCCTCCTGGAAGATAGGCCCGGCGCTGGCGGCCGGCAACGCGGTGGTGCTCAAGCCATCCGAACTGACCCCGTTCTCCGCCGTGCGGCTGGCCGAATTGGCGGTGGCGGCCGGCATGCCGCCGGGGATCTTCAATGTCATACAGGGCGACGGCCGCATCACGGGCGATGCGCTGGTGCGCCATCCGCGCATCGCCAAGGTGACGTTTACCGGCTCCACGCGCACCGGCAGCGCCATCATGGCCGCCTGCGCGCAGACCGGCACCAAGCCGGTCACGCTGGAACTGGGCGGCAAAAGCCCGCAACTGGTGTTTGCCGACGCGCCGGACCTGGACAAGGTGGCGCGCATGGCGGCTGGCGCCATCGCGGGCAACGCGGGCCAGGTGTGCGTGGCCGGCTCGCGCCTGATCGTGCAGCGCGCCGTGGCGGAACGGCTGGTGGACGGCATCGCGTCCGCCTTCGGCGCGTGGCGCGCCGGACACACCTGGGAAGCGGGGTCCACGCTGTCGCCCATCATCACGCCGCGCGACGCGGCGCGCATCGACGGCATGGTGCAGCGGAGCGTGCAGGCCGGCGCCACGCTGGCCGTGGGGGGCAGGCTGGCGCCGGTGGCGGGCGGGGGCGCCTTCTATCAGCCCACCATCCTGACCGGCGTGCACGCCGACATGGAGGCGGTGCGCGACGAGATCTTCGGCCCGGTACTGACGGTGCAGGTGTTCGACGACGAGGACGAGGCCCTGGCGCTGGGCGACCATCCGTCCTACGGCCTGGCTGCGGGCGTGCACACGGCGGACGTGGGCCGCGCGCTGCGTTGCGCGCGCGGGCTGGAAGCGGGTACGGTGTGGATCAACCGCTATGGCCGCAGCGACGACTACGTGCTGCCCACGGGGGGCTTCAAGCGCTCCGGCATGGGCAAGGATCTGGGGCGCCAGGCGTATGAAGCCAACCTGCGCTTCAAGACCGTGCTGGTGGACTTCGCGCGCTAAAACGGTGCGCGCAACGCGCCGCAACGGGGCGGCGCCGGGAATGCTGCACTGCACCTGTGCGGCTTTCAGAACAGCAGCAAGTTGTGCTGCGCAGGGCCCGGAAAATGCATATTTCCGTTTTGTGACAGGGTGATTACAGCGCAATCCGGCGAACGCGGCGTGATGTAATCGTTAGCAGTAGACGCCTTATCAAGTACATTCACACCTAACTAGGAGTTTGTCATGTATCCCACACGTCACCGCACCCTGGCCCTGTTTTTGGCAGCGACCTATCCACTAGCCGTGCTGGCCGCCGAGCCCGAACCTGCGGAGACGCCGGCAGCGGAAGCCGCCGCTGCCGGGGAACCCGCCGCCAAGCGCGAGGTGGTGGTGGTGAAGGCTGCGCGCCAGAATTACCGCGCGCTGTCCGCCACCGGCGCCACAAAGACCGACACCTTGCTGAAGGACTTGCCGCAAAGCGTGCGCGTGCTGACGGCCGACCTGCTGAAGGACGTGGGCGTGACCAACCTGGCCGGCGCGCTCGATCTGACCAGCGGCATTTCGAAGCAGAGCAACCTGGGCGGCCTGTGGGACAGCTATGCCATGCGCGGCTTCACGGGCGACCCCAACTTCGGTTCCGACTACTTGGTGAACGGCTTCAGCTCCAGCCGGGGCTACAACGGCGTGCGCGATTCGGCCAGCACCAACAGCGTGGAAGTGCTGAAAGGCCCGGCGTCGGCGCTGTACGGCCGGGGCGAGCCTGGCGGCACCGTCAACATCACCACCAAGAAGCCGCGCTTCGAGCCGGGCTACGCGCTGGACCTGTCGGTGGGCAGCTTCCAGACCTACCGCACGGCGGTGGACTTGACGGGACCGATCACCGACACCGTGGCCTACCGCCTGAACGCGGCCTATGAAAAGGGCGACAGCTTCCGCGACACCGTCGAGACCGAGCGCTCCTTCATTTCGCCGTCCTTCATCTGGCTGATCGGCGACAGCACCACCCTGTCCTATGAACTCGAGGCGAGCGAGCAGCGCGTGCCCTTCGACCGCGGCGTGGTGGCGGTGAACGGCGTGCTGGGCCTGGTGCCCAATTCGCGCTACCTGGGCGAACCGGCCGACGGCCCCACCGTGGTCAAGTCGGTGGGCCACCAGGTCTTCCTGCAGCACGAGTTCAACGAGCAGTGGAAGCTGCAGTCCGGCCTGTCCTACCGCGACAGCTCGCTGAAAGGCTTCTCGACCGAGGCCAACAACCTGCTGGCGGACGGGCGCACCTTGCGCCGCCAGCGCCGCCACCGCGATTTCGGCGCCATCGACGTTTCCGGCCGCGTGGAATTGCTGGGCAAATTCAACACCGGTTCGCTGACGCACAATGTGCTGGTGGGCGTGGACGCCTACCGCTTCGACGACCGCCGCGTGCAACTGCGCCGCAACCCGAACGCCACCAACCCCTATGCGATCGACATCTACAACCCGGTATACGGCGGCAAGGCCGATCCGCTCACGCTGTCCATCGACACCAAGGAAGAGCAGCGCGCGCACGCCTTTTACGGCCAGGACCAGGTGGACATCACCGACCGCTGGAAAGCGCTGATCGGCGTGCGCCACGACAGCTATGACCAGACCGTGCGCAACTTCCGCAGCAACGCCTCCAACAAGCAGCAACTGAGCGCCACCAGCCCGCGCGCCGGCCTGGTGTACCAGCCGCTGCCCACCGTTTCGCTGTACCTGACGGCGGCCAAGGGCTTCCGCCCGAACAGCGGCATCAGCATCGACAACAAGGCCTTCCCGGCCGAGGAAAGCCGCTCCTATGAAGTGGGCGGCAAGCTGGAGACGGCGGACGGCAAGATCACCGGCACGCTGGCGGTCTACAAGATCAAGAAGGAGAACGTGCTGACCACCAACCCGCTGAACACGGACTTCTCCATCTCGGCCGGCGAAGTGGGCAGCAAGGGCGTGGAGCTGGACGTGTCGGGCGAGATCATGCCGAACGTGCGCATGTCGGCCGCCTACGCCTACACCGACGCCACCGTCACCAAGGGCGACAACACCATCGTCACCGGCAGCCGCTTCCCGAACGTGCCGAAGCAGAGCGCGTCGCTGGTCGTCACGCCGACCTTCGCGCTGGGCAGCGGCACGGCGACGCTGGGCGGCGGCCTGAACTACGTGGGCGACCGCCTGGGCGACGTGGCCATCTCCAGCAACTTCACGCTGCCGGCCTACACCACCGTCAAGCTGATTTCCTCCTGGTCGCCGAACAAGAAGGTGCGCGTGTCGCTCAACGTGGACAACCTGTTCAACAAGCGCTACTACGCCAGCTCGTACAGCCAGGTGTGGGTGGCTCCGGGCACCGAACGCACCATCACCCTCAACGTCAACTACAAGTTCTAAGGAGCAGCCATGCAGAAGATACGTAAAATCGCCGTCGCCGCCGTGTTGGCGGCATCCGTGACCGCAGGCCTGGCGCCCAGCGCGTCGGCGCACGGCATCTGGTTCGCGCAGCGCGCCACGCAACTGGCCTTGCTGTACGGCGTGGGCGCGGACGACCTGGATTCGCTGAAACGGCTGCCGCAGGTGACCGGCATGGCCGGCTACGACGCCGCCGGCAAGCCGGTCGCCGCCAGCCTGCAGCCGGACGGCCGCCTGGTGCTGGTAAACCTGGAGAACCAGCCGGCGGTGGTGGCGGCGGTGCTCGACAACGGCACCTGGAGCAAAACGCCGGACGGCAAGTGGCACAAGAAGGGCAAGGACGAGGTGCCGACGGCCGTGGTGGCCGAGCGCACCATCAAGTACGCCGTGCACCTGCGCGCGCCGCTGACCGCGCCGCTGGCGCCGTTGCCCGGCCAGACCTTGCAGGTGGCGCCGGTGGAAGCCGCGCTGCCGGCCATGCTGGGCCAGCCGATCAAGCTGCGCGTGCTGTACCAGGGCAAATCGGTGGCGGGCGCCAAGGTGCTGCACGACTGGGTCAACGACCCGGACGGCGAGCCGGCGCTGACGGCGGCCGACGGCACCGTGACGCTGAAAGTGCGCAACCAGGGGCTGAACGTGATCGTGGCCATCTATGAATCGCCGTCCGACCAGCCCGCCAAGTACAACCGCGTCGAACACCTGGCGTCGCTGTCCTTCGTGCTGGCGCACGCGCCTGAATAAACGGGAGAATGAACATGAAGAAGATACTGAGCATCCTGGCCGGTGCGGCCGTCCTGGCCCTGGGCGCGGCAACGCTGCCGGCCAACACCGCCTTCGCGCACGGCTCGCCCACCGCCAATCACGGCGGCATCGTGCAGGCGGTGGGCGAGACCTGGCTGGAGCTGGTGGTCAAGGGCGACACCGTGGAGCTGTACCTGCAGGACGACGGCGACGACATGCCGAGCGCGGACATCAGCGGCAAGCTGACGGTGGTGAAGGGCGCGGCGAAGTCCGAGTTCGCGCTCAAGCCGGCCGGCGGCAACAAGCTGGAAGCGAAGGCGCCTGGCGCGGTCAAGGGCAGCAAGGTGCTGGCCTCGGTCACGCTGGCGGACAAGAAGACCAAGGTCAGCACGTCCTTCGACATCAAGTAGTCCGCCCGGTACCCGGCTAGCGCGGGCTGTCCTCAGTCCGCGCTACCTTTTGCCCGCCTGCCGGCGCCCGTGCAAGGCTCTCGGCAGCGTTGCGCTTGTGCTCCGCTATCGTATTCAGCGGAGCCTTACAGTCTGCCACCTGCTGGAAATCGATACTCTTGGGTAGCGGCATGCCGTTGATGACAGCCCAAACCACGATGTCCGAATCAAAGCCGCTCAGGCCCAGGCCGGTGATTTCATTGCGAATGCGCCGGCAGAAGCCGCTGGCAGCTTCGTTTGCCTTGGCCTTGTCCAGGAAGGCCGGCTGCGCAGCCACATACCAGTCCTGCTGCGACAAAAAGGCTCGTACCGTTCCAAGGCTGTTGCTGCCGTTGAGCAGAACGTAATTCAGGACCTCGCCGGGATCGACGCTCTCGTGGACTTTGCGTTCGGCCTGCTGGCGATTCGCAACGCAGCGGGGCAAGTCGGAGTCGCCGCAGATGCGCCAGTCCGCGAAGATGGAGGGACGCGGGAAATCGAAAGTCACCGTCCAGTTGCCTACAGGGCGCGGCGTCGAGTTCCAGTCGTCTTCATCGGACGGAACATGGAAGCTGATTTTGGCGCCGCGCGGCCGGTCGCGGCCGACGCTCCAGGAGCGCAGGTCGCGGTCGGTCCAATGTTCCTCTGCGATACCGCTGGCGAAGAGCTTGGAGATGGCGTCATCGACGGCCCTTGCTTTGTCCTTGGTGGTTTGTTCAGACAGCCTGGTTACCACATTGGCCTGGGCACCAGTCGCCTTAGCGATGCCCAAGGCCACCTGGACAGCGGTGGCCGCGCCGCGTGAGGTATAGCTCTTCGTGCCGGCGACCCCAATTTTCACCGACGGGATGGATGCACTGCCGTCGTTCTTGACCAGAAATAGCGGAAAATCCGATTTTGAGTGGTGAACGACGCGATTCCACAACTCGCCATCGGAGTTGCTCTGATGGCCTATGGTGGCCAGCGGGACGGTGGATTCATAGGCTCCAACCGTGACATGCACAGTCAGATTGAGGGAGAAGTCTTTTCCAACGATGGCGCGGGTCAGATAGCCCCGCTTTTTGTAGGCCAGGTTTTCCGCTTCGTCACCCCCGCTGGTCGCCAGGTCACTAAAAATCATAAGCCGCGTGTAGGCGCCGGCGAAGTCGCCACCGGCCGCTGACGGGGCTGCCCATTCATCCACATACGTACTGAGCGGCGTGATATTGACGGGCTTGGCGACTCCCTCGCCACGGCCGGAAGTGATCTGTATGGTTTCCAGGCCGGGAGTCCTCTGGGGCGGCGTGCTACAGGCTGAGAGCAGTGCTATCGTGCACAGCAGCATAGGCGAAACAGGAAACCGGCACATGGGATTCTCCTTATCAATGACATAGGTAGGAATACTCCTACAAAATAGCTTATTAAATTGAAAAGAAATACGCAATTTGTAACAACGAGGACTTTTTCGGGGGCAGCTGGGCGGGGTGCCGTAGAAGATGCTGATTCAGACAAAAAAAAGCATAAATTGCGTGGCGGGCAATGCCGCAGTCGGCAGCAGTAGCGGCAGCGTACTGGTTATCATGGAACTGTTTTGATCTGCCATCAATCTCATCGAAAGGGCAACCATGAGCATCATTTTCCGGCCGAAGTACATCAGTTTCGACTGCTACGGCACCTTGATCTTTTTCCAGATGGCGCCCATGGCGCGCAAGCTGTTCGCCGACCGCATCAGCCCGGACAATATGGACCAGTTCTGCAAGGACTTCTCGTCTTTCCGCTTGGACGAAGTGCTGGGCGACTGGCAGCCGTACTACGACGTGGTGTACAACTCGGTGCTGCGCACCGCGAACCGCTGGAAGGTGCCGTTCCGCGAATCCGACGTGGCCGAGATCTACGCCGCCGTGCCGACCTGGGGCCCGCATCCCGACGTCACCGAGGGCCTGGCACGCATCGCCGGCAAGATTCCGCTGGTGATCCTGTCCAACGCCATGGACGCGCAGCTGGTGCACAACGTGGAGAAGCTGGGCGTGCCGTTCCACCGGGTCTACACCGCGCAGCAGGCCAAGGCCTACAAGCCGCGCATGCGTCCCTTCGAGTACATGATCGACCAGCTGGGCGCCAAGCCGGAAGACTTCCTGCACGTGTCGTCCAGCATGCGCTATGACCTGATGACGGCGCACGACATCGGCATCAAGGACAAGGCCTTCGTGAACCGTGGCCATGAGCCGGGCACGCCCTTCTACAACTATGCGGAGATCCCGAACATCGGCGGACTGGCAGGGCTGGTTGGCCTGTAAGCGGATATCTGTTTGTACCTTTAATGCGCCTGTCCGGCGCATTTTTTTTTGCCCATCGCGGACTGTCGGGATGGCGCTTCGTGCGCCGTCGGAGCTCTACAAGTCCAGCACCAGCAGCGGACCGATGGCGCGCGAGCAGCAGGGCGTGAAGCAGTTGTTGCGGGCGCGCTCGGCGGGTGACAGGCATTGGTCGCGGTGGTCCGGCTGGCCTTGCAGGATGCCGGTGACGCAGGTGCCGCAGACGCCTTGGCCACAGGATGAGCGCACGTGCACGCCGCTGCCGGCCAGCGCGGCCAGGGCGGTGACGCCTTCCGGTACGCGGACGACTTGGCCGGTGCTGGCGATGCGGATATCAAACGGCGGTCCGCCGGCAAGGCGAGCGGGGGCGAGCGGATCGGCGCTGAAACGTTCGGTGTGCAGTTGCGTTTCCGGCCAGCCGTGGCGCTGCGCGGCGCCGGCCACGGCGCTCATGAACGCGCCGGGGCCGCAGGCGTAAATGTGCACGCCGGGCTCTGGGTGCCGCAGCAGCGCGTCCAGGTCCAGCCTGCGGCTGGCGCTGTAGTGGAACTGGGTGCGCACGGCGAACGGCGCGGCGCCCAGCTCGTCGCGGAATGCGGCGTGGCGCTCGCTGCGGCAGCTGTAGTGCAGCTCAAAGCTGGCGCCCTCGGCTGCCAGCTGGCGGGCCATGCACAGGATGGGCGTGATGCCGATGCCGCCGGCCAGCAGTATGCTGTGCCGTGCGCGCGGGGCGAGCGGGAAATGGTTGCGCGGCGCGCTGATCTCGAGCTGGGCGCCTTCCTGCAGCTCGCCATGCATGGACGCGGAGCCGCCGCGCGTATCGGGGCAGCGCAGCACGGCGATCCGGTAGCGGCGGCGGTCGCGCGGGTCGCCGTACAGCGAGTAGTGGCGCACGTGGCCCCCGGGTGTGACGACTTCCACGTGCGCGCCGGCGGTGTAGGGAGGCAGCGGCGCGCCTTCCGGGCTGGCCAGCTCAAATGAGCAGATGCCCTCCGCTTCGGCCTTCTTGCACCGGACCACGAGGCGCAGCGGGGCGTGCGCGGCCGACGAAGCGGCCAAGGCGGGCGCGAAGGGCGAAGCGGGCGTCGCGGCGGCGGGCATGGAGGCGGCGGCGCGGCGGCCGCGCAGATAGCTGGCCGTGCCGGTCCAGGCCAGCAGCGGGACGGCGAGGGCGCCCAGCAGCAGGATGACCTGTCCCGCCAGGCCGCCTATCCAGCCGTAGTGCAGGGCCATCGCCCATAGGTAGGCGCGGTGGCCACGGCTGTGCGCGGCGTAGGGCGTATGGCCCACCAGCGTCCCCGATGCCGGATCAAAGTAGAAGTAGCTGAGCGCGTTGGCGTGCGGCGCGTCGTGCGCGACGGCTTCCAGCAGCCAGGGCGCCCCCGGCGCGCGGGGCGCGCACAGTTGCAGCTTCTGCGGCCGGGGCGCCAACGCCTGCACCTGCCGCCACATCGCTTCCAGCCGCGCGCCTCGCGGCGCGCCCGCATGCGCTCCCTCGGGCGCGGGCAACCCGGCGGCCAGGGGCACGGCGGGCTGCGGTGGGGAGATGGTCAGTATGTCGATGGCGCTGCGCGCCCAGGAGAAGGCTTGCGGCAGGCCGCTCAGCGCGCAGGCCAGCAGTACTGGGGCTGCGTAGATGGCGGCGGTCTTGTGCAGATCCAGGCTGCGGGCGCGGCCTTGCAAGCCGGGTTTGAGGCGCCAGCTGCCGCGCAGCACGCGCAGGGTGGCAGGCCACCACAGGCGCAAGCCTACCGCAGCCATGGCAAGCGCCATCAGCAGCGCCAGGCCGCCGGCCAGCAGTTCGCCGAACGGGAGGTAGCCGAAGATGTGCAGCCGCGCCACGGTGCCGAACGGCCCGCCGTAGACCGCCTCGCTGCCCAGCACCCGGGCGCTGCAGGGATCGACGTAGATCCAGCGTCCATCTCCGAACCGCACGCGCGCACTGGCGCGTGGGTCGCCGTGGAGGCGCAGCGCGGTCAGCGGCCCGCTGTCCGGACTGGCCGCGCGGGCTGCGGCCGCCAGCGCATCGAGCGGCAGCGGCGCGGTGCAGGCGGGAACGGTGGTCAGCGCGGGCGACACGAACGGCTCCAGCTGCACGCGGAACACCATCAGCGCGCCGGTCAGCGCCACGATGACGAACAGCCAGCCTGCGGCGAGCCCGGTCCAGCGGTGCAGCGCGCGCAAGCCGTTCATGCCGCGCCGTTCAGGACGGGCGGTACAGCTTCTCGTGGAAGCCGCTCACCTTGACCTGGATGGTGACCGGGTGCGCCCCCTTGTTGCGCCAGAACCAGCCGTGGATGCCGTCGAAGCCCGCGGTGAAGGTGCCCTGGGCGCCGGTTTGCGCCGGTTCCTTCCAGTAGGTGGTGAACTCGTTGGCCTTGGCGTGTTCCGGCTCGCCGTGCATGTCCGCCTTCACCGGCGCGCCGTCGGTGTTCCAGCTGAACACGAAATGCTCGCCCTTGCGCATCAGCGCCTTGATCTCCGCGCCTTCGCCAGGCTGCAGCGTGACGGTCATGGCGTCCGAACGCAGCACGGCGGCGGTGCGGGCCACCGGCGCGCCGGCCTGCGCAACGGCGCCGCCGGCGGCAATGCCCGGGCCGCCAGGCGCCACCGCGTCCGGCGCCTTCTTCGCCCCGCCATTCAGCTTGGCGATGCCCAGCATGCGGCCGGCGCCCAGCGGATCGATGCCGTATTCGGCCGGCAGCACGGCAACCGTCAGGATCAGCGCGGCGGCGGCCAGGGCCGCGCCGGTGGCTTTGCCCAGCTGCTGCAGGGTGGGCAGGCTCTCGGTGGTGTAAGTGGTGACCATGTGTTGTCCTTGTCAGGCGGTTGCGTAACCGGTTAATTGATAGCCCATCAGTACAAACCCGGCCGTCATCAGCAGCCCGTTGGCGCCGAAGGCCTGGCGCCGGAAGGCGGCGCTGCGGCGCCAGTAGCCCATGGCGATGAGGATGGAGCTGAGCGCCAGCAACTGGCCGATCTCCACGCCCACGTTGAAAGCCAGGATGTTGGGCACCAGCCCGTCCTGCGACAGCGTGAGTTCCTGCAGCTTGGTGGCCAGGCCGAAGCCGTGGAACAGGCCGAACACCAGCACCGCCGCCTTGGTATTGGGCTGGAATCCCAGCACCCGCTCCAGCGCGCCCATGTTGTCGAGCGCCTTGTACACCACCGAGAAGCCGATGATGGCGTCCACCAGGTAGGGATTGATGTGGGTGCCGCTCAGCACGCCGGACAGCAGCGTCACGCTGTGCCCCAGCGCGAACAGGGTGACGTAGGCGCCCACGTCCTTCAGCCGGTACAGGAAGAAGATCACGCCGACCAGGAACAGCAAGTGATCGTAGCCGGTCACCATGTGCTTGGCGCCCAGGTAAATGAAGGGCAGCAGCTGCATGCCGGTGCTCTGTTCAAAATAGGCCTTGTCATCCTCCGCCACGCCGTGGGCCAGGCTGTCGCCGGCGGCCACGGCCAGCAGCGCGAACAGGGCGCACAGCGTCAAGGCCGGTGCGGCGTGGCGCCGCAGCGCCTGCAGGGAGGGGTGTTTCATTGCATGATCCTTTCAAGCTCAGGCGTCGAGCCACACATGCTCGCAGCAGGTGTAGCCCATGAAGGCGCCCAGCGGATGCGGCGCCGCGCCGCGCACCCTGGTGCTGAGCGCTTCGAGGTTGTTGATGAACAGCGGAATGCCGACGCCGCAATGCTGGTGTACCAGCACCTGCATGTCGGCGTAGAACTGCTTGCGCTTGGCGTCGTCCGTCTCGGCGCGCGCCAGCAGCAGCAACTGGTCGAACTGCTCGTTCTTCCAGCCCGATTCATTCCACGGCGCGTCCGACTTGAAGAACTGCGTGAACAGCATGTCCGCGCTGGGCCGGGCGTTGATGTTGCCGAAGCCGATGGGCGATTTCATCCAGTGGTTGGACCAGTAGCCGTCGGCCGACACCCGCTTCAGCGCCAGGTTCAGTCCCGCCTTCTGCGCCGACTGCTGCAGCAGCATGGCCATGTCGACCGAGCCGGTGGCCGCCACCGACGCCACCACCGGCAGCGTCATGCCCAGCGCGCCGGCACGGCGCAGGTGGAACTTGGCGCGTTCCGGATCGTATGGCCGCTGCGGCAGGCCCGCGAAGTGGAAGCGGTTCGACGGCGGAATGGGCTGGTCGTTGGCGATCACAGCATAGCCCCGGAACGCCGCGCGCTTCATCTGCTCGCGGTCGATCAGGTATTTCATGCCTAGCGTGAAATCCGGGTTGCGGCCCAGCCCCACGGTCTGGCGGATGATCAGGTCCGTGTACAGGCCGGACTGGCTTTCCAGCACCTGGTAGCCAGGCTCGCCCTTGATGCGCCTGGTGCTGCGCGGGTTGACCTCGTTCACCCAGTGCACGTCGCCCGACAGCAGCGCGTTGATGCGCGCCGATTCGTCCGGGATGCCGAACAGCGCCACCTCGTCCAGGTAGGGCAGGCCGGGCTTCCAGTAGCGCTCGTTGCGCGCGCCGTGCGTGCGCACGCCGGGCGTGAATTCCTTGCATTTGAAGGGGCCGGTGCCGATGGCGGTGTTGAAGGACGCCGTGCCGTCCTGCAGGATCACGAAATGCGAGGTGGCCAGTATCACCGGCAAGTCCGCGTTGGCGCCCTTGAGGGTGATCTCCACCGTCAGCGGGTCCAGCGCGCGCACCGATTCGAACTGCTGCGTCACCGCGCGCACCTTGGAGCCGACCGCAGGATCGTTGTGCCGGTTCAGCGAATACACCACATCGGCCGCCGTCAGCGCCTTACCGTCGTGGAACTGGATGCCTTTGCGCAGGCGCACGGTCCACACCAGCGCGTCGTCGGTCAGCATTTCCTCGGCCAGCATCATCTGCGGCGCCAGCTTGGCGTCCAGCGACGTCAGGCCGTTGTAGAACATATGGGCGCGCAAATAATCGGTGGACAGCGCACCCTTGGCCGGATCCAGCGTGTCCGCAGTGGAGCTGGACTGCGTGGCGATGGTGAGCGTGCCGCCGCGCCGGGGCTGCGGCGCGGCCTGCAGCAATCCCCCGGCCGACAGCAGCAAGCCGCCGGCCGCCAGTTTGCGCAGCGCGTCGCGCCGCGGTTCGATGCAAAAATCCTGTTTCATCAGATATGGGTGCTTTCGCTGGCAGGTCGTTGAATTCAGTAGAATCATTACATCATATTCGGCGCCGCCGGATGTAGCGATTGTGGCTTCCCGCAGCGCACAAACGGCGGTTTTGCGGCGCTTCGGCAGCATAGATTGCCGGCCGAATAATATGCTGCGATCCGCGTGGCATAGCCTAGGAAAACGCCGCCGGCGCGGGCCAACTAAGCAGAAAAAACCGCAACCCGTCCGTACAATGAAGTTGTAGTCCTCATCAATCAGTCAACTTCGGTAGAAAGCGTACGATGGACCATACCAGCATACATAATCCGGCCTCATGGGCCCTGAACAAGACAGCGCCTGCCACGCCCCTGGACCAGGCTGCCCAGGCGGTGCGTTCGCGCATCGCCATTATTGATGTGATGCGCGGCCTGGTCATGCTCATCATGCTGTTCGACCATGTGCGCGAAACGCTGTACCTGCACATGCAGGTGAGCGACCCGATGGCCGTGGCCAGCACCGCGCCCGAGCTGTTCTTCACCCGCATGGCGGCGCACTTCTGCGCGCCCATGTTCGTGTTCCTGACCGGGCTGTCGGCCTGGCTGTACGCGCATCCGGCCGCCGGGCCGCGCAACGCGACCGGCTTCCTGGTCAAGCGCGGCCTGCTGCTGGTGGCGCTGGAGCTGGTGGTGGTCAACTTCGCCTGGGCCGGCAAGTATCCGCCGGCGGTGTTGTACCTGCAGGTGATCTGGGTGATCGGCCTGGCCATGATCTTCCTGGCGCTGGTGCACCGTCTGCCGCTCAAGCTTCTTGGCGCCGTGGGCGCGCTGATCGTGGTGGGCCACAACGCGCTCACGTGGATGACGTTCGAACCCGGCACCGTCGGCTACACCTTGTGGACCATCCTGCTGCACCGGGGCTTCCTGGTGGCTGAAGGCGCGGTGAAGCTGAAAGTGACGTATCCGCTGCTGCCCTGGATAGGCGTGATCCTGCTGGGCTATGCGGCCGGTCCGCTGTTCGGCCGCGCCATGGCGCCGGAGCGCCGCAAGCAGCTGATGCTGATGCTGGGCGGCGGCGCCTGGCTGGCCCTGGCCGTGCTGCGCGGCCTCAACATCTACGGCGAGGAAATGCCGTGGGTGCACGGCGAGACGGCCGTGCAGACCGTGATGTCCTTTTTCAATTTCACCAAGTACCCGCCGTCGCTGGACTTCCTGCTGATGACCATCGGCACGGGCTTCCTCGTGATGGCGTTGCTGGAACCGGTGGAGAACTGGTTCACGCGCGCCTGCGCCACCTTCGGCGGTGCGCCGATGTTCTATTACCTGCTGCACCTGTATGTGCTGCTCGGCCTGCAGCACCTGCTGGTGGCCATTTTCGGAGCCAACCACGGCGAGCGCTTCGGCATCGACGTGTTGTGGCCGGTGTGGGTAGTGTCGCTGGCGCTGATGCCGGTGCTGTACCTGCCATGCCGCGCTTTCGCTAACTTCAAACGGACGTCGAAACAGGCATGGGTGCGATACTTCTAAAGCAGCGCGGGGCCTTGGCGGGCCTGGCCGCGGCATGTGCGCTTGCCGCGCAGATGCTGCCGCTGAGCGCCGCGGCCACCGAGGACACCGACACGCCTGGCGCGGGCCGCTGGGAAATCAATATCGGCGCCAGCAAGATCCGGAAGGCTGGTGGCTGGGAGCGTTCGTGGCCTGACAGCGACATCAATTACGGCCTGGGCGAGCGCCTGCAGCTGATGGCGGCGCTGCCCTATGTCACCGTGCAGGAACATGGCGAACCGCGCCACTCGGGCTGGGGCAGCGCCACGGCCGGCGTGAAATGGCGCATGGCCGACCAGGACGCGCTGGGCGTGGATCTGGCCGTCTTCCCTCAATTCAGCTGGAATCCGTCGTCCGGCACGGCGCGGCGCGGACTCGGCTCGCCGGGCCGCAGCCTGCTGCTGCCGCTGATCGCCGGGCGGCGCTTCGGCGATACCGCCTGGTACGCGGAACTGGGACGCAATCTCGTCGAGCGTGGCCCGCATGAATGGCAGGCGGGCTTGAAACTGGTGCATCAGTGCCTGCCGGAGCT
Organism: Massilia sp. BGA-UO-ETr-WB1; assembly: GCF_059567845.1. Classification (NCBI taxonomy): domain Bacteria; kingdom Pseudomonadati; phylum Pseudomonadota; class Betaproteobacteria; order Burkholderiales; family Oxalobacteraceae; genus Massilia; species Massilia sp. BGA-UO-ETr-WB1. The sequence goes on along the minus strand of NZ_JCAQOT010000027.1, from coordinate 1,203,388 downwards.
GGAATGCAGGGTGGAGCTGGAACACAGCCGTGTGCCGCGCGACGGCGGCCAGACTACCGCCAGCGCCGGCGCCAAATGGCGCCTGTCCGAACCAGTCATCCTGCATGGCCGCGCCGGACGCGACATAGCCGGCAACCGCGAAGGGCGGCGCCGGCTGGTTCTCTACCTCGGATTGCAGTTACTGTTGTAGGCTACAGCGCGCGTTCGGTCACCACCCAGAACTTGCTGGCCGCCTCCTCGATCTCGAAAATCCCCTTGAACCCCGGTGTGATCACGCCGGTGTCTCCCGCCGCGTAGCGCACCGGCTGGCTGCCGTCCTGCGCCGAGATGGTGACCCGGCCGCTGATGATGTGGAAGAACTCGTGCTTGTTCTCGTCCAGCGCGATGCGGTAGGAGCCTTCGTCCGCCGACCAGGTGCCGGCGCGCACGCCGTGCAGTTCGTTGGCGAAGTATTCGCGCGCGGTGCGCGCCGGATTGCCTTTGATGCGCTTGTCCTCGTCCGGATGCGCCACCGTGACGGCGGGCAGGATGTGGCTGAAGTGGATGGCGGCTTGCTTGTTTTGCTCGGTCATGGGAATGTCTTTCAAATGAAGGTCAGGCCAGCAACTGGCCGAAGCGCACCACGGTGACGCCGGCGCGCACCTGGCGCAGCGAGGGCATCACGAGCACGCAGTTGTCGTACGGCGTGAGCACCGGCGCGGCGCCGTTCCAGCCTATCAGGCTGCCCTTGTCGGGGAAGGTCTCCAGACCGGTGTAGGGGCCGGCGAAGCGGAAGTCCGTGCTGTCGGCCACCACCGGGTCGGTTACGCGCACCACGTGGCGCTGTTCGAGGAGCGGCTTGAGCCAGGCCTTGGGAATGTCGGCCAGGTCGACATTGCCGCACAGGACCAGGAAACGCGCGCAGCAGTTCATGGCCACCGTGACGGCCGACGCTTCCCAGTGCTGGCCGCACTCGATCAGCAGCGCGTTGCGGGTGCTCTCGGGGACGCCGAAGTCGCCGTAGTCGCGCAGGCGGCGGCCCTCGGGATGGCCTTCGTCGCTGATGATATGGGCCGGCACGCCGAGGCGCTGGGCCAGCGCGATGCCCTTGTCCAGCGGGCCGCACACGTTCAGCGGCGCGCTGCGCTCATGCATGGAGTGCAGGTCCAGCAGGTAGTCCACCTCGTCGATCAGCGGGCGCATGGCGCGCGCGCGGCGCAATTCGGTCGAGTCCAGCTCCAGGTTGTCCAGCGTGGACGGCTGCCACACGCGGTTGAAATCCTGGTCCACGAAGCGCGACGCGTCCGGCTTTGCCGGGTCGAAGCGCTGGTAGGCTTCCACGTTGGCGAAGGCGAAGGTGATGCGTCCCCGGCGCGGGCGCAGCTTCCGGTCCAGCATGGCCTTGACCGCGATGGCGCCGCACACCTCGTTGCCGTGCGTGAGCGCGTTGATCATGGTGTGGCAGCCCGGCACGCCGCTGTCGAAGCTGTACACATAGGGGATGCCGGTGTTGCCCTCGGCGTAGGCCGCCAGGCTGGGGAACGCCACCTCTATCGGATATGGAACCATGTTCATGCTTACAGTCCTCCCATGCAAAGGTATTTGGTGTGCATATAGTCGTCCAGGCCGTAGCGCGAGCCTTCGCGGCCGTAGCCCGAGTCCTTGACGCCGCCGAACGGCGCCGCTTCGGCCGCCAGCGCGCCCTCGTTGATGCCGACGATGCCCGTTTCCAGGCGGTCCGCCACGCGCCACACGCGGGCGATGTCGCGCGCGTAGAAGTAGGCGGCCAGGCCGAACGGGGTGTCGTTGGCCAGCGCGACCACCTCGTCCTCGCTGTGGAAGCGGAACAGCGCCACCACCGGGCCGAAGGTTTCTTCCCGCGCCAGGCGCATGCCGTGGTCGGCGTCCGTCAGGACGGTGGGCGCGTAGTAGCGCGCGCGGTCGTCGCCGGGAAGCTGCAGCGGCGCGCCGCCGCACAGCAGGCCGGCGCCGCGCTCCACCGCGTCGGCCACGTGGCTGGCCACCTTGTCCAGCGCGCGGCTGTTGATCAGGGGACCGATCTGCGATGCCGGGTCGCTGGCCGGACCTACCGCCAGCGCTGCCACGCGCTGCGCCAGTTTGCCGGCGAAGGCAAGGTAGACGCTGTCATGCACGTAGACGCGGTTGGGGCTGACGCAGGTCTGGCCGCCGTTGCGGAACTTGGCGGCCATCAGGCCGTCCACGGCGGCATCCAGGTCGGCGTCGTCGAATACGATGAAGGGCGCGTTGCCGCCCAGCTCCAGCGACAGCTTTTTCAGCGTGCCGGCCGAATCGCGCGCCAGGCTCTTGCCGATTGCGGTGGAGCCGGTGAAGGTGATCTTGCGCACGCGCGGGTCCTGCAGCCAGGCGGCGGCCACTTCGGGCGTGCTCGCGCGCGCAGCGGTCACCATGTTCAGCACGCCCGGCGGAATGCCCGCCTCGTGCGCCAGTTGCGCCAGCGCCAGCGCGGTGAGCGGCGTGTCCTCGGCCGGCTTGGCGACCACGGTGCAGCCGGCCGCCAGCGCGGGCGCGATCTTGCGGGCGATCATGGCCAGCGGGAAATTCCAGGGCGTGATGGCTGCCACCACGCCGGCGGGCTCCTTCACCACCATCAGCTTCTTGCCGCGCGCCGGTTCGGGAATCATGTCGCCGTAGGCGCGCACTGCTTCCTCGGCGAACCATTCGACGTAAGAGGCGCCGTAAGCGACTTCGCCGCGCGCTTCGGCCAGGGGCTTGCCCTGTTCGCGCGAGATCAGGCGCGCCAGGTCTTCGGTGTTGGCGACGATGAGCGCGTGCCAGCGCTTGAGCAGGCCGGCGCGTTCGCGCGCGCTGCGGGCGCGCCAGCCGTCGAAGGCCGCGTACGCGTGATCGGCGGCCTGGCGCGCGTCGTCTGCGGCGCTGTCGGGCACGTCGGCGAAGGCAGCGCCGCTGGCCGGGTCTTCCACGGCGTAGCGCGCGCCGGAAGCGGCGGGCAGCCAGGCGCCGCCGATGTAGTTGGCGCTGCACAGCAGCTCAGCGCGGGTAAGCGTCAATAGCTTGTCGGTCATGGTGGTTCCAGTCTGGGTTGAATGGAGGCGGCGCGGCGCGTGCCGGCCTTGGAACAGCTCAGTCCATGGTAGTGCGGGAGGGGGAGGGAGTGCGGCCGTTATCGGGGGCGTGAAACGGCGGATATTGCGAATTTAAAGCGGCGGCGGCATATTCTGCCGGGCCGCCGCCTGGCTGTCAGCCGTTCTGGGTGAACAGCTTTTCGACCGGGTAGTAGCCCTTGGTGAAGGGCGACTTGATGACGATGTAGCTGAAGTACTTCTCGATGCCGATGTGCTGGTCGAGCAGGCCTTCGATGATGGTCTGGTAGTGCACCACGCCGGTGGTGACGAACTTGAGCAGGTAGTCGAAGCCGCCGCTCACCAGGTGGCACTCGACGATTTCGTCGATCTTGCGCACGCTGGCCTCGAACTTGGCGAAGTCTTCGCGGCGGTGGTCGGACAGCGTCACCTGGGTGAACACCAGCTGCACATTGCCGATCTTTTCCAGTTCGATGTGGGCGCCGTAGCCGGTGACGTAGCCGGCCTTCTCCAGCCGCTTGACGCGGATCAGGCAGGGACTGGGGGACAAGCCGACCGCGTCGGCCAGGTCGACATTGGCGATACGGCCGCTTTGCTGCAGGTGGGACAGGATGCGGATGTCTATCCTGTCCAGTTTGAACGCGCCTTCTAACATATGGTCCCTGATCGAGCAGTTACTGGAAGCTTTTCAATCGATTGTAGCACGCGGCCGTGCTGAAAACAGCGGCCGGCTCAGCCGAGCGCGCGCGCCACCTCCGGCTGCGCCAGCACCTGGTCCAGCGTGGCGCGCAGGCGGCCGAACAGCAGCTCGAATTCGGCTTCGGTGTAGCACAGCGCAGGGGCGAAGCCGAGGATGTTGTCGCCGAAGGCGCGGAACACCAGCCTCTGTTCATATGCCGCCTGGGCGATGCGTTCGTGCAACCGCAGCGCCGGGTCGAACTGGCGTTTGCTGTCCTTGTCAGCCACCAGTTCCAGCGCGCCGAGCAGGCCGCGGCTGCGGGCGTCGCCCACCAGCGGGTGCGCCAGCAGGTCGCGCAGGCCCTGTTCGAATTGCGGCGCGCGCGCCGCGCCGTTGGCCAGCAGGCCGCCTTCGTGGTACAGGCGCAGCACTTCGAGGCCGATGGCGGCGCTGACCGGGTGCGCGGAATAGGTTTGCCCGTGGCCCACGGCGATGTCGGGACCCGCGCCTTCGGCGATGGCCTGGTAGAGCGCGTCCGACATCATCAGTGCGCCCATGGGGGCGTAGCCGGCTGTCAGGCCTTTGGCCATCGTCATCATGTCCGGTTCCACGCCTTCGTCGGCGCAGGCGAACAGCGGCCCGGTGCGGCCGAAGCCGGTGATTACCTCATCGACCACGAACAGGATGCCCAGTTCGCGGCAGCAGTCGGCCATGGCTTTGAGCCAGCCGCGCGGCGGCACGATGACGCCGCCAGAACCCTGTATCGGCTCGCAGAAGAAGGCCGCCACCCGGTCCGCACCCAGCTGCGCCACCTTGGCGCGCAGCTCGGCCACCGAGGCCGCGATCAGCGCCCGCGGGTCGTTCCCGAGCGGGTTGCGGTAGGGGTAGGGCGACGGGATATAGTGCTGCGTGGGCAGCGGCAGGTTGAAGTGGCGCTGGAATACCGGCAGCGCGGTCAGCCCCGCGCCCACCGAGGACGAGCCGTGGTAGCCGCGCTGCAGCGAGATGTATTCAGTGCGCTGCGGCTGGCCGATGGCGTTGTAGTAGTAGGTGATGTAGCGCACCGCTGCGTCCACCGCGTCCGAGCCGCCGAGCGTGAAATAGACGTGGCGCAGCGAGGCGGGCGCCAGTTCCACCAGGCGCGCGGCCAGGCGGATGGCCGGCTCCGATCCGTAGCTGAAGTAGCCGGTGGCATAGGGCAGGATGCGCATCTGCTCGGCGGCGGCCTGCACGATGCTGTCCTGGCCATAGCCGGTGTTGACGCACCACAGGCCGGAGAAGGCGTCCAGCAGTTCGCGGCCGTCCGCATCGCGCAGGTAGGCGCCGTGGCCGGACTGCAGGATGGTGGCGCCGCGCTTTTCGTGGGCGCGGAAGTTGGTGACGGGGTGGATCAGGTGCTGGCGGTCCAGCTCAAGCAAGGTAGTTTGTGGCATGTTGGCGTCCATTTGTCCGTGTGATGGTCTGACACCATCTTAGGGCGGGAGCCGCAGCGGGTGCTTGCAAGTGGGGCGCCCCGAATCGGTGGAAATTGCGAATTTGGGGCGGGGGCGGCAGATTCTGCTGCGGCCCTAGTAGCCGCGCTGGCGCTCCACCAGCCCTTCCAGCGGCTGGCCGGCCTGGTGGCGGCGCAGGTTGCCCAGCACGGCGCGTACGGCGCCGGCGGGCTGCGTCATGCTGGCGATGTGTGGCGTGAGCACCACGGACGGGTGGCGCCACAGCGCGTGGCCGGGCGGCAGCGGCTCGGGCTCGCACACGTCCAGCACGGCCTGCGCCAGGCGGCCTTCGTCCAGCGCGGCCAGCAGGTCGTCCTGCACCAGGTGGCCGCCGCGCCCCACGTGCACCAGCGCGGCGCCGCGCGGCAATTGGCGGAACAGGTCGCGGTTCAGGATGCCGCGCGTGTCGTCCGTCAGAGGCAGCAGGCAGACCAGGATGTCGCAGCGCGACAGGAAGCCGGGCAGCGCGGCCGCGCCGGCGTAGCAGTCCACGCCGCCAACGTCGTGCTGCGAGCGGCTCCAGGCGGCGCAGGGAAAGCCCAGGCTGCCCAGCTGCGCCAGCACCGCGCGCGGCAGCACGCCCAGTCCCAGCACGCCGACGCTGCGCGTGGAGGCGGGCTGCACGCGCAGCGCGCGCCAGACTCCGGCGCGCTGCTGGGCGGCGTAGGCCTGCCATTCGCGGTGGATGGACAACACGGCCAGGGTCACGTATTCCACCATGCCGGCCACGATGCCCGGTTCCACCATGCGCACCAGCGGCAGGCGCGCCGGCAGGGCTTCCAGGTCGAATTGGTCGATGCCGGCGCCAACCGAGAACAGCACTTCCAGGCCGGTGTAGGCGTGCAGGTCTTCCGGCGGCAGCCAGGCGGCCAGGTAGCGCACGCGCGCGGGGTCGCCCACGTCGGGCCAGATGCGGAAGTCGATCTGCGGCGCCAGTTCGGCGAACAGCTGGCGCCATTCCGCGCCGCGCGCGGGATCGGCCTTGTAGACGAAGGTGCCGGGCGCCAGATCGTGCAGCGCGTCCACGTTCAGCCCAGCGCCTGGTTGATAATGGCGAACATGCGCACGCCCGGATCCGGCTGCGGCGCCTCGCCGCGGGCCATGGCCAGAACGCTATCCACCTGTACCAGCCCAAGTTCGGTGAGCCAGGGACTGAGGCCGCTGGCGCCGGTGACGTCGATGCGGATGAAGGCGCCGCCGTAGGTGCCGGTCCAGTGGCTGATGAGCGCCTTGGCGCGGTCGATGTCGGGTGCGATCACAGGGCCGATGGCGTAGCCGTGGCCGAAGCGGCGCAGCATGGCGCAGCCTATCACTTCGTCGTAGCGGTCTATCACCACGCCCTCGGCCACTTCCTGCATGGCAGCCAGCACGGTGGCGCGCGGCATCCCTGCTGCGCGCGCGGCCAGTGCGGCCAGGCGCGCGCCGTCGCGCGAACCGAGCGGACGTATGCGCTCGCCCGGCTGCAGCGGCATCAGCGGCGATTTGAACACCGTGCCCTGGTGCTGGTGGATCTGGCCGACCGCTTCGAAGCCGAGCTTCTGGTACAGCGGCTTGCCGGCTGCGGTGGCATGCAGCAGCACGGTGCGCTTGCCCAGTTCCGCCATCACCAGCGCCATCAGGTTGCGGCCCACGCCCTTGCCTTGCCATTCAGCGGCCACGATCACCATGCCCACCGACGCGAATTCCGGGCCATGGCTCCAGCACATCACCGTGCCCACCAGGCCGGTGCTGTCTTCGGCCACGTAGCCGGCGCCCAGGCGCTGCACGAAGCGCCAGTCGTCCAGGCGGTGCGGCCAGCGCACCGCAAGCGACAGCTTGTGCGCCGCTTCGATGTCGTCCTCGGTCATGCGCCGGTAGCGCAAGGCCGCTTCTGTTTTCAGCTCTGTCACGATTCCTCCGTGGTGATGCCGCGATTCGGAAGCGGCGTGCAGCCATGCTAACCCAGGCCGCACGGGCCGCGCCAGCGCCGGCGACAGAACGCTAGAAAGTCGCGGCGCAGCCCGTCGTTGCAGCACTTTGTGCCGAATCGGCGGGCGTTTTTTTCCATCCCTGTCAAGTGTGCGGAAAGCGGCAAAAAGCGTTTGCGCGGAGCGGCGAACAGGGCTTATCGTAACGCCAGCCAATTACACGAATGGAGCAAACATGAAACGAGTGCATACCCTGGCATCGGCCGCCGCCATGGCCGCAGCGCTGGCCGCCTCCGTGCTGGCCAGCCCGCTGGCTCACGCGCATGCCGCGCTGAAAGCTTCGCAGCCTGCCGCCAACGCCGTGCTGGAACAGGCGCCGCGTGACATCCAGCTGACTTTCAATGAAAAGGTGGAACCGGCTTTCAGTTCCATCGTGCTGCAGGATGCGGGCGGCAAGGATGTCGCCGCCGGCAAGGCGAAGGTGGACGCTGCCAATCCACTGCTGTTGAAGCTGGACCTGCCCGCGCTGGCGTCGGGGGCCTACAGCGTCCGCTGGGTGGCGGTGGGGCCGGACGGCCATCGCCGCAGCGGGCAGTTCGGCTTTACGGTGAAGTCAGCCGCGCCGGATCGGCATTGAGCAAAAAAAAGCCCCCGCGCAAGGCAGGGGCTTTCTGCAGGCCTGCAACGCAGGCTGCGGATTACTTCTCGGCGAAGGCGCGTTCGATGACGAAGTCGCCGGGCGTGGAGGTGTTGCCCTCCTTGAAGCCGCGCGCTTCCAGCATTTCCTTCAGGTCGCGCAGCATGTCGGAGCTGCCGCAGATCATCACGCGGTCTTCTTCCGGGTTCAGCTCAGGCACGCCCAGGTCTTCGAACAGCTTGCCGCTCTCGATCAGCGCGGTGACGCGGCCCATGTTCTTGTACTCTTCACGGGTCACGGTCGGATAGTAGCGCAGCTTGCTGGTCACCAGTTCGCCCAGGAACTCGTGGTTGGGCAAGTGCTCCACCAGCATGTCGTGGTAGGCCAGTTCGTCGACCTGGCGCACGCCGTGCACCAGGATCAGCTGGTCGAACTTGTCGTAGATTTCCGGATCGCGCACGATGCTCAGGAACGGCGCCAGGCCGGTGCCGGTCGACAGCATGTACAGGCGCTTGCCCGGCAGCAGGTAGTCGGACACCAGCGTGCCGGTCGGCTTGCGGCCGACGATCACGGTGTCGCCCACCTGCAGGTGCTGCAGGCGCGAGGTCAGCGGGCCGCCCGGGACCTTGATGCTGAAGAATTCGAGGTGGTCTTCGTAGTTGGCGCTGGCGATACTGTAGGCGCGCAGCAGCGGCTTGCCGTCGACGCGCAGGCCGATCATGGTGAAGTGGCCGTTGGAAAAGCGCAAGGCAGGGTCACGCGTGGTGGTAAAGGAGAACAGGGTGTCCGTCCAATGGTGCACGCTTAAAACCTTCTCCTCGTTCATGTTGCTCATTATCTGATCCCGATTGACTAAAAAGTGAAAGCACCAGGCCCCGCGCGGTGGGCGTTTGCTTGGCAATCGGCTGAGCAGGGGGACGGCGCCATAGAAAATTAGTGGCGTAACTGACATTGTAACGGATCACGGCCCATCCTGTCTTGCGGGGCTAGCGACAGCTTAATCATATGCTTATGCAGTGCAGCATGGCGTTTGCGTGGCATGATGGCGGTTTGACAACCATTGCTACTGTCCCATGCTCGCTCCTTTTCGTTTGCTGCATGCTCTTCTGCCCATTCTGCTGCTGTCGCTGCTGTCACTGCCGCCGGCGCTGCGTGCCGCCGAGCCGCCCCAGCCTGCTCCCGGCGCAGCCGCCCCCGCTGCTTCGGCCCCGGGCCCGGCTGCCGGTCCGGCGTCCACCGCCGCTCCCACCTCGGCGCTGACGTTCGTCAACCGCAGCGTGTTCGTATTCCGCGCGCCTCTGGCGGGTTATCCGCCGTCCGACCGCGCCACCGGCGCGCTGCGGCGCCTGGAGGCCGCCATGGCCAAGGGTGGGCCGCTGAAACCCGGCATCCGCAGCATCCCTGAAGGTACGCAAGTGCTGTTGGACGGCATCCAGCTGTTCGTGGTGACGCCCGCCGACATCAACCTGCTGGCCGGAGACAGCACCGACAGCGTGGCCGGCACCGCCGCCGCGCAACTGGGCATGGCGCTGGCCGAGCACCAGGAGCAGGGCAGCTTGCGCTACCTGGCCGTTGCCGCCGCTTACTGCGCCGGCGCCACGCTGGTGTATGCGCTGCTGCTGCGCGCCCTGGCGCTGCTGCACCGCTGGGCCGCGCGCCGCAGCGCCACGCTGCTCGGCATGCGCCTGCGCGACGTGCGCCTGAAAAATGTGCGCGTGCTGGACGCCGAACACTACATCGCCTTCGCGCGCCACCTGCTCAACGCCGCGCTATGGCTGCTGTTCCTGATGGCCACCTATCTGTGGCTGGCGTTCGTGCTGGGCCGCGTGCCTTTTACCCGCGCCTGGGGCGAGCGCCTGAGCGATTACCTGCTGGAGGTGGCGGGCGACGTCGGCCGCGCCGTGGCCGGCGCGCTGCCCGGCATGGTGCTGGTGCTGATCATCTTCGCCTTCGCGCGCCTGGTGGCGCTGACCGCCTCGTCCTTCTTCAAGCGCTTTGAAACCGGCGAACTGCAATTGGGCTGGCTGGACCGCGACACCGCGCTGCCCACGCGCCGCATCGCCAGCGTGGTGATCTGGCTGTTCGCGCTGGCCATGGCCTATCCCTACCTGCCGGGCGCGCACACGGCCGCGTTCCAGGGCTTGTCGGTGCTGGTGGGCCTGATGGTGTCGATCGGCGGCTCCAGCGTGGTGGGCCAGGGCGCCAGCGGGCTGATACTGATGTATACGCGCGCGCTGCGCAAGGGCGAGTACGTCAAGGTGGGCGACAGCGAAGGCACGGTGCTGGAGGTTGGCATGTTCGAAACCCGGCTGCGCACCGGCCTGGGCGAGGAAGTGGCGCTGCCCAATGCCTGGGTCATGGGCCAGACCACCAAGAACTACTCGCGCGCCCATGCCGGCACCGGCTTCGTGCTGGACGCCAGCGTCACCATCGGCTACAACACGCCGTGGCGCCAGGTGCACGCCATGCTGGAACTGGCGGCCGCCCGCACCGAGGACGTGGCGCCGGCGCCCAAGCCCTACGTGATGCAGGTGGCCTTGCATGACTACTATGTGGAGTACCGGCTGGTGGCGTATGCCAAGGCGGAATCGCCGCGCAAGCGGGTGGAAGTGCTGAACCAGCTGCACCAGCACATCATTGACGTGTTCAACGAGTTCGGCGTGCAGATGATGTCGCCGCACTACATGGCGGACCCGCCGGCGCCGATGGTGGTGCCGAAGCAGCACTGGCACCTGGCGCCTGCCAGGGGGCCGGACGACAATCCGTCCGGCGCCAGTCCCAGGAAGGATTAAGCGCTGGCAGCCTGGGTGCTGCGCTGCTTGCTCCAGTAGCCCACACCCAGCACCAGCAGCCAGGCCGGAATCAGGTAGACCGACAGGCGCAGGTCCGGCGTCAGGTACATCACCACCAGGATGGCGGCCAGGAAGGCCAGGCACAGGTAGTTGGTGAGCGGGTAGCCCAGGCTGCGGAAGCCGGTGACCTTGCCTTCCAGCTGCTTCTGCGCGCGGAAGCGCAGGTGGATCCAGCTGATCATGCCCCAGTTGATGATGAGCGCCGAGACCACCAGGCCCATCAGCATGCCGAAGGCCTGGCCCGGCAGGAAGTAGTTCACCACCACGCAGATGCCGGTGGCCACCGCCGACACGCCCAGCGCCGCCAGCGGCACGCCGCGCTTGTTCACCTTGAGCAGCGAGCGCGGCGCGTTGCCTTGCTTGGCCAGGCCGAACAGCATGCGGCTGTTGCAGTACACGCAGCTGTTATACACCGACAGCGCAGCCGTCAGCACCACGATATTGAGCACATTGGCCACCACGTTGCTGTTCAGCGCGTGGAAGATCAGCACGAAGGGGCTGCCGCCGGTGACCACCTTGGTCCACGGGTACAGCGACAGCAGCACGCCCAGCGCGCCGATGTAGAAGATCAGGATGCGGTAGATGGCCTGGTTGGTGGCCTTCGGGATGGTCTCGGACGGGTTGGCCGCTTCGGCGGCGGTGATGCCCACCAGCTCCAGCCCGCCGAACGAGAACATGATCACCGCCATGGCCATCACCAGCCCCGCAAATCCGTTCGGGAAGAAGCCGCCGTGCTGCCACAGGTTGGCCACGGTGGCTTCCGGGCCGGCGGTGCCGGACACCAGCAGGTAGACGCCGAAGCCGATCATGGCCACGATGGCGACCACCTTGATGATGGCGAACCAGAACTCCATCTCGCCGAAGGCCTTCACGTTGGCCAGGCTGATGCTGTTGATGATGATGAAGAAGGCCAGCGCCGACACCCAGGTCGGAATGGCGGGCCACCAGTACTGCACGTAGATGCCGACCGCGGTCAGCTCGGCCATGCTCACCAGCACATACAGCACCCAGTAATTCCAGCCCGCGACGAAGCCGGCCATGTTGCCGCAGTACTTGTCGGCGAAGTAGGAGAAGGAGCCGGCCACCGGCTCGTCCACCACCATCTCGCCCAGCTGGCGCATGATCAGGAACGCGATAAAGCCCGCCACCGCATAGCCCAGCAGCACCGAGGGACCGGCCATCTGGATGGTCTGCGCAATGCCCAGGAACAGGCCGGTGCCGATGGCCCCGCCCAGCGCGATCAGCTGGATGTGGCGGCTCTTCAGGCCGCGTTTCAGTTCATTCTTCCCGTCTTCAATCATGTCTCATGGTCCCTGATCGTTTTAAAGGCGTGTTGATGTGGATATTCATGCAACACGCGGAAGCCTGTGATTCTAAAGCATAGGGGGCGGGGCGTGGGGCGGCAAAATGGCCGCATTGGCGGTAAGTGTGTCTATCAGCGCACGGGATGCGGCGGAAAGGCCACGGTGCGGCGGGTAGATCAGGGAAAACGGCCGGGTGCAGCCCCAGTGCTGCTGCAGCACCGGCGCCAGTTGGCCGCTGCGCAGGCGCTCGTCGGCGATGAAGCGGTAGGTCTGGCAGATCCCCAATCCCTGCTGCGCCAGCGTGACCACGCCCAGCACGTCGTCCATGATGCGCATGCGCGCGGCGGGCAGCCATTCCACATCCCGGCCGCCGTCGCGCAGCTGCCACGGCGCCGGCTTGCCGGTGCTGGGCATGGTGAACGGCAGGCAGGCGTGCCCGGCCAGGTCGGCGATGGTGGCCGGCGTGCCGGCGCGGGCCAGGTAGGCGGGCGCGGCCACCAGGCATAGCTGGGCGTCCTCCAGCGGCCGGGCGATCAGGCTGCTGTCCGGCAGCGCGCCCTGGCGGATGGCCATGTCGTAGCCCTCCTGCACCAGGTCGACATTGCGGTTGGCGATGCTCAGCTCCACCATCACTTTCGGGTGCTGCTCCATGAAGGACTGCAGCAGCGGCGGCAGGCGGTAGTGGCCGTAGGTGGTGGGCGCGCTCAGGCGCACCGTGCCGGACAGCTCGCCGCCCTGGTCGCGCAGCGAGCGTTCGGCGTCCGCCATCAGGGTGAAGGCGCTGCGGGCCTGGTCCAGGTAGGCCTTGCCGGCGTCGGTCAGGCTCAGGCGGCGGGTGGTGCGGCGCATCAGCTGCACGCCCAGGCGGGCTTCCAGGCGCGCCACCGCGCGGCTCAGCACGGACGCGGTGGTGCCCAGGGCCACGGCGGCGGCGCTGATGGTGCCCTTGTCGGCGATGACGAGGAAGGCTTCCACGTCGCCCAGGTAGTCGAATTGGCGCGGCATTATGCTCTTTCGGGAACAAATGATTTGAGATGGTGGTTATTTATTGTCGCCATCGATGCGAATAGAGTAGCGGCTATCAACCTAGCCCACAAGGAGTTTTGCCATGAAACCATCGATTCGTACCGCCGTTGCCGCCGCCATGCTCGGCCTGTCCGCCGCCGGCGCGCACGCGGCCAACGTGCTGGTCGTGCTGTCGGACGCGTCCCAGCTGGACCTGCGCGGCCAGCGCGTCTATGAAACCGGCTTTTACGCCAACGAGCTGATGCAGCCTGTCAAAAAGCTGCTGGACGCCGGCCACACCATCACCTTCGCCACGCCGCTGGGCAAGGCGCCCGCCGTGGACCGCAATTCGCTGGACGCCTCGCTGTTCGGCGGCGAGGCCGCCATGCAGGAGCACCTGGCGCTGCTGGAAAAGCTGAAGCTGACCTCGGTGTCGGCCTCGCCGGTGGTCAGCCTGGCGCGCGTGGAGCAGGGCGGGTACGCGCAGTATGACGCGGTCTATATCCCGGGCGGGCACGCGCCGATGCAGGATTTGATCCGCAGCCCGGCCGTGGGCCGCTTGCTGGCCTACTTCCACAAGGCAGCCAAGCCGACCGCACTGGTCTGCCACGGCCCGGCCGCGCTGGTGGCCGCGCTGGACCAGCCGGAAGCGTTCGTCGGCAAGCTGGAAGCCGGCGCCAAGGTTGCCGGCAAGGACTGGATCTACGCCGGCTACCGCATGACGGTCATCAGCAACGCGGAAGAGGAGGCCGGCAAGGGCTATCTGAACGGCGGCGTGATGAAGCTGACGCCCCAGACGGCGCTGGAGCGCGCGGGCGGCAAGTACAGCAGCGGCCCGAACTGGGCGCCGCACATCGTGTCGGACCGCGAGCTGATCACCGGCCAGAACCCGGCCTCGGCGGTGGGCGTGGCCGATTTGCTGCTGGCCCGCCTGCCAACTGCCGCACTCAGCCACACTAAATAGCGAATTGGTATTAACACCTTGGTCTGGGGCGTGCTACTATTTCCAGCACTGTCCCAGAACAGCGTACCAAGCGCCCAAACCGCAGCGCGTCCTCCGTGCAGAGCAAGCACATGCCTACCCAGCTCCGTAGGCAGCCCGAGGGAGTCAGTACCATGAGCAGCTGCAAAAGAAGCAACCACGACCTTGCCAAGGTGATCGAAGAAGCCCGGCGCATCGACGCCGCCAAAGGCGCCGCCAACGCCTGGGCCTATCTGCTGGCTCATTCCGTGGATCCCCAAACCATACTGCGCGTCCTGTCCGGCAACGCTGTGCGCCGCAATAGCAGCTTGCATTAAGCCGCGTTGTAATTTAAGCAGCGCTTAAACAGAGAACGGGCTCGCGACTTTCGTCGGGAGCCCGTCTTTTTTCTCAATCAACAACGCTTAGTCGCGAATCTCCAGCGCACGGTTCAGGCTCAGGGCGGCCAGGGAGCCGACCGCGCCGGACAGCAGGTACAGGCTGACGTAGGCCAGGCCGAAGTTGGCCGACAGGCCCAGCGCCACCAGCGGGGCGAAGCCGGCGCCGACCAGCCAGGCCAGGTCGGACGTCAGCGCCGCGCCGGTGTAGCGGTACTTGGTCTGGAAGTTGGCCGTCACGGCGCCGGCGGCTTGGCCATACGACAGGCCCAGCAGCAGGAAGCCCACCATCAGGAAGGTGTTCTGGCCGGCCTCGCCGCCGTCCATCAGCATCGGCACGAAGCCGCTGAACACGGCGATCAGCGCGGCCAGGGTGCCCAGCGTGGTGCGGCGGCCGAAACGGTCGGCCAGCAGGCCGGAGACGATGATGCCGAGCGCCGCCAGCACCGCGCCTATCATCTGCAGGCCCAGGAAGTCGCTCAGCGAACGGGTGGAGTACAGGTTGATCCACGACAGCGGGAACACCGTCACCAGGTGGAACAGCGCGTAGCTGGCCAGCGCAGCCAGCGCGCCGATCAGCACGTTGCGGCCTTGCGACCGCGCCAGTTCCATTACCGGGGTCGGGTCCAGCTCGTGCTCGTCCAGCAGCTTGGTGTATTCAGTGGTGGACACCAGGCGCAGGCGGGCGAACAGGGCCACCACGTTGATGGCGAAGGCCACGTAGAACGGATAGCGCCAGCCCCAGTCGAGGAATTCCAGCGTGTTCAGCTCGGCCAGCAGGAAGGAGAACAGGCCGGCCGCCAGGATGAAGCCGACCGGCGCTCCCAGCTGGCCCAGCATGGCGTACCAGCCGCGCTTGTTCTGCGGCGCGCTCAGCGCCAGCAGCGACGGCAGGCCGTCCCACGAGCCGCCCTGGGCCACGCCCTGGCCGATGCGCAGCACCGACAGCATGATGATGGCCGTCATGCCCCAGTCCGCGTATTCGGGCAGGAAGGCGATGCCGGCGGTGGAGGTGCCTAATAAGAACAGCGCGCCGGTCAGCTTGGCTTCGCGGCCGAAGTGCCGCTGTAGTGCCATAAACAACACGGAACCGAGGGGGCGCGCGATAAAGGCGAACGAGAAGATGACAAACGAGTAGAGTGTGCCGTCGAGGCGGCTTTCGAAGGGGAAGAAGACCTGCGGGAAGACCAGCACCGAGGCGATGGCGTAGACGAAGAAGTCGAAGTATTCGGATGCCCGGCCTATCACAACCCCGATCGCTATTTCTCCGGGTTCGATGTGCCCATCCCTGGCATTAATATTCCGCGCCCCCTGACTGGTTTGACGCGATGGATGTTCGGCGGGAAGATCGCCGTTGAATGTTGTCGTCGTGGCCATATTCCTTGTCTCGCTTATTAGTTGTACAACGGTCCATTCCCGGGGGTAGGACAAAGTGTCCAATGTCCAGGAGCAGCCGTTGTGGTTACAGTACCATGTTATTCATTTTATGTAACGTACATAACCGCATGAAATCTCCCTTGAACCATCGTGGATTGGCTCTTTTGCCACTGTTGTTGCTCGCAGGCTGCAACACCGTGGTAATGAACCCGTCCGGCGATATCGCCGCGCAGCAGGCCCGCCTTGTGGTGGTGTCCACCTTGCTGATGCTGCTGATTGTCGTCCCAGTCATCGCACTGACCCTGTTCTTTGCGTGGAAGTATCGCCAAAGCAACACTAAAGCCAAATATGAACCCGATTGGGATCATTCCACCAAGCTCGAACTCGTGATCTGGGGCGCACCGCTGCTGATCATCATCGTGCTGGGCCTGCTGACCTGGATCAGCACCCACAAGCTGGACCCGTACCGTCCGCTGGACCGCATCGACGAGAAGCGTCCGCTGGCCGCCGGCGTCAAACCGCTGGAAGTGCAGGTGGTGGCGCTGGACTGGAAATGGCTGTTCATTTATCCGGAGCAGGGCATCGCCACCGTGAATGAGCTGGTGACGCCGGTCGACGTGCCTGTACGTTTCAAAATCACCGCCTCGAACGTGATGAATGCCTTCTACGTGCCAGCCCTGGCCGGCATGATCTACGCGATGCCCAGCATGGAAACGCAGCTGAACGCCATCATCAACAAGGCCGGCGTGTACGACGGCTTCTCGGCCAACTACAGCGGCCACGGCTTCTCGCACATGCGCTTCAAGTACCACGGCGTCAGTAACGGCGACTTCGACGCCTGGGTGGCCAAGGTCAAGGCGTCCGGTTCCAGCGGCGCCGTGGCGCTGGACCGCGCCAATTACCAGGTGCTGGAGAAACCGAGCGAAAAAGAGCCGGTGCGCTACTACCCGACCGTTTCGGCCGACCTGTACGACGCGATCCTGAACCGCTGCGTCGGCGACGGCACCACCTGCATGAACAAGATGATGGCGGATGACATCGTGCGCGCGAAAACCGCGGCCGAGCTGTGCAATACGCCGACTCCCGTGCCCAATCTTTCCATGAAGAGCAATAATGCAACACAATACTGACCTCATCTTCGGACGGCTAAGCTGGGACGCGATTCCCCTGCATGATCCGATCCTGCTGGCGACTTTCGTCGGCGTCGTGCTGGGCGGCACCGCGCTGCTCGGCGGCTTGACCTACTTCCGCCTGTGGGGCACCTTGTGGCGCGACTGGATCACCAGTATCGACCACAAGAAAATCGGCATCATGTACATGATCCTCGGTTTGATCATGCTGCTGCGCGGCTTCGCCGACGCGCTGATGATGCGCGCCCAGCAAGCGTTCGCCTTCGGCGACTCGACCGGCTTCCTGCCGCCGCACCACTACGACCAGATCTTCACCGCCCACGGCGTGATCATGATCTTCTTCGTGGCAATGCCGTTCGTGACCGGCCTGATGAACTACGTGGTGCCGCTGCAGATCGGCGCGCGCGACGTGGCCTTCCCGTTCCTGAACAACTTCTCCTTCTGGATGACCGCCTTCGGCGCCGTGCTGGTGATGGCTTCGCTGTTCGTGGGCGAATTCGCCCGCACCGGCTGGCTGGCCTACCCGCCGCTGTCCGGCATCCTGGCGTCCCCTGACGTGGGGGTGGACTACTACATCTGGTCATTACAGGTGGCCGGGGTCGGCACACTGCTGTCCGGCGTCAACCTGGTGGTCACCATCGTGAAAATGCGCGCGCCCGGCATGGACATGATGAAGATGCCGGTGTTCACCTGGACCGCCCTGTGCACCAACGCGCTGATCGTGGCCGTGTTCCCTGTGCTGACCGCCGTGCTGGGCATGCTGTCGCTGGACCGTACCTTCGGCACCAACTTCTTCACCAACGAGCTGGGCGGCAACCCCATGCTGTACGTGAACCTGATCTGGATCTGGGGCCACCCCGAGGTGTACATCCTGGTGCTGCCGGTGTTCGGCGTGTTCTCGGAAATCGTCTCGACCTACTGCGGCAAGCGCCTGTTCGGCTACACCTCGATGGTGTACGCCACCGTCGTGATCACCATCCTGTCCTACCTGGTATGGCTGCACCACTTCTTCACCATGGGCTCCGGCGCCAGCGTGAACTCGTTCTTCGGCATTACCACGATGATTATCTCGATCCCGACCGGGGCCAAGATCTTCAACTGGCTGTTTACCATGTACCGCGGCCGCATCCGCTTTGAAGTGCCGATGCTGTGGACCATTGGTTTCATCATCACCTTCGTGATCGGCGGTATGACCGGCGTGCTGCTGGCCGTTCCTCCAGCGGACTTCGTGCTGCACAACTCGCTGTTCCTGATCGCGCACTTCCACAACGTCATCATCGGCGGCGTGGTGTTCGGCGTGTTCGCCGCCATCAACTACTGGTTCCCGAAAGCGTTCGGCTACAAGCTCAACGAGTACTGGGGCAAGTGGTCGTTCTGGCTGTGGTTCGTGGGCTTCTACTTCGCCTTCATGCCGCTGTACGTGCTGGGCCTGATGGGCGTAACCCGCCGCATGAGCCACTTCGACGATCCATCGCTGCAGATCTGGTTCCAGATCGCCGCCGTGGGCGCGGTGATGATCGCCGGCGGTATCGGCGCCATGCTGATGCAGTTCTGGGTCTCGTTCCGCGACCGCAAGCAAAACCTGGACGTCACCGGCGACCCATGGAACGGCCGCACGCTGGAATGGTCGACCTCGTCGCCACCGCCGGACTACAACTTCGCGTTCACCCCGCGCGTGCACGACAACGACACCTGGGCCGACATGAAGAAGAACGGCTACCAGCGTCCGCTGAAGGACTACGTGGCGATCCACATGCCCAAGAACACCTGGGCCGGCTTCGTGATCGCCGCGATCAGCGGCCTGGTGGGCTTCGCGCTGATCTGGCAGATGTGGATCCTGGCCGGCCTGTCGTTCGCCGCCATGATGGCCGCCATCATTGTTCACACGTTTAACTACAAACGCGATTACTACATTCCTGCGGAAGAAGTGGTCCGCACCGAAAATGCTCGCACCCAACTGCTGAATGCCCATGTCTGACGCTACTTTGAACCCGAGCTCGCGCTACTTCGTGCGCGAGCACCATCCGGAAAACGGCACCCTGCTGGGTTTCTGGATCTACCTGATGAGCGATTGCCTGATCTTCGCCGTCCTGTTCGCAACCTACGCCGTGCTGGGCCGCAACTACGCGGGCGGCCCGACCGGCGCCGAGCTGTTCGACCTGAAGCTGGTGGCATTGAATACCTCGATGCTGCTGCTGTCGTCGATCACCTACGGCTTCGCCATGCTGGAAGCGGGCCGCAAGCGCCTGGGCGCCACCATGGGCTGGCTGATCGTCACCGGCCTGTTCGGCGCGGCCTTCATCTCGCTGGAACTGTACGAATTCATGCACCTGCTGCATGAAAACGCCGGTCCGCAGCGCAGCGCCTTCCTGACCTCGTTCTGGGCGCTGGTGGCCACCCACGGCTTGCACGTGACCTTCGGCATCGTCTGGCTGGTGACGCTGCTGTTCCAGCTGAAGAAGCACGGCCTGACGCATGAAAACATGCGCCGCATGACCTGCCTGTCGATGTTCTGGCACTTCCTGGACGTGGTCTGGATCGGCGTGTTCACCTTTGTTTACCTGATGGGAGTTCTGCCATGAGCGATCACAATCACGACCACCATGGCCATGACGATCACGGCCACGGCCACCACGGCCATGACGACCACAACCACGGCAGCCTGAAGTCCTACACCATCGGCTTCATCCTGTCGGTGATCCTGACCGCCATTCCGTTCTGGCTGGTGATGGGCAACGTGTTCGCCAACCCGGCCACCACCGCCTTCACCATCCTCGGCTTCGCCGCCGTGCAGATCGTGGTCCACATGGTCTACTTCCTGCACATGAACGCGAAAGTGGAGGGCGGCTGGTCGATGCTGGCCATGATGTTCACGCTGATCCTGGTGGTCATCGTGCTGGCCGGTTCGATCTGGGTCATGTACCACATGAACGCCAACATGATGCCAAGCATGGACGCGCACCAAATGCGCAACATGCCATGATGTCCGCACCGCGCTCCGCCGCTGCGCCGCGCCTGCGATCGGCAGGCCTGCGCTACACGCTGGCGGGCTGCGCGGTGCTGGTGATTGCAGTACTGCTCGCGCTGGGCACGTGGCAAGTCCAGCGCCTGCAATGGAAACTGGCCCTGGTGGAACGCGTCAATGCGCGCGTGCACGCCGAGCCGGTTCCCGCCCCCGGCCCGCAGGACTGGGCCAAGGTCTCCGCAGAGACCGATGAATACCGCCATGTCCACCTGACCGGCGTGCTGCTCCCCGAATACTCCACCAAAGCGCAGGCGACCACCGAACGTGGCCCTGGCTATTGGCTGCTCACGCCGCTGTGCCTGGCGGACGGCAGCAACGGCGTCAGCGTCGTCATGATCAACCGCGGCTTCCTGCCGCTGGACGCTGCCGCCAAACTCGAATCCAGCCTGTCCAACAGCGTGCCGGCCGGCACCGACGCCTGCGCCGCCGCCGCCCTGGCCGGCCGCGCCCCGGTGCGCCTGAACGGCCTGCTGCGCATCAGCGAAGTGGGCAAGGGCCCGCTGGGCCTGCGCGCCAACGAACCGGCGCAGAACCGCTGGTATGCGCGCGACGTGCACGCCATGGCCGCCGCGCGCGGCCTGCACACGGCGCGCGTGGCGCCATACTTCGTCGACGCCGGCGCCGGCCAGTACGTGGCCGACCTGGACCCGGCCGCGCGCCCCTACGGCGGCATGACGGTTATTTCTTTCCCGAACAACCACCTGGTTTATGCTCTCACCTGGTACGCGCTGGCTGTTATGATGGCGGCCGCGCTGGCGTGGGTGATCCGCGACGAGCGCCGCCGCGCGCGCAAGGACGACGCGGACGCATAAACCGGGCGAGGGACCATGTCGGGCCAAATACTTTCGATAGCAAAATTACCTTCCTTCCTGGCCAAGGCCAGCGCGGGTCAGGCGGCGGGACACCAGAACATGCAGCAGCTGATCCAGCTGCGCTGGATCGCCGTGGTCGGCCAGGTGACCACCATCGCGGTGGTGGCCTGGGGCTTCGGCATCAAGCTGCCGCTGGTCTACATGCTGGAAGTGCTGGCCTGCCTGATCGCCTTCAACGTGGCCAGCCAGCTGCGCTGGCACGAGGAATGGGCGGTCTCGAACGCCGAACTGTTCATCGCCATGCTGGTGGACGTGGCCAGCCTCACGGCCCAGCTCTACCTGAGCGGCGGCACCTCCAATCCCTTCGTCTACCTCTACCTGTTGCAGGTGATCCTGAGCGCCGTGCTGCTGGAGGCCTGGTCCACCTGGACCATCGTCGCCATCGCCAGCGCCTGCCTGGCCGGGCTGTCGGTGTGGTCCAAGCCGATCGCGCTGCCGCTGTTCCACGAGCGCGGCTACTTCAGCCTGTACATCCAGGGCATGCTGATCTGCTTCGCGCTGAACGCGGCGCTGCTGGTGGTGTTCATCACCCGCATCATGAGCAATCTGCGGGCCGGCGACGCCATGCTGGCCAGCATGCGCCAGCGCGCCGCCGAGGAAGAGCACATTGTCCGCATGGGCCTGCTCGCCTCGGGCGCCGCGCACGAACTGGGCACGCCGCTGGCGACCTTATCGGTCATACTGGGGGACTGGCGCCGCATGCCGGAATTCAGCAAGAACCCGGAGCTGCTGGAGGAAATCGGCGAAATGCAGGCCCAGCTGGCGCGCTGCAAAGCCATCGTCAGCGGCATTTTGCTGTCGGCGGGCGAGGCGCGCGGCGAATCGTCGGCCCGCACCACCATCAACACCTTCCTTGACGAGCTGGTGGCGGAGTGGCGCGACAGCCGGCCGGTGGCCGCGTTCGAGTACGACAACCGGATTGCCGACATGCCGGTGGTGTTCGACTCGGCGCTGAAGCAAATGATCTGCAACGTGCTGGACAATGCGCTGGAAGCGTCGCCGGAATCGATCCGGCTGGAAGCGACGTGCGAAGACGGGGCGCTGAAGCTGCTGGTCAGCGACAACGGCCCCGGCTTCGCGCCCGAGATCCTGGAACAGTTCGGCAAGCCCTACAATTCAAGCAAGGGCAAGCCGGGCCGTGGCCTGGGCTTGTTCCTGACGGTGAACGTGGCGCGCACCCTGGGCGGCACGGTCACGGCCAGCAACCGCCCCGAAGGCGGCGCCGCCGTGCTGCTGAGCTTGCCGCTCACGGCCATTGCAGTGGAAGAGGAATAGGAATGACCGCAGACGAAGTACAAGAAGAAGTACCAGAAGAAGTCCGCCAGCTCATCATCATCGAAGACGATGCCGCCTTCGCGCGCACGCTCGGCCGTTCGTTCGAGCGGCGCGGCTACCAGGTGCTGCTGGCGGCCAGCCTGGAGGAGGCCGAAGCGCTGCTGGAGGACAATTCGCCCGGCTACGCGGTGGTGGATCTCAAGCTCAAGAACAACACTTCCGGCCTGCTGTGCGTGCAAATGCTGCACGCGCACGACCCGGACATGCTGATCGTGGTGCTGACCGGCTTCGCCAGCATCAACACGGCGGTCGAGGCGATCAAGCTGGGCGCCTGCCAGTACCTGGCCAAGCCGTCCAACACGGACGACATCGAAGCGGCCTTCGCCCACGTGGCCGGCAGTGCGGAAGTGGAAATGACCAACCGTTCCACCTCCATCAAGACGCTGGAATGGGAACGCATCCACGAAGTGCTGGCCGAGACCGACTTCAACATCTCCGAGGCGGCGCGCCGCCTCGGCATGCATCGCCGCACCCTGGCGCGCAAGCTGGAAAAGCAGCGCGTCAAATAGTTTATTCGGCCATGCGTGCGCGGGCCAGCGCCCAGTCCATGTCGCGCACCATCTCGTTCAGGCCGCGCGCCGTTACTTGCGGCAAGGCCGGCTCCAGCAGCGGCGCGGGCGCTTTCACCGGGCCTTGCGCGTACACCACTTCGCCCTTGATCGCCTTGGAAAGCTCGGCCAGCCGCGTCTGCGCCAGCGCCAGGCCCTCGCCATCCTCCGTCAGCTTGAGGTTGAGGTTCTGCTGGGTGCTGGCACTGCCCGACGCATACACGGTGGCCAGAACCTGGCCGTTCGAGACGATTTGCGCATAGACAGGGTCCGGGTTGTTCTGCGCATGGCGGACGGCAGCGGCTTCGCGAGCCTGCATCTGCTCGTCGCGCAGTTTTAATTCTGCTATTTGTTCTGCGCTGGCGGGAATAACGAAGCCTGGTTTCTTTTGCGCCAACTCGGCGATGGACGTGACACTGCCTTGCACGCGGTAAGGACTGGCGGAATCGATGCGGGACATGTGGTCGCCTCCTGGATTAACTACGGTTTAAATAGCGTCTTAAAACAAACGGCGCCGGCGGAAATAAATGCCGGCGCTTGGCCTGATTTAAATCAGCTGCATCAGGTCAACCCACTGATTGTCGGCAGTGTACACCCATTCAATGAAAGTGTTGGCGTCGCCGGCATAGAAATCCTGGATAATCACGCCGTCATCCATCACGCCGTCGGCAAAATCGGCGGTGCTGCCCAGCCACAGCTCATTCGTGCCGGCCGGGCGGTAAGCGGCCAGCTGGGCCAGGGTAATGCCGGTGAACTGGAGAACGTCCGAACCGCCGCCATAGCCCGGGTTCAGCGCTTCGGAAGCGCCGTCGTTGATGGTGTCGACGCCGCTGTTCAGGGTGTGGACATACAGGTCGTCGCCCAGCCCGCCGTGCATGCGGTCATTGCCGGCACCGCCGTTCAGCACGTCCGAACCGGCATCTACGCTGCCGCCGTGGATAAAGTCGTCGCCGTCGCCGCCGTACAGGGTGTCGCTGCCGGCCTGGCCGACCAGAGTATCGTCGCCGGCATAGCCGTAGAGAATATCGTCGCCCGTGCCACCTTGAATAATGTCGACATAGGAGCTGCCATAGACCGTGTCATTGCCGCCCAGTGCATTATATCCGTGTGCGGTGGCCGGATAAACCGGGGCGCCGAAGGTGCTCATGTAAAAAGTGTCGGCCGAGTTGGTTCCAGTGCCAGATGCCATGTTTTATCCTGTCGGTTAAATTGTTGGAATTAATGCGCTTATTAATCAAGCGGATGAATATTGACGCAAGGAATTATTGCCTGTCAATATATTTTTATATTGATAATTAATAGTTTATTGCAAGCCGCCCACGCTCCCACCTGGCGGCGTTTCCCTTGCCTTGCAGACGCGCGAACTGGTTCGCCGGCAGGCGCAGGTTCGCCTGTTCGCGACGCAAGTAGGTGCGGGCCGGCGATTACGCGGGAAAGTAAGACACTTCGGGCAAAAGTTGAGATAACATAAAGGGATGAAAGACATCGAATACACCTTTTGCCCGAAGGCCAGCAAGGTGCCTTGGTTCGCAGTGGCGGCTGCATGCTTGCTGCTGGCTTTCATATTCTTTGGCGGTGTCGGCAAGTTGCGCAACCTGGCGAGCAATGAAGTCTCGCCCGCGCAGATCGCCGCTCTGGCCGGGCAGGTGCGGCCGGGCGAGGTGACGATGTACACCACAGACGGCTGCCTGTACTGCAACTTGGCCACGAAATGGCTGACGCAGCGCAGCTTCGCCTACACCGAGTGCAATATCAGCGCCAGCGGCGCGTGCGCCAGGGCCTTCAAGGCCTACGGCGCCAGGGGCACGCCCTTCCTGGTGGTGCGCGGCGAGCAGATGCGCGAAGGCTTCCAGCCCGACGTGTTCCTGAACATACTGCGCCAGCGGCCGGGCTGACCGGAAAGTGCTATCCTTTTCGCCATATTGTTAAATGGAGCGAAATCGATGCAACAGTTCCTGGATTCCTACTGCGCGCGCATAGGCTACACCGGCGAGCGCGCGCCCACGCTGGGCGCGCTGCGTGCCTTGCAGCAACTGCACCCGGCCGCCATCCCCTTTGAAGCCCTCGACCCGCTGCTGCACCTGCCGGTGGACCTGGCGCCGCAGGCGGTGGACGCCAAGCTGATCGCGGCCGGGCGCGGTGGCTATTGCTTCGAGCAGAACAGCCTGTTCCAGCGGGTGCTGGAAGCCATGGGTTTCAGCGTGGAGGGCTTGATTGCGCAGGTGCGCTGGCAGCTCGGCCCGGAAGCGGCGCTGCGGCCGCGCACGCACATGGTGCTGCGGGTGACCATCGACGGCACGCCGTGGCTGGCCGACGTCGGCTTCGGCAGCTGCGTGCTGACGGCGCCGGTGCGCTTCGATCTGGCCGGGCCGCAGGAAACGCCGCACGAGCGCTTCCGCCTGAGCGCGGCCGGCAACGAGCAGTTGCTGGAAGTGGAGATCGGCGCTGGCGACGGCGCCGCGTGGCAGCCGGTGTACCGGATCTCACCGGCGCTGCAGACGGCGGGCGACTACGACATGGCCAACTATTACACGGCCACGCACCCGGATTCGCATTTCCGGCACAAGCTGATCGTGGCGCGCACCACGCCGCAGGCGCGCTACGCGCTGCTGCAGAACCGCCTCAGCATACGCGGCGGCGATGGCAGCCTCGCGCGCAGCTATCTCGACGCGGATGGACTCGAGCAGGCGCTGCGCGAGCTGTTCCTGCTGCCAGTGGCGCCGGCCTGGCGGCCGGTGCTGGAAGCGGCTGCCGCCACCGCCTGGGACGACGCCGCGCGCTGAGCCGGCGGGGGCCGGGGCCTGAGGCGAGCGCCCGGGGCGGCGCCGTCAGCAGCCTTGCGCGGTGCACAGCGCGGCGATATTGCCGCTGGTGAAGCGCGGGCCGTTGAAGGTCTGGCCGAAGGTGCCGGTGCAAGTGGTGCCGTCGTAGCCGTGCACCACGGAGTCGACGTGGTTGCCGCCCCGGTAGTCGCGCAGCCATGGCCCGCCGCTGGAACCGAAGGTCATCGAGCAGCCGGTGTTGAGTACCGAGGTGCCGCCGCAGCTGCCGCTGGGGTTGAAGCTCTCCGAGGCGCACAGCTGCAGCGTGTGGCCGCCGCCCAGGTTGCCCGGATAGCCGAGCGCGTGCTGGCTGAGCACGCTGCCGTAATTCCACGAGCGCCCCAGCCAGCCGGTGTAGTAGGTGACGCCGCGCCCGGCCGAGTCGTTCTGCAGCGCGATCAGGCACACGTCGGACGCCACGTCGCCGTTGTTGATCCAGCTGGTGAGGATGCGCGCCTGCGACCAGGTGAACACGCCGAACGGCGCGTTGCCGCTGTTGTAGGCCGGCGCGAAGGCCCAGCCGCCGATCCAGTTGTTGGTGGAGCGATTGTAGCAGCAGTGCGCGGCCGTGACGATGATGTTGTTGCCGCTGATGACGGAGGCGGAGCAGCTGCCGGCGTTGGTGAACAGCTTGCCGATCGCGCGCGGCGTATTGCTGTTGTTGGTTTCCTGGTATTGCGTGAAGATGTCGGCCGTGGCCTGCGCCGGCCCGGCGAGCGCGAACGCGGCAATCCCGGCCAGCGCCGCGAACGCCATGATGGTGTGCTTGTCCATATCAGATCTCCCTGTCGAGTTTGGCTTGGCGTGCGATGGGCTTAGCGCTGATTCCGGTCGGGCGCTTTCCAGTCGTCCGGGTGCAGGCGCCGGGCCTCCTCGTCGGCTTTGGGATCGGGCGCGCCGCCTTCGGCGTGCTCGGTCTTGGCGCCGGCCAGCGCTTTTTTCTCCGCCGCCGTCTGGGCCTTGCGCTTGGGTTTGCCCTTGGTGGCGTTCCAGTCCAGCGGCTTGGCGTTCAGCCTTTCCTCGCGCGTCTGGTAGGACGGCTCGGCCAGGGCGCGGGCCGGGTCGGTGTCGCGCTTGATGCTGGTGGTGGGGTCTTGCGGCGCTGCGAGGGCGGGGCCGGCCATGAACAGGGCGGTCAGGGCAGCGAGGGATGATGATGTCGTCGACATATACGCCTCCTTTAGGTGAAGCGGGCGGTCCGGCCCCGCTTGCTAAGGTTCAGCGTACGCCGTTGTGGCGGATATTCAATCGTTTGTCTCGGTCGGATTGACGCAGGTCATGGCGCGTCCAGTTCGCCGATGGCCGCCTTCAGCGCCTCGAAGGTGTCACGGCGCACCGTGCGCGACAAACGGCAGCGCAAACTGGCAACGTTTGGGATGGCCGCACAGGCGGTCGCTGATCCGGCCGCGGCAGGCCGCCGGATCAGGGGCAGGGGAGGCTTACAGCTTGTAGCTGGCCTGCAGCGAGAAGCTGCGGCCGGCCAGCGGCAGGTCGAACGGCAGCGCCAGGCCCGGCGCCAGGGTGGGTTCACGGGCGTCGGCGTCGAACAGGTTGCGCACGGCGGCCGAGAAGTTCCAGTGATTCTTGCCGCGCCGGGTGGACAAGGTCAGGTCCAGCGTGTGGTAGTTGTCGATGGGCTTGCGCAGGTCGCCGGCGGCGCGCTTGCGGTCGGCCACCCAGTTCAGCTGCGGCGACAGGGTGTAGCCGCCGGCAAACTGCCAGTCGGCGCGGGCGAACACGTGGTGGTGCGGCGCGTAGCCGGCGTCGGTGTCGGTGGCCTTGTCGACCGAGCGCTGCCAGGCGTAGTTGCCCACCACGCGCAGTTCGCGGTTCACATTCCAGTTGCCTTCCAGTTCCAGGCCGTGGCCCACCTGGCTGCCGGTGTTGGCAAAGGTGGAGCCGGTGCCGGCCACCGCATTGGGCACCAGGCGGATGATGTTGCCCATGGCGTAGCGGTACAGGGTCAGGTTGACCTGCGCGTCGGACTGGGCTTGCCAGGAGAAGGCGGCCTCCAGCGTGCGGTCGGTCTCGGGTTTTAGGTTTGCGTTGCCGCGCGCAACCGGGTTGGCCAGGCTGTACGCTTCGTTAAAGGACGGTGCGCGGAAGGCGCGGCCGTACAGCAGCTTGGCGGTCAGGTCGAACGTGGCATCCCATACCAGCGCCATGCGCGGGTTGGTGGCGCCGCCGAAATCGGAATAACGGTCGTGGCGCACGCCGGCGGTCAGGGTCCAGTCGGTGGCCATGCGCCATTCGTCCTGCGCGTAAATATAGTCGATGCGGCGGAGATGAGGACGCATGAAGGGGTTGCTTTCGCTGAAGTCGGCCAGCGCTGGCAGCGGTACCGGCGTACCGTTCGCCGTGTACGTGAAGTTGCGCCGCTCCTGCGTGCGGTAGAGGTCCAGCTCGTCGTGGCCCACGCCGATGCGCACGTGATGGCCGGTAAAGCCGCTGTAGTCGGCGTAGCCGGTCAGGCGGGTGGCGCGCTCCCAGGTTTCGGGCGCGCCTATCATTCCGTTGGGGAATGCCCCGGTGGGGAAGCGCGTGCCGGGCGGCAGCAGTACATAACCCTTGAGTTCCTGCACGTACGACTGCGTGCTGATACTCACGCCCAGGCCCCAATCGCGCGTGAACTGTGGGTTGGCCCAGGCCAGGCTGGTGTTGATGCGTTCGCTGCGGCCTGTGCCGACCGGGTCGAGCGCGGAGGCGATGCCGGCTCCGCTGCCTTGCTTGTCGCGCAGCTTGTAGCCGAAGCGTGCGCGCCATTGGCCATAGGTCGCTTCCAGGTTCAGATCGACTGCATCGCCGCCCACATTGACGCCGCCGGGCGCCAGGCTTGCGCGGGTGCCGAGCAGCGTGTCGTTGCGGGTTTGGGCGTCGGCTTCGATGATTCGGTGCTGCCCGTCGGTGGTGCCGGTGCGCAGGAAGGCGGCGACCTCGACCGGGCCGACTTTGCCGCCGTGCTGTACCCAGGCGTCGCGCGACTGGAAGGAGCCAAGCCGCGCACCGACCTCGGTGCCGGCCGCTTCGGCCGGGCCCTTGGTGATGATGTTGATGACGCCGGAGAACGCGTCCGATCCGTACAGCGCGGAGCCCGGACCACGGATGATTTCAATGCGCGAAATGTGTTCTACCGGGAAGCTGCCCCAAACATTGCCTTTGTTGCCGATGTAGAGCGTGGTGACCGGCACGCCGTTCTGCAGCACCAGCACTTGCGGCGCGTACTGGCTGAACACGCCGCGCATGATGTACAGCGGCGTATAGCTGTTGGGGCTGCGCGAAATGTGCAGGCCCGCCACGGTTTCCAGCACGTGGTCGAGGTCGGTTGCGCCCATGGCGGCGATGTCGGCCGCCGTCACGACCGAGGCCACGGCCGGCGCGCGGCGCAGCGACTGCAGGTTGCCGGTGGCGATGCTGACGCTGTCGGCGTCGCCGTAGACCATAGTCAGTTCGTCCTCTTCGCTACTGGGGCCTGCTTGGGCATGCGCCTGGGATTGGGCCGCCAGGGCAGGCAGGGCCAGGGCCACTGCCAGCCAGCAACGGGATAGGCGGGACGATAAGCGGGATGCGCGCACAGACTTCAAATCCAATCTCCAGATTGTGATATTTTTCCCATTGTAGCGTGGCACTCTTTCCTCATGGGACAAAACAGCAAGAACTGTTGCAAGCTTGCAGCTTGCAAGTAGACCACTAGGCCGCTGCTTGCATCCGCTCCGGTTTCCAGGCGCGCGGCGCCGGTCCCGTATAGTCGACCGCGCTGCACGGCGTGGCGAACAGCACCCGTTCCGGCTTTTCGGCCGCTTCCACCACGCACGGCGCCATGCCGGCGATGAAGATCGGCATGCGCAGCAGTTGCAGCTCGCGCACCGACATGCCCATGTCGGCGATGATGGCCGCGTGCAGGCCCGAATAGTTCATGTGCAGTTGCCCGTAACGGCTCAGCAGCACCTGCTCCACCTGCCAGGCCAGCGCCAGGTGCGGGCCGTTGTGCAAGCCGAGGCGCTCGGCCAGCGCCATGATAAAGGGAATCCGCTCGTCGTGGGAGTTGATCGGACGGCCAAAACCGTAGATCTTGCTGCGTTCGGTCTCGGCCCACACCACGTCGGCCAGCGGCGCGCCGGCCTGCACCTGGCGCAGGGCGTTCTGCAGGAAAGTCATGCACAGCATGGTGGCCTGCCCGCCGTAGGTGGTCGCCTCCGATACCGCCATGCCGGCCACGATGCCCAGCGAGGCGCTGCTGCGCGCGCTGCCCGCCAGCGCCGCCACGCGGTTGTTCCACAGGCGCGCGTCCGGATAGGAGGTGTGGGTCCACATCGCCTGCACCAATTCGGCCTGGGCTTCGGTAAGGTGGCGGCCGGTGATGCCGTAGGCATACAGCTGCACCCACTGCAGGTCGCACAGTTCGCGGTGCAGGTCGTGGCCGCGGAACACCGCGTGGCTGCCGGGGAAGGCGGCGCCGACCTTGGTATGCAGCTGGCCGGCGTGGTGCTGCAGCAGCGCCGGGCCGCTCAGCACTTCATTAATGTGGCTGTGATTGCGCGGCATTATGCGGCCTCCCTCAGGGCTGGGGCTGCGGGCACCGGCGGCGTGGCGGCCGGGTCGAGCTCCAGTTTGTAGAACGGGAACTGCTTGAAGCCGACCGCCTTCTGTTCCAGCGCGTGGGCGGCGGCGCCGGGCAGGCGCAGCAGCAGGTACAGCATTTCGCCCTCGTCCGGGCTGAAGCCCAGGTCGCCGAACACGCAGGCGGCCACGCCGCACATGGCCAGCGGCAGGCCGGCGGCGGTGCGGGCCTGCTCCAGGCCGGCGTGCAGCCAAGCCGTTTGCGGTCCCGCGCCCATGCGGTCCAGCGCGGCGAGCAGCTGGCGCACCGGCAGCGGCGTGGAGACGCCGTGCGGATCGAAGCCGGGAAGATGGGCTTGCTCCGGCCAGACGTCGACCGGATCGTTGGCGCTGGCGGCGTGGTGGGCGCGCCATGCGTCCAGATCGGCGCCGCAGCGGCGCCACATGGTCATGGCGTCGTGCACCTCGCGCGCGCCGCCGGAGCGGCCGGCGCCCACGGCCAGCGCGGCCATCAGGGACGAGGCGGCGGTCGAGCCGCCCGCGCCGCCGCACATGGCGGCGTGCACCGAGCCGTCGCGCGGACCAGGATTGGCCAGCGCCACGGCCAGCGCCTCCAGGATGTCCAGTTCCGCGCCGGCCGGCAGTTCGCTGCGCAGCAGCAGCCACAGCATCTCTATCCAGCGCGCCTGGCCGGCCATGGCGCCATAGACGTCGTAGCCGCGGCAATAGGCGGCGCGGGTGGCGAAGGGATTATCCGCCTCCGGCACTTCCTGCCAAATGGTGGTGTGGATCAGGTCTTTGGGCGAAGGCACAGCGGCCTTTTGATGGGTAGTCAAGTCGTTCTCCCTCACAGCAGACTCATGCCGCCGTCGACCACGATCTCGTCGCCCACCATATAGGACGAGTCGTCGCAGGCCAGGAACAGCGCGGCCTTGGCCACTTCATCCGCCGTGCCGAAGCGGCGGCTGGGCGATTTCTCGGCGATGGCCTGCTTCTTTGCGGCCGCCACTTCGGGCGGCAGGCCCAGGCGGTCGAACATGGGCGTGGCGATCGGTCCGGGGCTGATGGCGTTCACGCGGATGCGGCGCCCCACCAGTTCGAGTGCCAGCGACTTCACCAGCGAACGCAGGCCGGCCTTGGCGGCGCCGTACACGCTGAACATCGGCGAGCCGAGTTGGTTCGTGATGGAAGTGGTCACGATGATGCTGCCGCCGCCCGCGCCGAACAGGGGCAGCGCTTTCTGTATGGTGAAGAACACGCCTTTCAGGTTGACGCCGATCTGCTCGTCGAAGGCGGCTTCGCTGGTGTGTTCGATCGGTGCCGGTTTGGCGACGCCGGCGTTGATGAACAGCACGTCCAAGCGGCCGTAGTGCGCGCGGACCCGCGCCATCACATCATCGATGGCGGCCAACTGGCCGGCATCGCTGCGTATCAGCAGGGCCTTGCCGCCCAGTGCGGCACCGGCCTGCTCGAGCGCTTGCTCGTCGCGTCCGGTAATGGCCACTTGCGCTCCCTGGGCCTGGAACAGCTGCGCGCTGGCCAGGCCGATGCCGCTGCTGCCGCCGGTAATTAGGACGATTTTGTCTTGTAGTTTTTGCATGGCGTCCTCCTTATTGTCCATCGTCCATCAGCACGCGCAGGCGGCTGCCCATGGGGGGCACTTCCTCCGGGTCGATGTAGACGTCCAGCAGGGTCGGGCCAGGGTAGTTGCAGATGCCTTTGATATCCAGCGCCTGCAGGTCCTTGGCCGAACGGATGGTGTGGCCGCGGCCGCCCAGCGCGCGCGACAGGGCGGCGAAATCGGTGGGCGGCAGTTCGTAGCCGATCTGCTCGGCGCCGCCGAGACGCTGGCCGTGCTTGACCATGCCCAGCGCGCGGTCGTTGAGGACCACGAAAATCACGCACTGCTGCTCGGCCACGGCCACCGACAATTCCTGGCCGCTCATCAGCATGCTGCCGTCGCCGGTGATGCACACCACCGGCGCGTGCGGGTTGCCGGCCGCCGTGCCGATGGCCGCGCCGATGGCCCAGCCCATGGGGGCGAAGTGGCTGGTCAGGCGCAGCCAGCCGCCGGTGCTGCGGCGCTTGCCCAGGTCGCGCGGGCGTTCGCCGTCGGCGCTGCGGCGCTCACCCATGCGGCGGTCCTGCGGCTGCAGGTAGTGCGCGGCCCAGGCGATGCTGTTGCCGGCGTCGGCCAGGAAGCGGGTGCTGTGCGGGAACAGGTCGCCCAGCTCCTTCATCAGGCGCTGCGGCTTGATCGGGCTGGCGTCGCTGAAGTAGGCGTGCGGCGCTTCCAGCATGTCCGAGGTGCGCCAGGCCTTGAAGGACAGCTCGCGCATGGCGCGGCGGTGCGCCGTGGCCTGCTCGTCCTGCGGATTTTCCTGCTGGATGTGGCCGACCAGGCGGTCGAACACCAGGCCCAGGCTGCCGCGCAGGTGCAGGCGCGCCATCGGCGTGCGCGCCAGGTGCTCTTCCGATTCGTCGATGTGGACCAGGCGGTTGTTCAGCAGGCTCTCGCACCAGCCGCCGGTGTTCCATTCGCCCATGCTGGTGCCGGCGGCCATGATCAAGTCCACCGACGGATCGCGCAGGGCCGCTTCGGCCGTGGCGTGGCCGCCGAAGCCGAACACGCCGCGGTACAGCGGGTGCTGCGGACTGACCAGGCCCTTGGCGTCCGGCGTGGTGACGAAGGTGGCGCCCTTCAGGGTGGCGAACTGCAGGATGGAATGGATCGACTCGCCGCAGCCGGAACCGACCAGCACCACCACGTTGCGGGCGCGCGCCAGCAGGGCGCGCAGGCGCTCGACGCCGGCTTCGTCCATCAGGGCGGCCGGCTCCAGCAGGCTGTTCATGTCGTAGCTCGGCACCCGCACATTGCTGGGGGCGCGGAACACGTCGACCGGCACGCTCAGGTGCACCGGGCCGGACGGCGCG
The DNA here is from genome assembly GCF_059567845.1 of Massilia sp. BGA-UO-ETr-WB1. Taxonomy (NCBI): domain Bacteria; kingdom Pseudomonadati; phylum Pseudomonadota; class Betaproteobacteria; order Burkholderiales; family Oxalobacteraceae; genus Massilia; species Massilia sp. BGA-UO-ETr-WB1. The sequence continues at coordinate 1,170,490 of NZ_JCAQOT010000027.1, read as the reverse complement.
CGGCTTGCATGCTGCAATGCGGTAATCAGCTTCCATTCCAGCTGCATGGGATGGGACACCAGGGAGTTGTAGCGGGTGCAGTGGCGGAACATGCCCAGCACGTCGATGCCGGTGCAGGACGACTCCTGCAGCGTGTGCTTGCCGAACGAGGGCAGGGCCGGCTGGCCGGAAATCACCAGCATCGGCACGCCGTTGGCGTAGGCGGTGGCGACGGCGGTCAGCATATTGGTGGCGCCGGGGCCGGAGGTGGCCACGCAGACGCCGAGCTTGCCGGTCTCGCGGGCATAGCCGTCGGCCATGAAGGCGGCGCCGGCTTCGTGGCGCGCCACGATATGGCTCAGATTGCCGCCCCTGCGCTGGTTGCGGGCGATCGCGTCGTACAGGGGTTCGATGGCGCCGCCGGGCACGCCGAACACATAATCGACACCCATTTGTTCCAGGTAGGCGACCAGCAGGTCGGCCATGTCCATGGCCTTGGCGGCGGTATTGGCGGTTTTGGCGATCTTGCCAGGGGCGGCAGGACGTGACTTCTCCTGTCGTTCATAGTCGACATTGTCAAACATATAAGCTCCTCAATATGGGCGAATCGGCTTCTCCGATAAGCCGATATTAACTAGCAGTTTTGCAACATTGTGTTCCGAAAGGCAATAAATGTTGCAGCGCGAGATAATAGCTTAAAAAGCAGGCAATGTGTGAGTTTTGGAGAGAATTAGTGAAAATATTCTATTGCCCCTTTCGTAAGAAGGGTTGCTGCAGTGGAATTGCGGGCGGAACTGCAAGCGGAATTACAGCGTGAACAAGGCGCGCACGTGGAGGGCGCGCGGCGCCATCGGCAAGTCGTTCGGGATGGCGCCGGGCGCGAGGCTGGGCTCGCGCACGTCGGCGTTGAAGGCGTTGCGCAGCGCGAACGACAGTTCGCAGCGCGGCAGCAGGCGGCCGGTGCTGAAGGCCAGGTCGAAGGTGGTGTAGTCCGGCACGGCGGGACGCGTGTCGCCGGGCGCGCGGCTGCGCCTCTCCACCCGGTTCAGCTGCGGGCTGAAGACGCCGAGGCCGGGCAGGCGCAGGTCGGCGCGGGCATGCAGGTGGTGGCGCGGGGCATAGCCGGCGTCGCGCCCGGTGGCGGCGTCGATCGAGCGCTGCCAAGCGTAGCTGCCGGTGACCTGCACCATGCGCGACGCTTCCCACACCGCTTCCAGTTCCAGTCCCTTGCCGCGCTGGTTGCCGGTGTTGCGGAACATGGCGCCGGTGCCGGCTTGCTGGTTCGGCACGCTGCGGATGATGTGCTGCATGGCATGGCGGTACAGGTTCAGGTTCAGCTGCAGCCGCTGGCTGGCCTGCCAGGCCAGCGCCGCTTCCAGCGTACCGATGCGCTCCGGCTGCAAGTCCGGGTTGCCGCGCTGGACCGGGTTGTTGATGCCGTATTCCTCGTTGAAGGAGGGCGCGCGGAAGGCGCGGCCGTACAGCAGCTTGGCGGTCAGGTCCAGCGCCGCGTCCCACACCACGGCCACGCGCGGATTGGTGGTGCCGCCGAAATCGGAATAGCGGTCGTGGCGCACGCCGGCCGTCAAGGTCCAGTCGCGCGCGAACTGCCATTCGTCCTGCAGGTTGAGGTAGCTCACCATGCGCCGCTGCGGCAGCAGGAAGGGCTGGATCTGCGAGTAGTCGATCACCGGGCCGGTGGGCACCGGCACCCCGGCCGGGTTGAAGATGTAGTTCTTGAAGGTGGCGGTGTGGTACATGTCCAGGTCGTCATGCCCGACGCCGATGCGCAGCTTGTGGCCGGTCCAGCCGTGGTACAGCGCGTACGCCGACAGGCGCAGCTGGCGCTCGGAGGTGTCCGGGTGGCCGATGAAGCCGTCCGGGAACAGGCCGGTCGGAAAGCGCGTGCCTGGCGGCGACAGCCGCAGGTCGGTGGTGATGCGCTGCTTGAACTGCAGCACGCTGGCGGTGGCGCCCACGCTCCAGTCGGCGGAAAAATCGGGGTCGGTCCAGCCCAGCTCGGCGTGCATGCGCTCGCCGCGCCCCTTGCCCACCGGGTCCAGCGACGAGGCCACGCCGGCCCCGGTGCCGAGGTTGGCGCGCAGCAGGTAGCCGGCCCGCAGGCGCCATTGCGGCCACTGCGGCAGCGCCAGGTCGAGATGGGCGTCCACCGCGTCGTAGCCGGTGTTGACCGGCCCCGGCGCCAGCGAGGCGTGGGTTCCAAAAAGCTTGTCGCGCGCGCTTTGTGCGTCGGCCGTGACCAGCGAGCGGAAGCCGTCCGTGCTGCCCAGGCGCAGGTAGGCCGCCACTTCCAGCGCTCCCAGCTTGCCGCCGTGCTGCACCCAGGCCTCGCGCGTGCGGAAGGAGCCGCCGCCGGCGGCCATCTGCGTGCCGGGCGTGTCGGCCGCGCCCTTGGTGATGAGGTTGATCACGCCGCTGTAGGCGTCGGCGCCGTACAGCGCCGAGCCGGGGCCGCGGATGATTTCGATGCGGGCGATATGGTCGACCGGAAAGCCGCCCCACAGCGTGCCCCGGCTGCCGGTGAGCAGCGTGGTCATCGGCACGCCGTTCTGCAGCATCAGCATTTGCGGGTTGTTCACGCTGTAGATGCCGCGCGCGATGTACAGCGGCTCGTAGTTGATGGCCGAGCGCGACACATGCATGCCGGGCACGGTTTCCAGCACCTGGTCCAGGTCGGTCGCGCCCATGGCGGCGATGTCGGCGGCCGTGATCACGGTGGCCACGGCCGGCGCCCGGCGCAGCGGCTGCGCGCTGCCGGTGGCGATGCTGACGGAGGCCTTGTCGCCGTACACCAGCGCCAGTTCATCCTCCTCGCTCAGGTCCGGCGGGCCGGCGGACGCCGCGGTGGAAGCGGAGAGCGCCGCCAGCGGCTGGATGGCGAGCAGGATCGCGGACAGGCAAGTGGACAAACGCATGGCGGGCCTCTGGGGTCGGATGGGGGCGGATCAGCGCAGTGCCGCGCCTTCCCGCTGCCGGATCAGGGCGGCGAACTGGTCGGCCGGAATGGCCGGGCTCAGGTGGTAGCCTTGCATCAGGTCGCAGTTGCGGCCCTTCAGGAAGTTCAGCTGGGCTTCGGTCTCCACGCCCTCTGCCACCACTTCCAGGCGCAGGCTGTGGGCCAGCGCGATGATGGCGGTGACGATGGCCACGTCGTCCGCGTCCATCGGCACGTCGCGCACGAAGGAGCGGTCGATCTTGATGATGTCGACCGGGAAGCGCTTCAGGTAGGACAGCGAGGAGTAGCCGGTGCCGAAGTCGTCGATCGACAGGCGCACGCCCAGGCCGCGCAGGCGGTGCAGCGCTTTCAGCGTGTCCTGTGCGTTTTCCATCAGCGTGCTCTCGGTGATCTCCAGCTCCAGCAGGTGCGGCGGCAGGCCGGTGTCGGCCAGCACCGCTTCCACCGAGGCGGCGAACTCCTTCTGCAGCAGCTGGCGCACCGACAGGTTGACCGCCACGCGCAGCGGCGGCAGGCCTTGCTGTATCCAGCTGCGCAGCTGGGCGCAGGCGGTGCGCAGCACCCAGTCGCCGAGCGGGTTGATCAAGCCGGTTTCCTCGGCCAGCGGAATGAACTCGCCGGGCGGCACCATGCCGCGCGTCGGATGGCGCCAGCGCACCAGTGCCTCCATGGCGATGATCTGGCCGTCTTCCAGGCTGGCCTGCGGCTGGTAGTACACCTCCAGCTGCTCCTGCTCCAGCGCACGCCGCAGGTCGCTCTCCAGGCGCACGTGCTCGGAGATCGACTGCTCCATCGACGCTTCATAGAACTGGAAGCCGGTGTTGGTCTTCTTGGCGCGGTACATGGCGCTGTCGGCGTGCTTGACCAGGGTGGCGACGTCGCTGCCGTCGTGCGGGTACATGGCGATGCCGACGCTGCTGGTGACGAAAATGTCGTGGCCGTCGATCTGGAACGGCGCGGCCAGCACGCGGCAGATGTTGTGCGCGGCGGTGGCGGCGGCGGCCGGGCCGTCCAGGTCGCTCAGCACCACGGTGAACTCGTCGCCGCCCAGGCGGGCCACAGTGTCCACGGTGCGCACGCTGTGGCGCACGCGCTGGGCCACCGCCACCAGCAGGCGGTCGCCCACGTCGTGGCCCAGGTTGTCGTTCACGTACTTGAAGCGGTCCAGGTCCATGAACAGCACGCCGAGCAGCTTGTTGTCGTTGTTGGCCTGCTGGATGCCCTGCGCCAGCAGCTCGAAGAACAGGGTGCGGTTCGGCAGCCCGGTCAGCAGGTCGTTATAGGCCAGGTGGCGGATGCGTTTCTCGGCGCGGTTCGCTTCGATGATGCGGCGCACGCGCTGCGACAGCACGGCGTAGTGGATCGGTTTCGGGATATAGTCGCTGGCGCCGGCGGCGAAGGCGCGCTCCACCGAGGAATTGTCCTGCAGCGCGGTGATCATCAGCACCGGGATGGCGCTGCCGCCCGGCAGTTCCTGCAGGCGCGCGCAGGCGGTGAAGCCGTCCATCACCGGCATCACGGCGTCCATCAGGATCACGTCCGGGTGGAAGCGCTTGAGCATGGCCAGCGCCTGCACGCCGTCGGCCGCTTCCTCCACCTGGAAACCGTCGCGCTGCAGCGTGTAGCGCAGGGTGCTGCGGGTGCTGCGGTCGTCGTCGACGATCAGCACCGAGGCCAGTTCTTCCCGCGGCGCGTCGGTTTCCTGGTCGTCCGCGCTCATTTCGGCGCTGAGGAAGGCGGCCACGCTGCCGTATTCGGCGCGCAGCGCCGGCAGCAGCGGGGCAATGTGCGCCAGGCGGCGCTCGATGGCCAGCGCTTCGATCTGTTGCGCCAGCAGCGCCAGGGCGTTGGCGCCCAGGTTGCCGGACGAGCCTTTCAGCGCATGGGCGCGGGCGCGCGCGGTGTCGCTGTCGCCGGTGTGCACGGCCTGTTCCAGCTCGTTCAGGTAGACCGGCGAATCTTCCAGGAAGGGCGAGACGGCGTGCGGCAGCGCCGCGCCCAGGATCTCGCGCAGCTTCTCGAACACTTCCATGTCGATCGGCGCCGGGTCATGCGCTCCGGGATGCGCACCGGAGTGCGGGCCGGCATTCGGGCCGGCCGGCAGGGCAGGCGCCGCCGGTGCGGGCGCCGCATGCGCGCCGCCGGCGGCCTGGGCGTCGCCGCCGTGCGGCAGCCATTTCTGCAGCTTGTGGCGCAGTTCCACCAGCGTGATCGGCTTGGCCAGGTAGTCGTCCATGCCGGCCGCCATGCACTTCTCGGCGTCGCCGCGCTGGGTGTTGGCGGTCATGGCCACCAGCGGCGTGCGCAGGCCTTCGGCCTCCTCGGCCACGCGGATGTGGGCGGTGGCTTCGTAGCCGTCCATTTCCGGCATGCTGCAATCCATCAGGATCAGGTCGAAGCGGCTGCGCTTGGCCGCTTCCACCGCTTCGCGGCCGTTGGCGGCGAACTCGCACACGCAGTTGTTCATGGCCAGCATGCCGGCCGCCACCATCTGGTTGGTGCGGTTGTCCTCGGCCACCAGCACGCGGAACTGGCGTGCGGGCAGGGCGCCACCCGGCTGCGCGTGCGGCGGCTCGGCGTGGCTGCGGCCGGCCAGCAGTTCGTGCAAGGCGTTCAGCAGGCGCGACTGGCGCAGCGGCTTGGGCAGCACGGCGTGGCTGCTGGCGTGGGCGTCGGGCGGCGAACCGGTGCCGCCGTGGCGGTCCATCAGCAGCAGGTGCGGCGACAGCCCGGCGGCGGCGATGCGCTCGGCGATGCCGCTGCCCTGGTCGTCCGTGGCGCCGATGTTCATGATGACCACGTGGTAGGGCTGGCCGGCTTCGGCCGCCTCTTTCAGCTCCACCATGGCTTCGCGGCCGCAGCCGCTCAGGTAGCAGGTCATGCCGTGGCGGGTGAGCGCGTCCTTGATGAAGGCCAGCACGGTGGCGCTGTCGTCCAGCGCCAGCACGCGCGCATTGGCCAGCGCCGGGTCGGCCTGGAAGGAGAGCTGGGTTGGCGCGGCCTGGCAGCGCACGGCGACCACGAAGGCGGTGCCGCTGCCCAGCGTGCTGTCGACGCGGATGTCGCCGCCCATCAGGTTGACCAGCTGCCGGCAGATCGCCAGGCCGAGGCCGGTGCCGCCGTAGCGGCGGGTGGTGGACGGGTCGGGCTGGACGTAGGACTCGAACAAATGCTGCTGCACCTCGCGCGTCATGCCGATGCCGGTGTCGCGCACTTCGAATTCGAGGGCGATGCCGGCCGCGCCGGCGTCCGGGGAGGTGGCCAACGAGGTTGCCAATGAGACCCGCAGCGTCACCTCGCCCTTTTCGGTGAACTTGACGGCGTTGCCCATCAGGTTGATCAGGATCTGGCGCAGGCGCAGCGCGTCGCCGGTGATGCGTTCGGGGATGCCGGGCGCCACCAGGTAGGCCAGCTCCAGGCCCTTCTGCTGCGCCGGGCGCGCCACCAGCTCGATCACTTCCTCCAGCAGCTTGCGCAGTTCGAAATCGGTTTCCTCCAGCGTCAGCTTGCCGGCGTCCATCTTGGAGAAGTCCAGCACGTTGTTGATCAGGTCGATCAGCGTGCGCGAGGAATTCCAGGCCACGTCCACGCATTCCTGTTGGCGCTGCGTGAGCCGCATTTCCTTCAGCATGTCCAGCATGCCGACCACGCCGTTGAGCGGCGTGCGCACTTCGTGGCTGACGGTGGCGGCGAACTGCGCCTTCATCTCGGCCATGTTGACGGCCGCGTCGCGCGATTCCTTCAGCTCGGCCTCGCGCTGCTCGAGCACGTTCATCATCTTGTTGAAGGCCTGCGCCATGTCGATCAGGTCGCGTGGACCGGCCGGGGCGGCGCGCATGCCCGATTCGCCCGCTTCGGCGCGGCGCATCAGGTTCGACAGCGCGTTGAGCGGATTGATCATGTGGCGCGTCAGCAGGCGCACCAGGGCCAGCAGGATGACGGCGAAGGACAGGGTCAGCGCCATGTTCCCCACCAGCAGCGACCAGGTCAGGCGGTTCAGCGTGTCCTTGCCGACCTGCACATGGACGTAGCCCAGCAGCTGCGGCTTCTGGTCCTGCATGTCGAACGGCGACGCTTCGCTCTGGCCGCCGTAGACGGGGGCGCCGAACAGCCACGCTTCGGAGCTCTCGCCCACCAGGCTGGCGTTGGCCGGGCCGGCCTGGGCCGCGCTCATGGCGGACAGGCGGGCGCTCAGCGGGCCTTGCAGCAGCAGCGGCTTGTGCTTGGCGTCGCTGATCTGCACGCCCACCACGTCCGGGAAGGCCAGCGTGGTGCTGACCACGTCGCGCGCATTCTCGGCCGAGTGGAACAGCAGCGCCAGCGTGCTCTGGCGGGCCAGGTTGTCGGCGATGCGCTGCCCTTGCTCGGTGAAGTGGTCGCGCATGCGGCCGCGCGCTTCCCAGGAGTTCATCAGCGACGAGAACAGCGCCAGGCCGAGAATGGCGGCCGAGACGATGACGGTCAGCTGACGGCGGAATCCTGTACGGCGCAAATAATTATGAAACATAGTCCACCGGAAGTAGGCTGCAAAAATACATCGTCAAGGCTGCGGGAATACGTAGTCGAAATTGCGTTGCTGCTGGTGGCCCAGGTTCAGGCCCATGTGGCTGGCGGTGCGCAGGTTGATGGCCGTCTGCAGCTCGCGCAGCGGGGTCAGGCTGCGGCGCTTTCCGTCGCCGGCGATCACGCCCAGCGCGGAGCTGGCCAGCGTGCGGCCCAGCTCCACGTTGTTCGGCGCCATGGCGAACAGCGCGCCTTTTTTCACGTGCAGCATGTTCGACGAGAACACCGGCACGCCGCTGTTCCACGATTCGCGCAGCACCAGCGGCAGGATGGTGCTTTCCTCCACCGTGGTGCTGTCGTGCGGCAGCCAGAGCGCATCGCGCCGGTTGTCGGCCGCGCCGATCACTTGCGGGTAGAGCTGGGCCGCGCGCGCCAGGTCGGTGGCCACGTGCGCCACCAGCTCCAGCCCCTGGACTCGGGCGGCGTCGCGCGCCAGCCGGATCAGCCAGTCGCTCTTGGCCGGGTCGTACACCACCACCACGCGGCGCAGGTCCGGCAGCAGCGCGCGCAGGCGCGCGAACAGCACCGCCGGGTCGGGCGTGAGGCTGATGCCGGCCACGTTTTCGGCATCCGACAGCAGCAGCACGCCGCCCACCAGCACGGTGATCTCGCGGTCCAGCCCGGCGGTCGCGTTCAGGCCCTGGCGGCCCAGCGCGATGACGACCTTGGTGCCGTTGTGCTTGAGCGTGGCGTTCAGCTCGGCGATGTCCACCTTGGGATCGACCGGGTAGCTGCGCACGCGCAGCTTGGTGCGCTCTTCGATGCCCTGGATGATGCTGGTGAAGGCGTGGCGGAACTGCGCCTCCACGTTGGGATAGAGCACGGCGATGGTGCCCTTGCCGATCGAGGCCTGCACTTCGGGGCGGCGCAGCTGGTCTTCCAGCTGGGCCAGGGTGATGGGGCGGATGACGCTGCGCGGAACTTCGCGCGGCAGGCCGGATTCGATGCGCGCCATCACCTCGCCGACCGAGGTGCGCGCGGCGGCGCCGGCGCCGGGGAGTTCGATATAGCTGTCCGCATCGTCCAGTTCGGCGGTGGCGGCCGGCGCGGCGAAGCATGTCCCTAATGCCAGCAGCAGCGCGGCGCTGACGCGCAGGCGGCGGCCGGCTTCAATTGTCATTTTGATCATTATGCTATCCAGTGCGGCCTCGGCGGGTCTCATACAGCTAGCGCCATACTTCGGCCAAATTACTGCCGGTAGTATATTCCACTTACTTGGCGGATTAGAAAGAAATTTAATTTCCAGCGGAAACAATTAACAAATCGTTAAAATTGTGTCGCGGGCGCGCCCGGGCGGCCCAGCAGCCATCAAGGTTCGGGGAAAATCGCGTCGTAGGTGCGCTGTTGTCCGAGGGCAACAGAGAGTCCGAAGTGGCTGGCCGAGCGCCAGTTGAACGCGGTGCGGACAGCGCGCAGCGGCATCATGCCGGGGCGCGGATTGTCGCCGTTGAGCACGCCGAGCGCCAGCGTGGCCAGGTCGCGTCCCAGCTCGTAATTGTTGGGGTAGAGCGCGAACAGGGCGCCTTTTTTCACATGCAGGATGCTGCTGGAAAAAATCGGCACGCTGCGGTTCCACGACTCCTTCAGCACCAGCGGCACGATGGTCTGCTCGTCCACCGTCACCGGGTCGGGCGGCAGCCACAGCGCGTCGGAGCGCCCGTCGGCGGAGGAGAAGGCGCTTTCGTAGCGGCGCGCGGCGGTGGCCAGGTCGGCCGCCTCCAGCCCCACCAGTTCCAGCGACTGGCCGCGCGCCGCCTCGCGCGCCAGCCGTATCATGGCGGCGCTGGCTTGCGGGCTGTAGACCACGATCACGCGCCGCACCTGGGGCATCATGCTTTTCAGGTAGCTGAACAGCAGGGCCGGGTCGGGCAGCAGCGTGATGCCGCGCAGGCGCTCGCCGTCCGGCGCCGAACTGACGCCGCCCACCACGATGCCGGTGGAGCCGTCGAAGGCGTTGGCCGCCTGCAGGCCCTGGCGGCCGAGCGCGATCACCACTTTGCCGCCGTTGCGCTTGAGCGTGGCTTGCAGTTCGGCGAAGTCGGCATTGGCGGCCACCGGGTAGCCGCGCACGCGCAGCTTGGCCTGCTCTTCGATGCCTTCGATGATCTCGGTGAAGATCTTGCGGTGGGGCTGGCCGATGTCCGGATAGATGACGGCGAGCGCATCCGGCGCAGGCGCGCCCAGCGCGCGCTCGCAGAGGAGCACGGTGCACAGCGCGGGCAGCACGGCAATCAGCGAACGTCGGTGGCTAGAGTCCAGGTCGGGCAAGGGGTGGTCGTACCGGTATATAGGTTGTTTTGAACAAAAATGTACCACGGCGCGGGCTATTGCTCAAAAACATCTTGTTGCTCCCCTGGTATAGACAGCCATGGCGCCCTGGGCTAGGTGCAGGCCAAGCATCGGCTGAACATCGGTCAAGCATGGGCTACCACTTGCAGCCGGAGTCCTTTTTATCGGTCAGTATCATCACCGGCAGGATCACCAAGGCAAGGATGCCGGTGCCGGACGCTATGCTCTTGCAATCCGCGCGGGCGGTCTTGCCGACGGCGCTGCCCAGCGGCGTGTCGGACGGCAGGCCGTACAGCGGCTTGTCGTAGATCTGCGCGACCGGCGGATCGTCCTTGGTGGACTTGGCGGTGGCCAGCTTGCGGGCCGACTTCATGGCGGCGTTCACGTCGAACTTGCCCTGGACAGGCGCGGCTGCGGGCGCGAACGGGTCGGCGGGCGGGCTGGGGGCGGCCTGCGCTGGGGTGTGCTCCGCTGCCGCCGTAGCGGGGGCGGCGGGCAGGACGGCCATGGAAGGCTGCGGTTCAGCCTCGGCGGCTGGATTGGCTGCGCCGGGCTGCCGGGGGCGGTTCGGCGGTGGCGGCGCAGGGCGCCTGGCGGCGGCCGCCACCGGGGGGGCCGCAGCGTTGGCAGACACGGCAACGGGCGGCGGTGCGGGCGCGACGGCGCGCGGCGTCAGCCACACCATCATGCGGCGCGTGTCGGGCTGCGGCGCGGGGCGGCCGGGCGCGGCGAGCAAGGCGATCAGCCCCGCATGCAGCAGCAGCGTAACGGCGAGGCCGGGCAGCAGTGTCCGATTTTTAGGCATGGTCCGGATGCATCATGGCGAATAAACAATATTTTATCATTCAGGCCAGCTTTCTGGGCTGCAATGTCGACAGCAGTACCGCGCCGATGACCAGCGCCCCGCCCAGCAGCACGGAGGCGCCGGGCGCGATGCCGAACACCAGCCAGGCCAGTGCGATCGCGTACACCGGCTCCATGCAGATGACGATGGCAGCCGTCTGCGCCTTCACCTGTTCCAGCGCGTGGATCAGCATGGTGTAGGCCAGCCCGGTGCACACCGCGCCAAGGCAGGCCAGCAGCAGCCATTCGCCGGCATCGAGCGCGGCGGCTTCGCGCCAGCCGAACGGGGCCAGCACGCAGGCCGCCGCCAGGCATTGCCACCAGCACGATTGCGTGCCGCTGGCCGCGCTGGACAAGTAGCGGTTGAAGACGGCGATGCAGGCGTAGATGGCGCCCGACAGGATGCCCCACAGCAGGCCTGCCGTGGAGGCGTTGCGCAGGTCGAAGGCGGGCGTGATCAACACCAGCCCGGCCAGCACCAGCAGCAGGACCGCCACGTCCCTGGGACGCAGGCGTTCGCCGAGGATGGCCAGTTCCAGCAGCGCCACGAACACCGGGAAGGAGGCGAAGCCCAGCGTGGCCAGCGCCACGCCGCCGCTGCGCACGGCCATGAAGAAGGTGACCCAGTGCAGCGCCAGCACCACGCCGGCTCCCATCAGCTTGCCGATCTCGCGCGCCGCCAGGGCCTGCCACGGGGCGCGCCTGCTATAGAGCGCAAACAGCCCGAGCGCCAGCACGGCGAACGCGGTGCGGCCCAGCACGATCATGGTCGGGCTGGCGCTCATGGCATGACCGAACAGCGCGGTGCTGCCGAACAGCAGGGCGGCGAAATGAAGTTTGAACAGGGCGCCGGATCGGGACATGGATGCAGGGCAATGAAAACCCCATTAGACCCGATGGCGACCGGCTTGCCTACTTCTTTTGCTTGTCCTTGCTTCTACCAGCCGATGTCCTTCAGCAGCGGCAGGCTCAGGTCGCGCGGCGGGGCGAGGTCGTGCGTCAGGTCGCCGCTGATGGCCGGTTCCATCAGCTGGTTGGGCTTGGCCGACGTGCTGTAGTGCGACACGGACGATCCCGGCTGCAGCGGATTGGGCGCATACATCAGGATGCGCCGTTCGGCGTCCGCCCCGGCCAGCTTGAGCGGATTCACGCCCAGGCTGGCGCTCACGCCGGAGCGGGTGCGCGAGCGCCGCTGCAGCTGGGCGCGGATGGCGTTGCCGTCGTCCTGCGTGACGCGTACGGCGGGGATGACGATGGCCGGGTCCGCGCCGCCCAGCCCCGTCACCGGCCCGGGCGCGTTGTCCACCACGATCATGGCGATGGCGCCCGCGTTCTGCAGATTGAGCGCTTTCTGCACGAAGGTGCAGCTGCCGCGGTCCACCAGGGCCACGTTGCCGTACACGGCCAGCGCGTTCTGCGGCGACAGGGGATCGCAGGCCAGGCCCCGTCCGTCGGGCTGGTCCACCACCGGCATCACCTGCCCGGCCAGCGGCGGGTTGGCCAGCGGCGGGCCGAAGGAGGCGTCGCCCACTTCGTAGTCGCGCGCGGCCGGGCCGGCGGCCGGGCCCGCCACGGTGAGGCGGGACACCGGATCCAGCACGGCCGGCACCGCCGCCGTGACCAGCGGACCGTTCCACGACAGGCCGTCGTTGCTGATGGCCGAGGCGGCGCGCTGGGCCGGGGTCAGCTCCACCCATTCATGGCCCAGGCGGTTGTCCAGCAGGTAGTGGTCCCAGATCGAGGGCTTGCCGGCGTAATACTGGCCGTTGGCTTCGTCGGTGAAGGTCTGGAAACCGAGGCCGTGCCCCATTTCGTGCAGCAGCACGGTGACGAAGTCGGTGCCGGTGCCGAAGTTGCCGTCCAGGCCCAGGTAGAAGCCGCCGCCGGGCAGGCAGTCCGCCGCCAGGCCGAGGCGCGAGTTGAAGGTGGCGCCGATGTGCGGGTCGGCCGGAGCGGACAGGTCGGCGCCGTGCAGCTTGTTGGCCAGCGCGGCGGGGTACCAGGTGTCGGGCTTGGGCGCGCCGGTGAAGTCGCTGAACACGTCCCAGGCGCCTGCCGAGCCCAGCACGCCGCTGTTGGCGCTGCACGGCAGCGGATCGAATGCGGCGCGGATGCGGATCGGCACCGCGCTGGTGAGCTGGCTGCCCCAGATGTTGGCGGCGTGGGTGAAGGCGATCAGGCGCTGCTCGCCCAGCGTGGTGCCGGTGTTGCCGCCGACCGGCGCGGCTGGGGTGGGATCGTTGAAGCCTTCGCCGGGACCGTCGCCGACGATGATGACGATGGGCACGGCGGCCCACGCTGCACCCCAGCCTGCGCCCAGCCCGGCGCAGCAGAGCAGGGCGGCGGCCGCAGTTGCCCGCAACATGCGCGAGGCTGCCATGGCGGCCGTGGCGCTGCGCAGCCGGCGCAAGTGCTGGGCGGGTGTGGCCCAAATGGGGGCGGGGCGACGTTTAACGGCGTTCATGGCTGTGCTCCTCGCCGGTGTTGGCGCCACGGGCGTGGACTCCTTGGCGCAGAGCGGCTTCGGCCGCCTGTTCGCCCTGCACGCAGGTGCTGGCCTGCGTGCCGTCCGCGCCGCGCGTGGCCACCGCGTAGACCTGGCGCGTGCTGACGCGCGACTGGCGCGTGCCGTCCGGCCGCTGGAATACTTGCGGCGCCGCTGCGGGCGGGCGCACCTGCCGCGCCTGCAGGGCCGCGAACTCGGCCGCCGTCGGGGCGCGCAGCGCGCCGGTTTCAGCGTCGCGCACCAGTATCATGCCGTCCTGCCCGGCGGCCGTGGCGCCTTGCGCACCGGCCAGCAGCGCGGCCATGGCGAGCAGGCGCGCTACGGATGGGCGCGCCCGCCGCGCACGCCGCGCGCGCCACAGCACCAGCAGCAGGCCCGCCGCCAGCATCAGCCACTCGGACGGCTCCGGCACGGCATTCACCACCACCGTGTCCAGGCCGATGTAGTCGGCATTGTCCGCCGTGCCGGTGTAGCGGAAGGCGAAGCGGACGCTGCTGCCGGGATCGGCGTTCAGCGTGTATTGCTGCCAGTCCGCCGGATAGGGCCCGCCGCCGCCGACGGTCAGCAGCACGTTGCTAAAGTCGCCAATGGCCGAGCCGCCGGTCGAGTAGCGCACTTCCATGTGGTCGCTGAAGCCGGCCGTGCCCGCGCTGCGCGTGTAGAAGCTGAGGGTGGCTGCGCCCGGCAAACTCAGTTCGGGAGTGATGAGCCAGTTGTCGATGGTGCCGCTGCCCTGGGCCGCGCTGAGGAAATTGGCCGCGATGTAGGCGTTGCCGCCGCCGGCCTGTGCCGGGAAGATGCCGCCGTTGCCCTGGAACCAGGGCGAACCGGCCGGCGTGCTCTGGTTGACAAACAGCCAGCCGCCCAGCGCGCCGACGTCGTCAAACCCGGTATTCAGTACGGTTACGTCGGCCTGCGCGTGCGGGGCGGCGGAGACGAGCAGGGCCGCCGCCAGCACCGCGTACAAAGTTCTTGCTGGAGTTCTCATGATGCACTCTCCTTTTCACTGAGAAAGTCAGCGCAGCGCAAGATGCGCCGCGCAGTTTCAGTGTATGGAAAGACAACATTGAGATATTGATATTTGTTCTATATCAAGCGATTAAGGTTGAAACTAATCGCTGAACTTGGGTACCTGCTTGCTCATATTGGCCATCATGGCCGCTTGCAAGTCGTTCGACATCAGCATCGCGGCGTTCCAGGTGGCAATATAATTCAGGCCGTCGGCCACGCTGTGGTCGCGCGCGTAGCTGATCATTTCCTTGGTGCCGCGCACCGCCAGCGGCGACTTGGCGGCAATGCCGGCGGCGATCTCGCGCACGCCCGCAGCCAGCGCTTCGGGCGACTCGAACACGCGGTTCACCAGGCGCATCTCGCGCGCTTCCGCCGCGTCCACCTTGCGGGCGGTGTAGGCCAGTTCGCGCGCCATGCCTTCGCCGATCAGGCGCGGCAGGCGCTGCAGGGTGCCCACGTCGGCCGTCATGCCGATGTCGATCTCCTTCACGCTGAACCAGGCGTCGGCCGAGCAGTAGCGCATGTCGGCGCAGGTGATCAGGTCGATGCCGCCGCCGATGCAGGCACCGTGGATGGCGGCCAGCACCGGCTTGCGGCAGCGCTCCAGGCTGCTCAGGCAGTCCTGCAGGTCGAGGATGGTGCGGCGCAGGTTTTCGCGGGTGCGGCCATCGCAGTCGTTGCGGATCGAGGCCGCCAGGCCCATCATCATCTGCAGATCGATGCCGGACGTGAACAGCTTGCCTTCGCCCTCCAGCACCACGGCGCGTACTTCCGGCGTGCTGTCGGCCCATTCGAAGGCGGTGCGGATCTCGTGCCACATGGCCAGGTTCATGGCGTTGGCTTTGTCCGGTCGGTTAAGGCGGATCACGGCGACATGCGCTTCCAGGCTCACTTGCAAAGTTTCGTAACTGGTCTCGTAACTCATAGCGGTCTCTTTTATTAGGGTGATGGGGTGCCGTGGGCATTTTATGCGATTACAATGCAGGCTTCCGTAATTAGAAACAGTGTTCTAGTGCAAAGCCGCCAACTCTACTTCCGCCTGCTCGGGCAGTTCCGTCCCTATCTAGGCGCCATGCTCGCCACGCTGATCGCAGTGGGCATTGCTGCGGCCACCGATGTCATGCTGATCCGCCAGCTGCAGAACGTGGTGGACGCCTTGCAGCCGGCCGGCTCGGCGGCCGGGCCGCTGGGCGCCATCCAGGGCGCCACCGGCGGCATGATGGTGACAGTGCAGGGCTGGCTGGACTCCCTGCTGCCCGGCAATCCGGCCGAGGCGGCGCTGTGGAGCATCCCGCTGGTCATCACCAGCCTGGCGCTGCTGCGCATGGTGAGCAGTTTTTCCGCCGATTACGGTTCGGCCTGGCTCACCAGCCGCGTGCAGGCCAATATGCGCGAAGCCATGTTCGCGCGCCTGCTGCGCCTGCCGAACAAGTATTACGATCAGACTTCCACCGGCGCCACCCTGTCGCGCGTGGCATATGACGCGGCCCAGGTGGCCCAGGCCGGCCTGAACGTGCTGAACGTGTTCGTGCGCGATTCGGTGGCCACCATCGGCTACCTGATCCTGCTGATCACCATCGACTGGCAACTGGCCTGCTTCTGCTTCGGCCTGCTGCCCCTGGTGGCGGTGGTGGTGACGGTGGCGGGGCGCCGCATGCGCCGCCTGGCCGAGGATGCGCAGGCCGCCATGGGTGAATTGAGCAGCGTGCTGGACGAGAGTATCGGCGGCCAGCGCGTGGTGAAGATTTTCGGCGGCGAGAAGTACGAGCAGCGCCGCTTCCACGACGTGGTCAAGCACAACCGTCACCTGGCGGTGAAGCACGCGGCTACCGCCGCACTCAATTCCGGCGCCATCATGATGCTGGTCGGGATGACGCTGTCGGCGGTGATCTACTTTGCGCTGCTGCGTGCCCGCGCCGGCCATCTGTCGCCGGGCGCCTTCGTCGCCTTCATGGTGTCGCTGATGGCCATGCAGTCGCCGATCAAGAACCTGACCAAGATTAACGAGCCGCTGCAGCGCGGCTTGGCGGCTGCCAAGTCGGTGTTCGGGTTGATCGACGCGCCGGCCGAAGTGGACGAGGGCACCCGCGAGCTGAAGCGCGCCACCGGCAGTATTTCGCTGCAAAACGTGGGCTTCCAGTACAACGCTGCCGACCCGGACGCAGCGCCGGCCCTGCGCGACGTGTCGCTGGACATCGCGGCCGGCGAGACGGTGGCGCTGGTGGGCGGTTCGGGCAGCGGCAAAACCACGCTGGCCGGCCTGCTGCCGCGCTTCTACGACGTGGGCCAGGGCCGCATCCTGCTCGACGGCCACGACCTGCGCGACTACCGCCTGGCCGAGCTGCGCTCGCAGATCGCGCTGGTGAGCCAGGACGTGGTGCTGTTCAACGACACGCTGGCCTCCAACATCGCCTACGGCGACCCGGCGCCGGACCAGGCCCGCATCGAAGCGGCGGCGCGCGCGGCCTACGCGCACGATTTCATCATGAAACAGCCGCAGGGCTACCAGACGCAGGTGGGCGAGAACGGTTCGCGCCTGTCCGGCGGCCAGCGCCAGCGCCTGGCGATCGCGCGCGCGCTGTACAAGAATGCCCCCATCCTGATCCTGGACGAAGCCACCAGCGCGCTGGACACCGAGTCCGAACGCCAGGTGCAGGCAGCGCTGGAAGTGCTGATGCAGGGCCGCACCACGGTGGTCATTGCGCACCGCCTGTCCACCATCGAGAAGGCGGACCGCATCGTGGTGATGGAGTCCGGCCGCATCGCGGAGTCGGGCAGCCACGACGCGCTGCTGGAACGCGGCGGCCACTATGCCCGCCTGTACCAGACGCAAAAGCAGGCGCCGGTGCCGGGCTAATCCTTTTTCGCCATCTGCGCGGGCGGCTTGGCATCGTCGCCCAGCACGTCCTGCACGTACAGCATCACCACCAGCACCATCAGCACCGCCGTCATCGGCGTGGCCAGCGCCACACCGGCCATGCCGAACACCGCGCCGAACGTCACCTGCATGGCGATGGTGAGCGCTGGCGGCAGCGCCACCGTGTGCTGGTCGATCAGCGGTTCCAGCAGATAGCCCTGCACCACCTGTATGCCGCCGAACAGCAGCAGCACGTACAGGGCTTGCGTGGGGCTGTCCGAGAAGGCGATCAGCAGCGCCGGCACCCCCGCCATCAGCGGCCCCACGTAGGGGATGAAGTCCAGCAGGCCCGCGATTATCCCCAGCAGCAGCGCCATCGGCACGCCCAGCAGGCTGAGGCCCACGGCGGTCATCACGCCGGCCGCCACCATCGAGCAGGCTTTCCCCACCAGCCATTTGGACAGCGTGTCGCCGATTTCGTCCAGCACGGCGCGCGCGCGCGGGCGGCGGCTGGGCGGCACCAGCGTGACGATGCCGTTCACGTAGAACTGCGGGCGTATGGCGAAATAGATGCCCACCGCGAGGATGATGAGCGCATTGCCCAGCGCGCCGAGCACGCCCGAGAAGAACAGGCCGGCGTTCGGCACCAGGGCGGACATCTGGCGCGTGATTTCCTTGTTGGTGGGGATTTCGTTGAGCAGGCTGCGCAGCCTGGGGTAGCGCGCCAGTTCGGCGCGCACCTGGTCGAGCGAGGTGGGCACCACCTGCGCCAGGTGGCTGGCCTGTTCCGACAGCTGCGGCGCCATCAGCCAGCCTCCCACGCCGAACAGCGCCGCCAGCAGGACCAGCACCAGCGCCAGCCCCAGGCGGCGCGACGGCAAGTGCAGGCGCCGGTGGGCGATGCCGGCCAGCGCGTTGAGCAGGATGGCGAACAGGATGCAGGCGAAGATGAGCAGCAGCGCGTCCGCCGCGAACCACAGCGCGGCAAGCGTCAGCAGGAACAGGGCGGCGATGCCGTCCATCAGCACAACGCGGTGCAGGAAACCGCGCTGGCCGGTGTCGGCCGCCTGCGGGGTATGGTCGTCGCTCATCGGTACATGATTGCGCATTTCGCGAATGCGTGACGCACGGCGTGCCTGCTGTCGCGTTCAGTGCAGCGTTTGCAGGTAGGCGGCGATGTCCAGCGCGTCCTGCTCGGATACGCCCAGCACGGGCATGGCGGTGTTCGGCTCCACGTGGCGCGGGTCGCGCACCCAGAGCGCCATGTTGGCGCTGGAATTGGGCAGCCGCCCGGCGATCAGGGCGCGGTCCGCGATGCCCTCCAGCGGCGGCCCGACCCAGACCCGCGATCCGCTCACGCCGGGAATCATGTGGCAGGCATGGCAGGCATACTGCGTCAGTGCGGCGCGCCCGCGCGCGGGCCGGCCGGGCCGTGTGCCTGGCGGCGCAGCGCCGGCGGTGGGCGCCGAGGCTCCGCCGGCGCGCGCGCCAGCAGCCAGCGGGCCGTTTGCCACAGCCTGCGCCATCCAGTCGTTATAGGCGGCAGGCGTCATCCGGGGCATCTCGGCCAGGAACGCCACCGTGGCCCACAAGTCCTGTTCGGCCATGTGGTATTCCCACGCCGGCATGCCGCTCATCTTGATGCCGTGCCGGACGATCCAGTACATCTCAGAGTGACTCCAGCGCCGCGCCGCGTCCACCAGCGGCCCGGGCACGGGCTGCATGCTTTGCCCGAATTTTTCCTGCGCGATGCCCGGGCCGCCGTGGCAGACCACGCAATGGCTGCGGTAAAGGGCAGCGCCGCGCCGTATCAGTTCCGGCTCGTCCAACGGCGGCGCGGAGATCGCGCCGGCATTGCGCCGCACGGACGCGTGCATGGCCCGTTCCAGCATGGTGTGCACCGGCTGCCAGTGCTGGCGGTTGGCGGCCACGTCATACCAGCCGCCTTCCACCACGGCGTAAGCGGTCAGCGCGCCGAGCGCAGCCAGCCCGGCCGCTGTCGCAGCCACGGTTTTGAGCATCAGCCGGCGCCGGTTTGATGACATTGTTATCAGTCAATAGAAATTAGCCAATTTTTGCATTCTTGTATTATAACTACTGGCCTCATCAGCACAGGAGTTCAGCGGTGCGCACCTATTGGACAGTCAGCTGCATGGCTCTGCCCCTGGCTTTGCTGGCCGGGTGCGGCGACGACGGTCCGGCGCCCATCCCCGTACCCGGCGGCCATGCCGGCGCCGGGCGGCTCCTGCTGGAGCGCTACCACTGCGCGGCCTGCCACAGCATTCCCGGCGTGGAAGGCGCGCAGGGCAGGAGAGGCCCGGCGCTCGATACCTTCGGCCGCGCCAGCTATATCGCCGGCCATTTGCCCAATTCCCCCGACCTGCTGCAGCGCTGGATTGCCGACCCGGCGGCGGTCAAGCCTGGCACGCTGATGCCGGCCATGGGCGTGTCGCCGGAGGACGCGCGCGACATGGCGGCCTATCTCTATACGCTGCGCTGAACATGGACGCCGTCTTCGCCCCCGCCAGCGCCGACGCGGCCATCATCTCGCAGATGGCGTGGGTCCTGATCGCGGGCGCGGCGCTGATCTTCGGCGGCGTGATGCTGCTGCTGGGCCTGGGCTTGCGACGGCGCGGGCAGGACGGCAGGCCGGGACAAGGCGGGCGGCCGCTGCGCCCGGGCCTGTGGATCATCGGCGGCGGCCTGCTGCTGCCGGTTGCCGTGCTGTCGGCGCTGATGGCCTATAACGTTTGGCGTAGCGCGCAGCTCGACCCACAAACCTCGCGCGGCGCGCTGGTGGTATCGGTGACGGCCAAGATGTGGTGGTGGGAAGTGCGCTACAGCGATCCGGCGGGCGGCGCGGACATCGTGCTGGCCAACGAGCTGCATCTGCCGGCGGACCGGCCGGTGTACCTGGCGCTCACCAGCATGGACGTGATCCACAGCTTCTGGGTTCCTGCGCTGGCGGGCAAGATGGACATGGTGCCGGGCCGGATGACCGGGCTTTCGCTGCGTCCGGTGAAGGCCGGCGTGTACCGAGGCCAGTGCGCCGAATACTGCGGCATCCAGCACGCGAAGATGGCGCTGCACGTGGTCGTCGAGCCGCCTGCCGCCTTTGCCGCGTGGCTGGCGCACCAGGCGCGCCCGCAGCCGCCAGCCGCCGAATCGCCCGCACGCCCGGGCGGCGGGACGCTGCCGGCTGCGGCCGACGCATCCCGCGCGGACGGCGCCATGGCCGCCCCGGTGCGGCTTGCCCTCGGCCGCAGCGTATTCCAGCAGCACTGCGCCGCCTGTCACGTAGTCCGCACCGCCGACGGGCAGGCGGGTCTCGCCGGCGGCCCGCCGCAGCCTGGCGCGGGGCAGGGGCCGGCGGCCGTCGCCGCGCCCTTGCCGCTATCCGGCGCGGGCCCGGACCTGACCCACGTGGCCAGCCGCTTGTACCTGGCCGCCGGCACGCTGCGCAACGAACCCGGCGCGCTGGCGGCCTGGATCGCCGATCCGAACGCACACAAGCCCGGCGTGCGCATGCCCGGCGCCGCCGGCATCGACCCGGCGTCGCTGCAAGCACTGACCGCCTACCTGGAGCAACTGAAATGAGCCAGCCCCCGAGCGAGCTCCCCAACAGCCTGCCGCGCCCGCCGGACGAGCTGGAGCAGCTGGAAAAGGTGTGGCGCACACCCACCGGCTGGCGCCACTTCAGCACCGTCAACAACACCAACATCGGCCGCCTGTACCTCGCCACCGCGCTGCTGTTCTTCCTGCTGGCCGGCGTGCTTGGCCTGTTGATGCGCCTCCAGCTCGCGGTGCCGGACAACACCCTGCTGGACGCCGCCACCTACAACCAGGTCTTCACCATGCACGGCACGGTGATGATGTTCCTGTTCGCCATCCCGGTGGTGGAAGCGTTCGCCGTCTACCTGCTGCCCAACATGCTGGGCGCGCGCGACCTGCCGTTCCCGCGCCTGTCCGCTTATGCCTACTGGGCCTACGCCATCGGCGGCCTGGCTTTCTTCTGCACGCTGTTCGCGGGCCTGGCGCCGGACGGCGGCTGGTTCATGTATCCGCCGCTCACCGGCAAGGCATGGTCGCCCGGCCTGGGCGCGGACTTCTGGCTGCTGGGCATAGGCTTCATCGAAATCTCCGCCATCGCAGGGGCCATCGAACTGGTGGTCGGCATCCTGTTCACGCGCGCGCCGGGCATGACGCTGGCGCGCATGCCGGTCTTTGCCTGGGCCATGCTGATCGTCGGGCTGATGATCGTGTTCGCCTTCCCGGCGGTGATCGCGGGCACCGCGCTGCTGGAGCTGGAACGCGCCTGGGACTGGCCCTTCTTCATCCCCGACCGTGGCGGCGACCCGGCCCTGTGGCAGCACCTGTTCTGGTTCTTCGGCCACCCGGAGGTGTACATCATCTTCCTGCCCGCCGCCGGGCTGGTCTCCACCATGCTGCCCGCCATTGCCGGCACGCCGCTGGTAGGGCGGCGCGCGGTGATCTGGTCGATGGCCGTCACCGGCATCGTCAGCTTCGCGCTGTGGGCGCACCATATGTTCACCGGCGGCCTCACGCTGCTGTCGGCCAGCCTGGTGTCGGCTGCCAGCATGGTGGTGGCGATTCCGGCCTCGGTGCAGGTGTTCGCGTGGCTCGCCACGATATGGCGGGGCGGCGTGCGGCGCGATGCGCATGGCGGCCGCATGAACGGCCCCACCTTGTTCATGCTCGGCTTCCTGTCCATCTTCGCGCTCGGCGGGCTGACCGGTGTGATGGTGGCCGTGCTGCCCTTCGACTGGCAGGCGCACGACAGCTACTTCATCGTCGCGCACCTGCACTATGTGCTGGTGGGCGGCATGCTGTTCCCGGTGTTCGCCGGCATCTGCTACTGGCTGCCGCTGCTGAACGGGCACACCATGTCCGAGCGCTGGAACCGCTGGGCCTTCTGGCTGATGTTCGGCGGCTTCAACCTGGGCTTCTTCACCATGCACATCACGGGCCTGCAAGGCATGCCGCGCCGGGTCTACACCTATGCGCCGGACCTGGGCTGGAATGGCCTGAACATGGTCTCCACCATCGGCGCTTTCGTGTTCGCCGCCGGGGTGCTGCTGTTCACGGTGGAGGTGGTGCGCACGCTGTGCCGCCCCGAGCAGGACAAGGGCAACCCCTGGGGCGCGGCCACCATGGAGTGGCTGCCCGATGAGGAATACGGCCCGCGCAGCATACCGCTGGTGACGTCGGCCGAGCCGCTGTGGGAGCAGGAGGGGCTGGCGGAACAGGTGCAGCGCGGCGCGCACTTCCTGCCCGGCACAGTCACCGGACGGCGCGAAACCATCTTCACCAGCTGGCGGGATGCCAGCCCGCGCTACCTGCTGATACTGGCGGGCGACAGCTGGTGGCCGCTGGTGGCGGCGGCCGGCACCGCAGGCTACTTCCTGCTGCTCACCGTGAAATGGACCGTGTCCGCCTGGCTGTGCGGCGTGCTGGCCGTGGCCTCCGTGCTGGCCTGGCTGTGGCAGACCGACCGCGTGCCGCCCATGGCAAGCGCGAAAGTGGCGGACCGGCTGCAGCTTCCCGTGGGGGAGCGCGGAAGCAGAGGCCATTCGTGGTGGGCCTGCGTGATCATGCTGGTGGTGGACGGCTGTATCTTCGCCTCGTTCGCGTTCACGCACATCCATCTGTCGATGAAGCTGGCCGTGTGTCCGCCGCCGGGCGCCAGCCTGCCGGCGGCGCAATGGTCATGGCTGGCGAGCTTATTGTGGGTGGCCGGGGCTGGACTGATTGCGCTGGCGTGCCGGCCGGCGCGGCTGGGCGGGATGCCTGGAGACTCGCAGCGCGGCCTGCGCCTGCTGGTGATGGCGGCGCTGGCGTGTACGCTGGCTGCGGTGGGCTGCGACATTGCGAGCCAGACGCTGGCCGGATTGTCGCCGAAGAGGGATGCGTGGAGCGCGTCGGTGGCGGTGCTGAGTGCCTACCAGGCGCTGCATGTGGTGCTGCTGGCGCTGGCCGCGCCGTACCTGTGCGCGCGTTCCTGGCGCCGCCACCTTACCGCAGACAGCCGGGCTACGCTGAACAACGTGGCGCTGATCTGGTACTACACGGCGGTGCAGGGCGTGCTGGCAGCCTGGCTGCCGCACATCATGGGCGCGGTTTAGAAGGAATACACCAGCGTCAGCGAGGTTTGCGTATCGGTGTTCTTCTTGTCGTCCGGGACATTGGTGTCGCTGCGGGCGCTGAAGGCGGCCTTCATCTGCATGGTGCCGTTGATCTTGGTGCTGAGCGCCGTTTCGGCCTGCGAGTGCAGGTTCGAGGTGCCGCGCTCCATGCTGACCGTCTGCGTGAACAGCGCCGAAGGGCTGAGCTGCCAGCGCATCGAGGCCGCGCCGCGCACGGTAACGCCATTCTCGGATTCGCCGGTGGCGCGCGTGCCTGTGAAGTAGCCCGGACCCAGCTCCACGTCCAGCGTCTTGTCGCGCGACTTGAGTACGCGCGAGCTGTGACCGACCGATAAGGAGCTGTACGTGGTGTAGGCGCCGAACTTGTCGTCCACGTGGGAGCCGAGCACGAACAGTTTCTTGTTTTCGTCCAGCAGCTTGTACGCGGCCTTGGCGGACAGCGCGAAACGTTCCGCCGAGCGCTCGCGCACCTTGTCGCCATTGTCGGCGTGGGTTTCGTCTTCCTTGAAGTAGCCGCTCAGGATGTACTCGTTGCTCCAGCTGTCCAGCTCCTGGCGCGCATCGATCTTGCCGGTGACTGAAGTGCCGACGGTATTGCCGGTGGTGGTGATGGCGCCCAGTTCGGCCGAGGTGGTCCAAGTGCGTTCGGGGATATCTTGCGCGGCAGCGCCGCCGTGCGCGACGGCCAGCGTCAGCGCGAATAGGGGGATCAGTTTCATGTGCGAGGGCCCGCGCCGGCAGGCCGGTCTGAATACGGTGAGCCAGCATTGTACCCGATTGATACCGGCCCAGCCGCACGTGTCACAATTCTTACAATTTGCACATCATGCCGCGAAACCGCCGTCGATGTGCAGGCTGGAGCCGGTGACGAACGCCGCTTCCGGGCTGGCCACGTACGCCACCATGCCGGCAATTTCCTCCGGGCGGCCGTGGCGCGGAATCGCCATCAGGCCGTGCAGGGCGGTGGCGAAGTCGCCGCTGCCGGGGTTCATGTCGGTGTCCACCGGGCCTGGCTGCACGTTGTTGATGGTGATGCCGCGCGGCGCCAGGTCGCGCGACAGGCCTTGCACCAGGCCGAGCAGGGCCGACTTGCTCATGGCGTAGGCGGCGGCGCCGGCGAACGGCATGCGCACGGCGTTGGTGCTGCCGATGTTGATGATGCGGCCGCCCTTGTCCATGAACGGCAGCACCGCTTGCGTGGCCACGAACACGGCGCGGATGTTGACGGCCACGGTGTCGTCGAAGTCCTTCAGCGAGAACTCGCCCACGTCGCCCATGCGCAGCACGCCGGCATTGTTGACCAGGATGTCGATCTTGCCGAATTGCGCCGCAGCCTTGCCGATGGCGGCGATGACGGCGTCCGCGTCGGCGGCGTCGGCTTTCAGCGCCAGCGCGCGGCCACCCGCCGCCACGATGCCCGCCGCCAGCGCGTCGGCCACCTCGGCCGAGGACTGGTAGGTGAAGGCGACGGCGGCGCCGTCCGCCGCCAGGCGGCGCACGACCGCCGCGCCGATGCCGCGCGCGCCGCCGGTGACGAAGGCGACTTTGTTGGCGAAGGGGGCGGCGGTGGTGTTGATGTTGGTGGTCATTTTGAATCTCCTTGGGGTTGGTTGATGAGTCCAGTATGTCCCAGGCATTCACTGCGCACTAGCCGGTAATCAGCCATATCAGTTTCAACTGTTGATATAAAATGGGACGATGGAACCGCTCAACTACCTTGAATCCTTCATCCAGGCCGCGGAAACCGGCAGCTTTTCGGCAGCGGCGCGGCGCCTGGGCCTGACGCCGGCCGCCGTCAGCAAGAACGTGGCGCGGCTGGAGGCCAGCCTGGGCTTGCGGCTGTTCCAGCGCAGCACGCGCAGCCTCACGCTCACCGGCGGCGGCGAGCGCTTCCTGCAGCAGGTGGGCGGCGCCTTCTCCACCGTGCAGGACGCCATCGCCAATGCGGCGGCGGACGAGGGCCAGCCGTCGGGCGTGCTGAAGGTGGGCATGGCGCCGGCGTTCGGCCGCGAATACCTGCTGCCGCTGCTGGACGGTTTCCTGCAGCGCTATCCGGCGGTGCTGCCGGACTGGCACTTCGACAACCGCCAGGTGGACCTGGTGGGCGCGGGCTTCGACGCGGCCATCGGCGGCGGCATCGAGCTGACGCCCGGCGTGGTGGCGCGCGAGCTGACCAAGGTGAGTATCGTGGCGGTGGCCTCGCCGGCATATATGGAAGGCCGCGACTGGCCGGGCCATCCGGCCGACCTGGCGCAGTTCGACGGCATCATGCGCCGCTCGGCCGGCAGCGGGCGCGCCAGGACCTGGACGCTGGTGAACGACAGCGGCGGCGAAGGACTGGCCGCCAGCCGCCCGCGCATGATCTTCGACGACCCTGAGGCGATGGCGCACGCCGCCATGCGCGGGCTGGGCGTGGCGCTGCTGCCGATGGCGCATGCGGCGCCCGGCTTGAAAAGCGGCGCGCTGGTGCGGCTGCTGCCCGGCTGGCGCGCGGACGCCGGGCCGGTGTCGATCTACTATCCCAGCAAGAAGCTGTTGCCGGCGAAGACGCGCGTCTTCGTCGACTACGTGGTGGAGCACTTCCGGCGGCCGGAAGTGGAGGCCGTCTTCGACAGCCGCCGTTACGACTAGGGTTCCACCGAGTGTGCCCGCTTCAGGCAGCGCAGCACGAAGGTGGAGCGGCTGTGGCGCAGGCCGGGCAGCTTGTACAGTTTGCGGCGCAGGAATTCCTCGTAGCCGGCGGTGCCCGCCACCGCCACTTTGATCAGGTAGTCGTACTCGCCGGTGAGCAGGTAGGCTTCGATCACTTCCGGCAGCTCTGCAAGCGCCTGGCCGAATTTCTCGAAAATCTCGTCGTCATGGCGGTCCAGCGTCACTTCGATGATGACCGTGTCCGGCAGGCCGAGCGCCTGCTGGTTCAGCACCGCCGTGTAGCTTTCGATCACGCCGCTTTCCTCCAGCGCCCGCACGCGGTTCCAGCACGGGGTGGTGGACAGGCCCACCTGTTCCGCCAGCTTGGTGTTGCTCAGGCGGCCTTCGCGCCGCAGGGCGCGCAGGATGCGGCGGTCGGTTTCGTCGATGTTTGGTGGGGAATTCATGATGGTGGCCTGGATGAAGAAGAATATTCTTCATTCTAGCGAAAACAGCGCAAGATCAGGAAGCCTATTTTCGCGGCCCGGCCGTACACTTCCTAGCATGAACACACATACCATCACCTCCCGGAAAAGCCTGCGCTTCACCATCGAAGCAGATGCAGCCCTGTCCACGCTCGAAAATGCGCTGGCGATTGTGCGCCGGGCAGGAATCGATCTGGAGGGGATGCGAATTAGCCAGTGCCCGCAGGGCATGGAGCTCTGGATGCGGCTGGCGGCGCAGGAGGAGGATCTTCTGACGTTGTGCCGCATGCGGCTGCACAACGTCGTCGGCATCCTGGCGATCAAGGAATCGCCCGTGGTTCAGCCATCAGCCCGGAAGGTAGGCGTACTTGAACGTGAAGACGGCGGCGATAATCCAGACGATCGGTTTCACTTCGCGCGCGCGGCCGGTCAGCAGCTTGAGCACGGCGTAGGTGATGAAACCGAAGGCGATGCCGTGCGCAATCGAGTACGTGAACGGAATCAGCATGGCGGTGATACCGGCCGGTACGCTTTCCGTGGTATCGCTCCAGTCAATGTCCGCCAGGTCGCGCAGCATCAGGCACGCCACGAATAACAAGGCGGGCGCGGTGGCGTAGGCCGGCACGGCGCCGGCCAGCGGGGCGATGAACAGACAGGCCAGGAACAGCACCGCCACCACCAGTGCGGTGAGGCCGGTGCGGCCGCCCGCCTGCACGCCCGATGCGCTTTCCACGTAGGCGGTGGTGCTGGAAGTGCCCAGCAGCGAACCGGCCACGATGGCGGCGCTGTCGGCCAGCAGGGCCTTGTTCATGCGTTCCATTTTGCCCGGCACCAGCAGGCCGGCGCGGTTGGCCACGCCCATCAGGGTGCCGGTGGCGTCGAACAGTTCAACCAGGAAGAACACCAGCACCACGTTGATGATGCCGACCGACAGCGCGCCCTTGATGTCCAGTTTCAGCAGCGTCGGATCGAGCGACGGCGGCGCGGAGAACACGCCATTGAACTTGTTGTCGCCGAAGACGAAGCTGAGCAGAGTGACGGTGACGATGCCGATCAGGATGGCGCCGCGCACTTTCAGCTTGTCCAACGCCACGATCAGCATGAAACCGAAGATGGCCATCAGCGCCGGCGGCTTGTGCAAGTCGCCCGCCGTGACCATGGTGGCCGGATTGGCGGTGACGATGCCGGCGCTCTTGAGTGCGATCAGCGCCAGGAACAGGCCCAGGCCCACCGTGATGGCGGTGCGCAGTCCGTGCGGTATACCGTTGATGATCAGCCCGCGCAGCCCGAGCAGGCTGACAACGACGAACAAACAGCCCGAAATGAACACCGCGCCCAGCGCCGATTGCCAGGGCACGCCCATGCCCAGCACCACGGCGTAGGCGAAGTAGGCGTTAAGGCCCATGCCGGGCGCCATGCCGATCGGGTAGTTGGCGTACAGCGCCATGATGGCCGTGCCCAGCGCGGCGGCCAGGCAGGTGGCGACGAACACGGCTTCCTTGGGCACGCCGGCGTCGCCGAGGATGGACGGGTTGACGAAGATGATGTAGGCCATGGTGAGGAAGGTGGTGATCCCCGCCACGGTTTCGGTTCGCACGTCCGAGCCGGCTTCTTTTAGTTTGAATAGTTTTTCAGCGATGGACATTGGGGCTCCCAAGAAAGTGTCAGGAGCAGCATATCATTTCTCACTCAGCTCCCAAAAGCCGTTTCGGCGGTGTGGCGCCGGCTCCAGCTTGTAGGTCAGCTCGTGGGTCAGGCCCAGGGCATCCAGGAAGCGGGCGTCGTGCGAGACCACGGCGAGCGCGCCGGTGTAGCTTTGCAGCGCCTGTTCCAGCGCCCGCACCGAGGCCAGGTCGAGGTGGTTGGTGGGCTCGTCCAGCAGCAGGAGCTGGGCCGGCTCCTTGCGCCACAGCGCGCAGGCCAGCGCCGCTTTCAAGCGTTCGCCGCCGCTAAGCTTGGCGGAAGGTGTCTGCACCTGCGCCGCCTGGAGGCCCAGCAGGGCCAGGCGGCTGCGCAGTTCGCCCTCCTGCAGCGGGGTGTCCAGCTGGCGCAGGCGCTCCAGCACCGTCAGTTCGGGCGGCAGCAGCGCGGCGGCGTGCTGGTCCAGCCAGGCGTGCGGCACGCAGACCTGGCACTCGCCGGACAGCGGCGGCAGCAAGCCCGCCATCATTTTCAGCAGCGTGGTCTTGCCGCAGCCGTTGGGGCCAGTGACGGCAAGCCGCACCGGGCCGGCGAGCGTGAAATCCAGTGCCGCTATGGCTCGCGCTGCTGGGGGCGGGGAGTCGCCGGCGCCGCTGCGCGCGAGGGGCGTCTGCGACCCTGGTGGCGGATAGGGCGGCACCGCGCTGTCGAACTGGATAACGCGCTTGCCTGGCGGGACGGTGCTGGCCGGCAGCAGCAGGGCGACGGCAGCGGGTGCACGCAGGCGGGAGACGGCCTCGCGCACGGCATCGTCGTGGGCTGCGCTGGTCTCGGCACGGCGCTGCACTTCGCGGCCGGCGCTGGCCTCTGCCTGGCGTTTCAGCTTGCCGCGCAGGATGGGGGCGATATTGGCCTCCTTTCCCACCCGCGCATTGCGGGCGGCGCGGGCCTGCTGGCTGTCGTGCTGCTTGCGCAGTGCGCGCTGCGCCGCGTCGCGCTCGTTGCGGGCGTGTTCCAGCGCGCCGCGCGCCGCGTTGTCGGCCGTTTCGCGTTGCATTTCATATTGGCTGTAGTTCCCGCCATAGCTATGCAGGCCGGCCGCGTCCAGTTCCACGATGCGGTCCATCGCCCCCAGCAGCTCGCGGTCGTGGCTGACGACGATGGCGCCGCCGCGCCAGGCCAGCAGGCGCGCGTGCAGCCAGGCGCGGCCCGCGCGGTCCAGGTGGTTGGTCGGTTCGTCCAGCAGCAGGCCGTCCGCCTGGGACAGGAAGGCGCCCGCCAGGGCCACCCGCATCAATTCGCCGCCGCTCAGGCCTGCGGCGCTGTCGCCGGGCCGCAGCTGCGGCATGCCGCAGTCGGCCAGCGCCTGCACGAACTCGGCCGCCACGTGCCAGCGGCCCTCCAGGAAATCCAGGTCGTCGCTGCGGACTTCGCCGGCGTCCATGCGGCGCAGCGCGCCGAACAGCGGGGCCAGCCCTGCCACGGCTGCAACCGTGTCGCCGGCGGCCGGGCGTACTTCCTGCGGCACGTACACTACGCCGCCTTCGCGCAGCACGGCGCCGCTGTCGGGCGCGACCAGGCCTGCCATCACGCGGGCCAGCAGGCTTTTGCCTGTGCCGTTCGCGCCCACCAGGCCGGTGCGTTCGGCGTGGAAGGTGGCGTCCAGGCGGTCGAACAGGACGCGGCCGGAAGGCAGTGCGAGCGACAGCTGGCGCAGGGAGATCGAGAAAGCACCGGAGGGTGCGGGCGCGTTGGACGGCGCCACGGCCACCGTGGCGGTGGCGCTGATAAGTACTGCCATATAAGTAAGCTCCAGACGAGAAATGACGTCATACGCAGGCCGCGCAGCGGTCTTGCGTTCTCTTGCTGAGGGGGCTTACTTCTTCATCGGCGCATACTCCTGAATGGGCGCTGCCCGAAAATTGGGCAGCGCACGCATTCTAGCGCAGCTTCAGCGCGGCGGCAATATCGGACCAGGCCACGTACTTGAAGTTCTGCGGACCGTCCGGCAGGCGCTTGTAGCCGTCCTGCACCACCAGCATGCCTTCGCTGTAGGCGCCGCCGAGGTTGGCGGCGCTGACATCCAGGCCGTCGGTTTCGGAAGCGCCGTCGATGCCGGCCGCCACGTTCAGGCCGATGCGGAAGCTGCCGCGCACCTTGTGCGGCGCGGCCGCGTCCAGCACCACATAGCTGTTGCTGCCCTGGCTGGACACCACCAGATAGCTGGCCTGCGCACCGTGGTAGAGCGACAGGCCTTCCACGTCGGCGGTCAGCACGCCACCGACCGGCAGCACCATGGCCATGGCCGAGCCCTGGTCCGCGGCCGCCGGCAAAGCCCACACGCCGCGCTTTTCCTCGCCTACGAACAGGCGACCGGTGCGGTCGTCGGCCACGCAGCCTTCGGGCTGGGTGGCGACCTTGAAGCTGCGCAGCAGGGCGCTGGTGTAGGCGCCGTCCTTGCGGCCGATGCGGTAGTGCTGGAACGTGCCGTCCTTGTCGTTGACGAAGGCTTCCAGGCCGCCGCCGGCAGGCTGGTAGACGCATATGCCATAGATCTTTTCAAGGCCGGTCGGGAAGCGAACGGTTTCGGCGACTGTGCCGTTGCCGTCTATCGTGAACAGGACGATGGTGTTGTCGTCGCGCTGGGTGGCCAGCGCCAGGTCATGGCGGGCGCCGTCCAGCAGGACGTTCTGGCGCAGGTCGACGTTGTTCAGGCGGCCCGATTCGAGCAACTGGGTCTGCCTGCCTTGCATATCGTAGACCAGCAAGCCTTGCTTCTTGTTGGTGCCCAGCACGCGCGAGGCGGATGGATCTGTCGGGTGGACCCAGATGGCCGGGTCGTCCGCCGCGTCGCCCAGGCGCGCCATGGGTTCGGTCTGGGTGCGGGGCAGGACGATGGCGGGGGCGGCGACGTTGGCTGGCGCCGAGACAGCCGGCGCGGTCAGGCCGGCGGGGAAGGTGCGCCATTGCTTCGCATCCTCGTCGTTCAGCAGCAGTTCGGTGCGCGCGCCGGTGCTGCGGCTGGCCAGCGTGCGGCTATAGGCGGCCGCCTTCAGCACGCGCGGAGCTTGCGCCTGCCAGGCGCCATTGCGCCGGCTGAACAGGTTCAGGGTTTTGCCCTTGGCGTCCAGCATGGCGACGCCGCCCGGCAGCAGGGCCAGCGGGCCGGCGCCGCCGGGAAGCTTGCCGTAGGGCGGGCGC
This sequence comes from Massilia sp. BGA-UO-ETr-WB1, assembly GCF_059567845.1. NCBI lineage: Bacteria > Pseudomonadati > Pseudomonadota > Betaproteobacteria > Burkholderiales > Oxalobacteraceae > Massilia > Massilia sp. BGA-UO-ETr-WB1. The sequence continues at coordinate 1,139,343 of NZ_JCAQOT010000027.1, read as the reverse complement.
AGCGCCAGCGCGTGGCGCTCTCCGACGCTGGCGGCGCCTTCCGCATCCGCGTTATAGGCCCACAGGCCCATGCCGGATTCGCTGACGAACAGCGTGCCGGTGGCGTCGTCCACGCGGCAATGGCGCACGTGCGTCGGCAGGGCGAGCTTGCGCACCAGTTTGCGCTCGGCGCCGTCCAGCAGCCATTGTTCGCCCTGGCCGTCCTTGGCGATCAGGAACTGGTAGCTGAGCTGCTGCGCGTCGCGGTACAGGCAGGCAGCCTCGGGAGCGAAGGCCGGCGGCGGGAAGGGCGCCTGCACGCGCAGCGTGCCCGCTTTCAGGTCGGCGTCGATGGCGACGGTGCGTTCGGTGTTGGAGTCCACCAGTGTGGCGAGCACGCCGCCGGGCTGGCTGCGTGTGTCCAGCTGCTTGCCGCGCACCGCATGGCGGGCGCGCTCGGCGCCATTGGCGTCGAGCAGGCGCAGGGCGTTCTTGTCCAGCGCCAGCCAGCCGCCGTCCGGCAGCGCGGCCAGTTCCGTGGCCGCCGAGATGGCTGCCATGGCGCCGGCCGATCCGGCCGAACCGGCTGCTGCGGCGGTGCTCGCGAATGCGGCGCATGCCGCAGCGATGATTGCTTGAGTCTTCATCATTAGAACAGGCTGGCTTTCAGGGTGATTTTATAGGTACGGCCATACTGCTCGTATTGTGTGTTATGGTTCTTTACGCCTTGGTAGACGTAGTACTTCTCGTTGTTCAGGTTGGAGGCCTCGAACTGCAGCTGCAGCTGCTTGCTGATCTGGTAGGCGAAGGACAGGTCGAGCTGCTTCTGGCTATCGACAATGCGGTCCTGCGCCGCGTTCAGGATGTCGCCGCCCATTTCAAGCAGGTACTCGGACTTGTAGTTCAGCGCCAGGCGGGTGCTGACCGGACCCTGTTCATAGCCCAGCATCACATTCATCACGCGGTCCGACTGGCCCGGCATGGAGATGCTGCGCGACAGCACCTTGCCGGCCTTGGTGTCGAAGCGCGCCACGTTGGCCTTGGAGTCGCTCAGGGTAGCGTTCACGCCAGCCAGCAGGTGGTTGAACGGCGCCGGCAGCATGCGCAGCGGCTGGGTCCAGGCCAGTTCGACGCCCTTCACGCTGGCCTTGTCGCCGTTGGCGTAGGAGGTGGCCGTGGTATAGCCCGCCCACTGGCCGGTGCCCGCCAGGTTGGTGGTGTAGGTGAAGTTCTTGATGTCCTTGTGGAAGGCATAGGCCGACACGGTGCCGTCGGTGCCGAGGATGCGTTCCACGCCCAGGTCCAGGTTGCGCGCCTGCAGCGGGGCCAGGTCCGGGTTGCCGATGGTGGCTTCGGTGGCGCTGGCCAGGCTCACGCCCGGCGCCAGCTGGCTGAAGTTGGCGCGCACCACGGCCTTGGTGATGGCGGCGCGGATGCTGGTGCGGTCGTCTGCGTCGTAGCGCGCCTGCAGCGATGGCAGCCAGTTGGTGTAGGAGCGCTCGCGCTGTAACGGCGAGATGACCGCGCCGCTGATCTGCGAGCCGGCCGCGTCGAAGCTGGTGTGCTCGGCGCGCACGCCGGCCAGCACGCGCCAGGCATCCCACGCCAGCGTGTTCTGCACGTAGGCCGAGTCGATGTCCTCGTTCATGCTGAAATCGTTGATGGCCGACTCGGACGCCAGCCGCGCCGCATTACGGTCCAGGCCCGCGATGCGCGCGCGCACGACGGAAGGATCGATGGCGGCGCCGATGCGGCCCAGCTTGTAGTCCAGTTCATTCGTGCCCACGAATGCGGCCATGGCGGTGGAGCCGGCGCCCCAGTAGTTGCCGCTGGTGGCCTTGCTGCTGTTGTAGGCCCACTGGTTGGTGTCGTTGGCCTTCTCGCGGCGGCTGGCCTTGGCGCCGAACTTCAGCGTCGAGCGCATCTCGCCGACAGGGAAGGTGTGCGACAGGTCGATGCGCGCATGGTGCTCCTTGTCTTCCGAATAGCGCCGCTGCAGCGTGATGGCGTTCAGGCTGTAGTTGGCCGCGTCGTAAATGCCTGCCGGCGCGGTGAGCCGCGGCTTGCCGCCGTCCGTGAAGCCGACGCCTGCGAAGTTGGCGTTGCCACGGAAGCGCGCGTCGTTGATGGATTCCGGCGTGTCCTCGTTGGCGCGGCTGGCGCCGCCTTCCACGTTCAGCTGCCAGTCGCCGAATTTCTGTTCGGTGCCCAGCACCGTGGAGCGGATCTCCTGCGTGTACTTGCGCTGGCGCAGGCGGCGCTCGGCGCGCGCGCTGGCGGTGGCCCCATCGGCGATGCCGCCGCCGGAGATATTGCTGATGGTGAGGCGGTCGCGCACTTCATCGTCGCTGAAGCGGCTCAGCAGGTTGCGCAAGAACCAGTTGCTGCCGGCGGCAGGCCGGTAGTCCAGGTTGATGGCGGCGGCGCGGCGCTCGCGCACCGGCAGGTAGTCGCGGAATTCGAAGCCGCTCAGCTTGTCGCCGTCCCAGGCGCCGCCGGTTTCCACGTTGTCCGAGCCGAACTTGCGCTTTTCGCCGCTCAGGCCAACGGCCACGCCCAGGTGGCCGTCCATGAAGCGCTGCGCCCACAGCAGGCCGGCGCTCGGGCTGCTCTGGCCGGTGTTCTGGTCGCGGCTTGCCGCTGCGCTGACCGACAGCACCTTGCCGGGCAGGTCGAAGGCCGACAGCGACTTCACCTCCACGGTGGCGCCCAGCGAGTTGGCGTCCATGTCCGGGGTCAGGGTCTTGCTCACTTCCAGGGAGCGGATCAAGCCTGCGGGCAGGATGTCCAGCGCCACGGCGCGGCGGCTCGCTTCCGGCGACGGCACCAGCGCGCCGTTGATGGTGACGGCGTTCAGGTCCGGGCCCAGGCCGCGCACGGTGATGTAGCGGCCTTCGCCCTGGTCGCGCTGCACCGACACGCCCGGCAGGCGGGCCAGCGCTTCGGCGGCGTTCTTGTCCGGCAGGCCGCCGATGTCGTCGCTGCTGACGACGCTGATGATGTTGTCGGCCTTGTCCTGCGCGGCGATGGACTTGCGCAGGCTGGCTTGCTGGCCGGTGATGACGACGACGCCCGCCACGGAGGTGGACTCGGCAACCTGGGCGTGCACGCCCAGGGAGGTCAGCATGGCCAGCACGCCCATGCTGAGGGCGGACAGGCGGAAGGTTGGCGCGGTTGGCTTGTGCATGGTTTTTTTCGTTGGTTGGAATGTTGAAGTAACGCCGGGCATTCTAGGAAGCGAATGTGTCGCTTCTGTTACAAAGCGGGTGCGGCGAGTGAGCTGTTTGCACCTCCCCTGGCGTGTTGGGCTCCGTCATGCCGCTGTCATAAAGCGCCGCTATGCTGCCGCCATGCTAAAACTGCACCGTCCCTATCTGATCCTGTCGGCCTTCGGCCTGCTGCTGTTCCCCATCATCTACGCCGGCATGGGTGAGGCCAGGCCGCTGGCCCAATGGAAGTGGCTGGATATCCTGTGCGAAGGCGGCACGTCCGCCATGGCCGGCATCTGGCTGCTGATTACGCTGAGCAGCCGGCCGGGCGGCCTGGTGACGCGCCTGCTCGCGCTGGGGCTGGCCGCCATCATGCTGGGCTCCTGGGCGGACTGCCTGGACGAGCTTTTCCACGTGGCCAAGGACCAGCTGTGGGACAACTGGCTGGAGGCGCTGATGCCGCTGGGGATGCTGACGCTGACGGCCGGCATGTACTACTGGCGCCAGGAGCAGTTCAGCCTGAATGAACACTTGCAGAAGCGCGAGCGGCTGTTCCGCGACCATCGCGCGTTCGACCGCGTGACGCAGCTGGCGGGCGCCGATTACCTGCGCACGCAGATACGGCTGGAGCACGCCCGCGCGCCGGGCAGCCCTTGCGCGCTGGTGCTGCTGGACATAGACGGCTTCCACAAGATCAACCGCGAACACGGCCAGCGCGAAGGCGACCGCGTGCTGCAAGCGGTCGGGCATATGCTGTTGCTCAACCTGCGCAACGAGGATCTGCTGTGCCGCTACGCGGGCGACCGCTACGCCGTCCTGCTGCCCGGCATGGGGCAGCAGCAGGCGCGCGAACTGGCAGAACACCTGTGCTTCATGGTCGGCCGCATGCGGCACGCCGCGCCCGCCGGGCAGATTGCGGTGGGCCTGCGGCACGCCTGCACGCTGGCCGAGGGCAATCCGGAGGCGCTGCTGGCGGAGCTTGGCAAGGCGGTCGACGCGGCGCCGGCGCACTCCGGCGATGGGCGCGGGCTGGCTGCGGCGTGATCGCCTACCACGGGGCCGGCGATGCGGTGATCCCGGCCCGGCACCAGCCGTGGCAGGTGCTGGACTACGCGGCCAGCCGCGATGCCGCGCTACCGGCGCTGTGGCGCGGCACCGGGCTGGATGGCCCGGAGCTCCCGCCTGCCGGCCTGCATCTGACGCCGCAGCAGTACCTGCAACTGCTGCAGAACGCTGCGCGCGTGCTCGACAGCGCCGATACCGCCTTCATGCTGGGCCAGCAGATGCTGCCGGGCGACTACGGCCCGGCGAGCGGCGCATTGCTGCGCGCGCGCAGCTTGCGCGAGGCGCTGCATATCCTGGCGGGCAGCCATTGCCTGCTGTCGCCGCTGCTGTGTCCCCGGTTCCGCGAGGAGGGCGCACTGACGGCGCTGTACTGGACCGACAGCTACGGCGCGCCCGGCCAGCTTCCCTTCCTGGCCGAGATGCACATGACGGCGCTGGCGGCCATGTGCCGCTGGCTGGGCGGAGAGCGCCTGCCGTGGCGCTTCTGCTTCAACCGCACGCGGCCGCGCTACACCGAGCAGCACGAAGTGCACCTCGGCGCCGACCTGCGTTTCGACTGCCACCTGGACGCCATGCTGATCGACACCGCGTGGCTGGACCGGCCATGGCCTGCCGCTGCAAGCACTGACGCCGGCGCCGTCCCTGCCGCCGGGCCGGCAAGCGCGTCCGCCGCCGATTCCGCCACCGCATCGCCCAGCCTGCTGACCGCGCTGTACGACTACCTGCTGGCGCGCGTGCGCGCGGCGCCGACGCTGGAACAGACTGCAGTGGACTTCGCCGTCAGTCCCGCCACGCTGAAGCGCCACCTGGCGCGCCACAACACCCACTTCCAGGCCGAACTGGACCAGGTGCGAACCCACGTGGCGCTGTACCTGTTCCAGACCCGCCGCGCCGACAACGAAGCCGTGGCCAGCCACCTGGGCTTCCACGATGCCGCCAACTTCCGCCGTGCCTTCAAGCGCTGGACCGGCCGGACGCCCGGCCTGCTGCGTGAATCCATGCTCTCCGGGGCCAACTAAAGCGGGCAGCGCCGAGGTACAATTGGCATCCAACAGAATCATGAGCATCGATGCGATTACGTACCCATTATTGGCTGCTGGCTTCTTCCATCGTGTTGCCGGTGGCCGTGTTTTGCAGCATCGCGCTGGACATGCTTCTCACGGCACAGCGCGCCTCGGCGATGCGCCACATCGAGGAAAGCGCCCGTTCGGCCACGCTGGAGATCGACGCTGAAATCCGCCGCGCGCAGTCGGTGCTGCGCGTGCTGGCCGGTTCGCACTCGCTGGCTTCCGGCGACATGCAGCGTTTCCACCAGGAGGCCGGCGCCGCCAACGCGGGCCATGGCGGCTGGATCATCCTGTACGAACGCAGCGGACAGCAACTGGTCAATACGCGCCTGCCATACGGCGCCAGGCTGCCGCAGCGGCCGGACCCCGAGGTGGTGGAGCGGCAGCTCGACAGCGGCAACGGCGTGGTGTCCGGCATGAAGTGGGGCCTGGACCTGAAGCGCGTCTTCGTCACCGTCGAGCTGCCCATCACCACGGCGGCAGGCGACCGGCGCGTGATCTCGCAGGCGTTCACGCCATCCTATTTCGCGCGCAGTTTCGAAGCCCGCACCATCCCCGCCAGCTGGAAAGTCAGCGTGGTCGACAGCACCGGCGTCATCATCGCGCAGCGCGGACAGCCGGACGATCCGGCGCGCATGCGCGTTGCGCCCGACGTGCTGGCGCGCATGCAGGCGGCGCCGGACGGCACGCTGCGCCATGCCGGCAGCGAAGGCACCGAGGTCTATTCCTACTTCGTGCGCTCGGCGCTGTCGGACTGGGCGGTGGTGGTGTCGGCGCCGGTGGCGGAAATCAACGCGGCGGTGCTGCGCGGGATGTCGGTGGCCATCATCGGCTTTGTGATCGCCATCGGTTCGGCGCTGGCGCTCGGCATCCATACGGGCCGCAGGCTGGTGCGCTTCGTTTCCGGCGCCTCGCACGCGGCGCGCGCGCTGGGCGGCAGCATGCCGGTGGCGGGGCTGCGGCATTCCAGTATCCGCGAGATGGAAGCACTGAACGACGCCATCCGCGACGCCGACGCGCGCTTGCGCGCGGAGATGGTGAGCCGCGCCAGCGCCGAGGCGGAGCGCAACGAGCTGCTGGTGCGCGAGCGCGCCGCGCGCGAGCACGCGGAACGCCAGAACGCGGCCAAGGATGAATTCCTGGCCATGCTGGGCCACGAGCTGCGCAACCCGCTGGGCGCCATCACCAGCGCCGTGGCCTTGATCGACATGAGCAGCCAGCCGGGCATGCCGCCGCAGGTGGGCCAGAAGGCGCGCGAGGTGCTGCGGCGCCAGACGGCGCACCTGACGTCGCTGGTGGACGATCTGCTGGAAGTGAACCGGGCGCTGATGGGCAAGCTGGCGCTGAGCAAGCGCGGCATCGATCTGGCCGATGCGGCGCGCGGCTGCGTTGAAACGCTGCAGGCCGGAGGGCGGCTGGAGCATCACCGCATCGAACTGCACGCCGAGCCGGCCCCGGTACTGGCCGATGCCACCCGGCTGGCGCAGGTGATCGACAATATCCTCGACAACGCGCTCAAGTACAGCCCTGCAGGATCTGCCATCGCCATACGCGTGGCGCAGCATGGCGGGATGGCGGAGCTGACCGTGCGCGACCAGGGCGTGGGGATTGCGCCGGAACTGCTGCCGCATGTGTTCAATGTGTTCGTGCAGGGCGAGCAGACCTTGCAGCGCGCCCAGGGCGGGCTGGGAATCGGCTTGACGCTGGTGCAGCGGCTGGTGGAAATGCATGGCGGCACGATAGACATCGCCAGCGCGGGCGTGGGGCAGGGCACCTGTGTGACGGTGCGGCTGCCCGCCGCCGCGATGAATGCGGCTGCCGAAGCGGAGCCGCTTGCCGGTTCAACTGCAGGTTAAATTACAGGTTGAACAGCTGGCTGTAGATGCGCGCGGCCATCAGGCCGGCGGGCGTGTGCTGCAGCGACGGCGCCAGCAGCCGCGCCAGCGTGGCCATGGCTTCCTCCTTGCTGTCCGACGCCGCCAGGCGCGCTTCCAGCAGGCGCAGCTCGCAGCCGATCGATTCCCACGCGTGTTCGTCGGAAGGGAAGTGGTGGCGGATGACGGGCCGCTCGGTGCGGGTCCGCTGCGGCGCTTCGGCGGTGGCCAGCTGGCCGGCATGCGGCGCTGCCTTTGACGATGATGTCGATGCCGATGCGGCAGCTTGCCCGGGGGGCATGCTGGCGCCCGGCTGGGCGCCGGCGCGGTCGGCCACGGCATCCGGCGGCAGGACGGGTTCGGCGGGCTCCCGCAGCGGCGCGGCCGGGGGCTTGGCAGGCTGCGCCGCCGATGGCGCGGCAGTCGCAGGCGATGCCGCTGGCGGCTGGCCTGCAGCCTGGCCGGCCGGCGGCTCGGCGGATAGTGGCGGCACGGCGTCGGCGGCGGAGGGCAGCGGCAGGTGGGCCGCAAGCGCGTGCAGGCGGTAGCCGTCCGCCACGCGGCGGTAGAAGGCGGCCGGGTCGCCGACCCGCGCCATCACGCCGCGCAGGCTGAGCAGCGCGGACGGCCCGCTGCCGGCCGCCACGCCGGCTGCGGCAAAGGCGTCCGCGCTCAATCCCAGTTCCTGCAACTCGTGGCGTGCCACCAACAGCTCTGCCGATGGCTGTTGGCGCGACAGGTTATAGCCTATCAGTTCCGGCAGGAAATCATCGCCATTGTGCGCCAGCGCCATTTCCAGCGCGGCGCTGCGGTAAGCGCCCAGCGGCACGCCGGCTGCGACGGTTCCCGCGGCGGCATCGGCGTTGCCGGCGCTGGACGCCAGCAAGTCGCGGTACAGCAGATAGCGGTTGCGGTCCGGCACGCCGTAGCCCAGCTGCTCCAGGTAGCTGGCGATCATGGGCTGGAAATCGATATCGTCCCAGCGCTCCACCACGCCGTACAGCGAGGCGCCGTCCGCCAGCCGGGCGGGCGCGGCTTCGCGCAGGAACTGGCGGGCTTGCGCCAGCGTGGCGAAATGGCGGCGCGGCGCGCCGAACTCGCGCGCCACCTGGTAGCGGTGGTAGGCGTCGGTCACGTTTTGCGCATGGTGGCTGATCCATCCTGCCAGCTCGTCGTAGCGCAGCGGCAGGCAGGCTGGCTGGGCGGCCGCCGCATCGAGCTGGCTGCGCAGGAATGCTGCGGCGTCGGCGGCGCGCAAGGATTCGCCGGCTTCCGACAGGGCGGCGTAGATGCGCCGAGGGGCTTCGGGGGAGGTGGTGGCAACGGGGTTCAGCATGACGTGTCTCGCTCAGCTAGCAGTTTTTTCCAGTATGCAAAATTGTTGCTTGCATGCGTAGCGGTGATTGTCCCGCCACTCTGTAAGACTAGACTGACAACGGAAAAAAGCCATGCAAAGTAGCCGCTTCCTGCGCCGCTGTTGCGCGCCGCCTACTACCGGGCGTCAGAACTTGGTGAACTGGCTTTCGTCCAGCGTGCTGGCGGCCGGCGCCAGGCTGGCCGGCGCCGGGCCCGGGCGCTGCCGGCGCGGCTTGCCCGATTTCACCGGGCGCACGTTGGAGCGGTCCGGCTGCTCCTCGCTGGCGTAGCGCTTGAACAGCGCCATCAGGTGCGCCAGGTGGTCGGCCTGCGAACTCATCTCTTCCGACGTGGCGGCCAGCTGTTCCGAGCTGGCGGCGTTGGTCTGGGTGGCCTGGCTGAGCTGCCCCACGGCGGCATTGATCTGGCCCACGCCGGCCGACTGTTCCTCGGACGCGGCCGCGATCTCCTGCACCAGGTCCGAGGTGCGGCGGATGTTCGGCACCATGGCGTCGAGCAGCACGCCGGCCTGCTCGGCCAGGTCCACGCTGTTGGCCGCCACCTCGCCGATCTCCTGCGCCGCCACCTGGCTGCGTTCGGCCAGCTTGCGCACCTCGGCCGCCACCACCGCGAAGCCCTTGCCGTGCTCGTGCGCGCGGGCCGCCTCGATGGCCGCGTTCAGGGCCAGCAGATTGGTCTGGTAGGCAATGTCGTCGATGATGCTGACCTTCTTGGCGATCTGGCGCATGGCGGCGGCGGTGGCTTTCACCACTTCGCCGCCCTTGGCCGCTTCCTGCGCCGCCTTGGTGGCGATGCCGTCGGTGATGCGGGCGTTCTCCGCATTCTGGGTGATGGAGGCGGTCATCTGCTCGATGGAGGCGCTGGTCTCTTCCACGCTGGCGGCCTGCTCGCTGGACGCCTGCGACAGCGACTGCGCCGTGGCGCTGACCTCGGTCGAGGCGCTGGCCAGCGCGCCGGTGACCTGCTGGATGTCGCGCACGATGCTGCTCAGGCTGCGCGAAATCCACACCGCCAGCACGCAGCCCAGCACGGCGATCACCACGGCGAAGGACAGTATCCAGCTCTTGGCCTGGCGCGCGATGTCGCTCATTTCGCCCGATTCGGCCTTGGTCTCGGCGGCATTGACCTCGCGCAGCCGGGCGCTGGCGCCGGCGATGCCGGCGTCGGCGCCTTTCACGGCCTTGTCCAGCTCCAGCACGGTGGCGCCTTTTTCGCGCAGCGCTTCCAGGTGGCTCATCTGCTGCCCGTACTCCTTGGTGGCGGCCAGGATTTCATTGAGCAAGCCTTGTTCTTCGCGCGACACTTCGCCGCTGGCCAGGTAGTTGTTGGCGGCCTTGTCGACCGCGGCGATCTCGGTGCGGAATTTGGCGGCATAGTCGCCGCCGCGCAGCACGTAGTTCTTGAAGCTGTGCGAAGCGCGCCCGTGCGCGGCAACGATGGACATCACGGCATCCTTGCGCGCCAGCGTCATGCTCTCGATATTGTTCCAGCGCCCGAGCAGGGCGCTCAGGCTGGCGAAGGCGGTCAAGCCCAGCAATATGACCAGAATCACGATGCCGCCCAGTCCCACGTGCAGCCGGGTTTCCATCTTCATGTGCTTCAGCATGGTTTTTCCTCCTGACGGCGCGGGCCGGTAAGGAAGATATTGTGCCGCAATCGGAGCGCACAATTGTCACCAAATTCCACAATCCCGCATTTACATCAGCTTTGTTCCGCATCCACAACATAGCAGTCCCGGCCGTTGCGCTTGGCCTGGTACAGCGCCCGGTCGGCGCGCGCGACCAGGCTGGACGCGGTCTCGCCCACGCCCTCGCCGCCGCCGCCGCCCCGATACAGCGCCACGCCGACGCTGGTGGTCACTTGCATCGGCGAACCGGCCACCGTAAACGGCGCGCGCACGGCGGCCACGATCTTGGCCGCCAGCTGGGCCGCCTCGCCGCCCTGGTCCACGTTTTCCAGCACGATGATGAATTCGTCGCCCGCCAGGCGCGCCACCAGGTCCACCGCGCGCACCGCCTGGATCAGGCGGCTGGCGAATTCCTTCAGCACATCGTCGCCGGCGCCGTGGCCCAGGCGGTCGTTGATGGCCTTGAAATTGTCGATGTCGAGATAGGCCAGCGCCATGCGGCGCGCCAGGCGCTGGCTGCGCGCCATGGCCTGCTGCAGCACTTCCTCGAACTTGCGGCGGTTGGCGATGCCGGTCAGCGCGTCGACCCGGGCCAGCTCGATCAGCTGCCGCTCGACGGCCTTGATGCGGCTCATGTCCTGCGTCAGCGCGTACACGCCGGCCACGCCGCCGGCCCGCACATCCGGCACCAACGTGGTCTCCAGCGTGCGCAGGTCGCCATGCAGGCGGGCGCGGTGCTCGAAGCTCACGCGCTCGCCGGAGAAGGCGCGCTCCAGGTGCGGCAGCGTCTTGCCGTAGGCGGCCGCGCCCATCACTTCGCGCAGCGGGCGCGCGGCCAGGGATGCCGGGTCCAGGCCCAGCCAGTGCTGGAAGGTGGCGTTGCCGAAACGCAGTACGCGCTCGCGGTCCACATAGGAGATCAGCGCGGGCAGGTGGTCGGTGATCAGCTGCAGGCGCTTCTCGCTGGCCGCCTGCGTCAGCTCCGCGTTGCGGCGCTGGGTGATGTCCAGCGACATCAGGTAGATGCCCTGCACCTGGCCGGCGCCGTCCACGTCCGGCACCTGGCCGGCGCCGTCCACGTCCGGCACCAGGTCCGTCATCAGGTGCAGCGCGCGGCCCATGTGCACGCTGTCGCGCTCCTCGTGCACGCGCTCGCCGCGCAGCGCGGCGTCGATCTTGTCTTTCCAGTCCAGGTAGACTTCGGGGCCGAACACCTCGCTGATGGTCTTGCCCAGCATGCGGGCCGGGTCCACGCCCAGCAGCTTCCGGTAGTAATCGTTGGTGAAGCGGAAGCGCAGGCTGCGGTCCAGGTAGGCCACCAGCGCCGGCATGCTGTCGGCGATCATGCGGAGGCGGTGCTCGCTGGCGGCAATCTGCTCCTCGTGCGCCACCCGGTCCGAGATGTCGTGCAGGAAGGCCGTGGCGACCACGCCGCTGTCGTGGCGCAGCGTGCCGATCGACAGCTCGACCGGGATTTCATGGCCGTCCCGGTGCTGCGCGGCGATGCGGGTGCGCTGGAGGCGGCGCTGGCCCGCCAGCCCGTCCGGCGCGCTGCGGCCGCCGGCCAGGCGCATGATGCCGAGGGCGTGCGCGCTGCGCAGGCGCGGCGGCACGATCAGCTCGGCCACGTTGCGGCCCAGCGCTTCCTCGCGGCGCCAGCCGAAGGTATGCTCGGCCTGCACATTCCATTCGGTCACTGTGCCGTCGGCGGCGGTGCTGACGAAGGCGTCCGGCGCATGTTCCAGTATGTTGCGCACCAGCGTTTCGCTGGCCAGCACCCGCTCCTGGGTGGCGGCGCGCTCGGCGGTCAGGCGGTAGAAGGCTTCGCTCAGCTCGCCGATCTCGTCCTGCCGCCCGGTGCGCAGCGATTCGATGTCGCTGCCGCCCCGGTGCAGCAGCGCCACCTGCGAGCGCAGCCGCTCCAGCGGCGCCAGCAGGCGGTGGATGGCCAGCCAGGCCACCAGGCCGGCCACCGCCGCGAACAGGGTGGCGGCCAGGATGGCTTGCCGGCGCAGTTCGATCAGCGGGGCAAAGGCCTCGTCGGTGGGATAGCGCGCCGCAACAATCCAGTTGGTGGCCTTCAGCCGTTTGTATGAATAGATGCCCTCGTTGCCGTCCTTGTTCCTGGCTTCGGTCCAGCCCTCGAAGCCCTTCAGCGCCATTTCCGTGGCGCGGTTGTAGCCGGGCCGGTCGTTGATGTGGCGCAGCAGGCGCTCCGGCGTGGGGTGGTGCAGCAGGATGCCGCCGGCCGTCATGATGAACATGAAACCGGTCTTGCCGGGCTTGAGGCCGTTGATGGGGCCGAAGAAGTCGGACTGCTGCAAGTCGATGCCGGCCGCGATCACGTAGGCCACCTGGCCCTGCGGGTCCAGCACCGGCTGGGTCATCAGGACCACCGGGCGGCCCGACAGGCGGCTCAGGAAGGGCGCCGAGATCAGGCCGGCGCGGCTGCTGACGGTGTTGTCGAAGTAGGGCAGGCCGATGGCGTCCACGCCGGCTTCCTTCAGGTCCGGGCGCAAGGTGGCGACCATTTTGCCGCGGCGGTCGAACACCACCACGTTGAAGAACTCCGCGCTCACCGCCGGCCGGGCCAGCAGCAGCGCCTGCAGCGCGGCCGGGTCGCTGTGGATGCCGGGGGGCAGGCCTTCGGGCAGGGTCGAGAGCAGGGCGCGCTTGGCTTCCAGCTGTTCGTCGACATAGGAGGCGGCGGTGGACAGCACGGCGTACTGCTGGGCGCCGATGACGGCCTTCATGTCGTGCTCGGCCAGCATCAGCGCGACGGTGGTGACGATGGTGGTGGCGGCCAGCACCAGCAGGATGACGACCGTGGTCATCCGGGATTTGAGGGTACGTGGCAGCATGCCGGCTGGGGCCATGTCTTTGAGCAAGTCGTTCGGGAGCGTGGAGTATTGCACACCCGGCCTCGGCAAGCCATGGATTTAGGAGGATTGGCGTGCCGCCCGCACATGCCCTACAATTGCTGCACCGCATCTAAAACAGAGCCCCTGAGTGATTTCCAAGCCCGTCCTGCTGGCCGCCGTTGCGGCCGTCGCCCTGTCCGCCGCCGGCGCAGGCTACTACTACACGCACCGCGCCGCACCCGAAGCCGCCGCCGGGGCCGCCGCCGTTCCCGGCCCGGCCGGCGCTGCTGGCGCAGCCGGGCCGGCCCAGGCTGCCCAGGCCATCGCCGGCCAGCTCAAGGATGTGCTGGCGGCCTACCGCAAGACCATCGTGCTGCTGGCGGATGAGCGGTCGCTCAGCGAAGCGGAAAAGGCCCGCGCCAACCAGGTGGGGCAGGGACTGTTCCATGACAACCAGCTGCGCATCGGCCGCATCGACGAGGCCCTGGCCGCGCTGGCGGCCTCGCCGGACGCCGGCCGCTTCGCCGCCATGGGCGCACTGCTGGACTATATAGAAGCCGACGCCAGCCTGTACGACGCCGACCGCCTGGCCTTCCGCGAGCTGCTGCAAGCGCTGCGCGGCTACGTGGCCAAGGACGGTTCGCTGCCGGCCATCAAGCTGCACAAGCGCATTTCGGAAGACCTGGACGCGCTGGCCGAGATCGAGCGCAATTACGACCAGGAGATCCGGCAGATCTTCGGCCGCTTCGAAACGCGCGGCATCGAACTCAAGCGCGAACGGTGGGACGATTACGTGGCGCACTTGAAGAAGCTGTATACCCGCGAGCAGATTTTGAAGGAGTACGGCGTGGTGATGCCGTATCCGCAGCCGCCCGCCGGCGCTGCCGGTGCTGCCGCCGCCAAGCCGGAGGACGGCGAAATCTTCGGCAAGTCGCTGCCGAAGAAGACCGTGGTGCTGACCTTTGACGACGGCCCGCACAAGCGCTACACCGAGGAAATCGCCGCCATCCTGAAGCAGTACGGCGTGCCGGCCGTGTTCTTCGAGGTGGGCCGCAACATCGGCAGCGTGGACGCGGCGCAGCAGGCCAGGCTGAACGGCGGCGCCGAAGTGAGCCGCAAGCTGAAGGCGGCCGGCTATACGCTGGCCAACCACAGCTACAGCCACGCCCAGTTGTCCAAGGAAAGCGGCGACAAGCTGCAAGCGGAGATCCTGAACACCGACCTGCTGCTGAAGGCGGTGGACGCCGACCGCTCGCCGCTGTTCCGCTTCCCGTACGGCGCGCGCAACAGCGAGGGCATGGCCCTGCTGCAAAAGGCCAAGCTGCAATCGGTGATGTGGAATATCGATTCCCTGGACTGGGCCGACCCCGTGCCCAGCTCGATTGCCGGCCGTGTACTGCAGAGCGTGGAGAAGGAAGGGCGCGGCATCATCCTGTTCCACGACATCCACGAGCGCACCGTGAAGGCGCTGCCTGCCATCCTGGACCGGCTGGTGGCGGAAGGCTACCAGTTCGCGGGCTGGGACGGCACCACCTTCAAGGTGGCGCAGGGCGCGGCTGCGCCGGGGCCCGCCCCGGCGGCGCCGGTGTCCGCCGGCTATGGCAACTCCTGGGCCATCGTGATCGGCATCGACGACTACGCGAAGTGGCCCAAGCTGCAATACGCGGTGCGCGACGCGCAAGGCGTGCGGCAAACGCTGATCGACAAGTTCGGCTTCACCGCCGAGCGCGTGGTGACGCTGAAGAACGCCGAGGCCACGCGGGCCGGCATCCTGCGCGCCTTCCACGACCGGCTGGCGCACGGCGGCGTGCAGAAGAACGACCGCATCTTCGTGTTCTTCGCCGGCCACGGCGCCACGCGCAAGCTCAGCTCGGGGCGCGACCTGGGCTACATCGTGCCGGCCGACGCGGATCCGAACCAGCTGGCCACCGATGCGATTCCGATGACCGAAATCCAGAACATCGCCGAGAGCCTGAGCGCCAAGCACGTGCTGTTCGTGATGGACGCCTGCTACAGCGGCCTGGGGCTGACGCGCGGCGGCTCGTCGTCCTCCTTCCTGCGCGACAACGCCAAGCGCATCGGCCGCCAGATGCTGACGGCCGGCGGCGGCGACCAGCTGGTGGCGGACGGCGGCCCGAACGGCCACTCGGTGTTCACCTGGACCTTGCTGCAGGGGCTGGGCGGCAAGGCCGACCTCAATGGCGACGGGCTGATCACGGCGACCGAGCTGGCGGCCTATGTGGCGCCGGCGGTGGCGGGCGTGTCGAGCCAGACCCCGGCGTTCGGCAGCCTGCCGGGTTCCGAGGGCGGCGATTTCGTGTTCGAGCTGCCGGCCGAGACCGAGTTCCTGGGCGCCGGCACGGCGCAGCTGTCGAACGACGCCATCGCGCTGAACTCCAAGCTCGATTCCAAGCTGGACCCGAAAGCCGACGCGGCGCCGGTGGCCGTCACCATCAAGGATTTGCAGGGCAAGGAGCAGGCCATCACGCCGCCGCCGGCGGTGCCGGTGTCCGCGCGGCAGATGGCGCAGCGTGCCAACGACCGGGGCTTGCAGCTGTATAAGGAGAAGCAGTACGCGGCGGCCGAGGCGCAGTTCACCGAGGCGCTCAAGCTGCGCGCGGACTTCGCGCTGGCGGCCAACAACCTGGGCTTCGTGTTCTACAAGCAGGAGCGCTATCCCGAGGCGGCGCGCTGGTTCGAGAACACCATCAAGATGGACCCGTCGCGCGCCATCGCCTACCTGAACCTGGGCGACGCCACGGCGCGCGCCGGCGACGGCAAGCGCGCGCAGGGCGCTTACAAGACCTATCTGGAACTGGCGCCGAACGGCAGCGGCGCGGCGTACGCGCGGCAGCAGCTGGAAAAACTGTGAAGCGTATCGAAGGCATCCTGTGGGACAACGACGGCGTGCTGGTGGACACGGAACGGCTGTTCTTCCAGTCCAACCGCGAGCTGTTCCTGCCGTTCGGCGTCGATTTGTCCGAGCTGGACTTCTTCAACTGGTACCTGGCCGATAACTGCGGCGCGTGGCACTTGCTGGAGCACCTGGGCATGGGCGAGGAACGCATCGCCCAGCTGCGCGAAGGGCGCAACCGGCGCTACTCGGAACTGCTGCTGGGTGCGGCCGTGGAGCCCATCGCCGGGGTGGCCGAGCTGCTGTCCGAGCTGGCGCCACGGCTGCCGATGGGCGTGGTGACCAGCTCCATGGGCAGCCATTTCGAGCTGATCCACTCCAGGCTGGACCTGCTGCGCCACTTCCGCTTCGTGCTGACGGCGGAGCACTATGCCAACAGCAAGCCGTCGCCCGAACCGTACCTGCTGGGGCTGGAGAGGCTGGGACTGGCGGCGGACCAGTGCGTGGTGGTGGAGGATTCGCCGCGCGGCCTGCAGGCGGCCACCGCTGCGGGCATGCGCTGCATCGTGCTGCGCAACGCGCTGACGCGGCACTACGATTTCCCCGGGGCCTGGCGCATCGCCGACGATATGGCTGGGCTGCGGGCCGAGCTGGCGGCGCTGGCCGGCGAGGAGCACTGAGCCATGGCGCGCTTTCACCTGTGCTGGGAACTGGGCGGCGGCCTGGGCCACGCCGGCCGGCTGAAGGTGCTGGCCGAGGCCTTGCTGGCGCGCGGCCACGAGGTCAGCATCAGCCTGCGCGACCTGGCGCAGGCGCATGGCCTGTTCAGCGGCCTGTGCGGCGCTTCGGCGGGCGCGCCTTCATTGTGCGTACCGCCGCTGCAAGCGCCGGTCTGGCTGCACCGCACCGAGGGCATGCCGCCGAACCATGCCAGCCATGCAGAGATCCTGCTGACCGCGGGCTATCTGCAGGCCGGGCCGCTGGCGGGCATGGTGGCCGGCTGGCGCGCCATGTTCGGCCTGCTGCGTCCCGACGTGGTGGTGGCCGACTACGCGCCCACCGCCATCCTCGCCGCGCGCAGCATGGGTTTGCGCAGCGCGTTGGTCGGCTCGGCGTTCGCCATGCCGCCGCCCGGGCGCGCCTTGCCCTGCCTGAGAGAGTGGGAAAACATGGCGCCGCAACGGCTGGCCAATGCCGAAGCGCGCGTGCTGCAAACTGCCAACGCCGTGCTGGCGCACCATCACGCAGCGCCGCTGAACTGGGCCGTCGACCTGCTGCTGGGCGACGCTCCGCTGCTGACCACATGGCCCGAGCTTGACCAGTTCAACCGCGCCGATGCTCCTGCCGCATCCACTGCCTCTGCTCCCTGCACCGAATGGTACGGTCCGGCGTTCCTGGCGGCCAGCGGCGAGCCGCCGGTATGGCCGCCGGGCGCGGGCCCGAAAGTGTTCGCCTATCTGAAAACCGGCCATGCGGACCATGCGGCAGCGCTGGCTGCGCTGGCGCAGGAAGGCTGCCGGGTGCTGTGCTATTTGCCGGAGGTCGCCGGCGGCAAGGCGCCGCCGGTCACCGCGCCCAACCTGGCTTTCGCGCGCGGGCCGGTTGCGCTGCAAGCCGCGCTGGCTGAAGCGCAGTTGTGCGTCACCCACTGCGGCGAAGCGACGCTGGCGCAAGCCATGCTTGCCGGGGTGCCGGTGCTGATGCTGCCCATGCAGCTTGAGCAGTTCCTCACCGCGCGCCGCATCGCAGCCGCCGGGATGGGCGTGAACGCCGCCATGCTGGGCAAGCCGCTCGACTGGCGCGCGCTGGTGCGCCACATGCTGTCCACGTCCGGCTACGCTGCCGCCACGCAAGCGTTCGCGGCGCGCACGCAAGGCTACAAGGTGGAAGAGATGGCCGCGCAAGTAGCCATGGCGTTGGAGCGGCAGGCTGCAGGGAGCTGAGCGTGCTATTCAGTATAGATTGGTAAGCTTGGCCAGTATGCCGACGACGGCCACCAGATTCGTGCATAGCACGCCGAACATCCAGCGCAGGCGGGTACGCATCTCCCGCATTTGCTTCGGACGAACGTCTCCAGCTCGGTGACGCGCCGGTCGATGCGGGCGAAGCCATCTTCCATGCGCCGCTCGAGCGACTGCAGCGTGACAATAACGTATTCCATTTGGACCTCGAGACGGACAATCCGTGCTTCATGTCCACCTTCGGGAGGACGATCAGTGTTGTCAAGCGGAACCTGGTTCATGCTGGACGCCTGGAGAGGTTAATTCTCTCACTGTCGCCCAAGATGGCGGCGCCGCCTTGCGCAAGCGCAAAATCGTGTCACTTGGGACGGGGCGGAACCAGGCCGGTGTCCGGCCGCACCGGGTCGCCGGCCCGCAGGCGGCCGATGCAGGCGGCGAGCGCGCGTGCCACCACGCGCACCTCTTCCTGGAACTTGTCCTCGCGGTCCAGCACCTCGTGGCTTTCGGCATACGATTCGTAATAGCCCAGGTACCGGTCGAGCTCGGCCTGGCCGCCCGCGCTCACCAGTCCCATCCAGCTCAGCCAGTCCGACAGGTTGCGGCGCAGGCTTTCCACGCCCGCCACGTCGCCATGCACCACCAGCCCGTAGGCGCGCCCGGCCAGGTGCTTGGGGTAGCCCCAGCCAGCCAGCTCCAGCGCCTTCGCTTCCGCCGCCTTCTTGCCGTGCGTGCTGGTGGGGTCCGGGTTGCCGCCGTCGGCGCAGACCAGGCGGTCTATCATCAGCTTGAGCGGGCTGGGCGCCTGGTACCAGTACACCGGCGTGAGGATGATGACGCCGTGCGCCGCCACCCATTTCTCGTAGATCTCCGCCATCCAGTCATTGGTCTGCCGCTCAGCGTGGTTGGGGTAGCAGCTGCACGGCCAGTGGCACAGCGGCATGGCGGTCGAGACGCAGCCTTTGCAGGGATGGATGTGCAGGTCGTAACTGGAGGTCAGCAGGCTCAGGTCCAGCACATCGCTTTCGATGTGCTGGCCGGCCAGCGTGTCGCGCGCCAGCTGCGCCATGCGCCAGGTCTTGGACGCTTCGCCCGGACAGGTGCCGTCGTTGCGCGCCGACCCGATGATGAGCAGCGCGCGCGACGGCGAAGCCGGGTCCTTCTGCCTGCGCTCGGCGGCGCGCAGGCGCTCGCGCGTGGCCACCCATTCGGCCGACAGCTCGTACTCGGGATCGGCATAGCCTTCGCCGGCCGCTTGCGTGACGGGCGCCTTGCGGCCCGCGTGGTAGTTGTTCCAGGCCACTTCCTCCACCTGGTCCAGCGCCCCGCGCACGGCGTCGAACGCCGGGTCGAGAAAAGAGCGCCGGAACTGCAGGTGGAACTCCCGCCGTTCCAGCGGTTTGGGCGCCTGGCCCTTGCGTATCTCTGTCATGCGGCCTCCGGTGGAAGACTCCAGCTTGCCACCGGGGCGCCAGGCGCTCTGTACGCTAACGTACGCTACCGCTGCGCCAGGTTGCGCGCCTCGCCGGCCGCCACGGCGAAGCCGCGCGCCTGTTCGCCAGCGCGCGCTGCAATTCGGCGATCGTTTTTGCTACAGAATGTGAAGCTGTTAGAGTGGAAATGTTGCGATTTTCGCCAAGCGCGGTGTACACTCGACAGCAAGTTGCAAGGGCGCAAGCACCGCCGCCATTCGTGGAAACCGCATAACCGAGGAGTGTGTTCCAACGTGTATTCACAAACGCAAATCGATCCGGTCGTGAGTTTTCAGAATGCGCAGGGCGAGACAGTCCGGGCCACCATCGTCAACCTGCAGCGCCGGTCGCTGGCGATGGAAGTGTACAACCCGTATTCCATCGTCCAGGCCAGCGAAGTGCTGAGCGAAGTGACGGTGCGCATCGGCGCCCGCTGCGGCTACGCGGGCAAGGCGGTGGTGGTGAGCATCGTCAACACCGGGCTCACCGCCGTGGTGTCGGTGACGCTGATCGACGAGTGGCGCGAGCTGGGTGTGTCGGGCATGTCGAGTGAGCTTGCGCCAGGTGCGGTGGGCCGCGAAGCGGGCCGCTTCGTGGCGGACTGGGACGAACGCTTCCGCATCCGGCGCGACTATCAGGTCGTCATCAACGAAACGCGCGCCTACCTGTCCGAGGTGGCGCGCTGGGTGGAGCAGGTGGACCTGTCCGCCGCGCTGCCCAGGGAACACGGCAAGCTGCGCGCCGACGTCTTCGCCGAACTGGCCGAACCGCTGGTTCTGCGCACCAAGCGCTACTTCGGCGACATCAACGCCGAAGCGGCCCGGGTGGAGGATGAAAGCGCCGCCTCCCACCGCGCCTTCGCGCAAGCGGCGCTGCATCCGCTGATCCTGCGCGCGCCCTTCGTGTTCCGCACCTATACCAAGCCGCTGGGCTACGCCGGCGACTACCACATGGTGAACCAGATCCTGGACGATCCGCGCCAGGGCCCGAGCACTTACTTCCAGATCGTCAACGCGGCCTTCCTGCAGACGGCGGTGGCGCTGGCGCACCGCAACCGCATCGGCATCCTCACCGCCTTCCTGAAGCGCATGGCCGATGCGGCGCGCGCGGCGGGGCGGCCGTTCCGCGTGCTGAACGTGGGCTGCGGCCCGGCGGCCGAGATCCAGCGCTTCCTGAAAGAGTACGACGAGCCGCACTGGCTCTCCTTCGAACTGGTGGACTTCAACGGCGAAACGCTGGAATGGACCAGCCAGCGCCTGGCCGCCATCAACCACGGCCTGGCGCGCCAGGTGACGGTGCGCTTCATGCAGGACTCGGTGCAGCAACTGCTCAAGCGGCGCGCGGAGGCCGAACCGGCGGGCGAGTTCGACGTGGTGTACTGCGCCGGCCTGTTCGACTACCTGTCGGACAAGGTTTGCGCCCGCATGATCGCGCATTTCGCGGCGCGCATGCGATCCGGCGGCCGCCTGCTGCTGACCAATGTCCACGCCAGCAACCCGGAACGGCCCGGCATGGAGCACCTGCTGGAATGGTATCTGATCCACCGCGACCAGCTGAAGATGCAGCAGCTGCTGCCGTTCGAAGCGCAGCAGCGCGAAATTTACCTGGACCCCACCGGCGTGAACGTGTTCGCGGAAGCCAGCATCCCATGACCGCGCCGGGCGGTAGCTACGCATCCGTACTGCGCGCCTACCGCCTGCGCTTCAGCCGGGGCGGCGCATTCACCGCGATTGCGCTGATCCTGCTGGGCAGCGGCCTCGATTTCAGCCTGTATCCCGGCCATCAGCTGGACTTCGCGCTGGCACGCCTGCTGACGGCGGCGGCGCTGTTCGGCGTGGTGCTGGCCATGCGCACCGGCTGGGGGGAGCGCAATGTGCAGTCGCTGACGTTTTGCTGGCTGCTGGCGCCGCAGCTCATGATCGCGTGGATGATCCAGCAGACCGAGGGCGCCAACTCCATCTATTACGCGGGCCTGAACCTGGCCGTGTTCGCGTCCGGCATCGCGCTGCCATTCAGCCTGTGGCAGAACCTGTCGCTGGGCGGGCTCACTTACCTGAGCTATTTCGTGGCTTGCTATCTGCATCCCAACGGGGTGCAATGGAACGGCGCCTTCGCCGTCAACTCCATTTTCCTGGTGTTCACCGCCATCGCCAGCGCGGTCTGCACCTTCTACAACGAGCAGGCGCGCTTCATGCTGTACCGCCTGAAAGCCGAACTGGCCGACAACAACGCCCAGCTGGAGGCCACCAACCGCGACCTGGCCGAGATCAAGGGCCAGATGCTGCAGCAGGAGAAGATGGCGGCGCTCGGCACCCTGGCCGCCGGCCTGCTGCACGAGGTGAACAACCCGGTCAACTACTGCATGATGGCGATCGACCTGGCCATTGAAGACCCGGCCGCGCGGGACAGCGAACTGGTGAGCGAATGCCTGGCCGACGCCAAGCGGGGCATGCAGCGCGTGCAGCACATCGTGTCCGACCTGAAAACCTTCGCCTACCGCAAGCAGGACGCGGACCATTACAGCGCGCGCTTCATGTTCGAGCGCGCGCTCGACTCGGCGGTGCGGCTGGTGAGCCACGAGACCAAGGGCATCAAGATCGGCCGCGCGCTGCGCGGCGACACCATGGTGCGCGGCGACGAGGCAGCCATCATCGGCGTGCTGATCAACCTGATCAGCAACGCCGCGCTGGCCATGCGCAAGCACGGCACCGCCGAACCGGCCATCGACATCGTGGCCGAGGCCGGCGGCGGCGGCGCCGCCGGCGAGCGCCTGACCGTCAGCGTGCGCGACAACGGCCCCGGCATCCGGCCCGAACACCTGGGCCGCGTATTCGAACCATTTTTCACCACCCGCGAAGTGGGCCAGGGCCTCGGCCTGGGCCTGAGCATCAGCTACAGCGTGGTGCAGCGCCACGGCGGCACCCTTGTGGCGGACAGCGCCGTCGGCTTGTGGACCCAGTTTACTTTCGACCTGCCATGTGCAGCCCATCCACCGTGACATGAAATTCCCGCGTTCAGAGAAGGAAAAAGCATGATCGACAACAGTAGGCCGGCTCCAGCCATCCTTTATATAGACGACGAAGTCACCGCCCTCAAATACTTCCAGCGCGCACTCGGCACGCTGGCGCCCATCCTCACGGCCGCCTCGGTGGAGGAAGGCAAGCGCTTGCTGGACCAGCACGCGGACAGCATCGCCGTGCTGGTGTCCGACCAGCGCATGCCCGGCGCCTATGGCAACGAGCTGCTGGTCTACGCCTGGGACAAGTACCCGCACATCATCCGTATCCTGACCACCGCCTACGCGGAACTGGAGCACACGGTGGAAGCCGTGAACCAGGGCCAGATCCACCGCTACATGCAAAAGCCGTGGGACATCGCCGCTCTGCGCATGGAGATGAAGCAGGCGCTGGAACTGGCGCGGCTGCGCAAGGAACACGCCCAGCTGCTGCGCGAAAAGCTGCTGGTGCGCCAGCAGCAGACGGTGGCCGCGCGCATCGGCACCATCTACACGCTGAGCGTCAGCATCGCCGGCCAGGTGTCCTATCTGCCTGTGGACGCCTACCTGTCGGCCGCGCTGCTGGCCGGCATGACGCCGCCCGAGCCGGACTGGCTGCTGATGGACTACGCCGACCTGACCGCCTCCGAAGCCTTCCGCAGCGCCGCCTTCGGCCTGGCCGTGCGCGAGCAGCTGGCCGGCATCGAGCAGCGCTATCCGCAAGCGGAACCGGCGCGCGCGCTGGAAATGCTGGCCGAAGTCTTCGGCGACAGCTGCGCCGTGCTGGGCGGCACCGGGGTGCTGTTCCAGCATGGCGCCGGGCTGGCCGAATTCCTCGAAACGCCGACCGGGGATGTGCCGTCGGCGCAACACGCGTTCTGGCTGGCGGCGCTGCTGTGGCTGGGGCGGCACGGCTGGTCGCTGCAAATCTGCCAGGGAGAGGGCGGCGCGGTGCAGGGCAAGCTGGCGCAAGCCGACTCCATGCTGACGCCGGCGCAGTTGGCGGCCTGGGTGGAGCAGTTTTAGCGCGGGGATGCGCAGTGGGCTGCAGCGGGCTGGTAACGGTCTGTTGACAGAGCTTGCTAGCGGAGAAGGGGCAGAGTATATTGATTCGGCAACATTCACTGTCGGAGGAACGGTCTGTGACCTTAACCGCTAGCGCAATTCCCGAAACCTTCCTGGCCAAGTGGCAGACCACCACCGACGTCATGGCCGGCATCTTCGACGTGCCCGCCGGCCTGATCATGCGCGTGCTGCCCGAGCAGATCGAGGTGCTGGTGTCCAGCCACAGCGAGGGCAACCCCTACGAGGCCGACGAAAAGGCCAACCTGAACACCGGCTTGTATTGCGAAACGGTGATGGCCACGCGCGGCCTGCTGCACGTGCCGGACGCGCTGGAGGACGAACACTGGCGCTGCAACCCGGACGTGGCGCTGAACATGATTTCCTATCTCGGCGTGCCGCTGCTGTGGCCCGACAACCAGGTGTTCGGCACCATCTGCGTGCTCGACAGCAAGAAGCGCAACTACCAGCACAAGTATGTCGAGCTGCTGTGGGAAATCAAGAAGAGCATCGAGCGCGACTTCGTGGTCAAGCAACAGCAGGAGCAGCTGGAAGCCAGCAATGCGGAGCTGCGCCACGCCGTGCGCCAGCAGGAAGCGTTCTCGCTCAAGCTGGCGCAGTCCAACCAGGACCTGCACGCCGCGCTGATGCGGCTGACCTCCCTGCAGGACGAACTGCTGCGCGCCGAGAAAATGGCGGCGCTGGGCGCGGTGGTGGCCGGCATCTCCCATGAATTGAACACGCCCATCGGCAATAGCCTGCTGGCCGCCAGCACGCTGCAGTCGCGCACCGCCGACTTTACGCAAGAGATGGCGCGCGGCCTCACGCGCAGCCGCATGCACGAATTCGTCGGCACGGTGGAGCAGGGCGCCGCCATCATGATGCGCAGCCTGGACCACGCGGCCCGGCTGGTGAGCAGCTTCAAGCAGGTGGCGGACGAGCAGGCGGCCGACGGCCGGCGGCGTTTCGACCTGGGCGATGCGGTGCGCAGCGCGCTGCAGGGCCTGGACGAAGCGATCACGGACAGCGGCCACCGCGTGCTGTGCACCATTGAGCGCGGCATCGAAATGGACAGCTACCCGGACCAGCTGGGGCAGGTGATGGCGCAGCTGATCGCCAACGCCGTGCAGCACGCCTTCCTGCCCGGCCTGGCCGGCACGGTCACCATTGCTGCTGAGCCGGACGGCGCCGGCCACGTGGCCATCACGGTGTCCGACGATGGCCTCGGCATTCCGCAGGACAATCTGGGCCGGGTGTTCGATCCCTTCTTCACCACCCGCATGGGCAAGGGCGGCAGCGGGCTGGGGCTGCACATCGTCTACAAACTGGTGACCACCACCTTGCACGGCAGCGTGGAAGCCAGCAGCGGCGACGGCCAGGGCGCGCGCTTCACGGTGACGCTGCCGCTGTCCGCGCCGGGCGCCATGCGCCAGCCCGATCGTGCGCCGCCGGCAGTGCCGATTTTGTAGTATCGGCGGTATCTGCTACTGCCAGGAGTACCGCCATGCCACGAGGAGCCAGCCCGAAACGGGAACGCGAGTACAACGAGCTTGAAGAGAAGTTCGAAAAGGAAGGCCGCTACAAGGGGCGCGAGGAAGAGGTGGCGGCGCGCATCGTCAACAAACAGCGCAGGGAAAGCGGCGAGACCAAGGAACAGAAGGGCAAGCAGGCCGACGCCGGCCTGCCCATCAATAACTACCAGCAGCTCACTGTCACCCAGATCCGCAGCCGGCTTGAAGAGCTGACCGCCGCGCAGGTGCGCAAGATCCGCAGCTTCGAAGCGGCGCACAAAAACCGCAAAGGCGTGCTGCAAGCGCTGGAACGGCGCAGCAAATAACGCTACACTGCCTCCGCCAGCTTCACTCTCAGCAAGCACGTCATCCACCGCCGCTTCCGCCCGCGTGCGGCGTCCATACCGGCGGCGAGGCGTGGCCCCCAAGGGCAACGCCTCGCCGCCGTCAACATCAACTGCCTGGAAAACGTCGACATCCACGCGCTGCCCGTGCAGCACGACGGCGGCCGGGCGCTGTCAGCCCGCGTTCAGCGCAGCGAGCGTCCACCCACCACCAGCGTCACGTCGCTCGGCTGCCATTGCGGCGCCAGCCCGCGCACGGCCTGGCTGGCGCTCAGCAGCGCGGTGAAGATCAGCAGCACGCCCATGGCGCGCGCCGTCACGATGGCCGCGCGCGGATGGGCGCCGAACCAGCCGCTGGCCTGGCTGGACGCGACCGCCAGCGCACCGTAGACACCGACCTGCGTCACCGCCGTGATGGCGCCCAGCACGCCGGACTGCAGCCATAGCGGGCCCTGGTCCGTCTTCAGGAACTGCGGGAAGATCGCCAGCATGAAGATGTAGGACTTGGGATTGAGCAGGCTGGTCATCATCGCGCGGCGGAAGATGACGGGCGGCGCCAGCACCTCGCGGCCGGTGGCGGGCTGGAACACGCTGTCGCTGCGCAGGAAGCTCATCCCCATCCACGCGATGTACGCCGCCCCGGCCAGCAAAATCACATTGAACAAGCCAGGCCACAGCTGCAGCACGACCGCGATGCCGGCCGTGGCCATCAGCAAATGGCAGGCCCCGCCGGCAACGATGCCGCCCACCGCCGCCAGCCCCGCGCGGCGCCCGCCCAGGATGGAACTGGCCATCACGTAAGCCATGTCCAGGCCCGGCAGCGCGATGATGCCGAATACCACCACGAAGTACAGCCACAGGTTGGTGCTTTGCTCCATTTGACTCCCCCTCCAAGTTTTATGCGATGGAAACAGCATAAAGTCGAAATAGGACGGATTCCGCCCTGATTCTCTGCTATCTTTACTGCCATGTACCATCCAACCACCCGCGTTCTGGCCGTGCTGGAACTGCTGCAAACCCATGGCCGGCTGAGCGGCGCAGAAATGTCCCGGCGGCTGGAGGTCGACGGCCGCACACTGCGGCGCTACATCGTCATGCTGGAACAGATCGGCATCCCCATCCTGAGCGAGCGCGGCCGCCACGGCGGCTACGCGCTGATGCCCGGCTTCAAGCTGCCGCCGATGATGTTCACGGACGACGAAGCGCTGGCGCTGTCGCTCGGCCTGCTGGCCGCGCGCAGCCTGGGGCTGGCCGAAGCGGCGCCGGCGGTGGCCAGCGCGCAGGCCAAGCTGGAGCGCATCATGCCGGCCGGCTTGAAGCAGCGCGTGGGCGCCATCGACGAAACGGTGCGGCTCGACCTGGCGCGCGCCACCGCGCCGCAGGACAATGCCGCGCTGGTCACGCTCAGTTCCGCCGCCCAGGCATGCCGGCGCGTGCACCTGCGCTACAAGCCGCCCGGCGCGGCCGAGAGCGAGCGCGGATTCGACCCCTACGGCCTGGCGTTTTACGACGGCTGCTGGTACGCGGTGGGCTACTGCCATTTGCGGCGCGACATGCGCACCTTCCGGCTGGACCGTATTGTCTCGGCGGCGCCGCTGCCGCACAGCTTCGCGCGCCCGGACCGTTTCGACGCGCTGGCCCACCTGCGCACTTCGCTGGCCTCCATCCCGCGCACCCACGCCACCAGGGTGCTGTTGAAGACGGATCTGCACACCGCGCAGCACTTCCTGAAGGACGCGATCGGCCTGTTCGAGCAGACCGCAGACGGCGTGTTGCTGCACAACCAGGCCGACGACCTGTCCTGGCTGGCGCGCCAGCTGGCCGGCTTGCCGTTCGGCTTCCACATCATCACGCCGGACTCGCTGCGCGGCGAGCTCGACACGATAGCGCAGCGCCTGTCGCAAATCGCCCGTGTCCGCTAGAATGCGGCGGCATTTTTGCGTTCCGCATTCTTTATAGGGCTCTATGATTCAGAAGTTGATTGCCGCCGGCGCGTTGGCGCTGGCGACGGGCTGGGCGTTTGCCGGCGCTTGCCCGTCTCATTATGTCGATGGCCGCGCGCCGGAGATACGCAACGGTAAGCTGGCTTCGGCCACCAGGGAATTGTGCTACGGCGTGTTTGGCGTGATGCACTCGGGGATCACGCGCACGCCGCTGTGGTCCGCCGAGCATCTCACCTCCGGCAATATCGAGCAGGCACGCGAGCTGGACCGGGAGAATTCCTTCCACCCCGAACCGCGGCTGCCGCGCAGCGAGCGGGCCGAATTGTCGGACTATGCGCGCAGCGGCTTTGACCGGGGCCATATGGCGCCCAATGGCGATATGCCGGACCGCGCGGCGCAGCGCGACAGCTTCACGCTGGCCAACATGGTGCCGCAGGACGCCGACAACAACCGCCAGGTGTGGGCCGCCATCGAGCAGGCGGTGCGCAAGCTGGCGCAGAAGGAGGGCGACCTGTACGTGATCACCGGCCCCGCCTTCCTCGGCAGCGATCTGCGCAAGGTGGGCAACGTGCTGGTGCCGAGCCATTTGTATAAAGTGGTGTACAGCCCGCGCCAGCGTGCCGGCGCCGCCTATTTCGTGGAGAACAAGGCGGACGTGCAGTATGTCACCATGAGCGTGGCTCAGTTGGAGGCGAAGATCGGCATCGATCTGCTGCCGTCGCTGTCGGCGCGCCAGAAGGAAACCATGTTGCGCCTGCCGAGCGCAAAACCCCGTAAACGTTGAGAGGAGCAAGCATGGCAAAGAAATTCGTACCTTACGCCAATGAGGCGGACGTGCTGCACATCGGCGGCCTGATGATAGAGAACCGCCTGGACCGCATCACCATCGCGGGCGATATCGACCTGACGCTGGACCAGGCCGGCCAGGCCCACGCGCGCGCATTGCACGCCTTGCTGGGCGACGTGCTGGCCAAGCTGGACGCGCAGGCGCTGCCGGAAAAACTGCCGGCGCCGGATGTGAAAACCGTGAAAAATCCGTTCGAGTAGTGGTTATGTAGCGATTTTGCTTGCTGTGGTAATAAAATTCAGGCAAAATCGCTGCATGGATACTCACGACCTGCAAATTCTACAGCTGATCCAGTCCGACAACCGCCGCTCGGCGGCCGACATCGGGCAGGAAATCGGCCTGTCCATCTCCGCCGTCAGCGACAGGCTGCGGCGCCTGAACGCCTCGGGCGCCGTGGCCGGCAACCGCGCGGTGATCGATCCGGCGCGCGTCGGCATCACCGTGTGCGCCTTCATCTTCGTGGACCTGGAGCCGCGCGCCGACGAGGCGCTGTTCGCGGCTGCCTTGCGCTCCTTCCCCGAGGTGCAGGAAGCGCACCACATCACAGGCCCGCACTCCTGGCTGGTGAAGGCGCGCGTGCGCGACACGGCCGCGCTGCAGCGCTTCCTGACCACCCGGCTCAAGCCGGTGCAAGGGGTGCTGCGCACCGAAACCATCATCGTGCTGGACACGGCCAAGGAGACCTCCGAGCTGGAGTTCAGCAGCGGGCAAGGAGACGCGCCATGATCGAGATGGGCTCGACCTTGATGCGGGGCGCGGTCATCGGCTTTGCCATCGCCGCGCCGGTGGGGCCGGTGGGCCTGCTGTGCATACGTCGAACCTTTGCGCACGGCGCCCGCACCGGGCTGGCCTCCGGCCTGGGCGCGGCCACTGCGGACGCGATGTACGGCCTGGTGGCGGCGCTGGGCGTGAGCGCTATCGCCGCGCTGCTGCTGGAGCATGCGGCCATGCTGCGCATCGTCGGCGGCTTGCTGATGGCGGGCCTGGGCATGACGGCCCTGCGCCGGGCGCGGGCGATGCAGCCGACGCCCACCGCAACGCCGCCATCCGCCGCCGCCGCGCCATCCGCCGACGGCCATGCGCCCGCGGCGGCGACAGCGCGCGGCCTGTTCAGCGCGTTCGGCACCACATTCGCGCTGACGGCTTCCAGTCCGATGACCATCCTGTCCTTTGCCGGCCTGCTGGCAGCGCTGGCGCCGCCGGACGGCAGCATGACCGGCGGCCTGGTGCTGGTGGCCGGCGTGTTCACCGGCTCCATCGCCTGGTGGACGCTGCTGGTGGGCGGCGTGGCGGCCAGCCGCAAGGCGGTGTCGCCCAGGCTGCTGCGCATCATCGAAGCCGTGTCCGGCCTTGCCTTGCTGGCTTTCGCAGCCTGGTCGCTGATCACCGGGATGGCCATGGTGTAAGCGCGGCGGCGCTCGCATTGCCTTTTGCTGGCTGAGAGCCGCAAAACGGTGCTAAAGTATCGGGCAGACCATGCCTATCCATTACGCCCGCAAACTCACCGGCAGCAAGCGCAGCCCCGACGGCAACCGCCACCTCGGCGTGCTGCTGTGCTTTGTCGCTGGCGCCATCAATGCGGGCGGCTTCCTGGCCGTCCGGCAGTACACTTCCCACCTGACCGGCATCGTCTCCGCGATGGCCGACAACCTGGCGCTGAGCGCCTACCGGCTGGTGCTGCCCGGGCTGGGCGCCTTGCTGTCCTTCCTGGCCGGCGCCGCGTGTTCCGCCATCATGGTCAATTACGCGCGGCGGCGCCATATGCACGGCGAATACGCGCTGCCGCTGCTGCTGGAAGCCTTGCTGCTGCTGGGCTTCGGCGTGGTGGGCGCGCAGTTGGCCGGCATCGACGGCTTGTTCGTGCCGCTCACCGTCATGGTGCTGTGCTTCATCATGGGCCTGCAGAATGCGCTGATCACCAAGGTGTCCAAGGCCGAGATACGCACCACGCACATCACCGGCATCGTCACCGACATCGGCATCGAAGTGGGCAAGCTGCTGTACTGGAACGGCACGCTGCAGCCCGGCCAGCACCGGGTGCACGCCAATACCGAGCGGCTGCTGATGCTGGTGGCGCTGGTCTCCGCGTTCTTTGCGGGCGGCGTGTCCGGCGCGCTGGGCTTCCAGGCGATGGGCTATTCGGCCACCGTGCCGCTGGCGCTGCTGCTGGTGGCGATGGCGATCGTGCCGGCGCTGGACGATCTGCTGCCGCGCGCGCCGGCCAAATAAGGCGCTTCAACTTCCGCTTGCACCCGTATCCAATATGGTGGATACTTAATCCACTATGACGGATTCCTCTCTCCATTTGCTGATTGCACAGCGCGTGCGCGAACTGCGCGCCGCGCGCGGCCAGTCGCTCGAAGCGCTGGCTGCCCACTGCGGCGTGAGCCGCTCCATGCTGTCGCTGATCGAGCGCGGCGAAAGCAGTCCAACTGCCGTCGTGCTGGAGAAGCTCGCCACCGGCCTGGGCGTCACCCTGGCTTCGCTGTTCGAAGCGCCGGCGGCGCCGGGCGATCCGGTGTCGCGCCGCGCCGCGCAGCAGTCCTGGCGCGACCCGCATTCCGGCTATGTGCGGCGCAATCTGTCGCCTGCCGGGGTGGCCTCGCCGATCCAGCTGGTGGAAGTCGAGTTCCCGCCGCAGGCCCGCGTGGCGTATGAAACGGCCGCGCGCGAGCCGCAGGTGCACCAGCAGATCTGGGTGCTGGAGGGCGTCATCGAGATCACGTATGGCGAGCAGCTGTTCCGGCTGGAAGCTGGCGACTGCTTTGCGATGCTGCTGGACCGGCCCATGGCTTTCCATAATCCTACCGGCGACACCACGCGGTATGCCGTCGCCATCACCACCACCGCCACAAACCACTTCAGGAGTTGAAATGCAGGACTACCGCGTGCACCGCCTGGCTTCCGTCAGCGAGGCGCAAATTCAGGAACTGGCCGAACTGCTGGCCGATTGCGTGGAGGGCGGCGCCTCGGTGAGCTTCATGCAGCCGCTCGGGATGGACAAGGCGCAGGCCTTCTGGCGCGGCGTGGCGGACGGGGTGGCGCGCGGGGAGCGGGCGTTGATGGTGGCGCAGGACAATACCGGCATCCTCGGCACGGTGCAGCTGGTGCTGGCGCAGCCGGACAACCAGCCGCACCGCGCGGACGTGTCCAAGATGCTGGTGCGGCGCCGCGCGCGCCGGCGCGGCGTGGGCGAAGCGCTGATGCGGCACGCCGAACAGGTGGCGCGCGACTGCGGCAAATGGCTGCTGGTGCTGGACACCGCCAGCCCGGACGCGGAGCGGCTGTACGAACGGCAGGGCTGGCAGCGTGTCGGCGTGGTGCCGGACTTCGCGCTGATGCCTGACGGCGCCCTGTGCGACACCACCTTCTACTATCGCAAACTGGAGCCGCTGGCGCTGGACAATCCGGTCTGGAACGCACTCAGCGGCGCCGCCGAAGGCGGCACGCACGCCGCCATGGCCTTGCGCAACGGCCTGGCCGCGCGCTATCCGCGCGACGTGTCGCCGCTGGCAGGGCTGCGCGAGCCTTCCGCGCAGGCGTTCGGCGACCTGCGCGCCATGGTGGAAGCGGGCGAAGAAGTGTGGCTGCTGACCCCCAATCCGCTGGCCTTGCCGCCCGAATGGGAAATGGTACGCGCGCGCTATATCGACCAGATGGTCTACGCGGGCCCGCAGCCGGTGCCAGCAGCGCCGCACGCGCGGCCGCTGCTGGAGCTTGGCGCGGACGATGTGCCGGACATGATCGCCCTGGCGGCGGAAACCAAGCCGGGGCCGTTCGTGCAGAAGACCATCACCATGGGCCGCTATCTCGGCGTGCGCGCCGACGATGGCAGCCTGGCGGCGATGTCCGGCACGCGCATGGCGCTGGGCGGCTATACGGAAATCAGCGCGGTGTGCACCAGCCCCGCAGCGCGCGGCGCCGGCCATGCGCGGGCCTTGATGCAGGCGCTGATGGCGCAGATCGAAGCTTCCGGAAAAACGCCTTTCCTGCACGTGAAAACGGAAAACGGCGCCAAGCAAGTCTATGAAAAACTAGGCTTTGCCGTGCGCCGCGAGATCTGCTTCAGCGTGATACGCCGCAGAGCTTAGTAGGCGAACACCTCTGCCGCCGGCGTGATCTTCACCGCCTCCGGCTTGATGTTCAGCTTCAGGTTGCCGATCACCTGGTCTTCGTCCAGCACTTCCTTCGGCTTGTTGCCGTCGTATTTGATGGGCGAGGGCGCGTCGCTGACCAGCTTTTCTTTCAGGCCGGCGGCGTCCTTGGTGATCATCACCACCGACAGGTTTTTCGAGGACAGGTGCTTGGCCATGGCGGCGTTCACGTCGTCCACAGTCAGTTTCGACAGGCCGTCGCGCATCAGCTTGGTGAACTCGGGCGTGTTGTACCACTGCGAATCGAGCGCATAGCCCAGCTGCTGGTCCTGCGTGGAGGTCATGACGAAGACGTTCTTCATCAGGTAGTCGCGCGTGGTCTCGAACTGCTCCTTGCTCATGCCTTTGCTGAGCGCCTTGTCCAGCTCCCACAGCGCGATGCGCAGCGCGAAGTGGCCGTTTTCAGGCGCCACCGGGCGTATCCACACTTCGAACAGCTGCGCCTTGCGGCCCAGGTTCGGATTGGGGAAGAACTGGAACATACCGCGCGGGAAAGCCTCGGTGTACGCGTAGTCGCCGTAGTTCATGCCGCGCAGCTCGCGGATGCGCTGGTACAGCAGGGCGCTCGACGAGCGGTGCTCGCCCAGCCAGGTCTTCACCATCCACAGCGCCGGGAAGTCCGGGTGCGAGCGGGTGACGGTCAGCGGCAGGCCGAATGAAATGGCGGTGGCGCGGGTGTTCTTCTCGATGATTTCCACTTCCAGGCCGTTCGGCATTTTGCCCAGCGGCGTCTTGGTCGCGGGCAGGCCGGCGCCGTCCGGCAGCTTGGCCAGCGCCTGTTTGAGCGAGGCGGTCATGGCTTCCGTCACGTCGCCCGAGATGCCGACCCGCACGGCGCCCTGGGTGTAGGCGGTCTTCCAGAAGTTCTTCACGTCGTCCAGCGTGATGCTGTCCAGGCCCTTGGCGGTGCCCAGCACGGCGTGGCCGTAGCCGCTGCCGGCGAAGACGTTGGCCTGCAGGCGTTCCTTGGCCAGTTCCTCCTCGTTGTTGTCCTTCAGGTCCGTCTGCAACGCGTTCTTCTGGGCGTCCTTCAGGCGGCGGAAGTCTTCCTGGCGGAAGCCCGGCGACAGCAGCATCGGCAGCGCGATTTCGTTGAAGGCGGTCCAGTTGTCCTTGTGGATGGAACCGGTGAAGGTGGTCATCTCCTTGTCGGTCTGCTCGCTGAAGCTGCCGGCCATGGGGAAGAAGGCCTTGGCGATCTCGTCGATCTTGCGGTCGGTGGAACCGGCAGAGGCCACCATGGCGGCGGTCAGCGCGGCCAGGCCTTCCTTGCCGGCCGGGTCATGCGCGGAACCGGCCGGGAACAGCAGCTTGTAGCGGATCTGCGGCAGCGCGGACTTTTGCACCAGCACGTCGATGTTCGCCTTGCCCGCTTTCGGTTCGAAGCTGGCCAGCTTGGGCAGCGTGCCGATTTCCGCCGGCAGCGTGGAGTGCGACAGCGTGGTGACGACCATGCCGTCGTCGGTCAGGAACTTGCGGCCGGCGGCCAGCAGGTCGGCCGGGGTAAGCGAGTCCAGCACGCGGTAGTAATTGTTGATGGTGCCGTAGGACCGGTTGAAGTGCACGAAAGAAGCCAGCGTGCCGGCGATCTGCTCGGTATTGTCCAGCGAGCGGATCACGCCGTACTTCAGCGCGGACTTGGCCTCGGCCAGCGTCTTGTCGCTGACGGCTTCGGTGCGCGCCTTGGCGACGGTTTGCAGGATGGCGTCGCGCACGTAGACGGCGTCGTCGCCGCGCTTGACGCGCGCGCCTATCATGGCCAGCGTCGGGTCGACGCGGTTCGGCGTGCTGTCAAACAGCTGGTCCACTTTCTGTTCATCCTGCACCAGGCGCTTGAACAGCGGCGAGGTGCGGCCGAAGGACAGCGACAGCAGCATCGACAGTGCGGCCTGCTCCTTGGTTTTTTCCGAGAAGGCCGGCGCGCGGAAGGCCACGGTGACCAGCGGCAGGGTGGGGGTGGCCCACGGCACGTGCTTGTAGACGGCGCCTTTCGGGGCCGGTTCCACGGGCACGTCGGCCTTGTAGCTGCCGCGCTGCCACTTGCTCCAGTATTTCTCGACCATGGCGATGGCCTTGGCCGGCTCCACGTCGCCCGCCACGATGATGGTGGTGCGCTCGGGGCGGTACCAGCGGTCGAAGAACACCTTGGAGTAGGCGTACTGGTTGGGCATGTCCTCGATGTCCTTGATGAAGCCCATCGTGGTGTGTTTGTAGGTGTGCTTTTCGAAGGCGGCGTCGCGCATCACCTCGAACAGCTTGGACATTGGATTGGCGCTGTTCTTGTTGTACTCGCCCAGCACGGCGCGCGATTCGGTCTTGAACACGTCTTCGCTGTATTCCAGGTGCTGGAAGCGGTCCGCTTCGACTTTCAGCACGGTATCCAGGTCGTCCTTGGCGAAGGTGGTGTAGTAGTTGGTCAGGTCGTCGCTGGTGTAGGCGTTCTGGCGCGCGCCGGCCTTGGTGATGATGTCCTGGTATTTTTCAGGCGGGTAGTCCTTGGTCCCCCGGAACATCATGTGCTCGAAGAAGTGGGCAAAGCCGGACTTGCCCGGCTCCACTTCGTTGCGGGAGCCGGTCTGCACCGGGATCTGCAGCGAGACGATATTGGGGAAGCCGGTTGGCACGACGATCACTTTCAAGCCGTTGGCGAGGGTCTTCTCGGTGGCTTTGAAGGGCAGCAGGTCGGCCTTGGGCGCGTTGCCCGAGGGCGCCGCCATCGCCGGCGCGGCCAGTGCCAGGGTAAGGACTGGTATCAGCTTGGACACTTGTTTCTCCTTTTTGTTATAAAAAACCACGCAACCTTGTAGGGAGTGGCAACGCGGAAGAATAAAATATTCAGGCAGGAATGCATAGGCATTTCGGCGTGCTAACATTAAAGTAAAACGGCCCATCCCAAGCAAGTCACAATATGTTCGCAACCACCGGTATTAACAGCATCGATGCGCTGGTCTACAGCAGCTGGAACACCTCGGCCGGCACGGCGGCGACGCTGAGCTACCGCTTCCTGACCAGCGTGCCGAGCGACGCCACGGCGGACGACGCCAATGGCTTCCAGATGATGACCTTCGCCCAGCAGCAGGCCACGCGCGCCGCGCTGAGCGCCTGGGCCGCAGTGGCCAATATCACCTTCGTTGAAACCAGCAGCGGCGGCCAGCTGCGCTTCGGCACCAACGACCAGAGCGCCGACAACAGCAGCGGCTACGCCTATCTGCCCGAGCCGGGCACCGCCTCGGTCGATCTGTACCTGAACAACCGCGGCTATTACAACAGCGTCTTCACGCCCGGCAGTTTCGGCCCCGCCGTGCTGCTGCACGAGATCGGCCATACCCTGGGCCTGAAGCACCCGGGCGACTACGATTCCGCCGGCAGCAGCGTGGACGGGCCTTTCCTGCCCCAGGCCACCGACAATACCGATTACACGGTGATGTCCTACCACCAGTCGCTTGACTTCAACGGCCGCTACGTCGTCACGCCGATGCTGTACGACATCCAGGCCATCCAGTACCTGTACGGCGCCAACACGAGCTACCGCGCCGGCGATGACGTGTATGCCTTCGGCAGCGGCCAGGCGCCGATCTGCGTGTGGGACGGCGGCGGCAACAACACTTTCGATTTTTCCGCCTGCGTGGGCGCCACGCAGATCGACCTGCATGCGGGCGCCTTCAGCGGCACCGCCACCGGCTTGACCAATGTGTCGATCGCCTACAACGTGACGATACGGACCGTGCTGACCGGCGACGGCGGCTCGACGGTGGCGCTGAACGACGCCGGCAATGTGATGAAGGGCGGCAGCGGCGCCGACGAGGTGCGGGTGGGCGCGGGCGACGACATCATCAACGCCGGCGACGGCATGGATACGGTGGTCTTCAGCGGCCTGTTCTCGAGCTACGCCATCGTGCGCACGGAGCAGGAAGTGCGCATCGCGGGGCAGGGACTGGATGTGCTGTCGGGCGTGGAACTGCTGCAGTTCGCGGACATGCGCGTCAACGTCGCCGACCTGGCGCTGACCGGGCCAGCCGGCCCCACCAGCGGCAACGACACGCTGCTGGCCATGCCCGGCAATGAGTTCGTCGATGGCGGCCTGGGACTGGACACGCTGGTCTACGGCGGCGCGCGCGGCCCCTACCTGGTGCGCGCGTCGGGCAAGGGCTACACCGTCACCGACGGCGGGGGCAGCGTGGACGTGCTGTCCGGCGTCGAGCGCATCGTTTTCGACGACGCCGGCGTGGCGCTGGACGCGGACGGGGCTGCGGGCCAGGCTTTCCGCCTGTACCGCGCGGCGCTGGACCGGACGCCGGACAGCGCGGGGCTGGGCTTCTGGATGTCGGCCATGGACAAGGGGCTGGACCTGGGGGCGGTGGCGCGCGCCTTCCTGGACAGCGCCGAATTCAGCGCGCGTTACGGCAGCTATGACAACACCCAGTTCGTAACCCAGCTGTATGCCAACGCGCTGCACCGCGCGCCGGATGCGGCTGGCCTGGCTTGGCACGTGGCCAACCTGGACAACGGCATGTCGCGCGCGGCGGTGCTGATCGGCTTTGCCGAATCGCCCGAGTGCCAGGGCGCGGTGGCCAGCCTGATCGCCAATGGCATCGAGTACACGCCGTTCGGCTAAAGGATCCGGCTAAGATTCTCCCTCCTGCGTGAGGCTGATGCGGTTGCGGCCCATGTGCTTGGCCCGGTACAGCGCCGCGTCGGCCGTGGCCACCAGCTGGGAGGTTTCGTTCTCCGGCGCGGGCAGGGCGGTGGCCGCGCCTATGCTCACCGTGACGAACTGCTTGCCGGCGCCCAGGTTGGGCAGCTGCAGCTGCTCCACGCGGCAGCGTATCCGTTCCGCCACGATGGCGGCCCCCTTCAGGGACTGGTTGGGCAGGATCACCGCGAATTCCTCGCCGCCGTAGCGCGCCACCAGGTCGTTGGCGCGCATTTCGCTGGCCACCGCCGTGGCGATGCGCTGCAGGCATTCGTCCCCGCCCAGGTGGCCGTAGGCGTCGTTGTACTGCTTGAAGTTGTCGACATCGACCATCAGCAGCGACAGCGGCTGGTGCTGGCGCAGCGCGCGCTGCCACTCGGCATGCAGGGTGCTGTCGAAGCAGCGGCGGTTGGCCAGGCCGGTCAGGCCGTCGCGCGTGGCCAGCTGCTCCAGCGCGATCTGGGCCTTCTTTTCGTCGGTCAGGTCCCGTAGGGTTTCCACCACCGCCACGATGGCGCCGTCCGCATCCCGGATAGGGCTGGCGTCCACCGCCAGGTAGCGGCTGCGGCCCAGGCGCGGCATGTCGCACCAGTTTTCGGCGGTCAGGCTTTCCTCGCCGTCGGCGCGGCGCACGTGGCGGTCGTACAACCGGCTGGCGTCGCTGCTGCGGCCTTGTACCACCAGGTCGGCCAGCGTGGGGCGCGGTTTATGGTAGAAGCAGCGCCAGTGTTCGCCGGTGCCCAGCACTTCGGCGGCTTGCACGCCGGTCAGCCGCTCGCAGGCGCGGTTCCAGATCAGCACCCGCCCGTGCCGGTCCAGTACGAACGTGGGAATCACCAGCAGCTCCATCAGCCTGAGCGCCAAGCCTTGCTGCGGGCCGGCCAGGGCCGGGTCGAACAGATGCAAAACCTGTGGCATACGATTCCTTTTATGACCTGTTTTTAATAACTTGGGTTAATCGTGGTGCAATTTGCGCGGTGCAGCTCACGTGGCGCATCTCAACGTGGCGCATCTCATTGTGCTGCGGCAAGTCAGCGCCTGGCTTGATGCGGAACAAAGGATGGCTGATTGGCCGCCTTGGCCGCCGTGGGGATAGAGATGGTGAGCGCGGTGCCCTGGCCGGGCGCGCTGGCCAGCACGAAGCAGCCGCCGG
Organism: Massilia sp. BGA-UO-ETr-WB1; assembly: GCF_059567845.1. Taxonomy (NCBI): domain Bacteria; kingdom Pseudomonadati; phylum Pseudomonadota; class Betaproteobacteria; order Burkholderiales; family Oxalobacteraceae; genus Massilia; species Massilia sp. BGA-UO-ETr-WB1. Next base: position 1,101,298 of record NZ_JCAQOT010000027.1, on the reverse strand, counting down.
CCGCCGCCACGCGGTGCTCGATGCCGAGCAGGCCGCAGCCCTGGCGCGGCGGGCCTTCCTGCATGCCGACGCCGTTGTCGCGCACCGTCATGCTCAGTTCATGCGCGTTGCGGCACAGTGCAATGCTTACTTCTGTGGCGCCCGCGTGGCGCGCGATGTTGGACAGCGATTCCTGCAGCACGCGGAACACGGTGGCGTCCGCAGGGCAGGCGGCGTCGCTGCCGTACTGGGCGGATTCGAGCTGGTAGTGGATGCCGTTGATGCGTGAGAATTCCGTCAGCTGGCGCTCCACCGCGCAGCGCAGCCCCTGTTCCAGGCCCACCGGCCGCAAGCCGTTGATGATGCCGCGCAGCGAGCGCACGCCGGCGTCGGTGTGCGCCAGCAGGGTGGCCAGGTGGCGGCGCGCGGCCGCAGGCAGGCCGGGATGGGCTTGCAGCGCAGCCAGCTCGATTTTCAGCGTCAGCAGGTTCTGTCCGAGGTCGTCGTGGATATCGCTGGCGATGCGCAGGCGCTCCTCGTGCAGCAGCGCGGGAGCGCCGGCGCGGGCGGCGCCCAGCGCGCGTTCCAGCCGGCGGCAGCGCCACAGCAGCGCCAGCGAAATGGACGCAAGCAGCACTGCGCAGGCGCCCAGGATTTCAACATGGAATGCAGTCATGGCGGACCCTCCAGCTGTCGGAACAGCCCTGAACATATCCTGAATGCAATTTATGCACTTTGTTGAATATCAAACTGTCAATCGGCTGTGCCGTATGGCTAACATTTTTTCCACACTTTATGGAAGCCCCGCTTTCGGCTATAATTGAAGGTTGACTATCGGGTTAATCATCGTGACTTACAGCATCAAAGAGATTTTCTATACCTTGCAAGGCGAGGGCGCCCACGCGGGGCGGCCGGCGGTATTCTGCCGCTTTGCGGGCTGCAATCTGTGGACCGGCCGCGAGAGCGACCGCGCCACGGCGGTCTGCCAGTTTTGCGACACCGACTTCGTCGGCACGGACGGCGAGCGCGGCGGCAAGTTCGCCACGCCGCAGGCGCTGGCCGGCGTGATCAACGGCCTGTGGCCGGAGACCTACCCGGCCAGCAAGTACGTGGTGTTTACCGGCGGCGAACCGCTGCTGCAGCTGGACCCGGCCCTGATCGCCGCGATGCACGAGGCGGGCTTCGAGATCGCGATTGAAACCAACGGCACCCTGCCGGTGCCGGAGGGCGTGGACTGGATCTGCGTGAGCCCGAAGATGGGTTCCAAGCTGGTGGTTCACAAAGGCAATGAAATCAAGGTGGTGATCCCGCAAAAGGACCAGGACCTGTCCGCCTACGAAGGGCTGGATTTCGAGAACTTCTTCGTGCAGCCGATGGACGGCCCGCTGGCCGAATTCAACACCAGGCTGGCGATCGAAACCTGCAAGCGCAATCCGAAATGGAAACTGAGCCTGCAAACACATAAACTGCTGCAAATACCTTAAGAATCAATATGCTGACCATCACCCGCAAACTGGAATTCGACGCAGGCCACCGCATTCCCGACCACAAGAGCCAGTGCCGCAACCTGCACGGCCACCGCTACACCCTCGAAATTACGCTCACCGGCCAGGTGATCAACGCCGAAGGCAATTCCGACAACGGCATGATCATGGACTTCTCGGACGTGAAGACCATTGCCAAGGAGCACCTGGTGGACGTGTGGGACCATGCCTTCCTGGTCTACGAGAAGGACAGCGCGGTGAAGGAATTCCTGGCTTCGCTGCCGAACCACAAGACCGTGGTGATTGACCGCATCCCGACCGTGGAAAACCTGGCGGCGGTGGCGTTCGACATCCTGAAAGCGGCCTTCAAGGACCGCTACGGCACCGGCCTGCACCTGCACAAGCTGGTGCTGCACGAAACCCCGAACTGCTGGGCCGAGATCACCGATGCCTGACTTTCCGCCGCCCGCACAGCTGCCCATGGCAGCCGCGCAGCCGGCTGACGAGGCCTTCATGCGCGAAGCGCTGGAACAGGCGCAGCGCGCCTGGGAGCAGGGCGAAGTGCCGGTGGGCGCCGTCGTCGTCAAGGACGGCGTGGTCATCGCGCGCGGCTACAACCAGCCGATCGGCAAGCACGACCCCACCGCGCACGCGGAAATCGTGGCGCTGCGCGCCGCCGCCGAAGTGCTGGGCAACTACCGCCTGCCGGGCTGCGAGCTGTACGTGACGCTGGAGCCCTGCGTGATGTGCTCGGGCGCCATGATGCATGCGCGGCTGGCGCGCATCGTCTACGGCGCACCCGACCCCAAGACCGGCGCCTGCGGCTCGGTGGTCAACCTGTTCGAGCAGGAGCAGCTCAACCACCACGCGCAGACCGTGGGCGGCGTGCTGGCCGACGATTGCGCCGGCGTGCTGAAAAGCTTTTTCGCTGCGCGCCGCGCGGCGGCCTCGGCAGCGCGCAAAGCGGCTGTGGAGTAAAAGCCACTACCGGCGGCGCTCTCCGCATTGGTGTTTCCCCTGCTCAGCCGCTGGTGCTATTCTGGTGCTATGCTGGTGCAAACGGCAAGATACATTACCCGTAAGCAGGAGATTCAATGCGGTCCCCCAAACCAATAGAAGATGAGGGCGCGCCTGGCGTGGTGCGCCTCGCCCTGGAGCTGCGCGCGCCCTGGGAGCTGGGTGCGGCCTTCGCGGCATACCCCTTCGCCCGCCTGGCGCCCGCCGGCGACGGCCATCCCGTCATGGTATTCCCCGGCCTGGCGGCAGGCGACACCACCACCATCGTTTTGCGGCGCTTCCTGGCCGACCGCGGCTACGACACCTATGCGTGGGAGCAGGGCCTGAACTTCGGCCCCAAGCCCGGCGTGCTGGAAGCCTGCATCGCGCGCATCGAGCAAATCCACGAACGCACCGGCCGCAAGGTCAGCCTGGTCGGCTGGAGCCTGGGCGGCGTGTATGCGCGCGAGATCGCCAAGATGCTGCCCGAGAAGGTGCGCGTGGTGGTCACGCTCGGTTCGCCGTTCACCGGCCACCCCAAGGCCACCAACGCCTGGCGCGTCTACCAGCTGGTGTCGGGCGAGAAGGACATCGATGCGGCACGCTTCGCGGCGCTGAAGCGGCGCCCGCCGGTGCCCACCACCTCCATTTTCAGCCGCACCGACGGCGTGGTGGCCTGGCAGTGCAGCATGGAGGAGGAGACGGCGGACTCCGAGAACATTGAAGTGCATGCCAGCCATGTCGGCATGGGCGCCAACCCCACCGCGCTGTTCGCCGTCGCCGACCGGCTGGCGCAGCCGGAAGGGCAATGGCGCCGCTTCGACCACGTGGCGCACACGGGCATCAAGAAGCTGCTTTACCTCGATCCCCAGCGTACGCCGTTCTTCCAAAACCTTTTTGGACTGTACTGATCATGCCCACCGCCCTCGCCAACGGCATCACCATCGCCTACGAAACTTCCGGAGATCCCGCCGGCCCGCCGGTGCTGCTGGTCATGGGCCTGGGCATGCAGCTGATTTCGTGGCCGCAGGAGTTCGTGGACGGGCTGGTGGAGCGGGGCTGCCACGTGATCCGTCACGACAACCGCGACTGCGGCCTGTCCACCAAGTTCGACGGCGCCGGCGTGCCGAATCTGCCGCTGTCCTATCTGATGAATATCGTCGGCTGGCCGCTGCGGCCGGCCTATACGCTGGACGACATGGCCGACGACGCGCATGGCCTGCTGGACCACCTGGAGGTGCCGCAGGCGCACCTGATCGGCGTCTCCATGGGCGGCATGATCGCCCAGGTGTTCGCCGCGCGCCATGCCAGGCGCACGCTGAGCCTCACCTCCATCATGTCCAGCAGCGGCAGGCGCGGCCTGCCGGGGCCGACCCGCGCGGCGCGCCGGTCCCTGCTGACGCCGGCGCCCGCCGGCGGTACGCGCGAGCAGTTGATGGAGCACCTGGTCGACACCTTCCGCGTGATCGGCAGCCCGGACTTCCCGACACCCGAGCACGACCTGCGGGCCCGCATAGCCCGCACGCTGGACCGCAGCGTGTGCCCGGCGGGCGTGGCGCGGCAGCTGGTGGCGATCGCCGCCAACGGCGACCGCAGCCACCTGCTCAAGCAGATCCGCAAGCCCGCGCTGGTGATCCACGGCGCCGCCGACCCGCTGGTGCCGGTGGCCTGCGGCATCGATACCGCCAGCCAGATTGCCGGAGCGGCGCTGCACATCATCGACGGCATGGGGCACGATTTGCCCCCGCAGCTGATAGGACGGCTGCTCGCCTTGATCGAACCGCATGTGCAAGGTAAGATGGCCCGGCATTCCCAGGCTGCCTGAACGCCAGGGTGCATACCTTGGGTTGAATCGATTTGAGTACTCCAAAAGCAGGGCAGGGCGTCGGCATCGCCATCGCCGCCCCCGGCGGCTACGCGCTGGATGAGGCGGCGCTGGCGCGCGGCATCGCGCGCATGGAAGCGCAAGGCTTCGTGGTCCACAATTATTATGCGCCGGAGCTGAAGTTCCAGCGTTTCGGCGGCACCGACCAGGCGCGGCTGGCGCAGCTGAACGCGGCGGCGGCCGATCCGCAGGTGCAGGTGGTGATGGCGCTGCGCGGTTCCTACGGCATCAGCCGCATCCTGCCGCAGATCGATTTCCGCGCCATGGCCGACAGCGGCAAGCTGTTCGTCGGCTACAGCGATTTCACGGCCTTCCATATGGGCCTGATGCAGGCCACGGGCGCCATCAGCTTTGCAGGCCCGATGATCTGCGACGATTTCATCCGCGACGAGCCGGTGGACTACACGCTGAACCAGCTGTGGGACTGCCTGCGCGGCCCGGTGCACTCGGTGCGCGGCGCGGCTGCCGGCAATCCGGCGGTGGACGTGAGCGGCAAGCTGTGGGGCGGCAACCTGGCCATGCTGGTGCATCTGCTGGGCACGCCGTATTTCGCGCAGATCGACGACGGCATCCTGTTCGTCGAGGACATCAATGAACACCCTTACCGCGTCGAGCGCATGCTGCTGCAACTGCTGCACGCGGGCGTGCTGGACAAGCAGAAAGCGCTGGTGCTGGGCGACGTGTCCGGCTACAAGCTGGCGGCTTTCGACAACGGCTACGACTTCGACGCCATGCTGGCCTACATCCGCTCGCGCCTGCCGATACCGGTGCTGACCGGGCTGCCGTTCGGGCATGTCAAGCAGCGCTGCACCTTGCCGTTCGGCGCCCAGGCGCATCTGGTATCGGACGCCGAAGGCTTCAACCTGACAGTCAGCGGCTACCCAACGCTGGCGCATGGCTGAAGCACTCCCCGGGCTGAGCTACTACCGCGCCACGGCCGACCACGCGGCCTGGCCCGCGCTGCAAGGCCTGGCCGACGCGGACATCTGCATCATCGGCGGCGGCTTCGCCGGCCTGGCGACGGCCATGTCGCTGATGGAACGCGGCCAGCGCAGCGTAGTGCTGCTGGAGGCCGAGGCCGTTGGGCACGGCGCCTCCGGCCGCAACGGCGGCTTCGTGTTCGGCGGCTATTCGCTGGGCGAGCGCGCGCTGGTCGGCGCGGCAGGCGCGGAGCAGGCGCGCAAGCTGTACCAGCTCACGCTGGACGCGGTGGCGACCATACGGCGCCGCATCGCGCAGTACGGCATCGCCTGCGAAGCCGTGGATGGCGGCATCTACCTTGCCAACTGGTTCAACAACGACCGCATACTGGACGAACAGCGGCGCTTCATGGCGGACACGCTGGGCGTCGAATGGCAGCGCGTCAGCCGCGCGGACTTCGCGGACCGCGCCCGCAGCGAGCGCTATTTCGGCGCGCTGTACGAGGAGAATGCCTTCCATTTCCACCCGTTGAAATACGCGCAGGGCCTGGCGCGCGCGCTCGCCGCAAGCGGCATCCGTGTGCATGAGCAAAGCCGCGTGAGCAGCATCGCGTCACCGCGCAGCGGCGGCTGGCGCATCGCCACGGCCGAGGGCGAGGTGTGGGCGCGCGAAGTAGTGGTGTGCTGCGGCGGCTACATCGAGCGCCTGTATCCCAAACTGGCGGGCGCCATCCTGCCCATCGCCACCTACGTGATGGCGACCGAACCGCTGGGCGAACGCCTGCCCGCCGCGCTGGCCACCGACGCCGCCATCTACGACACCCGCTTCGCCTTCGACTACTACCGCCCCTTGCCGGACAGCCGCCTGCTGTGGGGCGGCCGCATCGCCGTGCGCGAACGCAGCGCCGCCGACGTGGCGCGCCTGCTGCTGCGCGACATGCTGAAAGTCTACCCGCAACTGGCCGGCACAAAAGTCGATTATGCCTGGAGCGGCATGATGAGCTACGGCCGCCACAAGATGCCGCAGCTGGGGCGGCTGCCGGAAGGGATCTGGTACGGCATGGGTTTCGGCGGCCACGGCGTCGGCCCGACCACGCTGAGCGGCGAGGTGCTGGCCGCCGCGCTGACCGGCGAAGTAGGCGACCTGAGCCGATTCCAGCAATGGGGCCTCCCCACCACCGGCGGCCCCGCCGGCCTGCTCTCCGCCCAGCTTGCGTACTGGTACTACGAACTCCGCGACTGGCTGCGCCAATAGCGCGTCCGTTTGCCGTGGCGCAAACTACGTCCGGGCCGCTAGGTGGGCAATGGATCTTCCCATCCTCAGTCTGGAGCGCTGATGAACTCCAACGACCAGCGTCCCCCAGAGCCGGGCCCGCTTGACTTCCAGGCGCAGCGTGCCAATTATAGAGCCATGCTGTCTCGCCTTATCAACTTGGAAAAGGAAATGGTGGCCGTGCGAACCACCGTGGAAGTTATCCGCTCAACTATGTGACCAAGGAAGAGTTGGTGCGCGTGGAAGGACGTTGCGAAGCGAGCTCCACAAGGAGCTGGACAAGCAGACATGGCGGATTGTCGGGTTCGTGACGGTCGTGTCGAGCGCGCTCACTGCGGCTGTGTATTTTATTGCCAGGAACGTTCATTGAGCCTTGGGCGTTCCCTGAGCCTTGCTATGACGGCGCCATGGAATAGTTTTCAGCTCATTCAAAGCATTCTGAGTCCAGGACGGTATAGCCATTCCCGACCTTGTGCGCGTTGAATGCCACGCCCTTTATGCGTTCAAGGTTTTGCTCGAAGGATTCCATGGGCGGCAGATTCCTGCCCGCGCCCAGCACATCCAGAGCAGAGCGGCTGATTCGAAAAGCCCGCCACGTACCAGCATCGAACAGTTCAAAAGCTACGAAGTCGCCAGTTGCAATCTCGTTGACGTTTCGCAAATCGGGATCGTTCAGCATAGTTCCTCCGTCACGAGAAAAACAAGCATATCATGATCCATGGCGTCGTTTGGCTTCCTGCGCCTCGTACCAAAGCCGTTCTTCAACGGCTCGGCCTTGCTGGCAACGGTGACTACGAACTGCGCGACGGCTGCGCCAATGGCACCTCCGTTTGACGGGGCGCAAACCGTGTCCGGCCCCTTAGGCTGACAATGAATCGTCCATCCTCAGCCCGCAGCGATGATGAATTCCAATGACCAGCCTCCGTCGCCGACCCCGCTTGACTTCGAGCCGCGCCGCGCCAATGATAGAGTCATGCTTTCGCGACTTGCAAATGTAGAAACTGAATTGACTGCGGTCAGAATGACCGTTGAGGTAATTCGTTCCAATTATGCGACCAGGGAAGACCTCGTCAGCGAAGTCGGCAAGGTTAACGGCGCCATTGCGCACGAGATTGCCAGGGTCAACGAGAAACTGGCTGCCGCCAATGAAAACACGGCGCGGGAGTTTAGCAAGGTCAACGAGGCGATCGCCCAGGCCAATGCGGGCACGGCGCGCGAGTTTGGTAAAGTCTACGAGGGGCTTGCCAAGGCTTACGACAACACGAACAGCTTGCGCGCCGAAATGCACATGGAATTCACCCTGCAGGCATGGCGTGTCGTTGGCACCATGATCGTCGTATGCAGCGCGCTGACGGCAGCCGTGTATTGTATCGCACGCAACATTCACTGAGCCCCCGCATCAGCGCTTTCGTCGGTGGCATACCTGCAGTGACATACGTCTCGGAAACGGACAGTGACTGATAGTGGCCCAGCAACTTGGCATCTGCCGGAACGACTTGCTACTGCCAGGAGCGTTCACTGACCCTTGGCTGACGCTACGCCCGTAGAGTGGTAAAATGTCAGGTTAATTGAATTTACCGCTTTAAGGGCCTCCTGACGTGTTATCCACCGCAAACATTACCATGCAGTTCGGCGCCAAGCCGCTGTTCGAAAACATTTCCGTCAAGTTTGGCGACGGCAACCGCTACGGCCTGATCGGCGCCAACGGCTGCGGCAAGTCGACCTTCATGAAAATCCTGGGCGGCGACCTGGAACCGTCGGCAGGCAACGTGGCGCTGGACGTCAACGAGCGCCTCGGCAAGCTGCGCCAGGACCAGTTCGCCTACGAAGAAATGCGCGTGCTGGATGTGGTGATGATGGGCCACACCGAAATGTGGGCCGCCATGCAGGAACGCGACGCCATCTACGCCAACCCGGACGCCACCGACGACGACTACATGCGCGCGGCCGACCTGGAAGGCAAAGTCTCCGAATACGATGGTTACACCGCCGAATCGCGCGCCGGCGAACTGCTGCTGGGCGCCGGCGTGGACATCTCGCTGCACCAGGGCCCGATGAGCAACGTCTCGCCAGGCTGGAAGCTGCGCGTGCTGCTGGCCCAGGCACTGTTCTCGAATCCGGACATCCTGCTGCTCGACGAACCGACCAATAACCTGGACATCAACACCATCCGCTGGCTGGAAGACGTGCTGAACGAGCGCAACTCCACCATGATCATCATTTCCCACGATCGCCACTTCCTGAACCAGGTGTGCACCCACGTGGCCGACATGGATTACGGCACGCTGAAGATCTACCCGGGCAACTACGACGAGTACATGCTGGCCTCCACCCAGGCCCGCAACCAGCAGCTGGCCAACAACGCCAAGGCGAAAGAGAAGGTCGCCGAGCTGCAGGACTTCGTGCGCCGCTTCTCGGCCAACAAGTCCAAGGCCCGCCAGGCCACTTCGCGCGCCAAGATGATCGAGAAGATCAAGGTCGAGGACATGAAGCCGTCCTCGCGCGCCTACCCGTTCGTGCGTTTCGACGGCGAGAAGAAGCTGCACCGCCTGGCCGTGGAAGCGGAAAACATCTCCAAAGCCTACGACCGCCAGCTGTTCAAGAACTTCAGCATCATGGTGGAAGCGGGTGAGCGCATCGCCATCATCGGCGCCAACGGCGCCGGCAAGACCACGCTGCTGCGCTGCATCGGCGGCGAAGAGATCACCGGCCTGAACGCCGACACCGGCCGCATCAAGTGGGCGGAAAACGCCAACGTCGGCTACATGCCGCAGGATCCGACCGAGGACTTCGCCACTGACCTGACGCTGACCGACTGGATGGGCCGCTGGACCAAGGAAGGCGACGACGACCAGGCCGTGCGCTCCATCCTGGGCCGCCTGCTGTTCGGCGGCGACGAGGTGAAGAAGTCGGTGCGGGTGCTGTCCGGCGGTGAAAAAGGCCGCATGATGTACGGTAAGCTGATGCTGGGCCGCCACAACGTGCTGCTGCTGGACGAGCCGACCAACCACATGGACATGGAATCGATCGAATCGCTGAACATCGCGCTGGATAAATACGCCGGCACGCTGATCTTCGTTTCGCACGACCGCGAATTCGTTTCGTCGCTGGCCAACCGCATCCTCGAAGTCAAGGAAAACGAGATCGTCGATTTCCGCGGCAACTACGAAGAGTACCTGACCAGCCAGGGCATCAACTAATCCAAGAGCACCATGCAACAGACTCTCGCCATCAAGCCAGTCGAGTACGAGCACCCGCAACAGGGAACCAGCTGCGTTGCGCATGCCTGGGCTCGTACGCCAGCCACTCCCAGCGCGGACGAACGCGTTGCCCTCAAGGAGCGCATCAAGCGCCTGCTGAAAGAAAAACAAGCAGTGCTGGTTGCGCACTATTACGTCGACGCCGACCTGCAGGATCTGGCCGAGGAAACCGGCGGCTGCGTGTCGGACTCGCTGGAGATGGCCCGTTTCGGCCGCGACCATCCCGCCAGGACCCTGGTCGTGGCGGGCGTGCGCTTCATGGGCGAAACGGCCAAGATCCTCAGCCCCGAGAAGACCATCCTGATGCCGGACCTGGACGCGACCTGCTCGCTGGACCTGGGCTGCCCGGCCGACGAATTCACCGCCTTCTGCGACCAGCACCCGGACCGCACGGTGGTGGTGTACGCCAACACCAGCGCCGCCGTGAAGGCGCGCGCCGACTGGATGGTGACCTCGTCGATCGGCCTGGACATCGTCAAGCACCTGCACGAGCAGGGCAAGAAGATCCTGTGGGCGCCGGACAAGCACCTGGGCTCCTACATCCAGAAGCAGACCGGCGCCGACATGCTGCTGTGGCAGGGCTCCTGCCTGGTGCACGATGAATTCAAGGGCGTGGAACTGGACCTGCTGAAGGCCGAGTACCCGAACGCCAAGGTGCTGGTGCACCCGGAGTCGCCGGCCAACGTGGTGGAGCAGGCCGACGTGGTGGGCTCCACGTCGCAGATGATCGCCGCCGCCGTCAACATGGATGCGGACACCTTCATCGTCGCCACCGACAACGGCATCCTGCACAAGATGCGCGCCGCAGCGCCGGGCAAGACCTTCATTGAAGCGCCCACCGCCGGCAACAGCGCCACCTGCAAGAGCTGCGCGCACTGCCCGTGGATGGCCATGAACGGCCTGCAGAACCTGGCCGATGTGCTGGAGAATATGAAGAATGAAATCCATGTCGACCCTGCGGTCGGCGTGCAAGCCAAGCGCTCCATCGACCGCATGCTGGACTTCGCAGCGGCCAAGAAAGCCAAGGTCGCGCCGAGCGCGGACCTGGCGCAGGAAGGCAAATTGTTCCAGGGGATAGGACCGGCATGACCACCTTGCGCAACCCATATGCTCCATTCGACGCGCCGTTGAAGGCCGCGTTCGAAGGCAATCTGCTGGCCGCGCTGCTCGAAGACGTCGGCACCGGCGACCTGACCGGGCAACTGGTTCCCGCCGAAGGCCGCAGCACCGCGCGCGTCATCGTCCGCGAGGACGCCGTGCTGTGCGGCGCGCCCTGGTTCGAAGGCGTGATGCTGGCCGTGGACGGCAGCATCAGCGTCACCTGGCACTACGCCGAAGGCGACATGATGGCGGCCGACAGCGCGGTCTGCACGCTGGAAGGCCCGTCGCGGGCGCTGCTTACCGGCGAACGCGCGGCGCTCAATTTCATGCAGCTGCTGTCCGGCGTGGCAACCGCCACGCGCCGCTACGTGCAGGTCGTGGAAGGCACCAGCGCCAAGATACTCGACACGCGCAAGACGCTGCCGGGCCTGCGCCTGGCGCAGAAGTACGCGGTGCGCGTGGGCGGCGGCGCCAACCAGCGCATGGCGCTGTACGACGGCATCCTGATCAAGGAAAACCACATCGCGGCCGCAGGCGGCATCACCGCCGCGCTGGTGGCGGCCAAGCGCGTGGCTGCCAACGCGGGCGGCGACGTCACCATCCAGGTGGAAGTGGAAAACCTGGCCGAGCTGGAAGAAGCGCTGGCCGCAGGCGCCACCTCGGTCCTGCTCGACAATTTCGACCTCGGCATGATGCGCGCTGCGGTGCAGATGAACGCCGGCCGCGCGCTGCTGGAAGGATCGGGCGGCGTCAACCTTGAGACTGTGCGCGGCATCGCCGAGACGGGCGTGGACCGCATCTCGATCGGCAGCCTGACCAAGGACGTGCGGGCCACCGATTTTTCGCTGCGCATTATCGGGTGAAGTAAACCTCATCCGCCTTTCCCCTGCGTAGAAAAAGCGGTAATATCATTCCGCAGTCCGCCTGATCCCGACAGGAGATGCCGAATGAATAGCGACAAGTCCGACCACGGCCACGCGAGCGCCCATGGCCTTGCTGGCTGAGTTCCACGCCCGCCTCGCACGCCTGAGCCTGCGCGCCAGGCTGCGCACCGTCATCACCTGCCTGGCTATCCCCATGCTAGTCTCCGCACTGCTGGTGGTGATGGTGCACGCCTACGCCGCGGCGGCCTGGCACGGCTTCGCCGAGCAGGACGAACGCGCGCTGCAACTGGCGCTAAGAGGCAGCGCGTCGCTGCCCGCCCTCGACGTTCCCGCCACCCGGCGCGCCACCATCAACGGCTTGCGCGCGCAGATGCGCGACATCTCCACCCTCAGTGACGACGCCAGCGTGCGGCTGGCCGCGCAGGCCGTCACCTTGCTCACCTACGAATATGAAACCAGCCGCGCCGCCGGCACAGGAAGCGGCGCGGCGCCGGCGCCGCTGGCACCCTTGCTCGATGAGCTGGTGGTGCAGGCCTCCGGCGCCGCAGCGCTGGCGCATTCGCGCGCGGTGCTGATCGGCCGCATTGCGCTGTTTGCCATGATTTTGCTGCCCGTGCTGGCGGCGGCCGGCGCGGTGGCGCTGGCGAGCGGCATCACGCGCAGCATCGACGGCACGCTGCGCGACTGCATCGCGTTTGCCGGCGAAATCGCGGCCGGCAATTTCAGCCACGGCAGCAGCTCGGCGCGTCCGGCTGCGCGCGCGCGGCACATCGACGCGGACCCCGACAGCGCCAGTGAATTCGACATCCTGGTGCGCTCCATGAACCGCATCGCCGACGAAACCGTCACCGCCGCCGAGCGCGAAGTGGAGCATACCGCGCGGCTGGAGCGCGTGGAACGGGCCTGGGCCTTGCGCTCGGCCTGCAGCAAATCGCTGGTGCACGCGGAAAGCGAAGCCGAGCTGCTGAGCGCCATCTGCGGCCACCTGGTGGAACTGGGCGGCTACCGCGTGGCGTGGGTGGGCTATGCGCGCGACGATGAAGCGCAGAGCGTGGAAGTGGCCGCGCACGCCGGCACCGACGCCGACTATGTCAACGGACTGCAGCTCAGCTGGGGCAGCGACGTGCACAAGCAGGGCGGCTTCGGCACCGCCATCCACCAGGCGCGCACGCTGACCACCACCCAGCTCGCGTCTGATCTTGTGTTCACCTGCTGGCACGAGCTCACGCCGCCGCACGGCCTGGCCTCGGCGCTGGCGCTGCCGTTGAGCGAAGAGCCGGGCGAAGGTGGCGGCGGCAGCGGCGGCAAACCGTTCGGGGTGCTCGGCCTTTATTCGGAGCGGACGCGGGCCTTTGAAGAGGAGGAGCTGCAGCTGCTGCACGACCTGGCGGACGATCTGGCCTTCGGCATCGTCAGCCGGCGCCAGTCCGGGCAGCGCCAGCGCGCCGAAGAGCAACTGGCCCGCCATGTCAATTACGACGGCCTGACCGGCTTGGCCAAGCTGGAAACGCTGCAGGCGCAACTGGCGTCGCAGGCCGAACAGGCGCGCGCCGCCAACCGCAAGCTGGCGGCGCTGCACGTGAACCTGGATCGCTTCAAGGACGTCAACAATACGCTGGGCCGCGCAGGCGGCGACCAGGTGCTGGTGCAGGCCGCGCAGCGGCTGGTGCAATGCGCGGGCGAGGGCGCGCTGCTGGCGCGCAGCGGCGCCGACGAGTTCATCGTGCTGCTGCCCGTAACGGCGGCGGCCGACGCTGCGCAGGTGGCGGCCCGCATCGCAGCCAGGCTGGCAGAGCCGGTGGCCGCCAGCCTGCTGCCGGCGGGGGCGCCGATGATACGGCCGCTCGGCTCGATCGGCATCAGCGTCTATCCCGACGACAGCGCGCAGACCGCCGACCTGCTGCGCAACGCGGGCCTGGCCGTGCAGGAGGCCAAGCGGCAGGGCGGCAACACCTACCGCTACTATGCGCCCGAACTGAACGCCCGCATGGCGTCGCGCTTCGTCATGGAGTCTGAACTGAGCCGGGCGCTGGAGCGGGGCGAGCTGGCCATGCACTACCAGCCGCAATGCAATCTGCAGACCGGCGTCATCACCGGGGCCGAGGCGCTGATGCGCTGGAAGCACCCCACGCGCGGCATGGTGGCGCCGGGTGAATTCATCAGGCTGGCCGAGGAGACCGGGCTGGTGCTGCCGCTGGGCGCCTGGGCCATCGAAAACGTGTGCACCCAGCTCAAGGCCTGGCGCGATGGGGGCGTCAAGGCGCCGCCGGTGGCGGTCAACCTGTCGGCCAAGCAGTTCCAGCAAAAAGACCTGGTGCAGACCGTGCGCCGCGCGCTGGAAAGCACCGGCACCCCGGCCCGCCAGCTGGTGCTGGAGCTGACCGAGAGCGCCGTGATGCATGACGTGGAAGCGGCCATCCGCACGCTGAACGAGCTGAAAGAGGTGGGCGTCGGCATTTCGCTGGACGATTTCGGCACCGGCTATTCCTCGCTGAGCCACCTGAAACGCTTCCCGATCGACCATCTGAAGATAGACCAGTCCTTCGTGCGCGACATCACCACCTCGCCCGACGACGCCGCCATCTGCAACGCCGTGATCGGCCTGGCGCACAATCTGCGGGTGGGCGTGGTGGCTGAAGGCGTGGAGACGGACGAGCAGATGAACTACCTGCGGCGCCGCTTCTGCGACACCATGCAGGGCTTCCTGTTCAGCAAAGCCGTCTCGCCGGACGCCTATGCGCAGCTGCTCGCCAGCGGCAAGAAACTGGCTTTGCCGGATGCGGCGGAAACCCCGCGCACCTTGCTGCTGCTGGACGACGAGCCCAATATCATCCGCTCGCTGAACCGCGCGCTGCGGCTGGACGGCTACAAGATCCTGGCCGCCACCAGCGCCGCCGACGCGCTCAAGCTGCTGGCCATGAACCCGGTGCAGGTGGTGCTGTCGGACCACCGCATGCCGGAAATGACGGGCATCGAATTCCTGAGCAGGGTGAAGGAGCTGTACCCCGACACCATCCGCATCATCCTGTCCGGCTATGCCGACCTGGATTCCGTGATCGACGCCATCAACCGCGGCGCCGTCTACCGCTACTTCACCAAGCCCTGGGACGACGAGCAGTTGCGCGAGTGCGTCCAGCAAGCTTTCCGGCACCAGCAGCTGCTTACCGCTTGAGGCGGTCTTGATCTTGATCTAGCGCAAGTATCTTAACTTTCCTAACGGCAAATAAAGTACTACTATGTATTAGTGGTATCAGGTTTATACCTTAGCTGTTATAGAACAGGAGATGCTGCGTTATGCGCTTGCTTGCCGAGTTCGATAGCCGTTTGGCGCGGCTTAGCCTGCATGGACGGCTATGGGCCGTGGTGGCCAGCCTGGCCATGCCAATGCTGGTTGCCGCATTGCTGGCCGCGTTCGCCCACCTCTACGCGGTGCAGGCCTGGCGTTCGTATAGCGGCCAGGAGCAGTACGCGGTGCAGCTGGCGCTGAAGGCCGGCAAGGACCTGCGCCTGCTTGAAGCGCCCGCAGCGCCCGCCACACGGCAGGCGGCGCTGCTGGAGCTGCGCGAGCAGATGCGCACGGTCGCCGCGCTGAGCGGCGAAGCCAGCGTGCGCCGCGCGGCGCAGGCGGTGACCACCCTCAGTTACGAATTCGAGGCCGGACGCGCGCCCGCCGGCAAGCCGGTGGAAACGGCAGCGGCGGAACTGGCGCCGCTGCTGGACACGCTGAGCACGCGCGCCGGCGACGCATCCGAGCGCGCCCGGACGCGGGCTGCCCGGCTGGCCCTGACCGCGCTGGTGGCGATGTTCCTGCTGCCGGCGCTGGCCACCGCCGCCGGTATCGCGCTGGCGCGCCGCTTCACGCACAGCATAGACGGCACCCTGCGCGACTGCATCGCCTTCGCCGGCGCCATCGCCGCCGAGAACTTCAGCCACGGCGGAGCGCATGCCCGTGCCGGCGCGCGCGCCAAGCGCATGAGCGCCGATCCCGACAGCGCCAGCGAATTCGACATCCTGGTGCGGTCCATGAACCGCATCGCCGACGAAACCGGCATCGCGGCCAGGCGCGGCGCCGAGCAGAACGCCCGCCTGCTGCACCTGGAGCGGGCCTGGGCGCTCCTGTCGGCCTGCGCCCAGTCGCAACTGCGGGCGGCGGATGACCGCGAACTGCTGGCTGCCGTGTGCGGCCACCTGGCGGAGCACGGCGGTTACCGCGCGGTCTGGGTCGGCTACGCGCTGGACGACGAGGCCTGCAGCATCGAGGTTGCCGCCCATGCAGGCACGGATGCGAACTATGTGCACAAGCTGGCCCTGTCCTGGGGCGAGGATGCGCGCGCGCAGGGCGGCTTCGGCACCGCCATCCACCAGAACCGCACCGTCACGACCAGCCAGCTGGTGGCGGACATGGTGTTCAACGTGCCGGGCCGCCCGGCAGTGCCGCACGGCCTGCTGGCCGCCGCCGCACTGCCATTGCGCACCGCCCCTGAGGCCGTGCCGTTCGGCGTGCTTGGCCTCTATTCGGTGCAGGCGGAGGCCTTCAGCGAGGAGGAGCTGGCCTTGCTGCAAGGCCTGGCGGACGACCTGGTGCTGGGCATCGCCCGCTGCCGGCTGCACGCGCAGTGCGTGCAGCAAGCCGCCGCCACGGCGGCCAGGGCGGCCGAAGCGCACCCGGTGTATTACGACGACCTGACCGGGCTGGCCACGCTGGAAACCGTGCGGCGGCAACTGGCGCCGCTGGCCGAACAGTCCCGTGCGGCGCACAGGAAGCTGGGGGCGCTGCACATCAATCTGGACAGCTTCGACGTCATCAACGAGAAACTGGGCCACGCCGTCGCCGACCAGCTGCTGGTGCAGGCGGCGCTGCGGCTGGCGCAGGCGGCCGGCGAGAAAGCCGTGCTGGCGCGCCCCGGTGCGGACGAGTTCATCGTGCTGCTGCCCGGCCTGGTGTCGGCCGCCCACGCGGGCAAGGTCGCCGCGCGCGTGGCCGCCATGCTGGGGCAGGAGGTGGACGCCGGCCTGCTGCCGGCCGGCACGCCGCAGCTCAAGCTGATGTGCTCCACCGGCATCGCGCTGTACCCGGACGACAGCGCCGAGCCGGGGGACTTGCTGCCGCATGCGCGGCAAGCCATGCAGCAAGCCAAGCATCAGGGCGGCAACACGCACCGCTACTATGCGGATGCGCTGAACGCGCAGGTGGCGCAGCGCAGCGCCATGGAGCAGGCGCTGAGCCGCGCGCTTGAGCGCGGCGAGCTGCTGCTGTATTACCAGCCGCAGAACAGCCTGGCCCATGGCGGCATCGCCGGCGCGGAGGCGCTGTTGCGCTGGCAGCACCCGCAGCGCGGCATGCTGGCGCCGCAGGAGTTCATCCGCCAGGCCGAGGAAACCGGCCTGGTGATGCCGGTGGGCGCCTGGGCCATCGAGCGCGCCTGCCGGCAAATGAAGGAATGGTTGGAGCAGGGCCTGCAGGCGCCGCCGGTGGCGGTGAACCTGTCGGCCAGCCAGTTCCGCTTGCCCGGCCTGGCCGAGACGGTGCGCCAGGCGCTGGCCGCGAACGGCGTGCCGGGTGCATCGCTGGTGATCGAGGTGGGCGAGCCGGGCCTGATGCACGACGCCGACGCGTCGGCCGCCACGCTGCGCCAGTTGAAGGAGCTGGGCGTAGGCATTACGCTGGACGACTTCGGCAACGGCCCGGCATCGCTGTCCTGCCTGCAGCAATTCCCGGTGGACCGCCTGAAGATAGACCCGGCGCTGGTGCGTGAGCTGGCCACGTCGCCGGCCGCCTCGGTGCTGTGCGGCGCCATCATTTCGCTGGCCCATACGCTGGGTATCAAGGTCATTGCGGACGGCGTGGACAACGAGGCGCAGCTGCAGGGCTTGCGCCAGCAGCGCTGCGACACGATGCAGGGCGCGCTGTTCAGCAAGGCGCTGCCGCCGGAGGGCTACGCCAGCCTGTACGCCGCCGGCAAGAAGCTGACCCTGGCAGCCCGGCCTGTGCAGGAGCAGGCGGGTCCGTCCAAGGTGCAGGCTCCGGCTCAAATTGAGCCCCAGGCCCAGGCCCAGCGCTGCCTGCTGCTGGTGGACGCGGAGTCCTCCACCCTGCGCTCGCTGAACCGGGTGCTGAAGGGCGAGGGCTACAAGATCCTGGCTGCGGCCAGCGCCGGCGACGCGCTGGCGCTGCTGGACGCGAACCCGGTGCAGGTAGTGGTGTCGGGCGAGCATTTGCCGGATATGAGCGGCGCCGATTTCCTGGCACAGGTGGCGCGGCAGAGCCCGGCCGCCGAGCGCATACTGCTCACCGGCGATGCCGGCTTCGCGGCGGCGCTGGATGCGCTCAATAGCGGCGCAGCACACCGCATCTTCCCCAAGCCGTGGAGCGACGCGCAACTGCGCGACTGCGTGCACCCGCCGCTGCGGGCTGCATAAAACAATCGCCGTAAAAAAACCGCCCGGGAGGGCGGTCGAAGGAAACGCTGGCGGGACCGAAGCCCCGCCGTACTGGGGGAAATCAGTCTGCCGCGTAGATGTCGTTGTGAACGGTCTCTTTCACGAACAGGGTACCGATGACAGCGGTGACCAGCGCGATCACGATCGGATACCACAGGCCGTAGTAGATGTCGCCCTTGAAGGCCACCAGCGCGAAGGCGGTGGTTGGCAGCAGGCCGCCGAACCAGCCGTTACCGATGTGATACGGCAGCGACATGGAGGTGTAGCGGATGCGGGTCGGGAACATCTCAACCAGCATGGCGGCGATCGGGCCGTACACCATGGTCACGTACAGCACCAGAATGAACAGCAGCAGCACCATCATCGGCTTGTTGATCTGGTCAGGATCAGCCTTGGCTGGGTAGCCCGCGGCCTTGATCGCCGCGCCGGCGTCTTTCTTGAAGGCAGCTTCCTGCTTTTTGCTCTCGTCGCTGAAGTTCAGGCCGTCCGGAGTCATGACGGCATTGAAGGAAGACACTTCCTTGTCGCCGATCTTGATGGTTGCGATCGTGCCTGCCGGCGCGTCCTGGCGGGTGTAGGCCACCGAGCTAGCCGACAGCATGGCGGTCGCGATATCGCACGACGAAGGGAACTTCTTGGTGCCAGTCATGTTGAACTGGAAGTGGCAGGAAGCCGGGTCGGCCACCACCACCACCGGCGAGTTTTTCAGCGCGGTTTCCAGCGCTGGGTTGCCGTAGTGGGTCAGGCCGCTGAACAGCGGGAAGTAGGTCGCAGCGGCAATCACGCAGCCGCCCAGGATGATGTACTTGCGGCCGATGCGGTCCGACAGGCTGCCGAAGAAGATGAAGAACGGCGTTGCCAGCAGCAGGGCGATGGCGATCATCACGTTGGCGGTGGCGATGTCGATCTTCAGCGTCTGCAGCATGAAGAACAGCGCGTAGAACTGGCCGGTGTACCACACCACTGCCTGGCCCATGGTCAGGCCGATCAGCGCCAGGATCACGATCTTGGCGTTTTTCCACTGGCCGAAGGCTTCGCTCAGCGGCGCCTTGGACACTTTGCCTTCCGCTTTCATCTTGGCGAATGCCGGCGATTCGTTCATGGCCAGGCGGATCCACACCGAGATACCCAGCAGCAGCACGGAGACCAGGAAGGGAATGCGCCAGCCCCAGGCGTTGAAGGCTTCCTCGCCGGTGGCCATGCGGGTACCCAGGATCACCATCAGCGACAGGAAGAAGCCCAGCGTGGCGGTGGTCTGGATCCACGCGGTGAACAGGCCGCGCTTGCCGTGCGGCGCGTGTTCCGCCACATAGGTTGCCGCGCCGCCGTACTCGCCGCCCAGCGCCAGGCCCTGCAGGATGCGCAGCGTGACCAGGATGATGGGGGCGGCGATGCCGATCGCGGCATAGCCCGGCAGCAGGCCGACGATGAAGGTCGACAAGCCCATGATCAGGATGGTGATCAGGAAGGTGTATTTGCGGCCGATCATGTCGCCCAGGCGGCCGAACACCAGCGCGCCGAACGGACGCACGATGAAGCCGGCGGCAAAGGCCAGCAGTGCGAAAATGAAGGTGGTGGTGGGGTCGCCGATAAAGAACTGCTTGGCGATGATGGATGCGAGCGAACCGTACAGATAAAAGTCGTACCATTCAAATACGGTGCCTAGCGAGGACGCGAAGATAACCTTCTTTTCCTCGGCCGTCATGGGCGCTGCTTTGCCCACGTTACGCGCGCCATTGGCGGTGCCGGATACTGTTGCCATGATTTGTCTCCATATAATTATTAAACCCGATAGCCAACGCGTGTTACATCATTAGCATGGGTGCACTATGGACGCGCAACCTTACGTCATGCTTGCTTCAAACTTACGCAAACCTTACAAAAAACACACGGTATAAAAATTTGCGAACGACCGTACTAAAATATGCTATTCTGACCAAATCGATTACCACCCTATACCTCATACTAGGAGACAGAAAATGACTGATGCCGTGATCGTTTCGACCGCCCGTACTGGCTTGGCCAAATCGTGGAAAGGCGCTTTCAACATGACCCACGGCGCCACCCTGGGCGGCCACGCGCTGCAGGCGGCGATTGCCCGCGCCAATATCGAGGCGGGCGAGGTGGAGGACGTGCTGATCGGCTGCGCCAACCCGGAAGGCGCCACCGGCGGCAATATCGCGCGCCAGATCGCGCTGCGCGCCGGCTGCCCGGTCACCACCGCCGGCATGACCGTGAACCGTTTCTGCTCGTCAGGCCTGCAGACCATTGCCACCGCCGCCCAGGCCATCATTGCCGGCCAGGGCGACATCTTCGCCGCCGGCGGCGTGGAATCGATCTCCTGCGTGCAGCAGGAAATGAACCTGCATATGTATAAGGAAGTGTGGCTGTCGCAGAACAAGCCGGAAATCTACTGGAGCATGCTGCAAACCGCCGAGAACGTGGCCAAGCGTTATAACATCAGCAAGGAACGCCAGGACGAATACGGCGTGCAGAGCCAGCAGCGCGCCGCCGCCGCGCAAGCGGCCGGCCTGTTCAACGCCGAGATCGTGCCGATGACCACCGTGATGGGCGTGGCCGACAAGGCGAGCGGCATGCTGGTGAGCCGCGAAGTGACGATTTCCGCCGACGAGGGCATCCGCGCCGACACTACGCTGGAAGCCGTGTCCAAGATCCGCACCGCCATGCCTGGCGGCGTGGTCACCGCCGGCAACGCCAGCCAGTTCTCGGACGGCGCTTCAGTGGCCATCGTGATGAATTCGAAAGTGGCCGAAGCCAAGGGCCTGCAGCCGCTGGGCATCTTCCGTGGCTTCGCCATCGCCGGCTGCGAGCCGGACGAAATGGGCATCGGCCCGGTGTTCGCCATTCCCAAGCTGCTCAAGCAGGCCGGCCTGAAGGTGGAAGACATCGGCCTGTGGGAACTGAATGAAGCCTTCGCGGTGCAGGTGCTGTATTGCGCCGACAAGCTGGGCATCCCGATGGACCGCCTGAACGTGAACGGCGGCGCCATCGCCGTCGGCCACCCGTACGGCGTGTCGGGCGCGCGTCTGACCGGCCATGCGCTGATCGAAGGCAAACGCCGCGGCGTGAAGTACGTGGTGGTGACCATGTGCATCGGCGGCGGCCAGGGCGCGGCAGGCCTGTTCGAAGTCGCCTAAGGCGGCACAGCAGCAAGCACGGGCGCTCGGAGAAGCGCCCGTTTCATAACTAGATCCTCGAGACTACTATGCAATCCAGACTCCTGTCGCGGCGCGACATCGATTTCCTATTGTATGAATGGCTGGACGTGGAATCGCTGAACCAGCGGCCGCGCTTCCAGGACCACAGCCGCGAGACCTTCAACGCGGCCATCGACACGGCGGAGCAGATCGCCACCGACCTGTTCGCGCCCCATAACAAGAAGAGCGACCAGGAAGAGCCGCACGCGGTGCCGGGCGAGCATTGCCTGGAAGTGAAGATCATCCCCGAAGTCAAGGCGGCGCTGGACGCCTACGTCGGCGCCGGCCTGATGGCGGCGGGCCAGGACTATGAACTGGGCGGCATGCAGTTGCCGGTGACGGTGGAGAAGGTGCTGGCGGCGTACTTCACGGCCGCCAACGTGTCCACCACGTCCTACCTGTTCCTCACCATCGGCAACGCCAACACGCTGCTCAAGACCGGCACGCCGGAGCAGGTGCGGCGCTTCGTGCGGCCCATGTTCGAGGGCCGCTACTTCGGCACCATGTGCTTGTCCGAGCCGCAGGCCGGCTCCAGCCTGTCGGACATCACCACCCGTGCCGAGCCTGACCATGTGGACGGCCCGGAAGGCGAGCGGCAATACCGACTGACCGGCAACAAGATGTGGATCTCGGCCGGCGAGCACGATTTGGCCGGCAATATCGTGCACCTGGTGCTGGCCAAGATACCCGGCCCGGACGGCAAGCTGATCCCGGGCGTGAAAGGCATTTCGCTGTTCATCGTGCCGAAGTTCCTGGTCGATGACGACGGCACGCTGGGCGAGCGCAACGACGTGGTGCTGGCGGGCCTGAACCACAAGATGGGCAACCGGGGCACCAGCAACTGCCTGCTCAATTTCGGCGAAGGCAAGTTCAAGCCGCAAGGCAAAGGCGGCGCCATCGGCTACCTGGTCGGCAATCCGCACCAGGGCCTGGCCAATATGTTCCACATGATGAACGAGGCGCGCATCGGCGTGGGCGCGGGCGCGGCGGTGCTGGGCTATACCGGCTACCTGCACTCGCTGGACTACGCGCGCAACCGTCCGCAAGGCCGCCACCCGGCCGCCAAGGACCCGGCGCAACCGCAACTGCCCATCATCGCGCACACCGATGTGCGGCGCATGCTGCTGGCGCAGAAGGCTTACTGCGAAGGCGCGCTGGCGCTGGTTCTGTACAGCTCCCGCCTGGTGGACGAGCAGCACACCGCCGCCACGCCGGAAGCGCGCGAGCACGCCGGCCGCCTGCTGGACTTCCTCACGCCCATTACCAAATCCTGGCCGTCGCAATGGTGCGTGGAGGCCAACAGCCTGGCGATCCAGGTGCATGGCGGCTACGGCTACACCCGCGAATACAACGTGGAGCAGTTCTACCGCGACAACCGCCTGAACGCCATCCACGAAGGCACGCACGGCATCCACGGGCTGGACCTGCTGGGCCGCAAAGTGTCCATGCAGGAGGGCGCGCTGTTCAAGGCCTTCGCCGGCGAAGTGCGCAAGACGGTGGACCGCGCCGCGTCGGCCAATCCGCAGCACGCCCTGTCGGCCGAGTTGCGCACGCAGGCGGACGCACTGGCCGCCGCGCTGCGCCGCACCAGCCACGTGACGCAAAGCCTGTACGCAGCGGGCGACATGAACAAGACGCTGGCCAACGCCAGCACCTACCTGGAAGCCATGGGCCACATCGTGGTGGCGTGGATGTGGCTGGAGCAGGCCATCGTGGCGGCGCGCAGCCTGGCGGAGGGAGCCTCCGGAGATGACGCCAACTTCTACCACGGCAAGCTGCAAGCGTGCCGTTACTTCTTCCGCTGGGAGCTGCCGAAGGTGCAGCAGCAGCTCGATTTGCTGGAAAGTATAGACACAACCACGCTGGACATGCAGGATGCGTGGTTTTAAATCGGGGAGCGGAAAATGATCAAACACATCGTGATGTGGAAACTGAAGGACCACGCCGAAGGCGCCGACCGCGCCGCCAATGCGCAGAAGATGAAAGAGCTGCTGGACGCCTGCCGGGGCATCGTGCCCGGCATGCTGAAACTGGAGGCAGTCATCGCCCAGCCCGGTCTGGAAGCGACCTACGACGTCGTCCTGTATTCCGAATTTACCGACAAGGCCGCGCTAGACGGCTACCTGGAACACCCTCAGCATCAAGCCCTCAAACCATTCTTTGGCGCGGTGCGCGACGCCCGTCAATGCATGGACTACGAAATCTGATCGGAGACTAACGATATGCGTACTACTCAAGAATTATTCAGCCTGCAAGGCAAAACCGCACTGGTAACCGGCGGCTCGCGCGGCCTGGGCCTGCAAATGGCGCTGGCGCTGGGCGAGCAGGGCGCCAAAGTGGTGCTGTCCTCGCGCAAGCAGGCGGACCTGGACGAAGCCGTGGCCATCCTGGCCAAGCACGGCGTGACCGCCTACGCCATCGCGGCGGACCTGGGCAAGGAAGCGGCCGTCGGCCCGCTGGTGGACGCGGCGATGGAAAAGCTGGGCGGCCATATCGATATCCTGGTCAACAACGCGGGCGCCACCTGGGGTGCGCCGGCGGAAGACTACCCGCTGGAAGCGTGGGACAAGGTGATGAACCTGAACATCCGCAGCATCTTCCTGGTGTCGCAGGCGGTGGGCAAGCGCTCCATGATCCCGCGCAAATACGGCCGCATCATCAACATCGCCTCCATCGCCGGCCTGGCAGGCAACCCGCCGGGCATGCAGACCATCGCCTACAACACCTCCAAGGCGGCGGTGATCAACTTCACCCGCACGCTGGCGGCCGAGTGGGGCGTGCACGGCATCACCGTCAACGCGATTGCGCCCGGCTTCTTCCCATCCAAGATGACGGCCGGCCTGCTGGCCGCGCTGGGCGAAGAGCAGATGGCCGCCGAAGCGCCGCTGCGCCGCCTGGGCGACGATGAAGATTTGAAAGGCCCGGTGGTGCTGCTGGCGTCCGACGCGGGCAAGCACATCACCGGCCAGACCTTGCCGGTGGACGGCGGCGTGTCGGCGCTGTAAGGAGGAGCACATATGAGCACCTATCAGCGCATCGTCCTGGCTTCGCGCCCAAGCGGCGAAGTCCAGGCCAGCAACTTCCGCCTGGAGACGGCCGAGATTCCGGCCATCGCCGACGGCCAGATCCTGATCCGCAACCACTACCTGTCGCTGGACCCGTATATGCGCGGCCGCATGAGCGACGCCAAGAGCTACGCCGAGCCGCAGCCGCTGGACGCCACCATGATAGGCGGCACGGTCGGCCAGGTGCTTGAATCGAAGCACCCCAAGTTCGCGGCGGGCGACTTTGTGGCCGGCATGTTCGGCTGGTCCGAAATCGGCGTGTCCGACGGCGCGCTGCTGCGCAAGCTCGACACCACGCACATTCCGCTGTCGGCCTATCTGGGCCCGGTGGGCATGCCCGGCATGACCGCATGGTTCGGCTTCAACCAGATCATGCAGCCCAAAGCCGGCGAGACGGTGGTGGTGTCCGCAGCCAGCGGCGCGGTGGGCAGCGTGGTGGGCCAGCTGGCCAAGCTGCGCGGCTGCCGCGCGGTGGGTATCGCGGGCGGCAAGGACAAGTGCGACTACGTGGTCAATGAGCTGGGCTTCGACGCCTGCATCGACTACAAGGCCGGCAACCTGGACGCCGACCTGGCGGCCGCAACCCCGGACGGCATCGACGCCATCTTCGAAAACGTGGGCGGTGCCGTGTTCGACGCCGCGCTGGCCCGCACCAACGCCTTCGCCCGCGTGGCGCTGTGCGGCATGATCGCCGGCTACAACGGCGAGGACGTCCCGATCCGCAACGCGCGCGTGCTGCTGACCAACCGCCTCACGGTGCGCGGCTTCATCGTCTCCGAGCATATCGAACTGTGGCCGCAGGGCCTGGGCGAACTGGGTGGCCTGGTCGCGACCGGCAAGCTCAAATACCGCGAATCGGTGGCGGAAGGCCTGGCCGGCGCACCGGAAGCGTTCATGGGCCTCCTCAAGGGCAAAAACTTCGGCAAGCAACTGGTAAAGCTCATCTAAGGCTGACATTAATGAAAAACTTCCAAGACAAAGTAGCCGTCATTACCGGCGGCGCAGCGGGCCTCGGCCGTGAATTCGCCATCAAGGCCCACAAACTCGGCATGAAGCTGGTGCTGGCCGACGTGCAGCAGGATACGCTGGACAAGACCGTGGCCGAACTGAAGGAGCAGGGCGCGCAGGTGATCGGCGTGATCTGCGACGTGCGCAAGGGCGAGCAGGTGCAGGCGCTGGCCGACGCCACCATGAAGGAATTCGGCTCGGTGCACCTGGTGTTCAACAACGCCGGCGTGGGCTCGGGTGGCCTGATCTGGGAAAACACGGTGGCCGACTGGGAATGGGTGCTGGGCGTGAACGTGTGGGGCGTGATCCACGGCGTGCGCATCTTCACCAAGCTGATGCTCGAATGCGCCAGGAAGGAGGAGGGCTACGAAGGCCATATCGTCAATACGTCCTCGATGGCCGGCGTGGTAAACCCGACTGCCATGGGCGTCTACAACGTGTCCAAGCACGCGGTGGTGTCGCTGTCCGAAACGCTGTACCACGACCTGAACCTGGTGGACGCACCGATCGGCGCTTCGGTGCTGTGCCCGTTCTTCGTCCCGACCGGCATCAACCAGTCGCACCGCAACCGACCCGACGACGTCAAGATGGACGCCAAGCCGACCCGCAGCCAGCTCGCTTCGCAGGCCATGACGGACAAGGCTGTCAGTTCCGGCAAGGTGACCGCCGAGGACGTGGCCAACATCACCTTCAAGGCGATCGAAGACGGCCAGTTCTACATCTACACCCACCCGCAGGCGCTGGGCGGCCTGAAGACGCGCATGGAAGACATGACCACCGGCCGCAACCCGACCGACCCGAACGACGCCACGCCGCACATCCGCCAGATGCTGAAGGACATGGTCAAAGGCGGTAGCGCAGCCTGATTCCATATGCGACAATCCTGCGCATGAATACTGCGCACGATATTCGCTTCGGCGACTGGAACACCCTGCAACAAGACGCGAAGACCATCCGCATGGAGGTCTTCGTGGTGGAGCAGAACGTTCCCGCCGAGCTGGAAATGGATGACAACGACGCGGCCTGCCTGCATGCCGTAGCCTACGATTCGGCCGGTGTGCCCATCGGCACCGGCCGGCTGCTGCCGGACGGCCATATCGGCCGCATGGCGGTGCGCAAGTCGGCACGCGGAGCCGGCATCGGCGGCGCGCTGCTGCAAGGGCTGATGGCGCAGGCCAATCTGCGCGGCCACAAGACCGTGGTGCTGGGCGCGCAGACGCACGCGGCGCCGTTCTACGAGAAGCACGGTTTCTCTATCATTGGCCAGGAGTTTATCGAGGCCGGCATTCCCCACGTCGAGATGGCGCACACCTTCGCCTGAAGGCCTGCTTCAACGCGCCTCTCCAGTCCGGGCGGCGCCCGGCAGCGGCCGTCCCAGGTGGACGAAGGCGAAAGCCGCAAGGATCAGCACTGCGGCGGCCCCGAACGCAGCCTGCATGCCGCCCGTCACGGCGTTCGGCTCGGCGGATGGCAGGCCGGAAGCCGCCACGCCCAGCGCGTACACCGCCCCCATTGCCGACGCACCCGTGATGAGCCCCAGATTGCGGGACAAGTTCAGCAGGCCTGACACCACGCCGCGCTGATCCGGGCAGGCGGCGGCCATGACGGCGGTGTTGTTAGCCGCCTGGAACAGCGCATAGCCCGCAGTGAGCAAGGCCAGCGCGCCGACGTAGCCCGGCACGCCGTAGCCGGCCGCCAGGAAAGGCAGCGCTGCGGCGCCGGCCAGCATGGCGGACAGGCCTGACATGCTCATCCGGTACGCGCCGAGGCGGTCCACGAGGCGGCCGGCTGGAAAACCGGCCATAGCCGCCACCAGCGGTCCGGCGGACATGACCAGGCCTGTCTGGCCGGCATCCAGCGCCAGCGCGCCGCCCAGGTAGAACGGACCGACTACCAGCGTCGCCATGACGACTGTCGTCACCAGCGCGCTTGCCACAAAGCCTGAGCTCAGGGCCTCGTTGCTGAACATTGCCAGCCGGATCAAGGGCGAGCGTGCCTTCTTCTGGGAGAGCACGAAAACGACAGCGCCTGCTCCGGCGCACAGCAGCAGCGCGGCGTTCATCCAGCCAAAATTGCCACGCCCCTTGGTCATCGAGGCGGCGAACGCGGCCAGTGTAAATGCAAGCAACAGCGTCCCCAGGTGGTCGAGGCGGGGGCGGGCTGCGCTTCCGGTCCCGTCGCCTGCCACGGCGGCTGCGTCGCTGGCCTTATCCCCGGCAATGCGGTCTGGCGGAAGGCTGCGGTGAGCCAGCAGGGCGGCGAGCAGGCCGAGTGGTATTGCCGCGCTGAATATGGCCGGCCACGCGGCCAGGCTGATCAGCGCGCCGCCCAAAGGCGGGCCCAGCGCGGTGCCGGCGGCCGACATGGCGGCCAGCAAGCCCATGGCGCTGCCGGTCTTCGCCTTGGGCACGGAGGCCGCAACGAAGGCCATCGACAGCGCCATCATGGCGGCGGCGCCCAGGCCTTGCAAGGCGCGGGCGGCGGTCAGTTGCCACAGTTCCGACGCCAGCGCGCACAAGCCCGAAGCGAGCGTGAACAGCAGGATGCCACCGACCAGCAAGCGGCGGCGGCCCACCAGGGCGCCCAGCCTGCCAACACTGACGACCAGCGTGGTAACGGCCAGCAGATAGGCCAGCACCACCCATTGGACTTGCTGGAAACTGGCGTTGAATGCGAGCGCCAGCGTCGGCAGGGCGACGTTGGCGATGCTGGTTCCCAGGGAGGAAAGCAGCGTGGTCAGGGAGAGGGCGGCCAGTGCGCGCCTGGCGGCGGACGGAAGCGGCGGAGTGGGGATATTCATGCGGACGTCCTGGTTGATTGCTTACCGAACATCGTACCCGGGCGGGTGGGATGGCGGAAGGCGCAGCAGTTGCAGCTTATTCGTGCGCCAAACGCCATATATGGGGCACTTCCATGTTATCGTTGAGGCATGACTTCCCCTGATTTCAATTTGCTCATCACGCTGGACGTACTGCTGTCCGAGGGCAGCGTGGCGCGGGCGGCGCGGCGTTTGCGGCTCAGTCCGTCGGCGATGAGCCGGGCACTGGCGCGGCTGCGCGAAACCACCGGCGACCCGCTGCTGGTGCGGGCCGGGCGCGGCCTGGTGCCCACGCCGCGCGCGCTGGAATTGCGCGAGCGCGTCAGCCAACTGGTGCAGGACGCCGAATCGGTGCTGCGGCCGGCGGAAAGGCTGGACCTTGCCGGCCTGGTGCGGACATTCACGATCCGTGCGCGGGAAGGCTTCATCGACAATTTCGGCGCCGGGCTGATCTCCCGTGTCGCAGCCGACGCACCCGGCGTGCGGCTATGTTTCGTGGACAAGCTGGACAAGGAAAGCACCGCCTTGCGCGATGGCGCGGTGGACCTGGAAACAGGCGTGGTCGGCAAAGCGACCGGGCCCGAAGTGCGCACCCGCGCGCTGTTCCGGGACCGTTTCGTGGGCGTGGTGCGCGCCGGCCACGCGCTCAGCGAAGGCACGGTGACGGCTGAGCGCTACGCGCAAGGGCGGCACATCGCGGTATCGCGGCAAGGACAGGAAAGAGGGCCGATAGACGAAGCGCTAGGGCAAGCGGGGCAGGAACGGACGGTGGGCACCATCGTCGGCAGTTTCGCAGCGGCGCTGGCGCTGGCCCGCGCCACGGATTTGATCGCCAGCGTTCCCGAACGCCAAACCGGCAAACTGCGCGACGGCCTGCACAGCTTCCCGCTGCCGCTGGCCGCCCCGCAAATCACGGTTTCCATGCTGTGGCATCCGCGCATGGACGCCGACCCGGCCCACCGCTGGCTGCGTGGCCTGGTCCACGCGATCTGTGCGGTTGAAAACCGGGTGGGAACTTGACTCTTACTGGATCAGCATTTCATGCAGTACTGCGGGGGCGTCCGCGTAGAGTTTGACCACGGTCGAGCTGCGCGTGCCGTAGCCGGGGGACTCGATGCGCACCGCCGACAGCAGGCGCTCCACCTCGATCGGCACGCCGGTTTCGGGCAGGCGCAGGTCGGGCGCGCGGGTGGTGTCGGCCAGCATTTCGAAGTAGGCGTCGTCCGGTGCGCCCAGGCACAGCAGGCTGGCGAACTGGGCTTTGGTCTTCAGCACTTTCGGCCACGGCGAGTCCAGCGTAGCGTTGGACAGGCCGTAAATGCCGGGCGTGAGCGGCTGGCCGTTGCGCGGGTCGCCGTCGCCCTTGTTGGAGTACCAGATCAAGGTGTCGCGGTCGCCGATGACGAGGTTGAAGCCGTTGTAGGCGTGCGCGCCGTCGCGGATAT
The DNA here is from genome assembly GCF_059567845.1 of Massilia sp. BGA-UO-ETr-WB1. Taxonomy (NCBI): domain Bacteria; kingdom Pseudomonadati; phylum Pseudomonadota; class Betaproteobacteria; order Burkholderiales; family Oxalobacteraceae; genus Massilia; species Massilia sp. BGA-UO-ETr-WB1. Next base: position 1,071,521 of record NZ_JCAQOT010000027.1, on the reverse strand, counting down.
GGTCGATGTACTCGGCCGGCGACATGCTGCCGGCCAGGAAGTCGGACACCAGCTGCCCGCGCGAAGGCGCGTCGGCCTTGTGCTCCTGCGGCGCGCGGATGTTGGTGATGGCGGCAAAGCGCGGCGAGCCGGAGCCCGCCTCGGCGGCTGCCTCGGCATCGGCCTGGCTGATGCCCATCCAGCTGCCGCCGGCCTTCAGGTCGCGGCCCGCGTAGATGCGCGGCTGGTCGGGCCACGGCGCGGCCGGAGCCGCTTCGCGCGCGTAATATTCATCGCGGTTGGCGGCGGCGATCAGCGGCACCGCCGGCACGACTTGCCACGCGAAAACAATCAAACACATGAGTTGAAATCCGTAAAAATTTCGGTGTGGCGGGGGCCGGCCGTGAGCGGCGCCAGCCCGGACTGCAGGACGGCGGCCGACAGCGCGGCCTCGAACCCGTCCGGCACCGCCGGATAAACTTCCATCCAGGTCTGCAAGCCATCCTTGGCCTGCGGACGGCGCTTTAACTGCGGCGCGGCGCCGCAAGCGCTGGCCAGTCCGGCCTGCATGGCCGTGACCGCTCCGTGCAGGACAGCCGTGTCGGCTTCCCGCACCTGGTAGTAAATATACAAATCGGTCATGCTAGACGTCGAGCTTGTCCAGCACGTAGGGCATGGGCAGGAATTCCAGCGCCACGCCGTCCGCCGAAGCGAGGCGCACCCGGGCCTGCTCCAGCGCATCCAGCTTCATTTCCACCAGCGCGTCCACGCCGCCCAGGCCGTTCGGCGCGGCGTTCACCACCATGCCGCACGGTTGCGACGGGTCGGACTCGGCAAACACTTCGGCGCCGGCCGCCGCCGAGGCGTCCGCGATGCGCACCAGGGCCGTGCGGCGCTTGAGCTTGCCTAAATACTGGCTGCGCGCGACGATTTCCTGGCCCGGGTAGCAGCCTTTCTTGAAATTCACGCCGCCCAGCAGCTCGAAATTGATCATCTGCGGCACGAACTGTTCCTGCGTGGCGGCGCCGATCTGCGGCACGCCGGCGTGGATTTCGGCCAGGCGCCAGGCCTCGTTGCCGCCCACGTTGAGCTTGTCGGCCAGCACCGGCGCGACGGTCGCGGCGATGTCGGCCGAGGTCAGCCACAGGTAGCGCGGCGCGCCGAAGGCGTCGGCCAGGCGCAGCAGGGTGCCCAGCGCGTGCTCGGTTTTGCTGTAAGGGCGCCCGGGCAGCGGATCGAACCAGGTCTGCAGCACGGCTTCGGCCATGCCGCCGCCCAGGCCCAGCACCACTTGCGTGGCCGGCGCGTCGGTGGCGTCGGCCAGCTTGGTCTTGGCGCGCAGCACGAACATGCTCAGGCGTTTCTGCAGCGGAGGCTGGATTTCGCGCGGCAATTGCAGGAAGATGGATTCTTCGTTGCGCCACATCAGGAAAGTGGCTTGCAGCCGGCCTTTCGGGGTGCAGTAGCCGGCCAGGCGCACGTCGTCCTGGCCCAGGTGCTCGACGTCGTTGGTGAGCTGATTGTGCAGGAAGCCGGCGGAGTCTTCGCCGGTCAATGCGATCAGGCCCTGGTCCGTGACGGCGGCAACAAAGCCCACGGCCAGTTCGGTCGGGGTCAGCGGCTTGCCCTGCGGCGTTAGAAGTTGATTCCAGTTACTCATAAATTCCAATAATTTGACGATTAAAGCATTATCATTACGGCCTAATTATAGTGATGTAGAAGAATTCGCGCCGGACGCTGCAAAAAAGCGCTTTGTCCGGCGCCACTGCCGGCCTGAAAACCGGCCCTAACTCCCGGCCTTGTGGCTAGCAAAGATGGCATTCATAAAAAAGACGATAGTGTTGGGTATCCTGGTTGCAGCGGCAGCCGGCGGCGGATTTGCCTGGTGGGCCAGGCAGCCGATCATTACGGAAGAGCCCCCGATAGATTTCACCATTGTGCCCGGCAGCGGCGCGCATGCAGCCGGCCAGCAGATCGCCGAAGCCGGCGTTCCGATCCAGCCGCTGCTGTTCAACCTGCTGGCGCGCTTCACGCAGAAGTCGTCCAGGCTTAAGGCTGGCGCTTACGAGCTGAAACCCGGCACCACGCCGCTGCGGCTGATCGACCAGCTGGTGCGCGGCGAATTCGCGCAGGAGCAGCTGACCATCATCGAAGGCTGGACTTTCCGCCAGATGCGCCAGGCCGTGGCCGCCCACAAGGGCTTGAAGCACGACACCATCGCCCTGTCCGACACCGAACTGATGGCGCTGGTTTCCCCCGAGTTCAAGGCGCCCGAAGGGCTGTTCTTCCCGGATACCTACCTGTTCGCCAAGGGTTCCAGCGAGCTGGCCATCTTCCGGCAGGCGCACACCATGCTGATCGCCAAGCTGAGCGAAGCCTGGGAGAAGCGCGACCCCAACTTGCCCTACAAGAACCCCTACGAAGCGCTGACCATGGCCTCCATCGTGGAAAAGGAAACCGGCCAGAAGTCGGAACGCGCCATGATCGCCGGCGTGTTCGTCAACCGGCTGCGGCTCGGCATGCTGCTGCAGACCGACCCCACGGTGATCTACGGCATGGGCGCCCGCTACGACGGCAAGATCCGCAAAAAGGACCTGGAGACCGACACCCCGTACAATACCTACACCCGGGCCGGCCTGCCGCCGACGCCGATCGCCTTGCCGGGCGTGCAGTCGCTGACGGCGGCGCTGGCGCCGGCCAAGACGCCGGCGCTGTATTTCGTCTCGCGCGGCAACGGAACCAGCCAGTTTTCCGATAACCTGACCGACCACAACCGGGCAGTGAATCAGTACCAACGTTAAAAGATGCAGAGTTACATGAAACAATACAGCGGCAAGTTCATCAGTTTCGAAGGCATAGACGGCGCCGGCAAATCGACCCACATCAGTTTTGTGACCGACTATATCCGCGCGCGCGGCGTGCAGCTGGTCAGCACCCGCGAGCCGGGCGGCACGCCGCTGGGCGAGAAGATCCGCGAGCTGTTCCTGCACGAGAAGATGCATCTGGAAACCGAAACCCTGCTGGTGTTCGCCAGCCGCCGCGAGCACCTGGCGCAGGTGATCGAACCGGCGCTGGCCCGTGGCGACTGGGTGCTGACCGACCGCTTCACCGACGCCAGCTTCGCCTACCAGGGCGCCGGGCGCGGCCTGGACCGCGCCAAGCTGGAAACGCTGGCGCACTGGGTGCACGCCGACCTGGAGCCGGACCTGACCTTCCTGTTCGACGTGCCGCTGGAAGTGGCGCGCGCGCGCCTGGACTCGACCCGCGAGCTGGACAAGTTCGAGCGCGAGAAGGAAGAATTCTTCCACGCCACCCGCAACGAATACCTGCGCCGCGCGGCCGAGGCGCCGCAGCGCTTCCGCGTGATCGACTCCACCCGCAGCATTGCAGTCATCCAGCAGGAACTGGCGGCCATCCTGGACGGCGTGCTGGCATGAGCACGGCCATCTACCCCTGGCAGGAATCGTCCTGGACGCAGCTGCAGGCGCTGCGCGCGCGCATGCCGCACGCGATCCTGTTCCACGGCGCGGCCGGCACCGGCAAGGCCGACTTCATCGAACATTTCGCCCAGTCGCTGCTGTGCGAAAACGCGGGCCCCGACGGGCACGCCTGCGGCGCGTGCGTGTCCTGCGGCTGGTTCGGCCAGCAGAACCACCCCGACTTCCGCCGCGTGCGGCCCGAATCCTTCGAGGACGAAGTGACGGGCGAGGGCGAGGAGGGCGAGGAAAAGAAGGCCGCCAAGTCCAAGGCGCCGTCGAAAGAGATCAAGATCGAGCAGATCCGCCAGCTGTCGGACTTCATGAACATCTCCACCCACCGCCAGGGCTTGCGGGTGGTGGTGCTGTATCCGGCCGAGGCGCTCAACATGCCGGCTTCCAACGCGCTGCTGAAAACGCTGGAAGAACCGCCGCCGGGCACGGTGTTCCTGCTGTCCTCGAACAGCCTGGACCGGCTGCTGCCGACCATCCTGTCGCGCTGCCGCAAGTTCGCGCTGCCGATGCCGGGGCACGACGAGGCGCTGGCCTGGCTCAAGGCGCAAGGCGTGGCCGACGCCGACAGCTGGCTGCGCGAGCAGGGCGGCGCGCCGCTGGCCGCCATGGCCCAGTCCGAGTCCGGCAGCCGCGAGGAAATGGACCTGCTGCTGCAGATGCTGGCCCATCCCAGCGTGGAGGCGGCGCTGCGCGCGGCCGACAAAATGCAGAAAGTGCCGCTGGCCTCGCTCGTTTCGTGGCTGCAGCGCTGGCTTTACGATATGTTTTCCTACAAACTGTCAGGCAACATCCGTTATTATCCTCGTTACCGCAAGGAGTTGGCCGGGCTGGCGGACAAGGTGCACACCGCCAAACTGATGGCGGCGATCAAGAGCGTGAACGAACGCCGCGCGATTGCCGACCACCCGCTGTCGCCCAAGCTGTTTATTGAGGATATGCTGCTGGACTACACGGCAAGCTGCGCTTGAAAGGAAACCAATTGACCGGCAGCACCATCGATCCCAATGCCGTACCGATAGCGCGGCCCACCGTGCTGTCGCTGGCCATCAAGGAGAAGGCTGCCTTGTACGCGGCCTATATGCCGTTCCTGAAGCACGGCGGCATCTTCGTGCCGACCCAGAAGCCCTACAAGATCGGCGACGAGATCTATCTGATCCTCGCCTTGATGGACGACGCCACCAAATACCCGATCGCAGGCAAAGTGGCCTGGATCACGCCGCCTTCCGCCGCCCACAACAAGGCGCAGGGCATCGGCCTGCATTTCCCGGACGACGAAACCGGGCAGCGCGTGCGCGCCCGCATCGAGGAAATCCTTGGCGCCGCGCTGCGCTCGTCGCGCGCCACGCATACCCTTTAGAACGCGTACCCTTTCATCAATCACACTTGCCCTTGCCCATGTCATTCCGCCACCGCAACGCCACACTCAATGACCTGCCCGCCATTGTCGCCATCTACAACAGCACCGTCGCCTCGCGCGAAGTCACCGCCGACACCGAGCCGGTCTCGGTCGAATCGCGCCTGGCCTGGTTCCACGAACACACGCCGGAACGCCGTCCGCTGTGGATCATCGAGCGCGCCGACGATCAATCGGCCTCACCCGCCGTGCTGGGATGGATTTCGTACTCCAATTTCTATGGCCGCCCCGCCTACTCGGGGACGGCTGAAGTGTCGATCTACATCGACGAAGCGTCGCGCGGCAAAGGCATTGGACGCTACGCCTTGCAGGAAGCAATCGACTTCGCGCCCAGTGTCAATGTGCACACCTTGCTGGGCTTCATCTTCGGCCATAACAAGCCCAGCCTGGGGCTGTTCTCCAAATTCGGCTTTGAAACCTGGGCCAATCTGCCCAAAGTCGCCAACCTGGACGGCATCGAGCGCGACCTGATCATCCTCGGCAAACGCGTCGCCTGAATCGAAAGCCACCATGCTGCGTAAACTAGTCCTCGCCCTGATCCTGGGCATTTGCGCAGCACAGCCGGCCCGGGCCGAACTGCTGGGCAGTGCTGACAGCCAGAAGCTGGTGTCCGAAGGCCATGCCCTGCAGGCGGCCGGCAAGTACAAGGAAGCCCTGGACAAGTTCGAGGCGGCGCGCAAGCTGTCGCCGGACGCATCCAGTCCCTTGTCCTCGGCGGCCTACCTGCTGCAAACCCTGATCCCCGGCCTGCCCCAGGACGCCGCCGCCAAGGCGCGGCAGCAGGCCGAGGGCTTCGCGCGCGAAGCGCTGAAGCTGGCGGCCAACGATCCGCTGGCCGCCGAAGTGCTGCGCATGCTGGACGATCCGACGGCAGGCGCAGGCTACAAACCCAACGCGCAGGCCGACAAGGCGTACGCGGAAGGAGAGGTTTTGTTCCACAAGGGCCAGTACGAGGCTGCCCGCGCCAAGTACCGCGAGGCGCAGCTGGCCGATCCCAAGTTCTCCTCCGCCTTCCTGATGGAGGGCGACACCTATTTCATGGAAAAGAACTGGCTGGCGGCGGAAATGCTGTTCAACAAGGCCACCGAAGTGGATCCGCAGAACGCGCAGGCCTGGCGCTTCCTGGCCGACACCATGGCGCGCATGGGCAACCGGGCCGGGCTGGAGCAGGCGGCCTTGAAAGCGGTTGCCGTGCAGCCCAGCCAGATGCCGAGCTGGGAACGGCTGGCGGCGGTGGCCGGGATCGACGGCAAGCCGCTGACGCGCCTGCAGCTGGTGCGGCTGGCATCCGTGTCGCTGGACCCTAAAACCGGCAAGGCCACCGTCAGCCTGGCGGAGCAGTTCAAGGGCGCCAAGGTCGAGACCAATAGCGACTATGCGGTCTGGCTGGCGTATGCGCTGGCGCAGGCCAACGCGCTGACCACGGCCGCCAAGGAGGGCCGCACGCTGTCGCCGTTCTCGCAGGAACTGGTGGGCTGGAGCACCGCGCTCAAGGTGGCGGCCGAATTGCAGGAAAGCGGCGCGCCGCCGCTGGCATCCCCCGTGCTGCTGGCCTTGCGGGGCCTGAAGTCGCCGGCCGACCTGGAAGCGGCCATCCTGCTGCTGATGTACCGCGAAGCCTACCGCCCCGAGCTAGAGGCGTGGAAGAAGGCGCACCCGGACGGCATCCGCCAATTCGTGGCGGCGCACCGGCTGATGCCTTAGCCGCCAGCGGCTGCGGGGCGTTTGGCGCGGGCGCGCTCGCTCGCGTACAATCACGCCATGTTTATCGATTCCCACTGCCACATCAATTTCCCCGAGCTGGCTGCTCGCATGCCCGAGATTCTCGGCAAAATGGCCGAGAACAAGGTGACGCACGCGCTCTGCGTCTCGGTCGACCTGCCGGACTTCCCGCAAGTCCTGGCGCTGGCCGAGCAGTACCCGCACATCTACGCCTCGGTCGGCGTCCATCCCGATTACGAAGACACGCCGGAACCCAGCGTCGAGCAGCTGGTGCAGCTGGCCGACAACCCGCGCATCATCGCCATCGGCGAAACCGGGCTGGACTACTACCGCCTGGAAGGCGACCTGGAGTGGCAGCGCGAGCGCTTCCGCACCCACATCAAAGCTTCAAGAATCACGCGCAAGCCATTGATTATCCACACAAGATCCGCCAGCGAAGACACCATCCGCATCATGCAGGAAGAGGGCGCCGGCACCGACAAGGGCGGCGTGGCGGGCGTGATGCACTGCTTCACCGAGTCGCTGGAAGTGGCGCGCGCGGCGATGGCGATGGGCTTCTACATCTCCTTCTCCGGCATCGTCACCTTCAAGAGCGCCAAGGAATTGCAGGCCGTGGCCATGGAAGTGCCGCTGGAACAGATGCTGATCGAAACCGATTCGCCCTACCTGGCGCCGATGCCGCACCGCGGCAAGATGAACGAGCCCGGCTTCGTGGCCCACGTGGCCGAGTACATCGCCAAGCTCAAGGGGGTGTCCGTGGAACAGGTTGCGCAGCAGACCAGCGACAACTTCTTCAAATTATTCAACGTGGTACGTTAACTTCTTAAGAAAACACATGATCGTAAAACGCCGGGTATTGCTGTCTCTGCTCACTGCTTTCGCCCTGATGCCTGCGGCCCCGGCGTTTTCCGAGACTGAAGACGAAGTCCAATTCTTCCGCGCCGCCCAGGTCGACAACACCGTGGTGGTGCGCGACGTGCTCAAGCGCGGCCTGGACCCCAACCTGCACGAGCCCGAGCGCGGCGAAACCGGCCTCATCATCGCCATGCGGCACGACGCCAACCGCGTCTTCAAGATACTGCTGGACCATCCCAAGATCGACCTGGAAGCGCAGTCCGTCAACGGCAGCACCGCGCTGATGATGGCCGCCTTCAAGCACAATAAAGACGCCGTCAAGGCCATGCTCGCCAAGGGCGCCCAAGTGAACCGCAAGGGCTGGACCCCGCTGCACTTTGCGGCGGCGGCGGGCGACCTGGAGATTATGAACATCCTGCTCGAACACCACGCCTACATCGACGCCGGTTCCCCCTCCGGGCTGACGCCGCTGATGCTGGCCGCGCGCGAAGGCATGGAGGACGCCGTCAAGCTGCTGCTGGCACAAGGGGCGGACGCCACGCTGAAAGACGGCGCCTACGGCATCGATGCCGCCGAATTCGCCACCCGGGCCGACAAGCCATGGATCACCAAGGCCATCAAAGCCCACCTGGCCGCGAAAGCGGCAAAGTAGACGGTTTTTCCACGCCAACTCGCCGCTTAACTTTGCCTGGCAGGCAAAGATAATGGCTACGTTGCGCTAACAAGGAAAAACCATGCTGAACGAACGTGAAATAGAGAGCTGCTACCTGGGACAATTCATCCCGGTCCACTACCATCACAACATGCTGATGGACCAGAACCGCATGCACAGCTTCAAGTCGGCCATCGACTACGCCGTGAAGCCGGGCATGAAAGTGCTGGAACTCGGGGGCGGCACCGGCGTGCTTTCCTTCTTCGCCGCAGCCAAGGCCAGAAAAGTCTATTGCGTGGAATTCAACCCGGACATGGTCAAGGAAGCGCGCAAATTCCTCGCCATCAATCCGAACGGTGAAAAAGTCGAAGTCATCCACGCGGACGCGTTCGAATACCTGCCGCCCGAACCGGTGGACGTGGTGATCTGCGAAATGATCCACGTCGGCATGCTGCGCGAAAAGCAGGTGGAAGTGATCGAATCGTTCAAGCGCCGCTACCTGGAGCGCTTCGGCGGCCCGCTGCCCGTGTTCATGCCGGAAGCGGTCATCATGGCGGTGCAGCCGCTGCAGCAGGAATACGACTTCGAAGGCTTCTTCGCGCCCATCGTGCAATTCCAGGAAACCCAGGTCATCTATCCCGGCACCGTCGAGATGGCGCAGCCAGCCGTGTACAGCGTGCTCGACTTCACGCAGCCGAACGACCTGCTGATCGGCTGGGAAGGCAAATTCGTGGTCGAACGCAGCGGCTGCGTGAACGCCATGCGTTTCGTCACCAAGAACATCCTGTCCGTGGTCCAGGAGCGCAACAGCACCATCGACTGGCTGAACCACTACATGACCTTGCCGCTGGCCAAGCCGGTGCAAGCCAAGGAGGGCGACGTGCTGGCGGTCAGCTTCCAGTACCGCGCCGGCGGCTCGCTGCCATCGCTGCAGGCGTCGCTGCGGGTGGACGTGCTGTACGAATCGGCGCTCCAGCCCCACCACTACGCACCGGCCTTCGCTTGAGCGCGCCATAAAAATGCGGGGTCAGGTCCGGCATCGCGCCATTTTGGCGCGATGCCGGACCTGACCCCCAACCGGTGACCCCGAACCGGGTTATGGCGGTATACTCCGGGTTTTGATTAAAGAGTATTTGTCATGGAACAAGAAGACCGCCGCTACATCGTGCAACAGAAGAAGCTTTCGGAAGGCGACAAGCCGCCCGTGTTCGCGAAGGTAATGCGCAGCAAGGAGGGCGTCTTCGAGGGCGTGTCCTTCATCAAGTCGAAGGAAAAGGCCACCATCCTGACCGTGCCCGAGGCGGAGCAGGCTATCGCCTGGGCTCAAAAGAAGAAGCCGAACGCAAAAGAGTACGAAACCAAGATCATCTGCGTCGGCCAGTAAATCCGCCCAAAGCCGGCTTTACGCCGCGCGCTTGTCCAGCAGGCGGGCGCGGGCGCTTTCATACTCGGCCGTCAGGCGGCCGACCAGTTCGGCCACCGTCGGTGCGTCTTCCATCAGGCCCACGCCCTGGCCTGCGCCCCAGATGTCGCGCCAGGCCTTGGCTTCGCTCGAGCTGCCCGAGCCGAAGTTCATGGCAGATTTGTCGGCTTCCGGCAGCGCGTCCGGGTCCAGGCCCGCAGCGACGATCGATTTCTTCAGGTAGTTGCCGTGCACGCCGGTGAACAGGTTGGTGTAGACGATGTCCGCCGCCGTCGATTCGATAATGGCCTGGCGGTAGCCGTCGTCCACGTTCGATTCCTGCGTGGCCAGCCAGCGCGAGCCGATGTAGGCGAAGTCGGCGCCCATGGCTTGCGCGGCCAGGATGGCGTCGCCGGTGGCGATCGAGCCGGACAGGGCGATCGGGCCCTTGAAGAATTTCCGCACCTCTCCCACCAGCGCGAACGGCGACAAGGTGCCGGCATGGCCGCCGGCGCCGCTGGCCACCAGGATCAGGCCGTCCACGCCCGCTTCCAGCGCTTTCTGCGCGTGGCGGATCGAAATCACGTCGTGCAGCACGATGCCGCCGTAGCTGTGGATGGCGTCCAGCATCTCTTTCGGCGGCGCGCGCAGGGAGGAGATGATGATGGGCACCTGGTGCTTGACGCACATTTCCACGTCGTGCGCGAGGCGGGTGTTGGACTGGTGCACGATCTGGTTGACGGCGATGGGGCCGATGATGGCGTCCAGGTTGGCTTCCTTGTAGGCGGCCAGTTCGGCTTTCAGTTCGGTCAGCCAGGTGTCCAGCAGCTCGGCCGGGCGCGCGTTCAGGGCCGGGAAGGAGCCGACGATGCCGGCCTTGCACTGCGCGGCCACCAGTTTCGGGCCGCTGGCGATGAACAGCGGCGAGCCGATCACGGGCAGGGCCAGGTTACGCAATACCTCAGGGATGTGATTTGATGTCATGATATGCTCCGTCGGGTTAGGTCTGATACGATGTTATCAGAAAAAACGCCGTTTTTTCACTGAATTTTAGAGCGCAGCTTCATGAATAAAGCCAAGGTTGTAGATTTCCGCCAGGAACAGGAAGATTTGCGGGGCGCGCTGCGCCAGGGCATGCTGGACGCCGCCAGCCGCTTGCTGGTGGAGGAGGGCCCGGCCGCGCTCACCGTGCGCAAGGTGGCCGAGGCGGTGAACTGCTCGACCACGCTGCTGTATTCCATCTTCGGCGGCAAGGACGGCCTGAGCAACGCGCTCTACCTGGAAGGCTGCGAGCGCCTGAAGCGCGACTTCGCCGCCACCGAGCCGGAACTGGCGCAGACCGACGCGCTGCAGGGCGTGTGGATCTGCGCCCGCGCCTACCTGGACTACGCGCGCCGCAACCCGGCGTATTACCAAGTGATGTTCGGCGACGCCATTGCCGGCTTCATCCCGGCGCTGGAGTCGCGCGTGTCCGCCTGGGGCACGTTTACGCCGCTGATCAGGCAGTTCGAGCGCTGCATGGAGCAGGGGCTGCTGCCCAAATCCAGCCCCACGGCGGCCGCGCGCCTGCTGTGGGCCGCGCTGCACGGCATCGCCAGCCTGGAGCTGAAGGGCTTTTACCTGAAGAAGGAGCACCCGGACGCGCTGTTCAAGTCGGCCGTGCGCGCGGTGCTGCTGTCGCTGCAAAACCCCGAGGCCTAGGGCATCAGAGCCCAGGCTGGCCACCATGTACTTTTATGCAAACGTGACAAAGCGCGCATTTTTCATGGGAGCATGATGCTATCCTGTGCGCCAGCTGCATTTTTCCAACTACGGGGATGGCTCCATGACGATTTCACAGGAAACAGAGAGTTTTTTCAACAAGCCGGTGGCCACTTTCGAGTCCGGCGATGCGCTCGACATTCAGAAGTCCGTCTACCGCCTGGCGCTGGACTATGACGACGAAAAGGAGATGGCCGACCTGATCGACGAGTTCCTGGCGCAGGTCGACAAGGCGCAACTCGATGCGCTGATCATCGGCAGCTGGGGCGCGCCTGCCGAGAACGGCGTTCAGGACATCCTGGACAAGCTGATCGCCCTGGCGCCGGAATTGCCCAATCTGCGCGCGCTGTTCATCGGCGACATGACGTTTGAAGAATGCGAGATTTCCTGGATTATCCAGGGCGACTACACGCCCTTGCTGGCGGCTTACCCGCAACTGGAAGCCTTGCGCATCCGCGGCGGCACGGACCTGGCGATCGAACCGTTCACCCATCCGGCCCTGCGCTCCTTCACCATCGAAAGCGGCGGCTTGCCGGCCGAGGTGGCCGAAGCCCTGGCGGCGTCCTCGATGCCGAAGCTGAACCATCTCGAACTGTGGCTCGGCACCGAGGATTACGGCTTTTCCGGCGACGCGGAACTGTACCGCCGCGTGCTGGCCGCGCTGGTGACGCCCGAGCTGAAGTACCTGGGCCTGCGCGACGCCGAGATTGCCGACGACCTGGCGGTCATGCTGGCCTCGCACGAAGTGGTCGGTCAGCTCAACACGCTGGATCTGTCGCTGGGCACCATTGGCGACACCGGCGCGGAAGCGCTGTTCAAGAGCCCGCTCGTTCCGCAGCTCAAATTCCTGGACCTGTCGCACCACTATATTTCCGCCCAATGGCAGGAGCAGCTCAGGACGCTGCCGGTGCAGGTGATACTGGACGACCCCGAGGAGGAAGACGACGGATATCGCTACGTCGCCGTGGGTGAGTAATTTGGTAAACAATGCGCCGTGCGTGCTGCTGGGCGTCGCTGCCGGCAAGCGGATGCGGCTGATGCAGGCTGCGCGCCAGCAGCTGGGGCTGCGGCCGGCGGTGCTGGTGGAGTGGAGCGAGTGGCTGGCGCAACCGGCATTGCTCGATGCGGCCCTGGCCCGGCCTTGCGATTTCAAGATCGAATCCCCGGGCGACGATCCGGCCCTGCACCACAAGCTGGTGCGCGAAGGGGCGCAGGCGCTGGGCTGCGCCGTGCCGCAAGCGCCCGAGTTCGGCGAGCTGTCGGTGTCGCCGGCCTGGTTCGCCGGTCTGTCTACCGCCATGCAGCGCATCGCCGCGCTACTGGCGGACCGCCCCCACGTGCGCGTCCTGAACGCGCCGCATGAACTGCTGCTCATGACAGACAAGCTGCGCTGCCAGCAGCACCTGATCGCCTGCCAAGTCCCCACGCCCCGGCTGCTGGGACCGGTGGACGGCTACGGCCACTTGCGCGCCATCATGGACGAGCACGCCCTCGACCAGGTTTTCGTCAAAGCGCGCTACGGCTCCAGCGCCTCGGGCGTGATCGCCTACCGGCGCAACGGACGCGGCGCCGAGCAGGCCACCAGTTCGGCGCACTTGCTGCAGGGGGCGGGCGGCGCGCGCCTGTACAACGTGAAACGTCTGCGCCGCTACGACCGGCAGGCGGACATCGTCCAGCTGGTGGACTTGCTGGCAGGCCAGCAAGCCTACGTGGAAACCTGGCTGCCCAAGCCGCGCTGCGGCAACGGCCACTACGACGTGCGCATGCTGACGCTGGCCGGCCAGCCGGCGCACCGCGTGGCGCGCATGGGCACGCGCATGATGACCAATCTGCACCTGGGCAACCAGCGCGCCGATATCGACGGCCTGCTTGCCGCCCCGGACCAGCTCGCGCTGGAGCGGGTGGCGCGGGAGGCCGCCGCCGCCTTTCCGGCCAGCAACGTGATTGGCCTGGATATCGTGGTCCGGCGCGGCCACGCGCATGTGCTCGAAGCCAACGCCTTCGGCGACCTGCTGCCGGGCTTGCTGCGCAACGGCCGGGACAGCTACGCCGGCCAACTGCTGGCACTGCCATGAAACCCGATCCAGACGCGATACCGGACATGCGGGCGGTGGTGGGCAGCCACGACATCGTCTTCATCACCCTCGACACCTTGCGCTACGACGTGGCGCAGCGCCTGTTCCTGGACGGCGGGCTGCCGGTGCTGGGGCCCTGCCTGCCGCGCACCGGCTGGGAGCGGCGCCATAGCCCGGCCAGCTTCACCTACGCCGCGCACCACGCCTTCTTTGCCGGTTTTCTGCCGACGCCCGCCGAACCGGGGCGCCATGCGCGCCTGTTCGCCACGGCTTTTCGCGGCAGCGAAACCACCTCCGCGCACACCTGCGTATTCGAGGAAGAGAGCATCGTCGCCGGCCTGGCCGCGCGGGGCTACCGCACCATCTGCATCGGCGGGGTGGGCTTCTTCAACAAGCTCACCGCGCTCGGCAGGGTACTGCCCGGCATGTTCGACGAAAGCCACTGGTCGCCCGCGATGGGTGTCGGCCAGCGCCGCTCGGCCGAGCGCCAGGTGGCGCTGGCGCTGCGGCAGATGCAGCAACTTGGCCGGCAGCGCATGTTCCTGTTCATTAACGTGGCCGCCATCCACGCGCCCAACCGGGTCCACCTGCCCGGCAGCAGCGGGGACACGGTCGAGAGCCACGCGGCCGCGCTGCGCCATGTGGACGCCGCGCTGGCGCCGCTGCTGACGGGCTGCGCCGCGCGCGCGCCCACCTTCGTCATCCTGTGCTCCGACCATGGCAGCGCCTACGGCGAGGACGGCTACCAGGGCCACCGCCTGGCGCACGAAACGGTGTGGACCGTCCCCTACGCGCATTTTTTCCTCGAACATCAAGAAGCGAGCCCACCGTGAACCAGTCCGACGCCCCAGGCACACTCGCACAGCGCATGCGCCAGACGCCTTACCAGGCCTACTCCTACTCCTACCCGCACAAGGCAGCCTACCGCGCCTTGCCGCAGGCGGAATCGCTGGAGCGGCTGTGGGCCGAGCAGGACCGTTCGGCCCTGTTCGCCTACATCCACGTGCCGTTCTGCGAAATGCGCTGCGGCTTTTGCAACCTGTTCGCCATGGCGCGCCCGCAGCCCGAACTGGTGGAGCGCTACGTGGCACAGGTGGTCCGGCAGATGCGCGTGCTGGACCGGGTGCTGGGCGAACGCCGCTTCGCGCGCTTTGCCATCGGCGGTGGCACGCCCACCTACCTGAGCGCGGCGCAACTGCAAACGCTGCTGGACGGCGCGCGCGACATTCTCGGCGTCGACCTGCAGGCCACGCCCGCCGGCATCGAAGCCTCGCCGGAAACCGTCACGCCCGAGCGGCTGGCCGTATGCCGCAGCATGGGTGTGGACCGGGTGAGCCTGGGCATCCAGAGTTTCGCGGCCGGCGAAATGCGCGCGCTGGCGCGGCCGCATCAAAATAGCGTGGTGCGGCAGGCCATAGCGCATATCCGCGCCGCCGGCTTTCCCACACTGAACCTGGACCTGATCTACGGCATCGCCGGCCAGACCGTCGCCAGCCTGCTGGCCTCGATCGACAGCGCGCTGGCGTTCGCGCCAGAAGAACTGTACCTGTATCCGCTGTATGTGCGGCCGCATACCGGCCTGGGCAAGCTGGCCAGCCGCAAAGGCGTCACCTCGTTCGACCCGGTGATGCTGGCGCAAGCCGGCGACAGCCGCCTGGACCTGTACCAGGCCGCGCGCGACCACCTGCTCGCGCAGGGCTACGAGCAGGTGTCGATGCGCATGTTCCGCGCGCCGCACGCGCCGGCGCAGGACGGGCCGTCGTATTGCTGCCAGAACGACGGCATGGTCGGGATGGGGGCGGGCGCGCGCGCCTACACGCAGCGCCTGCACTATTCCACCGACTACGCGGTGGGCCGCAGCGGCACCGCCGACATCATCGAAGCCTACCTGGCGCTCGGCGAGGACGGCTTTGCGCAGGCCCACCATGGTTTTGCGCTGGGGCCGGAGGAGCAGCGCCGGCGCTACGTTATCCAGTCGCTGCTGACGGAGCCGGGCCTCGATCCGGCCGCCTATCGCGCGCGCTTCGGCAGCGATTGCCTGCAGGACCTGCCCCAGTTGCTGGAACTGGACCAGCTCGGCTTGCTGGAGGCGCAATCCTGCCTGAGCGGCCTGATGCGCCTGAACCGGCGCGGCTACGCCTATGCCGACACGATAGGCCCCTGGCTGGCATCGGACGCGGTCCGCGCGCTGATGGCGGACGGCGGACCGGCATGCTGACAGGGTTGCCGATGGCCGCGATGGCCCCGGCGGCCACGTTCGGTCCCGAGCAGCCGGTGCTGTCCTTGCTGTACCGGGGCACGCTGGAGAGCTGCAACTACGCCTGCAGCTACTGCCCGTTCGCCAAGCGCGCCGACAGCCGGGCCAGGCTGGCCCGCGACGCCGCCGAAGTGGCGCGTTTCAACGCCTGGGTGGGACAGCAGCAGCGCCCGGTCAGCGTCCTGTTCACGCCCTGGGGCGAGGCGCTGGTGCGGCGCCACTACCGGACGGCGATGCAGGCGCTGTCGCACATGCCGCACGTGCGCCAGGTGGCGCTGCAGACCAATCTGTCCGGCCCGCTCGCGTGGCTGCAGGACGCGGAGCGGGACAAGCTCGGGCTCTGGTGCACCTATCACCCGGACCAGACCAGCCTGGAGCGTTTCCTCGAGCGCTGCCTGCGCCTGGAGCGGCTGGGCGTGCGGTTTTCCGTGGGCGTGGTGGCCATGCGCGAGCACTTCGGCGCGATCCGCGCGCTGCGGGCGGCGCTGCCGGCCCGGCACTATATCTGGCTCAACGCCTATGACCGGCGCGGCCCGGGCTACTACCGCCCGGAGGATTTGCTGTGGCTGGACGCGATCGACCCGTGGTTCGCATATAGCCGCAAGCCGGCGCCATCGCGCGGCAAGCCCTGCCGGGCGGGAGCCGAGGTGCTGTCGGTGGACGGGGAAGGGGAGGTGCAGCGCTGTCATTTCCTGCCCGAACGCCTAGGCAATCTCTACACGGAGCCGCTGGAGCACATGCTGCAGCAGCGCTCCTGTCCGCGCTACAAGTGCGATTGCTTCATCGGTTATGCGCACCGCGAGGATCTGCCGTTCTACGCCGACTTCGGCAGCGGCGTGCTGGCGCGCATACCTTTGCAAGTTAGCAACACCGCCTGACAGGAAGACTGCCGGCGGCGCACCGTTCATTCCGGTTTTTTAACCATTTGTCGGCGCAGCGTGCAGCCGGTCGCATGGCAAGCGGCAGGGCGGCCGCTTCGGTTACATTAACGTTGTCCGAAACGTACTGCCTGGAGCGCATCATGCTGAGTTTTGTGTTGTGGCTGGTTCTGCTGTTTTTGTGCTGGCCGCTGGCCCTGCTGGCCTTGCTGCTATACCCGCTGGTGTGGCTGGTGCTGCTGCCGTTCCGGCTGATCGGCGTGGGCGTGGAAGCCGTGTTCGAGCTGCTGCGGGCCATCGTCATGCTGCCGGCCCGCGTGCTGCGCGGCTCGCCCGGCCGCTAGAATTCCACCAGTACGCCTGCGCCCACCGACATCTGGGCGTAGTTGTAGTCGATCAGGCTCTGGCCGTAGCCGGTGCTGCCTTGCAGGTATCCCTTCAGATTGTCCCGGAGCGGGAAATTCCAGCCCAGCTGCAGGAAGCCATGCTTGCTGCTCAGGTTGCGGCGCGCCAGCAGCGAGTATTCGTGGCCGGCGTTGCGGTAGGCCAGGCGCAGGTCGCCGCGGCCCATGAAGTCGCTGATATCGATGTTGTCATTGTCCGACTTGGCGTTGTCCAGCCGCTGCCACAGGCGCAGCGTGGCGCTGAAGTGCTGCCCCCATTCGCCGCCCACTTCCGCATACAGCCGGTTCCAGCTGCGCGACAGCGTGGAGGTCTGGCCGTTGGACTGGTGCACCAGGCCGAAATTCACGTAGCGCAGCCGCGCTTCGCCGATGCCGGCGGTGAGCGGCGCCACCGCCATCAGCTCCGGCTGGTAGTTGGTCTCGCGGAAGGGGCTGGAGGCCGAACGGTTATAGGCCTGCCAGAAGCTCTGCTGGGTGTAGGCGAACCACAGATCGAAGGGGCTGTTGGCGATGCCTTCCATCATTTTCATCTTGAAACTGAGCTGGTAGCTCAGCTCCACGTGCTGGCTTTTCAGGCCGGCCGGCGTGAAGTCCTTGAACGGACCGTCGTTGGTGCCGTTGCTGTAGTTGGCCAGCAGCAGATAGGTGTCGCGGTGCGGCCTGAAGGAGAACACGCCGCGCTTGGACGGCTGGTCCAGCTCCCAGCGCTGCACCATGCGCGACAATTCCTTCTCCGGCTCGGCGCCGTTCACCGCGTCCATGGCGGTGGGCGCCGCTTCGGCCTTGGCGGCCGCCACGGCCGGGGCAATCACCGCTGCCACCTCGCTGGCCGGCGCCGGCTGGGTGCCTGGCGCGGCGCCGTTGGCCGGCGGCGTGGAAGCCAGCGGACCTTTCTTGGCCAACGCGTCGTAGCAGCCCAGGCGGGCGCTCGGGTCGCCCAGCGTGGAGCAGCGCTGCAGGAGGATTTCGATTTCGGAAGCGTCCTGGGCGTGTGCGGCCAGTGGCGTGAGGGTTGCCACCGCAGTCACGGCGATCAGTGTATGGATGGTTTGCTGCGTTCTGGTCTTCATGGGGATGACAAAAGTATGCGTTGGCAGGCAGTCTATATTGATTTGTGGCAAATGCGGCGCACTCCAGGCAAAGATACCCCTCTTTTGGGTAGGCTTGAATTTGGTAAAGCACGCCATACTTCAGTGATCCCTTCGTTTCCATTACTGTTAGAATCAACGACGACCCAATGCCGGGCCCTCGTTTCAAGGAGATTGTGATGACCCGCAAGACACCTATCGAGCGTTACCGCAATATCGGCATCAGCGCTCACATCGATGCCGGCAAAACCACCACCACCGAGCGCATCCTGTTCTACACCGGCGTCAATCACAAGATAGGCGAGGTGCACAACGGCGCCGCCACCATGGACTGGATGGAGCAGGAGCAGGAGCGCGGCATTACCATCACGTCGGCGGCCACCACCGCCTTCTGGAAGGGCATGGCCGGCAATTTCCCCGAGCACCGCATCAACATCATCGACACCCCAGGCCACGTCGACTTCACCATCGAGGTGGAGCGTTCCATGCGCGTGCTGGACGGCGCCGTGATGGTGTACGACTCGGTGGGCGGCGTGCAGCCGCAGTCCGAGACCGTCTGGCGCCAGGCCAATAAGTACAAGGTGCCGCGCATTGCCTTCATCAACAAGATGGACCGCGTGGGCGCGGACTTTTTCCGCGTGCAGCAGCAGATCAAGGACCGCCTGAAAGGCACCGCCGTGCCGATCCAGATTCCGCTCGGCGCCGAGGACAACTTCCACGGCGTGGTGGACCTGGTGAAAATGCGCGCCATTAACTGGGACGACGCCAGCCTGGGCGTGAAGTTCAGCTACGAGGAAATTCCGGCCGACTTGAAAGAGCTGGCGCAGAAGTGGCACGACCACATGGTGGAGGCGGCCGCCGAAGGTTCGCCCGAGCTGCTGGATAAATACCTGAACGGCGAAGCCTTGAGCGAGGCCGAGATCAAGCAGGGGCTGCGCGCGCGCACCATCCGCAACGAGATCGTGCCCATGCTGGCCGGCAGCGCCTTCAAGAACCGCGGCGTGCAGGCCATGCTGGACGCGGTGATCGAGTACCTGCCTTCGCCGGTGGACGTGCCCGCCATTAACGGCCACGACGAGCAGGACAATCCGATCGAACGCCATCCAACGGACGACGAGCCGTTCTCCGCGCTCGCCTTCAAGATCATGACCGACCCCTTCGTGGGCCAGCTGACCTTCTTCCGCGTCTATTCCGGCGTGGTGAATTCGGGCGACACGGTGTACAACCCGACCAAGAGCCAGAAGGAGCGCCTGGGCCGGATCCTGCAGATGCACGCCAACGAGCGCAAGGAGATCAAGGAGGTGTACGCCGGCGACATCGCGGCGGCGGTCGGCCTGAAGGCCGTCACCACCGGCGACACGCTGAGCAACCCTGACCATGTGATCGTGCTGGAGAAGATGATCTTCCCCGAGCCGGTGATTTCGCAGGCGGTGGAGCCGAAGACCAAGGCCGACCAGGAGAAGATGGGCATTGCCTTGAACCGCCTGGCGCAGGAAGACCCGTCGTTCAAGGTGCACACCGACCAGGAGTCGGGCCAGACCATCATGTCCGGCATGGGCGAGCTGCACCTGGAGATCCTGGTGGACCGCATGCGCCGCGAGTTCGGCGTCGAGGCCACCGTGGGCAAGCCGCAGGTGGCTTACCGCGAAACCATCACCAGGACCGCCAGCGACGTGGAGGGCAAGTTCGTCAAGCAGTCCGGCGGGCGCGGGCAGTACGGCCACGCGGTGCTGACGGTGGAGCCGGCGGCGCCGGGCAAAGGCTACGAGTTCGTGGACGCCATCAAGGGCGGCGTGATCCCGCGCGAGTTCATCCCGGCGGTGGACAAGGGCATCCAGGAGACCTTGCAGACCGGCGTGCTGGCGGGCTATCCGGTGGTGGACGTGAAGGTGACGCTCACCTTCGGTTCCTACCACGACGTGGACTCGAACGAGAACGCCTTCCGCATGGCCGGTTCGATGGCGTTCAAGGAAGGCATGCGGCGCGCCTCGCCGGTGCTGCTGGAGCCGATGATGCACGTGGAGGTGGAAACGCCGGAGGAGTTCATGGGCAACGCCATGGGCGACCTGACGTCGCGGCGCGGCATGGTGCAGGGCATGGACGAGATCCCGGGCGGCGGCGGCAAGATCATCCGCGCGCTGGTGCCGCTGGCCGAGATGTTCGGCTATTCCACCACGCTGCGTTCGCTGACGCAGGGCAGGGCCACGTACACCATGGAGTTCAAGCACTACGCCGAGGTGCCGAAACATATCCTCGACCAGATTGCGGTGTCGTCGAAGGGCAAGCCGCACTAGTGGCGGATCGATGGCGGGTTACGCTGGGGACGCCGGGTCCGCAGAGCGTGACCCGCCGTTCTCCTGCTCCTTCAACATCGTCTCGAATCCCGCAGCAGGCACCGGCCTGCTGTAGATATAGCCCTGTCCCTGCTCGCAGCGCAGCAGCCGCAGCAGCTTGGCCTCTTCCTCGGTTTCAATCCCCTCGGCCACCACCTTCAAATCCAGGTTGTGCGCCAGCGACACGATGGTGCTCACCAGGCCCATATAGCCGGCGTCGTGCGCCATCTTCATCACGAACGAGCGGTCCACCTTGAGCACGTCCACCGGCAGCGTCACCAGGTAGGCCAGCGACGAATAGCCGGTGCCGAAATCGTCTATCGCAATCGGCACGCCGTGGCGGCGGATGCGGGTCAAAATATCCACCACGCGGGCGTGGTCGGCCACCAGGCTGCTCTCGGTGATTTCTATCGACAGCGGATGCAGTTCGGCGCCGGCGGTCTTCAGCACCCGCTCGATATCGCCGATCAGCGTATCGCAGCGGAACTGCGCGGGCGCCACGTTGACGGCGATCTGCGGCGGGTTCAAGCCCGCGTCGTACCACGCGCGCCAGTCGGCCATGGCCTGTTCCATCACCTGCCGCCCGGCCGCGATCACCAGGCCGCTGCGCTCCAGCACCGGCACGAATTCGGCCGGCGGCACGATGCCGCGCGTGGGATGGTTCCAGCGTATCAGCGCCTCGGCACCGGACAGCTTGCCGGACTTCAGGTCGATCTTGGGCTGGTAGTAGTTGACGAACTCGCGCCGCACGATAGCGTCGCGCAGTTCGGACTCCAGGCTCAGCTCGCGCGCCAGCGCCTGGTCCGCGTGCCGGTCGTAATGGCCGAAACGTTCTTCCTTCACCCGCGCGCCGGCCAGCGCGTCCCACGCTTTCACCAGCAGCGCATCGGCCGAGGTGCCGTCTTCCGGCAGCGCCGCCGCGCCGGCGTTGATGGTGCACCAGATGCGGTGGTCGTCCACATGGTAGGAGCCTTGCAGCAGCGGCACGATGGTGTCGCGCACGTACGCCGACGGCGTGCCCGGTTCGTCGGCCGGGTAGAACAGCGCAAAGCGCCCGATGCCGATGTGCGACAGCAGCATGCGCGGCGCCACCTCCATGTTCAGGCGCTGCGCGATGGCGCGCATCAGGCCGATGGCGGCGCTGTTGCCGTAGGCCGAACTGATTTCGTCGAAGCGGTTGATGTTAATCAGCAGGACGGTGCCGCGCTGCTCGGCGGCGGCCAGCGCGGCGATCTGTTCTTCGAAGTGGGTGCGGCTGGGCAGGCCGGTGAGGGGATTGGTGCGCGCCAGCCGGTACAGCTCCTGCGCGTTGACCAGGCGCTCCAGGCCGAAGCTCAGCTCCGAGCCGATTTCGCCGGCGCGCTCCAGGTAGAACGAGTCGAACAGATCGCTGTGCAGCGAATACAGCGACAGCACGCCCCAGCGCCGGTTGTTGGCAAACAGCGGGATCGACATGCAGGACGCGATGCAGCGCCGCTGGCAGCCGGTGTTGAGCTGGTTTGAAAAGCGCATCTCACCCAATTCCAGCGCCTCGCCGGCCAGCTCGGGCGCGAACCAGTCGGCGTCCGCCGTGTCGTCGCCGCTGCGCCATTCGCGTTCCGCGCCGTCGCGCTCCACCGATGTGAGCAGGCGCAGCTTGCCGGTGGCTTCATCGCGGTAGCTGACATCGACGATCTGGATGCCGGGCTGCGCGGCGATGATGCGGCAGGCGCCCAGGCACAGGCTTTCCAGCGAACGGGCGCGCGACACCACCGGGGTCAGGCGCGACAGCAGCACGTAGAAACTGTCGTGCCGCACCAGCTTTTCCTGCAGTTCGGCCTGCATGGCTTGCAGCCGCTCCAGCGCCGCCAGCGCGGCCTGCCGCGCACAGGGATCCGCCGGCTGCGCGCTTTGAATGTATGCGGCAAGCCGAGCGGCGTCGTCCTGTGGTGCGGTGAGATCCATGTCAGTCTGTGAGTTTGAACTTCAACTGTACAGATAGTGCGCCATACAGGCGGTCCTTGTAGCGCGGGATGACGGCGATGTTGGCGCCCACGCGCTGGTACTCAAAGCTCATCACCGGGATGGCCGCCAGGAACCAGCCGCCGTCGCGCATTTTCGGATAGCCGCTGAAGCCGCCGACCACCGCGCCGAAACGCACCGGGCCGATGGCGAAGGGCTGGTAATACACGCCCGCGTAATTGGAATACTGGCGGTCGCTGTTATAGAAGCGGCCCGCGGTAGCCGCCGCCACGGTGGAGAAGCGGTACTCGGCGCCGATGCCGGGATTGCGGTCGTTCAGATTCTTTTCGCGATCGAAATGGTAGGAATAGAAGCCGGGATTCACCCACAGTTCGCTCAGCGGTTTATCCTCCACCAGCTCGAAGGGATTCGCATCGCCGGCCATGGCCGCGGTGGGCACAGCCAGGACGGCCGCAAATGTTAAGTATCCAGCGATTTTGGCCGCGTTTTTCACAGCGTGCGCCGCTACATGATGTGTCATCCCAACAATCCTTGATAAATGCCCGGTTGGCAGTCCCGGCATTATAGCCAAGAGCTGGCATGCTAGTTACAATGGGGGTGGACATTATTTCCTAGTAACAAGATAGTTACACGATAGTCATATAATAGTCACTATCCCGTATCAATCCCCCCTTCAGAGAAGAATCACCATGACGATTACCAAACGCCTGATGCTGACCCTGTCTGTGGCATTACTGGCGCTGTTATTTGTCGGCGGTAACGGCGTACTGCAACTGCAGCGCGCGCAAGCCCGCCTCGACACCGTCCAGACCGAACTCATTCCCAGCATCGCCGGCTTGAACATGGCCAAGAACGCCGTGTCCGACAGCCGGCTGGCCGGCTACCGCCTGTCCGTCTTCTCCGCGCCGGCGCCGGCCGAGTGCCCGGACCCGTGCAAGATGCCGGACAAGGCCTCGCTGCTGAAGGCCTATAACGACGCGCACGCCAAGTTCGACGAAATCCTGGCCAAGTACGAAAAAGAAAACGTCACCGACGACACCGACCGCAAGATGGTGGAAGCGGACCGCGAAGCGATGGCCACCTACCGCAAGGCGCTGGTGCCGTTCCTGGAAGCGTCCCACGCTGGCGACATGGACGGCGTGCGCGCCACGCTGATCGGCGGCTCGCCGCTGGCGATCGGCGCGGCCGGCGTGAAGAAGGCGCTGGACGACCACATCGCCTACAACAACACCCTGATCGACAAGGTGCGCGCCGAATCGATCGCCGCCTACGAATCCGCCTTCACCTTGCTGGTGGGCGTGATGGTGGCGGCGCTGGTGGTGACGGGCTTCCTGGGCTACCAGCTGTACCGCATCATCAGCGGTAGCCTGAGCAATATCCAGGGCACGCTGGAAGGCGTGAGCCAGTCGCTGGACCTGACGCAGCAAGTGCGCGTCGAGCGCATGGACGAAGTGGGCCACACCGCGGTCGCCTTCAACAAGCTGCTGACCGATATCGGCGCCGTGATCGGCAAGGTGCGCACTTCGACCGAGACGGTCAGCTCGGCATCGCAGCAGATCGCAGCCGGCACCGGCGACCTGTCCTCGCGCACCGCCTCGCAGGCGGCCGCGCTGGAGCAGACCGCGTCCAGCATGGAAGAACTGAGCTCCACCGTCGGCCAGAACGCGGACAACGCGCGCCAGGCCAACCAGCTGGCGCTGTCCGCGTCGGACGTGGCAGTGAAGGGCGGCAGCGTGGTGGACCAGGTGACGCAGACCATGTCGTCGATTAACGAGTCGTCGCGCAAGATTGTGGACATTATCAGCGTGATCGACGGCATCGCCTTCCAGACCAACATCCTGGCGCTGAACGCGGCCGTGGAAGCGGCGCGTGCCGGTGAACAGGGCCGTGGTTTCGCGGTGGTGGCAACCGAAGTGCGCAACCTGGCGCAGCGTTCGGCGGCTGCGGCCAAGGAAATCAAGGTGCTGATCGAGGACTCGGTGGACAAGGTCGGTTCCGGCACCAAGCTGGTCGAGCAGGCCGGCGCCACCATGAGCCAGGTGGTGACCAGCGTGCGCCAGGTGACGGACATCGTGGCCGCCATCAGCGCCGCCACCGACGAGCAGAACGCAGGCATCGCCCAGGTGCACCAGGCCATCACGCAGATGGACCAGGTGACGCAGGAGAACGCGTCGCTGGTGGAAGAGACCGCAGCAGCCGCGCAGCTGATGCGCGACCAGGCCGAGGAACTGTCGCAGGCGGTGGCCGCCTTCAAGATCGGCGCAGAGCAGGCGCCAACGAAGGCGGCCAGCCGCGCCAAGGTTGCCCCCATCGGCACGGCGGTAGCACGCGCTCCCGCAGCACCAGCCAAGCGCGCCGCGCCGGCCAAGCTGGCCAACGCCAAGCCGGCCAGCAGCGACTGGGAAGAATTCTGATCGTCCCCGGCACATGAAAAGGGCCGCGCCAGAGATGGCGCGGCCCTTTTTTTTCGATCCGATCATCGGCGTGATTGTTTCAGCCCGCACAGGGGAATCCGCGCTACGCTCCCATAGAATGCAATGACAAGGCGGCCCTGCCTCCCGGCGCCGCAACGTACCGATAAAACAGATGCTTTCAAAACTCACTCTTCTTGCCGCCGCCATGCTGGCGGCATTGCCGGCGGCGGCCGCCGCCTCCGACCCGGTCTTCGGCAACCCGCTGGTGCGCCAGCGCGCCGATCCCCACGTCACGCTGCACAGCGACGGCTACTACTACTTCACGGCCACGGTGCCGGAGTACGACCGCATCGAGCTGCGCCGCGCGCGCACACTGGATGAACTGGGCAGCGCCAAGGCGCAGGTGGTGTGGCGCCAGCACGCCAGCGGCCCGATGAGCTACCACATATGGGCGCCGGAGCTGCACCGCATCGACGGCAAATGGTACATCTACTTCACCGCCGGCCGCGCGGACGCGCACTGGGAAATTCGCCTGTACGTGCTGGAGAACAGCTCGGCCGATCCGCTGCAAGGAGAATGGGTGGAGCGCGGCCAGCTGAAAACGGGCTGGGAAAGCTTCGCGCTGGACGCCACCACCTTCGCGCTGGGCGGCAAGCGCTACCTGGCCTGGACGCAGCGCGGCGCCGAGCCGGCTTACCAGGGCACCAATATCTACCTGGCTGAAATGGACACGCCGCTGTCGATCAAGGGCCCGGCCACCATGCTGTCGCATCCCCAATATGCGTGGGAGAAGGTCAAGCACGATGTCAACGAAGCGCCGTCCGCGCTGGTGCGCAACGGCCGCGTGTACCTCACGTATTCCGCCAGCGCCACCGACGCCAACTACGCCCTCGGCTTGCTGAGCGCCCCGGTGGGCGCCAACCTGCTGGACGCCGCCTCGTGGCGCAAGTCCTCTGTGCCGGTGTTCAAGAGCGCCAATGGCCAGTACGGGCCGGGCCACAACTCCTTCACCACCACGCCGGACGGCAAGACCGACGTGCTGGTCTACCATGCGCGCGACTACCGGGACATCAAGGGCGATCCGCTGCGCGACCAGAACCGGCACACGCGCGTGCAAGTGCTGCGCTGGAATGCCGACGGCACGCCGGACTTCGGCGAACCGGTGGCCGACAAGGCCAGGGTGGCGGCCAAGCCGCTGTTCCGCGATCCGGTGGAAGACGGCGCGGCCGACCCGGTGGTGATCTGGAACGCGGCGCGCGGCAAATGGTGGATGTATTACACCAACCGGCGCGCCAAATCGCCCGGCCTGTCCGGCGTCACCTGGGTGCACGGCACCCGCATCGGCATCGCCGAGTCGGACGACGCCGGCGCCACCTGGACCTACACGGGCGTGGCGGACATTGAACTGCCGCCCGAGCTGGGCGGCAAGGACGCCACGCACTGGGCGCCCGAGATCGTGCAAGGCGACGACGGCGTCTACCACATGTACCTGACCGTGGTGCCGGGCGTGTTCAGCGACTGGAAGCATCCGCGCCACATGGTGCACCTGACCAGCACCGACATGCGCAACTGGCGCAAGCCGGGGCTGATCAAGCTGGCCTCCGAGAGCATCATCGACGCCTGCGTGGCACGCCTGCCGGGCGGCGGTTGGCGCATGTGGTACAACAACGAGGCCGACAGGAAGTCGATCTACTACGCCGACAGCAAGGATCTGACGAACTGGACCGACCATGGCCGCGCCGTCGGCGACCAGGCCGGCGAGGGGCCGAAAGTATTCCAGTGGCGCGGCTCGTGGTGGATGATCACCGACGTGTGGCAAGGCCTGGGCGTGTACCGCTCGGACGACGCCGTCAACTGGAAGCGGCAGCCGGACAATCTGCTGAAGGGGCCGGGGCAGGGCGCGGACGACCAGGTGCAGGGCGGCCATGCGGACGTGGTGGTCAGCGGCGGCCGCGCCTACCTGTTCTATTTCACGCACCCCGGCCGGCGCGGCGCGGACGCCAAGCTGGATGGCCCCGAGCAGCGCCGCAGCTCGATCCAGGTGGCCGAACTGATGGAAGCCGGCGGCATCCTGCGCGTCGAGCGCGACCAGCCCACCAGCATCCTGCTGAAAGCCCCGGCGCCATAGCGTCCCGGCTGACGATCTCCTGCCCCACTCGATGAGGGGCGTTCCCCGCGACACCGGCGGACCGCCGTGTCGCGTTTTTTTATTTTGCCTTGCGCCCGCTTGAGACCGGGCGCTTCGTGTCGACGGTCATCCCATAGGATCTCCACCATGCGGTCAGCGCCTCCATCGTCGGGCCGAGCTGGCGCGCCTTATGCGTGATCTCGTAGTCCACCCGGGGCGGCACCTCGGCGAAAACGGTGCGCGACACCAGGCCGTCCGCCTCCAGTTCGCGCAGCTGCGCCGTCAGCATATGCTGCGTAATGCCCGGTATCGCGCGCCGCAACTCGCCGAAGCGGTGAATCCGCTGATTGAGCAGCCACAGAATCTCCAGTTTCCACTTGCCCGAAAGGAGAGCGAAGGCACGGCGCATCTCTTCGTGCATGTTGATTTCGGCGCTATTAGTCTGCTTTTCCATACTAAGGGTCACTTTTTCATCCTACTTGTTCGGATCAATGTTAGTCCATATTATCGCTTCACGCTACGGATTGGACGTCCACGCCGCGTCGCGCATCAATAAACCCCTACTCATTGGAGAAAGAAATGACTCGACTCAACGGCAAGATTGCCATCGTTACCGGCGCAGGGCGCGGCATAGGCCGCGCCACGGCGAAACTGTTCGCGGCGGAAGGCGCAAAGGTCGCTGTACTGTCGCGCACCCCCGGCAACGTGGAGCAGGTGGTGGCCGACATCCGCGCCGCGGGCGGCTCCGCGCTTGGCATGGTCTGCGATGTAGCCAATCCCGATCAGATCAAGGCTTCGGTCGGCCGGGTGGCGGCCGAATACGGCGGCATCGACATCCTGGTCAATAACGCCTTCGATCCATCCGCAGTGCTGTCGCCCATCCTGGACCTGTCGGCCGAACAATTGCAGCGCAATTTCGAGATGGGGCCGATCTCGTATCTGCGTACCATGCAGGCCTGCTACCCCTGGCTGAAGGCCAGCGGCGAAGGGCGCGTCATCAACTTCGCCTCGCTGGCCGGCGTGCTCGGCATGGTCGGCTACGGCCCTTACAACATGGCTAAGGAGGCGGTGCGCGCGCTGACGCGCTCCGCCGCGCGCGAGTGGGGCGCGGACAATATCACCGTGAACAACGTGCTGCCGGTGGCGGACACCTGGGGCGCGGCCAACGCCCCGCCGCCGGCCAACGCGCTGTCCCGCTATGGCTCGCCGGAGGACGACGTGGCGCCTGTAGTGCTGTTCCTCGCCAGCAGGGACGCGCAGTTCATCACGGGCTACAGTCTCACGCCGGATGGCGGCATGATCATCGACAGCGCGCGCTAAACCGGAAGGCTGGTATGCTGATGGGCCGATGCCGGGCCCAAAACACGGAGACTGAAAGGAGAATTGAAATGAAGAAAAATACGATTTGCCTGTGGTACAAGGACGACGCGGAAGCGGCTGCGCAGTTTTACGCCAGCGTCTTTCCGGACAGCGCGGTCGGCGCGATTCATCACGCGCCTTCCAATTTTCCAGGCGGTAAGGCTGGGCAGGTTCTGACCGTCGAGTTCACCGTGTGCGGCGTGCCATGCCTGGGCCTGAACGGCGGCGATGCTTTCAAGCAGAGCGAGGCTTTTTCCTTCCAGATCGCCACCGATGACCAGGCCGAGACCGACCGCTACTGGAACGCCATCGTCAACAACGGCGGACAGGAGAGCGCGT
The DNA here is from genome assembly GCF_059567845.1 of Massilia sp. BGA-UO-ETr-WB1. NCBI lineage: Bacteria > Pseudomonadati > Pseudomonadota > Betaproteobacteria > Burkholderiales > Oxalobacteraceae > Massilia > Massilia sp. BGA-UO-ETr-WB1. The sequence continues at coordinate 1,043,008 of NZ_JCAQOT010000027.1, read as the reverse complement.
GCGGCTGGTGCAAGGACAAGTGGGGCCTGTCCTGGCAGATCACGCCGCGCGTGCTGACCGACGCCATGGCCCAGGGCGGCGACGTGGCCAAGCGCGCTTTCGCGGCGATGATGGAGATGGGGAAGATAGACGTCGCCAAGATCGAAGCGGCAGCGCGTGGCGACGCCTAGGGCTGGCTTGCGCGCCGGGCCGCCTTACAGCGCGGCCAGCCAGCGCGCGCGGTAGGCGGCCCAGCCGGGCAGGGCGAGCGGTTCGGCGGCGGCCGGCCGATGGCTGGCGCCGAACCGCCCATCCGGGGCATCCTGCTCATTCTGCCCGCCTGGCTCGCCCCAATGCGCCAGCATCCATGCGCCGAAAGTGGTGCCGCTGGTGTCGTCCGAGCAGGCCACCGCCTGCGCCGGGCGCAGCGCGGCGAGCAGCGGCGCGAAGTAGGGATTGCCGGTATAGCTGCCTTCCACCACGATTTCACCTTCCGACACACCCAGCGCCGACAGGCAATAATCGCTCATCAGCACGCAATACAGCGTGGCCAGCGCATAGCGCTCCTGCGCCGTCCGTGGCGCCGGGCCGGCAACCGAGCCCGCACGGCCGCCGAACGGCCCGCCGGCTGCGGCGAAGCAGGGCAGCGCCATGGTGCCTTGCGTTATCAGCCGTTGCAGATCCTCCACCGAGCACTGCTCGGGCGCCGCGCCGGCCAGTTCGCCGAACTCGCGCCCGCCCATGAAGCGCATGCAGGCCACTGGTTCGCCCAGCGCGTTGCTGTTGGCGAGCATGTCCGCCTCCTCGCGCAGGCCGTCCAGCGGCATGCTGATGGCGGCGGCGATCACCCAGGTCCCGGTCGACAGCACCGTGCGCGGGACCGCGCCGCCCAGATGGCGCAGCAGCGAGGCGTTGCTGTCGTGGATGCCGCAGACAACCTGGCAATCCACCGGCAAGCCGGTTTGCGCCGCCAGCCCCGGCTTCAGTGCGCCCAGCTGCGCCCAGGCCGGCTGCAGCGCGGGAAACAGGCCGCTCCAGTCCATGCGTTCCACTAGCGCGGAATACTGCTGCCGCGCCGGCTGCCACAGATCCGTGTGGCAGCCGAGCGAGGTCACCTCGCTGGCCGCGACGCCGCTCAGGCGCCACGCCCAGTATTGCGGATACATGAGGATATGCCGCGCCCGCGCGAACTGTTCGGGATAGGCGTGCGCCTGCCACGCCAGCTGGCGCCCAAGGTTCAGGCCAGCAGGCAGCAGAGGCGAACGGCTGGACGAGTAGGACGGCCGCAGCGCGCGGTAGGCCGCGTCCTGCGAGGGCGGCAGCTCGAACTCGTAGTCGAGCACCGGCAGCACCAAGCCCTCGTCGTCCACCAGCGCCGCCGTGGCGCCGTGCGTCACGGGGACGATGGCGCCGACGCGGGCCAGCTGCGCGAAGCCGCGCATAACTTCCAGCATCCAGCTCCAGATCCGGTCGGTGTCGTGGTGCGGGTACAGTCCTTCCGCCACGATGGCGTTCGGGCTGCGCTGTTCGGCCAGCGTGCGGCCGGCGCCATCGATCAGCGCCAGCTTGACGTTGGTCTTGCCGATGTCGAGCACGATGGCGGCTGCGCTGGAGCGCGTCATTTGGCCACCTTGCGGCCGCGCAGCAGGCGTGGCAGGGCAATCGTCACCAGCAGCAGGATGCCGACCACGATGGTCATGTAGATGCCGGGGATGTTGGCCAGCGACAGGCCGTACGTCACGGTGCCCAGCGTGAGCACCGCCAGCAGCACGCCGCCGATGGTGCCCGCGCCGCCGGCGATGCTGACGCCGCCCAGGATCACCATGGTGATCACTTCCAGCTCCCAGCCCATGGCGATGTTGGGCCGCGTGCTGCCGATGCGGCCGGTGAGCAGGTAAGCCGCCAGGCCGGCCATGGCGCCCGCCACCATGAACAGCACCAGGCGGTAGCGTTCCACCGGGATGCCGGAGAAGCGCGCCGCCACCGGGTTGTTGCCGATGGCGTAGATGCGGCGGCCCCAGCTGGTTGCGTGCAGCACGAACGCGAAGATGGCGGCGAACACCAGCAGCACCACGAACTCGCGTGGAATGAAGTCGAAGAAGTAGCCCTGGCCCCAGTCCATCATGATCTGCGGGTAGCCGGTGTAGGCCTGGTCGCCCAACACCACGCTGGCCAGTCCGCGAAACAGCGACACGGTGCCGATGGTGACGACGATCGAAGGCAGCGCCCAGCGCGTCACCAGCCAGCCGTTCAGCCAGCCGCAGGCGGTACCGGTGGCCAGCGCCACGAACAGCAGGCTTTCCGGCGGCAGGCCGATGGATTTGGCGTAGCCCATGGCCACCGACGACAGCGCCAGCGTGCCGGCCACCGAGATGTCGATCTCGCGGCAGATGATCAGCAGCGCCATGGGCAGGGCGATCAGCGCCTTCTCGCTGAAGTTGAAGGTGCCGTCGGCCAGGTTGTAGGGGTCGAGGAAGTTCGGCAACACGATGCCGCAGACCACGAAGGACGCCGCCAGCAGCAGGGCCAGCAGGCTTTCCCAGCGGCCCAGCGCCGCGCCCAGGCGGAAGCCGGGACGGTCCTGGATGATGTAACGGGACGTGGATGCAGACGAGGATGTAGACGAAACAGGCGCAGGATTCACGCGGCACTCCCAGTGGCAGGTTGAGCAGGTTTAACGAGATGCAGCGGCAGGATCTGGCGGCCGGCGCTCTTGTTGCCGCGCGCGTTGATCATGACGGCGGTCAGGATGACGATGCCGGTCAGCGCGCTTTGCCAGAACGGCGACACTTTCAGCACCGGCAGGGCGTTGCCGATCACGGCCAGGAACAGCGCACCGAGCACCGCGCCTGCCACCGTGCCGGTGCCGCCGGCGATGCTGATGCCGCCGATCACGCAGGCCGCAATCACGGTGAACTCGAAGCCGTAGGCGATTTCCGTGTAGGCCACCGCGTAGCGCGCCACCCACAGGTAGCCGCACAGGCCCGCCACCAAGCCGGACAGGCCGTAAGTCCATAGCAGGCGGCGCGCGATCGGAATGCCGACATAGCGCGCCGACGCCGGCTCGTTGCCCACTGCGTACAGGTCGCGGCCGAAGCGGCTGTGGCGGGCGATGAACACCGCCGCCAGCACGGTTGCCGCAGCGATCCACACCAGGTGGCTGATGCCGAACAGGCGGGTCAGCGGGAAGGCGATGAAGTCTGGCGGCATCTGGTGCGACGACACCCACGCGCCGCCGGACAGCACGAACACCAGTCCACGGTAGACGCTCATGGTGCCCAGCGTGACGACGATGGGCGGCAGTTGCAGGTAGCCGATCAGCCAGCCGTTGATCAGGCCCAGCGCCAGGCCGATGGCCACGGCGGACAGCATCACCAGCAACAGCGGCAGTTCCGGGTAGCGCGCCGCCAGCAGCGCGGACATCATGCCCGACAGCGCCAGGTTGGACGCCACCGACAGATCCACGCCGCGCGTGACGATCACCAGCATCTGCGCCAGCGCCAGCATGATCAGCAGCGTGCTGTCGGTGAGCAGGCCGGCCAGGCTGGCGCCGCTCAGGAACACCGGCGCGCGCAGGCCCACCAGCAGGATCAGGCCCACTATCATCAGCGCCAGCAGCGCCTCCCTTTGTTTCAGCAAGCTTTTCAGTGCGTTCATGCGCATTCCTCTACCTGCAGCGCGCAGCCCGAAGCCGCCGCCACCACTTTCTCAGGCGTGGCCTCGGCCCGCTCGAATACATTGGTGATGTGCCCCTGGTGCATCACCACCACGCGGTCCGCCAGCCCCAGCACTTCCGGCAGCTCGGACGACACCAGGATCACCGACAGGCCTTTGCCAACCAATTCGCTGACGAATTTATGCACGGCGGCCTTGGAGCCGATGTCGATGCCCTTGGTCGGCTCGTCCAGGATGATCACGCGCGGATTGGTGGCCAGCCATTTGCCCAGCACCACCTTCTGCTGGTTGCCGCCCGAAAGTTCGGAGACCAGCTGCGTCAGGTGGCTGGCCTTCAGCTCCAGCTGCTCGCTGAAGTGGCGCGCGATGCTGTTCTCCTGCGCGCGGCGGCTGCGCAGCAGGAAGCCCACCTTGCCGAGGATGGGCAGGGTGATGTTCTGCAGGATGGGTAGCGACAGGTGCGCGCCCTGGTGCTGGCGGTCTTCCGGCACGTAGGCGATGCCGTTGGCGATGGCGTCGGCGGGGCAGGTGATGCGCACCTGCCGGCCGCCCAGCTTGACCGAGCCGCGCACGCCGGTGCTCAGGCCGAACAGCGCCTGCATCACTTCGGAGCGGCCGGCGCCGACCAGGCCGTAGAAGCCCAGGATCTCGCCCTGGCGCAGCGTGAAGCTCACGTTCTCGAATTCGGTGGGGTGGCAGAAGCCGTCCACTTCCAGCAGCACCGGGCCGGGCGTCACGTCCGCCTTGGGATAGGCCTGGTGCACCGCGCGGCCCACCATCAGCGCCACCAGTTCCGGTTCGGTGATGTCGCACAGCGCGCCTTCGGCGATGAACTGGCCGTCGCGCAGCACGGTGTAGCGGTCCGCCACGGCGAAGATCTCGTCGAATTTGTGCGAAATGAAGATGACGGCGGTGCCCGCCGCGCGCAGCTGGGCGATGATGCGGTACAGCTCCTGGATTTCGCGCTGCGACAGCGAAGCGGTCGGCTCGTCCATGATGACCACGCGCGCATCCTGCGACAAGGCGCGCGCTATTTCAACGAAGTGGCGCTGCGCCACGCTCAGGTCTTTCACCTTGGCGCGCACCGGCAGCGATACTTCCAGGCGTTCGAACAGTTTTTCCGCTTCGGCCTCGATCAGGCGCCAGTCCACGCGGCCAAGCGCTCCCTTGCAGGGGTGGCGGCCGACGTAGATGTTCTCGGCCACGGTGAGCTCGTCGAACATCACCGTTTCCTGGTGCACGGCGGTGATCCCGGCGCGCATGGCTTCCTGCGCGCTGGCGAAGGCCACCGGTTTGCCGCACAGTTCCATGGTGCCTTCGTCCGGGCGGTAGATGCCGGTCAGCGTCTTGACCAGCGTCGACTTGCCGGCGCCGTTTTCCCCGATCAGCGCCATCACTTCGCCGGGGCGCACGGATAGCGCTACCTTATTCAGCGCCACGATGCCGGCGAAGCGTTTGCTGATGCCGGTCAGCGCCAGCACCGGCGCGGGCAGGGCGGCGGCCGCCGGCACGGATCCAGCCACTGGCTGCGCAGCCGTCCCGCCAGCCGCGCCGGCCGATCCGGCCGCTGGTCCGCCCGTCTGCAGCGGCACGCCGCCGTCTACTAACAAATTGAGTTGCATGCTGCGTCCGCGTCAGAAGATTTTGGAGAACTTGTCGACGTTCTCTTTGTTATAGGTGAACGGTGCGCCCATGGCCGCCTCGCCGCCCGCGTCGATCGCGATGGTGCCCATGCGGCCGGCCGATACCGAGCCGCCTGCCTTCGCATTCGGCGCGCCCTTGACGAAGTCGTACGCCGCGTAAGTGGCGGCGTAGCCCAGGTCGATCGGATTCCAGATCGCGAACTCGCGCACCGCGCCGGTCTTCACGTGGCCCGCCATTTCGGACGGCAGTCCCAGGCCGGTCACGAACACCTTGCCCACCAGGTGCTCGTCCACCACGGCCTTGCTGGCCGCGTTGATGCCCACGGTGGTCGGCGCGATGATGGCCTTCAGGTTCGGATTGCTGCGCAGCAGGCCGATGGCTTCGCGGTAGCTCTTGTCCGACTGGTCGTCGCCGTACACCGTGGCCACCAGTTTCAGCTTGGAGAACTCCGGCTTGGCCAGCTCGGTCTTCATCACGTTGATCCAGATATTCTGGTTGGTGGCCTGCGCGGAAGCCGACAGGATGGCGATCTCGCCGGCGCCGCCAATGGCGTCCGACGCCATCTGGATCTGCTTCTGCCCGATCAGGCTGGCGTTCGAGGGATTTAGCTGCATCAGACGGCCTTCCGCCGCCAGGCCGCTGTCGAAGGAGATCACCTTGATGCCGCGCGCCATGGCCTTCTTCGCGATCGGCACCAGCGCATCCGGGTCATTCGCCGATATCACGATGGCGCTCACCTTCTGGCTGATCAGCGAGTTGATGATCTCGATCTGCCCCTCGGCGCTCGGCGTGGTGGGGCCGGTGTAGATGATCTCCACATCCTTCAGCTGGGCTGCCGCCTCGTTGGCGCCGGCGTGGGCCGCGTCGAAGAAGCCGTTGCCCAGGCTTTTCACCACCATGGCGATGCGCACCTTCTCCGGCTTTTTTTCACAGCCGGTAAAGGCAACGAGCATGCTTGCGGCCAGCGCCGCGATTGCAAGGTTCTTGAGCTTCAATGCGAGATCTCCGATTGGTACATGGACGCGGTCTGGTAGTCGAACGCCGGGTTGTAGTTGGGGGTGTTCACCTGCGGCGGCATCGCTTCCGGTTCCACCGTCACCACGCGGATGCCCGACTGCTCCATCAGCTGCACCGCCGAATCGGAGGCGTGGGTGTCGGTGATGACCGTGGACACGCGGTTCAAGCCGCACAGGATCAGGCCGGCCTTCTTCTGGAACTTGGAACTGTCGGCCAACACGATCAATTCTTCGGCCTGGCTGATCAAGCGCTTCTCAGCCTGGATCAGCAGCGGGTCGGCCTCCATCAGTCCCAGCAGCGACAGGCCATACACGCTCATGAACATCTTGGCCGCGTAGTGGTGCTGGGTGATGTCGTTGTCGAAGGGGCTGAGGATCACGTTCTGTTCGCGGTATACCTTGCCGCCGGGGAGGATGATCTCGTTCTCGCTCGATACCAGCAGGCGCTCGGCCATGAGGAAGGAGTTGGTGAGGATCTTGAGGTGCTGGTCCACCAGGAACTCGGCCATCATGAAGGTGGTGGTGCCACCGTTGATGATGATGGTTTCGCCCTCCGTGCACATGCCGGCGGCGTAGCGGGCGATGGCGCGCTTGCGCTCGGCGTAGCATTGAATGTTGTTCTGGAAGGTTTCGCTGGTGAGCGGGAAACCGCGCTTTTTCTGTTGCAGATTGGTTGCGCCACCCCGCGTGCGGGTAAGCAGATTGCGGCCGGCCAGCCAGCTGATGTCCCTGCGGACGGTAGCAGGCGAGGCGTTGAGCCACTCGACCAGTTGAGGCACGCTAGCCGTATTATGTTCGGCGAGCAGCTTCAACAAACGTTTACGGCGCTTGTGATTTACCATTTCTGTCTCCTCTTATTTTGTGTCTACTCAAGTTCGCCCGCCGGTTTTATCCGCCGGCGGTGCCAGGTGATCACTTTATTAACGATAGAGACTAATCATTTTGGCCTGACCAGTCAATCAGGCTTCGCTCAACTACTTGATTATTTCCGCCGCATTGCAGCATAACGAGCACATTCCAATCAACGATATGATTATTTCGTTCTTAGTCATCATGTTGATTGCTTCCGCATTGACACCCCATACCCCGCTGATTTCTACTGATTGCAGTTGCCGCGAAGGCAAAAAGTCACACATACCCCACAACGGAGATCAGCAAATGAAAGACCCGAAGCAGAAAGAACCGATCGCTTCCCTATGGAATGACAGCGCGGCCGCCGCCATGAGCGAGCCGGAACTGCTTCTGTACCGCTCCAACCTGCTGGGTTCAGACCTGCGCATTACCAATTTCGGCGGCGGCAACACCTCCGCCAAGGTCATGATGGCCGACCCGCTCAGCGGCGAACAGGTGGAAGTACTGTGGGTGAAAGGCTCCGGCGGCGATCTGGGCAGCATCAAGCTGGACGGCTTCTCGACCCTGTACATGGACAAGCTGCAGGCGCTCAAGCAGCGCTACCGCGGCCTGGCGCTGGAAGACGAGATGGTGGCCTACCTGCCGCACTGCACCTTCAACCTGAACCCGCGCGCCGCCAGTATCGACACCCCGCTGCACGCCTACATCGACCGCAAGCACGTCGACCACATGCACCCGGACTCCTGCATCGCCATCGCGGCCTGCAAGAACAGCGAAGCGCTGACCGCCAAGATTTTCGAAGGTGAACTCGGCTGGCTGCCGTGGCAGCGTCCCGGCTACGACCTGGGCCTGAAACTGGAAGCGCTGTCGAAATCGCAGCCGCAGCTGAAGGGCATCATCCTGGAAGGCCACGGCCTGTTCACCTGGGGCGACACCGCCAAGAGCTGCTACGAAACCACGCTCAACATCATCAAGCGCGCCGAGGAATGGCTGGCCGCGAACGTGAAGCAGCCGGTGTTCGGCGGCGCCGGCACCACGCCGCTGGCGGCCGAAGCGCGTTCCGCGCTGGCAGCGAAACTGATGCCTGTCCTGCGCGGCAAGATCAGCCAGGACGAGTACAAGCTGGGCCACTTCGACGACAGCGACACGGTGCTGGAATTCGTCTGCAGCAAAGACCTGGCGCCGCTGGCCGCGCTGGGCACCTCCTGCCCGGACCACTTCCTGCGCACCAAGATCCGCCCGTTCGTGATCGACTTCGATCCGGCCAAGCCGGACTTCGACGGCCTGGTGGCCGGCCTCGACGCGCAGCTGGAAGCCTACCGCGCCGACTACCGCGCCTACCACGAGCGCTGCAAGCATGACAACAGCCCGGCCGTGCGCGACGCCAATCCGATCATCTACCTGATTCCCGGCGTGGGCATGCTGTCCTTCGCCAAGGACAAGGCCACCGCGCGCATCGCCGGCGAGTTCTATGTCAACGCCATCAACGTGATGCGCGGCGCAAACGGCGTAGACACCTACGTCGGCCTGCCGGAACAGGAAGCGTTCGACATCGAATACTGGCTGCTGGAAGAAGCGAAGCTGCAGCGCATGCCGAAGCCCAAAAGCCTGGCCGGCCGCATCGCGCTGGTCACCGGCGGCGCCGGCGGCATCGGCCAGGCGGTGGCCCGCCAGCTGCTGCAAGAGGGCGCATGCGTGATGCTGACCGATATCGACGGCGAAGCGCTGGAGCAGGCCCACAAGGACCTGGCCAAGGCCGCAGGCAAGGACAGCGTGGGCAGCATCGTCGCCAACATCACCAGCGAGCAGGCGGTGGAGGACGTGATCAACGCGTCGGCGCTGCGTTTCGGCGGCATCGACCTGCTGGTTTCCAACGCCGGCATCGCCTCGTCGGCGCCGCTGGACGAAACCACGCTGGAAATCTGGAACCGCAACCAGGACATCCTGGTCACCGGCTACTTCCTGGCCAGCCGCGCCGCTTTCCGCATCATGAAGCAGCAGAAGCTGGGCGGCAGCATGGTGTTCGTGGCGTCCAAAAACGGCTTGGTGGCATCGGCCGGCGCTTCGGCCTACTGCACTGCCAAGGCGGCGGAAATCCACCTGGCGCGCTGCATTGCGCTGGAAGGCGCGCCGCACGGCATCCGCGTCAACGTGGTCAATCCCGACGCCGTGATCCGCGGTTCCCGCATCTGGGACGGAAAATGGAAGCAGGAACGCGCGCAGTCGAATAAAATCGGCGCGGACGACGTGGAGGATTTCTACCGCCAGCGCAGCATGCTGAAACTGAGCGTGCTGCCGGAGGACATCGCCGAGGCGGTGTACTTCCTGGCCAGCGACAAGGCAGGCAAGAGCACCGGCAACATCCTGAACGTGGATGCCGGCAACGCGGCCGCCTTCACCCGCTAACGCGCCAGGCAACGCCAAGCAACTCGGCAGGCATGCGCTGCATGCCTGCCTTCATAAGAACAGATGGAGACTGGAATGAGCACTTTGATCGACGCCGGCCGCGTGGCCGAACACAACGCAAAACTGCAGGCGAACCTGCAAGCCGACTACGACGCGCTGGCCGGCGTGCTGGCCCGCCGCGGCCAGGATATCGAAAAGCTGACTGCCGTTGCGCAGCGCTTCGCGGTAGCGCTCCCGAGCTGGGGCGTGGGCACCGGCGGCACGCGTTTCGCGCGCTTCCCAGGCAAGGGCGAGCCGCGCAACGTGTTTGAGAAGATGGAAGACTGCGGCGTGATCCACCAGCTCACGCGCGCCACGCCGAGCGTGTCGCTGCACTTCCCGTGGGATAAGACCACCGACCCGGCGGCGCTGCGCCAGCAGGCCGAGGGCTACGGCCTGGGCTTCGACGCGGTGAATTCGAACACCTTCCAGGACCAGCAGGGCCAGGAACACAGCTACAAATACGGCAGCCTGACCTCGCAGGACGCGGCCACCCGCGCCCAGGCCGTGGCGCACAATATCGAATGCATCGAACTGGGCAAGGCGCTCGGCTCGAAAGGCCTGACCGTGTGGGTGGGCGACGGCGCCAACTTCCCCGGCCAGCACAACCTGCGCGGCGCGCTGGAGCGCTACCTGGACAGCGCGCGCGGCATCTACGCCGCGCTGCCGGACGACTGGCAGATGTACATCGAGCACAAGCTGTTCGAGCCGGCCTTCTACGCCACCACCATCGCCGACTGGGGCACCAGCTTCGCCTGCGCGCAGCAGCTGGGCCCGAAAGCGAAATGCCTGGTCGACCTGGGCCACCACGCGCCCAACACCAATATCGAGATGATCGTGGCGCGCCTGGCGCAGTTCGGCAAGCTGGGCGGTTTCCACTTCAACGACAGCAAATACGGCGACGACGACCTGGATTCGGGCAGCATCAACCCGTTCCAGCTGTTCCTGGTCTTCAATGAGCTGGCGGACGCTGAGCAGCGCGACGGCGCCAGCTTCAACCCGGCCTACATGCTGGACCAGTCGCACAACGTGACCGATCCGATCGAAAGCCTGATGAACAGCGCCGCCGAAGTGCAGCGCGCCGCCGTGCAGGCAGCGCTGGTGGACCGCGCAGCGCTCAAGCAGTACCAGGCGAACAACGACGCGCTGCAATCGGCGCAGGCGCTGAAGCAGGCCTACCGCACCGACGTCAGCGCCATCCTGGCCATGGCGCGCGTGCGTTCGGGCGGCGCCATCGATCCGGTGGCATGCTACCGCGCATCGGGCTACCGCGAGAAGGCGGCCGAAGCGCGTCCGGCAAAGGCAGGCGCCAGCAGCAGCGGCATCGTTTAAACGCCCGCCGGAGCCCATCGATGAGCAAGCGCACCATGCGCAGGACGGCGGCTACGCGTAACATTTCCTCAACATGGCTCGCTGCGGCGGTGGCCGCCACCGTGGCTGCCGTGGCGGCCGGCGGGGCGCTTGCCTCGGCCGGCGCTGGTGCCGCAGCGGCCGCAGGCGCTGCGGCTGGAGCGGCCAAGGCGTTCGTGCCGCCCGCACCGGTGCGGTTCAACCGCGTGGCCGAGGTGGCGGCGCGGCTGGCGGTTCCGCCGGACGACGCCAAAGCCATGGTGCGCTGGTGGTGGTTCGGCCCCAACGTGGTCAAATCGCAGCTGGAGCGCGAAATGCAGGCCATGAAGGCGGGCGGTTTCGGCGGGTTCGAAATCCAGCCCGTCTACCCCATGGAACTGGACGACCCGGCGCGCGGCATCCGCAACGTTCCCTATCTTTCCCCTGAGTTCCTCGACGCGGTCAGCTTCGTCAACGTGAAAGCGCACGAGCAGAAACTGCGGGTGGACATGACGCTGGCCAGCGGCTGGCCCTACGGCGGCCCGAACGTGCCGGTCACCGAGGCGGCAAGCCGCATGCGGGTAGCCGCCGTCGCCATTCCCGCCCACGCCGAATCCTGGCCGCTGCCGTCCGTGATGAGCGGCGAAAAGCTGGTGGCCGCCTTCATCGGCGAAGGCACCGAGAAGCAGTACGACGCCACCAGGCTGCGCCTGATCGGGCCGGAGGACGTCAAACCAGCAGGCGCAGGCCGCGCTTCCGCCGCGCCATCCTCCCAGGCCCGCGTGGCCGTGTACTACATCGCCAGCCGCACCGGCCAGCAGGTCAAGCGCGCCGCGCTGGGCGCCGAAGGCTTCGTGCTCGACCACCTGAGCCGGACCGCCATCGACCATCACCTGGACACCGTTGGCGAGCCGCTGCTCAAGGCCTTCGGCGACAAGCCGCCGTACGCCGTGTTCTCGGATAGCCTGGAAGTCTACGGCACCGACTGGACCGACGATTTCCTGGCCGAGTTCCAGCGCCGCCGTGGCTACGATCTCAAGCCTCATCTGCCCGCCGTCTACAGCGGCGAGGGGCCGAACGCCGGCGCGCTGCGCCGCGACTGGGCGCTCACGCAAACGGAACTGGTCAACGAACGCTATCTGACCCCGCTGAACGACTGGGCCACCGCCCACCGCACCCAGTTCCGCTCCCAGACTTACGGCGAGCCGGCCGTCTCGATGTCCAGCAACCGCCTGGTGGCGCTGCCGGAAGGCGAGGGGCCGCAGTTCCGCAGCTTCTCGTTCACGCGGCTGGCCACGTCAGCCGGCCACCTGTACAACCGGCCCGTGGTTTCCGCCGAGACCTGGACCTGGCTCAATTCGCCCGCCTTCAGCGCCACGCCGCTGGACATGAAGGTGGAGGCCGACCGCATGCTGCTGCAGGGCGTGAACCAGTTCGTCGGCCACGGCTGGCCGTACACGCCGCCCGGCGCGCAGGAACCCGGCTATGCCTTTTACGCCGCCGCCGTCTTCAACGACCACCAGCCATGGTGGAACGTGATGCCGGACGTGAACGCCTACCTGCAGCGCACCAGCTACCTGCTGCGCCAGGGCCTTCCGGCCAACCAGGTGGCGGTGCTGCTGCCGAACGACGACGTCTATGCCGCGCTCAAGCCGGCCAAGGTGTCGCTGTCGGCCGAAATGCACAAGCACGTCACGCCGCTGCTGACCGAGCAGATTCTCGACGCAGGCCACAACCTCGATTATGTCGATGCGGAATCCATCCTGGCGCTGGGCGTGAAGCATCCGGTGCTGGTGATGCCCCATGTGAAGCGGCTGGCGCCGGAGGTGCTGGCCAAGTTGCAGGCCTACGTGCGCGGCGGCGGCAAGATCATCGCCGTCGGCAGCACGCCGTCGCTGGCTCCCGGCTATGCCGATGCGGCGCGCATCAGTGACCAGGTGGCCGCCGCCTCGAAGGCATTGTTCGCCTCCGGTGCGCAAGTGCAGGTAGTAGCGGACGACGCTGCCGTGGGCGGCGCGCTGAAGAAAGCGCTGCCAGGCGATCTGCGACTGGCGTCCAGTCAGTCCGACGTCGGCTACATCCGCCGCAAGCTGGCCGACGGCGACATCTACTTCATCGCCAACACCAGCAACCGCGAAGTCCGCACCACGGCGACGCTGGGCTACACGCGCCGCTCGGCTGCGTGGTGGGATCCGCAGGACGGCAAAATCACGCCGGCCAACGTGAAGCCGAACTTTGCGTTGACCCTGGCGCCATACGAGTCCCGCGTGCTGGTGCTGTCCGACGCGGCGCAAGCGGCAGTGCCTGGCATGGCCGCCGGCGCCGCCAGAACGCCTGCTGCGGCCGCGCCGACGTTGCTGGCGGACCTGAGCCGCGACTGGCAGCTGGCTTTCCCCGGCGCCCAGCCGCAGGCCATGCCCGGGCTGCGTTCCTGGACCGACACGCCGGCAAAACGCTACTACTCCGGCGAAGGCGTCTACACGAAGGACGTCAACCTGCCCGCAGCGCCGCAGGACGGCTCCCGCGTCACGCTGGACTTCGGCCCCGGCACGCCGCTGGACAGCACGCCCAAAGTACCGGCCGGCATGCGCGCCATGCTGGAAAGCCCGGTGCGTGAAGCCGCCGTGGTGTACATCAACGGCCAGCGCGCAGGTTCGGTCTGGAAGCCGCCGTACCAGATCGACGTTACGCCATGGCTGAAAGCAGGCAGCAACCGTATCGAAGTTCGCGTCGCCAATCTTGCGCTGAACGGTCTGGCCGGCCAGGAACGCCCCGACTACCGCCTGCTGTCCGCCCGCTACGGCCAGCGCTTCGTGCCGCAGGACACGCACCTGATCGAGCCCAAGCCGTCCGGCATGCTCGGCCCCGTGCGCCTGCTGTCGGAGCAGATCAAATGAGGAACAACATGCAAGCAAGATGGATACAGGCCGCGCTGGCCGCCGTGCTGGCAACCGCCATGGCGCTGGCCATGCCGGGCGCCAGCGCCAAGGACTACAGCGTGGACAAGTACGGCGCCAAGGGCGACGGCACCACCATGAACACCAAGGCCATCCAGGCCGCCATCGATGCGGCCGCCAAGGATGGCGGCCGCGTCGTGTTCCCGGCCGGGATATACCTGAGCGGTTCGATCTTCGTCAAGAGCGGCGTGACGCTCAACGTGGGGAAGGGGGCCACCATCCTCGGTTCGCAGAACATCAAGGACTACCCCGTGATGCCGACCCGCATCGCAGGCATCGAGATGAGCTGGCCGGCCGCGCTGGTGAATGTGTATGAGCAGAAGAACGCCGTCATCGAAGGCGAAGGCACTATCGACGGCGACGGCAAGGTGTTCTGGGACAGCTACTGGACCCTGCGCAAGGAGTACGAGCCGCGCGGCCTGCGCTGGGCCTCGGACTATGACGCGCAGCGTCCGCGCCTGGTGCAGGTGTTCAACTCGTCCAACGTGAAAGTGGGCGGCGGCCTGCTGCTGCGCCGCTCCGGCTTCTGGACGCTGCACATCTGCTACTCCAGCGACGTGACCGTGGACGGCGTTGTGATCCGCAACAACGAGGGCGGACGCGGACCTTCCACCGACGGCATCGACATCGACTCGTCCAAGCGCATCCTGGTGCAGAACGCGGACATCGCCGTCAACGACGACGCGCTGTGCCTGAAAGCGGGGCGCGACTCGGACGGCCAGCGCGTGGCCCGCACCACGGAAGACGTGGTGATACGCGACTCCATCGTGCGCGACGGCGCCGCCGGGCTCACCTTCGGCAGCGAAACGGCGGGAGGCTTCCGCAATATCGAAGCCTACAACATCACCGTGGTCGGCAATGTTCCGGTGGGTATCCTGTTCAAGTCGGCGCACACCCGTGGCGGCTTCGGCGAGAACCTGCGCCTGCACGATTTCAAGATGACCGACATCCCGGTCGTCATGCGCATCACCATGAACTGGAACCCGAGCTACAGCTACGCCACCATCCCACCGGAGATCAAGGAGTATCCGCCGTACTGGAAAGTGCTGGCCACGCCGGTGCCGAAAGAGAAGGGCCGCGCCTACTTCCACGACGTGAGCATCTGGAACATCAAGGCCACCGGCGCCACCACGGCGTTCGAGGTGAGCGGCTACAAGGAAGTGCCGCTGGAACGCTTCAGCCTGAAGAACATCGATATCCAGGCCAGGCAGGGTGGCCATATCTATGACGTGAAGGATTGGCAGTTCACCGACGTGAAACTGGCGCTGACCGCGCCGGTGGAGCTGGAAGACGCCGCCGCCGTGCGCGGCCTGCCTGCCGGCGCCACCGTGGTGCGCCAGGCGCGCAAAGTGGAAGACCCATCCAAGAAGAGCTTTGAAGAACAGGACAAGACCTGATGGCTAAGAAGACCGCACTTTTCATCTCCCTGGGGCTAGCATTTGGCATTGCATCCGCGCAGCAGAACTACCCGCTGCCCACGCCGGCCCAGCAGGCCATCGTGGACAAGGACACCAGCCGCAAGTTCGGCGACGCGCCCGCCGACGGCGGCCCCCTGGCCACCGACCTGTCGCCCGCGCTGCAGCCTTCCGCCATCGACAAGGCGCTGCGAAAGGTAGCCGACTGGCAGCTGGAGCGCACCATGCGCCACCTGGACAAGATCTGGACCTCGGCCGTGCTGTTCACCGGCTTCATGGCCGCCAGCGAAGCCACCGGCGACCCGAAATACCGCAACGCCATGCTGACCATGGCCAAGGGTTTCAACTGGGAGCTGCGCACGCCGTACCCGAACGCGGACGACATCAGCGTGGCGCAGACCTACCTTGAGCTGTACGCTCTGGACCCGTCGCCCGAAAAGCTGGCGGCAACCCGCACCCAGCTGGACATCCTGATCAGCCTGACAACGCTGAAGCCCGGCGACGACCGCCTGCCATGGTGGTGGTGCGACGCGCTCTTCATGGCGCCCCCGGTATGGCTGAAGATGTACAAGGTCACCGGCGAACGCAAATACCTGGATTACGTGCACGAGCAATGGCAGAAGACTTACGACCTGCTGTACGACAAGCAGGAGCACCTGTACGCGCGCGACGCGAGCTACATCGGCAAGACTGAGCCAAACGGCAAGAAGATCTTCTGGTCGCGCGGCGAAGGCTGGGTGCTGGGCGGGCTGGCGCGCAGCATCGACTACATTCCTGCGGACGATCCGAAACGGCCGTTCTACATCCAGCAGCTGCGTGAAATGTCGGCGGCGGTGGCGAAAATCCAGGGACCGGACGGCCTATGGCACGCCGGCCTGCTGGATCCTGCCACCTATCCGCTGCCCGAGATTTCGGGCTCGGCGCTGTTCGTGTATGGCATGGCCTATGGCGTAAACCAGGGCTACCTGGACGGCAAGACCTACCGCCCGGTGATCGAGCGCGCATGGGCCGGCATCCTGAAGAGCGTGTACGCGGACGGTCGCCTGGGCGGCATCCAGCAGACAGGTGCGGAACCGGCGTTCTACCGGCCCGCGTCCAGTTTTAACTACGGCGTGGGCGGCTTCCTGCTGGCTGCGGCCGAACTGAAGAAGATGGCGGCAAAAAAATGACGATACGCGCGTTCCGCATGAAACTGAAACCGGGCACGGTGGAGGAGTACCGCCGCCGGCATGACGAGTTGTGGCCCGACCTGGCCAGCGCACTGCGCGAGGCCGGCATTTACGACTATTCGATCTTCCTCGACGAGGAGACGCTGCACTTGTTCGCCGTGCTGAAGCTGCGGCCGGACAATAAGATCGCCGAGTTGCCGCAGAAGGAAGTGATGCGGCGCTGGTGGGATTACATGGCCGACCTGATGGAAGTGGAACCCGGCAACCGGCCGCGCGAATGGCCGCTGGAGCAGATGTTCCACTTCGCCTGACGTTATTTCTTCGCCAGCAGTCCGCGTGCGCGCAGCCATTCTTCGGCGCGGCGCGGCCACTCGGACGAGGTGCCCAGGCCGTCCTTCATGCCCATGCCATGCCCGCCGCGTTCAAACAGATACATCTCGGCCGGCACGCGGACCCGGGTCAGCGCCTGGTAGAACAGGATGCTGTTCTCAACCGGCACCGACTGGTCTTCCTGCGTGTGGATCAGCAGCGTGGGCGGCGTGGCGGCGGTGACCTGCTTTTCCAGCGACATCTGCGTCACCAGTTCGGCCGTGGGCGTTTTCCCGAGCAGCGCCTGGCGCGACCCCATGTGCGCCGCCGGCGGTTCCATGGTGATCACCGGGTACATCAGCATCAGGAAGTCCGGCCGTCCGCTGGTGCCATCGAGCGCGGCGCCAGTGCGGCCCGCGGGCAAGTCGAACAGCGTGCCTGCGCTGGCTGCGAGATGCCCGCCGGCCGAGCTGCCCATCACGCCGATGCGCGCCGGGTCGATGCCGAATTCCTTGGCGCGCGAGCGCACCAGGCGCACGGCGCGCAGCACGTCCTGCAGCGGCGCGGGGTGGCCGAATTCCTGCATGCGGTACTTGAGCACAAAGGTGGTCACACCCAGGCCGGACAGCCAGTTCGCGTACTGCGTGCCTTCGCGGTCGGCTGATAGCCGCACATAACCGCCGCCGGGGCAGATGATGACGGCGGTGCCGTTGGGGCGGTCCACCGCCGGGCCGACCAGCGTGAGCGTAGGCTCGCTGACGTTGGAGATGCGGCCTTCCTTGAGCTGCTCCGCGCCGATGCCTGCGCGGGCGCCGGGCACGCCTTCGGGCCAGAGGGGAATCACGGGATTGGCGCTGGCCAGCGCGGCGATACAGCTGATCATCGTGACGAGTATGAGTTTTTTCATGATGTTGGAAAGGATAACAGAGATGAGTAATCGTAAAACGAGGTTGCGGGCAATCTGCGGAGTGGCCATGCTGATAGCTGGCCAGGCTGCTGCGGCGGACCTTTTCAACGGCAAGGACTTCTCGGGCTGGGAGCTGCAAACCACGCCGGACACGCCGCTGGCAAGTGTCTTCACCATGCTGCCGGATGGCGTTGTGGCGTCCACCGGCCAGCCGTCGGGCTTCCTGGCCACCACGGCCAGCTACCGCAACTACCGTCTGCACGTCGAGTGGCGCTGGAGCGGCAAGCCGGGCAACGGCGGCGTACTGCTGCACATCAGCCCCGGCCCCATGGACCGCGTATGGCCGGTGAGCCTGCAGGTGCAGACCAAGAATGGCAGCACTGGCGACCTGTTGCCGATGGCCGGCTACGGTTTCGCCGAGCCGCCCACCAGTGCGGCCGGCGCCTCGCCCGTCATCAAGGCCCGCACGGCTGCGGACAGCGAACTGCCGGCGGGCCAGTGGAACAGCGCCGACATCGTCAGCCGCGACGGCACGGTGGAAGTAAGCGTCAACGGCGTGGCGCAGAACAAGGTGACCGGGGCCACGCCGGCTTTCGGCCGCATAGGCTTCCAGCTGGAAGGCGCGCCGTACGAGCTGCGCCGCGTAACGCTGACCCAGCTCGACTAAGCGGCTTACTTCCGCTTCAGCCATTCCTCCGGCACCGGCACGATGACGATGTTCATCGAGCGGCCGTCCTCGGACAGCATGGCCGACTGGATCTCGATCTTGGTGCCGTCCGCATTGAAAGTAGGGTGCGGATGGTCGGCGGCGGTGTCCTTGTGGCCGGTGGTCAGCATGATCATCTCGCGCGTCTTGCGGTCGATCAGGTAGACGCTGCGGCTGAAGTCATCGCCCACCGCCCAGCGGCCGTCCGACGAACCGTGCACGTGCCACAACCCGCTGCCCGACGGCGTTTGCCCGGCGATGGTCATTTCGCGGGTGCGCATGTTGACGATGGCCAGGCCGGTCGGCTTCTCGCGCGTGCCGGACGGGCCCCAAGCCGCATCCTGGCCCGGATTCGCGCCGCCCACGCCGGTGGCCGGCGCGGCCACGCCGCCCGCGCCATCTGGAATCTTGCGGTGGCCCATGATGGCCATCGCCACCTCGTCCTTGGAGATGACCGCCTCGTGCGTCACCCATTCATACGGCGCCTCCGGGTACAACGGCCGCAAGCCGCTGCCGTCTGCCTTGACGGTCCACGTGCGCTGCGGCGACTTGCCGCCGGTCTCCCAGCAGAACACGATCTCACCCGGGTTCCACAAATTGGCCTGGATATGGCCGATCTGGAACGGCACCGACACCACGTGCTTGATTTCGCCTGTCTTGACGTTCATGCGCGCGATGCCGTTCGGGCCGGCGCCCATGCCGCGGGGACCGAATGGCTGCTCGGGCTTCACGCCCGGCGCCAGGTACTTCGCGGATTCCTCCTTACCCACGCGGAAGTAGGCCCATTCTTCGTCCGCGTCCAGCGCCATGTCGCCGCCGGCCTCCATGCCCAGCGGCGTGGTGCCTGCAACGCGCTGGTAGGTGGCCGCAGGCTTGAGCGTGCCGGCAGCGCTGTCGGCGAACAGGCGCGCCAGGTCCACTTCCACGATCTGCAGGCGGCCCTTGGTGCTGTCCGGGCGCATGAAGTACAGCTTCATGCTCTTGCGCGCCAGGTTCAGCATGCCGGTGTAGCCGCCTTCGCTCACCTGGACGATGTCGCCTGTTTTCTCGTTCACCGCCAGCGCCTCGCCTTCCGCCAGGCGCGACCTGAACACCACCCACTGGCCGTCGGAGGTCCACTGCGGGTGGGTGGGATAAATTTTCGAGTCCCCATGCGGCTTGCTGGTCAGGAAGGTGAGCATGGTGCCGGTGACGGGATCTTTCACCACCTTGCGCTCGGACGGGAAGCGCTTGCCGATCTGCGCGTGCGCGGTGCCGCTGAAGGCGCATGCCATCAGGATCGCGGCGACGGCTGGCATGAGGAATCTGGTTTTCATTGGTAACTGATTTCAGGTTGCGGGAATTCGATTGTGTGCGCATTTTAGCGGCGCGATTGCTCATCTTCCTGATTCTTTGCAAGCCAGGCGCGGACTGTGAAATTCATCGCATAGAATTGTGACCATGAACAAAATCCTGAAGGCGCTGGGCCACGCCGCATCCACCCTGGTCTGCTGCATCGCAATATCGTCGTCGGCGTTGGCTCAGAGCGCCTTGCCGGCCGCCGTCAACACCGACCCGGCGCAAGCGCGCCCGCAGCTGCCGGAACCGGCCAACGCCGCATTGCCGTCCCTGATCCTGATAGGCGACTCCACGGTGCGCAATGGCCGCGACGACGGCCAGGGCAAGGGCGAGGAAGGCCAGTGGGGCTGGGGCAATCCGATCGCCGCCTATTTCGACCCCGCCAAGATCAACGTGGTGAACCGCGCCATCGGCGGCTTGAGCAGCCGCACCTACATCAGCGGCGGCCACTGGGAGCGCACGCTGCCCTTTATCAAAGCCGGCGACGTGGTCGTCATGCAGTTCGGGCACAACGATTCCAGCGCCATCAACGACACCAGCCGCGCGCGCGGCACCATCAAGGGCGTGGGAGAGGAAAGCCAGGAAATCGACAACCTGCTCACCGGGAAGCATGAAACGGTGCGCAGCTATGGCTGGTATCTGCGCCGCTACATCGCCGAGATCCGCGCAAAGGGCGCAACGCCCGTCATCTGCTCGCCGATTCCGCGCAAGATGTGGGACGCGGAGGGCAAGATCGGCCGTGGCAAGGGCGATTATGCCGGCTGGGCCGCCGAAGTGGCGCGCCAGGAACGCGTTGGCTTCATCGACCTGAATGAAATGGCGGCGCGCAAGTACGATGAACTGGGCCGGGACGCGGTGATGAAGCTGTTCCCGCTGGTGACGCCTGACGAGCGCGTACACACCAATTGGGCCGGCGCGGAACTCAACGCGCGGCTGGTGGTGGCCGGGTTGAAAGCGCTGCGGCTGCCGGTGGTGCAGTCGGCCTTCAGCGCCAAGGCGGCGGATATCGCCCCCGCCGAGGACGAGCGGCCGGTGGTGGACGGCGCCAAGGTGCGCGCCGATGTGCCGCGCGATCCGGCGCTGCCGAATGTCTTCATCGTCGGCGACTCGACCGTGCGCAGCGGCGGCTCGAACGGCATGTTCGGCTGGGGCGAACGCATCGCGCCGTACTTCGACACCAGCAAAGTCAATGTCGTCAACCATGCCATCGGCGGGCGCAGCAGCCGCACTTTTCTGACCGAAGGCCGCTGGGACAAGGTCATGGCGCAGATGAAGGCGGGAGACGTGGTGCTGATCCAGTTCGGCCATAACGACGGCGGCCGCATCGGCGATCCGGCCATGAAGGGCAGGGCGTCCGGCAAGGGCACCGGCCCGGAAACCGTGGAAGACACCAGGGCGGACGGCAGCAAGGAACAGGTACATACTTTTGGCTGGTATATGGCGAAGTATGTGGCCGACGCCAGGGCGAAGGGCGCGTCGGTGGTCCTGCTGTCGCCCGTGCCGCACAAGGACGTTTGGGAGCAGGGCCGCGACTTTGCCACCTTCGCGCAGTGGGACGCCGAGGTGGCTGCGGCGGGCGGCGCGCAGTTTGCGGACCTGACCATGGTGGTCAGCGACGGCTACCGGCAGATCGGCGCCGCGGCGGTCGCGGGCCTGTTCTCGGACGCCCGTACCCACACCAACGACGCGGGCGCGCAGTTCAACGCCCGCAGCGTGATCGCGGCGCTGAACGGCCTGCCGCGCAACCCGGCCGCGCCCTACCTGTCCGCGCAGGGCAGGGCCGTGCCGCCCGCCGGCAAGGCGCCGCAATGACCGTGCGCTCCGCCGCAGCCGCAATGCTGGCGACACTGGCCGCGCTGGCCGCGCCGGTTTCAGGCGCCGCGCAGGAATGCACCAACTGGGGCAAGCCCGGCGCGCTGCTGCATGCGGACGGTTTCGATCAAGGCCTGGCCCAATGGGTGCCCGAGTACCGCGCCGCCCCCGGTTCCACCATCGCCGCAGCGCAGGGCAAGCTGACCATCGATGTGGCGGGCGACGCCACCGTATGGTTCAAGCCCAGCCTGTCCGGCGACATCCAGATCAGTTACCGCCGCAAGATGCTGGTGGGTGGCGGCGCCAATGACCGCCTGTCCGACCTGAACCAGTTCTGGATGGCGAGCGATCCGCGCAACGCCAATCTGTTCACCCGCGACGGCACCTTTGCCCAGTACGACGCGTTGAGCTTGTACTACATGGGCATGGGCGGCAACAGCAACACCACCACCCGCTTCCGCAAGTACGACGGCAAGGGCCAGCGCGTGCTGCTCGGCGACTTGGCCGACAGCGAGCACCTGCTGCTGCCCAACCGCGAGTACCAGATCGACATTTCGGTCTACCGGGGTTGCACGCGCATCTTGGTCGACGGCGAAGCGTACTTCACCTACCGCGATCCAGAACCGCTGCGCTCGGGGCACTTCGGCTTCCGCACCACGCACTCGCGGCAGGAAATCACCGATTTCAAAGTCCACCGGCTAGAATAGCTCAATGAAATCCGCATTACTGCTGTCATTGCTCGCTGCATTGCCCCTGGCCGCGCTAGCCGCCCCGTGCCTGCCTGTTGCGGACCTGGTCGCCCGCGACTCGCAGTACGAAGAGGCGATGCGCATCGGCGATGCTGCGTTCCTGGAGAACCTGCTGGCCGACGATTTCGTCTGGGTGCACAACCTGGTCTCGTCCATTGACGACAAGGCGGCCATGGTGGCGCGGGCGAAGAATCCAGCCAGCATACCGAAAGCCCGCACCACCAGCGGCGTGCAGGCGCAAGTGCTCGGCGATACCGTGGTACTGCGCGGGCAGAGCACGGTGGATGCCTGGAACGCAGACGGCAAGACCTGGCGCAGCAATCGCTATCAGTTCATGCGCACTTACGTGAACACCGCCGCCGGCTGCAAGCTGCTGGCGGTGCAGACCATGAAGGTGTGGTCCAGCGAAACGGACAAGGCGGCATTGAAGCCGGCTGCCACGCAGTAAGGCGGCGCAGCCGCATCAGCGCGAGCAGGCGCCACAGGGCGGGCGGACGCCTCAGCGCTGGCCGCCGCTGCCGCGCTGCCCCTGACCTTGCCCCGGTCCCTGTCGCATACCTTGACCTTGACCGCCGCCCGGCCGCGCGCCGGTTCCCGGCGTGAACCCGCCCAGCCGATACGACAAGCCCAGGTAAGCGATCCGCCCGTCCGAGCGGCGTATGCTGGTTTCCTTCAGCGTGGCCGTGTCGGTGATGGTTTCGATCTGGTTCGAGTTGAACGCGTCCGTCAAGTTCAGCACCAGGCTCAGTTTCGGCGTAATCGCGTGGCGCAGGCTGAAATTGACCGTGGTGTTGGGCTGCCGCACGCCTTGGCCGAATAGCTGGCGGCCCTGCGTTTGCACCATGGCCTGCAGCTGGTCTTCCGGCGTGGCCTGGTAGTTCATCCGCAGGCGTCCACTCAGCGACGAGGCGGTGCGCGTGCTGGCGAACCCGTACAAATCCTCCGTCAATTGCTCCGTGTGCCCCAGGTTGCCGCTGGCGCTCATCGAGAGGCCGGGCGCGATCTTGCCTTGCACCGTGAATTCCAGCCCGCTGGCGTTGTTGCGGCCGCCGTTGACGGGCGTCGTCAGCAGCACGGTGTCGCTGATGAAGTAGCGGCGGATCAGGATCGAGTCGCGGTCCTTGCGGTGGTAGGCGCGCAGGTTGGTCTCCATGCCGGCAATGCGGCTCTCGTAGCCGATCTCGAAGGAGTCCGTCTTGGTCGGATTCAGCTGCGGATTGCCGGCCGAGACGTTCAACTCGTCGCGGTAAATGACGAAGGGATTGAGCTCATTGCCGTTCGGCCGGCGCAGACGGTGCGCATAGCTGAAGCGCAGATTGGTGTCGTCGGACCATTTGTAGGTGGCGTAAGCGCTGGGGATGTAGCTGATATAACTGTTCGACGCGTTTACATGCGTGGTCAGCTGCTCGATATCCAGCTCGGTATGCTCAACCCGCAGGCCGCCCAGCACGCCCCATTTCTCGTTCAGGCGCACCTGGTAGGAACCGTACAGCGCCAAATTCTTCTCGTCCATGCGGAAGCGGTTGCTGCGCTGGGTGTTCACGTAGGGCAGCTGCGAGACGGGATCGACGCTGGTGTACAGGGTGTCGAATTCGCTGCGGTTGTCCGCCACCTTGTAGCCCAGCTTGAGCATGGCGCGGTCTATGGGCAGCTCGTAGTCGCCGGTTAGGTCGACGATACGGTTGTTGCTGGTATTGTCCTGGAAGCTTTTCTGGTCCAGCGCGCCGCGCGGCGCAACGGCGTAGATGTTCTGGTAGGCGTTGTTGATGGTGTTGTCGGCCGAGGTGACGCGCAGGTCCATCTTCATGGTTTCGCCATCGGCCTTGCCCTTGTGCTCCCAGCGCGCGCCGAGGCCGTAGTTGCGGGCGTCGCCGCCGCGCTGGGTGCTGCGGGTGTAGTCGCTGTCGATAATGCCTTCAGCGGCCCCAGCGTAGCGCAGGTAGCGGTCCTGCGAACGCTGTGCGTTGTCGCGGCCCTGGTAGGACAGGCTGGCGGCCAGGGTGTCCTTGGCGCCAATGTTGTAGGTGAGCGAGGCATTGGCGCCGACGTTGTCGTTCAGGCCGGAGGAGCTGGCGAACTGGGTGCTGTGCACCATCGCGCCGGTGACAGGATCGATGCGGTCGCGCACCGTGCCGCCGCTGCTGGCGCGGCCGTCGTGGCGGATATTCAGGCCGCCCTGGATGCCGAACGCGCCCGAGTTGTAGGTGCCGGAGAGGGCCGAGTTGTAGCGGCCCTCGCTGCCCGCGTTGGCGTTAATGACGCCGAAGCCGCCGGGCCGGCGCGTGCGGCGCATCACCAGGTTGATGATAGGGCCGCCGCCGGCGTCGTTGCCGAACTGCGCGCCGGGGTTGTTGATGACTTCCACCGACTCGATGTCTTCGGCCGGGATTGCGTTCAGCGAGGCGCCCCGGCTATCGCCCTGCAGCACGGCGGACGGTTTGCCGTCGATCAGGATCTGCACGTTGGGGCTGCCGCGCAACGTGACCGAGCCATCCGGGTCGACCGCCACCGAAGGCACGCTGTTCAGCGCGTCCGCCGCCGAGCCATTGCTGGCGCCGACGTCGGATTTCACGTCGTAGACCTGGCGGTCGATGCGGTTGGTGGGACGCTCGGCGGATACCACTACGCTGGCCACGTCCGGGCTATCGGCGCTGCCGGGCGTGGCGGGTGGCTCCGGCGGTTTGGCCGGCGCCGCCTTTTTGATTGTGACGGTTGGCGGCGGCGCCGTCTGGGCGTGTGCGAGCTGGGCGGACGCGATTGCCAGGCAAGCCGCCACGGCGCGCGTTTTGGCCATGCTATTTCTGTATCGTTGCAAGCAGGGCCTCCAGTTCATCGGCCCACATGTTGTAGCCGGCGGTCGTGAGGTGCAGCTTGTCGCCGCTCAGGCCTTTCCAGTTGTCGCCTTCGGGCGTGAAACGCGCGGCCAGGTTCAGATACCAGATGGACTTCCCGTCGGCCATCGGCGCGATCAGCTTGTTCACCTCCGCCATGCGCTGATCCGCGCGCGCATTCGGCAGGATGCTGACCACAACCACCTTCACGCCGGCGAACTTCTTCTGCGTGGCAGCCACCACGGCCTTGATGCCGCTGGCGATGTCTTCCGGCTCGTTGTTGACGTTGTTGGTGCCGATCATGATGACCGCGACCTTCGGCTTCAGGAAGGACAGATCGAAGTTGTCCAGGCGCCACAGGACGTGCTGGGTCCTGTCCGCGCCCAGGCCGAAGTCGAAGGCGCGGCTGTCAAACCGCGTGTTCCAGACCGGCGCTCCCGCGCCCCAGCGGAATTGCTCGGTGATCGAGTCGCCGATGAAGATGATGTCGGCCTGGCGGCCTTTGCGCAGGGCGAGGTAGTCGGCGAAGTAGGTCTGGTAAGGCACGCGCGCCAGGTAGTTCTGGTCGCTGGCGGTGGTGGTGGCCGGATCCAGCGCGGCGGCGGGCAGCGACAGGCCCAGGTTCAGGGTGGCGGCCGTGGCCAGCGCGAGCAGCAGTCGTTTCATGGTTGTCTCCAGAGTGGGTATCTTATTCGTGTGCGCGTTATTGCGCGCGCAGCTGTTCGACCAGTGCAGCGGGGACGGCAATGGCTGTGCCATGCCGCATGCGCACCGGCGTGCCCTCGTCCGGGAAGCTCATTTTGGCCGTCACGTCTTCCCATGTAACCAGGTCGCGCGAGCGCATGGCGCCGTAGTGCTTGGTGCGGTAGGCGTCATAGTAAAGGATCACGTCCGCGCCGGCCTGGATGGCGGTCGGGCCTTCCACCCACATGCCTTGCGGCGTAATGGGAGCACTGAGCTTGCCGAACGGGCCGTTCAGCGAGGGCGCGTCGGCCACCTGCAGGTATTTGCGCGGCGGCTTCACGGTTTCGTCCTTGATCAGCAGGTGGTTCTTGCCGTTGGCGCGCACGAAAGTCGCGTCGATCACGCTGAAGCCCGGGTCGTAGAACAGCCGGGTCGGCGTGAAGGTCTTGAAGTCCCTGGTGGTGGTGGAGTACAGGCGGTGGTTGTACTTCTCCTCGGACGAGCCGGCCGTTTCCGTGAACTTGCCCGGCACGGTGGACGCCCAGAAGATCAGGAACTCGCCGCGCTGCTCGTCGTAGACGATTTCCGGCGCCCACGCATTGAGCACGCCTTTTTCGTGCGCCATCACCGGCAGCTCCTGCTGTTCGGACCAGTTGACCAGGTCTTTCGATGAGGCGTAGCCGATGTTGTTCTCTTTCCAGCCGGAGGTCCAGACCATGTGGTAGGTGCCGTCCGGGCCGCGCACGATGCACGGGTCGCGCATCAGCTTCGATATGCCAACCTTGGGCGTCAGGTAGCTGCGGCCGCCGCCCAGCTTGTCCCAGCGGTAGCCGTCCGCGCTGGCGGCCAGGTGCAGGCCGTCTTCGCCGTTCTTGGTGAAGTAGGCGAAGATGTAGGCATTGGCTTCCGCGCCGGCATTGGCCTCGTCGCCCAGCGGGCGCTCATTGCTGAATTTCGGGCTGGGCGGCACCGCGAATTTGGCCACCGGGTCCGGTTTGGACGGATCGAAGCTGCCGTATCCGTCGGCGATAAAGGACGCGGCGGGCACGCCGGCCTGGCGCATGCCGGTCAGCACCGCCTGCGCCAGCTCGTAGGCGCCGTAGTTGTTGTGGTGCGTGTTGTCGGTGCGGCCGGGCTGCGGCTCCGCGAAGGCGGCCTTGGACGCCTCGGTGCCGAGCGCCTCGTACAGCGGCTTGCTCATGGCATTGAGGTCGATGAAGGCCACGCCCAGCTCCTGCGCCGACTGGCGGGCGGCGGTGGCGTAGTCGATCAGCGATGGAACCACTTTGCCGTTGGCGTCGAAGGCGCGGCGCTCCATCGACGAAATGATGACCGGCACGCCGCCGCGCGCGCGCACGCCGTCCACGTGCTGTTTGATCTCGTCCTTGTAGGTGGTGAACGGGCCGCTTTTGCCGTCCTTGATCTGCTTCTGGTCGTTGTGCCCGAACTGCATCATGACCGTGTCTCCCGGGCGCATGGCGCTCAGCACCTTGTCCAGGCGCCGGCGGGCCAGCGAATCGCGGTAGGTTTCGCCGGATTGGGCGTGGTTGGCGACGGCCACGCCCGGTTTCAGGAAACGCGGCAGCATCTGGCCCCAGCTGGCGTACGGCTCGCCGGGCTGGTCGGAAACGGTGGAGTCGCCCAACAGGAAAATGGTGGGCGTTTGCACCGGAGCGATGTCGATGGCGCGCACGGCGGGGTTGGCGCCGTTGAACTCCAGCGTCAGGCGGCGGTCCCAGTTCCAGGCTTCCTGCACGGTTTCGCGCGGCGCCTTGAGCTTGACGGCGCCCGCCGCCAGGCCAGCGGCGGCCGGAATGTGCGGCGTGCGGATGTTGACGGTGAAGGTGCGCACTTCCGTCTTGCCGGGTGCGGTGCGCACGTTCTCCAGCATCAGGCGGCGCAGTTCGGTTTTGATGGTGGTGCTGGCTTCCTGCGCGCCGCCCAGCGTGACGGTGACGTTGTAATTGCCTTCGGGGAGATCGACCGAGAAGAAGGACGGCTGGCCGGCCACGGCGCCGGGCTCGAAGCCGTAGCCCTTGCCGGCGCTATATTCGGTTGCGGGAGCGACGGCGGTGTAACCGGCCGCCGGCTGGGCGCTGAAGTCGAACTTGCGCACGCCGCCCGTTTGCGCGGTGGCGGGAAAGCTGGCAGCCAGCAGCAAGGTGATAAGGGAAAGCTTCATAGTCTGTCGGAGTGGTTATTTTGCAGGGATATGGTCGCCGATCAGCGCCAGGTTCTGGATCGCGGCCAGGCCCCATTGTGCGGTGTCGTTGGTGCTGATCCAGTCGACTTCCTGCACCGGATTGAGCACGGCCGGGCCGCGCAGCTGGACCGGACGCACCAGCGGCGCCGGGCGTTCGTTGAACTCGCGCCAGGCGCGGCGCGCCAGTTCGGCGTTTCCGGTGCGCCAGGCCGCATAGGCGGTGAGCCGCGAGTGTCCCACGCGCAGCGCGTTGGTGCCGCCGTGCGGCATGCCCAGCGCCTTGATTTGCTCTTCGCGGCTGGCGTTGTACAGCGTGCAATACTGCACCCAGGCGCGCTCGAAAGCTTTGTCACCGGTGACCGCAATCAGTTCCGCGAACACCTCCACGGCGCCGAACACCGCATTGAGGTGGCTGGCCTGCACCTTGTCGCCACTCATATTGGCCATATGGCCGTCCTTCGGCTGGTAGCCGGCGCGTTCGGCGCTGAAGAAGCCGTGCGGCATGGCGGCGATGTCGCGCATGCCGGTCAGCAGCTTGTTCCTGTACACCGGCTTGCCGCCGCGTTCCCATTCGGTGAGCCAGTTGCCGGCCAGCGAACCCCAGTCCGTGCCGAAGCTGGCGCGGGCCGGGTAGAGCGACTTGTCCAGCGGCGCGGCGCGCTTGCGCACCGGGTCCACGTCGGCCAGCTTGGCGTCCGCATCCAGCAGCTCCTGCATGATGTCGCCGATGCGCTCGTCGGCGGTGAGGTAGTAATAGAAGCGGCGGTACACGGCCGCGCTGATGCGCACCTGTTTGGCGCTGCAGCCCCAATGCTGCACGTTGTGGCGCGTGCCGAGGCCCGCGAAGCGGCCCAGGTGGTAAATGTCCACTTCGCTGGTGTGGCGCACCATGGCTTCGGCCAGGCGGAAGATGTCGGCGCGGCCGCTGCGCAGGAAGGAGTACCACAGCCACAGGTCGGGCGACAGCTCCGAATTGTCCCAGGCGTAGCCGCCCACGTCGTAACGCCATACGTGGCGGTCGGCGTCGTAGGTGTGCATCACGTCGCCGTAGTTCCAGAAACCGTACCAGTGGTGCTGCTCAACCTGGCCACGGTAGTAGTCGAAGCGGCGGTCCAGCTCATCCTCGATGTGGGCCTTGGCGGGATGCGAGCGGTCGGGAAGGCTCCACATGCCGCCGAACACCTTGCAGGCCAGGTAGTGCGCCGGCTGCGCCACCAGCTGCGGCGGTGACTGCACGGCCTGCGCAATGTGCGTCATGGCTTCGCGCGACGGCGTGGCTGCCAGCGCCCACAGCGTGATTTCGCTGCTGCGGGCCACGCCGTGCGGGCTGCCGTAGCCTTTTTCGTAGTCCTCGTAGGTGATTTCGAGGCCATCGAGTTCGTCGGCGTGGGTTTCCATGCCCATGCCGTCGTGGTAGAAGCGCATGTCCATCGCCTGCGCGTCGGGGGACCACATCCACAGCGTCACCTCGGCGTCGTCGGTGTGGGCGTTGCGGACGTCGAGCTGGGTGGGATGGCGCTGCCAGAAGTCGCGCAGGCCGAAGGCCACGCCGCCTGAAGCGCCGCCGATGTAGCCCACACCCGGCGCGCGGCGGCCCCACGCGGCATCGATCCAGCCGTGGCCCGGCTTGGTGCGCTTGCGGATCTGGAAGCCGTCGGCCGACAGCTGGGACAGCGTGTAGTCGCCCCAGGCGGGTATCAGGTGCATCAGCTTGCGCACGTTGGGCGCCATGTTTTCCAGCGGAGGGCAGGCAAGGCCGGCCACCTGGGCCGATCGGAAGGCGGCGCCGGGATCGCGCCGCAGGCCGGTGAGACCGCGCACGGCTTCGGCCCACAGGCCTTTTTCCTCGCCGGCGAACCGCACGTGGCGGTCATGCGGCTGGTCGCGCATCGGCACGTTGAAGCGCATGCCGATGCCGCGGATGAATTCCTTCTGCTCGTCGCCGTCGAACACGAAAGTGTGCATGATGCGGACGGACTCGGCCCCTGCGTAGAAGTACAGCCGCACCGAGAACGGCAGCCAGGCGCGCTGGCCGCTGCGGTGCATGCCGTCGATCTTGACCACGGCGCGCACCGGGCCGCGCTGTTCGACCGTTACCGTTCTGATGTCGCTTTCAAAGGCCGTGTGGCGGGTTGCTCCCGCGCTGCCGTCGGGCTGGTCGTCGCTCAGGGCGACCAGTTTGCCGGCGCGGGCGATGTCGCGGCCGGCGCGCGTGATGGAGCGGATCAGGTGGGCGCCGCGCTTGGGAATCTGGCAGGAGATGACACCGGTATCGACCGAGATCTCGTTCGTGCCTTCCTGCAGGCGGACGGCAGCGCCAGAGCCGGGTGCGGCCGCCGGTTTTCCTTTGACCGGGGACAGTAGCAGGGCGTCGGACAAGCCGGCGCCGGCGGGCAGGGCGTGCGCGCTCCATTTCAGCGAACCGTCCGGCCAGTAGGCCAGTGGCCAGCTTTGCATCGGGATGCCGGCCGCTCCGGGGGCGGAGAGGATGAATGCCTGGCCTTTGGCGATCTTCCCCTGCGGCCAGGGTAGGCCGAGCGTAACCCCTTGCGACAGCGCGGGCACACCTTCAAGCCAGCGCAGCCCGGCGCCATTTTCGGGCGCGGCGGCATGCGAGCGGGCGGGCGATGCCGAAGGCGAGGGCTCGGCAGCGCCGGCGGATGCGCCCCCGGCGGCGAGCAGCGGGGTGGCGCCCAGGACGGAAGCTTGAAGGAAGGTGCGGCGGCTAAAGGTAGTCAAGTTGGTCTCTCGTTGCGTGCATTGGGGCTAGTCCTGGGCGCCGACGCGGCTGCGATTCCTGCGATGCTGTAGGTGTGCATACCGGTCCTGGCCGAGCGGTCGCCCGCGAGGCTTTCGAGTATCGATAGTCGCCCCACCAGTGTCAACGGCTGACGCGATCTAATCATGTTTATGACTGATACAAAGCGATACGTGCGCGAAACGTGAGAGCGCGCTACGCTATCCTGAAGTTAAAATAATGGAGACCGCGATGTCACGCACGCGACTGATACTGTCACTTCTGGTACCGGCCCTGGCCGTGGCCGCTCCGTTGCCCAAGCCGGACCGGGGCGGCGTTCCCGAATCCAGGCTGTACGACTATGGCGTGATGGGGCCGCCCGCCACGCCCGCCATCGTGGCGGCGGCCGATGCGGCGGTGGCCGCGCCGCTGCCTCCCGGGCCGTTCGCGGCGGACTGGGACTCCATCCGCAAGCACTACCGCACCCCGGCCTGGTTTGAGGACGCCAAGTTCGGCATCTTCCTGCATTGGGGCGTGTACGCGGTGCCGGCGCACCGCAACGAGTGGTACGAAAAGCACATGTACGGCGCCGAACTGGCATGGCACACGGCCCATTTCGGCGCGCCGGACCGCTTCGGCTACAAGGATTTCATCCCCATGTTCCGGCAGGAGAGGTTCGACGCGGCCCAGTGGGCGGCCCTGTTCCGCCGTTCCGGCGCGCGATTCGTGATGCCCTCGGCCCAGCACCACGACAATTTCGCGCTGTGGGACAGCAAGGTTACGCCATTCAACGCCAGGCGCATGGGGCCGAAGCGCGACCTGATCGGCGAACTGGCCGCCGCCGTGCGCAAGGAGGGGATGAAGTTCGGCGTCTCCAACCACGGCGTGGAGAATTTCACCTTCATCAATCCGCCGCAGGCGCTGGAGGACAAGCTGAAAGCGGCGAAAGCGGACCTGTACGATCCGAAATGGGCCGCGTTCTACAACGTGGCCGACCGCAGCCCGGCCGCCATGACGCGCTTCCTGAGCGACTGGGTGGAGCGCAACCTGGAGCTGATCGACCAGTACCAGCCCGACCTGCTGTGGTTCGACAACGGCGTGAACCTGCGCGTGCTGGACCCGCTCAAGCTGCGCGTGGCGGCCCATTATTACAACCGCGCCCAGGCCTGGAACAAGGAGGTCTCGATCAGCAGCAAATTCGTGGCCTACGCGCCCAGCAACGACGATACGCAGCAGGTCGGCTCCATCATCGACTTCGAGAAAATCGGCTTGCGCTCGCCGCCGGACATCCGCCCGGGGCCGTGGATGGTGGACGACGCCATCGGCAGCACCTGGGGCTACACCAGCGGCATGAAGGTGGCCGGCGGCGGCGCCATCGTCGGGCGCCTGGTCGATACGGTCAGCAAGGGTGGTTTCTACCTGCTCAACCTGTCGCCCAGGGCCGACGGCGCCATCCCCGAGGAGCAGCAGCGCACCTTGCAGGAGGTGGGCGCATGGCTGAACAACAACGGCGAGGCGATCTACGGCACCCGGCCGTGGAAGCAGCACGGCGAAGACAGCTGGCGTTTCACCAGCAAGGGCGAGACGGTGTACGCCGTCGGCCTGCCGCGCGACGGCTCGGTGGTGCTGCGCGTGCTGGGCCCGGGCGCGGGCAAAGTGCAGCGCGTGGAACAGCTGGGCCGCGACGGCGTGCTGCCGTTCCGGCAGGCGCAGGAAGGCCTGACGGTGGAAGGCATCTCCATCGCAGCAGGCGGCTTGCCTGCTGCGCTCAAAGTCACGTTCTGATCCGGCGCCATGGCGGCCTATTCCGGACGGTACACCAGCACCGGCACGGGGCTGTGCAGCAACACCTTGTGCGTCTCGCTGCCCAGCAGCATGCCTTTCAGCCCGAGCGCGCCATGGGTTGCCATGGCGATCAGGTCGCAGCCGCTGCTTTTCGCGGCATCCAGGATCTTGCGGTGCGGCCGGTCCCCGCGCAGCAGCAGGGTTTCGCACGGCACCTGCTGCGCGCGCGCCGATTCGGTGATGGCCGCCAGCAGGGCGGTGCCGTGGGCCGTGCTGTCTTTCAGGAAATCCTCCTTGGTTTCGTCCAGCACCCGCGGCCGATAGCTGAACACATGAAAGTCCGGCAAGACGTGCAATGCCGTGATGCGGGCGCCGTTCTCCGCAGCCAGCGCCAGGGCTGAGCGCACCGCGAAATCCGATGCGGGCGAGCCGTCGGTGGGCACGAGTATGTGTTTGAACATGATGGCCTCCTTGAATGTGTGATGCACTTTCAGTATAGACAGTTTGGTCAGGCGGCGCGCAGGGTGGCCGGGCCGGGCTGCGAGACGAGGCGCAAGGCCAGATAGGCCAGCGCGCCGCTGCCGGCGGCCGCCGCCAGGGCCGCCGCCGGCAGCGGCGCCATCTGGAAGGCGGTCGCCAGCGGAGGCCAGTAGATGGCCGCCAGCAGCAGGCCCAGCGCCAGCGCGGCGATGGCCGTGGCGGCTGGATTGCGGGCCGGCCGGGCACCGGCGGCGTTCGCGCCGGGCTGGCGGTTGGCCTGCAGCAGCGCCAGGTTGGACAGTACCAGCGCGGCAAAGCCGAAGCTGCGCGCCTGCTGTTCGGGCAGCAGCGCCGCCGCCGCGCCGTAGGCCAGGGCCAGCATGGCCAGCACCACGCCGCCCTGGAGCACGGCGCGCGCCATCGTCTGCCGGTCGATGAAGGCGGCGTCCGCCGGGCGCGGCGGGCGACGCATCAGGTCGCGCTCGGCCGGCTCCTGCTCGAACGCCAGCGAGCAGGCCGGATCGATGATCAGTTCCAGGAACACGATGTGCATGGGATATAGCAGCAGCGGCCAGTCCAGCAGCGCCGGCAGCAGCGCCATGCCGGCGATGGGGGCGTGGATCGCCAGCACATACAGCACCGCCTTGCGCATATTGCTGTAGATGCGGCGCCCGCCGCGGATGGCGGCGACGATGGAGGCGAAGTGGTCGTCCAGCAGCGTCAGCTCGGCCGCCTCGCGCGCCACGTCGGTGCCGCGCAAGCCCATGGCGATGCCGACATTGGCCGCATGCAGGGCCGGCGCGTCGTTGACGCCGTCGCCGGTCATGGCCACCACCGCGCCGCCGCGCTGCAGGGCTTGCACGATGCGCAGCTTCTGCTCGGGCCGGGCGCGGGCGCAGACGGTGGCCTGGCGCAACGCCGACGCCAGTTGCGCCTCGTCCATGGCGGCCATCTGCGGCCCGGTCAGGACCGTGCCGTCGGCGATGCCGGCCTGGCGCGCAATGGCGCTGGCCGTGGACGGGTGGTCGCCGGTGATCATCAGCACGCGCACGCCGGCCGCATGGCAGTCCGCCACCGCCGCCGGGATCCCTTCGCGCAGCGGGTCGGCCAGCGCCGCCAGGCCGCACAGCTCGAAACGGAACCCGGCCGGGTCGTCCGGCCACGTGTCGCCGGCGTGGCCGCAGGTGGCCACGGCCAGCACGCGCAGCCCCTGGCCGGTCATCTGGCCCAGCGCCGCCAGCGCGGCCGCGCGCTGGTCCTCGCTCAGCGCGCACAGCGGCAGCAGATACTCGGGCGCGCCCTTGGCCGCCACCAGCTGGCTGCCGTCCGCTTCCCGCCATATCTGCACCAGCGCGGGGCGTTCCGCCGCCAGTCCGTATTCGCGCACCAGGCGGGCGCCGGCGCCGGGCGCGGGCTGGCCGACGCGCTCGGCGAGGCGGAAGAATGCCTGCTCCATCGGGTCGGCCGATTGCGGCCGGCTGGCGCGCATGGCCATCCCCAGCACGGCGGCGTGCGGCGGCGGCAGGGCGCGGTCGTCCGGCGCCAGCAGGCGCTTGCCGGCCCAGATGCGGCCGACCGCCATGCGGTTTTCGGTCAGCGTGCCGGTCTTGTCGACGCACAGCACGGAGGCGGCGCCCAGGGTTTCAATGGCGCCCAGGTTGCGCGCCAGCACCTTGCGGCGCGCCAGGCGGTGCGCGCCCAGCGCTGGGAAGACCGTCAGTATCACGGGAATCTCCTCCGGCAGCATCGACATCGCCAGCGCCAGGCCGGCCAGCAGCGCGCTGATCCAGGCGCCGTCGCGGCTGCCCAGCAGCAGCACCAGAGCCGCGCTGAGCGCCAAGCCCGCGAAGGCCAGGCGGCGCGCCAGCAGCGCGCTCTGGCGGCGCAGCAGGGACGGCGGCGGCGCCAGCGTGCCCAGCGCCGCGCCCAGCCGGCCGATTTCGCTGGCCGCGCCGGTGGCGGCCACCTCGGCCACGCCGTGCCCTTGCACCACCAGCGTGCCCGAGTAGACCCAGGGCAGGCCGCTGCCGCCGGGCGGGGCGGGCGGGGCGCCGCTGTCCGCGCCGGCGGCGGCGCACTTGTCGACCGGTACCGATTCCCCGGTCAGCATGGACTCGTCGGTGCGCAGGCCGTTCGCGCTCAGCAGCAAGGCATCGGCCGGCACCCGGTCGCCCTCCGCCAGCACGATCACGTCGCCCGGCACCAGCTGCGCGCTGGGCAGCACCAGCGGCACGCCGTCGCGCAGCACCGTCGCGGTGGGAGCGCCCAGCTGGCGCAGCGCCTGCAGCGCGCGTTCGGTGCGGCCCTGCTGGAACAGCGTCAGCCCCATGGTCAGCACCACGGTGGCGGCCAGCACCAGCCCCTCGTGCAGCTCGCCCAGCAGAAGGTACAGCGCCGCCGCCGTCGCCAGCATCAGGAACATGGGTTCGCGGGCGGCCCCGGCCAGCAGATAGGGCCAGCCGCGTCGTCCGCCGTCGGGCACACTGTTCGGTCCGTACTGCGCCAGCCTGCGGGCCGCCTCCGCGCTGTCAAGGCCGGGGCGCTCCGGGCCGTCCGCCAGATTCATCGCTCAGTCCGCCGCGCAAGCCTCGGGCGGCACCGCGTACAGCTCGGTGTGGCCGAATCCCAGGCGGTAGTCCAGCAGCGAGATGACCTGCGGCGCGATGCGCAGCACCAGCACGCTGCCCCAGTCGGGCGCGTTGCCTGCCGCCTGCATGCGCTTAATTTCGGGAAACTTGTGCGCCATCAGCGCGGCCACCCGCGCCAGCGCGTCGGCGCCGTTGACGATGGTGGCGGTGGCGGCCGCCGAGATGCCGCGGATGCCGCTCCAGGCGGCGTAGGGCAGGTTGATGGTCAGCGACACCTTGGGGCACTCAGCGATGTTGCGCGCCTTCTGGCTGTCCAGCCCGATGCCGGCGTACAGCACCAGCCCCTGGTTCACATAACTGACCGTGGTCGCCTGCGGATAGCCGTCCGGGCGCAGCGTGGCCAGCGTCAGGTCGGCGCCGGCCGACAGGATGGCCAGTATCCGGTCGCGCGCGGCGGTATGCAAATTGTCCATGTCGTCCTCCATTGGGTATGAGGGACTGTAGCGCCTTGCGGCCGCCCGCTTCTTTGATCCAGGTCAAATCCGCCCGCCTTTGGGCCTTGTCGGGGATCCCCTACGGCATCCAGCCGGGATACCCGATAGCGCGCCCGGCATGCCTGCCCGATACTGTGTACAGCCATCTCGCCCCCCTTATAAGTATAGGAGCAGACCATGAATGCCACCATTCCCATCGCATCCGCCACCCGCGCGCCGGTCCAGCCGCGCTGCGGGCTGTGCAGCTTCAACCGCTTCTGCCTGCCGCAGGGCTTGGGCGAGGACGCCATGCGCCGCCTGGACCAGATCATCGCCCGCCGGCGCCGGGTGCAGCGCGACGAGCAGCTGTTCAGCATGGGCCAGGGCTTCGGCAGCCTGTACGCGGTGCGCCTGGGGCATTTCAAGACGGCCCAGGTCAACCAGCGCGGCGAGCAGCAGATCACCGGCTTCCACATGGCCGGCGACCTGCTGGGCATGGAAGCCATCGGGGCCGGCCAGCACAGCTGCAGCGCGGTGGCGCTGGAGGACAGCGAAGTGTGCGAGATCCCGTTCGGCCGGCTGCAGGAACTGGTGGCCCAGATGCCCGAGCTGATGCAGCAGTTCCACCGCACCATGGCGCGCGAGATCCAGCGCGAGCAGGCGGTGGCCTTGTTCCTTGGTAATATGCGCGCCGAGCAACGCCTGGCCTTGCTGCTGACCTCGCTGGGCGCGCGCTACGCGGCGCGCGGCTTCTCGCCCTCCAGCTTCCAGCTGCGCATGTCGCGCGAGGACATCGGCGGCTATCTCGGCCTGACCATCGAAAGCATCAGCCGCCTGCTGGCGCGCTTCCGCAAGGCCGGCTGGATCAGCCTGCACAACCGCGACCTGCGCATTCTCGACCTGGCCGGCCTGCAAGACCTGGCCGCCGGCCGCATGGAACCGGACCGCGAGGCGGCCTGAGCCGCCCCACACGGCATGCGCGGTCCCGCCGCGCGCTCAGTGCGCCATCAGCACCGGCAGCGTCATCTGGCGCAGGATGGTGGCGGTCACTCCTCCCAGCAGCATTTCCCGCAGGCGGGCGTGGCCGTAGCCGCCCATCACCAACAGGTCGGCGCCGGTGTCGGCCGCCAGCGACAGCAGCGCATTGCCTGCGTCCAGCGCCGTGGGCAGGGCGCTCACCTCCACCCGCACCCCGTGCCGGCTCAGGTACAGCGCCAGGTCGGCGCCCGGCTGTTCGCCGTGCACGCCCCAGCGCGCCTGCGGATTGAACACCACCACCGTCACGCGCGCGGCCTGCTTCAGCAGCGGCAGCGCGGCCGTGACGGCGCGCGTGGCCTCCATGCTGCCGTCCCACGCCACCAGCACTTCGCTGCCGGTGTGCTCCCACTGGCCGGCGTAGGGCAGCAGCAGCACCGGCCGCACCGCGTTCAGCAGCACATACTCGGGCAGGTCGTTCCAGCCGCCCGGCACCGTCTCGTCCGGATCAGTCTGGCTCAGCACCACCAGGTCGGCGTAGCGCGCCTGCAGCGCCATGCCGCCGTCGAAGTCGTCCTGCACCAGGCGGCGTTCGCAGGAGGCGGCGCCGGTCTGGGCGGCCAGCGCGTCGAACTGGGCCAGGGCGCGCTCGGCGTTCTCGCGCATCAGCTCGACCTGCTCGGCGATCATCGGCCCGCCCATGGCGATGCTGGCCGGCATCAGGAAGCGGGACACGCCCGTCATGGCGCCGCCCACCAGGTGGGCGTCGAAGGTGCGCGCCAGGGTGGCGGCGAAGCGGATGCGCTGCGGCGCGTGGCGCGACAGGTCCGCGTGGACCAGGATGGTGCGGTAGCTCATGGAATGCTCCTTGCTTGTGGGAAAATTGTTGCTCACGCGGGCGGCACCTGGTAGCGCCGCTCGCTGTCCTGCTGGCAATCGAGGCAGAGCGCCGCAGCCGGCCGCGCCTGCAGCCGCGCCGGGGCGATCGGCAGGCCGCAGGCGCGGCACAGCCCGTAGCTGCCGTCCGCCAGCCGCGCCAGCGCCTGCTCGACCGCCTCCAGCTGGCGGCAGTCCTGGTGCAGCAGCGCCAGTCCGCTCTCGCCCAGCGCGTCGGCCTGGGCCGGATCGGCCTGCGCATAGTCGTTCTCCAGCGCCCTGGCCGCCTCGGCGCCGTCGGCGTGCAGCCGGGTGCGCACGGCGCCGGCCAGCGCGCTGCGCTGTTCCAGCAGCACGCGCCGCAGTGCCGCTATCGTCTTGTCATCCAGGTGCCGCATCGCTCTCTCCGTCATTCAGCTGGCTACCACTGTATGGGAATCGGCACGCGCGCGTCAGGGGGCGGTTTGATCCAGGTCAAATCGCGCCGCAATTTCGGCGCCGGCCGCAGGGCTTTACCGGCCGCGGCATCAATCGTATGATGATGACAACTCCACAACCGGGAACTTGCGTGCAAACTTCTCCCATCGCCGAGCAGAGCCTGGCCTGGCTGCTGGCCTCGGCCGCGGATCCGGTCGTCATCGTCGACCGCGCCGGCGCCATTGTGCTGGCCAATCCTGCGCTGGAGGCGCTGTTCGGCTACACCCAGCAGCAGCTGCGCGGCCAGCCGGTGGAGATGCTGATCCCGGAACGCTTCCGGCGCGGCCACGAAGCGCTGCGCGAGGGCTACAGCGAACAGCCCCGCCCGCGCGTGATGGGCGCCGGCGCGGCGCTGTTCGGGCGCCACCGGGAAGGCCGCGAGTTCCCGCTCGAGGTCAGCCTGTCGCCGCTGCGCAGCCCCGACGGCCACAGCATGGTGATGGCCACGGTGCACGACATCAGCGCGCGCAAGGCGGCCGAACGGGCGCTGGAGGAGAGCGAGGCGCGCATGCGCGCAGTGTTCGAGACGGCGGTGGACGCCATCATCACCATCGACCAGCATGGCGCGCTGGAGCGCTTGAACCCGGCCGCCGAGCGCATGTTCGGCTACCGCGAGCAGGAGGTGGCCGGCCGCAACATTTCCATGCTGATGCCCGAACCGCACCGCAGCGCGCACGACGGCTACCTGGCGCACTACCTGGCCACCGGCGAAAAGCGCATCATCGGCAAGGGCCGCGAAGTGCAGGGCATGCGGCGCGACGGCAGCGTGTTCCCGATGGACCTGTCGGTGGCCGAAATGACCCTGGGCGGCAAGCGCATGTTCACCGGCCTGGTGCGCGACATCACCGAGCGCAAGCTGGCCGAGCAGAAAACCCAGCAGCTGCTGCAGGAATTGAGCAGCGCCAACGAGGAACTGACCAACTTCGCCTACGTGGTGTCGCACGACCTGAAGGCGCCGCTGCGCGGCATCGGTTCGCTGGCCGACTGGCTGGCCACCGACTACGCCGGGCAGTTCAACGACGAGGGCAAGGAGCACATGCGGCTGCTGATCAACCGCGTGCACCGCATGGGCGCGCTGATCGACGGCATCCTGCAATATTCGCGCGTGGGGCGGGTGCGCGAGGCGGTGTGCGCGGTGGACCTGAACCGGGTGCTGGCCGAGGTGCTGGACCTGCTGGCGCCGCCGCCCGGCATCGCCGTCAGCGTGGCGCCCGGCCTGCCCACCGTGGCCGGCGAGCCGACCCGGCTGCAGCAAGTGTTCCACAACCTGATTTCCAACGCCATCAAGCATATGGACCGCCCGGACGGGCGGATCAGCGTCGGCTGCGCCGACGACGGCAGCCACTGGCGCTTCGCCGTGGCCGACAACGGCCCCGGCATCGAGGCGCGCCATCTCGAGCGCATCTTCCAGCTGTTCCAGACGCTGGCCCCGCGCGACCGGGTCGAGAGCACCGGCGTCGGCCTGGCGCTGGTGAAGAAAATCGTCGAAATGTACCGCGGCCGCGTGTGGGTCGAGTCCGCGCCGGGCGCCGGCGCCACCTTCTATTTCACCTGGCCCAAGGAGTGCCGATGAAGCATGCAAGCAAACCCATCCTCCTGATCGAGGACGATAGCGTCGACGTGATGACCGTCAAGCGCGCGCTGAAGGAAATCGGGGTCGGCAACCCGGTGGTGGCGCTGGAGCACGGCGAAACGGCGCTCGACTACCTGCGCGCGCCCGGCAGCGAGCGTCCCTGCATCATCCTGCTGGACCTGAACATGCCCATCATGAGCGGCATCGAGTTCCTGCGCGAAGCCAAGCAAGACGCGGCGCTGCGGCCGATCCCGGTGGTGGTGCTGACCACCTCGGCCGAGCAGCAGGACAAGCTGAGCAGCTTCGAGCTGGGCGTGGCCGGCTACATGGCCAAGCCGGTCGACTACCGCGCCTTCGTCGAGGTGGTGCGCGAGATCGACCGCTACTGGACCGTCAGCGAGATGCCCTGAGCCATGGAGATGCAGCCCCAGCCGGCCGCACCGGTGCGCATCCTGATCGTCGAGGACGACCTGGTCGACCGCATGGCGTGCCGGCGCGCCTTCCGCGCCGCCGGCGCCTACCGCCTGCTGGAGGCCGAGACCGGCCAGCAGGGCCTGGCCATGGCGCTGGCCGGCGAGGCCGACTGCGTGCTGCTGGACTACAACCTGCCGGACCTGACCGGCCTGGAATTCCTGGCCGGCCTGGCCGCCAGCCGCCCCGGCGGCGACGCGCCGCCGGTGATGATGCTGACCGGCGCCGACAGCGCCACCGTGGCGGCCGAAGCCATGCGGCGCGGCGCGCGCGACTACCTGGTCAAGGACGGCGAGGGGCGCTACCTGGAGCTGTTGCCGGCCGGCATAGAGCGCATGCTGCGCGAACAGCGCCTGCGCGCGGAGAAGCAGCAGGCCGAGGCGCGCTTCCGCACGCTGGTCGAGCAGATCCACGCGGTCAGCTACGTGGCCGCCACCGGCCCGCAGGCCGGCCTCGAGTACGTCAGCCCGCAGATCCGCATCCTGGGCTACACGCCCGAGGAGTGGCTGGCCGACCCCGGCCTGCTGCGCCAGCGCATGCACCCGGAGGACCGCGAGCGGGCCTGGGGGGCGGTGTGCGCCAGCCGCGCCGGCGCCTGCGCGCTGCGGGTGGAGTACCGCCTGCTGCCGCGCGGCGGCGGCGAACTGTGGGTGCGCGACCAGGCCGATCCGGTGCCGGGCCCCGGCGGCACGGGTCCCGGCGCGGCGGTGCTGCAGGGCATCCTGATCGACATCAGCGCCGGCAAGGCGGCCGAACAGGCGCTGCGCCAGTCGCAGCAGGAACTGCGCCGGCTGGGCGCCCACCAGGAGCGCATCAAGGAAGAGGAACGCAAGCGCATCGCGCAGGAAATCCACGACGAGCTGGGCGGGCTGCTGACCGGCATCCGCGCCTACATCCTGGTGGCCCAGGAACGCGCGGCGGCGGCCGGGCGCGCGCCGGAACCGCTGCTGGCCGATACGGCGCAGCTGGTGCAAAGCGCCATCGAAACGGTGCGCCGGGTGATCACCGACCTGCGCCCGAGCGTGCTGGACCAGCTCGGGGTGTGGGCCGCGCTGGAATGGTACACCGGCCAGGTGGCGCTGCGCGCCGGGCTGCGCTGCGCCTGCCAGATCGACGCGCAGGCCGCCGCGCTGGAACTGGACGCCGAGCGCAGCACCATGCTGTTCCGCATCGTGCAGGAGGCGCTCACCAATGTGGTGCGGCACGCCGCGGCCAGCGAAGCGCGGGTGGCGGTGGCGCGCGAGCCGGGCGGCCTGCGGCTGACGGTGACCGACAACGGCAAGGGCATCGCCGCCGAGGGTTTGCTGCCGCGCGAGTCGTGGGGCATCCTCGGCATGCACGAGCGCAGCCGCAGCTTCGGCGGCGAGCTCGACATCAGCGGCGGCGCCGGCGGCACCGTGCTGACGCTGCATTTGCCGCTGCCGGAGGACGGCCATGGCTGACGCGATCCGGGTGCTGCTGGTGGACGACCACGCCATCGCCCGCAACGGCGTGCGGTTGATGCTGGGCACGGCGACCGGCATCGAGGTGGCGGGCGAGGCCGGCAACGCGGCCGAGGCCATGCAGCGCGTGGCGGAACGGGAATTCGACGTGGCGCTGGTGGACATCACCATGCCCGGCAAGAACGGGCTGGAACTGCTGAAGGCGCTGCGCGCCGAGCGGCCGCGCATGGCGGTGCTGATGCTGAGCACCTATTCGGAGGAGATTTACGCGGTGCGGGCGTTGAAACTGGGCGCGGCCGGCTACCTGACCAAGGATGCGCCCACCGCCACGCTGGTGGAGGCGGTGCGCAAGGCGGCCGCCGGCGGCAGGCACGTCAGCCCGGCAGTGGTGGAAAAGCTGGCCATGCTGGTGGGCGGCGGCGGGGGCGGTGGCGGCCACGAGGCGCTGTCGGACCGCGAGCTGGAGGTGTTCAAGCTGATCGCCGCCGGCGAGCCGCTGGTGCGCATCGGCGAGCTGCTGCACCTGAGTCCGAACACGGTCACCACCTACCGCACCCGCATCCTGGACAAGATGGGCATGGCCAGCAACGCCGAGCTGACCCGCTACGCCCTGGAGCACGGCATGCTGTGACGCGGCGGGGGCGCCGCTTTGATCCAGGTCAAGTTTTTCTGCAACTTCGTGCGCCTTCCTTGTCCCGGCGGCTTGCCTGGCACCGATAATGGTGGCAGCAAAGGCGGAGGGCATATGGGAGACGGCGAAACTTCACTGCGGGGCGCGCGCCACGGCCGACTGGCGTCCTTGTTCACCATCGTGCTGCTGCCGGCGCTGGCGATCGGCTGCATCTTTGCCGCCACGCTCTACCTGGAGCGCGAACGCCAGCTCGAGACCGGCGCGCTGCAGACTGCGCGTGCCCTGTCGCAGGTGTTTGACGGCGTGCTGGCGAACCGCCAGGCCCGGCTCGAAGTGCTGGCGCTGTCCCCGCAACTGGCGGCGGGCGAGCTGGCCGCGTTCCAGCGCCAGGCCCAAGCCGCCATGGGTGCCGGCGCCACGGACAGCGCCGTGGCGCTGATCCGCGTGGACGGCCAGCAACTGATGAACACGCTGGTACCCTGGGGTACGGCGCTGCCCAGGAGCGGCGCGCTGGACCTGGTGGCCCGCGTCGTCGCCACCGCCAGGCCGGCCGTGTCCAATATGTTCATCGGCGCGGCCAGGCGGCGCCAGGTCATTGCGCTGGCCATTCCAGTCAGATTGCCGGGGCAGGACGCGGCAGGCGTGCTGCTGTACGGCCAGCCGGTGGCGGGGCTGCAGGATTTCCTGGCCCGGCAGCGCCTGCCTGGCGGATACGGCGCCGTGCTGCTGGACGGCGCCGGCACGGCCATCGCCCACAGCGGCGCGGCGCCGCAAGCGGTCGGCGCCCGGGGCGAGCCGGCGATCCTGGCGGCGCTGGCGAACAAGGGCGAAGGCACGCTGCGCGCCGGCGACCACTTGCTGGCCTATAGCCGCTCGGCCCACTCCGGCTGGACCGTGGCGCTGCGCATCGAGCGCAGCGTGGTGCTGCAGGGCATGCGGCGCGGCCTGGCCGGCGTCGCGGCCGCCGTGCTGGCGGCGCTGGGCTGCGGCGCGGCCATGGCCTGGCGCTTCAACCGCAGCACCTTGCGTTCACTGGGCGGCCTGCGCGCGGCGGCGGCGCGCGCCGCCGCCGGCCATCTGAACGCCCGGGCGCCGCTCGACGGGCCGCTGGAGATCGCCACGCTGGCGCAGCAGTTCAACCATATGCTGGC
Source organism: Massilia sp. BGA-UO-ETr-WB1 (assembly GCF_059567845.1). NCBI lineage: Bacteria > Pseudomonadati > Pseudomonadota > Betaproteobacteria > Burkholderiales > Oxalobacteraceae > Massilia > Massilia sp. BGA-UO-ETr-WB1. Next base: position 999,329 of record NZ_JCAQOT010000027.1, on the reverse strand, counting down.
GGCCCGCGAAGCGGCCGAACGGCGGCTGCACCTGTCGGCCAGCGTGTTCAGCGCGGCGGCCGAGGGCATCATGCTGGCCGATGCAGAGCTGCGCATCATCGACGTCAATCCGGCCTTCCTGGCCATGAGCGGCTATGCCCGCCACGAGCTGCTCGGCCAGCCCACCAGCGTGCTGCAGTCCGGCCGCCACGGCCCCGCCTTCTACGACGCGATGTGGCAGGCGATCGACGCCCAAGGCCACTGGCAGGGCCAGATCTGGGACCGGCGCCGGGACGGCACGCTGTTCGCCGCCTACCTGACTATCACGCGCGTGCTCGGCCGCACGGGCGACGTCAGCCACTACATCGCGCTGTTCACCGACATCACCGACCAGCGCCTGCAGCAGGAGGAAATCGAGCGGGCGGCCCACATCGACCCGCTGACCGGGCTGCCCAACCGGCGCCTGCTGGCCGACCGCCTGCAGCAGGCGCTGGCGCGCGCGCGGCGCCAGGGCGGCATGTTGGCGGTGTGCGCGATCGACCTGGACGGCTTCAAGGCCGTCAACGACACGCGCGGCCACGAAGCCGGCGACGCGGTGCTGGTGGAAGTGGCGCAGCGCCTGCAGCGCGTGGTGCGCGCCAACGACACCGTGGCGCGCCTGGGCGGCGACGAGTTCGTGCTGCTGCTGGCGGACCTGGAAAGCGCCGAGCTGGCCGAGGAGATCGTGCTGCGCGCTTTGCAGGCGGTGCGCCAGCCGGTGCCGCTGGAGCAGGGCAGCGCCCACGTCTCGGCCAGCATCGGGCTGGCGCTGTATCCGGAGCACGGGTGCGATGCGGACGCGCTGCTGCGCGCCAGCGATGGCGCGATGTACATCGCCAAGCGGCACGGGCGCAACCAGTTCAGCCGCGCGCTGGCGGCGTGAGGCGGCGCCCGGCATGGCGCGCCCCGGCCGGCCCAGCCTGCCTTGGGCCGGGCCGGACTGCGCCGGAATGGCTCAGGCGGCCCGCATGGCCGGCAGCGCCTGGGTGGACGGCGGCGCCGCGATGGCGCGCAGGCCGCCCGTGTCGCGCAGCTCGATGGCGCGGTTGCTCACCGCGAGCAGGCCGTTCTGCTTGAACATGGACAGCAGCCGGCTCACGCTTTCCACCGTCAGCGCCAGGTAGGCGGCCAGGTCTTCGCGCGACATGCACAGCTGGAAGGCCGTGGCCGAGCCGCCGCGCTCGCCGTAGCGGCCGCCCAGGTCGAGCAGCAGGCGCGCCAGCCGCTGCGGCGCGCGCGCGTTGCCGAGAAATAGCATCTGGTCCTGGCGCTGCGCCAGGCTGGCGCTCAGCACATGGGCCAGCCGCCGCGCCAGCGCGGGTTGCCGCGCCACCAAGGATTCCAGCGCCGGGTAGGGAATCGCGCAAACCACGCTGTCCGACAAGGCCACCGCGTCGCTGGCGTAGCGGCCGGTGCCGATGGCGTCCAGCCCCAGCAGGTCGCCGGGCATGGCAAAGCCCAGCACCTGCAGGCCGCCGTCGGGCGCCGCGCGCTGCAGCTTGAACTGGCCGCTCTGCACCGCATGCAGCTGGCCGAACGGCGCACCGCCGGTCTCCACGCGCTCGTGGCGCGCCACCGGTATCCGCTGCGCCACCGTACGCTCGAACTCGTCGAGCGCGCCGCCCGCCAGGCCCGACGGCAGGCAGAGGGCGCGCCAGCGGCAGTTGTCGCACTTGGCGCCGGCGGCGGAGGGAAGGGCGGTCGGATGATTCATTGTGGCAAGAAACCTTTCATGCATGAATCCGCAGGATAGCAAGCGTCCCGTTTGCTGCCTTTGATCCATATCAAAGATTTCACTGTGCTGCGTGGCGGAAGCATGCCAGAGAGCGCGGAAATTTTGATTTGGGTCAATTTTTTTATTGCCCAACATCAGTATTCTTGCGTTAATTTCCCCGAAGTAATTAGCGAGGCCCCATGAACGACAGTTATTCCACCGCCTCTAGCCTGGCGGCCAGCGCAGTACTGGACGCGTTGCCGGACGAGATCGCCGTGCTCGGGCCGGACGGCAGCATACTCGCGGTCAACCGCGCCTGGCGCCGCTTCGCCGCCGAGCACGGCGCGCGCGGCGCCGAGCCGGCCGGCGCCGTCGGCGCCAACTACCTGGCCGCGTGCCGCCAGGGCGGCGAGGCCATGCAGGCGCGCGACGGCATCGCGGCGGTGCTGGCCGGCAACACGGCGCGTTTCCAGATGGAGTATGCACTGCCCACCGAGGATGGCGAACGCTGGTTCGGCATGTCGGTCACGCCGCTGGACGCGGACTGGCGCGGCGCCGTCGTGGCGCATACCGACATCACCGAACGGCGCCGGGCCGAGTCCGGCCTGCGCATCGCCGCCATCGCCTTCGATTCCCCGGAAGGCATGATGGTGACCGACGCCGACGGCGTCATCCTGCAGGTGAACGCCTCCTTCACCCGCATCACCGGCTACAGCAGCGCCGAAGCGGTGGGACGGACACCGGGCATGCTCAGCTCGGGCCGGCACGACGCGGCCTACTACCGCGCCATGTGGGCCGCCATCGGCGCCAACGGCCGCTGGCAGGGCGAGATCTGGAACCGCCGCAAGAACGGCGAGGTGTATCCGGAACTGCTCAACATCGCCGCCGTGCGCGACGGCGGCGGCGCGGTCACGCATTACGTGGCTTCGCTGAACGACATCACGCTGAGCAAGGCGGCCAGCGACCAGATCAAGAACCTGGCCTTCTACGATCCGCTCACCCATTTGCCGAACCGCAGGATGCTGCTGGAACGGCTGGCGCAGGCGCTGCCGGCCGCCGGCACCAGCGGCCACCACGGCGCATTGATGATCATCGACCTGGACGACTTCAAGACGCTCAATGAAACGCTGGGCCACAGCACCGGCGACCTGCTGCTGCAGCAAGTTGCCACCCGCCTGCACGCCTGCCTGCGCCAGGGCGACACCGTGGCGCGCCTGGGCGGCGACGAGTTCGTGGTGCTGGTGGAGGGTCTGGGTGAACAGGCGCCCGAGGCGGCCGCCCAGAGCCGGGCCTTGGCCGGCAAGATCCTGGCGGCGCTGAACCGCCCCTACATGCTGGGTACGCACCAGTGCCGCAGCACGCCCAGCATCGGCATCACGCTGTTCCACGCGGGCATGCATTCGCAGGCCGACGAAGTGCTGGCGCAGGCCGACATCGCCATGTACCAGGCCAAGCAGGCGGGCCGCAACGGCATGCGCTTTTTCGACCAGAGCATGCAGGACAGCATCAGCGAGCGCGCCCGGCTGGAGAACGAGCTGCGCCACGCCATCGACACCCAGCAGTTCGAGCTGTACTACCAGGTGCAGGTGGACTGTTTGCAGCGCCCGGTCGGCGCCGAGGCGCTGATACGGTGGATGCAGCCGGACGGCAGCGCGGTCTCCCCGGCGCGCTTCATACCGCTGGCCGAGGAAACCGGCTTGATATTGCAGTTGGGCCAGTGGGTGCTGGAAAGCGCTTGCGCCCAGCTGCGCGCCTGGCGTGCCGAGCCGGCCATGCGCGCGCTGCCCCTGGCAATCAACGTCAGTGCGCGCCAGTTTCACCAGAGCGGCTTCCGCGAGCAGGTTTGCTCCGCGGTGCAACGCTACGGCATCGACCCCGGCCTGCTGAAACTGGAGCTGACCGAGGGCATCCTGCTGGACAACATGGACGAGACCGTCGCCAGCATGCAGGCGCTGCGCCAGCTCGGCGTGCGCTTCTCGCTGGACGATTTCGGCACCGGCTACTCCTCGCTGCAATACCTGAAACGCCTGCCGCTGGACCAGCTGAAGATCGACCAGTCTTTCGTGCGCGACCTGGTCAACGACGCCAACGACCAGGCCATCGTGCTGACCATCATCGCCATGGCGCGCAGCCTGAAGCTGGACGTGATCGCCGAGGGCGTGGAGAGCGATGCGCAGTGCGCCTTGCTGGGCCAGCTGGGCTGCCAGTCCTACCAGGGCTATTTATTCGGCAAGCCGCTGCCGGCGGCGGCGCTGGCGCAACTGCTCCAGAGTGGCTTTCCTGATGCAATTTGATCCACATCAAGGTTATCAGGCTCGGGGCGGCATTACAGTGGATGATCGAACAACAGGAATAGTCAGCAGATGAATCAAGCGATGTCCGAACAGACCGGCCTGCAGGCCGAGGGCATGATGCCGGGTATGGAGGAAGTGCGCCAGCGGCTGGCCTTCCTGGAGTTTGGCCCCGAGGACACAGCCCTGCTGTTGCAGGTGCACGAACGGCTGCAGCAGCGCGTCGGCCCCGTCGTCGACGCCTTTTACCGGCACCTGCAAGGCGTCCCTGCGCTGGCCGGGCTGCTGGCGGAGGGCGGCCGCTTCGATCGGCTGCGGCGGGCGCAGGCGGACTATTTCGCCAGCCTGTCGGGCGCCCCCATCGACGACGGCTACGTGCGCGACAGGGTCCGGGTGGGGCTCGTGCACCGCCGCGTAGGCCTGGCGCCGCAATGGTATATCGGCGCCTACCGCAAGTATCTGGCCGCCATCGGCGGGGTACTGCGCGAGGTGCTGGCCGGGCAGCCCGAGCTCGCGTGGCAGACCTACGAGGCGCTGCTGAAAGTGGTGTGTTTCGACCTCGGCCTGGCGCTCGACACCTACATCCGCTCCGGCGAGCATGAGTTGCTAAGGCTAAAGACCTACTCCGAGCAGGTGATCGACGCCATGCCGGCCGGGGTGATGGCGGTCTGCGCCAACGGCACCGTGCGCACCCTTAACCGGGCCTGGCGCGCCTTGCTGTCGCTGGACGGCGGCGACGCGGCGGGGCAGCCGTACGCGGCGTTCGCGCCGCAGCCGCAGCTCAGGAGCTGCATCGCCGCCGGCCTGGCCAATCCGGACTACCGCCACGAGCTGGTGATCTCCGCCGGGCCGGACGACCAGCCGCTGCGGCACCTGCGCTGCAATCTTACGCGCGTGCCGCTGGACGGCCAGCGCATGCTGCTGCTGGTGCTGGAGGACGTCACCGCGCCGTTGCAGGCGCGCGCCCAGCTGCGCGCCAGCGAAGCGCGCTTCCGGGCCGCGTTCGGGCAGGCGGCCGTGGGACTGGCCCAGCTCGCGCAGGACGGGCGCTGGCTGCGCGCCAACTTCAAGCTGCAGGCGCTGCTGGGCTATTCGGAGACCGAACTGGCCGGCATGACGCTGTGCGACGTGCTGCCGCCCGAGGAGCGCGCGGCCGAGACGGCGGCGCTGCAAGCCCTGCTGGCCGGCGACTGCGACAGCCACTGCCGCGAACTGCGTTACCGCCACAAGGCGGGCCAGCTGGTGTGGGTGCAGGCCACCTATTCGCGCATGTACACCGAGCAGGACGGCGTCACGCTGATGGGCGTGATCGAGGACGTGGCGCAGCGCAAGCGCTACGAGCAGGAGCTCACGCAGCTGGCCAACCACGACGCGCTGACCGGCCTGGCCAACCGGACGCTGCTGCTGGACCGCCTGACGCAGGCGGTGACCTATGCGCGCCGCGCCAGCCGTTGGGTGGCGGTGCTGTTCCTCGACCTGGACCGCTTCAAGAACATCAACGACAGCCTGGGCCATGACGCCGGCGACCAGGTGCTGGCCGAAGTGGCGGCGCGGCTGTCGGCCTGCGTGCGCAGCGGCGACACCGTGGCGCGCCTGGGCGGCGACGAATTCGTTGTGCTGCTGGCCGACGTGGCGCGCGGCGAGGAGGTGGCCGCGGTGGCGCAGAAGCTGGCCGACGCGCTGGCGCAGCCGATGTCCGTGTTCGGGCACGAGATCACGCCGGTGGCCAGCTTCGGCATCAGCCTCTATCCCAGGGACGGCGCCGACAGCCAGGCCCTGCTCAAGAACGCGGACGCGGCCATGTACAGCGCGAAAAAGCTGGGCGGCGCCCAGTTCCAGTTCTACGCGGCCGACATGAACCTGCGCACGCTGGACCGCATCAAGATGGAGGCGGCGCTGCGCCACGCGGTCGAGCGCGACGAGTTCGAGCTGCATTACCAGCCGCAGCTGAACCTGGCCAGCGGCGCCGTCGACGGGGTCGAGGCGCTGGTGCGCTGGCGCCGTCCCGGGCACGGCCTGGTGGCGCCGGCCGAGTTCATCCCGGTGGCCGAGGAAACCGGCCTTATCGTCCCGTTGGGCGAATGGGTGCTGCGCGCCGCCTGCGCCCAGCAGGCAGCCTGGCGCGACGCGGGACTGGGCGACTTGCGCATGGCGGTCAACCTGTCGGCGCGCCAGTTCAAGCAGCACGACCTGGTGCACAGCGTGGTGCGGGCCCTGCACGACAGCGGCTGCGCGCCGGCGCGGCTGGAGCTGGAGATCACGGAAAGCGTGCTGATGGAGCATCCCGACGCGGCCACCCTGATCATGGAGCAGCTCAGCGAGATGGGGGTGAAGCTGTCGATCGACGACTTCGGCAGCGGCTATTCGAGCCTGGCCTACCTGAAGCGCTTTCCCATCCATTCGTTGAAGATAGACCGCGCCTTCGTGCACGACATCACCACCGAGGCGGGCGACGCGGCCATCGCCAGCGCCATCATCGCCCTGGCGCACAGCATGAAGCTGGGCGTGATCGCGGAAGGCGTGGAAACCGAACAGCAGCTGGCCTTCCTGCGCCGCGAGCGCTGCGGCCACGTGCAAGGCTACTACTTCAGCCGGCCGCTGCCGGCCGCCGAGCTGGCTCAGTTGCTGGCCGGCGCCAGCCGCTGCGGCAAGGCGGACAGCAGGTGGGTGATGTCGCGCCCCACGCCGCGGTAGCCGCTGAAGCGGCCGCCGGCGTCGAACATCGGCTCGCCGCTCACTTCAACGTACTGCATGGCGCCGTGCGCCGTGCAGCGGCTGCAGATCAGGTCGAGGAAGGGCTTGCGCTCGGCGATGTTGGCCTCCAGCGCGGCGCGTTCGGCGGCGTCCCAGTCGCCCATCGGCTGGCCCGGCGCCTGTTCCAGCCCCAGCATGCCGGCCGCGCCGCCCGAACTGCAGGCCAGCGCGCCGTCGGCGTCCTGTTCCCAGTACCAGTCCGACGACAGTTCGGTGAAGCGCTGGAAGCGGGCCTCGCTGGCGCGCAGTTCCGCGGTGCGCTCCAGCACGGTGAACTCGAGCTGCTGGTTGTAGCGGTTCAGGCGCTGGTGCAGCAGGCGCAGTTCCAGCATGTTGCGGATGCGCGTTTCCAGTTCCACCAGTTCGTAGGGCTTGCTGACGAAGTCGCGCGCGCCGGCCTGCAGCGCGCGCAGCTTGTGGTCCGGCTGGGCGGTGACGACCAGCACCGGCACGTAGCTGTCCGGCTCGATGTCCTGCAGCCCGGCCATGACGCCGAAACCGTCCAGGCCCGGCATCTGCAGGTCGAGCAGGATCAGGTCGTAGGAATGCTCGAGGTGCAAGGCGCGCACCGTGAAGGGATCGGTGCAGGAGGTGACGTTCCTATAGCCGGCGTTGTCCAGTATCTGCTCCAGCAGCATGACGTTGGCCTCCTGGTCGTCGACGATCAGGATGCGGGCGTTGAGTATGGCGGATGCTTCAATCATGATGTTCTACCTTAGTGTTCAACTGCGTGTTCAACTTGTTGTCCAGCTTGTTGTCCTGGCTGTGCTGCAGCGCGATATCCAGCGTTTCCATGAACTCGACAACATTGATCGGCTTGGTCAGATAGCGGAAGAAGCCGGCTTGCAGGCCGCGCTCGATGTCGCGCGGGACCGCGTTGGCCGATAGCGCCACCACCGGGATGCTCGCGGTGGCCGTTTCGGTCTGCAGGATCTTCAGGCAGCCGAAGCCGCTGATGCCGGGCAGGTTGATGTCCATCAGGATCACGTCCGGCAAACAGGTACGCGCCAGCTGCAGGCCCAGGCTGCCGTCGATGGCGGTCAGCAGCGTGAGGTCGCCGCGCCGCGCCACCAGTTGTTCGACCAGGATGAGGTTGGCGGGGTTGTCCTCCACGTACAGCAGCGTGCGCGGGCAGGCCGACACCAAAGCCGGCGCGTCGGCCGGCAGCGGCACATAGCTTTCCACGTCCAGCATGGGCTCGCTGCTGGCTTGCAGCTCGATCCAGAACGAGGTGCCCACGCCCGGTTCGCTGTCCACGCCAATGCGCCCGTTCATCAGCTCGATGAGCTGGCGCGTCACCACCAGGCCGATGCCGGTGCCTTCCTCGCCGTTCTCGTCCTGCCCCAGCCGGTTGAAGGGCTGGAACAGCTGGCCCAGCTGGGCCGGCGTCAGGCCGTGCCCGGTGTCGTCCACGCTCACGCGCACCACGCCGGCCACGCTGGCGCAGCGCACCGTGACGCTGCCGCCATGGCGGTTGTACTTGATGGCGTTCGACAGCAGGTTGATCATCACTTGCTTGACGCGGGTGCGGTCGGCGTGCACGAACAGCGCCCGGTCCTGGTCAGGGAAGTACATGGTGATGCCGCGCTTCTCGGCCAGCGGCGCCACCATGGCGTGGCAGTCGCGCAGCACGTCGACCAGGCCCATCGACTCGCGCGACATGGTGACGCGGCCGGACTCGATCATGGCCAGGTCGAGGATCTCGTTGATCAGGCGCAGCAGATACCAGCCCGCCTTCATGATCTGGTCGAGCGAGCGCTGCTGGCGCAAAGGCGGCGGCGGCTTTTCCGACGCCATCAGCTGCGCGAAACCCAGCACGGCGTTGAGCGGCGTGCGCAGCTCGTGGCTCATGCTCGACAGGAACTCGGACTTGGCGCGGTTGGCCTTGTCGGCCGTGGCGCGCGCCTGCTCGAGCTCGACATTGCTTTCCTGCAGCGCCTGCTGCTGGTCGCGCAGGCGCCGGTCGAGCACGGACTGGACCGCCTCGGCCTGCTTGCGGGCCGTGTTGTCGGTACCCATCAGCAAGTAGCCGATGACGTGCTCGCGCCCGTCGCGCAGCGGGCTCACCGAGACGATGGCGGGCAGGCGGCTGCCGTCCTTGCGGATGTAGGTCAGCTCGTAAATGTCCTCGATGCCGCGCGAGGCCTTGAACACCAGTGCCTCGAAGCCGGGCGTGATGACGGTGCCCAGCTCCTCGCTCAGCGAGGCTGCGCGCGCCACCAGTTCGTCGGCGTCGGAGATGCCGGCCGGGGTGATGCGGTTGACCACGTCCGCCGCCCGGTAGCCCAGCATGCGCTCGGCGCCCACATTGAACAGCTGGATCACGCCGTTGGTATCGGTGGCGATGCTGGAAAAGTTGGCGCTGTTGAAGATGGCGTGCTGCAGCGCGTCCGCCTTGAGCAGCTGCTGCTGGCCGTGCAGCACCGCGCTGCGGTTACGCATCATCCACATGATGCGCAGGTAGATGCCGGCCAGGAACAGGGCGGCGGCGAGCGCGATGTTGCCCGCCAGGCCGAGGCTGGCGGCCGGGTCGAGCCGGCCGTTGCGCGCCATGGCGAAGGTGGCCAGCAGCAGCACCAGCGTGATGCCGAAGCCGGCCAGCAGCAGGCGCTCGGTCGGGGTTTTCTGTTTGGGAACCATGTTCATTCCCGGTTCTGGCGCACGTCGGACAGCAGGCGCGCGAACTCGTTCTTGACCACGTTGTAGCACTCGCACACGTCGGCCTCGAGGCCGGCCCGGTCGAGCACGGTGATGTGGCCGCGCCGGTAGCTGATATAGCCGAAGCCTTGCAGGCGGCCGGCCGCCTCGGTGACGCCTTCGCGGCGCACGCCCAGCATGCCGGCGATCAGCTCCTGGGTCATGGTCAGCTCCTTGTCGCCCAGGCGGTCCAGCGTCAGCAGCAGCCAGCGGCACAGCTGCTGGTGCAGGGTGTGGTGCCGGTTGCACACGGCCGTTTGCGACATTTGCGTCAGCAGCGCCTGGGTATAGCGCAGCAGCAGGCGCATGGTCGGGCCGGCGCGGTTGAATTCGGCCTGCAGGATGTCGGAGCGCAGCCGGTAGCCGTGGCCGCCGGTCTGCACCACGGCGCGGCTGGGGGTGGAGTCGCCACCCATGAACAGGGCGATGCCCAGCACGCCCTCGTTGCCGACGCCGGCGATTTCCGACGAACCGCCGTTCTCCAGCAGGTAATGCAGCGAGATGATGGCGGTGGTGGGGAAATACACGTGCGCGAGCTTGCCGCCGGATTCGTACAGCACCTCGCCCAGCCGCATGGCGACCAGTTCCAGGTGGGGCGCCAGGCGCGCAAAATCCGCCTCGGGCAAAGCGGACAGCAAATGGTTTTGTATGGGGTCGTTAAGACCGGACATGTCAGGATTCCTGATTCCAGTCGTTAACTAGGTGGGTAGCAGAGGCGGCCGAACGATTGCCGTGTCGACACAGTAACACAGCGCAAGCAATACCGCTGGTTTCTCTGCGGCGCCGCCCGGCGCCGCCGCCGGGACGTCGAAATCGGGCGGCAGGCGTGCCATCTTGCAACACTTTTGCGCCGCCTTCCAGCGCCCTGGCGCCGGCGGTTTTGCCGGCGCCCTGCGGCCGGGCGGCGCGCGGGCCGCCGCCTGCCCACTTTTCCATAGGCAAACCATGCCCCGGGGCGGTTACCAGCGGGTGAATATTGATGTACTATCCTTGCAACAATCCTTTTATTTTCACAACGACCGGATGGGGCAATCACCTTGCACCAAAACGGCACAGGAGACATTAGTACATGCAAGGATTACTCCGCCTCTCGCACTGGCTCGACAAGATCGGCTACCGCTGCGGGCAACTGGCCAACTTGATGATATTGGCCTCATGCGTGATCAGCGCCAGCAACGCCATGATCCGCTACGGCTTCGACTGGAGCAACAACTGGCTGCTGGAACTGCAGTGGTACCTGTTCGGCGCCGCCGTCATGCTGGGCGCCAGCTACACGTTCCAGCGCAACGAGCACGTGCGCGTGGACCTGGTCTACGGCCACGTGTCCGAGCGCAAGCAACTGTGGATCGACGTGTTCGGCATCATCTTCTTCCTGTTCCCTGCCTGCGTGCTGTTCGCCTGGCTGTCCTGGTATTCGCTGTTCATGCCCTCGTGGGAAGTGCTGGAGCAATCGAGCAACTCCGGCGGCCTGCCGCGCTACCCCATCAAGATTATCGTCCCCCTCGGCTTCGCGCTGCTCACGCTGCAAGGCGTGGCCGAACTGATTAAACGCATTGCCGCACTGGCCGGCAAAGCTCACCTGGACAGCAAGTACGAAAGGCCAGTGCAATGATTCCGCTCGAAATAATGCCGCCGCTGATGTTCGGCGGCCTGGTGCTGTTTATGCTGGTCGGCTTCCCGGTGGCGTTCTCGCTGCTGGCCGTGGGCCTGTTCTTCGGCCTGATCGCCATGTGGCAGGGCTTCTTCGGCGTGTCCTTCATGCAGGCCGTGCCGCAGCGTATCTTCGGCAGCGTGCTGGCCAACGATTTGCTGCTGGCGATACCGTTCTTTACCTTCATGGGCGCGGTGCTGGAGAAGTGCCGCCTGGCCGAGGACATGCTGGACTCCATGGGCCAGCTGTTCGGCAAGATGCGCGGCGGCCTGGGCTACTCGGTCATCATCGTCGGCTTCATCCTGGGCGCCATCACCGGCACGGTGGCGGCACAGGTGATCGCCATGGCCATGATTTCGCTGCCGGTGATGATGCGCTACGGCTACCACATGCGCTACGCCACCGGCGTGCTGGCCGCCTCCGGCACCATCACGCAGCTGGTGCCGCCGTCGCTGGTGCTGGTGGTGCTGGCCGACCAACTGAAAACCCAGACCGCCAGCGCCGACGTGGGCAGCATGTACCTGGGCGCCTGGGGCCCGTCGCTGGTGCAGATTGGCCTGTTCGCGCTGTACACCTTCGTGCTGTCGCGCGTGCGTCCCGAGTGGCTGCCGGCCGCCCCGCGCGACGAAAAGACGCTGGAAGGCTGGGCCTTGTGGCGCCAGTGCCTGCGCGGCATCATCCCGGCCGCCGTGCTGATCTTCATGGTGCTGGGCACCATGATGCTGGGCATCGCCACGCCGACCGAATCGGGCGCCATGGGCGCGCTGGGCGCGGTGATCCTGGCCGTGATCCGGCATCCGGAATTCAACCTGCGCGACAGGATGGTGTTCCGCGTCGGCATGGCCGCCATGGTGCTGGCCGGCGTGATCGGCGCCTTCTACTATGAAAAACTGACCGGCCTGGCGCAACCCGCCAAGCCCTTCGTGCAGGCCGCGCTGGCGGTGCTGTACATCACCGTGATCTGGATGATCGTGCGCGCCAGCCGCATCAAGCCGCTGCGCGACCTGATCAAGCTGAGCTACCAGTCCACCATGCGCCTGACCGCGATGGTGGTGTTCATCCTGATCGGCTCCACCTGCTTCTCGGTGGTGTTCCAGGGCGTGGACGGCGGCGTGTGGGTCGAGCACCTGTTCACCGGCATCCCCGGCGGCTGGATCGGCTTCCTGCTGGTGGTCAACCTGTTCGTGTTCTTCCTGGCCTTCTTCCTCGACTTCTTCGAGATCGCCTTCATCGTGGTGCCGATGCTGGCGCCGGTGGCGCAGAAGATCCTTGCGCCCGAGCTGGAGCCGATGATGGGCAGCCCGGAAGCCGCCGCCTCGGCCGCGCTGGTGTGGTTCGGCGTGATGCTGTGCGTGAACATGCAGACCTCCTTCATGCACCCGCCGTTCGGCTTCGCGCTGTTCTACCTGCGCGGCGTGGCGCCCAAGGAAGTCAAGAGCTCCGACATCTACTGGGGCGCCTTGCCGTGGGTGGCGCTGCAGATGGTGATGGTGCTGCTGGTGGCGGCGTTCCCGCAAACCGTGACCATGTTCCTGGATAAAGGCACGCCCGGCACCACCGGATCGGGCGACCTGATTATCGAACGGCCCGCCGGGGACACCGGGCAGGGCGCGGAACCGGACTTCCAGATTCCGCAGTTCGACGACAGCACCCCGGCCGAACCGCCCGCAACCGAACCGGCCCCGCCCCCGCCCCCGGCCCCCGAGCCCAAGCCGGAGCCGGACAAGAAATAGGGAGAGCATCATGACCGCCTCGCCATCCGAACAGCCGCCGCTTCCGACCCCGGAGCTGGAACGGCGCCGCCACCAGATCTTCCCGGTGCTGAGCGAGGCGGATATCCGCCACGTGAGCCGCTTCGGCGAGGAGCGCGTGTACCGGGGCGGCGAGGTGCTGTTCGAGGCCGGCAAGCCCACCCCGGGCATCATGTTCGTACTGGCGGGCAGCATCGCGGTGTACCGCCACAACGGCTTCGACACCTGCGCCCGGATCGCCACCCTGCATCCGGGCCAGTTCACCGGCGAGGTGGGCGAGCTGTCCTGCCGGCCGGCCATGGCCAACGGCATCGCCGCCGGCGAAGTGCGGGTGCTGCTGCTGCCCGCCGAGGCGCTGCGCGCGCTGCTGGTCGCCAGCACCGACCTGAGCGAACGCATCATACGGGCGCTGATACTGCGCACCGTGTCCCTGATCGAACAGAATTCCGGCGGCCCGGTCATCATCGCCCCGCGCGGCCATGGCCGGGTGCATGCGCTGGAGAGTTTTTTAACCGCCAACGCCCATCCCTACACGGTGCTGGACCCGCTCACCGACCCGCGCGCCATCGCGCTGGCGGCGCAGCACCAGCCGGCGCCGGAGGAATGGCCGCTGGTGGTGTGCCCCGGCGTGGGGCTGAAGAAGAACCCCTCGATCGTGGAACTGGGCCGCTGCATCGGCATGCTGCGCCCGCTGAGTGAGGACAAGCTGTGGGACGTGATCGTGGTCGGCGCCGGGCCGGCCGGACTGGCGACGGCGGTGTACGCGGCGTCGGAAGGCTTGTCGGTGCTGGCGCTCGAAACGCGCGCCTACGGTGGCCAGGCCGGCGCCAGCGCGCGCATCGAAAACTACCTCGGCTTCCCGACCGGGATTTCGGGCGGCGCGCTGACCGGCCGCGCCTACGTGCAGGCGGAGAAGTTCGGGGTGGAGATCGCCATCCCCGCGCCGGCGGGCCGCCTGGATTGCGCCGGCTATCCCTTGCAGGTTGAAATGTGCGGCAGCCTGGCGCTGCTCAAGGCGCGCGCCGTGGTGCTGTCGTGCGGCGCCCGCTACCGGCGCCCGTCGCTGGCCAACCTGAAGCAGTTCGAGGGCAAGGGCGTGTACTACTGGGCCTCGCCGGTGGAGGCACAGCTGTGCAAGGCGGAAGAGGTGGTGCTGGTCGGCGGCGGCAATTCGGCCGGCCAGGCGGCGGTGTTCCTGGCGGGCCATGCCGCCAAGGTGCACGTCCTGATCCGCAAGGGCAGCCTGGCGTCCACCATGTCCAGCTACCTGATCGAGCGCATCTCGGCCACGCCCAACATCGAACTGCACACGCATTCGGAAATCGTGGCGCTGGAAGGCGACGACGACGGCTTGAAGCAGGTGCGGATACGCAATTCGCGCAGCGGCGAGGAAATCGATTGCGACACCTGCCGGGTGTTCCTGTTCATCGGCGCGGACCCCAACACCGGCTGGCTGGGCGGCTGCGGCGTGGAAGTCGACGGCCACGGCTTCATCCGCACCGGCTTCAATGCCGCGCTGCCTTTGCAGACCAGCGTTCCCGGCGTGTTCGCCATCGGCGACGTGCGCGCCGGCTCCACCAAGCGGGTGGCCGCGGCGGTGGGGGAGGGCGCGGCGGTGGTGGCGCAGATCCACCAGTTCCTGGCCGCCGCGCAGACTTGAGCCGCCGCGCGGCCAGTCGCTAGTGACGACACCAGCTTGTCGCCGATTAGACGCAGGCGGGCGCCGGTTGTGACAGCCTGCCCCGCATATCCTTCGCTAAGCTGATACATAGCCGGGCGCCGATGTGGCAAGCGCTCTGGTATGCTTTGTGGAAAGCTGACGAGTTAATCAACAGTGAGGGCCGGACCATGTCACACCCACTCGACTTCATGCAAAAGCCGTCGGTCCTGATCGTGGACGACACGCTGGACAATCTGACCCTCATGTCCGGGCTGCTCAAGAATCTGTACAGGGTCAGGATCGCCAACAGCGGCGAGAAGGCGCTCAAGCTGGTGCAGGGCGCCGCGCCGCCGGACCTGATCCTGCTCGACATCATGATGCCTGAGATGTCCGGACACGAGGTGTGCCGGATACTGAAGCAGGACGCCGCGACAGCCCGCATTCCCATTATCTTTCTTACCGCGCTCACCAGCACCGAGGAAGAAAAAAAGGGACTGGAGCTGGGCGCCGCCGATTTCATCACCAAGCCGGTGAATCCGCCCATCCTGCTGGCACGAGTGGCTACGCAACTGCAAGTGAAGATGGCGGCCGATTTTCTGCACGACCAGAACGAATTCCTCGAAACGGAAGTGCAGCGGCGCGGCCGCGAGCTGGCCGCCATCCAGGACGTGACCATCCTGGCCATGGCCTCGCTGGCCGAAACGCGGGACAACGAGACCGGCAACCACATCCGCCGCACCCAGCACTACATCCGCGCACTGGCGAACGCGCTGCGCGGCCATCCGCGCTTCGCCGCCTTCCTCACCGAGCACACCATCGGCTTGCTGTTCAAGTCGGCGCCGCTGCACGATATCGGCAAGGTAGGCGTGCCGGACCGCATCCTGCTCAAAGCCGGGCGGCTGGAGCCGCACGAGTTCGAGATCATGAAGACCCATTGCCGGCTGGGCCGCGATGCCATCGCCCGCTCCGAGCAGCAGCTGGGCACCGAGGTCTCCTTCCTCAGGTTCGCCAAGGAGATCGCCTACAGCCACCAGGAAAAGTGGGATGGCAGCGGCTACCCGGAGGGTTTGAGAGGCGATGCTATTCCGGTATCCGCCCGCCTGATGGCGGTGGCCGACGTGTATGACGCCTTGATCAGCCGGCGCGTGTACAAGGCGCCCATGCTGCACGAGCAGGCGGTCGCCATCGTCCGCGAGGGGCGCGGCAGGCACTTCGATCCCGACATCGTGGACGCCTTCCTGGCCGTGGCCGGCCAGTTCCAGGAGATCGCGCTCAGCTTTGCCGACAACGACAGCGAGGCGGCTGGCGCGGAACCCTTGAAGCACGTTCCGGGTTGAGCCGGCGTGGCGACCGCAAGCAAACCGCACGCCACCGATCATCCCTGGGTGGCCTGGACGCTGGCCGGCGCCGTGGCCTGCGCGGTGGCGGGCCTGACGCTATGGGGCGACCACGAACTGCGCTCGCACCAGCGGCTCAAGCTGCTGCAGACCGAAGTCCAGCGCAGCAGCCTGGAGATGATGTCGGTCACGCTGAACGGCGACCTGATGGGCGCGGTATCGCTGCTCGGCCTGATCGACCCCACCGTCAAGGCCGACGCGGGCCAGGGCGGCAACGCCGCCTTGCCGGTGCTGACCCAGGTGGCGCAAGCCTACGGCGCAGACGGCGTGTTCGTGGTGGGCCCGGACGCGAAGGTGGCGTCGTCGTGGGACAATTCGGGCAAGCCGTCCACCGGCGTGCAGGTGGGCTTCCGCCCCTATTACAAGATGGCCATGCAGGGCAAGGCGAATGTGTACGCGGCGGTCAGCATGGCGCGCGGCGACCGCTCGCTGTACTTCGCCGCGCCGGTATTCGCCGGGCAGCAAAAGGCGGCGTCCGGCATAGGCGCAGTCGTGGCGCGCACCGGACCGGAGCGGGTGGACGGGCTGCTGGCGCGCAAATTCGACGCCGGCCTGCTGCTCTCGCCGCAGGGCGTCGTGTTCGCGTCCAGCCGGCCAGACTGGGTGGGGCGGATGGCAGGCCCGGCCACGCCCGGCCGGCTGGCGGCGATCCGCGAGCTGAAGCAGTTCGGCGCCAGGTTCGACCGGGAAGCGCCCGCGCAGCTGCCGCTGGATCCGTCCACAGGCCTCAAGACACTGGACGGCAAGCGCTACGCGCTGGCCCTGGCCGGTGTGGACTGGAACGATCCCTCCGGCGACTGGACGCTGGTGGCGCTGGAAGACCTGTCGCGCAGCGCGCCCTGGGGGGACGGCGCCGTGCCGGCCGCGCTGGCGGGCCTGATGGCGCTGGCCTTGACCCGCATGGGCTTGCAGCTCGCGCGCAGCCGCCGCGCCCAGCAAGCGGCGGAGAGGGCAGGCCGCGCCAGCCAGCAGAACATCGAGCGGCTGCTCAGCGAGCAGGAAACCATCTTCCGCAACGCGCCCAACGGCATCCTGTACACGGCCGACGGCGTGATCATCCGCGCCAACCAGCGCGTGGCCGACCTGCTTGGCTACAGCCTGGAAGAGCTGGTGGGCCAGCCGGGCAGCTGCATCTACGCCTCGCCCGAGCAGTACCGCGAGTTCGGGAACATGGCCGGCCCCGTGCTGCTGGCGGGCAAAGTCTTCAGCACCGAATGGACATATGTCCGCAAGGACGGCGCGCCCCTCATGGCCTCGGTCTCGGCGCAATCGATCAGCGTGGCCGGCCACCAGCGCGCGGCGATCTGGATCATCGAAGATATTTCGGCGCGCAAGGCGGCCGAGGACGAGTTGCGGCAGGCGCGCGAACACGCCATGGAGGCCACCAGGTCCAAGAGCGAATTCCTGGCCAATATGAGCCACGAGATCCGCACGCCGATGAACGCGATTATCGGCATGAGCTACCTGGCGCTGCAAACCGAGCTGGACAAGAAGCAGCGCAACTATATCGAGAAGGTGCACCGCTCCGGCGAGAACCTGTTGGGCATCATCAACGACATCCTGGACTTTTCCAAGATCGAGGCCGGCAAGCTGAACATGGAATCGATCGACTTCCACCTGGAAGACGTGATGGACAACCTGGCCAGCATGCTGGGGCTGAAGGCCGAGGACAAGGGGCTGGAGCTGCTGTTCAGCACGGCGCCCGACGTGCCGACCGCGCTGCGCGGCGACCCGCTGCGCCTGGGCCAGGTGCTGACCAACCTGGGCAACAATGCCGTCAAGTTCACCGAGCGGGGCGAGATCGTGGTGGGCGTGGAAACCACCGGCGAGGAGCCGGAGGACGTCGAACTGCATTTCTGGATACGCGACAGCGGCATCGGCATGAGCGCCGAGCAGTGCAGCAAGATGTTCCAGAGCTTCAGCCAGGCCGACGCCTCCATCACCCGCAAGTACGGCGGCACCGGGCTGGGCCTGGTCATCTCCAAAAACCTGGTGGAGATGATGGGGGGACGGATCTGGGCGGAAAGCGAGCCGGGCAAGGGCTCCACCTTCCATTTCCACGCCCGCTTCGGGCTGCAGGAGGCGCCGGAGCCGCGCCACATGTTCCACGCCGACGAATTGCGCGGGGTAAGGGTGCTGGTGGTGGACGACAACGCGGCGGCGCGGGACATTCTGTCGGCCATGGCCGGTTCCTTCGGGCTGGAGGTGCACCTTGCCGACAGCGGCGGGCAAGCCCTGGCCATGGTGCGCCAGGCCGAGAAGTACCAGCGGCCTTACGACCTGGTGCTGATGGACTGGAAAATGCCGGGCATGGACGGGGTGGAAACCATACAGCACATGCGCGCCGACAATTCGGTGCAGGCGCCCACCGTGATCATGGTGACCGCGTACGGCCGCGAAGAAGCGCTGGGCTCGGCGGCCCAGCACGGCGTGGCGCTGCCCACGCTGCTCACCAAGCCGGTGACCGCGTCGACCCTGCTGGAAGCCATCGGCGAATCGCTGGGCAAGGGACTGGCGGTGTCACGGCGCGCGGAAATCCGGGCCGACTTGCATGTCGAAACCATGGCCAGGCTAGCCGGCGCCAGGGTGCTGCTGGTGGAGGACAATGAGATCAACCAGGAACTGGCCGTGGCGCTGCTGGAAAGGGCCGGCGTGGAAGCGGTAGTCGCGGGCAATGGCCAGGAGGCGCTGGATGTGCTGGCTGCGCTGCCGGAGGAGGGCGGCGGTTTCGACGGCGTGCTGATGGATTGCCAGATGCCGGTGATGGATGGCTTCACGGCCACCCGCGAGATACGCCGCATCGCACGCCACAAGGACTTGCCCATCATCGCCATGACCGCGAACGCCATGGCGGGCGACCGCGAGAAGGTGCTGGCGGCCGGTATGAACGACCACATCGGCAAGCCGATCGAAGTGGGCCAGATGTATGCCACCATGGCGAAGTGGATCGAACCCAAGGCCGGCGCGCGGCCAATGGCGGCGCCAGCGTCGTTCGCGCCGCCGGCGCCGCCGGTGCAGCTGGCAGGCGGCCTGCCCGAACTGCCGGGCATAGACACCAAGGCGGGCATGGCAGGCACCATGAACGACCAGAAGCTTTATCTGCGCCTGCTGGCGCAATTCAGGGACAAACAAGGCACTTTCGCCGACGTGTTTGCGCTGGCATGCGAGGACATCGACCCCATGGCCGCCACGCGCACCGCCCACACGCTCAAGGGCACCGCCGGCAGCATCGGCGCGCACGGCGTGCAAGCCGCCGCCGCCGCGCTGGAACTGGCCTGCCAGACCAGCGCAGGAGATGCGCTGATCAAGGCCTTGCTCGCCGAGACGCTCGCGCAACTGGCGCCGGTGATTGCGGGACTGCGCGCGCTGGAGGGGCTGGAGGCGCTGGACCTGCCGGGCGGACCGGGCCGGCAGCAGGCGCCGGACAGCGCCGCCGGCGCCGGCGCGCACGCCATCGATCTGCAGCCGGGCATCGAGCGCCTGGCGCGGCTGCTAATGGATGGCGACATGGACGCGGCCGCCCTCATCGACGAGCTGGAGCCGCTGGCTGCGGGCGGGCCGATGGCGCCGCTGCTGAAGCGGGTGGCCGAACTGGTGGCGGACTGCGATTTCGACGCGGCGCTGGCGGTCCTGTCGCAGGAACACGCGTAAGGCAGTAAACGGGCTGAGTGGAGAGAATTGGATAGAATTGACTAGCATGAAAGGTGAAAGAATAGACATCATCTTCACCTTGCGCGCTCCCCATGAACGTCTGCCTCTCGGACCACCCGGACCGGCTTGAACTCAGCATCTTCCGCGCACGCGGCGCTTACGGCGCCGTGGCGCACGGCAGCGCGCAGGAGGTGTACCGCTACATCAAGGCGCGCACCAGCCGCATCGGTGCGACCGGCGAATTGCGCGAGCTGCTGGCGAAGCAGGGCGCGCGCAACCTGCAATCGGACGAAGACGTGCTGCGCGAGGTGGCGTCGCAGGTGATGCTGGGGCGCTTGTTCCTGCTGCTGGGCGAGCAGCGGCCGGCCGTCAGCCCGGGAGTCGGCGATCCCGACGCGC
Organism: Massilia sp. BGA-UO-ETr-WB1; assembly: GCF_059567845.1. NCBI lineage: Bacteria > Pseudomonadati > Pseudomonadota > Betaproteobacteria > Burkholderiales > Oxalobacteraceae > Massilia > Massilia sp. BGA-UO-ETr-WB1. Next base: position 979,346 of record NZ_JCAQOT010000027.1, on the reverse strand, counting down.
CGCCGGCGCCGGCCGAACGCCCCAAGCGGCCCGCCGTGTCCCCGCCGCCGCCGTTGCCGCCGCCGCGCAAGGCCGCGGCAACCGAGGCCCCGCCTCCCGAGCCCGAAGTAACGGCAGCCCTGGCGCAGGACGTGCAGGCGGAGGCGCTGGAGCAGGCGGCCAAGGACGGCACGCCGTTCTGCGAGGTGTGCGAGAAGGCCAAGGCGGCAAGGGAAGCTGCGGCGGCGGACGCCGGGGCGGCCGCATGAGGGCCGTAGCGGATCCTGCGCCCGAGCTCGACGCGGCAATTGCCCAGCTTTGGCCGCGCGGCGACAGTCTCAGCGCGCCGCAAGTGCACATGTTGGCCGACGGCGCGCGCGACGCGGCCATTGCACCGATGATACGGTTCGGCAAACTCGACTTCGACTGCCTGTTCGCGGAACCGCTGACGCCGCGCCTGCGGGCGGCGGCGCCTTACCTGGTGCACCTGGCGGCGGCGTCGGCCCAGTCGCGCGAGATGCTGCGCCGCTGCGGCAACGAACATTGGGGCATCCTGATTTCCGCGCCGCCGCACATCACCACCCGGCAGTTGCGGCTGCATTTCAAAAAGCTGCTCTGGGTGCACGACGAGCAGGGCCGCAAGCTGAACTTCCGCTTTTACGATCCGCGCGTGCTGAGCGTGTACCTGCCGACCTGCACCCAGGAGGAGCGCGACATTTTCTTCGGCCCGGCGGAGGCGCTGTACTGCCTTAAGGGACAGCAACTGCGCCGCTACACACGCCGCGCTTGATGCGCCCTTCGCCGTACTGTAATATGTAATTACGTATTACGTAATACATTACAGGAGATGGCGCATGGCACGGACGGGACTCGAGAAAGCCGATGTACAACGGGCGCGCGACAGCCTTGTCGCACAGTCGCAGTATCCTTCCGTCGACGCGGTCCGCATTGCGCTCGGCAATACCGGCTCGAAATCCACGATACACAAGTATCTGAAGGAGCTGGAACAAGAGCAGGGCGGGGCGCCACGGCAAAATACCATCAGCGATGCCTTGCAGGACCTGGTTGCGCGCCTGGCCGCGCGGCTGCACGAGGAGGCCGATGGTCGCATCGCCGCCAAGGCGCTCGAATACGAGGAAGCCCGCGCACGCCTGGAAACCGAACTGGCGCAGGCGCGCACCGAAGCGGCCGCCCTCGCGCAAGTGCGCGCGCAGCTGCAAAGCGAAACCCTGGCGCGCCACAAGGCCGAACAGCAAGTGGACCACCTGACGGAGCGGCGCGAACATGTGCAGGCGGAGCTGCGCAAGGCGCAGCAGGCCTTGGCGCTGAAGCAGGAGGAGCTGGCGCACGCGAAGCAGGATGCGGCCAAAGCGGCGGCGGAACTGGCGCATGCGCGGGTAGCGGCATACGATGCCCAGCGCTTGGCGCGCGAACAGGAGGCCAGGCTGGGGCAGATGCGGGAGATGGAGCTGGAGCTGGCGCGGGCGCGCGCGACGGCCGAAGGCCAGGCGGGCCTGGTGGCCGAGCTGCGCAGTATGCTGCAAGACCAGCGGGATAGCCTCAAGCACGCCGCGCCCAAAGGCGGCCGGAAGGGCGCCTAGCCCGGCGTTATGCAGGCGCCGGGCGCAAGGCGTCGCTGCAGGGACGGCTAAAGGGACGGCTCAAGTGGAGGCTCAAGGGGTGAGTCAGCCACGGCCGTCGGCCTGAACTTGTCCTTGATTTCATCCAGTTGCTCGTCGATGGAGAAGGGCAGCACCTTGGCCAGCAGGTCCAGCAGCAGGAAAGCGTTGATGGCGCCGTCCGCGGTGATGGCGTGTTTCAGCCGCTTGGCCATGCCGGCGTTGACGGTCTGCAGCGCCAGGTAGCTGGCCTTCAGGCCGTCCAGTTCCCAGTCCGCTATGCCGCCTTCGCGCTCGATGAAGTACTGGGCCAGCAAATAGGTGGACGTGGCGCGGTAGATGGTTTCCTCCTCGGAGGCGAACGGCAGGTGGAAATGCGCCATGGGACGCAGGAAGTCCACGCGCGGACAGGCGCTGCTGGCGGACAGCAGGCCCATCAAGGCGCCCACGCCGCGCTGCACCGTCGTATCCTTGCTCACCGTGCGCTCGGGCGTCTCCACCCGGACTTCGACCTGGTCGTACGAGCGCAGCGCGCCGACCATGGCGACCAGCGGCACGAAGCGCACTGCCATCGGGCAGTGCGGCGTGCCGCCCGGCTGCAGCGGGCAGTTGGCGCATTGCTGGAATTCCAGCGCGGTCCAGGCGGGCAAACCGGCAGGGTCCGTGCCCGGATCCGTATCGACCGCGCATGAGGCGGTGTGGCCGTCGGCAAAGCGGAAGTGGTAGAGCACATTCTGCATGGCTGTTCCTGGAGGCGCTGGCTAGCCCCCAGTGTATCTCCCCACCGCCGCTTTCTCAACACATCACAGCGACTTCAGGAATGCCAGCAAGGCTTCGCGGTCCGTCTTGCTCAGCCCTTCAAAGCGCTGGCGGGCGGCGTTGGCCTCGCCGCCGTGCCACATGACGGCCTCCGTCAGGGTGCGCGCGCGGCCGTCGTGCAGGTAGCCGGCCTTGCCGCCGCTGCCCATCACCTTGTCCGTGTAGCCGATGCCCCACAGCGGCGCCGTGCGCCACATATTGCCCTTGGCCTGGCCTTCCACCACCTTGTCCGCCAAGCCTTCGCCCATGTCGTGCAGCAGCAGGTCGGTGTACGGGCGGATGGTTTGGTTGCGCAGTTCGGCGAACAGGTGGCCGCTGCCGGTCTTCATTTCCACCGTATGGCAGGCGGCGCAGCGCATGGTCTGGAACAGCTTCGAGCCGGTGTTGATCTGCTGTGCGTCCACGCGGTGCTCGTCCATCGGCGCCACGCCTTTCGGGAAGCCGCTCGGGATGCTGCGCTGCGCCGGCACGGCCACCAGCGCCAGGTAGCGCGAAATGGACTGCAGGTCCGCTTCCGTGATGCCTTTCTGCGGGCTGGCCGTGGCGCAGCCTGCAGGATCGGTGCTGCAGGAACGGTTGGGGTAGACCGGCGAAGTGACGGCCATGTCCTGCAGCAGCGCGGCGGCGGTCTGGTGGCGCAGCGAGGCCTTGGAGGCTTTCCAGCCGAAGCGGCCCAGCCGCACGGCGCCGCTTTCCGGGTCGAACACCCAGTTCGGCACGCCCTTGACGCCGTCGGCATCCGGCGTGGTGCCGGCGCGCGACAGGATGTCCACCTCGGGCACGGCTTCCAGCAGGCCCGCGCCTATCATCGGCTGGGCGGCGCGCAGCGAGTACATCTCAGGCACCGTGCCCTCGAAGGCCAGCGCCGGCTTGCGCAGCTCCACCGCCGTGCCGTCCGCCAGCTTGGCGGTGCGGGTTTCGAAGCCCGCCACGCGCACGCCGGTGCCCCAGTTCTGCGGCGCGCCGCTGGCCGAGATGGCGTTCATCTGCACCGCGGCGCCGTACAGCGGATGCGGCACTTGCTGGCCGGCCGCGTTGGTGGCTGCGACCCGCACCGACATGGTGTCGAGCAGCTGGTTGGCGGCGAACGGCGCCGGGCTGCGGCCGTTGTTCACGTGGCAGCCGATGCAGGCCGACTGGTTGAAGCGCTGGCCTTGCAGGCCCACCGCCGCCGTGTAGCGGTCGTTGCCAGGCTCGTTGTGGTCGCCAGTGGTGAAGTTGGTGTGCACCAGGCGGCGGCCTTCAACAAAGCGCTGCACGTTCTGCATGCCGATGTTGTTGTGCGGCTGCTGGAACATGAACAGGCCGTTGTCGGAGTAGTTGTAGGACACCGAACCGTCGCCGCCGGACAGCGTTTCGGCCGGCAGCGGCACCGAATTCAGGCGCGGCTGCACGCCGTACCAGGGGCGCAGGCCCTGGCCCACTACGTAGATCCATTCGGCCGAGTAATAGCGCACGCCGCCGTTGTCGCCCTTGGACTGCATCGATTCGGTGGTGCTGAACATGGACGGCGACACCTCGATCACGTCGCCCACCACCAGCGGACGGGCAGGGATGTTCTGGCCGTTCGGGAAGCCGTTGGCGTCGAGCGCGGTCATGCCAGGGTAGTTCTTCACCTGGATGGTGCAGCCGCCGTTGATGCCGTCGGGGTTGCTGAGGCGGTTGTTGGCCGGGTAGGCGATGGGCTTGCAGATGTCGATGTTGTCGTTGATCAGCTGGCCGGGCGCCATCCAGCCGTACCCGGTGACGCCGGGCCGGTCGATGGCGCGGAAGAAGGCCACGCCGCCCTTCAGGAAGTCCACCGTGGTGTACTGGTTCACGGTAAGCGTGGGCTTGGTGACGCCGGCCACGCGGCTGTTGTCGATCACCTCCACGCCCCAGGTGCGGTTCTTGAAGTACTGCGGCACGAAGGTCAGGTAGTTGCCCGGGCCTTTGTCCACCGCCAGGCCGGTGACCGGGTCCACGGTTTCGTTCGGGCCGTAGCCGATTTCATTCCATTCCTCGCCGCGCTCGCGGCCGTGGCGGGCCAGGCCGCGCGCGCCGAAGCGGGTCACCAGGGTGCCGTCGGCCAGCGTGAACTGCAGCGTTTCGATCGGTTCGGCGGCGGCAGGCAAGGGCGCCCAGCCGGCGCCGCTGGCCGGGAACTTCAAGGCCGAGGTGGCGGAGGTGGACAGCGAATTGTCGCTGCCCGGTGTTTTGAACTCCACTTCGAACAGCGAGTAGCCGTAGTTGGTGGCGCGCGCGATGCCTTGCAGGCGCACGTAGCGGGCGTGGATGCCGAGGTTGAAGAATTCCTCGGTGCCGCCCTGGCCGTTGCCCACGTAGCGCGCTTGCGACCAGGTTTGGCCATCGTCGGACACCTGCAGCGCGTACTGCTTGCCGTAGGCGTTCTCCCATTGCAGCTTCATGTAGCCGATGCGGGATTTGGCGCCGAAGTCGAACTGGATCCAGGCGCCGTTGTCGGCCTTGCTGGCCCAGCGCGTCGCCGGTTTGCCGTCGATCGCCTGGGCGGCCGACAAACCGCCGTTTTCCGGCTCGGAGGAAGTCGCCGCAACCGGTTTGAGGACCACGCCGGGTAAAGTGGTGTCGATCGGGCCAGGGTCTGGCTGCGGCTGCGGGTCCGGCTCGGGCTGCGCCACGGTGCCGCCGGAGAAGGCCTGGATCTCGAAGATGGAATAGCCGTAGTTGGTGGAGCGCTTCACGCCCTGCATGCGCAGGTAGCGGCCCTGGCCGGTGAGGCCGGTCCAGTCTTCGGAGCCGCCGGCGCTGCTGTCCACGGCCTTGATAGTGGTCCAGCTGGCGCCGTCTTCCGAGGTTTGCAGCAGGTACTGCGTGGCGTGCGCGTTTTCCCATTCGATGCGGACGCGGTTGATGGGGACGGAGGCGCCGAAGTCCAGCGTCAGGGACTGGTCGTCCGAGAAGCCGCTGCCCCAGCGCGTGCTGGCGTTGCGGTCGATGGCCGCAGCGCCGCCCAGGTCGCCGCGTTCGGCCGAACTGGCGGTGGCGCCAACCGGCGTCAGTTCCACCTCCGGCGCCGCGCTGGCCATGCCCCGGAAGGAGCCGCCGCCTTGCTTGCTTGCGCTGGTAATGGCCGCTTCGCCGGTCCCGCCGCTCCCGCCGCTGCCGCCGCATGCGGCCAGCAGTAAAGTTAGGGCGAGAGGTAGCCCCTGGATTGTTGGATTTCTTCGATACGGCATGTGGTGCATGCTACCTCCCCATGAAACAGTTTCAAGTTAATAATGACAACCATCATATTTACTTGCCAAGTAAAAGCCGCTTTTTGAGGGCGGCTTCTGATGTGAACGTAATGGTTACCGAGAACTTCCTGTACGGCAACTTTTGGTAACATATCTTGTGTCATCGGCCATGTCAAGCGATTCACATTGTGTGAAGCTTATTGACCACGCGGTTCCCGCATGCTAACTTAACCAAATGGTTAAATACGAAAGCCAATTGGATGCGGTCTTCACGGCCCTGGCCCACCCGGCCCGGCGGGCCATGCTGGCGCGCCTGTGCCAGGGGACGGCGACGGTGGGCGAACTTGCCGAGCCGTTCGACATGTCGCTGCCCGCCGTCACCAAGCACCTCAAGGTACTGGAGCGGGCCGAGCTGATCAGCCGCAGCAAAAGTGCGCAGTGGCGCCTGTGCCGCCTGGAAGCGGCGCCCTTGGATTCGGCATCCGGCTGGATAGAGGAGCAGCGCAAGGTGTGGGAGTCGCGGCTGGACCGCCTGGAAGGCTACCTGCATGTCCTGCAAAACGAGAAAGGAAGAGACAATGGCAACGAGTGAGCGCGAACTGGTGCTGCAACGGGAAATGGCTTTTCCCCGCGAATTGATCTGGAAAGCCATGACCGTGCCCGAGCACGTGAACATGTGGTGGGGACCGGATGGCTTCCGCAACGAGAATGTGACCATGGATTTCCGCGTTGGCGGCGCCTGGACCTTCGACATGGTGGGACCGGACGGCACCCGTTATCCGAATCACGCCGTGTTCAAGGAAATTACGCCGCCATCCCGGCTGGTGTATGACCAGGGCGACGGCTCGCGGGTCTGGTTCGAGGCCAGCATCGTCCTTGAGGAGACTGCGGCCGGCACCCTGATCACCCTGCGCCAGCTCTACGACAGCCAGCAGTCGCGCGACGAGGTGGTGGAGAAGTACGGCGCCATCGAGGGCGGCAAGCAGCACCTGGCCAAGCTGGAAAACTACCTGGCGGAACACGGCGACGCGCTCGGCGCGGCCGGCGCGCTGTTGGCGCTGTACGGCCATCCATTTTCCTCCTACACCCAGAAGGTCCTGGTCGCGCTGTACGAGAACGGCACGCCGTTCGAATTCCGCTGCCTCGGGCCGGATACGCCGCAGCACGCGGCGGAGTGGCAGCGCCGCTGGCCGCTGCACAAATTCCCGCTGCTGGTGGACGGCGGGCGCGACGTGGCCGAGAGCAGCATCATCATCGAGTACCTGCAGATGGCGCACCCCGGGCCGGTGCGGCTGCTGCCAACGGACGCGGCGGCGGCGCTGGACGCGCGCTTCATGGACCGCTTTTTCGACCTGCACGTGATGACCCCCATCCAGCACGCGGTGGGCGGCGCGCTGACCGGTGTCCCGGCCAAGAGGGAAGAGGCGCTGGCCTACGCCACCGCCAAACTGGAACGCGCCTACGCCTGGCTTGAGCAGCATCTCGCCGGCAAGACATGGGCCTGCGGCGCGGAATTCACGCTGGCCGATTGCGCCGCCGCGCCGTCGCTGTTCTATGCCGACTGGACGCACCGGATTGCCGCCAGCTATCCGATACTGCAGGCTTACCGCGCGCGCCTGCTGGCCCGCCCGTCCTTCGCGCGGGCAGTGGAAGAGGCGCGACAGTTCCGGCCTTTGTTCCCACTCGGCGCGCCGGATCGCGACTAGAATAGGGGAATGCTTACACACCATCTCCAGTCGCAGACTGCCGCGGTCAGCCGCCGGCAACGGGAAGAGCGCAACGGGCACCGGGGCGCCGTGGTCTGGTTCACCGGCCTGTCCGGCGCGGGTAAAACCACGCTGGCGCACGCGGTGCAGGAGCACTTGTTCCTGCAGGGCTGCCAGGTCTACGTGCTCGATGGCGACAACCTGCGCCAGGGCCTGTGCTCGGACCTGGGATTTTCCGCGCAGGACCGCAGCGAGAATATCCGCCGCGCGGGAGAAACGGCGGGCTTGCTGGCCGATGCCGGCATCATCGTGCTGGCCGCATTCATTTCGCCATTCAACGCCGACCGCGACCGCGTGCGCGCACGCCTGCCGGCCGGCGATTTCATCGAAGTCCATTGCGATTGCCCGCTGACCGTGTGCGAGCAGCGCGACGTCAAGGGCCTGTACCGCCGTGCGCGCGCCGGCGAAGTGGCGCAGTTCACGGCCATCTCCTCGCCTTACGAGGCGCCCGTCAATGCGGAACTGGTGCTGGACACCGCGCGGCTCGATATTCCGGAGTGCGTGGAACGGGTGCTGGCGAGCTTGCGCGAGCGCTCGGTGGTTGCGCCCTGAGCATGCCGCGCTAGTCCGGCAGCAGCACCCGCAGCAGATCCAGGCAGGCGCGCGCCGCCTTGCCGTCCGTGTCCTGCTCCCCATGCCAGGACGAGACCGACACCGCCACCACCCGGTATGCGCGCAGGCGCTCGAACAGCGCCGCCATCTGCTCCAGTCCCGGGCCATTGGGCACATGGTATTTCAGCGCCGGCATGCGCTGCGACTCGTCCAGCACATCGGTATCGAAATGCACGTACAGGGTTTCTTGCGGCGACAGGTGCGACAGCACGTCGTCCCATTCGCTGTGCACGATGGCGGACGCGCGCAAGGCTTCGTCCTCGCCGGGATCCAGGTCGCGGGCGTCGGACAGCACGATGCGCTCTTCCGGGTAGGGCCGCGCGCCCACCTGTGCGCGCATGGCGGCGATGCTGTCGCGCTGCTCCTTGCGCCGGTCTGGACGGCCCACCAGCATGGCCAGCGGCATGCCGCCCAGGTATTGCGTCTGCGTGGTGGCCCAGGTGTGGAAGTCGCCGTGGGCGTCCAGCCACAGGATGCGCTGCGGCTCGCGGCCGGCCTGCTGCAAGCCAGCCAGCATGCCCATGGACGACACGCAGTCGCCCGAAATGCTGACCGGGATGTCGCCGTCGGCCACCGCCAGGCGCACCTGCCCGGCCAGCAGCGCGTAAATGGCGCCCATGCTGCGCAGCTGCTCGTTCTTGTCCGCGATGCTGACGGGGACCGGCTCCGGCGCGGTGATCACGTTCCATGGCTTGTCGTCCAGCGCCGCCACGTTGCGCAGGCCGTCGCGCCATTGGCCCATCAGGTAAGGCACCAGCAGCCGCCGTATCGGGGCGCCGCTCATAGCCAGGCCTCCGGCTCCGGGCTGTAGCCCAGCTCGCGCATGGTGCTCGCCACTTCCGGCAGCGCGGCCAGGGGCTCCAGCAGCACGCGGCGCTTGCGCCAGCGGCCGGGGGCGGGCGTCTCGGTGGCCATGATGACCGGCAGTTCGCGCCCCGGCTGCAATGGCGACGATGACGGCATGGGCTGCAAGTCCAGCCAGCCGCACACGCGCGCCAGCGTGGCCGCAGGGTCCGCCAGGAAGTCTTCAAAGGCGATGCGGTATGCCGCCACGCCGCTGTCCAGGATGTGGCGGTGGCAGGACAGCCACTGGTTCAGGCACACCAGCTCCAGGCTGCTCTCCGCGTAGGCGCGCCAGTTGGGCGGCAGGTCGAACTTCCACCAGCGGCGGCCGAATTCGCAGAAATTGGAATAGCCTTCGATGGCCAGCTCCGCGCCGGCCTGCGCCATGTCGTGCGAGAAGAAACCGATCGGCGACAGCCAGCCGTCCATCAGGCCGTTCACGCTTTGCGCGTAGCCGCGCGTCAGGTGGATGTGGCGCACGTCCGCGTTGGGGAACAGCTGCTGGTACAGGCCGGGGCGGTAGGCGTCGGACGGCGTTTTGAACAGCAGCACCTTGCTGGCGGCATCGGCCTCGGTGCAGCGGCGCCGCCGCAGGTCCGGCACCACGAAGGGCGGTTCCTCGATCTTGGCCGCTTCCGCAAAGGGGCGGAATGCGCCGGGGCCGATCTTGCCGTCGTAATAGTCCAGGCGCCAGCGCTCGGGACCGAACACCCCGCCCAGCACCGCTTGGGAGATTTCCTGCTGCGTCATGCGGGCGCCCCGGCCCCACGCCTGCTCGCAGGCGCTGCCGAGGGACGCGGCCAGCATGCGCTGCAAGCCGGCGTAGGCCTCCTGTGTGGCGAACAGCGCGGGAAACTGCAGCAGCAGCCTCTTGGCCCAGCGCTGCTGCAGTTCGGCCAGCGGCGCAAGATGCGCAGTGGCGATGGTGAGGCCGTCAAAGATATTGTCGGCCAGCGTGTCCGCATTCGCCAGCCGCGCGATGGCGTCGCTGCTGCAAGCCGCATCCCGGCCGAAGCCGTTGCCGCTCAGGGACAGATAGGGTTCCGCCTCGCCGTCCAGGGCCGCCACGTCGGGATGGCTGGCCAGCGCAGCCTTGAACAGGGTGGAGCCGGAACGCGAGCTGGTGAGGATGACCGCCACGCGGCGCACCGTGGCGCGCCATGGCGCGTGGGGCACGGCGCGCAGGGCGTTGACGCTGGCGAGCAGGCTGTCCATTTCCGCTAGGCGGACTTGGCGCGCCGGAACAGGAAGGCGTAGAACTGGCGCTCCTCGGCCTCGCCGGGAACGCTGCTGGCCAGCAGTTCGATCTCGAAACCGGCTTCCGCCGCCAGCCGTTTGACTTCGTCCACGTCGCCGAAATTCGAATGCGAGAAGTAGATGCGGCCGCCCGGCTTCAGGTATTTGCCGGCTTCGCGGAAGAAGCGGGTATTGGTCTGAAAGGCAGTGTCCCACTGCGAGCGCGCCACCACGTCGTGCGCAGGCTTGTTGCGGAAGGGGAGGTTGGCGGTGATGACGTCGAACTGCTCGTCGCCCACTTCGTCGAACAGGTCGGAACGGCGCACTTCCATGATGCTATCGAAGCCGTGTTCATGCGCGTTGTGGGTGGCGCTGCGCACTGCGGCCGGGTTGATGTCCAGCGCCAGGACGCGGCCGGCCTGCCCGTAACAGCTGAAGATGGCGATGACGCCGGAGCCGGTGCCCACATCGAGCACGCTCTCGCCGGGCTCGATGCGGAAGTTGCGCACCAGCGGCTGGCTGTCGAGGAAGGGCCAGAACGTGTCTGGATAGACGTGGAACTTCTTGCCGAGGTAGGTGATGGTGCGGCCTTCGTCCGGCACCTCCTTGAAGGCCTTTTGACGGCTGCGCTGCCAGCGGTCTACCTTGACTTCGTTGACGGGCAATGTGGATTCCATGGCAAGCTCCGGCAGTTCGACGTGCACCATACTACCCACGCAAAATCGCAGGCGCAAGCGCGCACGACAGACTGTGCAAGAACCCTACAACTTGCAAAACGAGAGTGTTTGCCTACATGTTCGGGGCCGGCGAGCCTGTGCCAGAAGCGTGCGGCGGAAACCACTTCTTCTGCAGCGCGGCGAAGGTGCCGTTGGCCTTGACCGCCTCCAGGCCCTTGCGGAAGCGTTCTACCAGCACATCGTCGGTCTTCGGGCCGAAAGCCATGTAGCTGCCGCCGCTGCCCAGCTCCGCCAGATGGAGCGCGCGGACCAGTACCTGTGACGGGTCGCCCCCTTCGCGCCGCACGATATCCACCGCCACCATCTCGCTCATGGCCCAAAGGTCGATGCGTCCCAGTTTGAGTTTGTCATACGTGGTTTTCGGCAGGGCGTTGCCGTGCAGGTGGCGGCCTTTGACGAAGCCTTTCGATTCCAGGTATTGTTCGCGCGCGTCGCCATTGATGGTGCCGATCTTGTAGCCAAGGGCGGCACCAAGATTGTCGAGCTTCAGTTTGCGGTCGCGCAGGGCGAACAAGTAGGAGCTGTCCGGCGGCGAGACCACGCCGACCCACTTGAACAGGTGCTCGCGCTCGGCGGTCCGCATGATGGAGAAGATCAGCACGTTCTCGCTGTGCAGGGCGGTGGCGTAGGCGCGCGCCCAGGGCATGATGTGGAAGCTGGCGGGCACGTCGATTTCCTTGAGGACGGCCTCGACGACCTCGGTGCTGAAGCCGGTGACCTTGCCGTTCTCCCAAAAATTGACGGGGCGGTTTTCCTCCGTTACGCAAGTAACTGTGATTGTCGCGTTCACGGTGGTCGCCAGGCATAGCAACACCCACCAAAGCAGCAGGCGAAGCATGTTCACTCCCGAGTTCTGTGGCGCGTCCATTGTACGCGTGTTCCAGCTGGCAACCTGCAGCTTGCAATGAAAAAGCTTGACCTTCCCGTCGTGGGAAGGTGTATGTTATGCTTGTGTTCCACTCGCCCGCCTTGCCATCGATCGGCCCACTGCTGTACCATTTGCACTCATGCGCATATTGATCCGTTTCCTGTTGTGGATGTTGATTGCAGCCTTGCCGCTGCAGGGGAACGCGTTCGCCGGCATGCCTTGCGCGGGCATGGCCGGGGCCGCCGTGGCCGATAGCCGGCATTGCGCCGAGGCGTCCGATATGGCCGCCATGCCTGACATGGACGATATGGCCGATTCTCCCGGCGGTGCCGGGCACGCCGCGCCGGCAACCGGCGACCAGCACTGCGCCGGCCATGCCAATGGCGGCGAAGCTGCAGACAGCCATGGCAAGTGCAGCCAGTGCGCCAGTTGCTGCACCGGCGCGGTGGCGCCGCCCGCCATGCCTACCCCCGTTTTCCCCGCTGCATTCCCGACCGTTGCGCCGTCCGCAGCCGAAGCTGCAATGATCGCCCACGTCCCGGCCACGCCCAAGCGGCCGCCGCGCACGGCCGTCTAAGGCTGTTATCGGCGCGGGCTACGGCCCGCATTGCCCGGCGCTGCGGCGGCGGGCTGTCATCCTCCTTTGAAAGAACATCATGAATCGCTTCAGTTTGCTGCTTTTGGCAGCCGCTGGCGTGCCGTTGCTGGTCCACGCACAACCCGCCCATAAGCCGGCAGCTGTGACCGACGCCAACGCCGCCGTCCCGGCATTGCAATACCGATCCGTTTTCACCAGCCAGCCCGCCGCGACGGAACCGGCACCCACGCCCGACAAGGTGTGGATCCAGGCCAACCAGGACGTTGCCGGCGGCTCTGGCCATGGTGGCCACGGCGCGCATGGCGGTCACGGCGCACACGGCGGCGCGGCCGCCATGCCAGCCCCGGCGCCGGCCTCGCCGGCCAGCCAGCCCAAGCCCGCCCAGCCGCCGGCGGCCGACCCGCACAAGGACCACAAGGACCACAAGGGGCACGACATGAAGATGAAAGGTCACTAAATGCAGAACTTACCTATACACGCGCTGGGCCGCATGGCGGCGGCGCTGTCGGCGGTGCTGCTGGCGGGCTGCGCCAGCCTGTCGCCGGACGGGGGACTCAACGACGTGTCCCGCCTGACCCAGGAACGCATCGGCCAGCCGGCCGCCTTCACCAAGGCAGCCGCGCAGGATACTGGCGCCGGCGGCGCGCAACTGCAATCCCTGCTGTCCAAGCCGCTCAGCGCGGACACGGCGGTCCAGATCGCCTTGCTGAACAGCCCGGCCCTGAAAGTGTCATTCGCCGAATTGGGCCTGTCGGAAGCCGAGTTCGTGCAATCCGGCCGGCTGCGCAACCCGAGCTTCGGCTTCAGCCGCGTGCGCGGCGGCAGCGACAAGGAGATCGAGCGCAGCATCGGCTTCGACATCGCCGGCCTGCTGACCCTGCCGGCCCGCCACCGTATCGAACAGCGCCGCTTCGAACAGGCCAAGCTGCAGGCGGCTTCGCGCGCCGTCCAGCTGGCGGCGGACACCCGCCGCGCCTACTACGTGGCGGTGGCCGCCGCGCAATCGGCCGCGTTCGCCGAACAGGTGCGCGGCGCCGCCGACGCATCTGCCACGCTGGCGGCCAACATGGCCAAAGTCGGCAATTGGAGCAAGCTGGACCAGGCGCGCGAGCGCGCCTTCTACCAGGACGCGCAGACCCAGCTGGCGCGCACCCGCCACGAAGCGGCCGCCAGCCGCGAGCGCCTGGTCCGCCTGCTGGGCCTGTGGGGCGAGCAGCAGAACTTCACGCTGCCCGACCGGCTGCCGGACCTGCCGGCGCAGCCGCAGGACGCCGGCAACGCCGAAGCGCGCGCGCTATCGCAGCGGCTGGACGTGCTGGCCGCCCGGCGCGACGTGGACGCCACCGCCGCCGCGCTCGGCCTGAGCAAGGCCAGCCGCTTCATCAACGTGTTCGACGCCGGCTACACCAACAAGAGCAGCACCGGCGCGCCGCGCGAGAACGGTTACGAGATTGCGCTGGAATTGCCGCTGTTCGACTGGGGCGGCGCCAATGTGGCGCGTGCCGAAGCGGTGTACATGCAGGCGGTGCACCGTACGGCGGACGCCGCGGTGCGGGCGCGCTCGGAAGTGCGCGAGGCGTATTCGGCCTACCGCACCACCTACGATATCGCGCGCCACTACCGCGACGACGTGGTACCGCTGCGCAAGCAGATTTCAGACGAAGTCCTGCTGCGCTACAACGGCATGCTGGCCAGCGTGTTCGAACTGTTGGCCGACTCGCGCGAGCAGCTGGCGAGCGTCAACGCATCCATCGAAAGCCAGCGCGACTTCTGGATCGCCGAGAGCGAGCTCCACTCCGCCATCAACGGCGGCGGCAACAACGAAAGGAACTAAGCATGATTTCACGTCGAGACTTTTTCAAGGGCGCCGGCGCGGTGGCCGTCAGCGCCGCAGCGGTCAGCAAGGCCGGAGCGGCATCGCTGCCTGAAGCCATGCTGATGGACAGCGCCAAGACCGTGGTGCCGCCGCCGCCGCCCAACGGGCGCCCGTTCAACCCGGTAGTCACGCTGAACGGCTGGTCGCTGCCATGGCGCATGAACAACGGCGTCAAGGAGTTCCACCTGGTGGCCGAACCGGTGGTGCGCGAGCTGGCGCCCGGCATGAAAGCCAACCTGTGGGGCTATAACGGCCAGTCCCCCGGCCCGACCATCGAAGTGGTGGAAGGCGACCGCGTGCGCATCTTCGTCACCAACAAGCTGCCCGAGCAGACCAGCGTGCACTGGCACGGCCAGCGGCTGCCGAACGGCATGGACGGCGTGACCGGACTGACCCAGCCCGGCATCGCGCCCGGCAAGACCTTTGTCTACGAGTTCGTGGCCAAGCGGCCCGGCACCTTCATGTACCACCCGCACGCCGACGAAATGACGCAGATGGCCATGGGCATGATGGGCTTCTGGGTGACGCATCCGAAAGACCCGTCGCTGCACGCGGTGGACCGCGACTTTGTCTTCCTGCTGAGCGCCTACGACGTGGAGCCGGGCAGCTACACGCCCAAGACCAACACCATGCTGGACTTCAACCTGTGGACCTTCAACAGCCGCGTGTTCCCGGGCATCGATTCGCTGCACGTGCGCCAGAACGACAAGGTGCGCATCCGCGTCGGCAATCTGACCATGACCAACCACCCGATCCATATGCACGGCCACGAGTTCACGGTGACCGGCACCGACGGCGGCTGGACGCCGCCCGGCTCGCGCTGGCCGGAAGTCACCACCGACATTGCGGTGGGCCAGATGCGCGCCATCGAGTTCGTGGCCTCCGACCTGGGCGACTGGGCGCTGCACTGCCACAAGTCGCACCACACCATGAACGCCATGGGGCACGACGTGCCGAACCTGATCGGCGTCGATCATCGCGGCGTGGCCGAGAAGATCAACAAGATCGTGCCGGACTACATGGTCATGGGCGAGAAGGGCGGCTCGATGGGCGGCATGGAAATGCCGCTGCCGGAAAACACGCTGCCCATGATGACGGGGGAGGGGCCGTTCGGCGGCGTGGAAATGGGCGGCATGTTCACCGTGCTTAAGGTGCGCAAGGACCAGAAGCGCGGCGACTACTCCGACCCCGGCTGGTACAAGCACCCGGCCGGCACCGTCGCCTACGAATGGACCGGCGAGCTGCCCGCGCCGCAGCGCAGCGCCAATGCGGGCGGGCAGTCCATGCCGCTGGTGAAAAAGCCGGACGTCGAAGTCACGGTGCGCAAGCCGTCCGGCCGCAGCGGCAACGGCGGCCATAGCGGCCACTAGGTCGTACCAGGTAGTGCAGCTACGCGGCGTGGCCCGTCTTGCGGCGGCGGGCCACGCCGGCCGGCGGACCGCATACCCTTTCCGTAACCGCCGGCGGCAGCGGCGGAACCACGCTCAAGGACATCATGATCGGCGACGTCTACCTGTGCGGCGGGCAGTCGAACATGGCGTGTCCGGCGCGGCTATCCACCGGCGCGTGGCCGGATTTCCCCGCCAACCCGGACCTGCGCTTCATCAATATTCAACTCGTCAGCGAACCGGCCGTCCAGGATGATCTGAAACGGCCGGTGGAGTGGAAGGTAGTGTCGCCCAAGACGGCTGGCGAGGCCTCGGCGGTGTGCTATTACATGGCGCGGGCATTGCAGCAGACCCAGAAGGTGCCGGTCGGCTTCATCGGATCGAGCTGGGGCGGCACCACCATCCAGGGCTGGATCGGCGCGTCGTCGCTGAAAACCCTGCCGGCCTACGCCAAACAGCTTGGCGCGCTGGCTGACAAGGCCTCGAATCCATCCAAGGCGATGGCCGACGAAGCGCGCCGGCACGAGCAATGGTGGGACGCGCACGATCCGCAGGCGAAGGCGCAGCAAGCGTGGAGCTTGCCCGGTTTCGACGATGCGGCATGGCCAAGCTTCACGTCGAAGGGATCGTGGAAGGAAGCCGGCGTCGCCGCGTTGGCGGACTTCGACGGCGCTGCGTGGTTCCGGACCAGCGTGATGCTGACCGAGGCGCAGGCCAGGGCCGAGAATGCGGTCCAGCTGGGCCCCATCGATACCTACGACAGCACCTGGGTCAATGGCGTGCGCGTGGGCGGCGGCAGCACCGCGTGGGTATGGCGCGACTACGCGGTTCCCGCAGGCGTATTCAAAGCGGGCCGCAACGTGATCGCCGTCCGCGTGCTCGGTGGCGGTACCGGCGGCGGCCTGACCGGACTGCCGGAACAGCGCGGCATCAAGACCGCCGACGGCCAGTTCATAGCGCTGTCCGCGCCATGGAAATACCGGCTTGGCATGCGCGCGAAAGGTTTGTCGATCCCGCCAGCGCCCTGGGATGTACCGACCAGCCTGTCGACGCTCCACAACGCGATGATCGCGCCGCTGGCCGGCTACAAGTTCAAGCTGGCGGCGTGGTACCAGGGCGAATCCAACACCGGCGCTCCAAAAGAATATGAGACGCTGCTGCCGCTGCTGATCGCCGACTGGCGCAAGACCTTCGCCCAGCCGGAACTGCCTTTCCTGGTAGTCCAGCTCTCCTCGTTCGGCCCGGTAGCGGCCAAGCCCGGGCTATCGAACTGGGCGCAGCTGCGCGAGGCCCAGGCCCGGACCGTCCGGAACGACCGGCATGCCGGCCTGGCCGTCACCATCGACGTGGGCGACCGCACCGACGTTCATCCCCCGCAGAAGGCCGTGGTCGGCGAGCGGCTGGCCCTGGCCGCGCGCGCACTCGCCTACGGCGAAGCGATTGCGCCCGGCGGGCCGGAAGCGGCCGGCGTGACGCGGGCAGGGGACGACCTGGTGGTGAAGTTCAAGAACACCGGCGGCGGCTTGCGCACCTACAGCGCCGGCCATGCGACCGGTTTCGAAGCCTGCGCCGGCGCGGCCTGCGAGTACGTGCTGGCGGTGGCGCAGGGAGATTCTGTGACGCTGAAGGGGGCCAACCGGCCGGGCATAACGCATGTCCGCTATGCCTGGGCCGATGCGCCCTACGTGAATCTCTACAGCACCGAGGACCTGCCTGCGGCGCCGTTCGAGATGGCCTTGTGATCACTGGCGCGGCGGCCGGCCCATGTGGCGCGGTGCCACAGCGCTTCCAGCGGCCCCTGCTTGTGCCGGCTCAACCACCACACGCTGAACCATCCTTGCAGCAGCGCCAGGCCGAGACCGATCAGCAGGCAGTGGCTTGAGCCGGTGACCTTGTACAGGCCGAGGCCGTAGCCGTAGTAGATGAACGACCCCACCACCGACTGCGTGACATAGCTGGTCAGGCTCATGCGCCCCAGCGGCGCGAAGATGCGCAGCATGCGCGCCAGCGAACCGGTCTGGAACAGCAGCACAAGGCCCGACACCAGCACCAGCATGAACGCGAGGTTCGACCAGGTGGCCAGCATGACCGACAGCGGCTCGCGCAGCGCTTCGCCGGCGACCAGGCGGCGCAGCTCCGACTTGGCGGCACACAGGGGCAAGAACAGGATAGCCGCCGCCAGCAGCGTCCTGGTCCAGAAGCGTTTGCTTTCGGGCGACGGCGTGAACAGCGACACGCGCCCGGCCAGCATGCCCAGCATGAACAGCGCCGGCATCTGGAACATGCGCCCGTTCTCCCAGCTCCAGAGCAGCGCCGCCATCCTGCCGTTGGTGAAGTTGCCGTACAAGGTGGCGAGGACCGAGTCGCCACGGAGATAGGCAGTCCCCTTGCCGAAGTATGCCCAGGAGGCCGGGTCCGCCGGCTTGAATTCGGGGTGCTGCAGCGCGTTCACTACAGCCAGCCACTCCAGCGGCTGCAGCATCAGCAGAAGGGCGACCGCAAAAACGGCCTTGTTGCCCAGGCGCGCGACCGGGATCAGCAGCAGCCCGGCGACGGCGTAAAAGGCAAGGATGTCGCCCTGGTAGAACAGGGAATTGACGAGGCCGAATCCGAACAGCAGCACCAGGCGCCAGGCAAAGCGCGCCCGGAAGTCCTCGCCCCGCTGTTGCCGGGAGTGCAACTGGATGAAGAAGGTGACGCCGAACAGCAGCGAGAAGATGGCGTACGATTTGCCGCCGAACAGGAAAAATACAGTGTCCCATATGACGGAATCCAGCGACTGCAGCCACGCCGGCAAGCCTTGCGGCGTGTAGATCAGATCGAAATGCTCGATGTTGTGCACGAGCATGATCGAGACGATGGCGAAGCCTCGCAAGGCATCGATCGCATCAATGCGGGAGGATGTGGCAGGCGTATTTATCATCGCGGACGATGCTAAACCAATGGCACGTATCCGCAAAGCAAAATTGCATGGTTGTCAAAAAACATTAGCGGATATGGCGGTTCTCATGATTCGGGTGCCGGCGGCGGCGCCATTCCGCAGCGCCGGATTCACCTGGGCGTTATATCGTCTTGCTTCTGGCAGGGGTCTGCCTGGGCCTTCTTTCCGGCCCGGCCATGCCGCAGCATGGACAGGATCGCCAGTGCAAACAGCGCGCTCAGCACCGCGGTCGCCTCGCGGCCCATGCCGGCCGCCACGCCGACAGCCGCCGTCAGCCACAGGCCGGCCGCCGTCGTCAGGCCGGTGATGTGACGCTGGTTCTCCTGCTTGAGGATGGCGCCCGCGCCGATGAAGCCGATGCCGGCGGTCACGCCTTGCAGCACCCGCGACAAGTCGGTAATGGCCATCCCGGCCTGCAGCGGAACCAGCACGAACAACGCCGAACCAAGCGACACCAGCATATAGGTGCGCAGCCCGGCCGAGGCGCCGACAGACTCGCGCTCGTAACCCAGCACCGCACCCAGCGCCACCGCCACGGTCAGGCGGATGCAGACGCGGGTGATGTCGGAGACCTCACCCAGGTCGGAGAATTCCTGTTCCACGGTTGCCCATATCTGCGCCCACATGCTTGCCTCGAGATAGTTTGCTTCGATGGCTAATTGTAGAGCAGGGCGGCGTTGGGGACCGCCACGGTGGCGAGAAGGCCAAGCGGTCTCTTGTGCTGGAGTCGTCCGGCTCGATCACCGCCACGCCTGCGCATTTCCCCGCAATTTGACTTACGTCAAAGTCTTGGGTAGCTAGCTGCGGCTAGAGTGGTGGACGACATCGTCAATGTGCATCACGACGCGACAACCAGCGCATTGCCCGCCCAGTCGGCGACACATCAAGGAATTGAAATGCATCCAGCTTCAACACCCAAGGACCCGGTCCGCAGGAGGGATGTTACGGAGCAAGGCGGCTCAGCCCCAGCTCCGCCCAGCCCGCACGCGGGCGGAGCGGCACCCGGCGTGGTCTATACGTGTCCAATGCATCCGGAAATCCGCGTCGACCATCCGGGCAACTGTCCTAAGTGCGGCATGACCCTGGAACCTGCGATCCCCGAGCCGGGTGACGACGACAATCCGGAACTTCGGGATTTCACGCGCCGATTCTGGTGGACGCTGCCCCTCACGGTCATGGTGACCGTGCTGGCGATGTTCGGGCATCAGCTGGAGCTGATGGAGCTCCGGACCCAGACCTGGATGGAATTGATCCTCGCGCTGCCGATCGTGCTATGGGCAGGGTGGCCATTTTTCGTACGCGGCGCGCAATCTGTGCGCAACCGCAGCCTCAACATGTGGACCCTGATCGGGCTCGGCACCGGCGCCGCCTTTGTCTACAGCGTGGTGGCGACGGCCGCGCCGCACTTGTTTCCCGCGACGTTCATATCGATGGGGCGCGTCGGGGTGTACTACGAGGCAGCGGCGGTCATTATCTCGCTGACCTTGCTCGGCCAGATGCTCGAGCTGAAGGCGCGTTCGCGGACCTCGGCAGCCATCAAATCGCTGCTGGGATTGGCGCCGAAAACCGCGCGCCGCATCAATGCCGACGGCAGCGAAGACGATGTGCCGCTCGCGCATGTTCATGCAGGCGACACGCTGCGGGTGCGCCCCGGTGAAAAGGTACCGGTCGACGGAGTCGTGCTGGAGGGCAGCAGCGCCGTCGACGAATCGATGTTGACGGGCGAGCCGATCCCGGTGACCAAGCGCGCGGGCGACAAGGTGATCGGCGCCACGCTCAATGCCAGCGGCGCGCTGGTGATGCGTTCCGAAACCGTCGGATCGCAAACCGTGCTGGCCCAGATCGTACAAATGGTCGCCAATGCCCAGCGCTCCAAGGCGCCAATGCAGCGCATGGCCGACGTCGTCGCCAGGTACTTCGTCAGCGGCGTGATCGCGATCGCGGCGCTGACCTTCTTTGCCTGGGGCCTGTTCGGCCCGCAACCGAGTTGGGTCTACGGGCTCATCAATGCGGTGGCCGTACTCATCATCGCCTGCCCGTGCGCGCTCGGCCTGGCGACGCCGATGTCGATCATGGTCGCCACCGGCAAGGCGGCGACCCACGGCGTGCTGTTCCGCGACGCCGCCGCGATCGAAAAGCTGCGCGAGGTCGACACCATCATCGTCGACAAGACTGGTACGCTCACTGAAGGCAAGCCCGCCTTCGAACGCGCCTGCGCCGCCGCCGGCTTTTCCGAGGACGAGGTCTTGCGCCTGGCCGCCAGTCTCGACCAGGGCAGCGAGCATCCGCTGGCCGAGGCCATCGTGCGCGCGGCCCGCGAGCGCGGGCTGGTGCTCGATAAGCCCGAGGCGTTCGAGTCGAGCAGCGGCATCGGCGTGCGTGGCAGCATCAAAGGCCAGCAGCTTGCCCTCGGCAATACCGCCCTGATGACCGGGATTGGCGTGGACGTGGCGCCCATGACGCCGGCTGCCGAGGCCCTGCGACTGGAGGGCGCGAGCGTGATGCACCTGGCGGTCGACGGCCGCCTGGCCGGGCTGCTGGCGGTGTCGGATCCGATCAAGGCCAGCACGCGCGAGGCGCTGGACACGCTGGCAGCGGCTTCGATACGCGTAGTCATGGCCACCGGCGACGGCGTCACAACCGCCACCTCTGTCGGCAAGCGCCTCGGAATCGACGAAGTGCACGGCGAGGTCAAGCCGGGCGACAAGCTGGTCCTGGTCGAACAGCTGCAGCGCGAGGGACGCGTCGTGGCGATGGCAGGCGACGGCATCAACGACGCGCCCGCCCTGGCGCGGGCCGACGTCGGCATCGCGATGGGCACGGGGACCGACGTGGCGATGAACAGCGCCCAAGTGACGCTGGTGAAAGGAGATTTGCGCGGGATCGCGACAGCACGCCAGATCTCGGTGGACACCGTCGCCAACATGAAGCAGAACCTGCTGTTCGCCCTGGTCTACAACGCGCTCGGCGTTCCGATAGCGGCCGGCGTGCTCTATCCCCTGACCGGATGGCTGCTCTCGCCGCTCATCGCAGCGGTGGCAATGAGCCTCAGTTCCGCTTCCGTGATAGGCAACGCTTTGCGGCTCAGATGAGCACAACCGGATACTCACACGCCTTGGAGGCATTATGGATACGCCATCTCGCAATCATGCCAACGCACGCGGCCGCTCGGCCGGGCGATGGGTGTTCTGGGGCTTCGCCCTCGTCGCCTCCTACTTCCTGTATACCGAGCACCGTGACCATCTGCTAGCAGCCCTGCCGTACCTGCTTCTGGCCGCATGTCCCCTGATGCATCTGTTTCACCACCATGGCGGGCATCGGCATCACCACGCCGGCGAGGCCGAAGAGGAGAGGGGGCGGCCGGAGGCGAATCGCGACCCGGCTGCCGGGCGCGCCACGTGGGAACACCACGATCGTTAGAACCACTCGGGAGCTTCATCATGGATCATTCCAACGCCGCGCCGGCCTACGGCCTGTGGTCGCTTGTCATCATCAATTCGCTGGTTTTCATCGTTTTCGCGTTCAGCTTCGCCAGGCCGCGGAGCCCGCGTGACTGGCGCTCCTTCGGCGCCTTTTCGGCCTTTCTGGTGGCGCTGTTTACAGAGATGTACGGTTTTCCGCTGACAATCTACGTGTTGATGCCATGGCTGTCCGAGCGTTTCCCAGGCATCGATTTCCTGTCGCACGATGCCGGACACTTACTGGAGACCATGTTCGGATGGCGGATCAATCCGCATTTCGGGCCCTTCCATCTAGCCAGCAACATCCTGATCATTGCCGGCTTTTTCCTGCTGTCGAGCTCGTGGAGTGTGCTGTACCGCGCGCAGCGCACGCACGCGCTGGCCACCAGCGGTCCGTACGCCAGAATCCGGCATCCGCAGTATGTGGCCTTCGTCGTGATCATGTTTGGCTTCCTGCTGCAGTGGCCGACGCTGGTGACACTGTTGATGTTTCCTATCCTGGTATTCGCCTATGCCCGGCTGGCGCGCAACGAGGAATTGTGGGCCTTGAAGGAGTTCGGCGAGAAGTACCGGCGTTACCGCGACCGCACCCCCGCCTTTGTGCCACGGCTCGGACGGCGCACCGACGCCAATGCCTGAGTGGCCGGGCGCGCCCGGCCGGACGGCGGACATGCGAGCCGGGCCATCGCGATGGCGAGTCCGACGGAAAGCTTGCCGGCCCGAACTCGAGCAGCGCCCGGGTCCGGTGCCGATGCGGGACAAGCCGATAAGACTACTTGCCCGGTGGCGTGGCGGCATCCATACGGTCAAGCATCATTTGCATCATCGCTTTCATCATGTCCATTTGCTTGTGCATCGCCTGCGGCGACATGGCCTTGGGGCCGGAGGAGCCCGCGCCCATCATACCGTCCATCATCGCCATGCCTTCCCGCATGGCTTTCATGTGTTCGGCCATCAGCGCTTTGCGCTCCTCCGGCGTCTTGGCATTCATCATCCTCTCGTGCATGTCGCGCATGACTTTCATATGCGCGTCCATCTTCGCAGTATCAACGGCTGGCTTCGCCGGCGCCTTGGCCGGCGCGGAGGCTGCCGGATGATGCTCCTCATGCTGGGGTGGCTCGGGCGAGAACGCGAAGCTGGGCGCGCTCAGCGCAAGTGCGAGCGGTAGGGTATAGAACGAGTTCATGCGTTTCTCCAGGAAATGTCGATCAAACCACGGCTGAAGGAGACATGGTGACAAGGTTCATCCTACCGATTCGTACTTGAAGATTGATTGATCTAGGTCAAAATGGCCCCAGGCGCCACTGGGTGACGTTCCAGGTCAGGAATGGTCATGCTTGCCGGTCCTCCAGTGCGGGGGCAAAGTCGCCGGGGGCCACCGTGCCGGCCACCGTTGCGTTGGCCGGCGTCGCCGGGTACAGCCAGCAAAACACCAGCGTCGCCGCCGTGGCGCCGGCCAGCTGGGCCAGGATGAAGCCCGGCGCATCCGTCGGGCGGATGCCGGCGAAGGTGTTGCTGGCACTGCGCGCCAGCGTCACGGCCGGGTTGGCGAACGAGGTCGACGCGGTGAACCAGTACGCCGCCGTGATGTAGGCCGCCACCGCGAACGGGGTGATGGCCGGCCGGCTGCGCGAGCAGCCGATGATCACGCCGATTAGCCCGAAGGTCGCCACGAATTCGCTCCACCACTGCGACGGGCCGGTGCGCGCATGCTCGGAGGCGAAGAACAGCGCCTCGCCGAACATGCCGTGGGCGGCCGCCACGCCGGCGAAGGCGCCGGCAACTTGCGCCGCGATGTAGGGCAGCACCTCGCGGGTCGGAACGTTCTTCTGCCAGGCTTCGGACAAGGTCACGGCCGGATTGAAGTGCGCGCCGGAGATGGTGCCGAACATCAGGATCAGTGCCACCAGCCCGGCGCCGGTGGCGATGGTGTTGGCCAGCAGCGCTATCGCCACGTTGCCGCCAGCAAGGCGTTCGGCCATGATGCCCGAGCCGACCACCACCGCCAGCAGCAGCGCCGTGCCCAGGCCTTCGGCCACCAGACGCCGGGCCAGGCTCATGGCTGTACCTCGCCGATCTTGTCCAATTCGCGCTTCAGGGCCAGCTTGTCCAGCTTCTCCAGCGGCAGGCTGCGGAAGATGTCCAGGCGCGTCTTGATCTCGCGGCAGACGGTGGCGAATTCGTGGCGGATGTCGGCAGTCGAGCCCACGGCCGCTGCGGGATCGCGGAAGCCCCAGTGCGCGGTGACCGGCTGGCCGGGCCAGAATGGGCAGACTTCACCGGCCGCCTTGTCGCACACCGTGATCACGAAGTCCATGACGGGCGCGCCGGCGGCGGCAAACTCGTCCCAGGATTTGCTGCGCAAGTCGCCCGGGGTGTAGCCGATGGCGGCGATCTGTTCCAAGGCAAATGGATTGACCGCGCCGGCGGGGTGGCTGCCTGCGCTGAAAGCGCGGAAGCGGCCGCTGCCGGCGCCGTTCAGCAAGGCTTCAGCCATAATGCTGCGCGCCGAATTGCCGGTGCACAGGAACAGCACGTTGTAAGTCTTCTCGCTCATGATGCTCTCCAGGTTAGGCTTGCAGGGTGCCGATGCGGTCCAGCTCGACTTTCATGCGCGCTGGATCCTTCTTCAACTCTTCCAGCGGCAGCGCGAAGAACGCTTCGATGCGCGCGCGCAGCGTGCGGTAGGCGTGCATGAAGGAGGCGTCGATTTCCTCATCGGTGCCGGTGGCGTGGGCAGGGTCTTCCACACCCCAGTGCGCGCGCATGACCGGCCCCAGGTAGGCCGGGCACTCTTCGCCGGCGGCGCTGCCGCATACGGTGATGACGATGTCCGGCGTGACCGGCAGATTGTCCCAGGACTTGCTGTGGTAGCCCTCGGTGGAGATCCCCTCGCGCGCCAGCAGGGCCAGCGAACGCGGGTGGATATAGCCGGCCGGCTTGCTGCCCGCGCTGACGGCGTGCCAGCCTTCAGGGGCCAGGTGGTTGAAGGTGGCTTCGCCCAAGATGGAGCGGCAGGAGTTTCCGGTGCAAAGGATTAGTACGTTCATGAGAGATTCCTGTTGGGGTGTAAATTTGACGGGCCGGCTGTTACGCCAGTGCCGGCTGTTACGCCAGTGCCTTCTTTGGCGCGCAAGCGGTCACGGAGGGGGGCGCGCAGCTGGCTCCGCCACAGCAGTTGTCGGTCAAAAAGGCAAGCAAGCCGTTCATGGTGTCGAAGTTGGCGCTGTAGATGACAAAGCGGCCGTCCTGGCGTGCCGTCACCAAGCCGGCGTGGG
The DNA here is from genome assembly GCF_059567845.1 of Massilia sp. BGA-UO-ETr-WB1. NCBI lineage: Bacteria > Pseudomonadati > Pseudomonadota > Betaproteobacteria > Burkholderiales > Oxalobacteraceae > Massilia > Massilia sp. BGA-UO-ETr-WB1. The sequence goes on along the minus strand of NZ_JCAQOT010000027.1, from coordinate 954,128 downwards.
CCAACTCCTTCAGGTGGAACGACAGCGACGACGGCGGCATGTCCAGATGCTCGGCGATCCTGCTCGCCGCCAGCCCTTGCGGACCGGTTTGCACCAGCAGCCGGAAGGCGCTCAAGCGCGATTCCTGCGCCAGTGCCGCCAGCGCCGCCAGAATGTCTTTGGTTTCCATCTTGCTCACTCAATTCGATAGTTTTACGATGATCGAAATATTACGCCAAATTTTCCGATCGCAACGACAATTCGAATAATATCGAACTTTCTTGACAGCTTGATGACATCGGCGTTAGTGCGGGTTCGTCGCGGCGCCAACCAGGCCAGCTACCGCCGCGTACGGCTGTTCATGCCTTGTCACGCCGGGAAACCGGCCTTGATCCACTGGTCGAACAGGGCGATCTGCTCGGCCGTGAGCGGTGGATAGGGCGGCGGCGGCATGCCGCCGCCGTTGGCGATGTTTTGCTGGATCGCGCTGTGGTTGCTCATGACATCCTCATACTTGGCCAGGTCCATCCGCCACATCATCGAGGCGCGGAACTGGCGGAACAGCGGAGCGATGTCGCGTTCGAACGATACCTCGGCCATGGGACTTTCCTCCATAAAGTTTGCGGGCAGTTTCCACACCCGGCCGCTGCCGGCGGTGGCGGCGATGCTTTTGTCGAGCCGGAATTCGAAGTGGCCGAAGTCGACCACGTAAGCCGTCGCCGAGTGGGCGCAGAACACGATGTCGATCGGCCGGCTCAGCGGCAGCGGCGGCAAGGGATGCAGCGACCAGTCGGCCGGCGACACGCGCACCAGATTGCGGCCGGCGGTGCGGCCCGGCGGCCCGGTCATCGGCCGCTCGTCGCCGAACTGCGCCACCACCAGGTCGCCCACATGGGCCGGAAAATGTGCCGGGATCTGCGCCAGCTTCACCGCGCAGGCGTTGACGTCGAAATCGAGCAACGCCCGGCGCGGCGGCGGCAGGCTGGCGTGCTCGCTCAGCACAAAGCTGGGCAGCGTACCGTCCGGCGCACGGAAGCGTTCATCGGTGACCGGCGTGCCGCCGTAGTAATCGGGCCAGCCGTACCAGGCGCCCGGTTCGATGTGGTACAGAAAATCGGGACACTCGGACACCGGCCGCACCCCGCGCGCGTCGGCGCCCTGGTCGGTGGCCAGCAAGCGGCCGTCGGCCAGGAAGCAAAGCCCGAAGCCGTTGCGCACGCCCCATGCCACCAGTTCCAGCTTGCCGCCGTCGAGGTCGCAGCGCATCACCGACGAGGTGCACGGCAGGCAGGCCGGCACGCGCGTGCCTTCGGGCAGTACCGTGCCCCAGGAGGTAAAGGCGCCGGTGCGCGCGGTTTCAGCGGGCGCGCCTTCGACGGCCGGGGTGGTGGCGGCAAAGCCGGCCAGCGTGATGTCGTAGCCGGGCAGGTCATAGTTGTGCTGGATTTTTTTCAGCCAGGCCAGGTCGTTGGAATCGGCGCCGATCACGCCGCTGTTGGTCATGGCGCCCTGGCTGAAGTACAGCTTGCCGTCCGGCCCCACCAGCGCCATGTTGGTGTGGTAGTTGCCGAAGCCGGGCAGGCCGTCGATGATGACGCTGTGCTCGCCGGTCGACAGGTCGTAGCGGCTGATGCGGCCCGGATTGCCGCCCTCGGAGACGATCAGCGCGCCGGCATGCCAGGTCAGCCCGTTGACCGGCGCGCGCAGGCCTTGCAGCAGCACGGTCTTGGCGCCGTCAGCGCCGATGCGCGAGACGCTGCCGCCGGGCGGCGCGCCGCCGAAGGGCAGGCCCGATTCGGCGATGTAGATGGTGTCGGCGTCGTCCAGCGCGATGCTGGTGGGGAAGTTGAGGTGATCGACAAAGGGCTGCATCTCAATTGGTATCCATCATAACCGTGCGTATCGATAGGAAGCACAGGTAGCCGCCGACCAGCAGCTCCACCCGCGCCGGCAAGAAGCGCCGCAGCCAGGCCCCGGCGTACAAGCCCAGGCAGGACATGGCGCCGCTGATGCAGCCGATCGCGACGGCCGAACTGAGCAGCGGCGCCTGGCTCAGGCCGATACCGGTGCCGGCCAGCAGATTGTCCAGGCTCAGCGTGAGCGGCAGGCCGAACAGGAAGGCCGGCTGCTCGACCACTTCCGCCACCCATCCGCGCCGCCACGCCATGAACAGGATGGCGGCGCCGCAGGCCAGCACCAGCAGCGGCGCGGCGCGGTTGACGAAACCGGAGAAGGTCGCCAACAGCGCATGCCCGAGCAGCAACCCGGCCACCGCGCCGAGGATTTCGCTGGCGCCGAAGCAGGCCGCCAGCAGATGCAGGCGGCGGCGCGCCAGCGGCAGCAGGCCCAGCGAGGAGCACACTTGCAGATTGTCCAGGCCGGCGAGCACGCCGAACACGACAATGTCGACGCTCATGGCGCCGCCTTCACCTGAGCGCCGCCGGGCGCCAGTCCGTAGATGCGCAGCACGCCGCCGGCCCGGCCGAACACCAGCGCGCCGGCCACCAGGTAGTCGCCCGAGACCGCCGGGCCCAGGCAATAGCCGTAGCCGCCGTTCATGCCGCCGGTCTGTTGGCCCAGCTGGTCCTGCCACAGCATGCGGCCGCTGTAGGCGTCGAAACCGTACAGGGCGATTTTCGAGGTGGCGAAAAACACCAGGTCGTTGACTACTACCGGCGAGCTCAGGCCCGATTCGCCGGGCGTGCGGTACATCGGCGGCTGGGCCTCGATGTAGAGGCGCGGATTGCTGTGGTCCATCTCCCAGGCGTCCTGCAGGGTTTCCCAGTCCAGCGCGCGCATGAAGGGCGTGGTCTTGTAATCGATGCCGGCTTCGACATTGTGGTAGTTGTTGCCGCCCACCCCGATGTACAGCCGGCCCAGATCGGCGTGCACGGCGGCGGTGCTGTAGGTGCCGGAATAATTCTCCTGGTCCTCGTCGTCGGAGACGTAGTTGGGCACCAGCGGATCGAGGCGCGCATCGTTCGGGCCCACGTGCGGATCGACGCTGGGGATTTGGGTGCCGTCATTATAGTAGGGCAGCAACTGGCGCCAGCGCAGCAGTTCCATGGTGGCCGCGTCGAGCACGAAATAGCCGCCGTTCTTGCAGCCCGCGCCGACCACCCGGCGGCCGTTGACGGTGTACAGCGTGGGCGAGCCGCCGAAGTCCACATCGACATCCGTGGCGCGGTAGCTGCTCTCCGGCGGCGGCTGGAAGAAGCCGCGGAACGCGCCGCTGGCCGCGTCCAGCGCCAGGATGCCGTTGGAGAAGCCCTTCGACGGCAGGGCCGAATCGGGCGAGGGATTACCGGTCGCGCAATACAGGCGGTTGAGCTTGTCGTCGTAGGCGATCGAGGACCACACCGAGCCGCCGCGGATGGCGGGATTGCACGGCCCGCGCGAGAACGGCGCCTTGGGATCGGCCGGCAGCGCGTCCGGCGGCAGCACGTTGGGCAGGTTGGGCACGCCTTCCTCATACTGGCAGGTGCAATAGATCCAGTTGATGTCGCCGCTGCCGGCGTCCAGGCTGTAGACGAAGCCGTAGCAACCGGGATTTTCTCCTTCGCCCATGCCGACATAGACGCTGCCGTTGGCGTCCACCACCACCGGCGAGCTCCAGCCGGCCGCCGGCGGATAGCCGGCCACGCCGGGATTGGTCACCGGCTGGTTATGGGCGCTGTCCGCGTTGCGCAGGTCGGTGACCCATTGCAGCGTGAGGCCGCCCGTTTCCAGGCAATAGAACTTGCCGTTGAAGGCGCTGAAATACAGCAGGCTGCCACTGACGGCGGGGGGGCAGCCCATGCCCATGAAGCCGTGCGAATCGCCGTCGGCCGGATCGATGGCCCATTCGAATTGCGCGACGATGGCCCCGCTGGCCAGTTCGATCTTGAGCAGTTTGCCGCCGTTGGCGCCCGGCAGGTCGTGGTTGTTGGCCAGGCCGACGTACATATAGCCGTCCACCAGCGCCGGCACCGACAGCACCGGTCCGGGTATCTCGACATCGTGCAGCAGGGTCAGGGACGCTATCGTGTGGCGGCCGATGCGGCTGCCTTCGACCAGGCCGGTGTGGGCTTGGTCGCCATGGAACATCGACCAGTTGCCGGGCTTCATGCGAACTCCTTCACCGGCTGCGCGGCCGCCGGCACGGGTGTGTACTCGAAGGTCGGGCCTGCGGTCATACCGGGCACGATTTCGCTACTCATCAGCACCATGGCCTGCTGGCGTAGCGCCTGCATCGCCAGTAGCGCGGGAGCGAGGTGGTCCGGCCGGCCGTTGAAGACCTTTTCCAGCTCTTGCAGCATGCGCGTGTAGCCGGCGTTGAAGGTGTCGTTCAGGCTGCGCAGGCGCGGCTTTTCGTCGTAGTCGCTGGCTTGCGGATTGGTCACCACCGGCCAGACTCCAGCCGGATCGAAGGCGATGGCGTGGCCGGCGTAGGCCCACGGCGGCGCGTCCGGCAGCGGCGAGGGATTCTCGATCAGCTTGCGGCCGTAGTAGATTTCTTCGTAGCGGTAGTAGTGCGCCAGTTCGTGTTCGGGGTCCAGCGGGGAAGTCGGACTGCCTTCGCCCTGCGCCACGATCAGGTTTATCGCGGCCTGCGCCGATTGCTCGTCCGTCACCGCCATGGTTCGCAGGGCGCCGAAGCCGGTGGTCAGTTGCAGCGCGGCCGCGCCGGTGAAGATGTTGCCCAGCTTGCACAGGGCCGCGATCTCATCCTTGATGCCCTGGTAGAACATGCCGATGGTGATGTTTTCCGGCTGCGCCGCCAGCAGCGGGAGGTGCGGAAAATGCAGCGGGTCTTCCGGCTCCTCGATCGCCATGAACACTTCGTACACCAGCTGCTTGGACAGCGGCGCCAGCGGCACGATCAGGCTGGCGTCCACGCTGCCGGGCAGGGGGCCGGGATAGTGCGGCAAAAAGTTCGGGTCGTCCAGCTTGGGGGCGCCGCCGATCGCGTTGAGCACATTGCAGTCGAGCGCCATGTGCAGCATCTCCTGCAGCATCACCGAGCGGATGATGGCGGCCACTTCCAGGTTGCAGCCCGGCTTGATCGAGTAGAGCGCGTACAGGTACGGCGGTATGGTCGAATGCTCCAGCTCGATCGCCTGTTGCAGCGTGTGGCGCAGCTTGTGCAGGCGCTCTTCGAACGTGCCCTCGGGCGAGGGCAGCAGCGCGCGGTTTAACAGGATCATCGCTCTCTCCATCATCGTTGCATCAAGGTGGCGCAGGCGCGGGGCCGGCGCGTGCCGGGCGACAGTGCGGGGGCGGACGCGCTCAGTGGGCCGTGGGCAGCTGTTCGAGCGCCTCCGCGCGGTCGCGGATGGCCTGCTCGATCTCGGGCGTGACCACGCCGGCGGTGGCCCAGGCGATGCCGACCACCGCCACCACCTCGCCGTCCGCGCCGCCGAGCGGGACCGCGATGGCGGCCTGCGCATCGACCGCGCGCGCGCCCAGCTTGATGTTGCCGCTGCTGTCGGTCTGCAGGTCGCAGGTCTGCACGGCCTTGCCGCTGGTCTGCGCGATGCCGGCCATGCCTTTGCCGCGCGGCAGATCGGCCACGTGGGCGATCACGGGCGGCGGAATGCGGAATGCCGCGCTCAGGCGCAGCCCGGTGCCGTTGAGTACGTGCACGGTGCCGGCCACGCCGTCGACGGCGGCGATGGTCTCTTCCAGCCAGCGCTGGTGGGTGTCGTTACGTTCATACATATCGTCTCCAGAAAGTGAAGAACTGCCTTGTGTTCACGCCGCCGCGGCCGGGCGGGCCTGTTCCTGTGCATGTTGCGCATTCTCCGCGCCGAAGATCACGCCCAGCGCGATGTCCTTGACCTCGGTGGCGGCCACCGGACCGGCCGCGAAGGCCGTCGGCCAATCGGCCATGATCAGCGGGCCGGCCTGCGGATCGTCGACCGGGCGGCCGTGCGAGCCCTTGACCACGGTGGCGTCCAGCCCGATCACATTCATCAGCACGCGCAGGCCCAGCTTGCGCTTGAGCAGGCGGCTGGCCACGGCCAGCCTGGGGAAGCGGATCGCAGGATCGACGAACAACTCCGCCGGGTCGTAGCCGGGCTTGCGGTGGATCTCGACGGTGCGCGCGAAATCGGGCGCGCGCGCGTCGTCCAGCCAGTAGTAGTAGCTGAACCAGGAGTGCGCGTCGGCCATCACCACCAGCTCGCCGGAGCGCGGGTGGTCCAGGCCGGCCTGCGCGCGCTCGTTGCCGCGCCAGACCGACTCCACCCCGTCGATGTCGGCTAGCAAACGGCGCACCGGTTCGATATCGTCCGGCTGCGCCACGTAGATATGCGCGATCTGGTGGTCGGCGACGGCGAAGGCGCGCGAGGCGATCGGGTCCAGCAGCTCCGCGCCATCCTCCACGCGCACCGCCAGATAGCCGGCGTTGCGCAGATGGCGGTTCAGGTGCACGGCCCGGTCCACCTCGGTGATGCCGTATTCGGACAGCACCAGCACGCGCCGGCCGGCCTTCTGCGCATGGGCGATCAGGTCGCCGGCCACCGCGTCCACTTCGCGCAGCGCGCGCGCCACGGCGGGATGCGCAGGGTCCGGGCCGTGGCGTTGCAGGTCGTAGTCCAGATGGGGCAGATAGGCCAGCGTCAGCGTGGCGTTCTGTTCGGCCATTGACAGCTTGGCGGCCTCGGCGATCCAGCGGGTGGAGGCGATCGAGGTGGCCGGCCCCCAGAAATGAAACAGCGGAAAAGCGCCCAGCCGCGCCGTCAGCTCGGTGCGCCAGGATGGAGGCTTGGTGTAGCAGTCGGGCAGCTTGCGGCCGTCGGCCTTGTAGATCGGACGCGGCGTGGCGCCGAAATCGTGGCTGGACGCCATGTTGTACCACCAGAACAGGTTGGCGCAGTTGAAGTTGGGATCGCGCCGCTTGGCGCTGTCCCACAGCTTGTCGCCGGCCACCAACTGGTTGGACTGGCGCCAGAAAAGGATTTCCGCCAGGTCGCGAAAGTACCAGCCGTTGCCGACGATGCCGTGTTCGGAGGGCAGGGCGCCGGTCAGCAAAGTCGCTTGCACGCTGCAGGTGACGGCCGGGGTGATGCTGGTCATCGGACGCATGGAACCGGCGGCCGCCAGCGCGCTCAGGTGGGGCGTCAGCGGCCCGAGATGGCCAGGCGTGAGTCCGACGATATTTAACACAAGCAGCGGTTGCATATTCATCCTTTTCCGTATGAGTAGGACTGCGGCCTGAAAACCCGATGCAATGGCGGACTTATTTTCCATTAATTTAAATTAAATACGCAACAAAAAACAAGTTGTCGCATTTTTATTACACTTTGGGCGATTGTGACAATGTGCGTATTTTCTAAAAAAAATCAAATGTATAGTTTTGGTACTTTGCAATGTTGATAACAACAATCCGAATTACTGCAATTTGCTAGTTACTCCAATGTTTTATTAATGAATATGCTGCTTATGAAATACCCTGACCGGACCTTATTAGGACAGCTGCATGCGGCTTGCAATCCGGCTCTTCGCGTCGCTGCCATTGGGGCTGAATATACAGACTGCGCATTATGTCCCTGTACCGCCGGGAGCCCACCCTGGGAATTAAAGAATTTCGATAAAGAAATGGTTTATTCCGGGAAGTACTTTTATCGCTATTATCAGCCGTGCGGCTATCTCTATTCAAGCCAGAAAGAGATTCATTATCTGGAGCGATGTAAGACCATCCCTCCGATACCTGCGCCGCCATTTCAGATCGCTACGCTCGCTTTTTAAATCAGGCGATCCGTTGTCATGTAAATGTTCCATCCGAGCTTGATCCACCACAACCCCAGGGAGCGGTCTGATGAGCTATCTCGATGTCCCCCGCATGAATTTCTTCGGCTATTTCCAGGCCGATGTCTCGACCATCAACAACACCACGCAGTACTACGACAACGACACCTTCAAGCCGGAATACCAGTGGCCCGATGAATATCCGCCCGGCGGGGGCCATGTGGTGCTGGGCGGCTGGAATCCGGAAGGGACGGGCTCGTTCCGCCTGATCGACTGCAAAGTGAGCGGCGGCCGCCTGGGCAAGCGCGAGCTGCTCACGCCGCAGGACGATCCGGTGATCGGCATGGTGCTCGACAACGCCAGCCAGCGCGTGTCCGGCAAGCTGGTCGATCTCGATCCCGAACAGCAGGCCGTGTCGCAAATCTGGGGCATGCGGGTGCGGCTGGCCGACGCCGCGTCCGGCGCCCTGTTCAGCGGGGAGTATGAGACGGCGGCCTTCATCAACCTGTGGCGGCGCCAGCAGACCGGCGTGTTCGGCGATCAGCAACTGGCCGCCGTCTACCACTCGGTGCTGCGCCAGGTCGACTGGCCCGGGGCGCATGACTCGGCGCTGCTGCACGCCTTGCGCGAGGCCAGCGACGATGGTTGCCTGTCGATCAACATGAATGTCTACGGCTACGGCCGTGATCCGGCGATTCCCCGCTACACGCTCGGCCACGTGGTGGGCAGCATCGGCCCGTATCGCCGCGGCGCGCCCAAGCACTTCGTGGTGGGCCGCCAGATGACCAACGCCTTGACCAACCCGACCGTGCCGCCCCATGGCGTGTATGACTTTACCTGCGTGGTGAACGAGGCCAACCGCACCCTGAGCGCGGATTTCGGCAACTGCCTGCCGATCAAGAGTGCCGACGGCGGCTTCGAGGATGTCGGCCAGCTGTTGCTGGCGCTGGCCAAGATCGATGCGCCCGGCGTGCTCGACACGGTGACCGCGGCTGAGGTCGAGATCCTGGGCGAGGTCGATTACCGCCGCGACCAGCCGGCTCAGCAGCACGACTGGTATCACGCCACCGCCGGCATCGTCGACCTGGATTACGGCGCGGCCGGCGCCTGGGCCGCAGAGCACATCGCCGACCGGCCGCTGTTGCTGCTGACGCCGGCGCCCGTGGTCCCCGGCGCGGCGCCGGCCTACCAGGTGGTGGTGCAGGAATCGATCAACGGCCTGTACGCGCGTTCGGACGATTTCGTCTGCCGCCTCGATCCCGATCAGACCGTCCATGTCGATTTTCACGTTTCGCGCTTCGGCAAGCCCCACGCGGCGCGGCTGCTGCTGGTCCAAACGGCGGGCATGCTGGGCGGCGATCCCACCGATCCGCCGATCAACGTCGGCTTCCAGCCGACCTACCCGTGGCATGTGGACAGCGGCCCGGACGGCAAGGCGGTGTTGCCGATCCGTGCGCCGGCGGAGGGCGCGGGCAATCCGCGCGGTTATCTCGACGGCCAGCTCTATGGTATCGGCTACGTCATCGCCGGCCAACCGTCGAACGTGCCGAGCAATCCTTGGAACTTCATCAGCGTGCTGGCCTTCGACCGCATCGATATGCCCGCGCAGCCGACCTGGTATGCCGACATCCGGCCGATCTTCAAGCAGTACGCCAACCTATATCCGATCATGAGCCGCCACCTGATCGAACTGGGCGATTACGAATCGGTGATCCCGCACGTGCGCATCCTCGACATGGCTTTTTCGCTGCCGCGCAGCGATCCGAACCACATGCCGGTCACGCGCGACCTGTCGGACGCCAAGCGCGACATGATACTCAGGTGGCTGCGCGTACCGGGCGCCGACGGCCTTCCTCTGAAGGGCGTGGCGCCGCCGGGCAAGACGGTGCTGCGCGCCGCGTCCACCCCGCCTGCCGCCGTCGCCGCGCCGCCAACGCTGGGACCGCTGCAAACGGCCGGCAAGACCTCCTACCTGATGAACCGCGTCGCCGTGCTGGGGAGTAAGCCATGATCAAGCTGCAAAGCCTCTATGTCGACCAAGTGCTGACCGCCGCGACCCGCGCCGATCTATACGATTCGCTGCAACACGCGATCGAGCTGGAGCACTCGACCATTCCGCCCTACCTGACCGCCGCGCTGTCCTTCAAATCCGTCAGGAACCACGAAATCTCCGGGCTGATACGCGCCATCACCGGGCAGGAAATGCTGCACATGTGCATAGTCTGCAATATCCTGATCGCGCTGGGCGGCAAACCGCAGATCGACAAGGCCGGCTTCGTGCCAGAGTATCCGGGGCCTCTGCCGATGCATATCGGCGGCGCCGAGTTTCTGGTCGGCATCGAGGCGTTCTCCATCCCGCTGGTGAAGAACACCTTCATGGTCATAGAGGAGCCGGAGCATCCGATACCGGTGGAAAAATCGCTACTGTTCTCCGACGAGGAGGACTACCGCACCATCGGCCAGTTCTACGACGCGCTCAAGCAAAAGCTGACCGAACTGGGCGACGACGCCTTCGATCCGCACTCGGTGGCGCGCCAGGTGGTGCGCGGCAAATGGTTCCCGGAAGACCAGCTGTTCCCCATCGTGAACGTGGACACGGCCTGCCGCGCCATCGACATCATCGTGCTGCAGGGCGAGGGCACCAGCACCAGTCCTTTCGAGAGCGGCGACACGCTGGCCCATTACTACCGCTTCGGCGAGATCGAAGCCGGCCGGCGCCTGATCCCGAAGGAGGGCGGCGGCTACGTCTACGGCGGCGCGCCGATACCCTTCGACAAAGAGGACGTCTATCCGCTCAAGCCCAACTGCAAGCTGGCCGACTTCCATCCCGGCACCCAGGCGCACACGCGGCTCACCCAGTTCAACTACACCTATAACAGCCTGCTGCGCGCGCTGCACGCCTGCTTCAACGGCGCGCCGGACACGCTCGACACCGCCATCGGCGTGATGTACAGCCTGCGCCTGGAAGCGGTGGCGCTGATGCAAACCCCGGTGTCGCCCGGTTCGCCGCAGACGGTCGGCCCGAGCTACGAATACCAAAAAATCTGAGGAGATCGCATGAGTTATCTGCATCTGCCCCGGCTGGCGTTTTCCGGCCGTTTCCAGGCCGACGTCTCGACCGTCAACAACGACCCGCGCCACTTCGACAGCAACAATTTCGAGAAAAACTTCCAGGACCTGCAGGATGGCGGGAACTACAACGGCTGGTGGAACCCGGTCGGCACCGGCATCTTCCGCTTCCAGGATTGCGCGGTGCGCAGCGTGGTCGGCCGGTCCGGCGAGGTGCAGAGCGCGCCGGGGCTGGACCCCGTGCTCGGCCTCATCGTCGGCAACGCGCCGGGCCGCGCCTCGGGCAAGCTGGTCGATCTCGATCCCGACTGGCAGCTGGCCTCCAACCTCTACGGCCTGGGCGTGTCGCTGGCGCTGCCGGACGGACGCGTGGTGATGCACGCCGACTACGAGCCCAACCCGTTCCGCGACCTGTGGTTCGCGCGCTGCAACGGCAAGGGCGACATGGGCGCCTCGGCCATGTTCCAGTCACGCCTGAGCAACATCGTCTGGCAGCTGGACGGCCTCGACAGCCCGTTCTTCGACCAGCTGCGCGAAGCCGGCGAGCGCGATTATCTCTCGATCCGCCTGAGCACCTATGGCTACAACACCAATTACGGCCAGCCGACCTTCGGCTACGGCACGCTGCTCGGCGCCATCGGGCCGTCCCACGCGGACGAGCCGCGTTCCTTCGTGCTGGGACGGCGCTTCATGCCCACCACCACCAATGCCGCGCTGGACGTGGCCAGCTCGCAGGGCCTGGGCTGTTTCAGCGCCGCCTACGAGCAGGGCAGTGGCGCGCTGCAACTGAACCAGTCCGGCATCCAGGCGATCGCGCTGCCGCCGGCCGTGCGCGAGAAGATGAACGATCTGCCACTGGCGCTGGTGCGCGAACCGGACGAGCACGGCAACGCCGTTATCGAGCTGCGCGAGGCGCTGCTGGGCCGCGAGCTGCGGCCGGACACTTTCACCTTCCGGCTCGACGCCAACGACGGCGGCGTGAAGCACGCCGGCACCACGTTTTACGCCGCGCGCTACGGCGTGCCGATCGCCGGCGCGGAGCTGGCTTTCTGGGTGTCGGCGCCCGCGGTCGATATGGCCAACACGCCGGTCAGCGCCTCGGCCAAGGCCCAGCCCAGGGCGCTGCTGCCGGTGAATAACGTGCCGGCCTTCGCGCTCAGGATCCATCCCGAACGGCCGGTCACCAACGCGGCGGGCAAGGCGGACGTGTGTCTGCAAGGGCCGGATTACATGGGCACGCCGCGCGAATACATGGACGGCCAGCTGTACACGGTGTGCTACAACTTCGCCGGCAACGATCCGGCGGTGCAGCAGCCCTACGACCGGCTGGCCGTGGTGGTGTTCAGCACGCAGCCGCCTTGCCCGTCGCCGACCTGGGACGACGTGCAGCCCATCCTCAAGCAGTACGCCGACCTGTATCCGGTCATGAGCCAGGGCCTGTTCGATTTCTCGGTGAAGGAGCAGGCCGACGCCAACGCCTTCATCCTGCGCTATGTGCTCGACAAGAGCGAGGACGACCCGGACCAGATGCCGGTCACGCGCGATCTGTCGTCGGCCAGGCGCGCGCGCCTGATCGCCTACTTCGACCAGGTGCTGGCGACCCAGGGCCGGGGGAGCAACACGCTGGCCATGTTCGGCAAGCGCTGTCCGACGCGCGGCGCCGCGGCGTTGCGTCCGCAGCCGGAGGCCCTGGCGGCACCGTCGGCGCCGCTGCCCGGCAAATCGCGCAGCAATCCCGCTTGACGAGCGCGCCGATACTCCAGACAAGGAAAGCCAGATGATACGGATAAGCGAAAAATATCTCACGGCGCTGGCCGGGACGGACCAGCTGGACGACGTGCGCCAGTCGCTGGCCCAGGCGGTGCAGCTGGAGCTGGCCACCATACCGGTGTATCTGACCGCCTCGTTCTCGCTCAAGCAAAACAGCAACCGTGAGGCGGGCGCGCTGGTGCAGGCCGTGGTGGTGCAGGAGATGCTGCACCTCACGCTGGCCTGCAATGCCCTGATCGCCATCGGCGGCACGCCGCGCATCGCCGCCGCCGGCGCGGCGCTGCGGTTTCCCGGTACGCTGCCGCTGTCGATCGACGACGGACTCACAGTCAAGCTGGCGGCGCTGACCGTCAAGCAGGTGCGCGACGTGCTCATGGCGATTGAAAAGCCGGACTCCGAAGACATCCTGCCGGGCGAGAGCGAACCGAATCCGCCGCCGAGCAAGCCGGGCGAATATGGCTCGATCGGGGATTTCTACCAGGCCGTGATCGCGGCGCTCGCGCGTTTGCAGGAAGAGGGCAAGCGCTGTTTCGAGCATCCGCGCCTGGAGCGGCAAGTCGATATCGCCAAGTGGTTTCCGCCCACCGGCAGCGCATACGCGGACGGCAAAGTCTTCGACCTCGAATCGGCCGCAGCCGCGCTTAACACCATCATCGCGCAGGGCGAGGGCACGCCGGTGGGCAAGGAGTTCTCGCCGTTCGACGCCGACGGCGGCTACGGCCACTACTTCATGTTCGGCGAGATTTTTCACGGCCGACGATTGCAGCGCGACGCCGGCGCGCCGTCGGGCTGGTCGTACAGCGGTGAGGCCGTGCCGCTCGATGCGTCCATGGTCTACGCGCTGAAGGAAAACGCCGCGCTCAGCGACTACACACCAGGCAGCGGCGCGTATATCGCCGGCGAGCAGTTCTACGCCACCTATCAGCGCCTGCTTAACGCGTTGGATACCGTCTTCAACGGCCATCCGGAGGCGCTCAACTCCGCGCTGGGCATCATGTATGAACTTAAGCTGGTGGCGCAAAAAGTGATGCAGTTCCCGGCCAGCGCCAGTACGCCCGCCGTGATCGCCGCACCGCCGTTCATGCTCACGCGCGCGCCGGCGCAGGGGAGCGCATGAGCTCCGTACCGCAAGCGGCCGCCGCCGGCGAATGGCAGGATCACAGCTTTACGGTCAGCTACGCGCTGCCGGTGGTGTTCACGCGCGACGCGTTCGCGCTGGATAATCCGCACCTGCGCGACATGCTGGCGTTGCGCGAGCCGCATCGGCGTCACCGCATCGCCGTGTTCGCGGACGAAGGCGTGCTGGCGGCGATGCCGCAACTGGCCGCGAACATCGCGGCCTACGCGCAAGCGCATGCCGCGTCGTTGGACCTGGTCGGCGAAGTGGTCGCTGTACCGGGCGGCGAAGGCTGCAAGAACGATTCCGCTATGCTGGAACGGCTGCTGGCCGTGATGTCCGAACGCGCCATCGACCGCCATTCCTACGTGCTGGCGGTAGGCGGCGGTGCGCTGCTGGACACGGTCGGTTACGCGGCCAGCATCTTCCATCGCGGCGTGCGGCATATCCGCATGCCCAGCACCGTGCTGGCGCAGGGGGACAGCGGCGTGGGCGTGAAGAACGCCATCAACTGGCACGGCCAGAAAAACCTGCTCGGCACCTTCAGCCCTCCGTGGGGCGTGATCAACGACGCCGCCCTGATCGACTTGCTGCCGGCGCGCGAAAAACGCGCCGGCATGGCCGAGGCGGTCAAGGTCGCGCTGATACGCGACGGCGCCTTCTTCGTCTCGCTGGAACAGCAGGCGGGCGCGCTGGCGCAATTCGCCGCCGCGCCGCTGGCCGCCTTGATACAGCGCTCGGCGGCCCTGCATCTGCGCCAGATCGCCGGCGCGGGCGATCCGTTCGAGCGCGGTTCGGCGCGTCCGCTGGATTACGGCCACTGGTCGGCGCACAAGCTGGAAAGGATGAGTGGCCACGCGCTTTCGCATGGCGAAGCGGTGGCCATCGGCCTGGCGCTGGATGCTCGCTATTCGGTGTTGGCCGGGCTGCTGCCGGTCGGCGAGGACGTGCGGGTGCACCGCCTGCTCACGCGGCTGGGGTTCTGCCTGTGGCATGAACAGCTGGCGGTGCGCCACGCGGACGGCGATCTCATCGTTCTCGACGGCCTGCGTGAGTTCCGTGAACATCTGGGCGGCGAGCTGACGATCACGCTGCTATCCGCCATCGGCACCGGCGTCGAGGTGCACTGGATGGACAGCGGTTTGATCGAGGCCGCGATACGCTGGCTGGACCGGAAAAGAGGGGAGAGCGCATGCGTCTGAAGCTGCAAGAGCGGGCACTGCACCTGAGCTACTGCACGAACATCCACGCCGGCGAGGGCTGGGACGAGGTCAGCGCTAGCCTGGATGAATATGTGCCGGCGATCCGCAGCGGCCTGTCATCCCCGCGTGCGGCGGGACTGCCCTTCGGCATCGGCCTGCGCCTGTCGGGCCGCGCCGTGCAGGCGCTGGGCGCGCCGGCAGCCATCGACGCGTTCAAGGCGCAGCTGGCGCGGCTGGATGCCTACGTCTTCACTATCAACGCTTTCCCGTATGGCCCGTTCCACGGCACGCGCGTCAAGCAGCAGGTGTATCTGCCGGACTGGCGCGACCCGGCGCGCCTGGACTACACAGTGCGCGCCGCCCGCATACTGGCGCAGCTTCTGCCGCCCGGTGTGGACGGCAGCATCTCCACGGTGCCTGGCGCGTTCCGCAGCGAGGCCTCGGCGCCGGCCCACCGTGCATCGATCGCCGCGCAGCTGGTGCGCACGGCGGCCGAACTGGCCATCCTCGAACGCGACACCGGCAAGCGCATCGCCCTGGCGCTGGAGCCGGAACCGGCCTGCATGCTGGAGACGGTGGACGACACGCTGGAATTCTTCGCCGCCGGCCTGTTCAACGCGGACGCCTGCGGCATGATGGCCGCGCTCGCCGGCGTCGAACGGGGACAGGCGCGCCAGCTGCTGCAACGCCATATGGGCGTGTGCTACGACGTATGCCACGCGGCGGTGGAATTCGAAGACCCGGTGGAAGGACTGCGCAAGCTGGCGGCGGCCGGCATCGCCGTGCCGAAGATACAGCTATCGAGCGCGCTGCGCATCGAACGCATGCACGCGGGCTTGGTCGATGCGGTGGCCGCGCTGGAAGACGGCGTCTATCTGCACCAGGTAGTGGTGCGCGGTGACGCCGGCTTGCAGCGCTTCGACGACCTGCCCGAGGCGTTGGCCGCGTTCCTGCGCGGCGAGGCGCAGGGCGAGTGGCGCATACATTGCCACGTGCCGGTTTTCCTCGCTGGATATGGCGCATTGGGATCGACGCGCGAGCCACTGAGCGCGGTGCTGCAAGCCTTGCCGTCCATGGCGCAGCTGCCGCATCTGGAAGTGGAAACCTATACATGGGACGTGCTGCCGCCGGCCCTGCGCAGCACCGGCAAGGCCGAAGCGATCGCGCGTGAACTGGAATTTGTCATCAAGGAGCTGGCGCCATGAATAGTGTGATCCGCAAAATGCCACCGCTCGGCGTGTATCTGCGGCTGGGCCGCGTGTCCAACCTGCCCACCGTGTGGACGAATGTGTTGGCGGGCACCGTGCTCGGTGGCGGGACTGCCGCCGCCGCGCAGCCGCGCATGCTGATCGTCGGCGCGGCCATCTCGGCGTTCTACGTGGCCGGCATGTATCTCAACGATGCGTTCGACCGCGCCATCGACGCGCGTGAGCGGCCGGGCCGTCCTATTCCGTCCGGCGACATCGGCGCGGTGACGGTGTTCGGCATCGGCTTCACGCTGCTGGCGCTGGGCATGGCCGCGCTGACGCTATGCGGCGCGGAGGCCGCGCTGGCCGGCATCGTACTGGCCGTGACCATCGTGGTGTACGACATCTGGCACAAGGGCAATCCTTGCAGCCCGCTGATCATGGGACTGTGCCGCGCACTGGTGTACCTGACCGCCGCTGCGGCGGCCAGCGGATCGCCGGCGGGAACCGGCGCGGGCATGGGCCTGCCGCTGGCGGCGGCCGCCGTCGCCGTGCTGGCGCATATCGCCGGCCTGACCTACGCCGCCAAGCAGGAGGCGCTGGACCGCGTGGAACGCTACTGGCCATTGGCCATGCTGGCACTGCCGATACTGTTTTACGTGCAGGCCTCGCTGGCGTCGGCGTCGCTGCTGGCGGTTTTGCCCATGCTGGCGCTGAGCTATGCCAACGTCGCTGCGGTGCGGCTGCTGGTGCGGCGCAAACCAGGCGACGTACCAAGCGCAGTTGGCCAACTGATCGCCGCCACCTCGCTGCTGGACGCCATGGTCCTCGCATCGGCCGGCGGCGGCGTTGGTTTGCTGCTCGCCTGCGGCTTGGCCTACGTCTGCACACGGCTGCTGCAACGCGTGATTCCCGGCACCTGAGAGGCGCATCATGGCGGAACATGACGACACCAGGAACCGCATCGGCTTGCTGGACGGCTGGCTGGCACAGCGCCTGCCGGCCGCCGGGCTGCTGTGGTTCCGCGACCAGCTGGCGGCCATCCAGTCGCACGGCAGCGAATCCCAGCTGGCCAAGGCCTTGGGCTGGGCGCCGCGCAAGTTGAGCAAGGACGACCTGGCGCTGGACGCGTCGGAACTGACGGCGGCGCGCGCCATCGTCAGCGGCTTCGATCCATCCAACTGGAGCGTCGACCAGGCCGCGCGCGTGGCCTTCGTGCTGGCCTGCTACCGTGGCGACGACACCGCGTTCGCGCACCTGCTCGACAGGCTGGCCGACACCGCCGAGATCTACGAACTGGTGGCGTTGTATCGCGGCTTCGCGCTGTATCCGGCAGGCGCCGCGCTGGAGCCGCGGGCAAGGGAAGCGGTACGTTCGTCCATGCGGCCGGTGTTCGAAGCCATCGTGCATCGCAACCCTTACCCGGCCATGTATTTCGACACCGCCGCCTGGAACCAGATGGTGGTGAAGACCTTCTTTCTCGAATCGCCTTTGTGGCCCGTGCAGGGACTGGAGCGGCGCGCCAATCCGGCGCTGGCCGGCATGCTGGTCGATCTGGCGCACGAGCGTTGGGCCGCCGGCCGCGAGGTCAGCCCGGAACTGTGGCGCTGCGTCGCGCCGCACGCCGATGACGCAGGATGCGAGGCTCTGGCGCGGGTGCTGGCACGCGGCCACGATGCGAGCCGGTTGGCGGTGGCGCTTAGCCTGCCGCCCGGCGACGCTGCGTCACATTCCGGCCTCGGCGCCGCGACGCTGCGCGGCGAATGCCTGCGTCAAAACCTTTACCAACGCGCCGCCACCGTGAGCTGGGCGGCGCTCAGCCCATGGCAGGCTTGAGTATGCGGCCCGTCCATCAAGATCACTCAAACAGGAGAAGCCCATGACGATCAGCACCAACGGCGGCCAGCACTACGACGGCTCCGTCATCGACGAGATGTTTGCGGACCGCTCGGTGGCATGTCCCTGCTGCGGCGGCACGCTCACGCCGGCCATGATAGAGCGCATCATGGCCGAAGCCGAGCAGCTCGGCCTGGCGAAATCGCAGGCGCGCCTGTTCCCCGCCGGCGGCAGCGGCATGCTGATCGATCCGCACGCCCACATGATCGCGCGCACCACCGACGACTACGAAGCCATGGCGCGCGCCGGCATCGTCGCCGTGATCGAACCGGCGTTTTGGCTCGGTCAGCTGCGCACTAACGTCGGCAGCTTCATCGATTACTTTTCGACCATCACTGGCTTCGAGCGCTTCCGCGCCGGCCAGTTCGGCATCCGCCATTATTGTTCGATCGGCCTCAATCCCAAGGAAGCCAACAACCCGGCGCTGGCCGAAGCCGTGCTCGATGTGCTGCCGCGCTATCTGGGCAAGGAGGGCGTGGTGGCGCTGGGCGAAATCGGCTATGACGAACAGACTCCGCTGGAAGATAAAGCCTTCCGCGCGCAGATTGAACTGGCCAAGGAGTTCGAGCTGCCCATCATGATCCACACGCCGCATCGCGACAAGAAGCAGGGCACGCTGCGCACCATGGACGTGCTGGAGGAATGCGGCTTCGATCCGGCGCGCTGCGTGATCGACCATAACAACGAGGAGACCGTGGAGGCGGTGCTGGAGCGCGGCTACTGGTGCGCCTTCACCATTTATCCGTACACCAAGATGGGCAACGAGCGGCTCGCCGAGATCGTGGCGCGTTATGGGCCGGAGCGCTTGATCGTCGATTCGGCCTGCGACTGGGGCGTGTCCGATCCGCTGGCGGTACCCAAATCGGCGCGCCTGATGGCCAGCCGCGGCATACCCGCCGAGGCCATCCACCAGGTGGTGTACTCCAACGCGCTTGCGGTGTATGGCCTGAACGGCGAGATGCGCGCCGAGCACTGGCAAACGCCGGCGGCTATCGACCAGCGCACGCTCTACAACGGCAACTCGGTGCTGCGCGGGCAGACGCCGCGCGTGCACGCGGCGGACGGCGACATCATTCCCTAGCGCGTTTACTTTTTCTCGAGCGGCGGCCCGGAAATACTTATTTTTTGCACAAGCTCGGTTTTGTAAAGCACAATGGCGGGAGGTACTGAAAATAATGGGAGTGCAAGCCGATGCCGCGTGTCTACTCGATTCAAGATGGAGACAACCTTGCCAACATCGCCTACGAGAACGGCCTGCTGGTCGAGACGCTATGGATGCACCCGGACAACGAAGCCTTGCGCGCCAAGCGGCCGGACAAGGCCATTCTGATGCCGGGCGATGCGCTCGCCATTCCGGACAAGGAGGTCGGCAGCGTGGAAGGGGCCACCGGCAAACGCCATCGGTTCCGCTTGAAGGAGGTGCCGCATCTTTTCAGCATCCAGCTCTTTGACAATGAGGCCCCGCGCCGCCGCCAGGCGTACAAGCTGACCGTGCGTGGCCCAGGATTTTCGGCAAAGCGGGACGGAACGACGGACGACATGGGCGTGGTCACCGCATATGTCCCTCCGCGCTCGGTGCAGGGGCGGCTGTCGATCGACGATGGCAAGAGTACGCCGCTGGAGCTGGACATCAAGTTCGGCACGCTGGACCCGGTGGAGGAACTGAGCGGAGTGCAGAAGCGGCTGGCGAATCTGGGCTTTCAGTGCCCGACCGATGGACTGCCTTCCGAAGCGACCAGCCTGGCCATCGAAGCGTTTCAACGCCGGTTTTCACTGGCGCCGACGGGCGAAGTCGACGCTGCGACCAGGCAGCGCCTGCGCGACATGAACGAGGACGTGTCGGCGTTCCCCGCCATTCCTCAATAGCGTGGCGGAGGCACATCCCAGCTGGTTGCCGCTTCGGGATGCAACCACGGGATTCTTCCGAACTCGGCTTCCAGAACTTTTCCTTGCTCTGGCAGTTCGCCGCCGATGACGATCCCCTGGTCGAAAAACAATTCCTCGGTCGGATCGGCCGCATTGCCAAAGAATCCGACATAGCGCAGCCTGGGAAGCGTTTTCGCATCGGCTAGCGATCGCGCGCCCGGCATGCCGACGTTGTTGCGCAACAGCTCCAGCCATTCAAGCTCGCCCAGATAGGGCGACGCCGCCAGCCAACGCATTTCCTGATCGCCCAGCTGGCAGCGATCCAGATTCAGCGACCGCACTCCCAAGAGCAAGGGCGAGGCGAACAGCTGTTCGGCAACGCCAGGCGAAAAGCTCAAGTCGAGGTGGCGTATCGGCGCCAGCTGCAGCAGTGCCGCGCCATGCACCAGAAAGTCGTGCATCGACAGGCGGACATGCTCGACAAAGCCGCGATCATAATGGAGCTCCGAGCATGGCGGGCTAAACCCCGCCGCCCAGGCGCCGCCATGCGCTTTCAGCAAATCGTCTGCTGCGTATCGGCTCTCGGGCGAGGACTGCCCGCGCGCGGCGCGCTCGGCAGCGGCGATCTGCAACTGCAGTTCGATGAAACGGCTGCGGTTTGGATCGTCTGCCGCGATTGCTGCGGCATAAGCGAGCCGGGGACCGTCCTGATCCGGGGCCGCGATAACGTCGGCAAGCAGTTTATTCATTCATAATCCTATTTCGCAGCATATCTTTTCGGAACCCGATAGGTCATCGGCATCTTGCGCCGACCGCCCTCCCAGAACTTCTTGGATTTGACGATCTTCGCGTAGCCTGGCCATAATCGTGGATGTGCATAGAATTTCTGCAGTCTGTCCGGATCGAGCAGTTTCTCATAATTGTTCAACAGTTCTATCAGTCCCAGCCTGTTTAGATCCTCCAGATTCGATTCGTACATCAGCACCCGGAATAGCTCCTGCACGGACTGGAAAGGGCGGACTCGGCTATGCCGCGCCCAAAAAATTTGCTCGCCAAACTGATCGCCAAAATAGCCTTTCAATTCATCCCTGGTGGCCGTATTCACGCAACCGTTGCGCTTGCCGGACTCGGAGCAGAAATACCCGTTTGCGATGGCGATAGTCACCGCTGCCAGGGTGATCCCTTCGCCGTTTACGCGCGCCTGCCACGGCAGCGAATCCTCGAAGGCCTTCAGGTTACGGGCATTTAACTTGTAGATCGGATTGTTGAGGCCCGCCGCGCCCAGTATCCGCAACTGGCCGCTTGGGCTTTGCAAGCCGACCGCGAAGTCATAACCCGGGACTGTTATCTGTTGCAGGGAATCCTTGAGACTCCAGACCAGCTGCATCGCAGAACCGGGTTCTTCGGAAGGCACTCGTGCGCCGCCTCGCGCCCGTCCTGTTGAGATAACGACCTGGTCAAAGAGCCCCACGAGCAGCTTTTCCGATACCAGGGATGGATCTACTTCCTTATCGATAGGCGTACCCTGGACCAAACGCACGGTGGAACCAGCCTGATTGCCGCGGCCACCCACAACTCTGAAAGTGACCAGCAGCTTGCTGCCTACTGCGGCCTGGGAGATTTCGGCGTCATCGCTGTGCGAAAAAAGCCTGCGGTGAAACTCTGTAAATACTTCGATACGTTTTACTCGATAGTATTCGCCAAACCACATCCTTTCATCCGTCGGATAGAGCTTGTCACCAATGGGGTGATGAAGCCGTACGGGCAGCGCCATATCGACGGTTCTGGCCAAATGGTCCAGCCTGCCGATGGGAAGGAAGCCTTCGTTCATCGTTCGCGAAGCGATCAGCAAGACTTCTGCGGCCGCGCCGCCATCCCCCCGGTCCAGGCTCAGGGCATGCTCGCCCGCTTGCAGCCCTGCGGGGCTGCTGGCGGGCGCGACCAGGACCGATGCGCCAGGGATGACCTGGCTCTGTCCAACCACAAACATCTCGGCGGAACAGATTCTGGGGTGAGGATTTGTCTCCGGGTGAGGCGGGGTAAAGTATTCCTCCCACAACGCCGCGCACATTTCTACGCCGTAGTCTCCGCTGGCCTCCACGTAGGTCTGCTGGCCGGTGCCGGTGCAGACATCGACATGGCTCGCCAGCAGAGGAGGGTGGCCGCCGTCGAATTCAATTTGATATACCTCCGGTTCCTCCGAAACGAGATCTATTTTCACCACGCCGGCCGAGATCTGCGTAACAGGCGGCCATGACTCCTGGTCCGCAGCGGCGGCACTTTCTAATTCAGCGCTATTGGTGAGCGCAAACGTCTTGGAACTTAGCCAGCGGGGGGCTGCGCCCGGACCTGGCAGGACAGGCTGATGCTGGAATCCCGGCAGGGTCAGCAACTCGACCTCCTGGTTCATGTCATGGTCGACATAGCGGTTCCAGGGATCGTCCTGCCCCACAACGACAATCTCCCTGCCAGCCAGCCGCGGCGAGTTTCGCATGGCCCGCAACGTCGCCAAATTTGTCATCGCGGCGGGCCCTCGGCCGATGATGACATAGCGACTTGTTCCGTGGGAACTGACGGTCTCTGATCGCTCGCGTTGAAAGGCGCCCAGAAACGCATGGCACTCGTGCACTTTCCGCGTGCTGGCTTTGCTGCTCGATGCTTCCTTTTCTTCTTCCTTGCTGGCCAGTTTGGGCGGCGCCGGGCGCTGGGTAAGAATCGTCTCGGAACCGGTCGGTTCCGGCCAGGGCGTATCTCGTTCAGATGGTTTGCGTTTCAGGAGAAACCGAGTCATCGAAGAGCCTCCACGGCATTCGCGTTGTTGTCAAAAGTCCGGTTGCCGGGCTGCCGTTACGGGCTTGGCGGCGCATCCAGCGGGTGCCAGGTGTTCTTGTCGCGATCCGGAAAGCTGATCCGGCAGTTGCCTGCGCTGGCAATGCCGTCCAAGCGGGCAAGGCCGGCGCTGTCCAGATACCCCTGGATTTCCTGGCCGTCGGGCAGGCAGACCAGGAAGGGCTCGTAGGGTATCCCTTTGTCGTCTTCACCCAGCAATTCGATTTCGATCCAGTGTCGGGGCTTGGGCTGCGCCGCGTCCTGACAAGGCTGCACGACGGAATCGAAGGGCTGGTCTGGTGCCGGCATGGTTACAGTTCCAGTTCGCACGGAGCGCCAAGGGTCCAACTGTCAAAGCGATCGAGTTTCAATGCGGGGTCCGCGCCATAGTTCAACAGGATTTGCAGAGCCTGCACCGGCAGTGGCCGGCTGACATCCGGTCCGCAAAAGACGCCGAGTATCGTTGCAAAGCGCAGCAGATCGGATTCCCGTGACAAACCGAAGCGGCGCGCGTCGGCAAAGGTGCGTTCGATCAGGGCGTCAATCCGATGCTCGCCCGGCGGCGAGACGCCAGCATCGGCGCGCAACTGGCGGCGCAAACGGGCGCGCAAGGCGGCCAAGGAGGCTTGGCGGAGTTCCTCGATCTGGGCGTCCCGGATCACTAGCATCGTGGTAGTAAATATTGTGATGATGATAACGCAATGATAGCAGTGCGTGCACCGTCCAGTGAAGCAAAACTGTCATGCGTCCGAAATCGCAAGCCTTTGGTTTGACAGGGATGGACGTTCGCAGTCATGCTATGATCCGAAAATATGAAGCCACCCCGTGCCCGCATCCAACGCGTCCTTGCAGCGCTTATCACTGCGCTCAGCTTGCTGTTCACCCAGCTCGCTGTGGCAGCGTACGCGTGTCCGGACCTGGTGATGGAGGCGATGGCCGCCAAGGTTATGCAAGATGCCATGCCGGGCTGCACCGAGATGGATACGGGCAAGCCGGGCTTGTGCCAGGCGCATTGCGCCAGCGGCCATCAATCGCTCGACGCGCCGGCGGCACCCCATATCGGCGCATTCATCGCCACCGGCTTGGTGGCCGTGATCTCCGTTCGTGTTTCCATCGATTCTGCACCTCCCGCGCGTGTCAGTTCCGCGCTTCTCGCGCGCTCGACCGCGCCGCCCTTGGCGATACGCCACTGCTGTTTCCGTATTTGACCTCCCAGACTGCTGAGTTCATCGCGCCCCATGCAGGGCGTGCTGTTTCATTTTGCATTCTGGAGTTCCCATGTCCGCAATTGTTTCGATACCGGCGCCTACGCGCGCACCGGCGGCGCCACGCCGTCGCCAAATCGGCTACCTCGTCGCCGCCGTCTTCTCGCTGGCCGCTTCCATCTGTTCCGCCGGCACGCCGCTGACGCTGCCCCAGGCGCAGCAGCTTGCCCTGCAGCGCACACGCCAGCTGGCCGCCCTTGATCTTTCAGCCGATGCCGCGCGCCAGATGGCGGTGGCAGCCGGCCAGCTGCCCGATCCCGTCCTAAAAGCTGGGATAGACAACTTGCCGGTCAGCGGCGGCGACCGTTTCAGTTTAGGCGCCGACTTCATGACGATGCGGCGCATTGGCATTTCCCAGGAGTTGACCAGCGCCGACAAGCGCCGGCGCCGCGCCGAGCTGTATGGCGAGGAGGCGGGCAAGGCGCTGGTGGCAAGGGGCGCCGCAATTGCCAGGATCGAGCGCGACACCGCACTGGCTTGGCTTGAATGCCACTTCGCCCGCAAAATGGAAAGACTGGTCGGCGAGCAGGCGACACTGGCCCGCAACGAAGTCGAGGCCGCAGAGGCCGCCTACCGTGGTGGGCGCGGCAGTCTCGCGGACATCGCCACCGCGCGCGGTCTCTTGGCAGCAGTCCAGGATCGCGCGAGCGAGGCTGCACAGCGCAGCCGCAGCGCGGCACTTGTACTGGCGCGCTGGACTGGTGCGGAATCCGGCGATCCGCTTGCCGAGCCGCCCGCCATGGACTCGGTGCGGATCGATCCCGCATCACTCGAAACGGTGCTGCCCCATCATCCCGACATCGCGGTGCTCAACCAGCAGGAGCGGATCGCCAGGGCTGAGGCCAGCCTGGCGGAAGCGAACAGAAAGCCCGACTGGAATGTGGAAGTCGCGTTCCAGCAGCGCGGTTCCGGCTACTCGAACATGGTGTCGGTCGGCGTTTCCGTGCCGCTCCAGTGGGACCGGGCCAAGCGCCAGGACAGGGAGCTAGGCGCCAAACTGGCGCTGGCCGAGGCGGCGAAGGCGGAACGCGAGGAAACCCAGCGTGGCCACCTGGCCGAAGTGCGCACCATGCTCACAGAATGGGAAAGCGGCCGCGAGCGCCGCCAACGCTATGCGGAGGAACTGCTGCCTTTTGCCCGGCAGCGCACAGAAGCCACACTTGCCGCTTATCGCGGGGGCAAGGCGACACTGGCGGACTTGCTGGCCGCGCGGCGCGCAGAAACCGATGCGGGCTTGCAGGCCCTGCAATTGCAGGCACAGACGGCCCGGCTTTGGGCGCAACTCAACTACCTGTTCCCGTCGGGCGCAGGCAATTCGACTCAGGAGGCCAAATGAATCGCCAACGCATCATCGTAGCGGCGGTCTCCGGCGCAATCCTCGTATCAGCGGGCGGCTATGGCCTATACCGTCTCGGCATGCACCATGGCGCCGCGGCCGATCCGGCGTCCTCCGCTCCAAGCCAAGCGCCCGGTGCGGCCGAAAAGAAGCCGTTGTACTGGCACGACCCGATGTATCCGACTCAAAAGTTCGACAAGCCCGGCAAGTCGCCATTCATGGACATGCAACTGGTCCCCGTGTACGGGGAGGACGGCAACAGCGACGCCGGCGTGGCGGTCAGCCCCCGCATGCAGCAGAGCCTGGGCGTGCGCACGGCTGAGGTCACGCAAGGCAAACTGGCTTCCGAGCTGCTCGCGGTAGGCAGCATCGCCTACAACGATCGCGATGTGCACCTGGTGCAGGCGCGCAGCGCCGGCTACATCGAACGCCAATACGTCCGCGCGCCGCTCGACCCGGTGCGCCAGGGCCAGCCGCTGCTTGAACTTTACGTTCCGGACTGGATTGCCACGCAAGAGGAGTTTTTGGCGGCGAAGCGGATGCAGAGCGAGGGTATGGCAGGCCTGGCCGACGCCGCACGCCAGCGCATGCGCCTGGCCGGCATGTCGGACGCGCAAGTGAAACAGGTGGAAACGACGGGCAAAGTCCACGCCCGCACGACGGTCACTGCGCCCGCCAGCGGCGTGGTCGCCGAACTGGGGGCGCGTGAAGGCATGGCCGTGGCGCCTGGCGCGCCGCTGTTTCGCATCAATGGCGTGGCGACGGTGTGGGTGCTGGCAGACATCCCGGAGGCGGCGGCCGCGCAAATACGGCCGGGCGTCGCGGTGGAAGCCAGTACGCCGGCGCTGCCGGGCTCGGTGTTCAGGGGCAAAGTCGGCGCGGTGCTGCCCCAGGTCGATGCCGCTACCCGCACGCTCAAGGCGCGCATCGAGCTGGCCAATCCAGCGGGGCAGCTGGTGCCGGGTATGTTCGCGACACTGAAGTTCGCGGCTGCGGCTGGCGCCGACGTGCTGCAGGTGCCGGCCGAAGCGGTGATCCGCACCGGCACGCGCAGCGTGGTCATGATGGCGCAGCCCGGTGGCAAGTTCCTGGCCATCGACGTCGACACGGGCGGCGCGGCGAACGGCATGATCGAGATCCGCAAGGGGCTGCAGCTGGGACAGAAGGTGGTGGTCTCCGGCCAGTTCCTGATCGATTCGGAAGCAAGCCTGAAAGGCGCGGCCAGCCACATGGCCGACGCCCCCGGCGCGGCGCCAAAAGCCGGGCCTGCCCCGGCGCATCGCGCGGAAGGCAAAGTTGAGCGCATTGCGGGCGGCAAGGTCACCATTTCCCACGGCCCAGTCGCGTCACTGGACTGGGGACCGATGACGATGGACTTCGACCTGCCCGCTACCGGCCTGCCGCGCAACGTTGCCGCCGGCGACACTGTGACGTTCGACTTCGTGCAGGGAAGCGGCGGGGGCTTCCAGATCTCCGCTATGTCGCCCACCAGCGCGGCGCCCCGCGCGACGCCGGCTCCGGAGGTCAAGAAATGATCGCCCGGCTGATCCGCTGGTCGATCGCCAACCGTTTCCTCGTGCTGCTGGCCACGGTGATGCTGACCGGTTGGGGCGTCTGGTCGCTGCTGCGCACCCCGGTCGATGCGATTCCCGACTTGTCCGATGTCCAGGTGATCATCCGCACCAGCTACCCGGGCCAGGCGCCGCAGATCGTCGAGAACCAGGTGACCTATCCGCTGACCACCACCATGCTGTCGGTGCCGGGTGCGAAGACGGTGCGCGGCTATTCCTTCTTTGGCGATTCCTTCGTCTATGTGCTGTTCGAAGACGGCACCGATCCATACTGGGCCCGCTCGCGCGTGCTGGAATACCTGAACCAGGTGCAGGCGCGGCTGCCGGCGCAGGCCAAGCCCGCGCTGGGACCGGACGCCACCGGCGTCGGCTGGATCTATGAGTATGCGCTGGTGGACCGCACCGGTAAGATGGACTTGTCGCAGCTGCGCGCCCTGCAGGACTGGTTCCTCAAGTACGAGCTGAAGGCGGTGGCCAATGTCTCCGAGGTGGCCAGCGTGGGCGGCATGGTACGCCAATACCAGATCGTGTTGAACCCGGACCAGCTGCGCGCCTACCGCATTCCGCACGGGAAGGTGATCGAGGCGGTGCAGCGGGCCAACCAGGAGAGCGGCGGGTCGGTGCTGGAACTGGGCGAAGCCGAGTACATGGTGCGCTCATCCGGCTATCTGCAGTCGCTGGACGACTTCCGCCAGATCCCGCTGACGGCGAGCGACGCCGGCGTGCCGGTGCGCCTGGGCGATGTGGCGAACATCCAGCTCGGACCGGAGATGCGGCGGGGCATTGCAGAACTCAACGGCGAGGGCGAAGTGGCTGGCGGCGTGATCGTGATGCGGTCGGGGAAGAACGCCCTGGAAACCATCGCGGCCGTCAAGGCCAAGCTGGAAGTGCTCAAGCCCAGCCTGCCCGCCGGCGTGGAGGTTGTGCCGGTATATGACCGCTCGCACCTGATCCGGCGCGCGGTGGACAACCTGCAGCACAAGCTGATCGAGGAATTCATCGTGGTGGCGGTGGTGTGCGCCATTTTCCTGTTCCACATCCGCTCGGCGCTGGTGGCGATCGTGTCGCTGCCACTGGGTATCCTCGCGGCCTACATCGTCATGCATTACCAGGGCGTGAATGCGAACATCATGTCGCTGGGCGGCATAGCGATCGCGGTTGGCGCGATGGTCGACGCGGCGGTGGTGATGATCGAGAACGCCCACAAGCACATCGAGGCCTGGAACCATGCGCACCCTGAGCGCAAGCTGGAAGGCGAGGAGCACTGGCGGGTGATCGGTGACGCCGCCGCAGAGGTGGGGCCGGCGCTGTTCTTCTCGCTGCTCATCATCGTGCTGTCCTTCATCCCTGTCTTTACGCTGGAAGCACAGGAGGGCCGGCTGTTCGCGCCGCTCGCCTTCACCAAGACCTACGCGATGGCGGCCGCCGCCGGCCTGGCGGTGACGCTGATCCCGGTGCTGATGGGCTACTTGATACGCGGCCGCATACCCGAGGAACACCGCAATCCGCTCAACCGGGCGCTGATAGCGCTGTACCGGCCGCTGCTGGAAATAGTGTTGCGCCATCCGAAGTCCACCCTGGTGGCGGCCGCCGTCGTAGCGCTGGCCACCGCCTGGCCGGCGTCGCGCCTGGGCGGCGAGTTCATGCCGCCGCTCGATGAAGGCGATCTGCTCTACATGCCATCGGCGCTGCCCGGCATCGGCGCCGGCAAAGTGGCCCAGCTGCTGCAGCAGACCGACCGGCTGATCAAGACCGTGCCGGAAGTGCAGAGCGTGTTCGGGAAAGCCGGGCGGGCGGAATCGGCGACCGATCCGGCGCCGCTGGAAATGTTCGAAACCACGATCCAGTTCAAGCCGCGCGACCAATGGCGCCCCGGCATGACGCCCGACAATCTGGTCGAAGAGCTGGACCGCGTCGTCAAGGTGCCCGGCCTGTCCAATATCTGGGTGCCGCCGATCCGCAACCGCATCGACATGCTGGCGACCGGGATCAAGAGCCCGGTGGGTGTGAAAGTGGCGGGCAGCAGCCTGAAGGAGATCGACCGGGTCACCGGCGAGATCGAACGCGCCGTCAAGAAAGTTTCGGGCGTGTCGTCCGCGCTGGCGGAGCGCCTCAATGGCGGGCGCTACATCGACGTGCAGATCGACCGCCAGGCGGCGGCCCGCTATGGCCTGAACGTGGCCGACGTGCAGAGCGTCGTGTCCAGCGCCATCGGCGGGGACAACATCGGCGAAACGGTCGAGGGTCTGCAGCGCTTCCCGATCAACGTGCGTTACCCGCGCGAGGTGCGTGATTCGGTGGAAAAGCTGCGCGAGCTGCCGGTGCAGACCGAGCGTGGCGCGCAGATCCGGCTGGGCGATGTCGCCACGATCCGCATCCAGGACGGGCCTCCCATGCTCAAGAGCGAAAATGCGCGGCTGTCGGGCTGGGTGTATGTCGATATCCGCGACCGCGACCTGAGTTCGGCGGTGCGTGAGATGCAGCAGGTCGTCGCCAAGGAGGTCGTGCTGCCTGCGGGCTACTCGGTGTCTTGGTCAGGCCAGTTCGAGTACCTGGAGCGCGCCAGCGCCAAGCTGAAGGTCGTGGTGCCGGCCACGCTGCTGATCATCTTCGTCCTGCTGTACATGACCTTCAAGCGTTTCGATGAGGCGCTGCTGATCATGGCCACGCTGCCGTTCGCGCTGGCCGGCGGCGTTTGGCTATTGTGGCTGCTGGGACACCACCTGTCGGTGGCCAGCGGCGTGGGCTTCATTGCGCTCGCCGGCGTGTCGGCCGAGTTCGGCGTCATCATGCTGCTGTATCTGAAGCACGCCTGGCAGGCGCGGCTGGAGGCGGGGAAGGGCACCGAAACGGATCTGCTGGACGCCATCCGCGAGGGCGCGGTGCTGCGCGTCCGGCCCAAGGCCATGACGGTGGCCGTCATCATCGCCGGCCTGATCCCGGTAATGATAGGCGCCGGCACGGGTTCCGAGGTGATGCAGCGGATCGCCGCGCCGATGGTCGGCGGGATGATCACGGCGCCGCTGCTGTCGATGTTCGTGGTGCCGGCCGTGTATTTGCTGCTGCGCCAGCGGGAGCAGCGGCAATCGAGCCAAGGGTGAGCCCTTGGCTTCGCCAATACTTTGCGACGCTTCAGTTCTGTGGATGGGCTTGAAATGGGCCATTAACCGACCAAATTCTCGTACCCACAGCGGCAATCGAGCCAAGGGTGAGCCCTTGGCTTCGCCAATACTTTGCGACGCTTCAGTTCTGTGGATGGGCTTGAAATGGGCCATTAACCGACCAAATTCTCGTACCCAAAGTGTCTAATTTCGCCAGGGCAGATCAATGGCCGGCGGCCTTGCGTCCTGCTTAGTCCAGACCTGGTGGCGTATCTTGAGGAGGCGTTACGGCATTCGCCGCGCGGATCTCATCGGCGTGTGCGTCGACGACCGCCAGCCGCTCCTCTTCGGAAAGGCCGAACTCGCCTATCCAGTCACGCACGGCCGCATGCTCGTAGTAAGCGCTGCCGAGCACGAAGAGACGGCGCACAAATCCGCAGATTCCGCCCGGCGTCAGGAATCCGAAGCCGATAGCGGCCTCTATCCCGGCGAGAACAACTGCGCGGGCATCGTCGCCGGCCAAAGCGGACGGCGCCTGCGCAATCAAATTGTTGACGAAGGCATCGGCTCGCTGCGTCACGAAGACTTCAAGCTGCTGTGCGCGGATGCAGATCATAGCGTTGGGTTGCCGTAGCATGCTTGCAGCTCTTTCCACCACGCCTCACAGACGTCCTTCAGCAAGTCGGTCGTGGTGCATGAACGATGCAACTTGAATCGCGCACGCACGTCGTCGACTAGCAGGACCATCTCTTTCTTGAGGATGATGTCGTCCCGACAGCGCGGCTGATTGTTGAGCATTGCCGTCATGATCTTGGCCTCGCTCCAGGGATCCTCCCCATCGGTCGCCCGCCTGGAGATGCAACGGCGCTTGCCGTACAGGTTGGCGCGTTCGGACGATGCGAGAGGGAACAGTCCGAGACTGCCTGCGAGGTTGCATTCGTTGCTGGGGTCGACCTGGTAGAACGCTTCGCCGACCGTATAGCGCCCTGTTGCAATACCTTGCAAGAGCAGGATGCCGGTTAAGTAAGTCGAGTTGTCCTTGTTCGCCTCCACCCCGAACATTGTCACCAGGAGGGCCGCGAGCGCCTGCCGAAGCGCGGGATTGTCTGCGCTACAAATGCCGGTCCGCAGGAATGTGTACACCGCTTGCGCAAAATCGACGGGCTTGAAGCAGGAGAACTCTTTGCCTATCCTGGGGTAGCTCCAGTCCTTTTTGTTCTTGCTCGGGTCTGTATCCTCGTCCTGGACGTCGCCGTCGTCCCCGGTGTCGGCAAGGTTCACCAGCTTGGGCGTGGTCTTGCCGGTCGTGGCAAAGAGGATACGCGGATGCTTGCGAGCAGCAAGCTCTTTATGGACAGAGCAGAGTTCCCGCTCGACCTCGATGCCGGCGCGACCGATGAAGATGCTGGATCTCCTCCAGAAGTATTCTGTGCCATGTGCGATTGCAAATGCACCGCTGCGGCCCTTCACATAAAGCAGGTGGCCTGCCATGGCGATCCAGTGCTGGCCGCCAATCAGCTGGAGCCTCTGACTATTGAGTAAATCGATGCCTGTCTGGTGGTGCAGGGCGATGAATTTCTGGCAAATATCCGCCGCGGCACGCACCAGGTGATAGCCGGTAAGACATCCGTTCGCAGTTTTCAACGACGTCCGCTCATCGCAAGCGCCGCAACAATTCGCGATGTTCAGGCAGTGACTGGGGCGACTCGTGCCCAGGCAGCTCATCACGGCCGAGAATGACGGCAGCTCGGAGAGGGCGGGGAAGCGGGGCGGCACCGGTCGTAACGGCGGGCGCAGTCGCGTAGGCTCGACTATCTCGATTTCGACGATGACGGGCAGGTGGTCGCTCAGCATGTTTGCGAGCGCGAGGAAGAAGTTAATCGAAAACAGCCGGAGGGCTTGGCCTTCTGCGACGTACTTGACTGCGTTCCTCTTGGTACGATTGTGCCAGACCTCTGGCTTGTTAAAGAAATCCGCAATCGGATCTTGTTCTGAGGCCGAGGCCGCCGCTTCGCGGCGAATCAGCTCGATGTGCGGATGATTATTGTTCATGTCCACGAAACGCTTGAAGGCGGTGACGAGCGCCGCTGCGAGCACCTCGGGGGCCTCAAGAAAGTCATTGAGGAAGGGCGCTTCGATCGGCTCGAAGTCGCGCACCACAGGGTCGTCATCGTCGACATCGACGACGTCGTCCCCGGGCGTCTCGACGACGATCCTATTGGGATCTACGCCGCTGAGATCGTCGCCAAACCACGGCGTCAGCTCCGCCCGCAGTTCGCTGTTGCTTTTGGCTGCCTGGAGCAGCCAAGCCCACTCTTCCTTCGACATCTCTGGGGGCAGTGGCGGCATTGACGTTCTGCCTATCTTCAGGCTGGCGCTCATGTTCTTGGGCATCACCGCGCCCATCAGATTGATGACTCTCGGCCTGATATCGCCCCAGGCGTAACCGTCGGCCGTGCGCACCAGTACCTGGTCGAAGTTGGAGTAGACGAAATTCTCGAGGGTGAGCGCTTCGTCGTAGTATTTCGCGCGCGGCTTCCTGGTACAGGCCATATGGACCGACATGCGCAAGGTAGTACGAAAGTCGTCTGAATAGCCGAGGTTTGAAAACATACCGCTGCTCGTGAGCGGCTTAAACGCCTCCTCCGCCAAGTGGAGCACTTCCTCTTCGCCGCTGGGGAGATCGGGATTAGCCACCTGCTCAGCCAACGCGAGCTCTTCTTCTGCTACCGCCAGCGCCTGCTCCAGTTCTGCGCGCTGTTTCAGGAGCGTGTCGGCCCTGTCCTGTAGCGTCGGGTCGGCGAGGCCCAGCGCTTCCCGGATCTGCCGCTGCCGTTGATCCGCCTTCAGCAGCCGCTCTTCGCGCTTCTTGCCTTTGCTCCTTTCAGCCGCCGCTTGCTCTGCCTCCCACATCTTGAGATCCAGGGCGTTTTGCACGAGCTGCGCCACCGGATCTTCCTCATCCAGTGCTTGCGCAAGGACCTCCCTGTCTTTCGTCAAGGCCGCCAGTACATTCAAGTAGTGTTGGTATGCAACGTTGTAGAGTTCGATGTCGTGCGCAGCTTGTATCTCCGACTTGGGCGCCATGTCGTTGAAGGTCTGCTTCTGACGGTCGGCGACGTGATTGGCGGCCTCTTCGTCCAGGTTGAGGTCGGCGCAAAGTATCGTGTAAGGAAATTGTTCCGGTTGGGCGAAAACCGGCAGCTTCCCCAGCTCACCGATCGCGTGGCACGCGAGGAAATAGTCCTTGTCCGCGACCGAAGGGGCGTGGAATATGATCACGCGGAACTCCGGATAAAACGCGAAATGTGAGCAGGTTGGCAGGGGGCGGAACACAGCCTGCGCCGGCCGCCGGGTTACGACGGGCGAGTTCGAGTTCAGCTGGCGCACGCCAGACTTGTCCCTGGAATAGCCGAACTCCTGGCCAACGAGCTCGAAGCTCACGAGTTCGAACAGGTCCGGATTGTAGATAACGGCATAGGTCTCGAGCCCGTTACGTCCGCCGGCTCCGGTGTAAGTACCCGGGAACCGCACGCGCCACTGTGTGTCCGAGTTCTCATTCATTGCCTCGACTATGTTGACGGCGTGCTTGAGCCCAAAGCCTTCCATCACCTCCATGAGGCAGATGACGTCGGCATTCATGCGTAGCATGACGGCGGCCAGGAGCTTGACGACGGCGGGCTGATTGTGATGGAACTGTTTGCCGAGCGTCTTGATATTCCATGACGCGACACGCAGGGGTAAGACGTCGGCGACGTTGCGGCGGCAGGCATCACACGCGCAGATCGGGCACATCAGCTGCCCGCATGCGCCGCATGGCTCCAGGGCCCTGAATGGGTGCCGGACGCATGGCATCGCCGTAGGCTAGACGTTTCCCGGTTCGCGGCACAACCGTGCCACCAGA
Organism: Massilia sp. BGA-UO-ETr-WB1; assembly: GCF_059567845.1. Lineage (NCBI taxonomy): Bacteria > Pseudomonadati > Pseudomonadota > Betaproteobacteria > Burkholderiales > Oxalobacteraceae > Massilia > Massilia sp. BGA-UO-ETr-WB1. Next base: position 920,305 of record NZ_JCAQOT010000027.1, on the reverse strand, counting down.
TCGAGCCTGACGTGCGCGGGATAGCGCCATGGTTTGGTCAGCAGTTGCGGCATGCCAGTCTCCTAAATCCGCCCGGGATTTCCTCGAGGGTGCGGTCGGCAGAGAGCCGTCGCAGGTTATTCGGAGAGTAGCATTGATGTCACTGTTGAATTCTATCCAATATTCACTATGTACCAGCTGATTCGAAACAGCTACTGGCGTCTCCGTAATCTGCGTGTCGGGCGCTTTGGTCAAGCTCGTTGTTGATTTGCGCCGAAAATTGACCCATTTACCCCAGTAATTTGCAAACGAATCTGACCCACGTTTGAAGCACAATCCACCTGTCTCATCGGCAGGAGAACGGAGTGATCGACGTGGCATTGCTAGGCATAATTCGACGCTGGCACTTGCGTGACCAGGTCCCCCTCAGGGAGATCGCCAGGCGACTGGGCATCTCGAGGAACACCGTCCGGCGCTATCTGCGCTCGGAAATCACAGAGCCCTCCTATGCGGAGCGGCGAGCGTCCAGCGCGCTGGACAAATTCTCATTGCAGTTGTCGGGGTGGCTCAAGGCCGAGACGGTCAAGCCGCGCAAGCAGCGACGCAATTTGAAGCAGATCCACGAGGACCTGAAGGAGCTGGGTTACGAGGGGTCATACGACCGCGTGGCGGCGTTCGCCAGGCAGTGGAAGGCGGGTCAATCGGACAGGGTCAATTCGGCGAGCAAACGAACACAAAATGTATAAACATTTACCTTTACGTCGATTAAAGCGAATATGTAACCGTCCTGGAGGGAAGGATGCCCGAGCCTTCTACACTTTTGCTTTGGTTTAAATTTAGCAAAATTGTTCCGTCGGCAGAGTCTTAAGCGATACCAGCTCCAGGCATCCTCCGTAAAAAACTCTCACATCGCGCAACGTTGTGCACTATATAAAAGACGTTCGGTATCCTAGAATGAGAAGCTGATTGCTGCCCCCTTAGTCTACTAGGCCCAAGGAAGCCACATGTCTGAGCTTGATCCGGATGCTTGTGTTGGGCGACTGATACGTGGTTCTGTTATTGACACCACATCTTGGCCGACCCCTGACGAAGGCTCAATGAGTGATGCCGCGCGGACACGATACTTTCAGCGAAAGACTTCGATCGCCCTTTACCTATCTGGACATTCCCATGCAGAAACAAAGCGGCGTACCGGCCTGGGCTCGAAGCATATATACAGGCTGATCACTGAGCGTTGCCTTGAAATGCATGTTGACGGGCAGGTGTATGGTTGGCGCGCGCTGGTTCCCAATCTTCGGATACATCCGTATCGTAGAAAGCATAAGGTGATCATCGACCGATTCGGTTGCGGGGGCGCAGGTGCCCTCAGCGTGTTCTGGGACAAGTATCCAGATATTAGGAGAGAGTTTGATAAGCAAATTCTGAAGTTACCAAGTGCTACGAAACTTTCCGAATCAAGGAAGTCTCGTCTGGCTCATCAGGGATGGTTTCTCGAAAGAGCCAGGAGGGCGGGCTGCGAGGCGCGCGGAGAATGGCCGTTCAACACACAGCAGCTCGGATACGTCTCAATTTGCCGATATATTGATGCGATCTTGGCTGAAAACCCAGCTCGAGCCGCATTTCTGGCCGGGGGGCCAGATAATGCTCGAAAATTGAAAGCAGGTGACGGAGTAGATCGACCTGCGCTTCGTTTTATGGAGCGCGTGGAGATGGATGCCCACAAGCTCGACGGACGCTTCTGCGTCTCCATACCCCTACCACAAGGTGGAACAAGCGAAAAAATTGTGCATCGTCTCTGGGTCATAGTACTGATCGAAGTCGTCAGCAGAGCAATTCTGGGCTATCACCTGTCCATGGGCAAGGAAGTCTCCCACCGCGACGTTCTGCGCGCAATAAAGAATGCACTCACAAAATGGTCGCCTAGGATAATTGCCTTCTCGGCGGAGCCATATGCAGAAGGGGCGGGATTACTTTCAGCGTTAGGCCCGCAATTTACAGGATTGTGCTGGAATGAACTCAGTGTCGATGGAGCGCTCGCAGAGACATGCAAAACGGTGAAGGGGATGCTCCGTGACGTCGTAATGGGAGAGATTGTTTCGCCGAAAAATAGTTTCGCTGCACGCCGCTTAAAAGATGACCGCCCCTTTATCGAACGATTCTTCGCGAACCTTGCCGAAGGTGGTTTTCAACGGATGACAAATACCACGGGAAACTCACCATCACATCGCAAAGGAACTAAACCAGAAGAAATCGCAATCTCTAGTCGATTCCAATTTGAGTACGCCGAAGAATTGCTTGATGTACTAATCGCTAACTATAACGCAACGCCGCACAAGAGCCTGTCATACCGTAGCCCATTGCGTTTTGCAGAGTTCATGCTTTCCCGCTCACAGGACATGCAGAGGTATGCAGATCCGAACGCAGTACAAATGATCTTGAGTACTCGGAAGCTTTGTAAGGTACATGGAGGACCTCGCACGGGAAGAAGTCCATTTGTTTACTTCGAAGGTGCAACCTATAGCAGTGATCTGCTCCGGGGCCGGCATGACCTAGTGGGTAAATACATTTGGGTGGTGAATCATAATGAGATTGACGCGCGGTTCGCCCTTGCATCAACTGAAGATGGGCAACAGTTAGGAATACTGCGAGCTGCGCCTCCCTGGCATATTACGCCACATAGCCTATCCGTAAGAAAGGCAGTAAATAGCCTTGCATATAGAAAAAAAATTAAACTCGACAATAGTGATGGCGTTCGTGCACTGCTCGACTATTCTGAACGTCAAGTGGACGGAAAATTGCCAATTCACCCCGCATATTTGGAGGCACGTAACATTCTTATCGCCTTCGCTGAAAAATCTGTCGGTGAAACTATGCTTGAGCACGCTATGCGGCGAGCCCAATCTCCAGAAAGGAACGATGCGGAACTGCAAAGCAATCAAGAAGGTACCATAGGCGCGTCCGCCAGCGCTCCAGCGCAATCGAAACTTCCAGCCCCAAGAAAAGCCGCAACAAAATAATCATGCGCCTTCGGCTACCAAAACACATCGATCCGATGCATCCACTCGTCACCAAAGAGTACGCCGTATACACGCCTCCGGTCGATGAAATGCTTACGACGCTTGGAGATTGGATCGATCAGCAACGCACCGGTGGCTATATCTACGGGGCGTCAAGGTTCGGAAAGTCGCGAGGCCTGCGCTGGCACCTCCGCTCTGTCCTTGAAGAACGATTTGGCGAGCACATCCCGCTGGTAATGTGGTCGCGACGACCTGAAGTTGATTCAAGCGAAGCTAGTTTCTGGACCCAATTGTTGAAAGCTTCCGGATTTCACTTCACTACTGGAGTTCAGACTCGAAAGAAGGATAGCGTCTTTGATGCTTTCCGCTTCCGACTGACAGCTTTTGCCAAGAACTCCGGTGGAAATTATGTGGTACTAATGATCGATGAGGCGCAAGAAACAACCTTCAGGGAGTGGAAGTGGCTTGTGGGCCTTCAAAATGCACTCGACCTAGACGGCATTCATCTCAGCATATTCTCAGTTGGAACCCACCAGATGAGTTATGAGCACGAAGCTTTAGCGAGTACAGGGAACGCTCATGTCGCCGCTCGATTTCTAACGCCACATGCACGCTTCCATGGGATCCGATCTGTGGAGGCGCTCTCGTATGTACTAAATGGATATGACACTGATTCGGAATGGCCTTCCGGAACTGGACGATCATTCCTTCAGCATTTCGCGCCGAATGAATTCGAAAAAGGTAATCGCCTATCCCACTATGCAGGGGAGATTTGGCAAGCATTTTCCGACCTTAATCCCAATAAATTCGCAAAGCACCAAGAGGTGCCAATGCAACATATTGCACACGCCATTGAATCCACCTTGTTTCAAATCGCTGACGGCTCCGATTGGAGTGAGGCAACGTCATTTCAGGCCTGGCTCGCAGCTATTGCGGACACCGGGTTTTCCGATCACATGCGAATTGTCTATAATTAAATGAGCTTATCACCACTCAATTGGTGGAGAGGCAGTCTTCGGCCTTACGAATCGGGCGGTTCCTTCATTGCGCACTTCTGCAGACTTAACAGCATATCGCCGAGTATTTGCCTCGATTTTTTCGGCAACGAATTCAAGCGATTCGCCTTGGAGGGTAAATCCGTCTCCAATGACGAGATTCAACGGATTGCGCTCCTGCTTGACGAGCCTCTGGAAGTAGTAGATTCGGTCTGCAATCCAACGCTTAGCCTATCAGATGCTGGCGTCTATAAGGTTCGCCCGCCTGAAAGAATCGGGAGGTGGTCAGTATTCATCTGTCGTGATTGTGCTAAGTTGGGCTTTCACAGTTATCTTCATGAGCTAGTTTGGGTGAAGTTCTGCCCATTCCATGGATTGCCACTGCAGCAGGAGAGTAGGTTGGAGATTCGGGCGAAATCGAAATTCGATAATTATATTGCGTCGCTCAGCAGCACATTTCGTGAGTACTGTGATCGCTGGCCAGTGAGCGGTGGAGGCCCGTTAAATGGATTGACGAGCCGCTCACAATTCGCGCGATTTCAACGATGGGCTAGGTCGGCGAGGCAACATGGGGTCGCGCTTTCAAGTGCTGTATTTTGGACATATCCAGACGTGGAACAGTCGATCCAAGCCTCCGCAGCCCAGAATATTGGAAGGCTGCTTACGTTGGTTCCCGGTACAACGGAGATTCAAGAAATGCTGCTGCCTGTCGCGCGGTGGACATTATACAACTGGCAGTTCGACACCGCTACCAAGTCTGCGATTCAGAATTTACTTGCCGACATTGATATCGATAGTGTCATCAATTTGTACGTGAACACCGGGTTGCAGCAAACAGTATGTCCTCCATTTTTCGCCATGAGGGATTCGGCTGTGGGAAATTTACTTGCGGGCCATAAACGGTGTCGCTGCAGATGGGAGCTAGTATATGGCTCTTTTTACACATCAGCATGGATACCAAGTGCAGAAGACAAGATGCATACGCCAATAATTTGCCCCCTCAGTTATGTAATCTCGGAACTGTTGGAATCTTGGGAACTTCAACCGCGCAGCCCCAAGCGCAGATGGGAGTTTTCCCGCGAAATATATAATACGGCGCTGATTTTGCAAAAACACGGTTTAATCACCGTTCAATATTCACTCCAAGATTTCGTCGCTGCTTCGCAGGTAAAGGACTCATCAGCAATGAACGGACTACGATGGAATGCAGGTCATATTATGGCTCCGTTTCTGAACATCCTTGCGGAAGCTCGATTTAGCGCCATTCTCGCCGATGCGTACCAATGGCTCGACAAAATTGAGCAGGGCTTCGCTCCATCACCATTCCCGATATCTAGCCACTCCGTCTACCTTGACGGGGACGAGCATTGGACAAGATTGTTCGCTTGGAACCTTGCGCGGGATAACGAACAGTATCGCAACGCATAGGTACCAGCTTGGTGAGGAAACTATAATTGCGCGGCAGGCTGAAGTGATTTTCGTATGGCACCTATGCGTGCCTCGCTTTCGCTACGCGCGGTCGCATGCGAACTAACTCGATTCTCAGCAAGTACACTTGCCCTCAAGCATTCGCGCTCAACGGACAGCACACTAAGATTGGTTTTCGCTTCTTCTTGGTCAATCAGGCAAAGAAGTTTGCCCATTTTTACAGCGCCACGCAGATAATTGATTCGGCAGTCGATCTCTATCAGGAGGTCTTGCCGATCAGCCGGTAGTTCAACATCGACTATTGCTCTCTGCAATTTGCTGCGTTCCGCGCCGAGCAACAACTCAAAGTAGTTGTGAAAATGTTGACGCAGGTTCGCTTGTCCATGGGCGTACTTAGTCGGTGTCCTTTGCATGGAATCAGGTGTTACCATTGATCATAATCCGGAGCCTTGCGGCTGTCTCTCTGGCGTGATGTATGGACGACATGGACATCCTAATGAGCGGTCGCTTAATATCGTTTGTCGTGATCTCAAGGAAGACCTTATCATACCTAGTGTTTGCTGATCCAACGGCCACGGCGCCGAGTTGCACCCCACCGCCGCTCGTCCGTTCACGCCAGGTAACCTGCCAAGATTGGACAAAGTCGTAGCCGAGTATCTCGATCGACTTGCCGCCTTTCGTGACGTAGGCAAGCTTCCGGTTCGTTCGATCAAAAGCCAGGGCACCATCCTTGTGAAAGAGGTCGCCGACCACAAGTGTCGCCATATCCGCTGGGGTGGTTCCAAAGCATGTGCCGTGCCTCTCGTTGGTCTCCTCTAGGCAGCGCCAGAACTTTGCGATGGCGTTCTTCAGGTGTTCGTAGTAGGCCCAGCCAAGCAGGCCCAGCACGAAGATCACCCACATTGTTGTTTCCAAGTCAACCCCTTCCAGAAATGCGCGTTATCGTGGTAGCACTAAGCGGCAATAATTATCCCATTTTGGGATAATTTTGGGAAGGTGATCACATGTGTGGATGAAATCCATACATGATCCCCGATACGTCCAGTTTATTGAATTATTAGCAAGGACGCGAGAGGATGCTCACGTCACTCAAAGCGAGCTTGCTCATCGGCTTGCTAAGCACCAGTCATTCGTCGCGAAAGTTGAGAATCTCGACCGCAGAATTGATGTGGTAGAGCTTGCTGATTGGCTTCGCGCCCTCGACGTCATACCACAGGAATTTGCCGGGAAACTGCGCTGGTGGCAGTGAAGTACGGGTTCAGGCCTTCTGACTATCTTGCCACGCAAGCCAGCCCTCCCTGTGCGCCCGTGCATCGTGCAATGCATGGTGCCATGGGCCGCCGCGCTCGTGGTACTGAACCACAGCATGATTAAAGACCGACAAGTCAGCATGCCCGCGCAGGTCATATCGGCCGGTTAGATTGGCCGGTGCCACGCCGTCCATCGCGTCTAGTAGCAATTCCCAATCTGTGTAGCTGTCGCAAGCTACCGTGACGCCACGCGGCAGCGCAGCAAACCATTCCATTAGCTTAACGCCCAGTTGGTGCCGGTCGAGCGCCGGACCCGCGTTGCCCAGTTGCGGCAACACAGCTGCATGGACGAACGAATTGCACCACTCTGAGCAGTAATCGGATCGCTCCTCGTACAACACGAACTGGTCATCCTCACTGACTATACCAATGGAGATCAGGTCACAGTTGAGAGCATCCGTGTATTCGGTGTCCAGAAATATCAGCATAAAATTCTCCGGTGTGCAGATGGGACTTTCCAAGGCGACTGAGTAGCTAAGCGTATGTAACGGCGTAACTGGCCATCCTTCACTTCCTCAGTCATACATTCCTTTATTATTCAGATCGCGGCTTCACCCAAGCAATTGGCACATTGCGTGTCCTTTGGCGCTTTGACCCCATACTACCTAGTCACTTCAGCCGCTCAGCCGCTCAGCCCGCAAGATCCGCCAATGAAAGAAACACGTTGGCTGTTTGGGAAGCGTGCAGAGAACGCGTCTTCGTCGTGTTCTACCCACGATACCCAGGCGCGGCCTTCTACCGCCTCCTCCGCAGTGGGGAAGCTATAAAAGCTGGTCCCAACCAACACCACGATTTCGCCCCCCGTCGCCTCACGTTGGATCAAACGATCCACCAAATTTCGGGCGTTGCGCCGCGCATCGCCGAGCACTGCAGCGCGCTTAACAGGCCGCCCGGCGACATCCATCGGGTTCTGGCCAGCAACGGAGTAAGACGCCCGCCATTTGTCGGAACCGACTTCCTCCAATTCGATGTGAATCCAGTGCCCGCGATATTCGAATTCCGTATCGTCCAAAACCAAACTCCGTTAACAAAATGCAAGCTTAGCACGTCGCTCACTGCTTGGCAGCTTGCAACTGCGAGATCCCCAGGCTGTGGTAGTTGACGGCATGCATCGTGCCCGATCCCTGAGGCAGTTATGATCTCAATGTGCTCTCCCGTGGATGACGGTCGGTCAACGATGTTGCCGCAGCGCGGCTCCGCAGCACCTCTCTTCAAACCGTCTCAACAGCTTACCCGATACACGTCCAGCTAAGACTTGGAAACACGACGCCGCTTTGGAATCTGACAGAGGCTTGCTACGACAGCTTCCTTGCTCAGTACGCGCCCCGCAGGGAGGCACGGGAACCATGGAAGCTGCTCGAAGACGTTGGTTCTTGGGGCCGAGTTTTGCGAAATGAGCCAACTTAAACCGGCCTGGCAGCCATCGCCCAAGCGCATCTTGATGTAGGTAGACAGCGAATTGCGTGGGCGGTGCCGTAAGAAGCACTGCGATGGTGCTTGGTGGCGCCGCGCTCATTGGTTCAAAAAAACCTTCACAAAATGTCTTTGGTTAAGCCTGCATGATTCTGATACACTAAACATGAACAATAGCATTGTTTCAATAGTTCAATGTCAAATGCTTGGTTGAATCGTTTCATGCGTTTCCAAAAAAATTTATGGAAGGTTTCCTATGAAAAAGTATCACTTCAAGATCGAGAACGACACATTTGAGTGGCCTAACCAGATCATAACCGGGGCCGAGGTCAGAGGCGTTGGGCCTGGCATACCTGACACCATGGATTTGTTTATCAAACATAAAGGCAAGCCAGGTGTGCTGGTTGCTAACGATGATAAGTTTGATTTAGACGAGCCCGGCATTGAGAAATTCTATGCCCAGGATGCTAGTTCTGAAGCGGGTGAGATTTAAATGCCGCTCCTCTTCGATGGCGATTACGCATACCTACAGGAAATCGGTCAAGCCCACGTCGAAGATGAAGCATCACGCTTCCTTATTTTTATGAATTTCCCTTTGCCCCAAGGGATCTATAAGTCTGGTGGCATGGAACTGAGCGCGGTGGATGTTCTTTATGTCATCCCGCCGAACTACAATACGGAAGGGGGCGATATGTTCTGGCTGAATTTAAAGTTGGAACGTATCGACGGCCACCCCATTCCCAATATCAGCGGCCCAAACGAAGACAGTCGAACCAGTAATGGAACGGAGTACCTTCGCTGGTCTAGGCATTGGAATAACAAGCCTTGGCGTCCCAAAGTCGACAATATCGAACAAATTATCGGCCGCCTGACCTGGGCGTTTGCCAACCCGGACGCAAAACGCTCATGAGTGCGCGCATCGTATTCACGACATCTCAAAATGCCGTCCTTAGCGCGTGGCTTGAGAGCCATCCTGAGAATCACGAACGTGCGGCAATCGCCCTTTTTCGAAAGTTAGACAGAAATGTAGCAGGTCTCGCTGCTTCGCCCCGGTTCGTGTGTGTCGACGTTATCGAACTTAAAGACGAATGGATTCTTGACAGTTCTCAAACCCATGTCCGTATCAATATGCGACTGCTCCCCGAGCTCTATTTGCGCTGCGAGCTGGAAGAATTGGAGCTTGGCTTTATCCACAGTCACCCGCCGGGAGCGCATGACTTTTCCGGTGTTGACGATAGGAACGAACAGAATATTTTGCGCGGGTATAGCGGGTGCAACGGAACAGATGTAACACTGGTTGCATTGATGCTCTGCGAAGGACGCTGGCATGCGCGCACGCGTTCAGGCGCAGCTCCCACGATCTCAACCGAATCACGGCATGTCGCGGTTCTGTCAGACGGCATTGAGCTTCATCTGCAGTCACGAAATGGTGATGAAACAGAGTTACTTGCCCGCCAGGAGTCTGCCTTCGGCAAACCGTTCAATCGCAAGTTGCAATCGCTCCGCGCTATTGTAATCGGGGCCGGCGGAACAGGATCGGCTCTGGCTACGATGCTAGTCCGCTGCGGCATAGGAGAGCTGATCATTGTCGATGGCGACGAACTGGAACTGAGCAATCTGAATCGTGTGCGGGGGTATCGCGCAGAGGAGGTCGGCCAGAACAAGGCTGAAACATTGGCACGGTATATCGATGGACTAGGTTTATCGTGCATCGTTACTCACATCCCGGAATTCGTCGACAAGTCGTCCGCTGCAGTCGACGCCATTGCTACAGCTGACGTCCTCTTCGGTTGTACTGATGACGTGAGCGGCCGTGATATTCTTACGCAGGCCATGTACTATTACTGCTTGCCGTATGTTGATGTTGGTCTGACTGGTCGGATAGATAATGACAAGGACGGTGAACCCTATTTGCGCGACCATCGCGGGCGAATTAGCGTGATTACTCCCGAAGTTGGGGCGTGCCTGCGCTGCCAGCGCGTTGTCACCGACGATAAACTAGCATATGAACGTGCCATAAGGGACCGACCTGACCTGAAAAAGCTCGACAAAGACACTCTGATGAAAGAGTATTACCTAAAAGGAGGAGGGGAGTCGGCGCCTGGGGTCGGTCCCTTTACAAGCATGGTTGCAGACTTTGCTGTTTCAACGCTGATGAATCTTGTCCGCAGTTACCGGAAACTATCAAGCGATTTTGTCTCCGATAATGTATGGATCGACTTTGTTCATCTTAGTTTCTCCAGCATCGATAATCCGCGTAAGCAAGGATGTTTTTGCTGTGGGAAATTTGGCTTGCTCAACGCTTCAGAAAACGGTTATCGCCTGGGTATGGCATCTCTTGGGAAGCTCATAAAATCATGAGTCTATTGTCAAGAATAGCAGCGTTGTTCAGGGGCAAAGAGTCGCCACAACCAGCGGCCGGCCGCCGCCCTTCTACTACGAGCAAGTCAAGCCGCAGCTTGCCGCCCGTTCACTTCCAAGCTATATCCCTAATCCCAAAAGTACTTCCTAGTGAAAACGTAGAGGCTAATCACTTATATGTTGTAGCCCACAACAGTGAGCTTTACTGGGCGCTTTTCCGATGCCCGGATGGCTGTGGTGAAGTTATATCCTTACCTCTTCGGGCGCCACACACGCCGCGCTGGTCCGTTCATTCCACTACTGCAGGGCGACCTACTCTTAAGCCATCGGTCTGGCGGAATCAAGGATGTAAGTCGCACTTCATTGTTGACGATGGTCGCGTCTTTTGGTGCAACGACACTGGCAAAGCGCCCTCGGTAGCGAAACCAGAGTTGTATCGGCGCAGGTAAGAGATTGCAAAGGCTGAGCTGGTTAGATCGGCCTAAAGTTTGCCCTCCTGCCCCAATGACTGGTGCCCGCTCCGCGTTGATTGGTTTGATACCTCCCCCCATTCAGTCATCACGTTAAGGACTATCGGAACCGTGGTCCTTTGTCCGCATCTTTGCAAATGGGTCTGTCGATTCGAGGTAGCGCATGGCGGACTGAACATCGCGCCACCCGACGTATTCCATCAATGTCTTCAAGTCCCAGCCATTGGACGTGGCCCAGTTGGCGAAGCCGCGCCGCAGCGAATGGCCGCTGTACTCCTCCGCGAACGGGACACCAGCGGAATCGAACAAGGAGCGCAACAGCGGCACCAGGCTGTTGATATGCAGTCCAGCCTCGCCGATGTGCCCCCAGCGGTCGATGCCTCGGAAAACAGGACCGTCCGACAGTCGAGCTAGCCCGATCCAGGCCAAGTACGCATCCACCGGGCACAAGCTGGCAAGCGCCGGCGCCCGGAAAGTGGCGCCTCTAGCTTGGCGATCGCCCTTCGTCAAGGGCAGAAAACAGCGCATACCCTCGCCGGCGATGGCGTCGATGTGTTCGACGCGCAGTTTAGTCAACTCGTCGCCACGGAAGCCCCGCCAGAAACCCAATAGCAGCAAGGCCTTGTTGCGCTGGTAGCGAAGTTGCCGGGCGAGGCCGGATACGGTAACGGCGTCCGCGATGGCAGTGTCCAGGCACGCGACAACCCGGCGGATCTGTTCCAGTTGAAGGGGGCGGGCTCGCTCTTCCTGTGCGGGATGCAGCGTCCGTATACCCTTGAACACCTTGCGAACGATCGGAGCCTTAGTTGGATCCGGGAACCCTTGATCGATGTGCCACTGCGCCAGTGCCGCGAGGCGCAGGCGCAAAGTGTTGATCGCCAAGGAGTCGGCATAATGAACCAGGTAGCGGGTCACGCCGTCGGGAGTCGCCGGCAGTAAGCCACCCCACTCGATCTCGAAATGCCGTAATGCACCCTGGTAGCTGCGCCGGGTGTTTTTACGGTCCGCTGCGTCAACGTAGCGCTCGAAATCATGGCTCGTCATCAGCGCTTTACCGGAAGGTGGCGCAGTAGATCGGCGCCACGTCTAATTTGGCCATCAGACGCCAAATAGACGAACTTGTCGTCGCGGGAATATATCTGCCTGTCGCTATGAGCCACGACAATGCCATTGACGAGCGCGACCTGATCTTTAGTGATGTCTCGCACTCCCGCCGGGCCTTCGAAGGTGCCGACGATCGCCAAATCATGCGAGACGGTAAACACGACTTCGGTGCCTTTCATGCCAAAGCCGGGTGAATTGAAGAAGCCGCGGTCGCGCTGCTCGCTCCAGATCAGCGAGACTGGATGGTCAGACGTGACGAACCCACCGCTATCAGGGCCAGCGCGCATCATGAACCATTCGCGACCGCCAAGGAGTGGCAGGATGGTATCGAGCAGTGCGAGCTCATTTTCCACATGGCCCGTGGTCGACATCTGGATGGAATATTTTTCGCCGTCTATAAGGTCCTTCATGCCAAAGTAATCGACGTGCGTCTCGGGCGCAACATCGCAGCCATTCTCCGTGCGGCCGAAGCTGGCCTCGTAACGTTCCGGAGTCGCGACGGTGAGGTGCATCATTTGTTTAATGACCCGCTCATGGAAGTCGCGCACGTTTTCTCGCATCCGCGGGTGGCGAGCGGACAGCAGGGCCACCAGGTTCAGGACGAGGTTCAGGTCCGCAGCATCGCTCCACTGGCGCTGTTCCCACATCCGCTGGAGCGCGCGCGCCACTTTCCCTTCGAATTCAGCGTAACGTTCCTCGATGTAGTTAGGGGAGACGCCGTCGGCCGAGATGCGGTTGAAATCGCGCGCCGATGCGACGTTACGTGGATTGGCGACGAACGATTGGCGCGAGTGCTTATCGACAACGTGCAACTGGGCCTTCTTGCTGGGGCTCCGGGCAAAACCCTTCAAGTAACACTGTGGCACCCAATGGTGATTACGTGCTTCTCCGGTCATGGCATTTTCAGAAAAAATAGTTCGTTGGACAAAAACCGCCGAACGTAGCGGTCAGCGGCCATTTTACCGTCGTTTCCGATGTCACACGGGATAACCTCACATTATCACGCCTTATAAATGAGCTAGAATTTCATGCGAATGAGAGTCAAAGTGTTATGTAATTACGTATTACATGCTCATTATGAAATTTCGTGGAGGTTTTATGGCCAGAACTGGACTTTACAAATCGGACGTAAGGAAGGCCCGCGACAGCCTGCTGGTCCAATCCATCTACCCGTCCGTGGACGCCGTGCGTGTCGCACTGGGCAACACCGGGTCGAAGACCACCATTCACAAGTACCTCAAAGAGCTGGATGAGGAGGAGGGGAGCGTGGCACGCAAAAGCTCGGTCAGCGACGCGGTGCTGGATCTGGCCGAGCGTCTGGCGGCCCGTCTGCAGGATGAGGCCGACGCCCGGGTGGAGAGCATCGTCGCGGACTATGCCGACAAGGAAAACGGTCGAGTGTCTGTTGAGAACCAACTGAAGCAAGAGCTGGCTGATGCGAAGGCCCGGACAAAGCAGTTAGAGACGGAGATCCATGCGGAGATTGAGGCTCATGCTGTAACTCGCCAAGCCCAGCAAGCTGAAGCGATCACGCGCCATACAGCTGAACAGCAGATTTCGGGCTTGAAAGAACGCCTTGCGGAAAACGAGGCCCACCGGGCGTCCCTGGAAGATAAGCACAACCACGCCCGACAGGCGCTGGAGCACTACCGCCAGGCGGCGAAGGAACAACGGGAGCAGGAGCAACGCCGGCATGAACACCAGGTCCAGCAGTTACAAGCCGAACTCCGACAGGCGCAGCAGACGGCCGCCGTTAAGCAGGAGGAAGTGACCAAGTTGAACCAGGAAGGCGGCAAACTGGTCGCGGATCTTTCGCATGCCAGGTTGGCCGTTTACGAGGCTCAACGACTGGCACGCGATCAGGAGGCGAAGCTGGAGCAAATTCCGACCCTAGAGCGGAAGCTGCACGGCGCCCAGGAGAAGTCCGCCGACAAGGATGGCCGAATCGAGCAGTTGAACCATCAACTGCAGGCGGCCAACGCAAACGGCGAACAATTGGCAGCCAAAGTGCACGAGCTTGAAATCGCATTGGCCGGCGCACGTGCTACGGCCGATGGACAACTGGGACTGGCGGCGGAGCTGCGACGGTTGCTGGACAGTCACGGCCAAGGCGATCAAGTGAAGAAGCGGCGCGACGGAACTGCTTCGGACAACAAAGCCTGACTGCGTCTAGAATGACAAAGGGCCATTGCAGGATGGTTCGCTATGTCAGGGAGCAGGAGATTGGCAGATTTACTTCACAACCTTCGGACATTGTCACTTTTACTTCAGCTAATCGGGTACTTTTACTCCACCGGACGTGCAGGTGCAGGTGCAAATCGGTGAGTAGTTGCGCGCGTAATTCAATAAGATTGCGGCCGCCACTCCCTACCCGAGGTAGGGTAATGGTTTTTCGGAATTCGCCGCCAAAAACGCACGTGTTAAAATAGTTGAATGCATCTTTAATTAAGTCATATACGATTAGGAGAGTCCGAAATGAGTAGGCCATACACTGAAGGGAAGGCCCCTTCAACAGTGATTAATCAGTTGAAAACCCTGCTTCAAGCAATCCAGAATCGCGCCAGGAGTGATTTTTCAGGCGTTGGAATTATCGTGTGCGACAACCCATCCACTCTGCCAGTGATACCGATTCGCTTAAATCGCGCATTGCCAAGTGGCGACTCTGCAATTGAACAATTGATCGAAATTTCGTCTTTTGAAAGTGAGTTTCACGATGGCTTTCACGTCATCTCATCCGATTTCAGATTAAAGCTCGTGGCTCAGTACTTTTCACCTCCCATTTTAAATAACTTATCGATCGACAGAAGCAGGAGATTCGGAGGCCGCTACCTAGCCGCCTTATTCGGATCGGCAATTCCTGGGGTTCAAGCAACTGGAATTGCAAGCAAGGGCTTTGGCATCGCCGCTTTCCACAATGGTATTGAAGTTTTTTTTAAATCTGCCACATGATAACTTTGCTTCCTTTGAGCCGCGTGATTGCCTTGGTGGCGATCCTTTACGCGGCATTGATTTCAATAATATTGACTGCGATCGCTCAGCAATCTATCCCTAATGATATATTAGGTAGCATTAGAATCGCACTTGCAGGTTCGACAGTTCTGAGTTTGCTTTTACTGTTTGTCTTTCATGTGGGTTGGAAGTGGCTCTGGAAGAGAGTTCCATTACTTAATAAGGTTGTCTTTCCTAACTTGGAAGGCAAGTGGAAAATGACGATTCACTATGTGGCGGGAGAAAAAAGTGATTCGGTCGTTGCGACCGCGACTATCAAGCAGGATTTCGTAAAGCTCAGCATGGAAGTCGATTCGCCGGGCTCAGAGTCCAAGACACTAATTGCCCAACCAAAGAAGCACGCAGAGTCCGGTACGCCGTTGCTATACTATGTATATCAGGTCGATCCAAAACACTTAGGTCCCGTACCAAATCAATCCTACAACGGCTCAGCAATCTTACGCTATTCAAGTGAAGGAACGGAAAAGTTAGAAGGCAACTATTTTACTAGCAGGAATACATTCGGACGCTTTACGCTAACGCGACTTCATGAGTAAAACCTCTGCAACAAGTTCCGTCCCTGGTCTATTCGGAGAGCCAGCGTAGAAGAGGCAGCTTATTCTTGATGAGGTCCATTTGCTATCCTGGCCCGTTATCGCCTCTTCGGCGATATTCCAGCATTGCTAGGGCCCCAAGACGGCCTCGGTGCGTGTGCACGTCTTTCACGAGGATGCGCTCATTAGGTCAAGGATGGTCAGGCCGATTCGGCAAGGTAGTGCTGCACAGGCAGATCAGCCCGCATGGCACGTCCCAGGATACTCGACACGTGCTTGTCAAAGTTTCACTTGACGAATGTAAATTACTAGCTATAGTACTTCATGGGGGCTGTGACACTACTTCTAGTGGTCGCTCTGACTTTTTCGCCCTCTTGGAAGCCATGTTCTGTGCGTGAGGGAATTTTTGATGTAGAAATTTTGCAGACGGACTATTGAAAAGAGGATAATGGCACTTAGTTGTAAGCAAGTCTCATGGCGCGTCCAGTGCGCCTTAAATTTCTTGAAAGAACGCTGAATGAGCGCTGTTCCGAGCCACTTTCGCCAGCCATATACGGTTCGCGCACAATCCTCCTTTCTTCGTTTGGTCGAAGACATTGGGCGCGCGCTAGAGCCCACCGTTACGCAGCTTGCCACGCTCGAACGCTCATACAACAGCACTGGCGAGTTTCTCACCAACTGCGATGAATTCAAAGGACACCTTGAACAAATTGTACCCCATGGTTCGCGCGCAATTGGGACAATGACCCGCCCGCTGAGGGGAGGCGAAGGCTTCGATATCGATCTGATGGCACGGTTAAACCGATCTGCTTGGACGGTGTATTCCGGTGACAATGGGGCCACATTGTTGTTGAATCGGCTGCAGACAGCCGTAGGCCGATACGCTTCGCAGCACGGTCTAAAACTAGTTAAGTGGGAGCGCTGCGTCACTTTGGAATACGCCGATGGCATGTGCGCTGATATTGCCCCCGTCATCGACATGCCGCGTTCAACAGCTTTGTATGGTGATTCGCATGGTTGGATTCCTGATCGCCAGCTCCGCGAATTCCAGCCGACGAATCCATTGGGTTTAACGCGGCAGTTCAATACTATCGCTGCCATCAAGCCTGTTTTCCTGGCGACCGAAGCCTTGGACTCTGTGGAAGCCATGCGAAAGGCCGAGCTCGTGCCGTTGCCAGATGTAGATGTATTCGGAAGGCTGATTTGTCGACTTATCCAAATGGTGAAGCTACACCGAAACATTGCATTTAGCCAAAATGGTATGAGTGAACTCTCGCCGAGCTCTCTTTTTATCACGTCACTGATTGCTGGTGCGTACGAGAAAAAAGCACTTGTCCCGCACCGCGACCAGCTTGAACTTTTCCTTGATGTGATTCGTACTATGCCCACTCTGATCACGGTTAGGGACCTGGATTACGGAAGGCGTGAATGGGAACTTATGAACCCGACGGCACCCGGCGAAAACTTGGCTGGTTCGATGAACAAGCAAGGGAAGCAGGAGGCATTTACGCAATGGCATACAAGGCTTGTTCAGGATGTTGAAACGCTCTTGCGAACGATCGAATCCCGCCCAGGATTAGACCAGGTTACGAACTTGGTGTCGTCGACATTTGGGGAGAAAGCATCGACCGCAGTCCGCGACAGCGAAAGGGCACGACAATCACTGATGAGGCAAGCCGGCAGAGCAGCCAGTGTGACCTCCGCTGGATTGATCATCCCGATGACCGCGCGCAGCCACACATTCTTTGGTGAATAGATGAGCTTGAAAGAAAAGGGGCCACCGAACTTGGCCGAGCGCCTATTGGACCTAAAGACACTTGGCCTTCCGAACACGTCTCACGAATTTGACCGAGGCAAAGAGCTAATATTTCGCGTTGAACTTTCGCCTTCGGATGTGTCTCGTGTGTATTCATGCGAGCTTCATGTGCCATCTGGCAAAGAACGTCCGTCCATGATCGTTGTGGCACCTGACCTGCGGCCCCTGGCGGAGGGGAAAATAATTCCACATACCTATCCCTACAATGGAAACGGCGTACACCTGTGTCTTTGGACCCCAAAGTTGAAGGAATGGGATTGGCACATGAAGCTGTCTGAAACGTATATTCCTTGGACGCTTCGCTGGCTGTGGTATTTCGAAGATTGGCTTCACAGCGATGACTGGGCCGGCGGTGGAACACATCCTGAATCCAGTCGACGGCGTTTTGGGAGAGGAACACGCACACGTTCCGCACGGCAGTACGAGCTTACCAGCTAAGTTCGTCAATTCGATCTGCGGCTAACAGGAAAATTTAGAGCATGGCATTGACCGTAAACGATGCATTCACCGAGTTCCTGACGAATATTGTCAATCTGGACCCTGCAGAATCCGATTTGGCTAAGATCAGCCGAACTTGGCTTATAAATAGGGTTAGTGAATTCCCAGGCAAGGATGCACAGTTTCCACGACTGTACACCGAACAGAACATTCATTTTGGCTCTTTCGAACGGAAGACCAAGAAACGGCCCTTAGATGATATCGACATCATGATCTGCATTGCCGCCGAAGGCGCCGAGTGGAACGATGTGAACGGTACCATCTACATGGAGACGATCAACGCCGGATCGCCTTTGTACGCATTGCGCCATGCCGGCAGTAATTATATCAACTCACGCCGAGTTATCAATAAGTTCGTTGATGCCCTGGCGGTTATTCCCCAATACAGGAAAGCTGAACTAGGTCGTCGCGGTGAGGCCGCGATCCTCGCCTTGAACTCCTACGATTGGACGTTCGATATCGTACCTTGCTTCTTTACTGCTCCAGATTATTTAGGGCGTCAATTCTACATCATTCCCGACGGAAATGGAAACTGGAAAAGAACCGATCCCCGCGTTGATCGATTGAGAGTCCAAGAAATAGCTGTGAGAAGAGGGGGGGCAATATTAGATATTATTCGCCTCGTGAAGTACTGGAACCATCGGCCAACAATGCCCTCCGCAGGCTCATACCTTCTAGAAAACCTGGTTCTGTCTTTTTACGACGGTCGAAACTGCACGGTTTGGCCAGATCTGAACTTTACGTATGCAATCGATCACTTGCGGAATCGAATTTTTGGCTCTGTGGAAGACCCCAAGGGAATGCAAGGCGACCTAAACGAACTAGGAATTTTTGACCGCATAGCAATCTCCAATCGTTGTGATAGTGATTTAAAAAAATGCGTTGAGGCAAGGGAGTATGAAAATTTAGGGCAGATGAAGTCCGCAATCAATAAATGGGCCGAGGTCTTCGGTCCACAGTTTCCAATCTATGGATAAGCGGTAATGAATCAGATATCAGCAAAACAAAACGAGGAATTAGCTCTAAAGCGCTTGGCTGCGCAAAATGCCTTGTATGCTCGTGCTAAAACTTTGTTCTCAATTCAACTTATCTTGAACGTCCCTTTGGTTATATCGCTTGCGGTCGTTGCACTGGCTTTGGATAAGGAGTGGTGGGGGCTTCCAAAAATGGACATCGCTTGGATTATTGGCGCCGCAGGCGTTCTCTTCCTGTTACTCGATGCCTTGGTCTGGAATATTTTAATTAATGGTTATCGGGAGCAAGCCGCGAAGATTCAGCAAGCGTTTGATACCGATGTGCTGGAGTTGCCCCCCGACGAGATCACATATGGCAAGGCGCCGGATAAAGAGGCCGTGGAAGAGTGGTCCGCTTTGTTGTCAGCTGCAAATCTGCGTGAGTTGGAAAACTGGTATAGACCAGAAGTGGCAGTACTGCCAGTTGATGCGGCACGACTAATCTGCCAGCGTGCCAATTGTTGGTGGGATATGGACCTAAGACGCCGATATAACTGGTACGTCGGTGTTTCTGTGGCGCTGTTCATGCTTGCGATGGTTGGAATTTCAGTTGGCCTCGATTGCTCGATAAAGACCGTGTTTGGACTTATTGTTGCGCCGATCCTTCCATTCCTTACCATGGCAATTAAGTTAATTCAAGACAACAACGACGCTATTATGCGCCTCCAGACGATGAAGGATGCGATTGAATCAATGTGGGATCGCGTTATCGCTAAGACTATTAGCGACCCAGAACTGAGACACTTTTCTTGGCGTGTTCAGGCCGGTATCTTTATGAATCGAAAGAGCAATCCACTCATTTTCGATTGGGTTCATGGGCGTCTTCGATCAAAGCACGAGATCACAACGAGGCGGACTACCACTGAATATGTCGCTGATTACGTTGCATCTAGGCAGCCATAGGCATGCGTTTCTGGACGGGCTGTCACAAGCGGGTAACCTACTAGGGTGAACTACGGATGTAGGTTTTTGGCAAGCAACAAAGACCACTGATCACTACAGGCCCAAGCTATCATAATTTATTCCGAAGCACCAAACACTAAGGAGAGAGAAGTGAAGTTGGACCGATCTTTGCAACGAGAAGTACTGGAATTTTTATCTGATCATTACGCCGGAATTCCACAGGATGTATATCCGCAGCATGAAATGACGGATGAGGAAGACGACAAATACACAGCTAATTTGCTCTACCTCGATGCCCATGGGTTGATTGAATCAGGTTTGCAGCAAGGGCTAGACGGCCATTGGAGTAGCAGCGGGTCAAGAATAACGGCGAAAGGCTTGGACTTTCTGGCCGACGATGGCGGGCTTACCGCTATCTTGGGAACTGTCACAGTCAAACTCCATGACGAAACAATTCGCGATCTCATAGCTGCGCGAATCAGTGAGTCTGGGCTTCCAGATGCCGAAAAGGCAGGCTTGCTTCAGCGACTGAAAGAGCTACGGGGCGAATCGATCAAGCATCTCACCATGAAGCTCTTAGACGCCGGACTAGACAATGCCCCGAAAGCCTTGCCGCTAATTCAAAAGTTTCTTGAAGGACTACAGTAACACTTCGTCACGCTCATGCTGATTTTAATTGACCCCGAGTTTATCGACACCACCGGGCATGCTCGCCTTTTGAGCTTTCTCCGTCATCCTTACACAGAAGAAAGTTGCAATCTGGTAGATTGCGAAATTCCGGAGATATCAGATGCCTATAGGGCAATGGTGTGTTCAAAGGATGCTTGGCCTCTGGCTGTCGATCCCCTGCTTAAAGAGCAAGCCACATCAATTTTCAAACCAGTGGCAGCCGTCGACGGCCGTTTATTGCCGCTCATGCCACCGCAGCTCTCCGAGACTCAGGTGGTACTGCTGCAAGAGGATTTGCGCGATTTAATCGAGAGCGCGGCGCAGAGCATTCCTGCTGCACAAGGTCGCCGAGCCGATCGCAACGCCGCGTTTCTCGCTTTGCGTGGCGCGGCTCTACACGAGGCAGCATTCCTTGTGCTGGCAGGTCTATTCGAAGTTCGGACGACAAAGCAGTTGCTTGAATTTCAGCTCACTGAGATGGGCAAATCATGCATGCACAGTCGAGCGATGGGGTTCACACTTGAAGCCCAGTCTAACTTGGCCCTTCGTTGGTCTCTATTAACGCTAATCGAATCGTTAAGGTCCAAGCTATCAGTTGGAGGAGGGCGTGTATCGAGCCTAGTAGAATCCCCCATGCTCGATCTACTCGTCGCACGGTTACTTGATTCGCAGTTTTCAATCAGCACTCTGATGCAAGGTGACCACGAGGTCGCGGCCCTGAGTCGAGATGCTAATGGGTTATGCCGTTGGTTTGCAATGCTTGAAATAGTGCGATTGGCGGACGAGGGTGCTTATTACCCGACCATTGACGAAGCCCAACGTCTTGGTCTTGACATATCATTGTTAAGACGCATTTTGACTAGCCAGAGGACCGCGCTAGAGTCCGACCGAGGAATTCACCAGATTGCCGACGGTGGCCTAACGCTAGGAGATTCTTCGCTCGAACATGCAATAACATGCTGTAAGCACGTAGTCCTCAATGATATCGCGTGCCGTGAGCTCGGCCCGAAGTTTGAGGAATTCGTTCGCCGCTATATTTGTGAAAATGCCTCATCGGACTATTTAGTCCGTAAGGGGATCTCCTTAAGCGGCAAGGACAAAGGCATCAAGTATGAGTGCGACTTGATCTTGTATGAGCCGAAACGTAGGAAAGTGTTTTTCTTGCAAGTCAAATGGAAGCGTGATGCGCGAACAGCCAATTTGGAGGCAGAGCTTCGAAATTGGCGAAACAAGAACTGGCCGATGACTAAGGGAGTATCTCAACTTGTCGCCATACGAACTAGGTTGAGTGAGCCGCGAATCCTTGACCAGATACGAACGTCGCTAGGTGACATCCGACTATCCGACCAGGATATACTTGACAACTCGCATTTTATTGTGGTTCACACCCTCCCGTTCTTTAGTGGCTATGTTCGCGACGGCGTCGCGATTTATGAGTGGAATCTTTTCCGAAATGTACTCCGCCGAGGCGCTACGTTTCAGCAGACCATGCCAGCTGGAAATGTGCTTGAGCTATCCGAACCAGCCGAGGTGACCAAAGACGCGATTCTACCGATAGAGAATCCTTATGCGGTACTGGCCTCATATGGGACTACACTTGGAATAGGCCAGGAGCAGTACGACGCAGCAGTCAAAGCCCGGCAGGCAGGCCGTTACGGTTTCGATGTCGCACTGAGAACGGCACCGCTGTGGCGGCGCATTTTTGGACGCGGACACCGACGAATTGTACGGCCATATATCTAGTATGCTGTTTCCGATTGATGGGTCCAGGCATGAACTACAATTTCGCTTAGAAGCTGGTTACACCTTTAGTTAAACCGACGCTTTAGGCGCTGTATTGCCCGCGATAGGGTCTTCCTACGGAATTGCATTTTACATAATATAGATTATGCGAAGTTGAGCACGCGGGACCGGGTAAAGATGCCACGGCCCCGGAACTGCATTTTTGCCGGGGCCGGGCCACAGTTCCCATCCAACCCCGCGCCTGCTGTTACCTGGACTTGGCCGCGACCTTAGCCCGCGCCGCGTGCAGTTTCTTGTAGCTGTCGATCAGCCGCTCGTGCCTGTCCAGGCCTTCCAGCTTCATGCTCGTTGGCGTCAAGCCGTAGAAACGCACGCTGCCGTCCACCGATCCGATCACCGCGTCCATCCGCTCATTGCCAAACATGCGGCGGAAATTGACGACGTATTCGTCCAGCTCCATGTCGTCGTCCAGCTCCACCTCCAGCACGGCGTTCAACGCCTGATAGAACAATCCGCGCTCGAGCGTGTTGTCGTTGTACTGCAGGAAGGCTTCGACCAGTTCCTTCGCTTCCTCAAACTGTTTCAATGCGAGCTGGATCAGCAGCCTCAACTCCAGCGTGGTCAGCTGGCCCCAGGGCGTGTTTTCGTCGAACTCGATGCCGATCAAGGTGGCGATGTCGCCGTAATCGTCCAGCTCGCTGTTCTCCAGGCGGTCCAGCAGCGCCTCCAGGCTGGCGTCGTCCAGGCGGTGCAGATTCAGAATGTCCGAGCGGAACGAAAGCGCCTTGTTGGTGTTGTCCCAGATCAGGTCTTCCACCGGATAGATCTCCGAATAACCCGGCACCAGTATCCGGCAGGCTGCCGCGCCCAGGTTGTCATACGCCGCAATGTAGACCTCTTTGCCCATGCCTTCGAGTATGCCGAGCAAGGTCGCGGCCTCGTCGGCGTTCGAGTTTTCGCCCTGGCCGGAGAAGTCCCATTCAACGAAATCGTAGTCCGCTTTGGCGCTGAAAAAGCGCCACGATACGATGCCGCTGGAATCGATGAAGTGTTCGACGAAGTTATACGGCTCGGTGACGGCATTGCTTGCAAAAGTCGGCCGAGGCAGATCGTTCAGGCCTTCAAAACTGCGCCCCTGCAGCAATTCCGTCAGGCTGCGTTCCAGTGCCACTTCCAGGCTTGGGTGTGCGCCGAACGACGCAAACACGCCGCCGGTGCGCGGGTTCATCAAGGTGACGCACATTACCGGGTACATGCCGCCCAGCGACGCGTCCTTCACCAGCACGGGGAAGCCCTGCTCCTCCAAACCGTTGATGCCGGCAAGGATGCCGGGATACTTGGCCAGCACTTCCTGCGGCACGTCCGGCAAGGCGATTTCGCCTTCCAGGATCTCGCGTTTTACAGCCCGTTCGAAAATTTCCGAAAGACATTGCACTTGCGCTTCGGCCAGCGTGTTGCCGGCGCTCATGCCATTGCTGACAAACAGGTTTTCGACCAGGTTGGACGGGAAATACACCGTTTCGCCGTCCGACTGGCGAACAAACGGCAGCGAACAGATGCCGCGTTCCACGTTGCCGGAGTTGGTGTCGTACAGGTGCGAGCCACGCAATTCGCGGTCCGGGTTGTAGATTTCCAGGCAATACTCATCCAGGATTTCTTCCGGCAGCGCGTCTTTGCGGCCGGGCTTGAACCAGCGTTCGTCGGGGACATGGACGAACGGGGCGTTGGCAATGTCTTCGCCCCAATACGTCCCGGCGTAGAAATGGTTGAAATTCAGCCGTTCGATGAACTCGCCCAGCGCCGAGGCCAGCGCGCTTTCCTTGGTCGCGCCCTTGCCATTGGTAAAGCACATCGGCGAATGCGCATCGCGGATATGCAGCGACCAGACGTTGGGCACGATATTGCGCCACGAAGCGATTTCAATCTTCATGCCCAGGCCGGCCAACACGCCGGACATATTGGCGATGGTTTGCTCCAGCGGCAGGTCCTTGCCCAGGATGAAGGTGCTGGTTTCAGTATCCGGCTTCAGCGTCAGCAAGGCCTGGGCGTCGGCATCAAGATTCTCTACTTCCTCGATCACAAACTCGGGACCGGCTTGCACCACTTTTTTCACCGTGCAGCGGTCAATGGAGCGCAGGATGCCCTGGCGGTCTTTGGCGGAGATATCCGCCGGCAGTTCCACCTGGATCTTGAAAATCTGCTGGTAGCGGTTTTCGGGATCAACAATATTGTTTTGCGACAGGCGGATATTTTCGGTTGGAATATTGCGGGTATTGCAATACAACTTCACAAAATAGGCTGCGCACAGGGCCGACGAGGCCAGGAAGTAGTCGAACGGACCAGGCGCAGAGCCGTCGCCCTTGTAGCGGATGGGCTGGTCGGCGATTACCGTGAAGTCATCGAACTTGGCTTCAAGACGAAGCTTATCGAGAAAGTTAACCTTAATTTCCATGAGGAATTCCAAAAATAGCACTCAAATTGATCTGGCCGCCATTATCCGTTGTTTCGGTCTAACGGCAAAGGATACGTCCTGCCGAATATTGACAATGTGAAATTTAATGTGTCGGAAATCTTTACAGCAAAACAACGCCATCATGCCGCAGTTGTTTAAAAACAAAGACTTATAAAAATGGCATGATCTTTGCTGGAAGGGTTGCACCCTCAACTTTTCAGAATGAACCTACCGAATGAAGATTCTTCCTAAACTGATCGCCAGCGTCGTCCTCGCTGCCACCAGCCTGGCTGCCAACGCCGCCGTCACCACCGTTTCGCAGAACGCCCTGAAAGCTTCGGCCGGCTACTACACCGACGTGATCGGCGGCGGCATCGGCGACATCGTCGTCACCACCGGCGGCGGCAATGCCAACAACGCAGGCCAGGCCGACGGCCGCAATGACGACGGCTATGCCGGCGCCATCAACCTGGGCTTCAACATCAACCTGTTCGGCAATTCCTACAGCTCGCTGTACATCAACAATAACGGCAACGTTACGTTCGGCGGCGGCCTGTCGGCCTACAACCCTATGGGCCCGACGGAAACCAGTCTCCCCATCATTGCGCCGTTCTTCGGCGACGTGGACACGCGCCACGTGGACAGCGGCGTGGTGCACGTGCGCACCGACCTGGCCAACCAGATCATCATCACTTGGGACAACGTCGGCTACTTCCAGGAACACGGCGACTTGCTCAACAGCTTCCAGCTGATCCTGCGCGGCACGGACTACCTGGTGCCGGTGGGCGAAGGTTCGATCGGTTTCTACTATGGCCGCATGGGCTGGGAAATCGCGGATACGCATAACAACCAGGCGGTGGTAGGCTTTGGCGACGGCCAGAGCAACGGCGTGATCCTGGAAGGTTCGGGCGCGGCCGGCATCGCCGGCGCGCTGTCGAACCGCCACGTGTGGTTCAACGAGCGCCTGGAGCCAACCACTGTTCCGGAGCCGGGCTCGATCGCCTTGATGGCCCTGGGCCTGGGCGCGCTGGTCTTCGCGCGCCGCCGCAGCTTCAAGTAATCCTAAGCATTCCCTTGGCCGTTCACCGACGCCATGATTTCGTCATGGCGCTGGTTGTCGGTCTTGTGCAGATAGGCGGCCGTGGTGGCGATGCTGGCATGGCCCGCCGTATCCTGCAGCGTTTTCAACTGCACGCCGTTGTTGGCGTGGTTGGTCAGCATGCTGTGGCGCAGCCAATGCGCGGACGCCTGGCGCAGCGTGGCCGCCATGTCGGCGTCGCCCTGGGCCGCCGCCTCGCCGGCAGCCGCTGCGAACACGGCTTTCAGCGCGTTCGATGCCGCTTCGTCCGTCAAGCGCGCCGGCTCCCGGCTGCGGCTGGACAGCACCAGTGGCGTCCTGTCGGCGCGGCCCGTTTGCGGCAGCAGGCCGTACGCTTGCCGGTAGGCGCGGTAAGCCTCCAGCAGTTCCGGCGGCACCGGCACGCGGCGCGGCTTGTTGCCTTTTCCTAGCAGATCCAGCCACCAGCGGCCGCCGCCTTCGGTGTACACGTCGCCCATGCTGGCGCTGACGATTTCGTTCAGGCGCGCGCCGGTGTGCGCATAGGCCAGCAGCAGGAACAGGTCGCGCGCGCGGCGCCGCAATTCGGCTGGCAGATCGGCGGCACGGCCGGCCACAGCGGCCAGGGCCAGGTTGATGGCGTCCTGGTTCAGGTAGCGCGTAATGCGGCTGGCGCCACGGGTTTTCACGTGCTTGACCAGGGCGCCAGGATCGCGCCGCAGGTAGCCTGTTTGTTCGGCAAATGCCATCAGCCCCTTGACGGCGATCATGGCCTGGCGCCGGCTCGGGTCCGACAACGGACCAGTGAATGGCCTGTAGCGCGGGTCCGTGCGCGGCCACTTGGTGGTCGATACCCAGTCCGGCGGTGGTTCGCGCAGAAATTCCTTGTAGGCGTTCAAGTCGGCCACTTGCAGCTGGCGCAGCGACTTGCCGGCTTCCTCGCGGCACCAGGTGAGGAAACGGAACAGTTCCTTTTGCGTGTTGGCGCGCGATTTGGCGCTCAGTTCGCCATGGCCGATGAATTCGCGCGCGATTTCGCTGTCTGTGCGGGCATCAGTCAGCGCGTCTTCAGGCATTTCCCGGTAGGGATTCAAATCCGTCCGGCGGGCCTGCCCGGTCAGTGGTTCCAGGTCGATCAAAGTAAATTTACTGGTCATAAACACAGTATAACATACAGTGGTTTATACAGTATTGGTACTCGACAATATAAACAGTAATCTCGAGTTGAGTGTTGGCTGCAATTTTGTGTCTATACTGAATCGATAGCGACCTTACCGGAGACTTCGATGAATCCAGCCGCTGCGCCCCGCCTGTTCGCCGCCACCTCCGAGCCGCAAGTGCTGGGTTCCGCAGCGCATCTGATCACCTTGCGCTTCCTGCCCTCCGCGCACCACCCTGCGCCCAGCCGTTTGCCTGCGCTGCGCCTGGTGGGGGCCTCCCCCGCCGACGGTGCCTACCATACGGTGTTCCTCAATTTCGAGGACATGGTGGACCAGGGCTTGCCGCCGGTGTTCGAGGTCTACCTGGGTGTGCCTCCCTGCACTGCGCCATCCGACGACAGTTATGCCGGCGCCCTGCCTTACTCCACCTTGCACGCGGCGCTGGACATCACCGACGTCTTCACCCGCCTGCGCAGCAAGCCGGAATGGGACCAGAAGCATTTGCAGATCCTGCTCAAGCCGCGCAATGCCATGCGCGCCAGTGCCGCCCTGTCGATCGGCAGGGTCAGCCTGTACACGGAACACGGCCCGGAGCATAGCCGCCAGGCGCCTGCCTCCAGTCCCCTGCCCGCTTAAGCCAGGGTGGTGGTCACGCCGATGCTGGCGCCCAGCGCTTTCGAGTATGGGCAGGTGGCGTGGGCGCGATCGACAATGCGCTGCGCCGTTTCCTGCTCCACTCCCGGCATGCTGACGTGCATGCGGGCTTGCAGATGGAAGCCGTCCTCGCCTTTGCCCAGGTCCACCTCGGTGTCGACCGCCAAGTCCGCAGGCAAGGCGACCTTGAACTCGGCTGCGGCTTTGCCGATGGCGCCCAGATAGCAGGCCGACCAGCCGGCCGCCAGCAGTTGCTCGGGGTTGGTGCCCTCGCCCTTGGACCAGGGGGCGCTCAGCTTCACGTCCAGTTTGCCGTCGGAACTGCGCGAGGCGCCGTCGCGGCCGCCGGTGGTGTGGGTCTTGCCGGTGTACAGAACTTCCTGGATCTTACTCATGCTAACAACTCCTTGGTTTAATGGTGTAGATACACCATTTGTTGTAAAAAAAACGAAAACCTATTCGGGCGGTAAGCTGGCTGCCAGGCCGACCAGGGCTGCAACGCCCTCCTCGCCCAGCATCCGCGCGGTCTTGGCCTGCGCCTCGCGCCACGCCGGTCCCGCCGCGTTCAACAGCGCGCGCCCGGCCGCAGAAATCATGATGGGACGGCTGCGGCCCTTGTCCGGCATCACTTCCTCGGCCCAGCCTTCGTTCAGCACCACCTGCAAATTGCGGGTGGACGTGGAACGCTCCTGATGGCTGGCCCGCGCCAGCGCCGCCCGGCTCGCGCCTTTCATGCGCACGATGCGCACCAGCAGCGAGAACTGCGACGAAGTCAGGCCGTGGGGACGCAACGCATTGTCGTAAATGCTGGTGATCACGCGCGAAATGGTGCGCGTGCGCGTCAGCAGGCAGTGCTCCGCCACGTCATCCATCAGGCTGGGCTCTGCTTCTGCGGCAGCGGCACAATGAACGGTTTTCTTCATGATGAGCGGAGTATGGTGCATATGCACCATGATGTCAACTGCCTTTGGCCACGCCTAGTTTGGCGAGGCATCTTCCATCAGCTCGCCGATCCAGTCGATGAAGGCGCGCACCGTGGGCGACAAGTGCCGGTTCTGCGGATACATCACGGAGACCGGCACGCGCGGCGATTTGTACTCCGCCAGCAGCTGCACCAGCGCGCCGGACTGCACATGCGGCCGCACCAGGTAGGCTGCGGTGCAGATCAGGCCCAGCCCCTGCAAGCCCGCCTGCACATAAGTGCTGGTGTCGTTCGACGACAGCCGGCTCTTCATCGGCACGCTGACGGTGGTATTGCCGTCGTTGAAAATCCAGTCCATCGCCCTGCCCGTGCGGCCCAGCAGATAGCCCACCGACACGTGGTGCTGCAAATCCTCCAGCGTTTGCGGCGCGCCGTACTGCTCGATGTAGGAAGGCGCAGCAGCCACCATCCAGCCGAAACTCGCGATCTGGCGCGCCACCAGCGACGTGGAGTCCTCCGGCTGGCCGGCCCGGATCACGCAGTCTATGCCCTCCTGCACCAGGTCCACCGGGCGGTCGCTTACCGTTACGGCCATCTGCACGTCCGGATAGCGGTCCAGGAACTGGCGCACCGAGGGGATAACGAAATTGCGCGCGAAGGACGGCGTCATGTCCACCCGCAGCTTGCCGCGCGGCTGGCCGGAGTTGCCGGGGAAGCTGGCCTCCACTTCATCCAGCTCGTCCAGCAGGCGGCGGCAATGGCCGTAGTAGATGGTGCCGTCCGGCGTGAGGCTCAGGCGGCGCGTGGTCCGCTGCAGCAGGCGCACGCCGATGTGCGCCTCCAGTTCCTTCACCGCGCGCGTGACGGTGGAAGGCGGCAGCGACATGCCCTCGGCCGCCTTGTTGAAGCTGTTCACCTCCACTACGCGCACAAACATCCGCATGGCGTCGAGGCGGTCCATATCAGGCTTTCTCGATCAGGATGGGCACTTCCTTGAACGCCGGCGTGTTCGATCCGCGCGCCGTCAGGTCCGGCGAGGACAGCGGCGTCAGTTCGGGGAAATAGCCGAACACGTCGTCGCCCAGGATGGGGTATTCCACCAGGCGGTAGCCTTCCAGCACGCGCTCGATGCCGTCCAGCGACGCGGCGCGCAGGTTGGCGGTGTCGCCGTCCTTGAAGCCGAGCCGCGCCAGCGTGGCCGGGCCCACGAACAGCACCTTGCGCGTGTGGTGCACGCCGCGGTAGCGGTCCACTTCGCCTTTCGGGTCGAAGTAGACGGTGGTGTTGTACTGGCGGTGCGCGCGCACCGTGGCCAGGCACACCACGCGCTCGCCGTGCACGGCGCGGGCGCGTTTCATGATCGTGTCCTGCGGCAGCGCGTGCGGTGCGAAGTTGGCCTTGCCGCTATCGGTTTTCCACACGCGCAGCGCGGCCGTATTCGGCAGGTGGAAGCCGCGCTTGCGGCGGATGTTGGCGTTGTAGCGCTCAAAGCCGGCCACCGCGCCCTGCGCCACGCGTTCGATCAGGTCGCGCGTGGCGTCGTAGTCGCGGCCCATGACGGTCCAGTCAATGTTGGAATCCGGCAGCGCGTGGCGCGCCAGTTCCGTCACGATGAACGGCTCCGAGCGCAGCTTGTCGCTGGCGGGCCGGTTGCGGCCGGTGGACGCGTGCACCATGCTGGCGGTGTCCTCCACGCTGACGAACTGCTGGCCGCCTGCCTGCTGGTCATGCTCGGTGCGGCCCAGGCACGGCAGCAGCAAGCCTGTTTCGCCGGGATACAAATGCGTGCGATTGAGCTTGGTGGCGATGTGCACGGTGAGCTTGCAGCGCGACAGCGCGTCCAGCACGCGCGGGCTGTCCGGGCCGGCCACGGCGAAATTGCCGCCCAGGCCGGTGAAGGCATGCACCGAGCCGTCCAGCAGGCCGTTGATGGTGGCCACCGCGTCCAGCCCCGGTTCGGATGGCGGCGCAAAGCCGAACACGCGCTCCAGGCCTTGCAGCCATTCGGCCCTGGGACGGTTGGTGATGCCCACCGTGCGGTCGCCCTGCACGTTGGAGTGGCCGCGCACCGGCTCCAGTTGCCACTCCTCGCTGCGGCGCAATTCCGTGACGGTGTGCTTGGCGAAATGCTCCGGCGTGGCGCGCTTGGGCGTGGCTTCGTGCGAAATCGCCCAGGCGCCCTGCTCGCAGAAATCCACCGCCTTGTCGGTGGGCGAATCCGGGTAGGCGCAGCCGGGGCAGTCGATGCCCTGCGGCTGGTTCACGCGCGGCAGCGTTTGCAGCGCGGGAAAGGCTCCATTGCCGCTCAGCGCGCTGGCCGTGCCGCGCAGCGAACCGAAACCGCCCGCAGGCTTGTCATAGGCTTGAATAGGAATGAATTTGTCGGACAAAACAGAAAACTCCAGTGACACAGCAAGCCGCGCACTTTACCACAGGGCCGTGCATGCACAAATGCTATCACGGCCCGTTCCGAGTTACTCCGCCCTGCCCCTGTTGTTACGGCGGCGCGCCGCGTAGCCCACCAGGCCCAGGCCGGCCAGCATCATGCCGTAGGTTTCCGGTCGGGCACGGGCGTGAGCAGCACGCCGCTGCATTCGCCGAACGAGTCGCAGGCCGAACCGACGATCTGGCCATGGTCATTGATGTCCCTGACGTCTTGAATCGTCAAGCCGGAGGCCGGGTCGATCAGCGTGTTCAGGTTGTGCATCGCACCGCCGCTGTACAGCCAGCCGCCGC
Source organism: Massilia sp. BGA-UO-ETr-WB1 (assembly GCF_059567845.1). Classification (NCBI taxonomy): domain Bacteria; kingdom Pseudomonadati; phylum Pseudomonadota; class Betaproteobacteria; order Burkholderiales; family Oxalobacteraceae; genus Massilia; species Massilia sp. BGA-UO-ETr-WB1. Next base: position 889,063 of record NZ_JCAQOT010000027.1, on the reverse strand, counting down.
CGCCCGATTGCCCCACCACCGCTTGTCCGTGCTCGTTGACGGCGCGCGCGTAGCTGCGCGAGCCCAGCCAGCCCAGGTCGGTCATGACGCCGTTTTGGTAGAGGAACGCGTTCTGCCGGCCTTCCGCATTCACCGAACTGCCGACGATCTGGCCCGCATTGTTGATGGCATAGGCGGCGCTGTAGCCGCCGCCCAGCGTGCCCAGGTCTGTCATCTGGCCGTTCACATAGATGAACGCGTGCTCGCTCCCGTCGGCGGTCCCGCTCTTGCCGACGATGGCGCCGGCGTCGTTCACCGATTCCGCAATGCTGTCTCTGCCGCCCAGCGTCCCCAGGTCGGTGAGGATGCCGTCCTTGTAATGGGTGGCGTGGCGCGGCGCATCGGTGTCCCAGGTATCGGCTTCCAGGCCGGAGTCGCCCACGATGGCGCCATTGTTGTTCAGGCCGCGCGCGCGCGTGGTCGCGTGCGGCTTCAGGCTGCCCAGCCAGGTCATCTCGCCGTTCTGGTAGCGGTAGGCGTGGCCCCAGGTGTGATCGAGTCCGCCGCGCGCCATGGTCGCAGTGCCGTGCTGGTTGATTGCGGTGAAGTACTCGCCTTGCACCCCGGTCGCCGGCAGCAGGGTGAAATTGCCGTTGGACCAAAGGAAGGCGCGCGAGCCCATGTCCGCGTAGGAGAAGTAGCCGCCTGCGATGGTGCCGGAATTGTTAATTGAGATGGCCGTGCCGCCGTCTCCCGGCAGTGCCAGGCGGGTAACGGAGTACTGGATGTCGGCTTGGGCCAGTGCCGGGAAGGCTGCGGCCAATGCGAGAAGAAGTGGTTGTATCTTCTTGATTATTTGCATTTTATTGTCCTTGAACGTCGTTGATTGGATGCGCGCGCGAGCGCAATCCTACCGGTACGCATGGCGCACACAATTGACGTTGGGACTATATTTTTATTTTGTCATGATTGTGACATTGTGTGAGCCGCGCGCCAGCAGGCCCAGCTATACTGGTGGCGCGGCTCCTTGCGGGAGTTAATGCAGCGCTTCGGCCGGACCGAAGAACTCGTAGTAGGTTTGCGCTTCCGGCACGCCCAGCTCGCGCAGGTGCTTCTTCATCGCCTTCATGAACGGCGTCGGGCCGAGGAAGTAGGCTTCCACGTCGCGCGTTGCGGGCAGCCACTCGGCCAGGTGGCCCTTGCCGATGTAGCCGGTGGCGTCCGCCTTGGCGCCGTCGCCGTGGTCCTGCTCATACACGTAGTAGCGCGTGAGTTGCGGGTGCTGCTCGGCCAACTGGTCGATATGGCCGCGGAAGGCGTGCACGCCGGCGTGGCGCGCGGCGTGGATGAAGTGCACCGGACGGCGCGTGCGCAGCGCAGCGCCCAGCATGGCCAGCGTCGGGGTGATGCCCACGCCGCCGCTGATCAGCACCAGCGGCTTGTCGCTCTCGGCCAGGGTGAACGCGCCGGCCGGCGGGAACAGAGTGATGCTGTCGCCCACATTCAGATTGTCGTGCAGGTGGTTCGACACTTTGCCTGCCGGCTCGCGCTTGACGCTGATGCGATAAGTGGCGCCGTTGCTCTCGGCCGACAGCGAGTACTGGCGGCGCATTTCCTGGCCGTCCACGGTCACCAGCACGGTGATGTACTGGCCCGGCAGGAATGCCACCACTTTGCCCTCGTCCGCAGGAGCGAACACGAAGGACGTGATCTCGTCGCTTTCCACACTCTTCGAGGCCACCTTGAAGGTGCGCGCGCCGCGCCAGCCGCCGTCGGCCTGCTCGTTGGCCTGGTAGATCTGCTCTTCCGCGCCGGCCAGGATGTCGGCCAGTTGGCCATAGGCCGAGGCCCAGGCTTCGATCACCGCGTCCGTCGCCACCTCGGCGCCCAGCACATCGCGGATCGCGCCCAGCAGCGCGGCGCCCACTTTCGGATAGTGCTCCGGCAGGATCTGCAGCGCGGCGTGCTTGTTGATGATGGTTTTTACCAGCGGGCCCAGTTCCTCCAGGCGCTCGATGTTCGAGGCGTACATCAGGATGGAATTGGCCAGGGCGCGCTGCTGTGTGCCGCCGTGCTGGTGGGCCTGGTTAAAGAAGGGCTTCACTTCCGGGAAATCGTTGAACAGCTTCAGGTAAAAATGGCGCGTCAGGGTTTCGCCGCCCTCTTTCAGGATAGGCACGGTGGCGGTGATGATGGCGCGGTGTTCCGGGGTCAGCATGATTGTTCAGCCTTTGCTAGTAGTGGATCGGGTGTTTGGGTAATCAGGCGGCCAGGCGTTCGGCTTCGAGCGCTTCCACGGCCGGGTAGAATTCGTGGTCTTCCTTCTTCATGCGCTCGTACACCTTGCGCAGCACGGTGTTGGCATCGGCGCGGAACTTCTCCGGCGCGGCCAGCAGGTGGGCGGCGGAGTTCCAGGTGGTGGCGAAAGCCAGGTAAGCAGCCACGATGCCGTTCATTTCAAGCTGGTACAGATTGCTCATGCGCGCCAGGGCGGCGTCGCCGCTGCCGCGCAGCGTGGGGTACAGCACTTTGTCTTCCACCGCCAGGTGCAGCTTGATGTTGCCGCTCATGGCGATGATGCGCGCGGCGATGCGCTCCGCATTGGCTTCGATACCGCTGTGCACCAGCTGGCGCAGTGCGGCGATGTCGGCCAGGATGTCTTCGTGCTGATGCTTGAATTTGTCGATGTTCATGGCTTCCACTCCCTCTCTACAATCAGTTTCGCTATCAATGTGGCTCAACTATAGCGGCTTTTTCTTAAACATGCAAATACTATGCATGTTTAAATTTGTGGAGGGGCCTGGCGTGGACCCGGCTTGGGCCTGATACTAGGCGGTCTTGCTGGAGGCTGCGCCGTGCAGCCGGATGAACAAGGCGGTGGCCGCAGCGGCGCCGGCCAGCTGGACCAGGATGTAGGCAGGCGCGTCGGCCAGGCGGATGCCGCCGCTGCCGAACACGCGCGCCAGCGTCATGGCGGGATTCATGAAAGCGGCCGAGGGGCTGAACCAGCAGGCCGCCATCACGTAGGCGGCCACCGTGCACGGCGCCAGCAAAGGCGGCAAGGCCGGGCGGCTGCGGGCGCAGCCGAGGAACACGGCCAGCAGGCCGAAGGTGGATACGAATTCGCCCAGCCACTGCACTGCGCCGCCGCGCGCCTGCGTTGCCGGCACCAGCCAGGACATGTCGAACATGGCGTGCGCGCAGGCGGCGCCAAGGAAGGCGCCGGCGATCTGGGCGGCGATGTAGGGCAGCGCTTCCTCCCGTGCCAGGCTGCCGCGCCAGGCCTGGGACAAGGTCAGCACCGGGTTGAACAGGCCGCCCGAGACCGGGCCGAACACCAGTATCAGCGCCGCCAGGCCGACGCTGGAAGCGGCGGACGCGAGCATCTGCGCCAAGGCCGCGTCCCCGCCCGCCAGGCGCCCCGCCGCAAAGCCGGCTCCGCACGAAACAGCCAGCAGCAAAGCCGTCCCCACACACTCCGCCGCCAGGCGCTTCCCGATATCCTTCACCGCACTTCCCCATCAAGCCGAACGACCCTCCACTCTAGGGAGCGCCGCCGGCGCGGGGATCAGCGCAGGGTTATACCAGTTATACCGCCTGCGCCTTGCCGTTGGTGCGGACCACGGCCAAGGCGGCGTCGAGGGCATCGTGCAGGGCTGCGACGTCGATCGGTTTGGTGAGGTAGCGGAAGAAGCCGGCGTCGAGCGCGGCGTCGATGTCGTTGCGCATGGCGTTGGCGGAGATGGCCAGCACGGGAATGGCCGCAGTTGCCGGATCTTCCCGCAACCGGCGCTGGATTTCGCGGCCGCTCAGGCCGGGCAGGTTCATGTCCAGCAGTACGATGTCCGGCCGGTGTTTGCGCGCCAGTGCCAGCCCTTCCAGGCCGTCTATGGCCGTCATCAGCTCAACGTCGGTGCGGAAGCCCAGCACTTCCTGCACCAGCCGCAGATTGGTCGGGTTGTCTTCGACGTACAGCAGCAGCGGCTGGCTGCTGCGCGCGGCGGCGGGCGCGTCTTCCGGAATCGCCGCTGCGGCGGCGATGGCGGCGCGCGCGCTCTCCGGGGCGGCGGTCAGCGGCAGCTCTATCCAGAACACGCTGCCGGTGCCCGGCGTGCTGGACGCGCCGATGGCGCCGCCCATCAGTTCCACCAGCCGCTTGGTCACCACCAAGCCGATGCCGCTGCCCTCTTCGCTGCCGCCTTCCTGGCCCAGCCGGTTGAAGGGTTGGAACAGCGCGTCGACCTGGTCCGGCTTGAGCCCCGGGCCGGTGTCCTGCACCGATACCCGCACCTTGTCCGCGCCGACGGCGGCGCAATCGACCACCACCGCGCCCATTTCGCGGTTGTACTTGATGGCGTTGGACAGCAGGTTGAGCACGATCTGCTTGAAGCGCGTGCGGTCGGCCTGCACGTGCAGACCGGCCACCGGCGGCATGATGATGCGGATGCCGCGCTTGTTGGCCTCCACTTCCACCATGCGGCAGGCTTCGTGCAGCAGCTCGGACAGGCCCACCGGTTCCATCGAGAAGGTAACCGTCCCCGATTCGATCTTGGCCAGGTCGAGGATCTCGTTGATCAGCGTGAGCAGGTGCTCGCCGGCCTTCAAAATGTGCCCCATGAAGGTTTTGCGCTGCTGTACGGTGATGGGCAGGGAGTCGTTATTGAGCAGCTGGGTGAAGCCGAGGATGGCGTTGAGCGGCGTGCGCAGCTCGTGCGACATGCTGGCCAGGAACAGGTCCTTGGCCTTGCCGGCCCGCTCCAGCTCCAGCTTCTGCTCGTGCAGCGTGCGTTCGATGCGCTTGCGCTCGCTGATGTCGCGGATCGCGCTCGACACCAGCACCTCGCCTTCCGTCTCCAGCGGACTCAGGCTGATTTCGACCGGGAATTCGGTGCCGTCGCGCCGCAGGCCGTACAGTTCCAGCCCGGCGCCCATCGAGCGCGGACGGGGCGAGTCGAAAAAGCTGGTGCGCAGGTGCGGGTGGCCGTTGGCGAAGCGCTGCGGTATCAGCACTTCCATGCGCTTGCCCAGCAGCTCGCGCCGGTCGTAGCCGAACAGTTGCTCGGTTTGCGAGTTGACCAGCACGATGTCGCCCTGCCGGTTGACAATGACGATGGCGTCCGGCGCCGATTCGAGCAGCCCGCGGAACTTCTGCTCCGCCTTGCGCCGTTCGCTGATGTCGCGGATCGCGCTCATCACCAGCGTGCCCTCCTCGGTGCTGATGGGGCTCAGGCTGATCTCGACCGGGAATTCCACCTGGTCCTTGCGCAGGCCGTACAGCTCCAGCCCGGCGCCCATGGTGCGCGGGCGCGGCTGGAAAAAGTAGTTCGAGCGGTGCGCCACGTGGCCGCCCCGGTAGCGCGCGGGCAGCAGCACTTCCACCGGCAGGCCGCGCAGCTCGCCGGGCTGGTAGCCGAACAGGCGCTCGGCCTGGCTATTGGCCAGCACGATCAGGCCGGTGGAATTGGCCATGATGATGCCGTCCGGCGTGGACTCCAGCACGTCGCGGAACTTCGCCTCCACGTGCTTGGCGTCGCGCAGCGCCTTCTGGCGCGTGATGTCCTTCTTGGTGCACAGGATGTATTCGACGCGATCGACGTCGTCGAAGATGATCTTGCTGGCCACGTCCACGAACAGCGGCGAGCCGTCCTTGCGGCGGCGCAGGCACTCGTAGTCGTACACGCCGCCGCTGCGGCCCAGCTCCTGCAGCAGGCTCTCCCAGTCCTGGCCAGGCAGGCCGATCAGCTCGTGCAGATGGCGGCCCACCGCTTCCTGCGCCGGATAGCCGAACAGCTGTTCGGCGCCCGGCGTCCAATGGACCACCTGGCCCTTGCGGTTGGCCACCACCACGCCGCCTGGCGCCTGTTCCAATACTAGCCGGTCGAAATCCGTCGTCATCCCGTCGCCTCGCGCAGCACCCGATGTGTTGTGCGAGTATAGAACCGGTCAGGGCCGGATACAAGCATGAAGCGGCGCCGCCCCGGCGCTCAGCCCTCGCCGCCGAGGCTACCCGCTTGCAAGCCGCTGCCCGATGCCTGCAGGTCCCCAGCCGCCTGCCCGGCGGCGCGCTTGCCTGCCATGAAGGCGTGGTCCGAGTTGTAGTATTCCCACTCGCTGTAGCGCCCGGCCAGCAGGATGCCCTGCCCCTCCAGCCAGCTGCGCACGGTGGCCACGTTGGCCGCGCGGGCGTGGTCGTACACCACGTAGGCGTAGGGCATGTCCACCAGGCTGGCGGCCAGCACCTGGTCGTCCGGGCGCATGAAGCCAACCTTCACGCAGTCCGCGATGCAGCGCGCCACCAGCGCGTCGCCGTCCACCGGCAGCGGCTTGGTGGGCGAATATGTGATTTCGCAGGTGAAGCCGAAGCCGCCCGGCGCGTTGCATTCCGGGCTGGCGTTGCCCTGCACGAAAATGCGGTGGAAGATGGTGTCCTCCGGGTAGTAGATCCAGTGCTTGTCGGTGACGCCGGTACGCGCAATGCCCAGGTTCACGCAGCGCACCGACACGTGGCGCAGCCCGCGCGCCGCGGCCCGCACCGCCTCCGGCGCTTCCGGGCCGATCAGCCGGATCAGCTCCGGCAGCGGCATGGTGCTGATCAGGCGCCGGTACTGGAAGCGGCGGCCATCGGCCAGCGCCACGGTGCGTTCGCCGGGCAGCAGCTGCACCACGTCCGCGTTCAGCTCCAGTTTGCCCCGGATATGCGGCAGGAAGCCGTCCATCAGCGCCTGGAAGCCGCCCCGGCGCGGATAGCCGAAGCGCGCGTTCGGCCCCATGGGCCGCGCCACCGGCTTCAGGGCGCCGTCGATGATCTCGCCCAGGTCCGGCAGCGGCACCCGCCCGCCCAGCCAGGAGGTTTCCATCTCGCTCAGCGGCACGGTCCACAGCTTGCGGTTGTACGGGATGGCGAAGTGGCGCGCAATGCCGGCGCCCCACACCTGGAGGATGAAGTCCTCGAAGCTGCGGGTGGGCTGCGGGCGCGCCGGGCCGTCCGGCTGGTTGCCGTTGAGGGCGTCCGCGGTGCCGTCGGCGCAGCAGTCCTCCACCTTGGCGGCCTGGCAGGCCGGAGCCCGCGCATCGGCAGCGGCGCCGGCGGCCTCGTTGGCGGCCTGGCCGTAGCGCGCCTCGATGGCGCCGACGATGCACTCCTTGATCACGTCCGGCGGCAGGCCGTGCAGCGCGCCCTGGAAAGGATAGCGCGTGTACACCTGCTTGCTGTAGATCCAGGCCTCGCGCATCTGCCAGTGCTGGTTGTCGCCCAGCAGCGTGTCGTACAGCTTGAGCACGTAGGGGTCGTTGGAGAACATGATGTGGCCGGCGTGGTCGAAGGTGAAGCCGTTTTGCCGGATCGAGCGGCACCAGCCGCCCACCGTGGCGTTGCGCTCCAGCAGCAAGGCGTCCGCATCCAGGTGGTAGGCGGCCGACAGCCCGGTGGGGCCGGCGCCGACGATGACGGTGCCGAAACGCTGCGCCGGCTTTTGCGTCCGCAGCGGATTGACCTTGGCCGGCTCGCCCTGGCCGCTCGCGGCCGCCGGCGCCGCCGTGCCCGGCGCCCCGGCGCGCCCGCCCTGGCCGTCCGGCGGCGCCGCACCGATCAGCGCGCGCATGGCGTCGGCGGTGGCGTCCCACGAGGTGCTTGCGACGATGGCACGCATGCCGGCGGCCATGGCGGCGCGCTGCTGCGGCGTCTGCGCCAGCGCCGCTTCGCAATGGGCGATGAACCCGGCGTGGCTGCGGCCGATGGCCACCGTGCCGCCGTAGGGCTGCGCCACGTCGGCGATGGCGGTGCTGACGATGGGCAGCTCGGCCGCCATGTATTCCAGCACCTTGGTCGGGCTGATGTAGCGCGTGGCCTCGTTCAGCGCGAACGGCAGCAGGCACACGTCCCATCCGGCCAGGAAGTGCGGCAGCGCCTCGTAGGGCTGCTGCCCCAGGTAGTGCACGTTCTGGCGCTGCGGCAGCGTTTCCGGCGCGATCTTGACGATGGGGCCCACCAGCACGATCTGCCATTCGGGATGGACGTCGGCCAGCGCGGCGATCAGGTCCGGGTCCAGCCGCTCGTCGAGCACGCCGTAGAAGCCGAGCCGGGGCCGCCCGATGTCCTGGTGCAGCGGGTGGCCGTTGCTGCGGTCCAGCGCCTGCTCGAAATGCACCACGTCCACGCTGCTGGGGAAGCAGTGCACGCGCGGATGGCGGCTGCGCTTGGCTTCGTACAGGCTGGGGCCGCCGGTAAACACCACGTCGGCCAGGTTCAGCAGCGCCGTTTCGCGCTGCAGCAGCTGGCGCGGCGGGTTCCTGAACGCCGACAGTTCGTCCATGCAGTCGTACACCACGCGCGAAGGACCCAGCTTGGCCAGCAGCGGCAGCGCCATCGGCGTGTAGAACCACACGATGGGCTGCTCGCCGTCCGGCGCCAGTTTCTCCAGCAGCGGCTGCAGCAGCGGGATCTGGTCGTCGTGGAAGCCGGCCGCCTGCGACGGCGTGCGCGGCTGGCACACGGTGACGTTGGGCGCGGGCCGGTAAGTCGTCAGCCTGGCGGGACCGTCATCGTGCAGCGGCTCCTCGACGAACAGCACCTTGTAGTACTGCGCGAGCCGCGTCAGCAATTGCTGGGGCCGTTGGTAGACGAAGTCCCAGCGCAAGTGACTAAAGACGATGATGGTTTCCATGCTGTTCTCCTTGGTTGGTGTTGTACAGAGTGTGCCGGTCAGGCGCATGGCCTGCCGCAGCGCAGCCGCGTAGCCGGGCACCAGCACACGCGCCAGCGGGTCGGCGCCGTCCCGGTCCAGGTCCCACAGTCCGCTGTGGTGCCAGTGCGCCGCGTCTTCCCAGTCCGGCCGGTCGATGGCCGGATACAGGCAGATGCCGTGGAAGTCCACGCCATGCTGCACCGCCAGCGCCGCCTCGCTGGCCATCTCGCGCACCCAGGCGCCGCGCCCGCTGCCCACATGGCTGGTTTCGGCCAGCAGCAAGGGGCAGCCGTAGCGCTGCTGGTATTCCATCAGGATGCGGTGCAGCGGCAGGCGGCGCGGCTCGCCCAGGTGCCACCACAGGCGCAGGTTGGTGCCGCTTTCCCACTGGTTGCTGTGGTAGTAGTTGCCGCCGATGATGTCCACGTAGCGCGGCGCCCCGCCCAGTTCCGGCTGCGCGCGGCCGCACAGCATGTCCAGCGCCTCGAACTGCGAAGCGCGCCAGCCGGCCGCCTGCACGGCCCAGTCGGGCCGGTTGGCGGGGGCGATCACGTGGATCATCGGGTCGCACTGCAGGATGCGGGCGCCGGGCGTGACGCCGCGGATGGCATCGCAGCCGGCAATGCTGGCGCGCACCAGCTGGCGCTTGCCCTCGCCGCCCGGGTCCGGGTGGTGCATGTTCTTGATGCGGAACATGTGGATCGACAGGCCCCAGCTGGTGAACGAGATTTCGTTAATCGGCGAATACACCGGCTGCGGCCCGCAGTACGGCGCCAGGAATTCGGCGGCGGCGCGGCAAAAGCTGGCGAAGCGCGGCACGAAATCCGGCCCGAACAGGTCCAGGCCGTCCGGGATGCCATAGTGGCAGATGGTCCAGCTCACCTGCAGGCCCAGTTCCTGCGCGGCGCGGCAGCGGCTCTCCAGGGACGAAAAGTCGTAGCGCCCGTCGCGCTCGCACAGCCGCCAGCCGACGGATTCGCGCACCGTGCGGAAGCCCAGCTGCAAGGCTTGCTCGTAATCGCTGCGGGCCCGCGCCAGGTGGCCGGTGACGGCGTTCATGTCCAGCGCATGGCCGGCGTGGTTGATGTGGTCGGCTCCTTCGTAGCCGGCTTGCCAGAAACTGGCGAACGGAGCGCCGTTGATCGTCATTGCCGCCTCAGTGCTGGACGTTGCGCGTGGCCGCATCGATCTGTTCGATGGGAATCTTGGGGCTGCGGTCCGCGTTCAGCAGGCCGTTGGCTTCCTGGAAGGTGTCGGCGAACTGGGTGTAGCAAAAGCCGCTGAACATGGGCAGCTCGCTGACCACCGTCAGCAGCGCGCGGTAGGCCTGCACGAACGCCTCGGCGGTGTTGGCGCGCGAATAGCCCCAGGTGTGGTGCCCCGGCGCGGCGGGGTCGAAGGCGATGCCGCCGAACTCGGTGAGGATGATGGGCTGGCCACGGTGCGGAAAGCCGTCCAGCGTGAGGATGCGCCCGCCGGGGCGGCGCCGGTCGAACAGGGTGGTCACCGGGTCGGTCAGCTCGTAGCGCGCGGCGATGCGCTGCGGGTCGGCGTCGTAGTCGTGGATGCCGAGCAGGTCGGTGGCCGAGGCTTCCCAGCCGTCGTTGCCGATCACCGGGCGGGTGGCGTCCAGCACCCGCGTCATGTGGTACAGCGCCTCGACCGCGTTGCGGTGCGCCTGCATCGCCGTCAGGTTGGGCACGCCCCACGATTCGTTGAAGGCCACCCACACGATGATGCAGGGATGGCTGTAGTCGCGCTCGATGGCCTCGGTCCATTCGCGCACCATGCGCGTCACGGCCAGCGGGCTGAAGGCGTAGCAGGACGGCATCTCCTCCCACACCAGCAGGCCCAGCTTGTCGGCCCAGTACAGGTAGCGCGGGTCCTCGATCTTCTGGTGCTTGCGCACGCCGTTGAAGCCCATGGCCTTGGCCAGCTCCACGTCGCGCCGCAGCGCATCGTCGTTGGGCGCGGTCATGATGGTGTCCGGCCAGTAGCCCTGGTCCAGCACCAGCCGCAAATGATAAGGGCGGCCGTTCAGCATGAAGCGGTCGCGGTTCACGGACACCGAGCGCAGCGCCGTGTAGGAGCGCACCCGGTCCAGCTCCTCGTCGCCGCAGCGCAGGGTCAGCTCGGCGTCCAGCAGGATGGGCCGTTCGGGGCTCCACAGCAGCTCGTTGCGCGAGTCGTCGATGCCGGGGTCGGACAGCGCGATCTTGCGGTTGGCCTCCTGGCCCACCAGCATGTACACGTCGTCGGCCAGCAGCTTGCCGCCGTGCGACAGCCTCACTTCCACCGTCAGGCCGGAGGTGATGTCGCCGGCCGCCAGGATCTCGCAGCCGATCTCGAAGCCTTCGAAGATCGGCGTCCAGCGCAGCGACTTGATGTAAGTGGCGCCCACCGGCTCGAGCCACACCGTCTGCCAGATGCCGGTGGTGCGCGGATACCAGATCGAGTGCGGGTCCAGCTGCCAGTCCTGCTTGCCGCGCGGCTTGGCCAGGTCGGCCGGGTCGTCCTCGGCGCGCAGCACGATCACCTGCTCCTCGCCGGCCAGCAGCGCGGCGCCGATGTCGGCATAGAAAGGCGTGTGCCCGCCCTCGTGCTGGGCCACCAGTTCGCCGTTCACCCACACCTTGGCCGCATAGTCCACGGCGCCGAAGTGCAGCAGCGTGCGCGGTCCGCGCGCGGCCAGGTTGACCTTGCGGCGGTACCAGCACACGCTGTGGAAGCCGGTGTCGCCGATGCCGCTGGCGCCCGATTCCGGCGGAAACGGCACGTTGATGCCGCGCTCCCACGCGATCTCGTCCTGCGGACTGCGGTAACGGCGCTGATCGTCGTAGGTGAAATCCCAGCGGCCGTTCAGACAAGTCCAGTCCGCCCGCACCAGTTGCGGTCTTGGGTAACAAAAGTCTTCCATGTGGTCTCCACCGGGTAGGTTCAATCCGGTGAAAATCTTAACAACCTTCGCCACCCGGCGCTGCCCCAATTCCGCTCCGAAATCTTGCAGCGAAATCCCATAGCGCCTTTAGGTAAGCGCTCTCTTCAATGCCGCCGCGCGCGGGCGGGGCCGGATCAGGCGCCGCGAATCGGGGGCCGCCATCCGGGGAGCCGGCGGCAAGCCTTGACATTCGGCGGCGCAATTGCTCCAATGCCAGGATGCCCGCCTCCTTCACCATCACCCAACTGGCCCACGTAGTCCTCTTGCCGCCGATGTGCCTGTTCCTGGCGATGCTGGCAGGCTGGCTGCTGCGGCGCCGCTGGCCGCGCTTCGGCAACGCGCTGGCGGGCGGCGGCCTGGCCGCGCTGGTCGTCCTGAGCACCGACGCCGGCGCGCGCCTGCTGGTGCGCCCGCTGGAGAATATGACAGCGCCGCTGGCCTCCGCAGGCCAGGCAGTGCCGGCGTCAGCGCCGGCATCGGCGCAAGCCATCGTCGTGCTGGCCGCCGGGAATAGCGAACACGCGCCGGAATACGGCGGCAACAGCCCGGACAGTATCGCGCTGGCGCGCCTGCGCTACGGCGCCCGCCTGCAGCACCGCACCTCCCTGCCCCTGCTGGTCAGCGGCGGCAATGCCAACCCGGCGCGCAAGATTCCGGCCAAGGCCGTGGCCATGGCGCAGGCGCTGCGCGACGACTTCCGAACCGAGGTGCGCTGGGTGGAGGCCGAGTCCGCCACCACGGCCGAGAACGCCGCGTTCTCGGCCCGCCTCCTCAAGCCTGCCGGCGTGCAAACCGTGCTGCTGGTTACCGACGCCATGCACATGCCGCGCGCCCGGCGCGCGTTCGAGCGGGCCGGCCTGCAGGTGGTGGCCGCGCCCACCGTGTTCCGCGCCTGGGGGCCGCTGTCGGCGTCGTCCTTCCTGCCCAGCGCGGACGCGCTGGCGTCGTCCTACTACGCTGCCTATGAATGGATAGGCCTGGCCTGGTACCGCCTCAAAGAATAAGTTCAGAACAAGCTGCACCTCAACCTCGCAACGGAAACCCATGTCCCGCACCAAGACCAAACCGCCCCGCAAGTCCTCCGGCAAGCTGCTGCCGCTCGCCATCATCGCCCTGCTGGGCCTGGCAGGCGGAGCAGCCGCAGCGTTCTACGCCGTCAACCAGGTCGGCATGGCGCCGCGCCAGGTTGGCCCCTATGTGGAACGGCGCGCCGAAGGCCACAACCAGATGGTCGAAGGCGTGGGCCGCAAGCTGGCCGCCACGCTGGCAGCGCTGGACGGCGGCGGCGCCAGCGCACCGGCCCTGCCCGCCTGGAACGCCGGCGCGCAGCCCAACGGCCGGCCGGCCGCCGCAGGCAACCCGGTGTCGGTGTCCACCCCGGGCGCGCTGGTGCAGGCGATGGCCAGCGCGCGCGCCGGCGACGTGATTACGCTGCAGCCCGGCACCTACAGCTTCAGCGGCGTGCCCTTTATCGCAGCTGGCGCGGCGGGCAGCAAGGAGCGTCCCATCACCGTGCGCGCCGAGCGGCCCGGCACGGTGACCATCGAATCCAGGCTGAGCGAAGGCTTCCTGGTCAGCGGCCCGTACTGGACCTTCGAGAACCTGGCCATCCGCGGCGCCTGCACCGACCCCGCCGCCTGCGAGCACGCCTTCCACGTTGCCGGCCGCGCCAGCGGCTTTGTGGCGCGCAACAACACCATCAGCGATTTTAACGCCCACTTCAAGATCAACGCCCAGGGCGGCAGCGCGCCGGACCACGGCCTGATCGAAGGCAATACGCTGACCAACAGCACGGTGCGCCAGACCGGCCAGCCCGTCACGCCGATCGACCTGGTGGCGGGCAGCAACTGGACCATACGCGGCAACCTGATCTCCGACTTCATCAAGATGGGCGGCGACGGCGTCAGCTACGGCGCCTACGCCAAGGGCGCGGGCTCGGCCAACCTGTTCGAGCGCAACGTGGTGCTGTGCGAGCACAAGCTGCGCGGCTACGGCGGCCAGCGCGTCGGCCTGTCGCTGGGCGGCGGCGGCACGGCCGTGCCCTATTGCCGCGACCAGCGCTGCATCACCGAGCAGGACGGCGGCACCATCCAGTCCAACCTGATCGCGTCGTGCTCGGATGAAGGCATCTACCTGAACCGCGCCGCCACCAGCAAGGTGCTGCACAATACGCTGATCGATACGGCCGGGATCGTGGTGCGCTACCCGGAAAGCAGCGCGCTGGTGGACGGCAATATCGTCGACGGCCGCCTGCGGGCCGACCGTGGCGGCATCCTGCACGCGGGCGACAACCTGGACACCAGCCTGAACCGGCTGTACCTGGGTTCGCACCCGCAGCGCGCCCTGTTCCGCGACGCGCTGGGACTGGACCTGGCATGGGCCGGCGCCGCCCCGCGCCGCAGCGGCCCGTCCTCCGCCCCGCCGCCGGGCGCCGACCTGTGCGGCGCGCCCCGCCCTGCACAGCCCGCCTACGGCGCCGTGGAAGACTTCGCCGCCTGCTTGAAACGCTAGGCGCCGGGCGCGCCGGCGGTCCGGGCCGCCTGCACCAACCCGGTGCATCCGCTCCTTGCAAAGCTGGCATGCTTCTTGATACAGCATGAGTATCGCAGCCACGGAACGAGCAGATGCCTACCTTCTTCAACGAAATGCATGCAGACGGCGGATCGGAAGTGCGGGAACACTACCGCGAATTCTGCCGCTGGCTGGCCCAGCAGCCGCCGGAAACCATCGAACGCAAGCGCGCCGAAGCGGACTTGATGTTCCGCCGCGTCGGCATCACCTTCGCCGTCTACGGCGACGATGCCGGCACCGAACGGCTGATCCCGTTCGACATCGTGCCTCGCATTATCCCGGCCGGCGAATGGCGCCAGCTGCAAACCGGACTGGTGCAGCGCGTGAAAGCGCTGAACATGTTCATCCACGACATTTACCACAACCAGAACATCATCAAGGCCGGCATCATCCCCGCCGAGCAGATCTACCGCAACGCCCAGTACCGGCCGGAGATGCAGGGCATCGCGGTGGCGTCCGACATCTACGCCCACATCGCCGGGGTGGACATCGTGCGCGCCGGCCAGGGCGAGTTCTACGTGCTGGAGGATAACCTGCGGGTGCCGTCCGGCGTCTCCTACATGCTGGAAGACCGCAAGATGATGATGCGGCTATTCCCCGAACTGTTCGCCCGCAACAAGATCGCGCCGGTGGACCACTACCCCGACCTGCTGCTGGACAACCTGCGCTCGGTGGCGCCGATGGGCGTGGACGACCCCACCATCGTCGTGATGACGCCCGGCATGTACAACTCGGCCTACTTCGAGCACGCCTTCCTGGCGCAGCAGATGGGCGTGGAGCTGGTGGAGGGCAAGGACCTGTTCGTGGCCGACAATTCCGTCTACATGCGCACCACGCACGGCCCCAGGCGGGTGGACGTGATCTACCGCCGCCTGGACGACGATTTCCTCGACCCGCTGGCCTTCCGGCCCGATTCCTCGCTGGGCGTGCCCGGCCTGCTGTCGGTGTACCGCGCCGGGCGCGTCACGCTGGCCAACGCCATCGGCACCGGCGTGGCGGACGACAAGTCGATCTACCCCTACGTGCCGGACATGATCCGCTTCTACCTGTCCGAAGAGCCGGTGCTGAACAACGTGCCCACCTACCAGTGCCGGAAAAAGGAGGACCTGCAGTACACGCTGGCCCACCTGTCCGACCTGGTGGTGAAGGAAGTGCACGGCGCGGGCGGCTACGGCATGCTGGTCGGCCCGGCCTCCACCCGCGAGCAGATCGAGGACTTCCGGCGCCGCCTGATCGCCAAGCCGGACGGCTACATCGCCCAGCCCACGCTGGCCCTGTCCAACTGCCCCACTTTCGTGGAAAGCGGCGTGGCGCCGCGCCATATCGACTTGCGGCCGTTCGTGCTGTCCGGGAAAACCATCTCCATGGTGCCCGGCGGCCTGACCCGCGTGGCCCTGCAGGAAGGTTCGCTGGTGGTGAACTCCTCGCAGGGCGGCGGCACCAAAGACACCTGGATACTGGAAAAGGACCTCCCATGCTGAGCCGCACCGCCGACCACCTGTTCTGGATGGCGCGCTACACCGAGCGCGCCGAGAACACCGCCCGCATGCTGGACGTGAACGTGCAGACCTCCATGCTGCCGCAGTCCGAGCAGGACGCCGCCCGGGGCTGGAGCGCCATGCTCGGCATTTCCGAGCTGCAGCAGGCCTACGACCGCAAGTACAGCACGGTGGACGGCCGCTCCGTGATCGACTTCATGGTGCGCGACCCGTCCAACCCCTCGTCGATCGCAGCCTGCCTGAAGGAAGCGCGCGAGAACGCCCGCGCCGTGCGCGGCACGCTCACCACCGAAGTGTGGGAGATCCAGAACCAGACCTGGCTGGACTTGCAGAAGCGCCTGAACAGCGGCGTGCTGGAGCACGATCCCAGCCAGTTCTTCGAGTGGGTGAAATACCGTTCCCACCTGTCGCGCGGGGTCACGCTGGGCACCATGCTGCGCGACGACGCGGTGCACTTCATCCGCCTCGGCACCTTCCTGGAACGGGCCGACAACACGGCGCGCATCCTGGACGTGAAATTCCACGGCGCGCGCGACGCGGAGGACGGCGACTTCTACTACTGGGCCGCGCTGCTGCGCTCCGTGTCCGGCTTCGAGATCTACCGCAAGGTCTACCGCGACATCATCACCCCGGCCCGCGTGGCGGAGCTGCTGATGCTGCGCGCCGACATGCCGCGCTCGCTGCTGGCCTGCATGGACGAAGTGGTGCAGAACCTGCACCAGGTGCACAACGACCTGTCCAGGGACACCGAACGGCTGGCCGGCAAGCTGCATGCCGAACTGCAGTTCGGCCGCATCGACGACATCCTGCAAGCCGGGCTGCACGACACGCTGACCGAATTCCTTCAGCGCATTTACGAACTGGGCAATCGCATCAGCCGCGATTTCCTGGTGCCGCTGGCGGCCTAGAAAGGCACTGAGGAAATCGACATGCAACTATCCATTCGCCATGAAACCAGTTACAGCTACACCGCGCCGCAGGCCTACTCGATCCAGCAGCTGCACCTGACGCCGCGCGCCGAAGCACACCAGCACGTGCTGAACTGGCATTTGAACACGGTGGGCCAGATCCACGGCTACACGGACGCCTACGGCAACCTGTCGCACATGCTGACGATCAATTCGCCGCACACGGGGCTGGCCATCGTCGCCCACGGGCTGGTGGAGACCACCACGCCGGACCAGGGCCGCATCGCCAACGGCGACACGCTGTCGCCGCTGATCTACACGGTGCCGACCCGGCTCACGCAGGCCACGCCCGGCATCCTGGAGCTGGGCGCCGCCTGCCTGCCGGACCGCACCGCGCAGACCCGGCACCTGATGCGGCTGGCGGAGCACATCTTTGGTGCGGTGAAGTATCAAAGCGGTGCGACCGAAGTGACCACCACCGCCAGCGCGGCGCTGCAGCTGGGCATCGGCGTGTGCCAGGACCACGCCCACATCTTCCTGGCCTGCTGCCATGCGCAGGGCATTCCGGCGCGCTACGTGTCCGGCTATATCGACCCGGGCGGCACCAGCCACGCCGCCAGCCACGCCTGGGTGGACGCCTGGGTCGAGGACCGCGGCTACAGCGGCTGGGTCAGCATCGACGTGACCCACGCGCGGCTGATGACGGACGCCTACTGCCGCCTGGCCATCGGCCGCGACTATGACGCCGCCGCCCCGGTGCGCGGCGTGCGGCGCGGCGGCGGCGACGAAGCCATGGCGGTGGACGTGCGTATTGTGCCGCAGTAATGAGCGGCAGGAATGTGCGGCAGTAGCGCCGGCCCGGCCGGTGATAGAATTGATTCCTTGAACCAATAAACTGTTATCAAATGACTTATTGTGTAGGGATGCGGCTGGATGCGGGCCTGGTTTTCTTGGCGGATTCGCGCACCAATGCCGGCGTGGACCAGGTCAGCACGGCGCGCAAGCTGAACGTATTCGAAAACCCCGGCGAGCGCATGATGGTGCTGATGACGGCCGGGAACCTGTCGATTTCGCAGTCGGTGCGGCAGTTGCTGTCCGAGCATGTCGGCGCGGCCGGCTACAGCATCTGGACCGCGCCCAACATGCACGAGGCGGCGCGGCTGGTGGGCGAAGTGGTGCGCAAGGTGCACGAGCGCGACGCCAAGGCGCTGGCCGAGTTCGGCATTGATTTCAACGTCAGCCTGATTTTCGGCGGCCAGATCAAGGGCGAGCGCTGCCGCCTGTTCCAGGTATATTCGGCCGGCAATTTCATCGAGTCGCACAACGAGAACACTTACTTCCAGATCGGCGAGGCCAAGTACGGCAAGCCGATTATCGACCGCGTGGTGACGCCCGCCACTTCGCTGGACGAGGCCGCCAAATGCGCGCTGATTTCCATGGATTCGACGCTGCGCTCGAATGTGTCGGTCGGCCTGCCGCTGGACTTGCTGGTCTACGAGAACAATTCGCTGGCGGTGACGCGCTTCGTCACCATCGACGAGAAGAACCAGTATTTCCAGATGATACGCACCACCTGGGGGCAGCAGCTGAAGACTATCTTCGAAGGCATCGAGGCGCCGGTGTGGAACGCAGCGCCGGAAGCGCCGGGCAACGCGCTGTCGACTGCCAACATGGCCAGCAAGCCGGTGCGCGTGCCGCTGCCGGACGGCATCGCCCCGGCCGGGCCGGGTCCATCGGCACTGCAGTCCGTGGCCCAGCAATTTCATAACAAGCAACAGTAGCGCACAGTTTTTTTCTTCTTGACCTCAGCCTTGGCGTTAACAATACTGGCGGCAGATTTCGTTGTCAATTGACTATCAAGGAGATATGCAATGCTACTGAAAACCTATAAGTTCGAGGATGTGGAAGCCGCCTTCGCCCGCAGCAATGCGGTCGCCCTGCCGAATCTGAAGGCGGGCGGCGGCGGCGCGCGCGACTACCGCGCGCAGGGCGCCAGTCCATACCGCGCCGGCACCGGCCACGCATACGCGCACGTGGCCACCTATACCGAACGGCTGCCCGAGAATGATGCGGGCATGACCGCGATCCGCAACGGCCAAGCCGGCAAGTCGCTGTGGCAGGACCGCCGCACCGCGATCTACGCCTGCATGGAACTGCTGAACCACGACACCAAGGTTCGTGCATGGCTCGCCAAATTCGACGCCGGGCAGCGCACCGACCCTATCGATGTCACGAAGCGTCCCCTGGCGGGGGACTTTTACGGCTACTCGGCCGGCGACAGTAGCAAGCTGAAGAAGGCCACCACGGCTGCCATCAATATCGTTGCGGTCGGCACCGAGCTGGGCATTTACAGCGCCTACCCTTGCGACCTGGCCGGCTTTGTCGAGCCGGCCCTGGACCTGGACTGGTTGTTCGCGCCGGCCACCTGAGCTGGCGAACTGCCCGGCGCCTCAGTGCGCCGGTCCGCCGCGCCCGCCGGCCGGACGCCAGCGTTTCAGCAGCAGCGCGTTGCTGATGACGCTGACCGAACTGAACGCCATGGCGGCGCCCGCCACCACCGGACTCAGCAAGCCGGCGGCCGCCAGCGGTATCCCCACCAGGTTGTAGATGAAGGCCCAGAACAGGTTCTGGCGGATCTTGTTGTAGGTGCGGCGCGAGATATCGATGGCGTCCGCCACCAGCGCGGGGTCGCCGCGCATCAGCGTGATGCCGGCCGCGTGCATGGCGACGTCGGTGCCGGTGGACATGGCGATGCCGACGTCGGCCGCAGTCAGCGCCGGCGCATCGTTGATGCCGTCGCCGACCATGGCGACGCTTTCGCCCGCCGTCCTCAGGCGCGCCACCTCGTCCGCCTTGGCTTCCGGCAGCACTTCCGCGATGACACGGCCGATGCCGAGCGCCACCGCCACCGCCTGCGCGCTGCCCTTGTTGTCGCCGGTGAGCAGCACGGTCTTGATGCCGAGCGCGTGCAGCTTGTCCACCGCCGCGCGGGCGCCCGGCTTGACCTGGTCGCCGAAAGCGATCAGCCCGAGCAGGCGCGGCGCGGCGCCGGCGGACGCGATCCACGAGACGGTGTTGCCGGCGCCTTCCAGCGCCGCCGCGTGCGCCTGCAGCGGCGCCAGGTCGACGCCGGATTCCCGCATCAGGCGCGTGCTGCCCAGCAGCAGGGGCTGGCCATCGACCGTGCCTGCCAGTCCACGGCCCGGCAGCGCCGTCAGGCCCGCCACCGGCGGCGCCGCCACGCCGCGCGCCTTGGCCATGGCCGTGACCGCCGCCGCCAGCGGATGCTCGCTGCCCTGCTGCAGCGATGCCGCCAGCCGCAGCAGCTCTGCCTGCCCGGCGGCGCCGGCCGCCATCAGTTCCGTCACCACCGGCTCGCCCACCGTCAGCGTGCCGGTCTTGTCGAACACCACCGTGCTGACGCGGTGCGCAATCTCGAGCGCTTCCGCATCCTTGATCAGTATGCCGTGCCGCGCGCCGACGCCCGTTCCGGCCATGATGGCGGCGGGTGTCGCCAGTCCCAGCGCGCAAGGGCAAGCGATCACCAGCACCGCCACAGCGTTGATGATGGCGGTTTCGGCTTCCGCGCCCGCCAGCCACCAGCCGACGAACGTCAGCAGCGCGATCACCAGCACCACCGGCACGAAGACCGAACTCACCTGGTCCACCAGCCGCTGCACCGGCGCCTTCTCGGCCTGCGCGCTCTCCACCATCCGGATAATGCGCGACAGCGTGGTCTCCGCGCCCACCGCGTCGGTCCGCACCAGCAGCAGGCCCTCGGCGTTGATGGCGCCGCCGGTCACCCTGGCGCCCGCGTGCTTGGCGACCGGCATGCTCTCGCCGGTCAGCATCGATTCGTTCACATGGCTGGCGCCTTCGGTGACCGTGCCGTCCACGGGGATCCGCTCGCCGGGCCGCACCACCACCATGTCGCCCACGCGCACCGCACCCAGGCGCACGTCCATGTCCGCGCCATTGCGCCGCACGCGCGCCACGTCCGGGCGCAAGGCTTGCAGCGCGCGGATGGCGTCCGCCGTCTGGCGCTTGGCGCGCGCCTCCAGCCATTTGCCGAGCAATACCAGGGTGATGACGACCGATGCGGCCTCGAAGTACAGGTGCGGCATGCCGCCTTGCGCCGCCAGCAGCTGGTAGACGCTCAGGCCGAAGGCGGCGCTGGTGCCGATGGCCACCAGCAGGTCCATATTGCCGGCGCCCGCACGCGCCGCCTTCCAGCCTGCGGCATAGAAGCGCGCGCCCAGCCAGAACTGCACCGGCGCCGCAAGCGCAAGCTGCAGCCAGCCCGGCAGCATCCAATGCAAGCCGGCCAGCTCGGCCGCCATCGGCGCGGCCAGCGGCAGCGACAGCAGCGCCGCGATGCCGACGCGGATACCCTGCCGGTCAAGCTTGGCCGCCGCCGCGTCATGCGCCGGCGCGCCGCCCGCCGCAGCATCGGCGCCTGGGACCGCATGGCCGTCGCGGGCCTCGTCGTCGGCGGCGGGAGCCCCCTCCTCCTCGGGCGTGGCCTGGTAGCCGGCCGCCTCGATGGCGTCGACCAGCTGCTGCACGTCCACGCCGCCGCCCGCCACCACGCGCGCGCGTTCGGTGGCGAGGTTGACGCTGACGCTGTCCACGCCCGCCACTTTCTTGATTGCTTTTTCCACGCGCCCCACGCACGAAGCGCAGCTCATGCCCTCGATGCCGAGGGAGAGTTCGCGCTGCGCGGGACCGTTCGCCACTACCGCTGGATTTGCCATGATGCAGTCCTTATTGCTGATCTGGCCTCCAGTGTATGCCTTCCCATGATGGGAAGGTCAAGCGCTCGTGTTTGCTATTCCGGCTTGCGGCGCAAACCGTACCAGGCGCAGGCCACCACCGGCAAGCCCAGGGCCACGGCGGACACGACGTCCCACGCGCCATCGCCCAGCAAGGCCGAGATCAACCCTATCGTAGTGAGGATGCCAAACAGGATGGGCGCGCCCCACAGGCGCATGAACGGGCCGCTCATTTGGACGCTCCGCTGCCGGCCAGCGCCAGTTCCTCGCCCTGCTCGACGCTCACCGCTTCAGCTGCGGCCAGCGCGCCCGACTTCACCGTATTGCCGCGCTTCAGCCACAGGTACAAGCCGCTGCCCGGCACGATGATGGTCGCGATTTCCAGCATGGCCCACAGGAATTGCATCCAGCCGCCGCCGTAGTCGCCGAAATGCAGCGGCTGCGAGATCAGCAGCGCCGTCAGATACCACGGCAGCGCGCCGCGCACGGTGACGGTGTCGGCCACGGTGGACTTCTAAACCGAGGCGCCCGGCAAGGTCATGGTGAATCGGGTGCCTTTGCCGAGCTCGCTCTTGACGTCGATTTTGCCATCGAGCACGCCATACACGATGTTGTAGACGATGTTGAGGCCGAGCCCGGAGCCGCCCCGGCCCAGCTTGGTGGTGAAGAAGGGGTCGTAGATGCGGCTCATGTTTTCCGGCGCGATGCCGCCGCCGTTGTCGGACACGCACACTTCCACCTTGCCGCCCTCCACGCTGCGCGCCGTCACCACCACCTCGCCCTCGCTGCGCCCTTCGAAGCCGTGACTGAGGGCGTTGGTGATGAGGTTGATCAGCACCTGGCCGAACGGGCCCGGGTAGCTGTTCATTTCTATCCTTTCCTGCACCTCCTGGCGCACCCGGATGCCGGACTTCTTAAACGTGGGCATCAGCACCAGCAGGATCTCGTCCACCAGCTCGGCCAGCATGAACATCCGGCGCTGCGAGGTGGTGCGGTCCACCGCAACCTGCTTGAAGCTGGCCACCAGGTCCACCGCGCGGTGCAGATTGCGCAGCACGATCTCGCCGCCGCCGTTGATGTCGGCCACAAAGCTCTGCAAGGTGGAGCGCTTCAGGCCTTCCGCCGCCAGCTTCTGGAATTCGCGGGTCTGGTCCATCAGCGTGCTGACGGCCAGCAGGCTGTTGCCGATCGGCGTGTTCAGCTCGTGCGCCACGCCCGCCACCAGCGCGCCCAGCGCGGCCAGCTTCTCGTTGCGCACCAGCTCGTCCTGCGCGCGCTGCAGCGTTTCCAGCGAGGCGGCCAGGCCGCGGTTGGCTTCCACCATCTGCCCGGTGCGCTCGGCCACTTCCAGCTCCAGCCGGTCGCGGTACTGCAGCAGTTCCCGTTCGCCGCGCTTGCGCTCGGTAATGTCGGTGGACACGCCGCCCAGCGCCCAGGTGTGGCCATGCTCGTCGAGCAGCGGGAATTTCTCGGACAAATACGTGCGCTCCTGGCCGGTATGGTCGGGGACCGTTTCTTCGTAGGCCTTGGCGTGGCCGGACTCGAGCACTTCGCGGTCGTTGGCTTGCAACTGGCCGGCTGCGCTGGCGGGGTACAGCTGCGCGTCGTCCTGGCCGATCGGTTCGGGCGCGCCGGCCGGCAAGGTGAGGCGGAAGCGCTCGTTGACCAGCATGTAGCGCCCTTGCAAGTCCTTGATATAGATGATGGCCGAGGATTTCTCGACGATGTTTTCCAGCAGCGACTGGCTGCGGCGCAGCGCGGTGTCGCGCGCGGCAATGGTGCCCAGCATGGTGTTGATGGCCTCGGCCAGCCGGCCCACTTCGTCGCGCCCGTCCACCGGCGCGCGCAGGTCGTAGCGCTGCTCCTGCGTGACGCGGTGCGCCACCGAGGACAGCGCCAGCAGCGGCCGCGTGACCAGGCGCCGCACGATAACCGCGTGCAGCAGGCCGCCCACTGCCAGCGTCAGCAGCACCACGGCCAGCACCAGGCCGTAGTGGCGCAGGCGCTCGGGCAGCGGCGGCAGCGCGTACTCCACTTGCAGGTAGCCCACCGTCTCGTGCTCGAAACGCACCGGCACCAGCATGGCCAGGTAGGGGCCGACAAAGTGGTAGCCGGGCGCGGCGATGTTGCGCGGCCAGGCGCAGCCGCCCTCGCCGCTGCGCAGGTAGCGCGCGAACAGCTGGCGCTGGGCGTCGAACAGGCAGGCGCTGTGGATGTCCGGCGTGCCGCGCAGCGCGGACAGGGTGCGGGTGGCAGAGGCGCGGTCGCCGAAGTTCAGGTCCACGTCCAGGTTGAGCGACACCAGCTCGATGCGGCTGGCCAGGTCGGACACCAGCCTGGGGCGGGCCACGGCCACGTCGTACGAGGCCAGGGCCAGCAGGGCCGCCAGCAGCGACACGCCGGCCGTCACCACGGACACGAACAGCAGCTTGCGCTGCAGCCCCGTATCCCGCAGCGATATGCGGCGGGACACCCGGCGGGATACGCGCGGCGGCTGGTCCGGCGCCTTCATTTGGCCGCCCCGCCGACCACGCGCTCGGCCAGCGCGAGCACGCGCGGGTTCAGCGCCATGCCGGACTGCTTGGCGGCGGCCAGGTTGACCTCGAAACGGATGCTGCCGTCGACCAGCATCATATTGATCATGCCGCCGTCGGCCAGGAAGGTCGATGAATCGCCGATGGTGAGCACGGCCTGGTCGCGCAGGCGCGCCAGCAGCGCGGCCTGGCGGCCGCGTTCGGATGGGCCGATGTACAGCGCGTGGCAGGGGGCGATTTCGTCGGGGCGGCTGATGGTGCGCAGGTCCAGCGGGTGGCTGCCGGCGGCGCGGCTTTGCAGCTGGCGCACGATGTCGCCGCCGCCCTGCCCCAGCATGCACACCACCAGCGGCGCGCGCGCGTCGGTCAGCACGCTGGGCGGCCAGCTGGCGTAGCGGGCAAAATTGAGGATGTAGGCGGCCTTGATCTGCTGTTCGGGCAAGGCGGCTTCAGGCGTTTGCCCCGGCGCCTGCGCCTGCACGGCGGCGGCCAGCAAGAGCAGCAGCCGGACTGCGCGAGACGCGGCTAAGCGGGGCATTTTCCTCATGCCCGGCTGATTCCGGCTTGCTGTGGACTGCCATCCATCCCGCGCTCCCGTTTCGCTAGGAAACATCATTGATTCTAGCGTAATCAATCCAGCCGGAGCCAGCATTTTGGCGTGACGAAAACAACACGGTGTTCTTGTGATCATGCTGGAGTTCGGGAATACTGGCTGGCACCGGCGCAATTCCAGAGAATTCCACATTCAAATCGGAACAAGGAGACCACGGGTGACAGCAGCTTCGGCAGGTTCCCCTTCCCGGCGTCCTGCACGGCTTCCCTTTTGGCTTGCAGCCTGCTATCTGTGGCTGGCCAGCCCGGCCTGGGCCCGCGCGCAGGGCGGCGACGCGGCCTTCGACCTGAGCCTGGAGCAGTTACGCAACGTTAAGGTCCTGACCGCCACCAAGACCGCCATCCCCTACTATGACGCGCCGGCCATCGTCACCCTGGTGACGGCGGACGACATCGCCCGTTACGGCTACCTGACCGTGGCCGACGCGCTGTCGCACAAGGCCGGCTTCATCGAAAGCGACGACAGGCTGAACCACAGTTTCGGCGTGCGCGGCATCAGCGCGGGCGCCACGGCGGCCAGCCGGGGCATCAAGATCATGCTGGACGGCCAGCCCATCGCCTTCCGCAGCACCCAGCAGCAGCTGACCGGCTACGAATTCATCCCCATGAGCATGATCGAGCGCATCGAGATCGTGCGCGGGCCGGTGTCGGTGCTGTACGGCGCGGACGCGCTGCTGGGCGCGGTCAACGTCATTACCCGGCGCGGCGACGAGCAGCGCCTGGGCGCCGGGTACGAACGGGGCGCCGCCGGGCGCGACGGCGCCGTGCTGTCGGGCAGCGGCGGCGCGCAGCTGGCGCAAGGCTGGCTGGCGTGGGGTTTGCAGGCCGGCCGCGAGGACCGCAGCGGCCTGCAACTGCC
Organism: Massilia sp. BGA-UO-ETr-WB1; assembly: GCF_059567845.1. NCBI lineage: Bacteria > Pseudomonadati > Pseudomonadota > Betaproteobacteria > Burkholderiales > Oxalobacteraceae > Massilia > Massilia sp. BGA-UO-ETr-WB1. Next base: position 863,707 of record NZ_JCAQOT010000027.1, on the reverse strand, counting down.
GCGCATCTCGCCCGACTACCGGCGCTACGCCGCCGCGCCTTCCGCGGCGGCCGACGACTCCGAACCGCTCAGCCTGTACCTGCGCGGCGGCTGGCAAACCGGCGCGGACGAACTGACGGGCAGCCTGTTCTGGCAGCGCCAGGACAGCGACAATGTGTTCGCCGCCTTGAACCCGCTGCTGCGCACGCCCAGCCGCGTGGCGCTGAGCCAGGGTTTTGCGCGCGTGAACCTGTCGCGCAAGTTAAACGAGCGCCATACCCTGCGCGCCAGCCTCAGCTACAGCGAAGGCCGGCCCGCAGGCGGCGACCGGCTGCAGACCGGCGCCGCCGACTATTACCTGCTGCGCGATTTCGGCTACCGCGCGGCCGAAGGCAACGCCGAGTGGCTGTGGCAGCAAGGCCAGCGCGCCAGCCTGCTGGTGGGGCTGGACATGCTGCGCGACCGCACCGCGCTGGAATCAGTCCGCCGCCACAACGTAGCGGACGGCTATGAGTTCCAGCTCAGCCAGCCCGGCCGGCGCAGCTTGCGCAACCACGCCTTTTACGTGCAATGGCAGGCGCCGCTGACCGCGTCCTGGTCGGCCATCGCGGGCGGGCGGCGCGACCACCATTCGGTGTACGGCAACCAGCCCTCCTACCGCGCCGGGCTGGTGGGCATGCTGGCGGGCGACTGGCGCGTGAAGCTGCTGGCCGGCGCCGCTTTCGAGGCGCCCTCGGCCGAGCTGCTGTACCGCGGCGCCGTGCAGCCGGGCGATGTGCGCGGCAACCCGGACCTGGCGCCGCAGAAGTCGCGCACGGCCGAGGTGCAGTTGCTGATGCCGCCCGTTTCCAACCTGAACGCCGCATTCACGCTGTACCACACCCAGGTGCGCGGGCTGGTGACGCTCGAGCAGGCCTTCTTCAACCTGGTGGCGCGCAACAGCAGCGACGCCACCGTCAAGGGCGCCGAGATCGAGGTGCGCTACCAGCAGGACTGGCTGACCGTGAACGCCAACTACAGCCACGCGCGCACCGGGCGCAGCGTGAACCGCTACACGCTGGCGCCGCTGGCGCAGCGGCCGCGGGGCGAACTGTTCCCTCGCAACAGCGCCAACCTGGGCGCCAGCGCGAACCTGCCGGGACAGAAGCTGGTGCTGTCGCTGCAGGTGCGCCTGGTCGGCAAACGCCCCGCCGCCACCTCCAATGTTCTGCTGGCCAACCAGGAATACACGCTGGACGGCTACGCGGACACCACGCTGTCCGCGCGCTGGAACATCGACCCCCGCTCCTTCGTGCGGCTGCAGGTGCGGGACCTGGGCAACAGCCGCTACGTCGATCCCGGCGTGGGCGGCATCGACTATCCTTCGCCGGGGCGGCGCTACGGAGTGCAATATGAATATCGCTTTTAAGGCGGCGCTGCTGGCCTGCGGCGCGGCGGCGCTCGGCTCCTGCGGCGGGGGCGGCGGCGATGCAGCCACGCCGCTGCCGGCCAACCCGATCCGCGCCATGCTCGATCCCGGCGCGATCAACATCGGCTCCGTCGGCTGGCGCAGTTCCACGCGCGACGCCTTCCTGCTGGCGGCCAGGCAGATCAACGAGGCCGGCGGCGTGCTAGGCAAGCGCGTGAACGCCATCGCGCTGGTGGCGCGCGACAACGCCGAAGCGCAGGACATGGGCCAGCAGCTGCTGGACGGCGGGGTCTCGGTGCTGATGGTGTCGACCTCCACGCGGGTGCTGAACCTGCTGCCGCAGGCGCTGGCCAAGGGCGTGCCCATCCTGACCGAGTCCAGCTCCTCGCCGGCGCTGACCAGCATCGCCGATGGCGACCTGATCTTCCGCATCGGCGTGTCCGACGTGGACGCCACGCCGGTGCTGGCCAAGGTGGCGTTCGACGCGGGCAAGCGCCGTGCCGTGGTGCTGGTGAACGAGGGCGACGCTTTCGGGGCCGGCCTGAGCAGCCTGTTCTCGCCCGCCTTCCAGGCCCAGGGCGGCCAGGTGGTGCGCACCGTGACGGTCCCGTTCGGCCTGAAAAGCGGTTTCGCCCCCTATTTGAAACAGGTGATGGACGCGCAGCCGGACGTGATCCTGAACGGCATACTGGCGGCCGACATCGCCGCCAACGTGCTGAACGAATCGCTGACCAGCGGCTACGCCGGCCTGTGGCTGCTGCCCGGCACGGCGGCAGGCAACCAGACCTTTGTCGACAACCTGGCCGATCCGGCCCAGTTCAAGGGCGGCGCCAGCGGCGCGGCGGCCAGTTTCGGCGCCTATGGCAGCAAGTCCTACCAGTATTTCCGCAGCAGCTACATGGCGCAGTACGCGTCCGAACCGCAGGATTTCACGGCGCCGACTTACGATATCGCCATGGCGATGGCGTTGGCCATCGAACGCGCCGGCCGGGTCAACAATACCAGCAGCCCGACGCCGGCCATGATACGGGACAGCCTGCGCCCGGTCATGAACGCGCCCGGCGCCGCCGTGGCGCCGGACAATATCGGCGCCGCGCTGGGCCTGGTGCGCCAGGGGATGGAAGTGGACTACAGCGGCGCCTACGCCGCCGTCGACTGGGACGCGCGCGGCGATATCGTCGGGCAGATACCGTTTACGCTGTTCCGGCTCGATCCGCAGGCGCGCCGATGGGACGGCACCCAGCAAATTACCATCGCCATTCCCCGCTAGCGATATCATGCACCGCATTTATTGAATGCCAAACCCATCATGCAGCGCATGCATGATTCATTCATAATTCGCTAACGATGTAGGCCTATTCCTACCGCGCGTTGAGGAATCTCACAAGTAGTTACAATTGTTACCCTGCCTGGTGGGAATGTGTGCTTTTTACACAAAATGTGCATGCTATTATCCCCATCGCCTTGCAAGCGGCGTGCAAACGGCCTGCAAAGCGAGCATCATGTAATGCGCTGCACCAAATAGCAAAAGCATAAAACATTTGTTGTCTTTCGGAAATAAGTGGTATCATCCGCATCCACGCCGTCTGAAATGCGGCATGCAAAGGGGCAAACTCAAAGATGGAATTATTCAACAAATCCGGCGTTTTGGTAGCAACGGTGCTGGTTGCCGTTGGCGTACTGATCGGCGTGCAAGCGAAGGACGATATGGTCCCGCCCGCACCGGTCATCGAAGCGACGGCCTTGCAAATGAATAAAGGCGGCAATTTTGCTGCAGAGCGGCGATTGCGCGAATGGGCCGAACAGGGCTCGGCCGTGGCCCGCCGCGAACTGGCCCGCCAGTACCAGGCCGACAGCAACCGCCGCGACGAAGCCATCAAGCTGTTTGAAGACGCGGCCCGCGCCGGCGACACCCAGGCCGCCACCCAGTTGTCCGAAATGCAGCGCGAGGCGCGCGACGCCGAGCTGAGCAACATCAAGGAGGCGGCCGCCACCCGCACCGCAGCCAATACCTGGAACCGCTACTAAGCGCTACCACGGCCGATGGATAGACTGCGCGCACTGGAAGTGTTCGTCGAAGTCGTCCGCAAGGAAGGCTTCGCGCGCGCCGCCGAAGCCCTCGACACCTCCCCCGCCAACGTCACCCGCTACATCAGCGACCTGGAAGCGCACCTGCACACGCGCCTGCTGAACCGCAGCTCGCGCCGCATGTCGCTCACCTCCAGCGGCGAAGCGCTGTTCGAGCGCGCCAAGTCCATCCTCGATGAAATGGCCGAGGCCGAAGCCATCGTGTCCTCCGCCACCATGCAGCCGCGCGGCTTGCTGCGCATTAACGCGCCGCTCAGTTTCGGCGTGCAGCATCTGGCGCCGCTGTGGCCGCGCTTCATGGAGCGGTACCCGGACGTGCAGCTGGAAGTGGCGCTGATCGACCGCGTGGTCGACATCGTCGAGGAAGGCTACGACATGGCGATCCGCATTTCGCGCTCCGGCTCCGCCTCGCACGTGGCGCGCAAGCTGGCCAGTTCGGTCAACGTGCTGTGCGCGGCGCCCTCTTACCTGGCCAGACACGGCGCGCCCGCCACGCCGGCCGATTTGCTGAAGCACCGCTGCATCGGCTACAGCTACGCCGCCAGCGACGAGTGGCAGCTGCTGGACGCCGGCGGGAAGCTGCACACTGTCAAGATTCCCTTCATTATGCGCAGCAATAACGGCGACACCGCGCGCGCCGTGGCGCTGGGCGGCCAGGGCATCATCTGGCAACCCACCTTCCTGATCGGCGCCGACCTGCGCGCCGGCCGCCTGGTGCAGGTGCTGCCGGACTTCCGCATGCCCGATATCGACATCCAGGCGGTCTACCCGAGCCGGCGCCACCTGAGCGCCAAGGTGCGGGTGATGATCGATTTCCTGGTGGAGCAGTTCAAGGACACCCCGCCCTGGGACCGCCCGGGTACCGCCGCATAGGGCATAAGGGAGAGCGCGTTCTTGCGCGCCCTGCGTTAAAGTGCCTCCATTTACTAATGGAGCACCTTTCATGGCGGACAGCAAGAACGAAGTACAAGCATCCCGGCAAGCGGTAGCGCTGGGCCTCCTCGCAGGTTATGTGGACACGCTGGGCTTTGTGGCCCTGTTCGGCCTGTTCACGGCCCACGTGACCGGCAACTTCGTGCTGATCGGCAGCGAACTGGCGCGGCCCAGCGGCAACAGCGTACTGATCAAATTCCTGGCCTTCGGCACCTTCGTGGCGGGCGTCGCCTTCACCCGGCTGTACATCCTGTGGCTGGAGCGGCGCGGCATGGCGCCGCTGCGCTCCGTGTTCGGGCTGCAACTGGTATTGCTTATCGGCTTTATGCTGGCCGGCCTGGCCGCTGCCCCGCTCACCGTTTCCGACGCCCCGCTGGCCCTGCTGGCGGGCGCCATCGGCGCTGCCGCCATGGGCGTGCAAAACGCCGCCGCCAAGCTGCTGCTGTCCAGCCTGACGCCCACCACGGTCATGACCGGCAACGTCACCCAGCTGGTGATCGACCTGGTGGACGTGGCGCGCGGCGGGGCCGACCAGGCCATCCACCGCCGCTGCGCCAAATTCCTGTGGCCGATACTGGCTTTCGGCGCCGGCTGCATCGGCGGCGCTTTTGCATACGTTTACGCCGGCTTCTACGGCTTGCTGCCGGCTATCGCGCTGCTGGCCTGGCTTACCTGGGGCGCCAAGCCGCAGCCGGCCGCGGCGTAGGGCGGCTTGCAACCATCTGCAAAATCCGCGTTAACCCCGATTAACATCTCTTAACTTGATCTGCTTACCTTGCCCGTCCATCATAAATGCATGAGAAGCAACAGCGTTCGCTGCTGCAGTACGTAGGAGATCACCATGCGGATCAACACCGTCAACATCCACATCATGCATGAAGACCCCGTCATGACGGCGGGGCTGCGCGCCATCCTGGGCGAACATGCCGACTTCACCGTTTCCACCCACGCCGTGTGCCCGCACGCGCTGAGCATGGCGCATGTGATCGTGGCCGACTACCAGAGCGGCATCGCGGCTGCGCGCCAGATGCCGCAGGACCGCTACAGCCCGGCGCCGCGCGTGCTGATCGTGACCCAGTTCGACAAGGAATGGGAAGTGCGCATGGCCATGGACAGCGGCGTGCACGGCTACCTGCTGCAAGGCTGCAGCGCCGAGGAGCTGGCCAAGGCCGCGCGCCTGCTGAGCCAGGGGCTGCGCTACCTGAGCGAGTCGGTGACGCGCTGCGTGGCCGACAGCCTGAGCCGCGAATCGCTGACCGGCCGCGAAACGGACGTGCTGCGCCTGCTGGCCCAGGGCTGCTGCAACAAATCCATCGCGCGCGAGCTGGGCATCGGCGTGGGCACCGTCAAGACCCACGTCAAGGGCCTGATGAGCAAGCTGGACGCCACCGCCCGCACCCACGCGGTGGTGGTGGCCACGCAGCGCGGCCTGATCGGCCCCAGCCAGCGCGCCACCGCCCCCAAGACCCTCATGCCCCGCGCGCAGGCCAACGGTTTTCACAACGCAGCACTACAGTAAGGACATCCTATGAACAAGCTGACCACAGCTTTTGGCGCGCCAGTTCCCGACAACCAGAACATCCAGACCGCCGGCCCGCGCGGCCCCGCCCTGCTGCAGGACGTGTGGTTCCTTGAAAAGCTGGCCCACTTCGACCGCGAAGTGATCCCCGAGCGCCGCATGCACGCCAAGGGCGCCGGCGCCTACGGCACGTTCACGGTGACGCACGACATCACCAAGTACACCAAGGCATCGCTGTTCTCGCAGATCGGCAAACAGACCGAGCTGTTCGTGCGCTTTTCCACCGTGGCCGGCGAGCGCGGCGCGGCCGACGCCGAGCGCGACATCCGCGGCTTCGCCATCAAGTTCTACACCGAACAGGGCAACTGGGACCTGGTGGGCAACAACACGCCGGTGTTCTTCCTGCGTGACCCGCTCAAGTTCCCGGACCTGAACCACGCCATCAAGCGCGACCCGCGCAGCGGCCTGCGCAGCGCCAACAGCAACTGGGACTTCTGGACCCTGCTGCCGGAAGCGCTGCACCAGGTGACGGTGGTGATGAGCGACCGCGGCATCCCGCGCAGCTACCGCCACATGCACGGCTTCGGCAGCCACACCTTCAGCTTCATCAACGCCAACAACGAACGTTTCTGGTGCAAATTCACGCTGAAGACGCAGCAGGGCATCGCCAACCTCAGCGACGAGGAAGCCACCGCCCGCATCGGCGCCGACCGCGAAACCCATCTGCGCGACCTGTACGACAGCATCGAAGGCAAGGACTTCCCGAAATGGACGCTGTTCATCCAGGTGATGCCGGAGAAGGAAGCGGCCACCTGCCCTTACAATCCGTTCGACCTGACCAAGGTCTGGCTGCACAAGGACTATCCGCTGATCGAAGTGGGCGTGCTGGAGCTGAACCGCAATCCCGAGAACCACTTCGCGGAAGTGGAGCAGGCCGCGTTCAATCCTGCCAACATCGTGCCCGGCATCAGCTTCTCGCCCGACAAGATGCTGCAAGGCCGTTTGTTCTCCTATGGCGACGCGCAGCGCTACCGCCTGGGCGTGAACCACGCGTCGATCCCGGTCAACGCGCCGAAGTGCCCGTTCCACAGCTACCACCGCGACGGCCAGATGCGGGTGGACGGCAACCAGGGCGGCGCCACGCCGTACGAGCCGAACAGCTACCAGGAATGGGTGGAGCAGCCCGACTTCCGCGAGCCGCCGCTGGCGCTCGAAGGCGCGGCCGACCACTGGAACCACCGCACCGACGATGACTATTACACCCAGCCGCGGCTGTTGTTCCAGCTGATGACGCCGGCCCAGCAGACGCTGCTGTTCGAGAACACGGCGCGCGCCATCCTGGGCGCATCGCAGCAGGTGATCGACCGCCACGTGGACAACTGCACCAAGTGCGATCCGGCCTACGGCGCCGGCGTGGCCGCCGCCATCGCGCGCATCCACAACGTCACGTAACGTGGGGTAAGCCGCCGCAGCCGCTGAACCCGGGGCTTCCAAAAAGTTCCCCTCCTCCGCTTGAGCTTCCTCAGTCCGCCCGGCGCCGCCAGGCGGATACTGGAGTCAACCGGAGGAGAGCGCCGTGGCCCACCATCAGCAATTCCTGGACAGCCTGCACGCCTACACGCAGCGGCACCGCGCCGAACCATGGCGCGGCAACTTCAGCCAGTTCATCGAACAGGTGCTGGCCGCCGCGCCCGGCGCACCCGCCCTGCTGGCGCGCAACTCGCACCAATACATCTGGGACATGCTGCGCTGGAGCGGCGCCGGCAATCAGCCGGGCAGTCAGCCTCGCGGCCAGCCTTGTGTCGAGCCCGGCAAGGACCTGTTTTCCAGCGAACTGTTCGGGCTGGACGGCGCGCTGGCCCGCGTGAGCGCCTATTTCCAGGCCGCTGCGGCCGGTTCGGAAGTGGGCCGCCGCCTGCTGCTGCTGCTCGGTCCGCCATCCGGCGGCAAATCCACCCTGGTGATCCTGCTCAAGCGCGGACTGGAGGAATACAGCCAGACCGACGACGGCGCGCTGTACGCCATCGCCGGCTGCCCGGTGCACGAATCGCCGCTGCACCTGCTGCCGCACAGCGTGCGCGCCGCCTTCCGCGACACATACGGCGCCGTGGCCGAAGGCGAACTGTGTCCGCATTGCCGCGCGCGCCTGGAACGCCAGCACGGCGGCGACTTCCTGCACATGCCGGTCGAGCGCCTGTTCCTGTCGGAAGCGGACCGCTGCGGCGTCGGCACCTATGCGCCGCACGACCCGGCCACCGCCGACATGGCGGACCTGGTGGGCTCGGTCGACCTGTCCAAGGTGGCCGAGGTGGGCGACGAGGGCGATCCGCGCGCCTGGTCCTGGTCCGGCGCCGTGTACGCGGCCAACCGCGGCGTGCTGGAGATGATAGAGATCCTGAAAGCCAAGCGCGAATTCCTGCAGCGCACCGCGTCGTCCACCGACGCGCCGTACTGGTAGCGCACCTGCGCCAGCCCGGTAATCCCCGGTTTGATGCTGTGCCGCACATTGTAGTAAGGCACCTCGTCGCCCAGCTGCGCGACGAAATAAGCCCGCTCCGGCCGCGGGCCGACAAAGCTCATCTCGCCGCGGAACACATTCAGCATCTGCGGCAGCTCGTCGATGCGCAGCTTGCGTATCCAGTGGCCAACCCGGGTCACGCGCGGATCGTCCTGCGCGGCCCAGCGCGGCCTGCCGTCGCCCTCGGCGTCGCTGCGCATGCTGCGGAACTTCAGCACCTTGAACAAGCGCCCGTCCTTGCCCACCCGCTCCTGCTGATAGAACACCGGCCCGCCGTCCTCGGCCACGATGCACAGCGCCGTCAGCAGCATCACCGGCATGGCCGCCAGGCAGATCGCCCCGCTGGCGGCCAGGTCGAAGGTGCGCTTCACGCTGGCGCGCAAGAAGCTCTGGTCGAAGCCGCCGCCGAAGATCAAATAGCTCGGCTGCAGCGTATCGATGCGGATCTGGCACGCCTCGCGCTCGAAGAAGGCCGCCGCGTCCACCACCCGCACCCCGCCCAGCACGCATTCCAGCAGCTGGCGCACCGGATAGGCGCCGCCGCGCCGGTCGCCCAGCGACACCACCACCTCGCCCGCGCCGTGCGCGCGCGCCAGCTCCAGCAGCGACGGCCCGGCCGGCAGCAGGCAGGACGCCGCCACCCGGCGCTCCTCGCCCGGCACCGACACGCAGCCCACCACGTGGAAGCGCTGAAAGCCGTGCTTGCTGACCGCCAGCTCCATGCATTCCTGCGCCAGCGCGCCGTCGCCCAGCAGGATCAGCCGGTCCGCCATGCGGTCGGTGCGCACCGTGGAGAACAGCAGCAACCGGGTCAGCAGCACCGCGCAGCCGCCCAGCAGGAAGGCGAACGAGCCCAGCCGCGCCGCGCGCAATGCCGGCAGCATGCTCGACAGCACGGTCAGCAGGCAAAACGCCAGCAGCAGCGCCGGCACGATGCGCAGCACCGTCTGGCGCAGCGCGTGGCCCGGGTGCAGGCGGAAGTCGGACTGGTACATGCCCAGCGTGCCCATGCTCAGCACGATCAGCAGCGCGAACAGCACGGCGCTCCAGTACACGCTGCCGGGCCGCGACGCGCGCTGCGTCTCGGCCAGCCAGGCCAGCGAAGCCAGCCCGGCGGCGCCCAACAGCAGCGTCACCTCCATCAGCAGCAGGATAAAGGCCATGCGCGGCACATAATGGTTAAAAATTCGGATCACGGCTCGCTCCCGCGCCCGTCGGATGGGCGCCCGCGCCACCGCGCCTGCAGTGGTTCAGCCATGATGCCGCGCACATTCGGCAAGCGCCTTGAGCCGCAACAAGCCCGGCGCACCGCAAACCCGCGCCAGATCAACATCGTGCGCGAAAATGACCGCCGCATGACAGGCTGGCGGCAAATGGTCTATAGTCTTGCTTCCCTACTCAGCAATGTGAACCGTGAACCATGAAATTTGATGTTGCGATTGTCGGCAGCGGCCTGGCCGGCCTGTCGGTGGCGTTGCACCTGGCCGAAACGCGCAAGGTGGCGATTATTTCGAAACGCGAGCTGCTGGACGGCGCCAGCAACTGGGCCCAGGGCGGCATTGCCGCCGTGCTGGACTCGGGCGACAGCCACGACCAGCACATCGCCGACACCCTGGTGGCCGGCGGCGGCCTGTGCGACACCGACGCCACCCGCTTCATCGTGGAAAACGGCCGCGCCGCCATCGAGTGGCTGATCGAACAGGGCGTGCCCTTCACGCGCGACGACAGCGCCGAGCTGGGCTTCCACCTGACCCGGGAAGGCGGCCACAGCCAGCGCCGCATCATCCATGCGGCCGACGCCACCGGCCACGCGGTGCAGGTCACGCTGGAGCAGAAAGTGCGCGCGCACCCGAACATCAGCCTGTTCGAGCACCATTGCGCGATCGACCTGATCACCTCCGACAAGCTGGACGCCAAAGCCCAGCACCGCAACCTGCAGCCCAAGTGCCACGGCCTGTACGTGCAGGACGTGCGCAGCGGCGAAGTGCACACGGTTGCCGCCGAGCACACCGTGATGGCCACCGGCGGCGCCGGCAAGGTCTATTTATATACCACCAACCCGGACACGGCCAGCGGCGACGGCATCGCCATGGCCTGGCGCGCGGGCTGCCGCGTGTCCAACATGGAATTCATCCAGTTCCACCCGACCTGCTTGTACCACCCCTACGCCAAGTCCTTCCTGATCACCGAAGCGATCCGCGGCGAAGGCGGCCTGCTGAAGCTGCCGCCCGAAGCGGGCCCTGCGGCCGGCATGCGCTTCATGCTGGCGCACGACGAGCGCGCCGAACTGGCCCCGCGCGACGTGGTGGCGCGCGCCATCGACTTTGAAATCAAGAAACGCGGCCTGGACTATGTGCACCTGGACATCAGCCACAAGCCGGCAGCCTGGCTGATCGAGCATTTCCCCACCATCCACGCGCGCTGCCTGGAGCTGGGCATCGACATCACCAAGGAGCCGATCCCCATCGTGCCGGCCGCGCACTACACCTGCGGCGGCGTGGTGACCGACCTGCAGGGCCGCACCGACCTGCCGGGCCTGTACGCGGTGGGCGAAACCGCCTGCACCGGCCTGCACGGCGCCAACCGCCTGGCCTCGAACTCGCTGCTCGAATGTGTGGTGATCGGCCGCGCCTGCGCGCAAGACATCGAAAGCAAGGAACGCCTGGGCACGCCCTACCTGCCGGACTGGGACGAAAGCCGGGTGACCGACGCCGACGAGGAAGTGGTGATCTCCCACAACTGGGACGAGCTGCGCCGCTTCATGTGGAACTATGTCGGCATCGTGCGCACCACCAAGCGCCTGGAACGGGCGCAGCACCGCATCGCCCTGCTGAAGGAAGAAATCGACGAGTACTACCAGAACTTCCGCATCACCAGCGACCTGCTGGAGCTGCGCAACCTGGTGGACGTGGCCGGCCTGATCGTCAACAGCGCGCTGCAGCGCCGCGAAAGCCGCGGCCTGCACTTCAGCCGCGACTACCCGGAAACGCTGCCGAAAGCGCTGCCCAGCATCTTGACGCCGACACGCCGCTAAGCGCCGCTAGGGAATGTCCACGTCGTAGCGCATGCAGAGGCGCTTCAGTTCGCCGCTTTCGATCAGCGCATCGAAGGCGGCGTCAAAGGCGGTGCGGATCGGGTCGTGGCTGGCGCGCTTGGGGAAGGCGAAATAACCGTCCTGCACCTGGATCACCTGGGGCAGCGCCAGCACCAGCCCGTTCAGCTTCAGTGCGGCCAGCACCGGCTCGGTGTTGCGCCGGTTGCTGGCGAACAAGGCCACGTGCTTGTAGGTCAGCATCAGCAGCCCGTTCTCCACATTGTTGGCCACGCTGATGCGCAGGCGCGGCCGCGCCGCGTCGAAGCCGGCGCCGTAAGCCCAGCCGTTCATCACCACGATGGGCTTGCCCTCCAGCGCCGCGTAATCGCCCTGCCAGCCGTGGCTGGCCCCGGCCAGCGCGTAGAACACCATGTCGTCGCGGTAGAAGGCCGAGTGCGAAAAAGCCATGCGTTCCAGCCGCTCGGCCGACTTGTAGGGGCCGACCAGGATGTCGGCCATGCCTTGCGCCACCATCGCTTGCGCGCGCGCCCAGGGATAGATCTCGAAACGCACCGTGTCCTTGTTGCGGCGCGCCACCATGCGCACGATGTCCGGCCCCATGCCGATGAACTCGCCATCCGCGCGGCGTTCGAACACGCGCTCGAAATGGGCGCCCACCACCAGCAGTTCGCGCGCGCCGGCGCTTGCCGAAGTCAGCCCCAAGATAATCCCAATAGTCAGCGCGGCCAGCATGCTGACGCCTGCGGCAACTTTCGGTAGTCTATGCATTCATTCTCCTGATGCACTCATCATACCCAAGAGCATGGACTAGTCAAAAGAATTGCATTAACGTATGGTCATGACAACGCAAAACCAGCTCCGCGCCGCCCGCCTGGACGACGTCCCCCGCATGGAAGCGCTGATCGCCCAATCCGGCATCGCGCTGAGCGTGGGCTTCTATACCCCGGAGCAGGCGCAGGCGGTCACCCGCCACGTGTTCGGGGTCGACACCCAGCTGATCGAGGACGGAACGTATTTTATTATCGAGCGCGACGGCGAGGCGGTGGCCTGCGGCGGCTGGAGCAAGCGCGCCACACTATTCGGCGCGGACCGCACGAAGACCGGCCCGGACCGCCTGCTGGACCCGGCGCGGGAGCCTGGCCGCATCCGCGCCTTCTTCGTGGCCCCGTCCGCCGCCCGCCAGGGCTTGGGAAACATGCTGATGGAGCACTGCCAGCGCGAAGCGGCTGCGCAGGGCTATTTGACCCTGGAGCTGGCGGCCACCATGCCCGGCGTGCCGCTCTACCTGGCCAGCGGATTCGACGTGGTCGAACCGTTTGAAATCACGCTTCCGGGCAACATCAGCGTACCGCTGGCCCGGATGCGCAAGCGGATTGGCTAAGCTTCCGCTCAGCCGTTGAAGCCCTTGCCCTCGGCGGCCAGCTTCACCAGCAGCGGCGCCGGCTTCCACGCTTCGCCGTGGCGGCCGCGCGACAGGCGCTCGATGGTGCCCAGCACGTTCGGCAGGCCCACCGTGTCGGCGTAGAACATCGGGCCGCCGCGGTGCAGCGGGAAGCCGTAGCCGGTCAGGTAGACCATGTCGATGTCCGACGCGCGCAGCGCGATGCCTTCTTCCAGGATCTGCGCGCCCTCGTTCACCAGCGCGTACACCAGGCGCTCGACGATTTCCTGGTCGCTGATCTTGCGGCGCACCACGCCGATGTCTTCCGAATGCTTGACGATCATGGCGTTGACTTCCTGGTTCGGGTAAGCCTTGCGGTCGCCGGCCTTGTAGTCATACCAGCCGCCGCCGGTCTTCTGGCCGTAGCGGCCCATTTCGCACAGCAGGTCGGCGGTCTTCGAATAGGTGATTTCCGGCGATTCCACGTAGCGGCGCTTGCGGATGTACCAGCCGATGTCGTTGCCGGCCAGGTCGCCCATGCGGAACGGGCCCATGGCGAAGCCGAACTTCTCCACCGCCTTGTCCACCTGCTCCGGCAGGCAGCCCTCTTCCAGCAGGAAACCGGCCTGGCGGCTGTACTGCTCGATCATGCGGTTGCCGATAAAGCCGTCGCACACGCCCGACACCACGCCGGTTTTCTTCAGCTTTTTCGACAGCGCCAAGGTGGTGGCCAGCACGTCCTTGCCGGTTTCCTTGCCGCGCACGATTTCCAGCAGCTTCATCACGTTGGCCGGGCTGAAGAAGTGGGTGCCGATCACGTCCTGCGGACGCTTGGTGAAGGCAGCGATCTTGTCCACGTCCAGGGTCGACGTGTTCGAGGCCAGGATGGCGCCCTGCTTCATCACCTCGTCCAGCTTGCGGAACACGGTTTCCTTCACGCCCATGTCCTCGAACACGGCTTCCACCACGATGTCGGCGTCGCCGATTTCCTCGTAGTTCATGGTGCCGGTGATCAGGGCAACGCGCTGGTCGAACTTCTCCTGCGTCAACTTGCCCTTTTTCAGGGTGTTTTCATAGTTCTTGCGGATGGTGGCCAGGCCTTTTTCCAGCGCCTCGGCCTTCATTTCCAGGATGGTGACGGGGATGCCGGCGTTGGCGAAGTTCATGGCAATGCCGCCGCCCATGGTGCCGGCGCCGATCACGGCCGCCTTCTTGATGGCGCGGGTCGGCGTGTCGGACGGCACGTCCGGCACCTTGCTGGCCTGGCGCTCGCTGAAGAAGGCGTGGCGCAGCGATTTCGATTCGGTGGTCTGGATCAGCGACAGGAAGCGCTCGCGCTCGAACTTCAGGCCGTCCTCGAACTTCATGGTCACCGAAGCGGCCACGCATTCCACGCATTCCAGCGGCGCCGGGAACGGGCCGGACATGGCTTTCACGGTATTGCGGGAGAATTGCAGGAAGGCTTCATGGTTCGGGTAGTCCACCTTGCGCTCGCGCACTTTCGGCAGCGGACGCGCGTCGGCCACTTTACCGGCGAAGGCAATGGCCGATTCCAGCAGGTTGGCGTCGGCCGCGAACACTTCGTCGAAGATGGCCGTTTTGGCCAGCTTTTCGGACGCCACCGGGGTGCCGGACACGATCATGTTCAGTGCCATTTCCAGCCCCAGCACGCGCGGTAGGCGCTGCGTGCCGCCGGCGCCGGGCAGCAGGCCCAGTTTCACTTCCGGCAAGGCGATCTGCGCGCCCGGCATGGCCACGCGGTAGTTGCAGCCCAGCGCCAGTTCCAGGCCGCCGCCCATGCACACGGTATGGATCGCCGCCACCACCGGCTTGGTCGATTCCTCCACGGTGCGGATCAGCGAGTGCAGGCTGGGTTCGGCCAGCGCCTTCGGCGAATTGAATTCCTTGATGTCGGCGCCGCCGGAGAAGGCCTTGCCCGCGCCGGTGATGACGATGGCTTTCACCGCGTCGTCCGCCAGCGCCTGTTGCATGCCCTGCACCGCAGCGCTGCGGGTGGCGTGGCCCAGGCCGTTGACCGGCGGGTTGTTCAGCGTGATGACGGCTACGGAACCGTGAACTTGGTATTCGGCACTCATGTCTCTTCCTTCTTGTAAGTGTAAATGTCAGTAATGTCAGTCAGGAGCAGGCTGCAAAACTTAACTATACCGCAAAAACGAACGACCGTATTATTTTTTAATTCGTACGGCGTAAAGGGTTGGCGGCCATGTTACACCTCCAGCCACTCCTTGCGCACGGCGGCGTCCGCGCGCAGGGCGGCCGGCGTGCCCTCGAACACGATGGCGCCGTGGCCCATGACGTAGACGCGCTGCGAAATCTCCATGGCGATGGCCAGCTTCTGCTCCACCAGCAGCACCGAGATGCCGCGCTCCTTCAGCGCCAGCAGGTACTCGGCCACCAGCGCCACGATCTTCGGCGCCAGCCCCTCGGTCGGCTCGTCGATCATGATCAGGTCCGGGTCGCCCATCAGCGTGCGGCACAGGGTCAGCATCTGCTGCTCGCCGCCGGACAGCACGCCGGCCGCCACCGCGCGCCGCTCCTGCAGGCGCGGGAACATGCGGTACATATCATCCAGGCTCCAGCGCCCAGCGGTGCCGCTCTTTTTCTGCCCCAGCACCAGATTCTGCTCCACCGTCAGCGTGGGAAACACGTCGCGGTTCTCCGGCACATAGCCCAGGCCCTTGTGCGCGATCTGGTAAGCCTTCAGGCCCAGGATCTCCTGCCCCTTCAGCTTGACCGCGCCGGTGGCGCTGACCTGGCCCATGGCCGCCTTCACCAGGGTGGAACGGCCGGCGCCGTTGCGGCCCAGCAGGCTCACGATCTCGCCCGGCTTCACGTGCAGGTCCACGCCGTGCAGCACGTGGCTCTTGCCGTAAAAGGCATGCAGGTTGCGGATGTCGAGCATATGTTCTGCGCTCATGCAGCCTCCTCTTCGTGGCCGCCCAGGTAGGCGGCCTGCACGGCGGCGTTGCCGCGTATCCGCTCCGGCGTGTCGCAGGCGATCACCTCGCCGTACACCAGCACGGCGATCTTGTCGGCCAGGCCGAACACCACGCTCATGTCGTGCTCCACCATCAGCAGCGTCTTGCCGACGGTGACCTTGCGGATCAGCTCCACCGCCGCGTCCGACTCGGAACGGCTCATGCCGGCGGTCGGCTCGTCCAGCAGGATCACGTCCGCGCCGCCGGCGATGGTGATGCCGATCTCCAGCGCGCGCTGCTCGGCGTAGGTGAGCACCCCGGCCAGCACATGGCGCTGGCGCTGCAGGCCGATTTCCTCCAGCACCTGCTCGGCCCGCTCATGCGCGTCGCGCAGCTTGCCCAGGCGGTGCCAGAACGAGTACTTGTAGCCCAGCGACCAGAGCACCGCGCAGCGCAGGTTTTCGTACACCGACAGGTTGACGAACAGATTGCTGATCTGGAAGCTGCGCGACAAGCCCAGCCGGTTGATCTGGTAGGGCTTCAGGCCGCTGATGCGCTGCCCGTTCAGCCGGATCTCGCCGCTGCTCAAGGGGAAGCGGCCCGAAATCAGGTTGAACAGCGTGGACTTGCCCGCGCCGTTCGGCCCGATCACCGCGCAGCGTTCGCCCTGCTCTATGCTCAGCCTGGCGCCGCGGATGATCTCCGACTTGCCGAAGCTCTTGCGCACGTCCAGTAATTCCAATGCCTTCATCGCGCGCTCCTCGTCTGCAATGCAATCGCCGCGCAGGACTCGCCCCACGCTTCGGCGAACACCGGCTGCGCCTTGCGCCAGGCCAGGATGCTCGCCACCAGCAAGCCGCCCGCCACCGCCCAGGGCAGCACCGCCCGGGTGTCCACCGCCATGCCGAACAGCTGCTTCACGCTGCCGTTGGCCGCCTCCAGCGTCAGGTGGTACAGCATCTCCACGCCGGCCACAAAGCCGACCAGGCCCGGCAGCACCGCCAGGCAGACCCAGCCCAGCGGCCGGGCGATGCGGCCGAAATGGCCGAACTTGGCCGCCCGCAGCAGCAGCATGATCAGGCTGCCCAGTCCGCCCGGCGCGTAGCGCACCAGCAGCACGAAGAACAGGCCCAGGTACAGCTGCCAGGCCGGCGTGTAGTCCGACAGCAGCACCGAGAACAGGATGCCGACGATGGCCCCGAGCAGCGGCCCGAAGAAGAAGCCGATGCCGCCGATAAAGGTGAACAGCAGGATGCTGCCCGAGCGGATGGCACTGACGTTCTCCGCGCTGACGATCTCGAAGTTAATCGCCGACAGCCCGCCCGATACGCCGGCGAAGAAGGACGACAGGATCACCACCAGGTAGCGCACCCACTGCGTGTCGTAGCCGATGAACTCCACCCGCTCCGGGTTGTCGCGCACGGCGTTGATGATGCGGCCCAGCGGCGTGTGCGTGTAGGCGTACACGGCGGCGGTGCAGATGAACAGCCAGAACGCGATCAGGTAGTAGACCTGGATCTGCGGCCCGTAGGTGATGCCCAGCACGGCGCCGCCGATCACGCGGTTGGTGGTCACGCCGCCTTCGCCGCCGAAAAAGCCGGGGAACATCAGCGAGCTGGCGAACACCAGTTCCACCAGGCCCAGCGTGATCATGGCGAAGGTGGTGCCCGCCTTGCGCGTGGTGACGTAGCCGAACAGCACGCCGAAGCCCACGCCCGCCACCCCGCCCACCAGCGGGATCAGGCTGGTGGGGATCGGCAGTTGACCCGGCAGTTGGCCCGCGCCCGCCATGTTCATGGCGTGGATGGCGAAGAAGGCGCCCAGGCCGGAATAGACCGCGTGGCCGAAGGACAGCATGCCGCCCTGCCCCAGCAGCATGTTGTAGGACAGGCCGAAGATCATCACCGTGCCCATCTGCGACAGCAGGGTCAGGCCGCCGCCCTTGCTGAACACCAGCGGCGCGATCAGCAGGATGATGGCGTAGCTGGTCCACACCAGCCAGCGGCCCAGGTTGACCGGGGTATATCGTAGTTCTTTCATTCGCGCGTCCCCATCAAGCCTTTCGGGCGGAAGATCAAAATCAGCACCAGCAGCAGATACGGCAGGATGGCCGCGCTCTGCGCAATGGTGACTTTCAGCAGCGCGTACGCCGGCGTGGCGGGCGAGACGGCCATGCCCAGCTTGCCCAACAGGTGGGCCAGCGAATAGTCCAGCGCCACCGCCGTGGTCTGCATGATGCCGATCAGCAGCGAGGCCACGAAAGCGCCGGCCAGCGAGCCCATGCCGCCGACCACCACCACCACGAAGATGATGCTGCCCACCGTGGCCGCCATGGCCGGCTCGGTGACAAAGGCATTGCCGCCGATCACGCCGGCCAGCCCGGCCAGCGCGCTGCCGCCGCCGAACACCCACATAAAGATGCGCGGCACATTGTGGCCCAGCGCTTCGGCCGCTTCCGGGTGCGTCAGCGCGGCCTGGATCACCAGGCCGACCCGGGTGCGCGTGAGCACCAGCCAGATGCCGCCCAGCATGGCCAGCGCCACCACCATCATGAAGGCGCGGTAAGCCGGGAAGCTGGTGGAGAACAGCGTGAACAGCGGGCCGTCCAGCTCCTTCGGGATGGCGTACTGCACCGCCGCGCGGCCCCAGATCAGCTGCACCAGTTCCACGATCAGGAAGGACAGGCCGAAGGTGAACAGCAGCTCGGGGATGTGGCCGAACTTGTGCAGCGGCCGCAGGCCGTAGCGCTCGACCAGCGCGCCCAGCAGGCCGACGGCGACGGGCGCCAGCAGCAGCGCCGGCCAGAAGCCGACCACGCTGCTGATGGTGTAGGCGATATAGGCGCCCAGCATGTAAAAACTGGCATGGGCGAAGTTCAGCACGCCCATCATGCTGAAGATCAGCGTCAGTCCGGAGGACAGCATGAACAGCAGCAGTCCATAACTGATGCCGTTAAGCATAGTAAACAGGGTAAATTCCATGGGATTTCCGTGGTGATTCGTGACGGCTCGTAGGGCGGGTTAGCGGCTGGCCGCGTAACCCGCCAAGCGTTGCGGCGGTTCGCGGCGCCTTACGCGCCAGGCCGCTTCATCTGGCACGAGGTCGGCTGGCCGGCCACATAGGCGTCGATCTTCTTGTCCATCTTCCAGCCGTAGCCGGTGTTCTCCTGGTCGTACTTGACGTCCTTGCCGTTGACCTTGGTCCAGGTGCCGATGTACAGCGGCTGCTGCAGCTGATGGTCCTGCTTCTGCATCATCACGCCGCCGTTCAGCGACTGCGCCTTCATCCCTTCCAGCGCGAACGCCACCTTCACCGGATCGGCCGTCCTGGCCGCCTTGATGGCCTGCGACAGCATGGTGATGATGACGTGCGTCTGCGCGGCGTAGTAGTCGTCGTTGTACTTGGCCTTGAACGCTTCCACCACTTCCTTGCCGTTAAAGGTCTCGTTGTTGATCATCCAGTTGCCGATGATCTTGGTGCGCTCGGCGCCGGCCGCGCCCATCGCGGTCGGCACGCCGGTGGTGATGCCGTAGTAGGTGTAGAAGTTGGCCTTCAGGTCGGCGTCCTTGGCGGCGCGCACCAGCAGCGCCAGGTCGGCGCCCCAGTTGCCGGTGATGACGGAATCGGCGCCGGAAGCCTTGATCTTGGCGATGTAGGGCGAGAAGTCCTTCACCTGGCCGATCGGGTGCAAATCGTCGCCCGCGATCTTGATGTCGGGCCGTTTGCGCGCCAGGTATTCCTTGGCCGCGCGGCTGACCGCATGGCCGAAAGCGTAGTTCTGGCCGATGATGTAGACCGACTTGATATTCTTGTCCGGCGCCATGTAGCTGGTCAGCGCCTCCATCTTCATGTCGGAGTTGGCGTCGAAACGGAAATGCCAGAAGCTGCACTTGCTGTTGGTCATGTCCGGATCGATCGCCGCGTAATTCAGGTAGACGATTTCCTTGCCGGGATTGCGCTCGTTGTGCTTGTTCACCGCGTCCAGCAGCGCCAGGCCCACGCCGGAGCCGTTGCCCTGCGTGATGTAGCGGTAGCCCTGGTCGATCACGGCCTTGAGCTGGGTCAGCGATTCCTGCGGGCTGCCCTTGTTGTCGAAGCCGTTCACTTCGATCTTGTTGTCGCCCGCCCACTTGCCCTTGGTGGCCATGTCGGCGATCAGCTGGAAGCTTTTCAGTTGGTTCTGGCCGACCGGCGCAAACGGGCCGGACAGCGGGTCGATGAACGCGATTTTCACGGTCTCGGCCAGCGCGGCCGTGGACAACAGGGTAAGGCTGACAGCAACTGCGAGCTTGCGGTAGGTCATGGTCTCCATCCTTCTTTTTAGTTGTGATTGTCCATCTTACAACTTCGTTGCAACTCTATGCCGTAGGCAGTTTGTACTCCTTATATTGCTCACGCAACTTGTTTTTCTGGACTTTGCCGGTGCCGCCCAGCGGCAGCGCGTCGGCGAACACCACGTCGTCCGGCAGCCACCACTTGGCGATCTTGCCTTCGTAGAAGGCCAGCAGTTCCTCGCGGCTCACCTCCATGCCCGGCTTGCGCACGATCACCAGCAGCGGGCGCTCGTCCCATTTCGGGTGCGCCACGCCGATGCAGGCCGCCTGCATCACGGCCGGATGCGACACGGCGATGTTTTCCAGGTCGATGGTGCCGATCCACTCGCCGCCGGACTTGATCACGTCCTTGCTGCGGTCGGTAATCTGCATATAGCCGTCTGGGTCGATGGTGGCCACGTCGCCGGTCGGGAACCAGCCGTCCCGCAGCGGGTCGCCGCCCTCGTCCTTGTAATAGGCGGCGATCACCCACGGGCCTTTCACCATCAGGTGGCCGTAGCTGCTGCCGTCCCACGGCAATTCCTTGCCGTCGTCGTCGACGATCTTCATGTCCACGCCGTACACCGCGTGGCCCTGCTTGAGCAGGATCTTGCGCTGCTCGTCCTGCGGCAGCTCGAGGTGCTTGCCGAGCAACACGCCGGCCGTGCCCAGCGGCGACATTTCCGTCATGCCCCAGGCATGGATCACTTCCACGTCCAGTTCGTCCATCAAGGTATTCATCATGGCCGGCGAGCAGGCCGAGCCGCCGATCACCGTGCGGCGGAAACTGCTGAATTTCAGCTTGTTTTGCAGCATGAAGTTGATCAGGCCCAGCCAGACGGTCGGCACGCCGGCCGAGAACGTTACTTGCTCGGCCTCGAACAGCTCGTACAGCGACTTGCCGTCCAGCGCCGCGCCGGGGAACACCATCTTGGCGCCGCTCAGCGGCACCGAGTACGGCAAGCCCCAGGCGTTCACGTGGAACATGGGCACCACGGGCAGCACCACGTCGCGCGAGGTCACGTTGAGCGCGTTCGGCAGCGCGGAACCGTAGGCGTGCAGCACGGTCGAGCGGTGCGAGTACAGCGCGCCCTTGGGGTTGCCGGTGGTGCCGGAGGTGTAGCACAGCGTGCAGGCCGAGTTCTCGTCGAACAGCGGCCAGGTGTAGTCGTCCGAATGGGTGTCGATCAGGTCTTCATAGCAGAGCAGGTTGGCGATCCTGGTTTCGGCTGGCATGCGGTCGCGGCCGCACATCAGCACGTAGGTCTTGATCTGCTTGCACTGCGCCGCCACCGCCTCCACCGCGGGCAGGAAGGTTAGGTCGAACATCAGCACCTGGTCTTCCGCGTGGTTGATGATGTAGGCGATCTGCTCCGGGTGCAGGCGCGGATTGATGGTGTGCAGCACGGCGCCGGAACCGGACACCGCATAGTAAGCCTCCAGGTGGCGGTAGCCGTTCCAGGCCAGGGTGGCGACGCGGTCGCCCAGCGCAATGCCCATGCCGTGCAGCGCGTTGGCCAGGCGGCGAGCGCGCTGGTGGCAGTCGCGGTAGGTGTAGCGGTGGATGTCGCCTTCGACGCGGCGCGACACGATCATGCTGTCGCCGAAATGGCGGGCTGCGAATTCAATGATGCCGGATACAAGCAGGGGCTGATTCATCATCTGCCCCATCAGCGGGCTCTGCGGAAGCGACATTCGATCTCCTAAGTAACTTTGTCTTTTAATTATTTCTAACCTCGAACCCATATTCGTACGTGCGTGCTATTTTCGTCAAACGGTTTCTATGCTGCGGTGCAGCAAACGCCACACCCCGGTGTGTCTGGTTGCGTTACCAAGTGTAACGGCGATGGCAAAGCCCATGCCACCGCCTAGAATCGGCTCTGTGCGTTAAAATTTGACCTTCACCCCATCGCCACTGGAACCGCCATCAATAAGCTGCCCCTGGACAACTCGTTCGCGAGTCTCCCGCCCTCCTTCTACACCCGCCTGATGCCGACCCCGCTGCCCGAACCGTATATGGTGGCGGTCAGCCCGCCGGCGGCGGCGCTGATCGGCCTGGACGCCGCCGCGCTGGCCGAACAGCAGGCCATCGACATCCTGGCCGGCAACGCCGTGCCTGAAAGCGCCCAGCCGCTGTCGGCCGTGTATTCCGGCCACCAGTTCGGCGTGTGGGCCGGCCAGCTGGGCGACGGCCGCGCCATCCTGCTGGGCGATGTCAACACCCCCGCCGGCCCCGTGGAATTACAATTGAAAGGCGCCGGCCTCACGCCCTACTCCCGCATGGGCGACGGCCGCGCCGTGCTGCGCTCCTCGATCCGCGAGTTCCTGTGCTCGGAAGCCATGGCCGCGCTCGGCATTCCCACCTCGCGCGCGCTGTCCGTCACCGGCTCGGACCAGGGCGTGATGCGCGAAACCGTGGAAACGTCGGCGGTCGTGCTGCGTATGGCGCCCACCTTCATCCGCTTCGGCTCCTTCGAGCACTGGTCCAGCCGCCAGCAGCCGGAACAGCTGAAAATCCTGGCCGACTACGTGATCGACCGTTTTTACCCGCAGTTGCGCGCCGAAGAGAACCCGTACGCGGCTTTTCTGGCCGAGGTGACGCGCCGCACGGCGGAGCTGATGGCCCAATGGCAGGCGGTGGGCTTCATGCACGGGGTCATGAACACCGACAATATGTCGATCCTGGGCGAGACCCTGGACTACGGGCCGTTCGGCTTCATGGAAGCCTTCGACAGCGGCCACATCTGCAACCACAGCGACCAGCAGGGCCGCTACGCCTACGGCATGCAGCCGCAGATCGGCCACTGGAACTGCTATGCGCTGGGCCAGGCGCTGCTGCCGCTGATCAACGAGATTCCCGCCGCCCAGGCCGCGCTGGACGTCTACCAGCCCGCTTTTGCCGCCAAAATGGACGCGCTGCTGCGCGCCAAGCTGGGCCTGGCGACCGCACAGGACGGCGACCGCGAGCTGATGGACGCCACGTTCGCGCTGCTGCAGGAGAATCACGCCGACTTCACGCAATTCTTCCGCACCTTGAGCAATCTCAAGACCGATACCGATGAGCAGGACCATGATCTTCGGGATGAGTTCATCAACCGCGAGGCCTTCGACGCCTGGGCGAACCGCTACCGGGCCCGCCTGCGCGCAGAGCACAGCGACGATGCGGCGCGCAAAGTTGCAATGGACGCGGTTAACCCCAAATACGTACTGCGCAATTACCTGGCGCAGATTGCAATTGAGAAAGCGCAAAATAAAGACTTTACGGAAGTCGAGCGTTTACTGTCAGTTTTGCTGCGCCCGTTCGACGAACAGCCGGAGAATGAAAGATACGCGGCCCTGCCTCCGGACTGGGCCAGTCATTTGGAAGTTAGCTGTTCTTCTTAAGAAAGCTTTAAATCATGAACGATAAAGTAGTCAAAACGGATGCCGAATGGCGCGCCCAGTTGGACCCGATGGAATACCAGGTAACGCGCCACGCGGCCACCGAGCGCGCCTTCACCGGCAAGTTCTGGGACCACCACGAGCACGGCATTTACACCTGCGTGTGCTGCAACACGCCGCTGTTCGCGTCCGACACCAAGTTCGATTCCGGCTGCGGCTGGCCGAGCTATTTCGAGGCGCTGAATCCGGCCAACGTGACCGAGGTGGTGGACCGCTCCCATGGTATGCTAAGGACAGAGATTATTTGTGCCGTCTGCGACGCCCACCTGGGCCACGTCTTCCCGGACGGCCCGCCACCTACCGGATTGCGCTACTGCATTAATTCCGCCTCGTTGCGCTTCGATCCCCAAGATTGATCACAAACGTACATAAAACGTACATAAGACGTAAATAACAACCATAACAACGGCCTCACCATGAAAATCCTGTTCGACTTCCTTCCGCTGCTGGTCTTCTTCGGCTGCTACAAACTGGGCGGCATGCATCCGGAAGCGGCGCAAGCCTTCGTCAACACCTACATGAGCAGCCTGCTGTACGACGGCACCGCCACGGCCGACCAGGCCCCCATGGTGATCGCCACCATGGCCGGCATCCTGGCCAACGCGGCGCAAATCGTCTACCTGAAGCTGCGCGGACGCAAGGTCGATTTCATGCTGTGGCTGTCGCTGTTCCTGTTCGTCGTGTTCGGCGGCCTGACCATCTACTTCCATGACGAGATCTTCATCAAGTGGAAGCCGACCATGATCTACTGGTGCTTCGCGGTGGGCTTGCTGGTGGCGCGCTACGCGTTCAAGAACAACCTGATTCGCAAAGCCATGGGCGCGCAGCTCACGCTGCCGGACGACGTCTGGGAAAAGCTCAACCTGTCGTGGACCCTGTTCTTCGCCGCGCTGGGCGCCATCAACCTGTTCGTCGCCTTCGTGCTGTTCAAGTCCGACTTCTCCTCCTGGGTCAGCTTCAAGGCATTCGGCACCACCGGTTTGACATTCGCCTTCATTATCGTCCAGACTATTTACCTCGCTAAATATATGAAGGACGAAGAAGCATGACCGATCCGCGCATCGCCAAGATTGAAGAACGCCTGCGCGCCGCCCTGCAGCCGGCCGAAATGGTGCTGGAAGACGAGTCCGCGCTGCATGCCGGCCATGCCGGAGCAGCCTCCGGCGGCGGCCATTACCAGCTGCGTATCGTTTCCGATAAATTCGAAGGTCTTAAACTCGTCACAAGACATCGACTCGTGTATGATTCCGTGCACGATATGATGCGTGGGGAGATACACGCATTGGCCATTACCGCACTGGCACCGTCTGAAGTATGATATGCGCGGAGATTTGGAAATAATGAGAGACAACGCGATCACACAAAATCCGGCTCTCCGCAATTAAGAACTTTACCCCTTAGGATTTGAAATAATGAATTTGAAGCCAGCCCGTCTGCTGATCGCACTTATCGCTGTTGTTGCGGCACCCGCTTTTGCCCAGAACCTGGCCGTCGTCAACGGCAAGGCTATCCCGTCGTCGCGCGTGGATGCGGTCGTCAAGCAAGTTGTTGCCCAAGGTCAGCAACCGGATTCCCCACAGCTGCGTGAAGCCATCAAGAAAGAAATGATCGGCCGCGAAGTGCTGATGCAGGAAGCGGAAAAGCAAGGTTACTCCAAGAACGCCGACGTCAAAGCGCAGCTGGAGAACGCGCGCCAGGCCATCTTCATCAACGCCCTGGTCGGCGAATACGTGAAGAAGAACCCGGTCAGCGACGCCGAGATCAAGGCTGAGTACGACAAATTCGTAGCGCAAACCGGCAACAAGGAATACCACGTGCGCCACATCCTGGTGGAAACCGAAGCCGAAGCCAACGCGGTCATCGCCAAGCTGAAGGGCGGCGCCAAGTTCGAAGAACTGGCCAAGACCTCGAAAGACACCGGCTCCGCAGCCAACGGCGGCGACCTGGACTGGGCAACCCCGTCGTCCTTCCCTAAAGTGTTCTCGGACGCCTTCGTGTCCCTGCAAAAAGGCCAGGTTACCGAGAAAGCCGTGCAGACCCCGAACGGCTTCCACGTGATCAAAGTGGACGACGTGCGCGAAGCCAAGCTGCCTACCCTGGACGAAGTGAAGCCGCAAATCTCGGACGCGCTGACCCAGAAGAAGCTGCAGGCTTACCAGGAAGAACTGGTTAAGAAAGCCAAAGTACAGTAATTAGTCAGCAGTAAGGAACGGCGCCCTTGTGGCGCCGCTATCATTTGGGCTACGCGCACTGCGCTCCCGTGTTTTTTATAGGATGTGATAATGATTTTGAAGCCAGCCCGCCTGTTGTTAGCCCTGATCGCTGTCGTTGCAGCTCCGGCATTCGCACAAAACGTTGCTACCGTTAATGGCAAGGCCATTCCGGCATCGAAAGTAGAAGCCATCGTCAAGCAAGTAGTCGCCCAAGGCAAACAAGCCGATTCGCCACAACTGCGCGACGCCATCAAAAAAGACCTGATCGGCCGCGAAGTGCTGATCCAGGAAGCCGACAAGCAAGGCGTGGGCACCCGCGCCGAAGTGAAAGCCGCCCTGGAAAACACCCGTCAAAGCATCATCATCAACGCCATGCTGGCGGACTACGTGAAGAAGAACCCGGTTTCCGACGCCGACATCAAAGCCGAGTACGACAAGTACAAAGCACAGGTGGGCGACAAGGAATACCACGCCCGCCACATCCTGGTGGAAACCGAGCAGCAAGCCAAGGACATCATCGCCAAGCTGAAAGCCGGAGGCAAGTTCGAAGAACTGGCCAAGCAGTCGAAAGACGGCTCCGCCAACAACGGCGGCGACCTGGACTGGGCAGCGGCAGGCTCCTACGTCAAGCCATTCTCCGACGCCATGGTGGCCCTGAAGGACGGCCAGATCACCGAAACCCCGGTGAAGACGCAGTTCGGCTACCACGTGATCAAGCTGGAAGGCTCGCGCGCCGCCAAGCTGCCGTCGCTGGACGAAGTCAAAGGCCAGGTTGCCGAGGCCCTGACCCAGAAGAAAGTTGCCGCTTACCGCGAAGAACTGGTGAAAAAAGCAAAGATCCAGTAATCTCCGCTTAAAGTTATACCTTTGTTGTACCTAAAATGGCACTTGCACCAAAGTGCCATTTTTTTTGTTTACGGAACAAGACCACGCCCTGCTGGTGACAGCCACCAATACCAGGACCACCTCGCCGCCATGGCGCAGTAAATCCGGGCCGGTACCGATACAATTGCCCTCGCCTCGCAGGAAATCGCCTCCGGCAAGCTGGATTTATCCAACCGCACTGAAGAACACGCCGGCTCGCTGGGCCGTACCGCTTCCTCGATAAATCAAATTACCGCAACCGTCAAACAAAATGCCGATAATGCCCGCCAGGCAAATGCACTGGCCGCATCCGCGTTCCAAGTGGCGTTAAAAGGTGGAGACATGATTGAAGAAGTCGTTAAAACCATGAGCTCGATTAACGATTCTTCCCGCAAGATTGTCGATATTATCTTTCGCCGTGGTTGCATCCGAAGTGCTGAATCTGGCGCAGCGCTCCGCCGCCGCAGCGCGGGAAATTAAAGGCCTGATCGACGATTCAACTCAAAAAGTGGATGCCGGCATCCGACTGGTGGACCAGGCAGGCACCACCATGCAGGAAATCGTCAATAGCGTAAAACGGGTAACCGATATCATGGCGAGATCAGCCACGCCAGCCAGGAACAAACGGCCGGCATCGAACAAGTTAATATCCCAATTAACCGGATGGACCAGGTCACCCAGCCAAATGCCGCGCTGGTGGAAGAAACCGCCGCAGCAGCGGCCTCCATGCAAGACAAATCATCCAATCTCGCGCAAGTGGTAAGCCGTCTTAAACTATCAGCCCTGGATACAGCATAGGCGCTCTGCGGAGCGCCTCTTTTTTTCGCCAGCAGGATACCAGATTCCGGCACGATCACGCCAGACTCTGGCATACTTTCACCTATGAACACTGAATTTCTGCAGCAAGTCCAGGCCACACTGCTTTCAATCGCCGATCCCGAGCGCGCAAAGGCAATGCGCGCCTATATGCGCGATCAATTCGACTATTTGGGCATCGCCACCCCGGCGCGGCGCGCCGCCTTAAAGCCCCAGCTGCGCCAGTTAAAAGGCAGCGGCCCCGCGCACCTGATTGCACTGGCAAATGAATTATGGGAACTGCCCGAGCGCGAATATCACTACGCCGCGCTGGACCTGCTGGACATGCACCGCAAAGAACTCGCAATCCAAGATATTCCCGCCCTGCTCGCCCTGGTCCAGCGCAAATCCTGGTGGGACACGGTAGACGCATTGGCGGGCATTATCGGCGAAGTATTACAGGGGCGGCACGATTATATGGACGATGCACTGGCCCACGAAAATTTCTGGATGCGCCGCATCGCCCTATTGCACCAATTAGGCTGGCGCGGCAATACCGATAGCGGCATGCTTTATTCCTATTGCCTGGCATTGGCACACGAAAAGGAATTCTTTATCCAGAAAGCGATCGGCTGGGCATTAAGAGATTATGCACACCACGCGCCGGAAGAGGTCAGGGCCTTCACGCAAAAGAATAAAGGCACGCTGGCAGCGCTCAGCTACCGCGAAGCCACCAAACATCTTTAACCGGCATATATGCCGCAGCGCATGACAGCCATTACCGCTGGCGGATTAACAGCGTCAAACGGCCTGCTAAT
The DNA here is from genome assembly GCF_059567845.1 of Massilia sp. BGA-UO-ETr-WB1. NCBI lineage: Bacteria > Pseudomonadati > Pseudomonadota > Betaproteobacteria > Burkholderiales > Oxalobacteraceae > Massilia > Massilia sp. BGA-UO-ETr-WB1. Next base: position 835,443 of record NZ_JCAQOT010000027.1, on the reverse strand, counting down.
CTGTCCCGATGGACAGACTCTCTACATCAGGCCAAGCCGCATTAACGCCGCCCGGCATCACCAGCCCCGCCGAATGGCAAACCCGGATTGATCTCGCAGCCTGCTACCAGCTGTGCGCCCAATTCGGATGGGACGACGGCATATATACCCACATATCTGCCGCCGTTCCCGGCGAACCGGGCCACTACTTAATCAACCCCTTCGGATTCCGATTCGACGAAATCCGTGCATCCAATCTCGTCAAGGTAGACCGCAGCGGCAACATCATCTGCCGCTCCCCGCATCCGGTCAACCGGGCCGGCTTTGCGCTGCACGGCGCCGTACACGCGGCCCGGCCGGACGCCGCCTGCGTCATGCACCTGCACAACCCCAGCGCCATCGCCGTCGGCATGCAAGGCCCAGGGCTGCAGCCGCTGTCGCCCTACGCCCTGCGCTTCTACGGCGAGCTGGCCTACCACGACTACGAAGGCCTGGACATGACGCCAGCCGAGCAGGCCCGGCTGACGGCAAGCCTGGCCCGGCACCCCGCCCTGCTGCTGCGCAACCACGGCAGCCTGACGGTCGGCCGCACCATCGCCGAAGCCTTCGTACTGATGCAAACGCTGGACCAGGCCTGCCGCCTGCAGCTGCTGGCCCAATCCGCCTGCATGCCCCTGCGCCAGCCCAGCGAAGCCGTCTGCCTGAAAGCGCACCGCGAGCTGCTTGGCGACGGCAGCCCCGAAGGCCGCCTCGAGTGGCCCGCCCTGCTGCGCCGGCTGGACGCCACCACCCCCACCTACCGCACCTGAGGAACCGCCATGCCCACCATCAACGTCCAACTCTTCGAAGGCCGCACGCCCGAGCAAAAGCGCGCCTTCGTCCAAGCCATCACCGAAGCCACCTGCGCCACGCTGGGCTCGACGCCCGACTCCGTGGACGTGCTGATCCACGAAGTCAAAAAAGAGCACTGGGCCACCGCCGGCCGCCTCTGGTCCGAAGAATAAACAATTCCGAAAAGACAAATGGGGTCAGGGTTAATTATTCGGGAAATATTTCCAAAATAATTAACCCTGACCCCATTTTGCAGTGAAGAATAAAAAAAGCCGGGCGGACCCGGCTTTTACGCATTGACCGGCAGATTTAGCCGATGAACTTGCGGGCGTTGCGGAACATGCGCATCCATGGGGAGTCTTCACCCCACGATTCAGGGTGCCAGGATTGCTGCACCGAACGGAATACGCGCTCGGCGTGCGGCATCATCACCGTGAAGCGGCCGTCGGCCGTGGTCACCGACGTCAAACCTTGCGGCGAGCCGTTCGGGTTGTATGGGTAGGCTTCGGTGGCGGCGCCCTTGTTGTCGATGAAACGCAGCGCGGCGATCGCTTCGCCGATGTTGCCGGTCTGCGAGAAGTCGGCGTAGCCTTCGCCGTGCGCGATGGCGATGGCGGTCTGGGTGCCGGCCATGCCCTGGAAGAAGATCGACGGCGAGTCCAGCACTTCCACCATCGAGAAGCGCGCTTCGAATTTCTCGGATTTGTTGGTGGTGAACTTCGGCCACGCATGCGCGCCCGGGATGATCGATTTCAGGTTGCTCATCATCTGGCAGCCGTTGCACACGCCCAGGCCGAAGGTGTCGCTGCGGCCGAAGAAGCGCGCGAACTGCTCTGCCATCGCCGGGTTGAACAGGATGGACTTGGCCCAGCCTTCGCCCGCGCCCAGCACGTCGCCGTACGAGAAGCCGCCCACGGCGATCACGCCCTGGAAGTCGTCCAGCTTGACGCGGCCGGCGATCAGGTCGCTCATGTGCACGTCCACCGCGGCAAAGCCGGCCTGGTGCATGACCCACGCGGTTTCGATGTGCGAATTGACGCCCTGCTCGCGCAGGATGGCAACGCGCGGACGCGCGCCGGTGGCCAGGAACGGCGCGGCCACGTTTTCCGACGGGTCGAACGTCAGTTTCGGCGAGATGCCCGGGTCGGCCAGGTCCAGCAGGCGGTCGTATTCGGCGTCCGCCGTGGCTGGATTTTCGCGCATGCGCGACACGCGCCAGCTGGTTTCGCTCCACAGGCGGTGCAGCTCGAAGCGCGGCTGGCTGTAGACCAGCTTGGCGTCACGGGTGAACTCGATCACGCCACGGTCGTTCGGCTTGCCGATGATGTGGCTGCAGGCGCCCAGGTTGAACGAGCGCAGCACGTCCATGACCAGCGATTTCTCGTCGGCGCGCACTTGCACCACGGCGCCCAGCTCCTCGTTGAACAGCGCTTTGAGCGTCTGCTCGTTGCGGCGTTCGCCGATCTGCGCGGCCCAGTTCTTGGCGTCGCCGTGGTCGGCGCCGTGGCCGGCGTCCAGGGTCAGGATATCGAGGTTGATCGACAGGCCGGCGCGGCCGGCAAAGGCCATCTCGGTCAGCGTGCCGTACAGGCCGCCGTCCGAACGGTCGTGGTAGGCCAGCAGCTTGCCGTCCCGGTTCAGTTGCTGGATGGCGGTGAAGAAGGCCTTCAGGTCTTCGGCGCTGTCGACGTCCGGCGCTTCGTTGCCCAGCTGGCCCATCACCTGCGCCAGCGCGGAGGCGCCCATGCGGTTTTTGCCGCGGCCCAGGTCGATCAGGATCATGACGGTGTCGCCCGCGTCCATGCGGATCTGCGGGGTCAGCGATTTGCGCACGTCGTACACCGGCGCGAAGCCGGACACGATCAGCGACACCGGCGACATCACGGCCTTGCTCTGGTCTTCGTCCTTCCAGGTGGTGCGCATGGACAGCGAGTCCTTGCCGACCGGGATGGAGATGCCCAGCGCCGGGCACAGTTCCATGCCCACCGCCTGCACGGTGTCGTACAGCGCGGCGTCCTGGCCCGGCTGGCCGCAGGCGGCCATCCAGTTGGCGGACAGCTTGATGTCCTCGATCGAGCGGATCGGCGCGGCGGCCAGGTTGGTCACCGTTTCGCCGACGGCCATGCGGCCCGAGGCCGGCGCGTCGATCACGGCCAGCGGGGTGCGCTCGCCCATCGCCATCGCTTCGCCCAGGTAGCCTTCGTAGCTCATGGCGGTCACGGCGCAGTCGGCCACCGGCACCTGCCACGGGCCCACCATCTGGTCGCGCACCGACATGCCGCCCACGGTGCGGTCGCCGATGGTGATCAGGAAGGATTTGTCGCCCACGGTCGGCAGCAGCAGCACGCGCTTGGCCGCTTCTTCCAGCGAGATGCCGGTCAGGTCGATGGCCGGGTAGTCGTTCTGCACATGGTGCACGTCGCGCTGCATTTTAGGCGGTTTGCCCAGCAGGACGTCCATCGGCATGTCGACCGGGCTGTTGCCCATTTCGTCGTCGATCAGCTTGAGCTGGCGCTCTTCGGTGGCGGTGCCCACCACGGCGAACGGGCAGCGCTCGCGGTCGCACATGGCTTTGAACGCTGGCAGGTCGTTCGGCGCGATGGCCAGCACGTAGCGTTCCTGCGATTCGTTGGACCAGATTTCCTTCGGCGCCATGCCGGATTCTTCCAGCGGGATCTTGCGCAGGTCAAACAGCGCGCCGCGCTTGGCGTCGTTGGTGATTTCCGGGAAGGCGTTCGACAAGCCGCCGGCGCCCACGTCGTGGATGGAGATGATGGGGTTGTTCGGACCGAGCTGCCAGCAGCCGTTGATCACTTCCTGGGCGCGGCGTTCCATTTCCGGGTTGCCGCGCTGGACCGAGTCGAAGTCCAGGTCGGCGGTGTTGGTGCCGGTGGCCATCGAGGAAGCGGCCGAGCCGCCCATGCCGATGCGCATGCCCGGACCGCCCAGCTGGATCAGCAGGCTGCCGACCGGGATGTCGTTCTTGTGCGTGTGCTGGCCGGAGATGTTGCCGATGCCGCCGGCAATCATGATGGGCTTGTGGTAGCCGTACACGGTGTCCGGCGTGCCGGCCGTCTGCGTGCCGACGTTCTGCTCGTAGGTGCGGAAGTAGCCGCCCAGCACCGGACGGCCGAATTCGTTGGAGAACGCGGCGCCGCCCAGCGGGCCGTCGATCATGATCTGCAGCGGCGAGGCGATGCGGTCCGGCTTGCCGTAGGCTTTCGACGTGTCGCGCTGGGCGTACGGCGCGGTCACCGAAGCGGCGTTTTCCCAGGCCTGCACGGCGCCCGGGATCATCAGGTTGGACACGGTGAAGCCGCACAGGCCGGCTTTCGGCTTGGCGCCACGGCCGGTCGCGCCCTCGTCGCGGATTTCGCCGCCGGCGCCGGTGGAGGCGCCGGGGAACGGGGAAATCGCGGTCGGGTGGTTGTGGGTCTCCACCTTCATCAGGGTGTGGGTGAGCTCGGTGGTGGCGGCGTATTCCTGGCCGGCGCCTTGCGGGAAGAAGCGCGAAACCACGGCGCCTTCCATGATGGACGAGTTGTCGCTGTAGGCCACGATGGTGCCCTTCGGCTGTTTCTCGTGGGTGTTCTTGATCATCTTGAACAGCGACTTGTCCTTCGCTTCGCCGTCGATGGTCCAGTCGGCGTTGAAGATCTTGTGGCGGCAGTGTTCGCTGTTGGCCTGCGCGAACATCATCAGTTCCACGTCGGTCGGATTGCGCTGGGCCTTGGTGAAGGCCTCGTGCAGGTAGTCCACCTCGTCTTCCGACATGGCCAGGCCGAGGTCGGTATTGGCTTTCTCCAGCGCCTGCTTGCCGGCGCCCAGCACGTCGATCGCTTCCAGCGGCTTGGCTTCCAGCGTGCGGAACAGGCCGGCGGCTTCGTCGGCGTGGCGCAGCACGGAATCGGTCATGCGGTCGTGCAGCAGCGCCGCTACGGCCTCGGCCTGCTCGGCCGACATCTTGCCGGCGCCGATGCTGCTGCCCAGGAAACCGGCTTTCAGATGGATGCGGTAGGCCACGCCGCGCTCGACGCGCTTGATGTGGGCCATGCCGCAGTTGTGCACGATGTCGGTGGCTTTGGATGCCCATGGCGAAATGGTGCCGAAACGCGGGATCACGACAAATTCTTCGACCGCGCCGCCGTCGGCCAGGTCGGCCTGGGCGGGCTCGCCGTAGGTCAGCAGCCCTTGCAGGCGGCTGGTGTCGTCGCTGGAAAGCGGCGCGGCGGCGTCGATGAAGTGCAGGTGGCGCGCTTGCACGGCCGTAATGGCGGGCAACACGGCTTGCAGTTGAGTGAGGAGGCGTTGGCTACGGAATGCAGACAGGGCGTTAGAACCCGGCAAAATCAACATGGTTGGGAGGTGGTTGAGCAGCGTGGCTGCGGATTAAAGAAGAAATCTGTGCGGCTAAAATCCTTTGCCCGGCATTATACCCTGTTAGCACCTCCCCGGGCAGGGTCCGCTATACAGCTTTGTCACGCGCAGACCTGGCCGCTCGTGCCCTTGAAGCAACATTTTTGCTGTATAAGTGCTGCAATGCACCCAAATGTGGCTATCCTTGGAGTATGCTGGAAAAAAAGTATGCCCGGCTTGAAAGAAAGAAGATGCCAGACTATAGCAACCTGTCGGTCCTGATCGTCGACCCCAACCAGGGTATGCGCGCCAGCGTCCACAATATGCTGACCCAGGTGAACATCACCAAGGTGGAGCACGCCGTCAGCGCCGGCACGGCCATCCGGGCGCTGAACAAGCGCGACTTCGACGTCATCCTGTGCGAATACGACCTGGGCAGCGCCGGCGGCAACGAGGTGGGCCAGGACGGCCAGCAGTTGCTGGAGGACTTGCGCCTGCACCGCCTTATCAGCCAGTGGGCCATCTTCATCATGCTCACCTCCGAGGGCGTATACAGCAAGGTGGTGAGCGCCGCCGAGCTGCTGCCCACCGATTACATCCTGAAACCGTTCACCGTGGACGTGCTGTCGCAGCGCATCGGCCGCGCGCTGGAGCGGCGCGCCACCTTCCTGCCGGTGTACCAGATGATAGGCCAGGGCAAGGCGCGCGAAGCGATTGCCGCCTGCCTGACCAATGAGACCGCGCAGCCGCGCTACGCCACCGACTACGCCCGCCTGCGCGCCGAGCTGCTGGTCAGCCTGGACCGCCTGCCCGAGGCGGAACAGGCCTACACCGCCATCGTCGCCAGCAAGCCGCTGGGCTGGGCGCAGCTGGGGCGGGCGCGCTGCGCTTTCGCCATGAAGCGCTATCCGGACGCACAGGCGCAGCTGGAGACGCTGGTGGCCGACAATCCCAAGCTGATGGCGGCCTACGACCTGCTGGCCCAGGCGCTGCGCGCCCAGCGCAAGGACCAGGAAGCGCAGAAGGTGCTGGAAGACGCCATCGCCATTTCGCCGCACATGGTGTCACGCCTGCGCAACCTGGGCGACGTGGCCTATGCCACCGGCGACATCGAGGCGGCCGAGAAGGCCTTCAAGCAGGTGGTGGCCAAGGCCAAGTACTCCGAGTTCCGCGACCCGGCCGACCATGTGAACCTGGTGCGCACGCTGGTCAGGAAAGGCGATGCGGGCGGCGCCTCCGCCGTGATCCGCGACATGGAGCGCTCGCTGCGCAGCGGCCCGGACGTGGAAGTGTGCCGCGCCTACTCGTCCTCCATGCTGCAGGAGCTGAACGGCAAGCCGGATGCGGCGGCGGCCGAACTGGCCAAGGCCATGGCGCTGCTGTCGGAAACCACCGGCATGTCCAGCAACATCAAGCTGGGGCTGGCGCACAGCTGCCTGGTGAACCGCATGGACGAACAGGCGGCGCGGCTGTTCGATGAATTGACCAAGGACCCGGACAGCGGCGTGAGCGCCGAAGACGTGGTGGGACTGTGCGCGCAAGCCGGGCGCGAGGACGTGGCGCGCAGCTACGACCAGCAGCTGGACCTGGAGGTGGACGCCATGGTGCGCCAGGCCGCCGAGAAAAGCCGCAACGCCGACCTGGCGGGGGCGGTCGAAGTGCTGCAGCAGGCCCTGCGCAAGCGCCCCGAGCACAAGGGCTTGTGGACCGTGGCCGCCACCGCCATGCTGCGCCAGATCATGGACCTGGGCTGGGACGCCACGCTGGCGGTGCAGTGCACCGGCCTGCTGCGCCGCATCCGCGACGACAATCCCGCCCATCCGCTACTGCCGGGCCTGATCGCCCAGTACGCCGCCATCCGCCAGAAATACGCGCCCGCCGTGGCGGCTTCCGCCGGTGCAGGCGCTGCCGCCGGTGCGCCGCCTGCCAACCCGGCCGCCGCGCCGGCCGCCGCGGAGTCCCGCTGATGCAAGACTACGCCGACCTCTCCGTCCTGCTGGTGGACCCGAATCCCGGCATGCGCGCCAGCCTGCGCAACATGCTGAACCAGTCCGGCATCGTGCGCATCGACGACGCGGTGAGCTCCGGCACGGCCATCCGCCAGCTGGGCAAGAAGAACTACGACCTGGTGCTGTGCGAGTACGACCTGGGCAGCGGCAGCGGCGACAACGGCCAGGACGGCCAGCAGCTGCTGGAAGACCTGCGGCACCACAAGCTGATCGGCCCCTGGACCATCTTCATCATGCTCACCTCGGAAGGCGTATACGGCAAGGTGGTCAGCGCCGCCGAACTGCTGCCGTCCGACTACATCCTGAAGCCGTTCACGGTGGAAGTGCTGCTGCAGCGCATTGCCAAGGCGGTGGGCCGGCGTACCGCCTTCCTGCCCATCTACGAGAAGATTACCCAGGGCGACGTGCGCGGCGCCATCGCCGCCTCCACGGCGGCCGAAGCGAACCATCCGCGCCACGCCACCGACTTCGCCCGCCTGCGCGCCGAGCTGTATTTCGGCGAGGGCCTGCTGGCCGAGGCCGAACTGGCCTACCACACCATCCTGGCCGGACGGCCGATAGGCTGGGCGCACCTGGGCCTGGCGCGCTGCCAGTTCGCCGCCCAGCGCTACGACGACGCCCTGCTCACGCTGGACAAGCTGCTGTCGCAGAACCCCAAATACATGGCCGCCTACGACCTGCTGGCGCGCACCCACGAGGCGCTGGGCCAGGCGGTGCAGGCCAAGAAGGTGCTGGAGGACGCGGTGGCGATCTCGCCGCACATGGTGAGCCGTTTGCGCCACCTGGGCACGGTGGCCTATGAAACCGGCGATATCGGCGTGGCCGAGAAAGCCTTCAAGCAGGTGGTGGCGAAAGCCAAGTACTCCGAGTTCCGCGACCCGGAAGACCATGTCAACCTGGTCAGGGCGCTGGTCAAGAAAGGCGACGCCAACCAGGCCAGCGGCGTGATCCGCGACCTCGAGCGCTCGCTGCGCGGCAACGCCAACACCGAAGTGTGCCGCGCCATCTCGGCCGCCCTGCTGCTGGACCTGACCGGCAACGACACCGCCGCCGCCGCCGAGCTGAGCAACGCCGTGGCCGCCGTGGCGCTGGCCAAGGGCTTGTCCAGTCCCCTGAAACTCAACCTGGTGCAAAGCTGCCTCAAGCACAAGCTAGACAAGGACGCGGCCGGCGTTGTCATCGACATGATGAACGACAGCGACAGCGGCTTGTCGATGGAACAGGCGGTGGGCGTGTTCGAGCAGGCCGGCCGGCACGACCTGGCGCGCGGCATCGGCGAGCAGATCACGCACCAGGTGGAGGAGCTGCTGGAAAGCGCCGCCGGCCATCTGGAACAAGGCGACCACCGCGCGGCGGTCAGTTCGCTCAATATGGCCTTGCGCAAGAGCCCGGGCAACCTGTCGGTGCTGTACGCCGCCGCCAGCGCCATGCTGCGCCAGCTCGACGAGCTGGGCTGGGAAGCGCCGCTGGGCGAGCAAGCCGGCCAGCTGCTGCAGCGCCTGGGCCGCATCGACAGCGGCAACCCCGACTACGACATCCTGCTGCAGCAATACAGCGCCACCCAGCGCAAGTACGGCATTTCCACCACGGCTTAGCCTTAAGTTTCGCCGTAACCGCCCCCGCCCGGCGTTTCGATAATGAACACGTCGCCCGGCGCCATGTCGGTCTTACCGATGTGCCCCAGCTGCTCGATGCTGCCGTCCGCGCGCTGCACCAGGTTGCGTCCCACCTGGCCCGGCTGCCCGCCGGCCATGCCGAACGGCGCATGCAGGCGGTTGTTGGACAGGATGGCCGCCGTCATCGCCTCCAGGAAGCGCACCTTGCGCACGCCGCCGTCGCCGCCATGCCAGCGCCCCGCCCCGCCGGAACCCTGCCGGATCTCGTAGCTCTCCAGCCGCACCGGGAAGCGGAATTCCAGGATCTCCGGGTCCGTCAGGCGCGAGTTGGTCATATTGGTCTGCACCACCGAGGTGCCGTCGAAGCCCTCGCCCGCGCCCGAACCGCCGCTGATGGTCTCGTAGTACTGGTAGCGCGCGTTCCCGAAGGTGAAGTTGTTCATGGTTCCCTGCGACGCGGCCAGCACGCCCAGCGCGCCGTACAGCGCGTTGGTGATGCAGGTGGACGTCTCCACGTTGCCCGACACGACAGACGCCGGATAGTGCGGATTGAGCATGGAGCCCGGCGGGATCAGCACCCGCAGCGGCTTGAGGCAGCCGGCGTTGAGCGGAATCTCGTCGTCCACCAGCGTGCGGAACACGTACAGCACAGCCGCCATGCACACGGCCGACGGCGCGTTGAAGTTGTTCTCCAGCTGGCCGGAGGTGCCGGTGAAGTCGATCTCGGCGCTGCGCCCGGCCCGGTCCACCCGCACCGCCACCTGGATCTGCGCGCCGTTGTCCAGCTTGAGCGTGTAGCTGCCGTCGTGCAGCGCGCCGATCACGCGGCGCACCGCCTCTTCGGCGTTGTCCTGCACATGGCCCATGTAGGCGCGCACCACGTCCAGCCCGAAGTGCGCCACCATCTTGCGCAGTTCGTCCACGCCTTTCTGGTTGGCGGCCACCTGGGCGCGCAGGTCGGCCATGTTCTGGTCCGGGTTGCGGGCCGGGTACTTTGCGCCGGCCAGCAGGGCGCGGGTTTCAGCGTCCCGCAGCTGGCCGCCCGCCGCGCCGTCCACCAGCTTGAAGTTGTTGATCAACACGCCCTCTTCCTCGATGCTGCGCGAGTCGGGCGGCATCGAGCCGGGCGTGGTGCCGCCGATGTCGGCGTGGTGGCCGCGCGAGCCCACGTAGAACAGGATCTCCCCGCCCGCCTCGTCGAACACCGGCGAGATCACCGTCACGTCCGGCAGGTGCGTGCCGCCGTTGTACGGGTCGTTCAGCATGTAGACATCGCCCGCGCGCATGCGGCCGGCGTTCTCGCGCATCACGGTCTTGATGCTTTCGCCCATGGAGCCCAGGTGCACCGGCATGTGCGGCGCGTTGGCGATCAGGTTGCCGTCGGCGTCGAAGATGGCGCAGCTGAAGTCCAGGCGCTCCTTGATGTTCACCGAGTAGGCCGTGTTCTGCAGCCGCAGGCCCATCTGCTCGGCGATCGACATGAAGAGGTTGTTGAAGATCTCCAGCATCACCGGGTCTGCCGTGGTGCCGATGGCGCGCCGTTCGGGCAGCGCTTCGACCCGCGTGAGCACCAGGTGGTCGTGGGGCGTGACCACGGCTTGCCAGCCCGGCTCCACCACCGTGGTGGCGTTGGCTTCGGCGATGATGGCCGGGCCGTTGATGATGTCGCCGATGCGCGTGTCCTCGCGCTGGTAGAGTGGCGTGTCGCGCCAGGCGCCGGCCGCGTACATCGGCACCACGGCCGACGCCTGCAGCCCGCCTGCGCGCGGCGCCTGCCGCGGCACCGCCTCCGCCGGCGCATCCGACGCGCCGACCGCCTCCACCGACACCGCTTCCACGATCAGCGCCTTGTGCTGCATCAGGAAGGAGAAGCGCTTCTTGTAAGCCGCTTCGAACTGCGCCTTCATGCTGTCCATGCTGTCGAACAGCACGATCAGCGCGGAATCCGTGCCCTCGTAGCGCAGGTGCACGCGGCGTATCAGCGAAATCCGTTCCGCCGCCACGCCCTGCCGCAGCAGCCCGCCGCGCGCCTCTTCGCCCAATGCCGCCAGCCGCTGCGACAAGTCCTGCCCGCCGCCTTCGGCCAGCCGTGTCTCGACCGCAGCCTCGCGCATCGCGGTCTGGTCGGCCAGGCCCATGCCGTAGGCCGACAGCACGCCGGCCAGGGAATGGATGAACACCGTTTTCATGCCCAGCGCATCGGCCACCAGGCAGGCGTGCTGCCCGCCTGCGCCGCCGAAGCTGGTCAGCGTGTACTCGGTGACGTCATGCCCGCGCTGCACGGAAATCTGCTTGATCGCGTTGGCCATATTGCCGACCGCGATTTCGATGTAGCCGGCCGCCACCTGCTCAGGCGTGGCCGGGGCGCCCGAAGTGTCCGGCGCCGCGGCGTTGATTTCATCGGCCAGCGCGGCGAAGCGCTCGCGCACGGCAGCGGCGTCCAGCGGCTGCCTGCCGTCGGCGCCGAACAGTTTGGGGAAATGGCCGGGCTGTATCTTGCCCAGCATGACGTTGCAGTCCGTGACCGCCAGCGGCCCGCCGCGCCGGTAGCTGGCAGGCCCCGGATTGGCGCCCGCGCTGTCCGGCCCCACGCGGAAGCGGCTGCCGTCGAAATGCAGGACCGAGCCGCCGCCCGCCGCCACGGTGTGGATGCTCATCATCGGCGCGCGCATGCGCACGCCAGCCACCTGGGTCTCGAACACGCGCTCGAAGTCGCCCGAAAAGTGCGACACGTCGGTCGAGGTGCCGCCCATGTCGAAGCCGATGATGCGCTCGAAGCCCGCCAGCCGGCTGGCCCGCACCATGCCGACGATGCCGCCCGCCGGGCCGCTCAGGATGCTGTCCTTGCCCTGGAAGGCGCGCGCGTCGGTCAGGCCGCCGTTGGACTGCATGAACTGCAGGTTCACGCCCGGCAGCTCGCTTGCCACCTGGTCCACATAGCGCCGCAGGATGGGCGACAGGTAGGCGTCCACCACCGTGGTGTCGCCGCGTGCCACCAGCTTCATCATCGGACTCACCTGGTGCGACACCGACACTTGCGTGAAGCCGATTTCGCGCGCGATGGCCGCCACCGCCGCCTCGTGCGCGCTGTAGCGGTAGCCGTGCATGAAGACGATGGCCAGCGAGCGCAGGCCCGCGTCGAACGCCGCCTGCAGGCCGGCGCGCGCGCCTTCCGCGTCCAGCGCCCGCACCACCTCGCCGTGCGCGCCCATGCGCTCGTCCACTTCCACCACGTGGCTGTACAGCAGCTCGGGCAGCACGATATGGCGGTCGAACAGGCGTGGACGGTTCTGGTAAGCGATGCGCAGCGCATCGCGGAAGCCGCGCGTGATGGCCAGCGCGGTGCGCTCGCCCTTGCGTTCCAGCAGCGCGTTGGTGGCCACCGTGGTGCCCATCTTCACCGCCTCGATGCGCGCCGCCGGCACCGGATCGCCTGCGGCCACGCCCAGCAGGTGGCGAATGCCGGCAATCGCCGCGTCGCGGTACTGCTCGGGATTCTCGGACAGCAGCTTGTGCGTGCGCAGCCCGCCATCCGGCATGCGCGCCACGATGTCCGTAAACGTGCCGCCACGATCGATCCAGAACTGCCAGTCCATACGCTACCTCCAGCTATGCGAGAAGCGCTTATTGTAGTGCGCATGGCAATGTGCCGGTAGCACAATTCCTGTCCAATTTGTTGCCGATTCCGCAGCGCCGCTTCAATGCTAGAATGACATCATCCCCACTGCCACGGCCTGCCATGAATCCCCTCTACACTGTTGCCGAGATCCGCCTGATTGAGCACACCGCCGCTCAGCGCCTGCCGCCGGGCGCGCTGATGCAGCGTGCCGGCCAGGCCGGGGCCAATGCCGCGCTGGATCTGCTGCCTTTCTCTACGGGCCGCGCGCGCGTGCTGGTGCTGGCGGGGCCGGGCAACAACGGCGGCGACGCGCTGGAAACGGCGGCTCACCTGGCTTACGCCGGCGCCCAGGTCACCATTCTGCATCTCGACAGCGGCGCGGCGTCGTCGCAGGAGCGCGGGCACGCGCTGCAGCGGGCGCGCTCCAGCGCAGCCTTGTTCGAGGAACTGAGCCTGGAAGCCATCGCCACCGTCGAATGGAACCTGGTGGTCGACGGCCTGTTCGGCATCGGCCTGAAACGCCCGCTGGAAGGGCATTTGCGCGCGCTGGTGGCCACCGTGAACGGCCTGCCCTGCTCGCGCCTGGCGCTGGACGTGCCGAGCGGGCTGGATGCGGATACCGGCGCCATCGTCGGCCCGAACGGCATCGCCGTGCGCGCCACGCACACCGTCACCTTCATCGGCGACAAGCCCGGCCTGCACACCTGCGAAGGCCGCGACCATGCCGGCCTGGTGCAGGTTTCGCGGCTGGACCTGGACGCCACGCTGTTCCAGCCCTCGCGCCAGCACCTGAACGAGGTGAAGTTTTTCGTGCGCCACGTGCGCGCGCGGCGCCACAACACGCACAAGGGCAGCTACGGCAACGTGGCGGTGCTGGGCGGCGCGCACGGCATGGCGGGCGCGCCCATCCTGGCCGCGCGCGCCGCGCTGCTCACCGGCGCCGGCCGCGTCTACGCCTGCTTCGCCGACCACGCGCCGGCCTACGACAGCGCCTACCCAGAACTGATGTGCCGCCAGGCCGGCGATTTCGACTTCGATACCGCCGTGGTGGTGGCCGGCCCCGGCCTCGGCACGGCGCGCACCGCGCACGGCCTGCTGGCGCGCGCCATCGCCAGCGCCAGTCCCGCAGTGCTGGACGCGGACGCGCTCAACCTGCTGGCGGCCGATCCGGCCCTGCAAAACGCGCTGGCCGAGCGCGCGGGCGCCACCCTGCTCACGCCGCACCCGCTGGAAGCGGCGCGCCTGCTGGGCATTTCCGTGTCCGAAGTGCAAGCCGACCGTCCTTCCGCCGCGCGCCGGCTGGCCGCGCGCATGCAGGCGGTGGTGGTGCTGAAAGGATCGGGCACGGTGCTGGCCGAGCCGCAGGGCCAGGTGGTCATCAACACCACCGGCAACCCCGCGCTGGCCACGGCCGGCACCGGCGACGTGCTGGCGGGCCTGTGCGGCAGCCTGCTGGCGCAAGGCTGGCCGGTGTGGGAGGCCGCGCTGGCGGCGGTCTGGCTGCACGGCATGGCAGCGGACGTGATGGTCACCGAGGGCGCGGGACCGATCGGGCTGACCGCCGGCGAACTGATACCGGCCATCCGCACGGCGCTGAACCGCTTGGTCCAGCACCACGGCCGCTGATTTTGCCGGCTACACGATGCGCCCGGCGGCGATGGTGATGACGCGGCCGCAGCGCGCCGCGATGGACGGATCGTGCGTCACCAGCACCAGCGTGGAAGCGTGCTCGCGGTTCAGCTCAAACATCAGCTGGATCACCGCCTCGCCAGTGGCCGCGTCCAGCGAGCCGGTCGGCTCGTCGGCAAACAGCAGCGGCGGTTCGCCCACGAAAGCCCGCGCCAGCGCCACGCGCTGCTGCTCGCCGCCGGACAAATACTTGGGATAGTGCTTCAGGCGGCTCGACAGCCCCACCCGGCCCAGCATGGCCTCGGCCTTGGCGCGCGCATTGTCGTCGCCCGCCAGTTCCAGCGGCAGCATCACATTCTCCAGCGCCGTCAGGTGCGCCAGCAGCTGGAAGGACTGGAACACAAAGCCCAGTTTCGCCTTGCGCACGGCCGCGCGGCCGTCCTCGTCCAGCGCGTAGATATCGCTGCCGTCCAGGTGCACGCTGCCGGTGCTGGGCAAGTCCAGCCCGGCCAACAAGCCCAGCAGGGTCGACTTGCCCGAACCCGAGGCCCCAACGATGGCAAGCGTCTCCGCCTTTTGCACGGTAAAATCCACGCTGTGCAGGATGGTCAGCTCGCCGCTGGCGTCCGCCACGCGCTTGCTCAGGCCCGCCACCACGATGGCCGACTGGCCCGGCGCGCCGGCCCGCACAGTGCCGCTGTCCGCCATGGACGGCGAATCCGGAATGAAATTGCTGGACGCTTTAGGGAATTCAGGCATGGTCTTTTTGAAAAAGTTACATCAGGTTTTGTGGCTGCCGGTGGTGGCGCTGTTCTTGTTCAGCGCCGCCGCAAGCGCCTATTCTGCACCAAAAACCGTGCTGGTGCTGGGTGACAGCCTGTCAGCCGAGTACGGCCTGGCGCGCGGCGCCGGCTGGGTGGCGCTGCTGGAACGGAAGCTGCAGGCGCAGAAAATCGATGCGCGCATCGTCAACGCCAGCGTCAGCGGCGAAACCACCAGCGGCGGCCGCACCCGCCTGCCGGCCCTGCTGAGCAAGCACCAGCCGTCCATCGTGGTCATCGAACTGGGCGCCAACGACGGCCTGCGCGGCCTGCCGGTGGCCGCCGCCGAGGCCAATCTGCGCGCCATGATCAGCCAGGCGCGCGGCGCCGGCGCCCAGGTGCTGCTGGTGGGCATGCGCATGCCGCCCAACTACGGCCGCGACTACGCCGACAAATTCTTCGCCATGTTCGGCGCGCTCAGCAAGGACGTCAAAGCGCCGCTGGCGCCCTTCATGCTCGACGGCGTGGCCGACAAGAGCGAACTGTTCCAGCCCGACCGCCTGCACCCGCTGGCGGCCGCGCACCCCATTATCCTCGGCAACATCTGGCCCTACCTGCAGCCATTATTGAAGGCAAAATAAGAACACAATGAAATATCCCGAAATCCTGCGCTTCGCCGACATCGCCGGCCGCCTGGGCGAGTTCGACGCCATTATCGACGCGCGCAGCCCATCCGAATACGCGCTGGACCACCTGCCCAACGCCATCAACTGCCCGGTGCTGAACGACGAAGAACGCATCCAGGTCGGCACCACCTACAAGCAAGTGAACGCCTTCGAGGCGCGCAAAATGGGCGCCGCCATGGTGGCGCGCAACATCAGCGCCCACATCGACGCGCTCTGGCTGGACAAGCCGCGCGAATGGCGGCCGCTGGTCTACTGCTGGCGCGGCGGCAACCGCAGCGGCTCGCTGGCCCACATCATGGCCAAGATCGGCTGGCCGGTGGTGCAGCTGGAAGGCGGCTACAAGGATTTCCGCCAGTTCGTCAGCAGCGCGCTGGAGCACCCGCCGGCGCTCGACTTCCGCGTGGTGTGCGGCACCACCGGCAGCGGCAAGAGCCGGCTGCTGCAGACGCTGGATTCGATCGGCGCGCAGGTGCTGGACCTGGAACAGCTGGCGGCGCACCGCGGCTCCGTGCTGGGCGGCCTGCCCAGCCAGCCGCAGCCCACCCAGAAAGCCTTCGAGACGGCCATCTGGCAGCGCCTGCAAGGCTTCGACCCGGCGCTGCCGGTATTCGTCGAATCCGAGAGCAAGAAAGTCGGCGCGCTGCGCGTGCCCGGCGCGCTGATGGAACAGATCCGCGCCGCGCGCTGCATCGCGCTGCAACTGTCGCGCGCGCACCGGGTGCAGCTGCTGATGGAAGACTACGTCCACTACACGCAGGACGCCGGCCCGCTCAACGAGCAGCTCGGCTACCTGGCCTCCCTGCACGGCAACGACAAGATCCACAACTGGCAAAGCCTGGCCAGCGAAGGCCGCATGGCCGAGCTGGTGGACGCGCTGCTGGCCGAGCACTACGACCCCGCCTACACGCGCTCCATCGACCGCAACTTCCCCCGCATCGCCGACGCCCAGGTCCTCGAACTGCCCGGCATCGCCCCCGCCGACCTCCTCGCCGCCGCCCGCCAGCTCCACCCCGCTTAAGCCGGCACTCTACCGATTGCCGTAAACCAAAATGGGGTCAGGGTTAATTATTTTTGCAATATTAACCCTGACCCCATTTTGCTGCGGATCAATTCACGTCTTTGAATGAAAAATGCCGCCCGAGGGCGGCATTGATTTTGACTTTGTACCTGGCTTGGTTTTACTTGGCTTCGTCGGTCTTGGCCGGTTCTGCCGAGGCCAGGATCTTGACCTTGGATTTCTGCTTGAGCGCTTCGACGTAGGCGGCCATCTCCTGCTCGGCGACGATGCTGGTGATCTGCTCTTCCTCGGCTTTGCGGCGGGCGGCGTCCTGCGTGGCCGGCTGCTGCACTTTGCCGATGCGGTACACGCCGTAGCCTGCGCCCGGCACTTCCACGCCGACATAGGCCGGCAGCTTGCTGGCGTCGGCCTTCATGACTTCAGCCAGCACTTGCGGGCTCAGGCCCTTGCCTTCGCTGCGCGACACCAGCTGCGCCGGGCCGAAGCCGTCCGCGCTGCCGGCAGCCTTGGCGGCGGCCATCTTGGCTTCGCCTTCCTTGCGCGCCAGCTTCACGGCTTCTTCGGCCGTGACGCGCTGGCGGATGGCGGCGTCGACTTCGGCCAGCGGGCGCTTGGCCGCAGGCTTGAACTCGACGATGCGGCCTGCCACCAGCGTGCTCGGCGCCACTTCAACCGCTTCGGTGTTGCGCTTGTTTTTCAGCGACTCGGCCGAGAACAGCGCGGCCAGGAACTTGGCGTTGTTGAACGGCGCGGTGCCCAGCGCCGGCGACGGGTTGCGCGTGATGTTCTCGGCGCTTTCCACTTTCAGCTTGAGCTTGTCGGCCACCGGCTTCAGGCTATCGGACTGCTCGTACACGGTGTTGGTGAACGCTTCGGCCATTTCCGAGTACTGCTTGCCGGCCTTCTGCTTCTTCAGGTCGGCGGCGATGGTGTCCTTCACTTCGTCCAGCGGCTTGGTGGTGGACGGTTTCAGCGACGTGATGGTGACCACGTGGTAGCCGAACTCGGTCTCGATCGGACCGGCGATCTCGCCCTGCTTCATGCTGAAGGCCTTGTCTTCCAGCGCCTTCGGCAGCGAGCCTTTTTCCAGTTCGTTCAGGTCGCCGCCCTGCTCGGCCGACGATGGATCCTGCGACTTGGCCTTGGCGACCTTGGCGAAGTCGGCCGGGTTCTTCTGCACTTCGGCCAGGATGGCTTCGGCCTTGGCCTTGGCGGCTGCCTTGTCGGCGGCGCTGGCGTCCTTGCCCACGGTGACCAGGATGTGGCTGGCGCGGCGCGATTCAGGGCTGGCGAAGCGGGCCTTGTTGGCGTCGTAGTAGGCGGCGACTTCGGCGTCGGTCACGCTCACTTGCGATTCCACGGCGGCCGCGCTGAACACCACGTATTCGATCTTGGCCTGCTCAGGCACTTCGAACAACTTGCCGTTCTTGTCGTAGAAGGCTTTCACCATCTCGTCGGTGACTTTGACCTGGCCCAGGAATTGCGCGGCCGGGAACAGCTGTTCCTGCACTTCGCGCTCCTGCGCGCCGAAATCGGAGATCTGCTTGGCCACGGCGCGCGGCACGATGCCGGTGCCCTGCACGGCGCCGCCCAGCTGCTGCAGCGCCATCTCGCGGCGCAGCTGCGCCTCGTAGCCGGCCGGCGACAGGCCTTGCGCGCCCAGCAGCGCCTTGTAGCGCTCCATGTCGAAGCTGCCGTCGTCCTTGCGCAGGCCGGGGGTGTCCAGGATCTGCTTCTGCAGTACCGAGTCGGCCACGGTCAGGTGGCTGCGGACCATCTCGGCGGCGACCGCGCGGTCAGCCACCAGGCGCTCCAGCACGTTCTTCTTGAACTCTGGCGTGTCGAACAGTTTCTGGTCGAACTGCGCGCCCATACGCTGGCGGAAGCTGTCGAGCTGGTTGCGCTGCGCGGCTTCCCATTCCTGCCGGGTGATGGACTGGTCGCCGACCTTGGCCACGATGTTGGCCTCGTCGCCGGTGTTGTTGTAGCCGGCCACGCCGACGAACACAAACGACGGCACGATCAGGATCGCCAGTAAAATCTGCATCAGCTTTTGATGCGTGCGTATAAATTCAAACATGGTCCGCCATTCTTAGGAGAGGAAATATTCCGTCGCGATTTTACAGCGCCGCGCCGCTCTATAGCAAGGCGCAGTTTTGAGAAAACGGCAAGCATGCCAAAAATGAAAAAACCCCTGCAACTTCGCAGCTGCAGGGGCTTCCATATTCTTGGCGGAGCGGACGGGACTCGAACCCGCGACCCCCGGCGTGACAGGCCGGTATTCTAACCAACTGAACTACCGCTCCTGGTCAGATGTTTGTTTGTATTTGTTGGCGGAGCGGACGGGACTCGAACCCGCGACCCCCGGCGTGACAGGCCGGTATTCTAACCAACTGAACTACCGCTCCAGCAAATACAGGTACAGCATCACTGTTACTGCGCCGGCTTGACTGGTGGGCGCTGAGAGGCTCGAACTCCCGACCTAAGCCTTGTAAGGGCTCCGCTCTACCAACTGAGCTAAGCGCCCAATCAAACCGCCTCGGTGAGTTTCAAGCTGGCTTGGCAACTCACCGAAGTCCGTTAGTTTACAGCATCCTTCAAAGCTTTGCCAGCTTTAAATTTAGGAACTTTGGCTGCGTCGATCACGATTTCTTCTTTCGTGCGCGGATTGCGGCCGGTGCGGGCAGCGCGTTCGCTCACGGAGAAAGTGCCGAAGCCGACCAGGGTGACGCTGTCGTTTTTGGCCAGAGTGGTAGTTACGCCATCGATCACCGCATCCAGTGCGCGCGCAGCAGCCGCTTTCGAGATGTCAGCGGAAGTGGCAATATGGTCGATCAATTCAGTCTTGTTCACAAGCTTCCCCGTCACAAAGGTTTATATCGTTTATACCGTTTTTATACGGCAGAGAAAATCTCAGGCCGTATTAAACAAGCCGTTGCAACCTTGTGTCAAGGGAAACACAGTACAAAACACCAGTAAAAATTGAAACAGGCGCCATTTCGGCGCCTGTTTATGGTCAAACGGACAAGTTATGCCAGCCGGGACTTAGTGCTTGACCACTTCGCCCTGGCCGTCAACCTTGGCCGCCGCGGCGGCCACCGCCTCTACCGGAGGGGTTTCCACGATGGCTTCCGGCTGGCGCTCGAGTGCGATTTCCAGCACTTTGTCGATCCAGCGCACCGGCACGATTTCCAGCTTGTTCTTCACATTGTCCGGAATTTCGGCCAGGTCCTTGACGTTCTGCTCCGGGATCAGCACCGTCTTGATGCCGCCGCGATGCGCCGCCAGCAGCTTCTCTTTCAGGCCGCCGATCGGCAGCACTTCGCCGCGCAGCGTGATCTCGCCCGTCATCGCCACGTCGGCACGCACCGGGATGCCCGTGAAGATGGACACCAGCGCGGTCGTCATCGCGATGCCGGCCGACGGACCGTCCTTCGGCGTGGCGCCTTCCGGCACGTGGATGTGGATGTCGCTCTTCTCGAACACTTCGGGCTTGATGCCCAGCCGCGCCGAACGGCTGCGCACCACGGTGCGGGCCGCCTCGATCGATTCCTTCATCACGTCGCCCAGCGTGCCGGTGCGGATCACGTTGCCCTTGCCCGGCATGGTCACGGCTTCGATGGTCAGCAGATCGCCGCCCACTTCGGTCCATGCCAGACCGACCACCTGGCCAACCTGGTTCTCTTTCTCGGCCACGCCGAAGTCGTAGCGGCGCACGCCCAGGAACTTGTCCAGGTTTTTCGGCGTGACGGCAACCTTCCTGTCCGACTTCTTCAGCAGCAGCATCTTGACCACCTTGCGGCAGATCTTCGACACTTCGCGTTCCAGCGAACGCACGCCGGCTTCGCGGGTGTAGTAGCGGATGATGTCGCGCAGCGCGGCTTCGGACACCGAGATCTCTTCTTCCTTCAGACCGTTGTTCTTGATCTGCTTCGGCAGCAGGTAGCGCTGCGAGATGTTGGTCTTCTCGTCTTCCGTGTAACCCGACAGGCGGATCACTTCCATGCGGTCCAGCAGGGCCGGCGGAATGTTGTACGAGTTCGAGGTCGCCACGAACATCACGTCGGAGAGGTCGAAGTCCACTTCGATGTAGTGGTCCGAGAACGTGTGGTTCTGTTCAGGGTCCAGCACCTCCAGCAGGGCCGACGACGGATCGCCGCGGAAGTCCGCGCCCATCTTGTCGATCTCGTCCAGCAGGAACAGCGGGTTGCGCACGCCGACCTTGGCCAGCGACTGCAGCACCTTGCCAGGCATGGAGCCGATGTAGGTACGGCGGTGGCCGCGGATCTCGGCCTCGTCGCGCACGCCGCCCAGCGCCATGCGCACGAACTTGCGGTTGGTGGCGCGGGCGATGGACTGGCCCAGCGAGGTTTTACCCACACCAGGAGGACCGACGAAGCACAGGATCGGCGCTTTCAGCTTGTCGACGCGCTGCTGCACCGCGAGGTATTCCAGGATGCGTTCCTTGACCTTGTCCAGGCCATAGTGGTCGCCCTCGAGCACTTTCTCGGCGTTCGCCAGGTCGTTGTTGACCTTGGACTTCTTCTTCCATGGCAGGCCGACCAGGGTGTCGATGTAGTTGCGCACCACGGTGGCTTCGGCCGACATCGGCGACATCAGCTTGAGCTTTTTCAGCTCGGCGTTGGCCTTGTCCAGCGCCTCTTTCGGCATCTTGGCGGCCGCCACTTTCTTTTCCAGCTCGTCCAGGTCGGCGCCGTCCTCGCCCTCGCCCAGTTCCTTCTGGATGGCCTTGACTTGCTCGTTCAGGTAGTACTCGCGCTGCGACTTCTCCATCTGGCGCTTGACGCGGCCACGGATGCGCTTTTCCACCTGCAGGATGTCGAGTTCGCCTTCCAGCTGGCCGAGCAGGTGCTCCAGGCGCTTGGCGACGTTGAAGATCTCCAGGATGACCTGCTTCTGCTCGAGTTTGAGGGGCAGGTGCGCGGCCACGGTGTCGGCCAGGCGGCCGGCGTCGTCGATGCCGGACAGCGAAGCGAGGATCTCCGGCGGGATTTTCTTGTTCAGTTTGACGTACTGGTCGAACTGCTGGACGATGGCGCGGCGCATCGCTTCGATTTCCGAATCATCGCCGATCTCGGAATCGAGCGGGGTCAGGTCGGCCACGAAGTGCGTCGGCGCGTCGGTGATTTTGCGGATGCGGGCGCGCTGGGCACCCTCGACCAGCACCTTGACGGTGCCGTCCGGCAGTTTCAGCATCTGCAGGATGTTAGCCACGCAACCGATTTCATAGATGTCGGAGGCGGAAGGTTCGTCTTTGGCGGCAGCTTTCTGGGCGGCGAGCATGATGCTCTTGCCCTGCTCCATCGCGGCTTCCAGCGCTTTGATCGACTTGGGGCGACCTACAAACAGCGGTATCACCATATGCGGGAAAACTACAACGTCCCGCAGCGGCAATAACGGCAGTTGAGTTTGCTCAGTTAATTTGGAAGTTGTCATGGCGTACCTTATGTGAAAGCGTGTTGCAGATATTGGCGCAAAGATGCCAAATCACAAGACCCGGCAGATAATATTTCTTTGGGATACTGTTCAGAAATACTGCCGTGCTATAAAAATATGCAGAAATCAAATAAAAAAGCCACGCGCGACGCAGGCATCGCGTGTGGCTTTCCGAATGAAGCCTGCATTCTTTTATTGATTTAAATTGTACCGCCTTGCCCCATGGATGCAAAACGAATTTTGCGCATGTGTGCAGTCGTTATTTAATTTTCACCAGAGGCTTTAGGCGTTTCCTGATAAATCAACAAAGGCTTGGCGCCGCTGGTGATGGTGTTTTCATCGATCACCACTTTGCTGACATTCTGCTCGTTCGGCAGCTCGTACATCACGTCCAGCAGCGCGTGCTCCAGGATCGAGCGCAGGCCGCGCGCGCCGGTCTTGCGGGCCAGCGCCTTCTTGGCGATGGCGTGCAGTGCGGCGGGACGGATTTCCAGTTCCGAGCCTTCCATGTCCAGCAGCTTGGAGTACTGCTTGACCAGCGCGTTCTTCGGCTCCACCAGGATCTGGATCAGCGCCTCTTCGGTCAGTTCGGCCAGCGTGGCCACCACCGGCAGGCGGCCCACCAGTTCGGGGATCAGGCCGAACTTGATCAGGTCTTCCGGCTCCGCTTCCATCAGGATCTCGGAGGCGGCGCGCTGCTCCTTGCTCTTGACGGTGGCCGAGAAGCCGATGCCGCTCTTCTCCGAACGGTTGGAGATGATCTTGGCCAGGCCGTCGAAGGCGCCGCCGCAGATGAACATGATGTTGGTGGTGTCGATCTGCACGAAGTCCTGGTTCGGGTGCTTGCGGCCGCCCTGCGGCGGCACCGAGGCCATGGTGCCCTCGATCAGCTTCAGCAGCGCCTGCTGCACGCCCTCGCCCGACACGTCGCGCGTGATGGACGGGTTGTCGGACTTGCGCGAAATCTTGTCGATCTCGTCGATGTAGACGATGCCGCGCTGGGCTTTTTCCACATCGTAGTTGCAGCTTTGCAGCAGCTTCTGGATGATGTTCTCGACGTCTTCACCCACGTAGCCGGCTTCGGTCAGCGTGGTGGCGTCGGCGATCACGAACGGCACGTTCAGCATGCGGGCCAGGGTCTGGGCCAGCAGCGTCTTGCCGGAGCCGGTAGGGCCGACCAGCAGGATGTTGCTCTTGGCCAGCTCGATGTCGTCCTTCTTGCCCAGGTGCTTCAGACGCTTGTAGTGGTTGTACACGGCCACCGACAGGATGCGCTTGGCGGTCTGCTGGCCGATGACGTACTGGTCCAGCAGTTCCTTGATTTCGTGCGGGGTCGGCAGGTCCGACTTGGCGCCGGTGACCGACTCGATGCTCGACGTCTCGTCACGGATGATGTCGTTGCACAAGTCGATGCACTCGTCGCAGATGAAGACGGACGGACCGGCGATCAGCTTCTTGACCTCGTGCTGGCTCTTGCCGCAGAACGAGCAGTAGAGGAGTTTTTCGCCGCTGGAGGATTTTTTCTCGGACATGGGACTTGTTTAAGTAGTTGCAAGATTGGTGCTGCGTACACGTTGCAGGTCTTGCCCTGGGCAAAACGTGCGTAAGCGCACATAACACATGCTACCTGAAATAAAAAAGAAACGCCCGGAACGTTGTAGCGTCCGGGCGTCTTTTTTCAGTTCTCAGCGCTGAGGACGCATTAGCCGCGGCTGGTCAACACTTTGTCGATCAGGCCGTATTCGGTGGCCTCTTCGGCGGACAGGAAACGGTCGCGGTCGGTGTCCTTGGCGATCTGTTCCACCGTCTGGCCGGTGCGTTCGGCCATGATCGTGTTCAGTCGATGGCGCAGGTACAGGATTTCCTTGGCCTGGATTTCGATGTCCGAAGCCATGCCCTGCGAGCCGCCCGACGGCTGGTGGATCATGATGCGCGAGTTAGGCAGCGAGAAACGCTTGCCCTTCGCGCCCGCCGCCAGCAGGAAGGCGCCCATCGACGCCGCCATGCCGGTGCACAGGGTGGA
This sequence comes from Massilia sp. BGA-UO-ETr-WB1, assembly GCF_059567845.1. Lineage (NCBI taxonomy): Bacteria > Pseudomonadati > Pseudomonadota > Betaproteobacteria > Burkholderiales > Oxalobacteraceae > Massilia > Massilia sp. BGA-UO-ETr-WB1. The sequence continues at coordinate 811,459 of NZ_JCAQOT010000027.1, read as the reverse complement.
GACGTCCGGCTTGATAAACTGCATCGTGTCGAAGATCGCCAGGCCGGCCGAAACCGAACCACCAGGAGAGTTGATGTAGAGCGAGATATCCTTGTCCGGATTTTCGCTCTCCAGGAACAGCAGCTGGGCCACGATCAGATTGGCCATCTGGTCGTTGACGGGACCCACCATGAAGATCACGCGCTCCTTCAACAGGCGCGAATAGATGTCATAGGAGCGCTCGCCACGGCCGCTTTGTTCAATCACCATCGGCACCAGGCCGAGCATTTCAGTGTCGAGTGCCGGATTACGGTTCATCATGCATTGTTCCTTGTGATGCAGCTTCTCTGAAGCTGGATTACGCTTGCGCGTTGCTTCCCATCAGCTCGTCGAAGGCAACAGCTTTCGACGTGGTTTTCGACAGGCCCAGAACGAAGTTAACGACGTTTTCTTCCAATACAAGGGCTTCGACTTCAGCCAGGCGGCGGCGGTCGCTGTAGTAGTACTTCAGCACTTCGCGCGGGTCTTCGTAGCTTTGTGCGAAGTCTTCCACTTGCGCCTTGACCTGCTCAGGCAGCGCTTGCAGCTTGTTTTCGTTGACCAGTTGCGACAGGATCAGGCCCAGGCGCACGCGGCGCTCGGCCTTTTCGGCGAACAGTTCCGGTGGGAATGGTACATCCTTCACGTTCATGCCGCGTTGCGCCATGTCTTGACGGGTCATTTCAGCCAGGCGCTCGGTGTCCTGGGCGATCAGGGCTTGCGGCACGTCCAGGGTGGCGGTCTTGACCAGCGCATCCATCACGGCTTCCTTGTTGCGTGCTTTCACGCGGCCGGTCACTTCGCGTTCCAGGTTGACCTTGATGTCTTCGCGCATTTTGGCCAGGTCGCCGTCGGCTACGCCCAGCGATTTGGCGAATTCAGCGTCGACTTCCGGCAGGTGCGCCCATTCCAGCTTTTTCAGCGTGATGGTGAACTGGGCGGTCTTGCCGGCCACGTCCTTGCCATGGTAGTCCTCTGGGAAAGCCAGGTCGAAGGTCTTGGCTTCGCCCACTTTCAGGCCCACGGTGGCAGCTTCGAATTCCGGCAGCATGCGGCCTTCGCCCAGTACGAAGGCGTAGTCTTCAGCTTTGCCGCCCGGGAATTCAACGCCGTCGATCGAGCCGACGAAGTCCACCGTCACTTTGTCGCCATTGGCGGCGATCGGCGCACCGCCGTCGCCGTGTTCGCCGGCTTCGCCCTTGGTGTGGAAGTGCACGCGCTGCTTGCGCAGGATCTCGATGGTCTTGTCGATTTCCGCGTCCGACACTTCGGCTTTCACGGTTTCGATTTCAACGGCGGACAGGTCGCCGATGACGACTTCCGGATACACTTCGAACGTTGCGTCGAAAGTCAGCTGGCCTTCCGGCGCGTCGTTCTTTGGTTCGATGCGCGGGTAGCCTGCTACGCGCAGTTCGGCGGCGTTGGCGGCGTCGTTGAAGGCGCGGCCGACTTTATCGTTCAGCACTTCGGTCTCGATCTGATAACCGTATTGTGCGGCGACCATTTTCATGGGCACTTTGCCAGGACGGAAGCCTGGTGCCTTAGCCGATTTGGCTTGCACTTTCAGGCGCTTCTCAACTTCCGAGCGGACTTCGCTGAGGGGGAAGGAGATCGTGATACGACGTTCGAGTTTGCCCAGGGTTTCGACTGCAGTTGCCATGTAAAAATCGTCCAAAAAATATAAAGAATACTGTGGTGCGAGGAGGGGGACTCGAACCCCCACACCATTGCTGGCGTCAGGACCTAAACCTGGTGCGTCTACCAATTTCGCCATCCTCGCGGCGTATTTGTACAAAAGCAAAGGGCGGGCCGTTTTCAATAAGGTCCATTGAAAACGGGGGCCGCCCCACCCCGCCGCAGCAGGGGCTTTCAACTTCAACGCGGTATTTTACTGTTTTTTTCAGAGTACGGAAGGGTTTTTTAACCTAAACACAACATTAAAAATGTAATGCCTTGATTCCTCTGGAAAATCAGCCTTAGCGCTCACGTTCGCACCGGCTTTTTGACCCTGAACCAGGCCGCGTACAGCGCCGGCAGGAACAGCAAAGTGAGTGCCGTGGCCAGTATCAGCCCGCCCATGATGGCCACCGCCATCGGCCCCCAGAACACGGAGCGCGACAACGGTATCATCGCCAGCGCGGCGGCGGCCGCCGTCAGGATGATGGGGCGGCAGCGCCGCACCGCCGATTCCACGATGGCGTCCCACGGCTCGGCCCCGCCCTTGATGTCCTGCTCGATCTGGTCCACCAGGATCACCGAATTGCGGATGATCATGCCGAACAGCGCGATGATGCCCAGGTTGGCCACAAAGCCCAGCGGACGGCCCAGCAGCAGCAAGGCGGCGGCCGCGCCGGCCACGCCCAGCGGCCCGGTGAGGAACACCAGCAGCGAGCGCGAGAAGCTGTGCAGCTGCAGCATCAGCAAGGTGAAGATGATGAAGATCGCCAGCGGCAGGTTGGCCGAGATCGACGCTTCCGCCTCGCTGCTGTCGGACGCCGCACCCTTGACGTCGATGCGGTAGCCGGCCGGCAGGTTCTTGCGCAGCTCGTCCAGCTTGGGATCGATCTGGCCGGTGACGGTCGGGCCTTGAATGCCTTCGCTCACGTCGGACTGCACCGTGATGGCCCACTCGCGCCCTTCGCGCCACACCACGCCCGGCTCCCACACGAAATGCACGCGCGCCAGCTGGCCGATGGTGACCGAGCGGCCGTTGGCGGTCGGGATGTTGGTGTCGTTCAGCCGGGAGATGGTGCTGCGCTCCTCCAGCGGCTGGCGCACCTGGATGTCGATCAGCTTGATGCCGTCCCTGAACTGGCCCACCGTGGTGCCGGACAGGATGGTGTTCGCGGCGCGCATCACCGTTTGCGAGGTGACGCCCAGCGCGCGCATCTTGTCCTGGTCCAGGTCCATGCGCAGCACCTTCACGGACTCGTTCCAGTTGTCGTTCACGCCCAGCGTGTTCGGGTTGGCGCGCATGATGTCCTTCACCTGGTCGGCGATGACGCGCACTTTCTCCACTTCGCCGCCGATCACGCGGAACTGCACCGGGTACGGCACCGGCGGGCCGTTCGGCAGCAGCTTCACGCGGCCGCGCACTTCGGGGAAGTCTTCCTTGAACACCTTGGTGATCTTCTGGCGCAGCTCTTCGCGCGCTTTCAGGTCTTTCGGCAGCACCACGAACTGCGACACGTTCGTCTGCGGGAAGATCTGGTCCAGCGGCAGGTAGAAGCGCGGACTGCCGGTGCCGACGTAGCTGGTGACGCTGACCACGCCCTCCTGCTTCTGGATGAAGGCTTCGAACTTCTTGACCTGCTTCTCGTTGGCGGCGAACGAGGTCCCTTCCGGCATCCAGATTTCCACCATCAGTTCGGGGCGGCTGGAATCCGGGAAGAACTGCTTCTCGATAAAGCCGAAGCCGTACACGCCGAGGAAGAAGATGGCCAGCGTGGCGCCGATGGTGGTCTTGCGCCACTCCACGCACCAGTCCACCACCGAGCGGAACTTGCGGTAGCCGGGCGTGTCGAACAGCTCATGGTGGCCATCGCCGTGGGGCTGCACTCTCAGCAGCAGGTAGCCGATATAGGGCGTGAAGATCACCGCCACGAACCACGAGATGATCAGCGCCAGCGCGTTCACCGAGAACAGCGTGAAGGTGTATTCGCCGGCGGCCGACTTGGCCAGGCCGATCGGCAGGAAGCCGGCCACCGTGATCAAGGTGCCGGTCAGCATCGGCAGCGCGGTGGAGGTGTAGGCGAAGGTGGCGGCGTCGAAGCGCGAGAAGCCCTCCTCCATTTTGCGCACCATCATTTCCACCGCGATGATGGCATCATCCACCAGCAGGCCGAGGGCGATGATCAGCGCGCCCAGCGAGATCTTATGCAGGTCGATCGACAGCATGCGCATGAACAGGAAGGTCACGGCCAGCACCAGCGGGATGGTCAGCGCCACCACCAGGCCGGGACGCGCGTCCAGGCGGAACTTGGGCTTGGTGTGCATGCCCAGCGCAACGAAGCTCACCGCCAGCACGATCAGCACCGCTTCGATCAGCGTGTTGACGAACTCGCCCACCGAGGCCTTGACGGCGCTCGGCTGGTTGGACACGCGCTGCAGCTCGATACCGACCGGCAGCTTGGCCTTCATCTCGGCCACGGTCTTCTCCATGCTCTCGCCCATCTTGATGATGTTGCCGCCCTTCTCCATCGACACGCCCAGGCCGATCACTTCCTTGCCGTTGAAGCGCATCTTCTCCAGCGGCGGGTCTTCGTACTGGCGCTTGATGGTGGCGAAGTCGCCCAGGCGGAAGGTGGTGCCGTTGGCGCGCAGTTCCAGTTCCTCCAGGTCCTTGACGGTCTTCAGGGCGCCGGTGACGCGCACCTGCAGGTTGTCGGTCGGCGTCACCAGCACGCCGGTCGATTCCACATTGTTCTGGGTGGCGATCTGGTTGACGATGGCCTCGAACGGGATGCCCAGCTGGGCGAACTTCTTGTGCGAGAACTCGATGTTGATCTTTTCTTCCTGCACGCCGAACAGTTCGACCTTGGACACCTGCGACACGCCCAGCAGCTGCTGGCGCGCGAAGTCCGCGTAGTCCTTCATTTCGGCGTAGGTGAAGCCGTCGCCCGAGAGCGCGAAGATGGAACCGTAGGTGTCGCCGAACTCGTCGTTGAAGAACGGGCCCTGCACGCCTTGCGGCAAGGTGCCCTTGATGTCGCCTATCTTCTTGCGCACCTGGTACCAGGCCTCGGCCGTCTCGCCTGGCGGCGCCGATTCGCGCAGTTCCACCAGGATCAGCGTTTCACCCGGCTTGGAGTAGCTGCTGATCTCGTTGACGTGCGGCGTCTCCTGCAGCTTCTTTTCCAGCTTGTCGGTGATCTGCTCGGCCATCTGCAGCGCGGTGGCGCCCGGCCAGAAGGCGCGCACCACCATCACGCGGAAGGTGAAGGGCGGATCCTCGTCCTGGCCCAGGTTGGCGTAGGCCAGCATGCCGCCCAGCAGCAGCACCGCCATCAGGTAGCGGGTCAGCGGAATGTGTTCGAGCGCCCAGCGTGAGAGATTGAAGCCGTCCTTCATTTGGCGGCTCCGGCAGGGGCTTGGGCTGCCGCCGGAGCAGCTGGGGCTACTGGACCAGCCGGCTTACCCAGTTCCTCACCGAGGATCTTGACCTTCTGGCCCGGCTTGAGCACGTTTACGCCCGCCGTGACGATGGTCTGGCCGGGCTTGACGCCTGAGCCCAGCACGACGTCGTTGCCCGCCACGCCGGCCGGCGTGACCGGCACCAGCTTGACCGCGCCGTTTTCCACCACCCACACCGAGGTGGTGGCCTTCTCGTAATGCAGCGCCGTCAGCGGCACCTTGATCTGCGGCTGCGCCGTCTTGGATGCGAACTCCACCACCGCCGTCATGCCCAGCTTCGCTTCGGCCAGGCTTTCCGGTATCGTCACCTTGACGGTATAGGTGCGGGTGGCCGGATCGGCCGCCGGCGAAACCTCGCGGATCTTGCCCGGCACCGCATGCTGCGGATTGGCCCACAGGCGCACGCGCACGTCCGAGATGGATTTCAGCGCATCGACCTTGTCTTCCGGGATGCCGATGACAATTTCCTTGTCCCCCGCCTTGGCCACGCGCACCACCGGCGTGCCGGCCGCCACCACCTGGCCCACTTCGGCGTCCACCGCCGTCACCACGCCGTCGATATCGGCCACCAGCGCCGAATAGCCGGCCTGGTTGGACTGCGCGCGGTACGCCGCCTGCGCCGCGTCCACATTGGCCTGGGCAGCCTTGTAGGCCGAGTCCTTGCTGTCCAGGATGGTCTGGGCGACGAAATTCTGCGCCTTCAGGTCCTGGTAGCGCTTCAGTTCAGCCTTGGCGAAGTCGCGCGAGGTTTCCGCCGCACGCAGCGAGGCCAGCGCCTGCGCCTGCGACAGCTTCAGGTCCTGCGGGTCCAGCTGCATCAGCTGCTGGCCCTTCTTGACCACCGTGCCCACGTCCACGCTGCGCTTGACGATCTTGCCCGGCACGCGGAAGCCCAGGCGCGACTCGACGCGCGCGCGCACCTCGCCGGAGAACTCGGCATCCACGTCGATGTCGCTGCTTTGCAGCACGATCGCGCGCACCGGACGGATATCTTCGGTCTTCTCGGCTTTCTTGCCACAGCCGCCCAACAGCGCAGCGGTGACGGCGGCGGCGCAGAGTGTCAAGGCGGAGGTGGAGGAAGGACGCAGTTTTTTCAGGGAGTACACATTAATTCCTTTACTATGCGGTCTGCTTTGGATTGCGGCGATAGCACTTTGCCACTATGATGGTTCCGGCCAGAAAGTAAATGACTTTCCGTTAATTAAAAATTATAAGCCGTGACACACTCTTTGCAAATGACTTTTGCGTCATTTACTTGAATACCCCTATATGTCTGTAGACCATTACGAGAATTTCCCTGTCGCTTCCATCCTGCTGCCGCGCCGCCTGGTGCCTGCCGTGGAAGCCATCTACGCCTTCGCCCGCAGCGCCGACGACCTGGCCGACGAAGGCGACGCCACGCCCGAGCAGCGCCTGGCCGCCCTCGCCGCCTATGAAGAGGCGCTGGACGGCATCGCCGCCGGCGGGCAGGCGCAGGCCGGACTGGACCCGATGTTCCTGCGCCTGGCCGGCGTGATCGCGCAGTACGAGCTGCCGCTGCAGCCTTTCCGCGACCTGCTGTCCGCCTTCAAGCAGGACGTGACGGTGACGCGCTACGCCACCTACGATGCGCTGCTGGACTACTGCGCCCGCTCGGCCAATCCGGTCGGGCTGCTGATGCTGTCGCTGTACGGCCAGGCCGACGCGCAGAACGTGCGCGATTCCGACGCCATCTGTTCAGCATTACAGATTATCAATTTTTTACAAGACGTGGCGATCGATCTGCAGAAGGAGCGCATCTATCTGCCGATGGAAGACCTGGCGCGCTTTGCCGTATCGCCGGCGGCGCTGGACCATCCCGGCGGCACGGCCAAGTGGCGCAGCCTGATGAAGTTCGAAGTGGCCCGCGCACGCGCCTTGATGCTGAGCGGCGCGCCGCTGGCCGTGCGCCTGCGCGGGCGCATCGGCCTGGAGCTGCGCATGGTGGTGCAAGGCGGCTTGCGCATCCTGGAATCGATCGAGGAAGTGGAGTACGACGTGTTCCGGCGCCGCCCGAAACTGACCCGCAAGGACTGGATGAAGGTGATCTGGCGCGGCTTGAGGATGAAGGCGCGGATGAAACGCGCCATGAAAAGCCCCTCCGGCGCGGCGCTTCCCTTAGAATAGCGGCTTCGATCGCCTCACCCTTGCTTTTTTCACCATGTCCCCAGACGAATACTGCCAGCAAAAAGCCGCCGCCAGCGGGTCCAGTTTCTACTACAGCTTCCTGTTCCTGCCGCAGGAACGGCGCCGCGCCATCATGGCGCTGTACGCCTTCTGCCGCGAAGTGGACGACACGGTGGATGAATGCACCGACGAATCGGTGGCGCGCGTGAAGCTGGCGTGGTGGCGCAAGGAGATCTCCGGCATGTACGAGGGCAAGCAGACGCACCCCGTGACGCAGGCCTTGCAGCCGCACCTGGCGGCCTACAATCTGAAGCAGGAGCACATGCAGGCCGTCATCGACGGCATGGAAATGGACCTGAACCAGACCCGCTACCTGGACTACGTGGGCATGTCCAAATACTGCTGGCATGTGGCCAGCGTGGTGGGCATCCTGTCGGCCAGCATTTTCGGCGTGACCAATCCGCAGACCCTGCAGTTCGCCGAGAAGCTGGGGCACGCCTTCCAGCTGACCAACATCATCCGCGACGTGGGCGAGGACGCGCGCAAGGGCCGCATCTACCTGCCGGTCAATGAGCTGCAGCAGTTCAATGTCACCGCCGCCGACCTGCTGAATGCGCGCCACAGCGAGAACTTCGAGAACCTGATGAAGTTCCAGATCGCCCGCGCGCACAAGGCTTACGACGAGGCATTCGCGCTGCTGCCGAAGGAAGACCGCCGCGCGCAGCGCCCCGGCCTGATGATGGCGGCCATCTACCGCACCCTGCTCACCGAGATCGAGGACGACGGCTACCACGTGCTGACCCAACGCATCTCGCTGACGCCGATCCGCAAGCTGTGGCTTGCGTGGAAAACCTACGTCCGTGGCTGATACAAAATGACGCTCAGCACTGCGCGCAGCGTTGCCGTGGTCGGCGCCGGCTGGGCCGGCTGCGCGGCGGCGGTGGAACTGGCGCGCGCCGGCTGCGCGGTGACGCTGTTCGAATCGGCCCGCACGCTGGGCGGACGCGCGCGGCGCGTGGAGATGGACGGGCGCCGGGTCGACAACGGCCAGCACATCATGCTGGGCGCCTACGCCGAAACGCTGCGGGTGATGAAACTGGCCGGCGTGGACATCAAGGCGGCGATGCTGTCGATGCCGCTGCAGATGCGCTATCCGCCCGGCGCCGTCGGCATGGACTTCCTGGCGCCGCGCCTGCCGGCGCCCTTGCACCTGCTCGGCGCGCTGCTGCGCGCGCAAGGCCTGGGGCGCGAAGACAAGCTGTCGCTGGCGCGCTTCTCCACCACGGCGCGCTGGATGGACTGGCGGCTCAATACCGATTGCAGCGTCGATGAACTGCTGCAGCGCTTCGACCAGACCCCGCGCCTGGTCCAGCTGATGTGGCGCCCGCTGTGCCTGGCCGCGCTGAACACGCCGCCGGAACGCGCCTCGGCGCAGGTGTTCCTGAACGTGCTGCGCGACAGCCTGGGCGCGCGCCGCCAGGCGTCCGACATGCTGATCCCGCGCGCCGACCTGAGCGCCCTGTTCCCGGACGCCGCAGCCGCCTACGTCGCGCGCCACGGCGGCACGGTGTACGCCGGCGCCAAAGCGACCGCCCTGGCGCCCCTGCCCGGCGGCCGCTGGCAGCTCGCCGCCACCGGCAGCGCGCTTGCCGCCCCGTGGACCGCCGACTTCGATGCCGTCATCCTGGCCCAGGGCACTCCCGCCACCGCCGCCCTGCTGCGCACGCTGTCCGCCTCCGGCGCCACCGTTGAAGCCCTGGCGGCGCAACTGGAAGCGTTCACGCCGGAAGCCATCACCAGCTGCTACCTGCAGTACGGCCCCGGCGTCAAGCTCGACATCCCCTTCTACGCCCTGCTGGACGACCCGGCCGCCGGCCACTGGGGCCAGTTCGTTTTCGACCGCGGCCAGCTCGACCCCGCGCAGGCAGGCATGCTGGCGGTCGTGATCAGCGCCTCCGGCGCGGCGGCGGAACTCGCGCAGCCTGCGCTGAGCGCCGCCATCGCCGCCCAGCTGGCCGCCGTGCTGCGCCGCCCCGAACTGGCGCAGCCGTCCTGGAGCCGCGTCGTCACCGAAAAGCGCGCCACCTACGCCTGCAGTCCCGCCCTGGCGCGCCCGGCCAACGCCACCGGCCTGCCCGGCCTGCTGCTGGCCGGCGACTACACCGCCGGCGATGACACAACCGGCGACTACCCCGCCACTCTGGAAAGCGCCGTGCGCAGCGGTGTGGCCGCAGTCAAAACATTTCTTAACAGCAAATAGCCGGCCCGGTATGGCTCAGCTTCAAACCACCCCCGGCTATCCCCGTCATACGTCGTCTGCCCCGTCATTTATGCATCCTGTCGCACACCAGTGGTCTGTACAAGTTCGTTTGCGTACAGTCGCATCATCGGTAGTGAATCAATATGGAGCAGAGCATGACCCTCGGACTGACTTTGAAAACCCTGGCAGTACTGGCCATCGTGGCCGCCAGCACGGTTGCCATCGTGCTGAGCGAACATGTCGGCGCGGCAGTTTCCCTGTCGCAACACGCACCGTTTTAACCGCAGGAGTTTCGGATGGATAAGCAGGCTTACCTGGACGCGCTGCAAAAAGCCCTGGCGGGACTGCCGCCGGAAACGGTCGCCAAGACCCTGGCCTACTACGAGCAGCGTTTCGTCGACGGCGTGATGGCCGGGCGCACCGAGCAAGAGATCGCCGCCGACCTGGGCGAACCGCGCAAGATCGCCATGACGCTGCGCGCCAACGTCCACATGTCGGCCTTCGAGCAAAAGAAGACCCCGGTCAACGCGGCCCGCATGGCCGTGTCGCTGGTGGGCCTGGCCATCTTCAACCTGTTCATGGTGGTGCCGGCCATGGTGTACGCCGCGCTGCTGGCCACCGTCTACGTGTGCGCCTTCACTTTCTACCTGAGCGGCATCGTCATCACCGCCAGCGGCCTGTCGGGCACCAATGAGCTGGTGCTGGACGGCCCGCTGCGCGAATTCATCCACTTCGACGACCGCGACGGCGAAGGCCGCCGCACCCAGACCAAGATCGCCATCGACCACGAAGGCATCCAGGTCTACCAGGAACCGCTGGACGGCTATGACGCCGCGCCAGCCGACGAAGCCGACAGCGAAGACGGCAGCGAAGGCGACAGCAGCCGCTCCGGCAAGATCATCGAAAAGGCCGAGCGCATGGCCAGCAGCGCGGTCCACATCTCCACCGACCTGGACGGCGAATCGCGCACCACGCAATCGGTGCTGGGCATGACGCTGGTGATCGTCGGCATCCTGCTCAGTTTGCTCAGCCTGGTGGTGACCAAGTACACCATCGTCGGCATCAAGCGCTACATCCAGATGAACTCCTCGCTGCTGCGGGGCCGCTAAGGCGGACGGGAGCAAACCATGAAAGCTTTACTCAAAGTCGGAATCAGCATGCTGCTGCTGGCGTTCGCGCTGATCGCCGTTTCCTACAGCATGCTGCGGGCGCATGGCGCCACCAACCCATCCAGCGCGCAAGGCCGCGCCCCGGCCAGCGAAACGCGCGACATCGGCCACGGCATCACGTCGGTGGAGCTGAGCGGCCCGATCGACCTGACCCTGCGCCAGGGCGACAAGCCGTCGCTCAAGGTGCGCGGCGAGCAGCGCCTGCTGGGCAATGTGGAGACCGAACAGGAAGGCAACACGCTGCACATCGGCACCAAGGGCATGCTGTTCCACCACCGCCGGCCACTGCAAGTGGAGCTGGTGCTGCCGTCGCTGTCCGAGATCGAGATTCACGGCAGCGGCGACAGCACCGTCAACGGCTTCAGCGGCGAGAAGCTGTCGGTGCAGGTGCACGGACCGGGCAACCTGAACTTCAACGGCCGCTTCAAGAAGGTTGATGCCGGCCTGCACGGCAGCGGCGACCTGACGCTCAATACCGGCGCCAGCGACGTGGTGTCGCTGGAGATGGTCGGCTCCGGCCAGATCAAGAGCAGCGGCAGCTGCAAGAGCCTGAACGCCGAGCTGACCGGCTCCGGCGACCTGGACGCGCAGCACCTGGCGTCGGACCAGGTGGTGGTGACGCTGAAGGGTTCAGGCACCACCAATGTGTTTGCGCGCAAGTCGGCCGAGCTGACCTTGAACGGCAGCGGCGACATCCGCGTGTTCGGCAACCCGGACAACCGCAACGTGAGCCGCACCGGTTCCGGCGAAGTCAGCTGGGATCATTGAGCGCGGCGCAGCCAGCCCAGCACATCCCCACCCGCCGCCTGGCCGCTGGCCAGGCAGGCCGTGAGCAGGTAGCCCCCGGTGGGCGCTTCCCAGTCCACCATCTCGCCGGCCACGAAGACGCCCGGCTTCGCCTTCAGCATCGCCCCCTCCATCGCTTCAAAGCGCACCCCGCCGGCGGTGCTGATCGCCTCGTCGATGGGGCGCGGCGCGCGCAGGCGCACCGGCAACATCTTCAAGGCCTGCGCCAGGCGCGCCGGGTCCGCGTACTCCTCGGCGCTGGCGCACTCGCGCAGCAGGCCCGCCTTCACGTCCTTGATGCCCAAACGGCTCTGCAGATGGCTGGCCATCGAGCGCGAGCCGCGCGGACGGCTGATCTCATCCAGCACCCGTTCGGCGCTGAGGTCCGGCAGCAGATCCAGGTGCATCAGCGCGCTGCCGCCGGCCGCAATCTGGTCGCGCAGCGCGGCCGACAGCGCGTAGATCAAGCTGCCCTCGACGCCGGTGGCGGTCACCACGAACTGGCCCTGCTTGCGGAACGGCAGCCCGTCCGCGCCGGTGGACGCGATGGCCACCGTGGTCAGCGGCTCGCCCGCATGCTTGGCGCTGAAATGCGCGCTCCAGTGCACGTCGAAACCGCAGTTTGCGGGGGCCAGCGGCGCCACCTCCACGCCCTGCCGCTCCAGCACCGGCACCCAGGCGCCGTCCGAACCCAGCCGCGCCCAGCTGGCGCCGCCCAGCGCCAGGACGGTGGCATCCGCCTGCACCGAAAGTTCGCCGTCCGGCGTGGCGAACAGCAGCGCGCCTTGCGCGTCCCAGCCGGTCCAGCGGTGGCGCTGGTGGAAATGCACGCCCAGCTCGCGCAGGCGGTGCAGCCAGGCGCGCAGCAGCGGCGCGGCCTTCATCTCGGTGGGAAACACCCGGCCGGACGTGCCGACGAAGGTGTCGATGCCCAGGCCATGCACCCAGTCGCGCACCTGCTGCGGCCCGAAGGCGTCCAGCATCGGCTGCAGGACGGCGGCGCGCTTGCCGTAGCGGGTGACGAACGTCCCGTAGGGTTCGGCGTGGGTGATGTTCATGCCGCCGCGCCCGGCCAGCAGGAACTTGCGGCCCACCGAGGGCATGGCGTCGTAGACGTCGATCCGCAGCGGGCGCGCGGGATCGGCGCCCTGCGCCAGCGCCTGCGCCGCCATCAGGCCGGCGGGCCCGCCACCGATGATGGCGACGCGGGAAGTATTATTGTTCTGAGACTGCATGGGGGAATTCCGGGTGAAATATTGAGGCAATCCGGCATTCTAGGGCATACTGGCACGCATCTACCAATTTGGGAGGCAGTCATGGGTGCAGCATTCTGGATCAAGCGCTATTTGCTGGCGGCGGTGCCGCTGTTTGCCATATTGGCCGGTGTGGAATATGTGAAGGGAACGCCGACCCAGGCGGACATCCTGAGCGCCGGCGCCTGGGCTGCCGTGGCGGCCGCCATTTTCGTCGGTACGCAATACCGGCGCTACCGCAAGAACCAGGCTTGCGCCCCCTGCGACGCAGTGGGCAAGCCCACCAAGCGGCCCTGACGGCGCGCCGGCGTCAGCCGCCGGTGACCGGGGGGAAGAACGCCACTTCGGCGCCCTCTTGCACCGCCGTCTCCGGCTGGCACATCACCTGGTTGCAGGCCATGCGCAAGGCGCGGCCTTCGCCCAGTGCCTGCGCCCAGGCGCCGCCGCGCGCCACCAGCAGGGTGCGGATCGCAGCGACCGTGTCCACGCCGGCCGGCAATTCCAGCACCTCGGTGGACGTGCCCACCGCTTCGCGCACGCTGGCGAAGAATTTCAATGTAACGTTCATATCAATTCGGAAAACGGAATAAAGCGCACAGTATCGCCGGGCTGGATGGCCTGGCCGGGCGGGTTGTCGATCAGTCCATCGCTCCACACGGTGGACGTGAGCACGCCCGAACTCTGGTTGACGAACAAGTCCAGCCCGCCCTGCTCGTTCAGGCGCGCGCGCAGGAATTCATTGCGGCGGTCCGCTTTCGGCCAGCTGAAGTCGGCGCGCAGCTGGTAGGCCTTGGGCGCCAGCGCTTGCGGATCGCTCACGCCCTGCAGGCGCAGGATGAAAGGCCGCACGAACAGCAGGAAGGTGACGAAACTCGACACCGGATTGCCCGGCAGGCCGACAAAGAATGCGTCCTGCACCTCGCCGAAGGCCAGCGGCTTGCCCGGCTTGACGGCGATCTGCCACATGTTCAGCTTGCCCTCCGCCTCCACCGCGGGCTTGATATGGTCTTCCTCGCCGACGGACACGCCGCCGGAGGTGATGATCAGGTCATTGCCCCGGGCGGCCTGGCGCAGCACGGAACGGGTGGCGTCCAGCGAGTCCGGCACGATGCCGAAGTCGCTGATCTCGCAGCCCAGGTTTTCCAGCAGCGCGCGCAGCGTGAAACGGTTGGAGTTGTAGATGGCGCCCGGCGCCAGCGGCTCGCCCGGCATGGCCAGCTCGTCGCCGGTGAAGAACACCGCCACGCGCAGCTTGCGCCGCACCGGCAGTTCGGCCAGGCCGACCGAGGCGGCCAGCCCCAGCTCCTGGCTGCGCAGGCGCGTGCCCGCCGGCAGGATGACGCTGCCGTTGGTGATGTCCTCGCCGGCGCGGCGTATCCATTCGCCGGCCCTGGGCGCATGTTTGACGGTGACGACACTGCCGGCCAGCTCGCACTGCTCCTGCATCACCACCGCGTCCGCCCCCTCGGGGATCAGGGCGCCGGTGAAGATGCGCGCGGCGGTGCCGGGCAGCAGCGGCAGGCCGACATGGCCGGCCGGGATGCGCTGCGACACCGTCAGCGTGGCCGCGCCGCTGGCGCAGTCGGCCGCGCGCACGGCGTAGCCGTCCATCTGCGTGTTGTCATGCGTGGGCACGTTCATGCCGGAAACCTGCGCCTGCGCCAGCACGCGGCCGTTGGCGGCCAGCGTGGACAGCGTTTCGATGTCCGCCACCGGGCGCGCGGCGGCCAGCATGAAGTCCAGCGCCTCGCGCACCGGCATCAGTGGTTTCATGACTTAGAGTCCCGTGTTGGTGGCGATGTAGTCCTTCATCCTGGCCACGTCGGCCGGCATCACGACGAAGCGCTGCTCCAGCGCCTCGATGTTCTCGAAGCCGGCCGGGCGCTCCGCGTCCTCGCCCAGCGCTTCCAGGATGGTTTCGTTGAACTTGGCCGCCAGCGCGGTTTCCAGCACGATCATCGTCACGCCCGGCTCCAGGTTCTCGCGCGCCACCTTGATGCCGTCGGCGGTGTGGGTGTCGATCACGATGCCGTAGTCGTCGGCCACGTCGCGGATGGTGTCCAGGCGGTCCTTGTGGGTGGACTTGCCGGACTTGAAGCCGTACTGGGCCACCTTGGTGAACTCGTCGCCGTCGCTGCCCGGGTAGCCGGACAGGTCGAAGCCGCCGTGCGTTTCCACTTTCAGGAACAGCGCGCGGGTGCGCTCGGCGTCGCGGCCCACTAGGTCGTAGATGAAGCGCTCGAAGTTGGAGGCCTTGGAGATGTCCATCGACGGGCTGCTGGTGTGGTAGGTCTCGGCCGACTTGCGCACGCGGTACACGCCGGTGCGGAAGAATTCGTCCAGCACGTCGTTTTCGTTGGTGGCGGCCACCAGCTTGTCGATCGGCAGGCCCATCATGCGGGCGATGTGGCCGGCGCAGATGTTGCCGAAGTTGCCCGACGGGACCGTGAAGGATACCTTCTGGTCGTTGCTGGTGGTGGCGGCCAGGTAGCCGCGGAAGTAGTACACCACCTGCGCCACGACGCGCGCCCAGTTGATGGAGTTGACGGTGCCGATCTTCTGCCTGGCCTTGAACGGCAGGTCGTTGGAGACGGCCTTGACCATGTCCTGGCAGTCGTCGAACACGCCTTCGACTGCGATGTTGAAGATGTTCGGGTCCTGCAGGCTGAACATCTGCGCGGTCTGGAAGGCGCTCATCTTCTTGTGCGGCGACAGCATGAACACGCGGATGCCCTTCTTGCCGCGCATGGCGTATTCGGCGGCGCTGCCGGTGTCGCCCGAGGTGGCGCCGAAGATGTTCAGCTCAGCGTTCTTCCTGGCCAGCGCGTATTCGAACAGATTGCCCAGCAACTGCATGGCCATGTCCTTGAACGCCAGCGTGGGGCCGTTAGACAGCGCCTGCAGCACCAGTTTCTTGCCCTTGGATTCTTCCAGCACGCGCAGCGGCGTGATGTCGGCGGACGATTCGCCCTCGCGCGCGTTGCGGTACACGTCGGCGGTGTAGGTCTTCGCGGTCAGCGCCTTCAGGTCCGCCTCCGGGATGTCGGTGGCGAACTTCTTCAGGATCTCGAAAGCCAGTTCGGCGTAGGACAGCTTGCGCCAGGCATCGAGCTCGGCGCCGGTCACTTGCGGGTATTCGGTGGGCAGGTACAGGCCGCCGTCCGGGGCGAGGCCGCCCAGCAGGATGTCGGAGAACTGTTGCGGAGACTGCGATGCGGCCGACGCTGCGGCGCGGGTAGACACATATTGCATAGATGAGAAAGTCCGGTTGGCGTGCGAAATCGAGCGTCTATTATAGTGCGGCTCGGCCATCGCTGTTATATCGCATTGTTTTATGTATATTTCGAATAAGGGCGCGGCGGCTGATCTTATCAACATGGCAATCTGATATGATTGCCACTTTCGCGCCCCGGCAGGCTCGCCGCCCTTGCCATCCACGGCGGCGCCCCCACCTGAACCGCTATGAACAAGCGCACGCCACTGGCCAGCATTGCAGGCGACTTTCATCCCGCCGTCGCGGCGTGGTTCGCTGCGGCCTTCCCATGCGCCACCGAGGCGCAGCTGCGCGCCTGGCCGCTGATCCAAGCCGGCCGCCCCACGCTGGTGGCCGCGCCCACCGGCTCCGGCAAGACCCTGACCGCCTTCCTGGCCGCCATCGACGCGCTGGTGCGCGCCAGCAGCGCCGCGCCGCTGCCGGACGAAACCCGGGTGCTGTACGTGTCGCCGCTGAAGGCGCTGTCCAACGACATCCGCCTGAACCTGGAGGCGCCGCTGGAAGGCATCGGCGCGCAGCTGGCCGCCATGGGTTTGCCCGCGCACGGCATCCGCGCCGCCGTGCGCACCGGCGACACCACCACCGCCGAGCGCAACGCCATGCGCCGGCGCGCGCCGCATATCCTGGTCACCACGCCCGAGTCGCTGTACGTGCTGCTGGGCTCCGACAGCGGGCGCGCCATGCTGTCCACCGTGCGCACGGTGATCGTCGACGAGATCCACGCCGTGGCCGGCAGCAAGCGTGGCAGCCACCTGGCGCTCAGCCTCGAGCGCCTGGACGCGCTATGCGCGCTGCAAGGCGCGCGGCCGGTGCGGGTGGGCCTGTCCGCCACGCAAAAGCCCCTCTCGCTGGTGGCCGAGTTCCTGGTCGGCAGCGGCGGCGAGCATGACTGCGCAGTGGTGGACGTGGGCCATGTGCGGGCGCGCGACCTGGCGCTGGAGCTGCCGCCCGTGCCGCTGGAACCGGTGATGGCCAACGAAGTGTGGGAGCGCGTGTACGACCGCATGGCCGAACTGGTGGTGCTGCACCGGACCACGCTCATTTTCGTCAACACGCGGCGGCTGTCCGAGCGCATCGCGCGCCACCTGGGCGAGCGGCTGGGCGCCGAACACGTGGCCGCGCACCACGGCAGCCTGGCCAAGGAACACCGGCTGGCGGCCGAGCAGCGGCTCAAGAAGGGCGAGCTGCAGGTGCTGATCGCCACCGCGTCGCTGGAGCTGGGCATCGATATCGGCGACGTGGACCTGGTGTGCCAGGTGGGTTCGCCGCGCAATATCGCCGCCCTGCTGCAGCGCGTGGGCCGCTCCGGCCACCATGTGGGCGGCATGCCAAAGGGGCGCCTGTTCCCCACCTCGCGCGACGACCTGATCGAGTGCGCCGCGCTGCTGGACTGCGTGCGGCGCGGCGAGCTGGATGCGCTGCGCATCCCGGCCGCACCGCTGGACGTGCTGGCGCAGCAGATCGTGGCCGAAGTGGCGTGCCGGGAATGGGGCGAGGACGAGCTGTTCGAGCTGCTGCGGCGCGCGCAGCCCTACGCGCGGCTGGAGCGGGCGCGCTACGACGCGGTACTGCGCATGCTGGCCGAAGGCTACACCACGCGCAACGGCGTGCGCGGCTCCTATCTGCACCGCGACGCGGCCAGCCGCTCGCTGCGCGGGCGGCGCGGCGGCAAGCTGGCCGCTGTCACTTCGGGCGGCACCATCCCGGACAATGCGGACTACACGGTGCTGCTGGAGCCGCAGGGGCAGTCGGTCGGCACCGTCAACGAGGACTTCGCGGTGGAGAGCATGGCGGGCGATGTTTTCCAACTGGGGAATACGTCCTACCGCATACTCAAGATCGACGCCGGCAAAGTGCGCGTGGAGGACGCGCATGGCGCCGCGCCCAATATCCCGTTCTGGCTGGGCGAAGCGCCCGGCCGCAGCGACGAGCTGTCCGCCGGCGTGGCGCGGCTGCGCGCCGAAATCGAGCGCGAGCTGGCGGGGCCGGCCGGGGGCGGCGGCGGCGATGACAGCGGCAGCGGCGAAGCAGCGCTGGACCGCGCGGTGGCGTGGCTGGAAGAGCATCTCGGTTTGAGCGACGCCGCCGCGCGCCAGATCGTCGACTATCTGGCGGTGGCGCGCGCGGCACTGGGCGTCCTGCCCACGCAGGACACGCTGGTGATGGAGCGCTTCTTCGACGAATCCGGCGGCATGCAGCTGGTGATCCATGCGCCCTACGGCAGCCGCATCAACCGCGCCTGGGGCCTGGCGCTGCGCAAACGCTTCTGCCGCACCTTCAACTTCGAACTGCAGGCCGCCGCCACCGAGGACGCCATCATCCTCTCCCTGTCGACCAGCCACAGCTTCCCGCTGGACGAAGTGTGGCGCTACCTGCGCTCGAACGGCGCCGAGCACATACTGGTGCAGGCGCTGCTGGACGCGCCGCTGTTCAACGTGCGCTGGCGCTGGAACGCCACCACGGCATTGGCCCTGCCGCGCTTCACCGGCGGGCGCAAGGTCGCACCCCAACTGCAGCGCATGAAGAGCGACGACCTGCTGGCGTCCGTGTTCCCGGACCAGGCGGCGTGCCTTGAGAACATCGTCGGCGAACGCGAACTGCCCAGCCACCCGCTGGTGGACCAGACCCTGGACGACTGCCTGCACGAGGCCATGGACAGCGAGGGCTGGCTGGCGCTCCTGCGGCGCATGGAAGCGGGCGAGGTGCGCCTGATCGCGCGCGACCTGCCGGCGCCGTCGCCGCTGACGATGGAGATCCTCAACGCCCGCCCCTATGCCTTCCTGGACGACGCGCCGCTGGAAGAGCGCCGCACCCAAGCCGTCATCAACCGCCGCTGGACGGATCCCGCCAGCGCCGGCGACCTGGGCGCACTCGATGCGGACGCCATCGCCGGCGTGGCGGAGGAAGCGTGGCCGGCTGCCCGCAACGAGGACGAAGTGCAGGAGGCGCTGGTGGCCTTGGCCTGCCTGACGCACGAGGAAGCACAGCGGCAGGACGGCTGGCCGGCATGGCTGGCCGCCCTGGCGCAGCAAGGCCGCGCCGCCCGCCTGCGCGGCGGCGGCAGCGCGACCAGCGGCAGCGGCGACCGCCCGGGCGCAGATGGCGGCGGACCGGATCTCTGGGTCGCCCTGGAACGCCTGGACTGCCTGCAAGCCGTTTATCCCGGCGCCACCGCGTCCCCAGCGCTGGCCATCCCCGACAGCCATCGCGGCAACGGCCCTGACGACTGGATGCGCGACGCCGCGCTGGTGGAGCTGCTGCGCGCCCGCCTCACCGGCTTCGGCCCGCAGCCGCTGGCCGCCATCGCACGCGCGCTGGCGCTGCCCGAAAGCACCGCCGCCATCGCCCTGGCCCAGCTGGAAAGCGAAGGCTATGTCATGCGCGGCCAGTTCACGCCCGGCGCCGCTGAGGAAGAATGGTGCGAGCGCCACCTGCTGGCGCGCATCCACCGCTACACCATCAAGCGGCTGCGGCGCGAGATCGAACCTGTCGAGCAGCAGGACTTCATGCGCTTCCTGTTCGACTGGCAGCACCTCACGGAAGACACGCAACTGCAAGGCCAGGACGCGCTGCCCGGCGTGCTGGCACAGCTGGAAGGCTACGAAGCCGCCGCCGGCGCCTGGGAGGCCGACCTGCTGGCGCTGCGCCTGCGCGACTACTCCATCCTGTGGCTGGACGACCTGTGCCGCGCCGGCAAAGTGGTGTGGACCCGCGTCGGCGCTCCGCGTTCGGCTGCGGGCGGCCCGGTGCGCAGCACGCCCATCGTGCTGCTGCCGCGCCGCCAGGCCGCGCTGTGGCACGGCTTGAACGGCGCCGGCGAACCGCCCGAGGTGTCGTCCCGCGCCGCCGGCGTGCTGGAGCTGCTGCAGCGCCACGGCGCCATGTTCCTGGACGAACTGCAGCAGGACGCGCGCATGCTGCCGGTGGAGCTGGAAAACGCGCTCGGCGAACTGGTGTCGGTCGGCCTGGTGAACGCCGACAGTTTCGCCGGCATGCGCGCCATGCTGCTGCCCGCGTCCAAACGCGCCAGCAACGACAAGCGCCGCCGCCGGGGCGCCGGGCCCACCATGGAAGAAGCGGGCCGCTGGGCGCTGGTCCGGCGCGACGCCGCAAACGCGGCCAGCGTGGTGGCCACGCCCGCGCCTGGCAAGCCCGCCCGCAGGCCACGCCTGCCGCCCGAAACGCTGGAATACGTCGCCATGACACTGCTGCGGCGCTACGGTGTGATGTTCTGGCGCCTGCTGGAGCGCGAAGCATCCTGGCTGCCGTCCTGGCGCGAGCTGCTGCCGGTCTACCACCGGCTCGAGGCGCGCGGCGAAATCCGTGGCGGGCGCTTCGTGGCGGGATTCTCAGGCGAACAGTTCGCGCTGCCCGAAGCCATCCCCTTGCTGCGCGAAGTGCGGCGGCGAGAGCACAGCGGCAGCCTGGTCTGCATCTCCGGCGTGGACCCGCTCAACCTGTGCGGCACGCTGCTGGCCGGAGACAAAGTGCCCGCCGTTCCAGGCAACCGCATCCTGTTCCGCGAAGGCCTGCCGGTGGCGACCATCGTCGCCGGCAAGATCAGCTACCTGTCCCCACCCGGCGCCGAGCGCGAACTCCTGCACGCACGGCTGGTAGGCAGGCGTACTGTCTAGCAGGCGGCGTGGTTGACGGTGACCACGTGGATGGCGAGGCCGCCCAGCGAGGTTTCCTTGTATTTGACCTGCATGTCGGCGCCGGTCTGGCGCATGGTTTCGATCACGTCGTCCAGGCTGACGAAATGGGTGCCGTCGCCCTTCAGCGCCAGCGAGGCTGCGGTAATGGCTTTCACCGCGCCCATGCCGTTGCGCTCGATGCAGGGGATCTGCACCAGGCCGCCGATCGGGTCGCAGGTCATGCCGAGGTGGTGTTCGATGCCGATTTCGGCCGCGTTTTCGATCTGAAGATTGCTGCCGCCCAGCGCCGCCACCAGGCCCGCCGCCGCCATCGCGCACGCCACGCCGACTTCGCCCTGGCAGCCGATTTCGGCGCCCGAGATGGACGCGTTGCGCTTGCACAGCATGCCGATGGCCGCAGCCGTCAGCATGAACTCGCGCACGCCCTTGACCGGGTCGCTCGGGTGGCAGTCTTCCGCGTAGTAGCGCAGCACGGCCGGGATGATGCCCGCCGCGCCATTGGTCGGCGCCGTCACGACCCGGCCGCCGGCGGCGTTTTCTTCGTTTACCGCCATGGCGTACAGGCTCACCTGGTGCAGCGCGTCGTGCGGCAGCGCGTTGGCGACGTCGCCGCCCTTGGCCTGCAGCCACAGCCCGGCCGCGCGGCGTTTCACATTCAGGCCGCCCGGCAGCTGGCCGGCGGTTTCCAGCCCGTGCGCGATGCAGTCCCGCATCACGTGCCAGATGCGGTCCACGCCCGCGTTCAATTCATCTTCCGACACGCGCATCAGCTCATTGGCGCGCAGCATTTGCGGGATGGTCAGGCCGGTGCGCTTGCCGTGCTCCAGCAGCTGGGCCATGGTGTCGAACGGGTATGGCAGCTCCACTGCGGGCCGGCCGTCGATGCCGCCGGTCTCGCCCTCTTCGCGGATAAAGCCGCCGCCCACCGAGTAATACACCTTGCTCAGCACCGAGCCGTCGGCGCGCTTGAGCGTGAAACGCATGCCGTTCGGGTGCTCCGGCAGCGTCTCGCTCTTGTGGAACAGCAGGTTGGCCGCGCGCGTAAACGGCACCGCGTGGGTGCCGAGCAGCGCCAGTTCCTTTTTCTGTTCGGCCGCCGCCAGCATGGCGTCCACTTGCGTGGGATCGACGTGCTGCGGCGTTTCGCCCATCAGGCCCAGGATCACCGCCTTGTCGGTGGCGTGGCCCACGCCGGTCAGCGCCAGCGAGCCATACAGGGCCGCTTCCACCGCCACGACGTCATCCAGGGGACCGGCGTCGACCAGGAAACGGCGCGCCGCCACCATCGGTCCCACGGTGTGGGAACTGGATGGCCCGATGCCGATTTTAAACAGGTCGAATACGCTCATGTCCATTGGATGTCTCTTTATAGTAGTTAGCGGGTAGCTATTCAGGCGGCCTGGCCCAGGCTGACGTCGATGTTCGCCAGCATGTCCTTGACCATCTCTTCGGTGCCGACCCTGGCTCTCCAGCCCCAGTCGGCAGTCGCGTGGCAGTCGTCCAGACTGTGCGGCCAGGTATCTGCAATCGCCTGGCGGCTGTCCGGCTTGTATTCGATCCTGAACCCCGGCACGGCGCGAGTGATAGCCTCTGCCAGCTGCGCGGGATTGAACGACACGCCGGCCACATTATAAGAGGAACGGACTTTAATTTGCGACGCGGGCGCTTCCATCAATTCCACAGTTGCGCGGATCGCGTCGGGCATGTAGATCATCGGCAGCGTGGTCTGCGGGCCGAGGAAGCACTCGTAGGTCTCGCCGCGCAGCGCCGCGTGGAAAATGGCGATGGCGTAGTCGGTGGTGCCGCCGCCCGGAGGCGACTTGTAGCTGATGATGCCCGGGTAGCGGATGCTGCGCACGTCCACGCCGTACTTCAGGAAGTAGTACTCGCACAGGCGCTCGCCGGCCAGCTTGCTGATGCCGTAGATGGTGGTCGGGTCCATGACGGTCAGCTGCGGCGTGTCGTGCGACGGCGTGTTCGGGCCGAAGGCGGCGATCGACGACGGCCAGAACACGCGCAGCGGCTTGCCCTGTTCGCCGCGCACACGCGCCACTTCCAGGATGTTCAGCAGGCCGTCCATGTTCAGGGTCCAGGCCTTCAGCGGCGCCGCTTCCCCGGTGGCCGACAGCATGGCCGCCAGCTGGTACACCTGGGTGATGTTTTCGGAAGCCACCAGGGTCGCCAGTGCTTCCTTGTCCAAAACGTTCAGCACCTGGTAGCGCGCTGCGTTATAGACATTCCTGGCGCCGATATCGGTGGCGATGACGTTCTGGGCGCCATGTTTTTGCGCCAGCGCGTCCACCAGTTCACTGCCGATCTGGCCGTTTGCGCCAATGACTAAAATGCGTTCCATGCTGTTCTTTCTGTTCTCTGATTTAGTTCTTCAGCAAGCCGAGTTCACGGCCCGCCTGCTCGAATGCTGCCAGTACCGTGTCCAGCTGCTCGCGGGTGTGGGCGGCGGACAGCTGCACACGGACGCGGGCCTGGCCCATCGGTACTACCGGGTAGAAGAAGCCGCTGAGCAAAACGCCCAGCTCATACATTCGTGCAGCAAACTTCTGCGCCACCGGCGCGTCGAACAGCATCACCGGCACCACCGGGTGGGTGCCCGGCTTGATGGTGAAGCCGATGCGCTCGATCTCCTTGCGGAAGTAAGCAGTGTTTTCGTGCAGGCGGTCGCGCAGCTCGGTGGAGGCGGACAGGCGCTTCAGCACTTCCAGCGAGGCGCCGGCGATCGACGGCGCCAGCGTGTTGGAGAACAGGTAGGGACGCGACTTCTGGCGCAGCGTGTCGATCACTTCCTTGCGGCCCGAGGTGAAGCCGCCCATGGCGCCGCCCAGGGCCTTGCCCAGCGTGCCGGTGATGATGTCGATCTTGCCCAGCACATTGTGGTGCTCGTGCGTGCCGCGCCCGGTCTTGCCCATGAAGCCGGAGGCGTGGCATTCATCGATCAGCACCAGCGCGCCGTATTTCTCGGCCAGCTCCACGATCTTGTCCAGCTGGGCAATGGTGCCGTCCATGGAGAACACGCCGTCGGTGACGATGATCTTGTTGCGCTTGCCGGCCGCGTCCTGCAGCTGCTTTTCCAGGTCGGCCATGTCGTTGTGGGCGTAGCGGAAGCGCGCGGCCTTGCACAGGCGGATGCCGTCGATAATGGAGGCGTGGTTCAGCGCGTCCGAGATGATGGCGTCGTTCTCGTCGAACAGCGGCTCGAACACGCCGCCGTTGGCGTCGAAGGCGGCCGCGTACAGGATGGTGTCCTCGGTGCCCAGGAAGGCGGAAATGGCCTGCTCCAGTTCCTTGTGCACGGTCTGGGTGCCGCAGATGAAGCGCACCGACGACAGGCCGTAGCCGTATTTCTCGGTCGCGTCGATGGAAGCCTGGGCCACCCACTCCTGGCCGGACAGGCCCAGATAATTGTTGGCGCACATATTGATCAGCGTGCGGCCGTCCTGCGCCACCACCTCGGAACCCTGGCGGGAAGCGATCACGCGCTCCGGCTTGTACAGGCCCTGTTCGCGCAGGGTATCCAGATTCTGCTGCAGGCCGGTGTAGAAGGCGTTTTTCGCTTGTTCGCTCATGATCTTCCTCTTTTGGTGGTGTGGGGTTATGCTGTGGGTTGAATGGAGTTTACTCCAATTTTTTCACCGCACTCCTGAAATCCGTTATTTCGAACTCAAGTTCAATATAATGGATATTACCGAACGCTGGTGAACTTTGCAACCGCTATTGAACTTTGCAACATATATAAGAACGAAAACCGCATGAAAGCACCCGCCCCGAATAACGCCCCGCCCGAAGTCGGCGCCGCCCTGCAACGCCTGCGCCTGGCGCGCGGGCTGACGCTGGAAGACCTGTCGCGCATCGCGGGGGTATCGAAGTCCATGCTGTCGCAGATCGAGCGCGAGAAGGCCAACCCCACCATCGCCATCACCTGGCGCCTGGCCAACGCGCTGGGCGTGGCGATCGGCGAGCTGCTGTCGGACTCGGAGCGCGCGGTGGAAACGATACGGGTCCTGGACGCGCACGAGACGCCCACCCTGCCCGGCGCGCACGCCGGCTACACCATGCGCATCCTGGGCCCGATGGAACTGGCGGGGAAATATGAGTGGTATGAATTGACGCTGGCCGCTGGCGGCGAGCTGGTGTCGCAGGCGCACGACCCCGGCACCACCGAGCACCTGACCGTACTGCACGGTTCAATGGAGCTGGAAGTGGGCGGCAGCAAGAAGAAGATCAAGATGGGCGGCACGGCCCGCTACCCGGGCGACCTCGATCACGCCATCCGCAATCCGGGCAAGACCGAGGCCAAGGCCATTTTGGTGGTCATCCACCGCTAAGCCGCACGGCGCTGCCCAACGCGCCTTCGGGCGTCTGCGGCCGCTTACATCGGAAAATCGACGGTACGGCGTGCGCGGTGGCTTACCCGGGCCGCCTCGATGATGCGCACCACGCTCAATGCGTCCGCCGCGTCCACCGGGACAGGCTGGCCGGCGTTGATCGCACGCCCCATGCCGGCGTAGTAGCTCTCGTAGCCGCCGGCCAGCGTCGGCACCCGCCGGGCCACCGGCGCGCCGTCCGCCATCACGGTCACAGTGGCGTAGTGGGCGCTGTCGTCTGCACCCCAGCCTGCATCGCCCGGCCTTGCGCCTTCTTTCAAGGCCGATTCCTGCCCGTCTATGCCGTATTTGGCGAAGCTGCCCTGCGTGCCGTGCACTTCGTAGCGCGGGCCGGGCGCGCACACCTGCATGCCGGCGCGCAGCACCGCCTTGCAGTGGCCATAGTCCAGTGTAAGGTGGAAACAGTCCTCCACCAGGGCCCCTGCGCGCTGCACCGACAGATCCGCCGTCACGGCGCGGGGCAAACCAAACAGTTGAAGCGCCTGGTCGATCAAGTGGGACCCCAGGTCCCAAAGAACGCCCGCGCCCGGCTGCTGCTCCTCTTTCCAGCGCGCCTTCACCTGCGGCGCATAGCGGTCGAAGTGGGCGTAGTAGGAATGCACCTGCCCCAGGCTGCCGGACTCGATGCAGCCGCGCAGCGTAAGGAAGTCATTATCCCAGCGGCGGTTGTGGAACACGCTGATGAGCAAGCCTTTCTCCTTCGCCAGCGCGATCAGCGCTTCGCCCTCCGCCGACGACACCACGAAGGGCTTGTCGACCACCACATGCTTGCCCGTCTCCAGCGCGGCGCGCGCCAGCGCATAGTGGCTGGCGTTGGGCGTGGCCACGACGATCAGGCCGATCTGCGGATCGGCCAGCATGGCCTGCGGCCCTGAGTCCAGCATCACGCCGGGATAGCAGCGCCGCACCTCGTCCGCGTCGGCGCTGCTGCTGGAGATGCGGGCCAGCTTCAGGCCGGCGTCGGCGGCGGCAGCAATCAAGGGGGCATGGAACACTTTGCCGGCGAGGCCATAGCCGATCAGGCCCACGGAACAGGGTTGCATAGAATAGCCTTTCTTGTGCGTGTTAATGTGACAGAGCTCCGCAACTATAGACGATAGGCGCCGCCGTCCGCGTTACCAATTGGACTCGCGCTCCGGCGTGGAGCTGATGCGGTGCACCGACAGGTCGGCGCCCTGGAACTCCTGCTCAGGGTCCAGGCGCAGGCCCACGGCGGCTTTCAGCGCGCCGTAAATCACATAACCGGAAACGCCGGCGATGACCACGCCCAGCGCAGTGCCGATCAGCTGCGACACGAACGACACGCCGCCCATGCCGCCCAGCCCCTTCAGGCCGAAGATGCCGGCCGCGATGCCGCCCCAGGCGCCGCACAGGCCGTGCAGCGGCCACACGCCCAGCACGTCGTCGATCTTCCATTTGTTCTGCGCCAGCGTGAACATCCACACGAACACGGCGCCGGCGATGCCGCCGGTGACCAGCGCCCCCAGCGGGTGCATCAGGTCGGACCCGGCACACACAGCCACCAGCCCGGCCAGCGGGCCGTTGTAGGCGAAGCCGGGGTCGTTCTTGCCCATCAGGACCGCCACCAGCGTGCCGCCCACCATGGCCATCAGCGAGTTGACGGCCACCAGGCCGTTCATCTTGTCGAGCGCCTGCGCGCTCATCACGTTGAAGCCGAACCAGCCCACGGTGAGTATCCACGCGCCCAGCGCCAGGAAGGGAATCGACGACGGCGGGTGCGCCGCGATGGCGCCGTTTTTCATGTAGCGGCCGCGCCGCGCGCCCAGCAGCAGCACGGCCGGCAGCGCGATCCAGCCGCCCATGGCGTGCACCACCACGGAGCCGGCGAAGTCGTGGAACTCGGCGCCGAAGCTGTGCAGCAGCCATTGCTGGAAGCCGAAGCGCTGGTTCCAGACCATACCTTCAAAGAAGGGATAAACGAAGCCGACCAGCAGCGCGGTGGCGATCAGCTGCGGATTGAAGCGCGCCCGCTCGGCAATGCCGCCTGAGATGATGGCGGGGATGGCGGCGGCGAAAGTGAGCAGGAAGAAGAACTTCACCAGCTCGTAGCCATTCTTGGCCGCCAGCACCTCGGCGCTGGCGAAGAAGTCCACGCCGTAGGCGATGCCGTAGCCGATGAAAAAATAGGCGATGGTGGAGACCGCAAAGTCGACCAGGATTTTCACCAGCGCGTTGACCTGGTTTTTCTTGCGCACCGTGCCCAGCTCCAGGAATGCGAAACCCGCATGCATCGCCAAAATCATGATGGCGCCAAGCAGGATAAACAGCGCGTCCGCACCAGAATTGCTACCAGCCATAACCAACCACTCCCCAAAAGAATGCAAAATCAAATAAAGAATGTTCTTAAAAGCAAAAATCGTACCAAATTGGTGCGAATTGCTAAGCATTTGATTTGACTGGGTTTCGGCGCCAATCGCCGCGCCGCGCGACGGTGCAGGCGCACCATTGCGGGGCGCCAACTTGGTGCGTAGATCAGATCGGAGCGCCGGGCGGCACGGACGGCATGGTGCGCAGCTTCACGCTGCGCGGGTCGGCCAGGTAGGCGCGTACCAGTTCCGCCGCCTGCTTGCGGCTAGCGGCGGTTGCGCCCTGCCCCGGATTCTTCGCCAGCCACGCGGCAAACTCGCCCGCCACGCCGCGCAGTTCGGCCTGCACGCCGGGGTGCAGCTTGCCGCCATCCAGCAGGTTCAGCGTACCGTCCAGCAGAACCCAGTTGGCGGCCATCTGCACAGCTTCCCCGCCCGGCACCGAGGCCGGTACCGCCTCCCGCTTCCAGGTGCGCTGCAGCAGCAGGTTCAGCGCCTCGGCCGCGCCGGGCTGCTGTGCGTCGCGCGCGTGCTGCCAGGACAGGCGGTTCAAGCGCGCCGGATCCAGCAGGAAGCCGGCGCTGTGCGCGGCCCCCGCCTCGGCCGCCGACAAGGCGTCGAACACGCTGTCCATGCGGGTCTGGAAGTACTCCCGGTTGCGTTCAAAGCCTTGCGCGGGCGGCGTGAGCAGGTCCAGCACATTGGCCGGCAGCGCCAGGTACTCCGCGCGCAAGGTGTCGGCGAGACGGGCCAGCGCCTGGCGCTGGGTTGCCGCCGGCACCGCGCGCACGCCGCCCTGCGCCAGGCCCGCCTTCACGTCGCCGCTGGTGGCGTATTCGAAATCGCCGCCGCCGATCAGGCGCGCCAACGCTTCGCCCTGGTAACGCTGCAGCAGGTACACCGGCACCAGGCGCGCTTCCAGTTCGCCGGCCTGGCGTTCATCGGGCAGCACGTCGAAGGAGAACTTCTCCAGAGCGCGGCGGCGCACGGCGCCCAGGCTGTCCCAGGTCTTGATGGAGTCCGGGCCGAAGTCCCACAGCAGGCCTTGCGGGTGCGCCGCACCGGCCGAGCGGGCGTCGCTGTCGCCGCTGTATTCGAGGCCGGCGGCGCGCGCTTCGGCGCGGAGCTTGGCCAGCGCGGCCTGTTCGTCGCCGGGGAACTGGCCGTAGACATGCTTGACGATGTAATCGTCCCAGGGGCCGACGCCGACGCCATAGGCGTCCTGCAGGTCGATCTCGCCTTGCGCGTTGATCTTCAGCACCGGATGGGGGTAGTCCATCACGGAACCGTTGCCGTGGCGGCTGGCCGCGAAGTTGTGGGCGAAGCCCAGCGTGTGGCCCACCTCGTGCGCGGACAGCTGGCGCAGGCGGGCCAGGGCCATGGCTTCGGCCAGCTTCTGCTTCTCGGCGCCGGCGTCCTTGCCCGTCTTGCCCGAGTTACCATACGGCGCCAGCAGGCTTTCGGCGATCAGGATGTCCTGCCGCACGCGCTGCGAGCCGAGGTTGACGGCGCCGCGGATGATTTCGCCGGTGCGCGGGTCGGCCAGCGCGTTGCCGTAGGACCAGCCGCGCGTGGCGCGGTGGGTCCAGGTGATGACGTTGTAGCGCACGTCCATCGCGTCCGCGCCTTCGGGCAGCAGTTCCACCCGGTAGGCGTCCTTGAAGCCGGCCTTCTCGAAGGCGCTGGCCCACCAGCGCGCACCGTCCAGCAAGGCGCTGCGCACCGGCTCGGGCGCGCCACGGTCGACGTAGAAGACGATCGGCTTTTTAACCGGGCTGGGGAGGCCGGCGGCAGCGGCGGCGGGATCGGACTTTTCCAGCCGGTGGCGCACTTGCCAGCGCACGTCCAGGCTCTTGGCCAGCGGCGTGGCGAAGTCGTAGTAGCCGGTGTCGAAGCCGCCGGAAGCGGGATGGTAGACGCGCGGCCGGTAGCGTGCGGCGGCGCTGCCGGCGCCGGCGGACGCGGCGACCGGGCCGGTGTCCGGCAGGCGCACCAGGCTGATGTGCTGGCGCATGGACAGGCTGGCCGGGTCGGCCGCCACCTGCTTGACGAAGTCGCCCTGGCCCGGCCCCTGGAAGGTCAGCAAGGCTTCGAGCTCGGTATTGTCGGGGAAGCTCTTGGCCAGTTCGGGCAGCACCGCGCTGCGCCTGGCGTCCACGCTGTACGCGCCCTGCTTGGCGGCGGCGATGCGGCCCGCCACGCCGTGCTGGTCGGCCAGCAGGAAGCTGGAGAAGTCCACCAGGTGCTTGCCGCCGTCGCTGGCGAGGATGTCGCCGGCCCACAGCACGGCGCCGGCGAACGATTCGGCGACGGCGGCGCGCTCGTCGGCGTCGCGCGAGTTGGCCACGAAGCGGGTGTTGTCCTGCACCAGGAACAGGCGGCTGCCGTGCTTCTGGAAACGCACCAGCTTCACCTCGCCGGGCTGGCCACGGTCCAGGCCCACGTCGTTCGAACCCAGCGCGTACGGCAGCGAGCTGACCAGCAGGAAGGGCTGGTCCAGCACGGACACGGACAGCAGCACGCGGCCCTTGTCGCTGTCGCGCCAGAGGTCGATGAAGCCGGGCTGCGCCTGCAGGCCCTTGGTGTGGTCGGACAGGGTCTTGGGCGCGTCGGCGGCGAGGACGGGGACGGCGGTCAGCAAGGATAGGACGAACAGCGCGGCGGGAAGCGTAGCGGGCTTGGTCATGGGCATGGTCTGTGGATGGTAAAACGCGCCCCGGAGGGCGCGTGGAAAAGTGATGCCGGGGGCGCGGCGCTTACTGGCTGCCGCCGGAGACCGGGGCGGCCGGCGCGTCCATCTGCAGGGCGCGGGTCAGGAAGCCCCAGCGGTCGGCCACTTCTTCGATCTGTTTCGCGGTCGGCTTGCCCGCGCCGTGGCCGGCTTTGGTGTCGATGCGGATCAGGATCGGATTCGCGCCCGCTTGCGCGGCTTGTGCTGCGGCGGCGAACTTGAAGCTGTGCGCCGGCACCACGCGGTCGTCATGGTCGGCCGTGGTGACCATGGTGGCCGGGTAGCAGCTGCCCGCTTTCAGGTTATGCAGCGGCGAGTACTTGACCAGCGCCTTGAACTCTTCCGGGTTGTCCGACGAACCGTAGTCCGAGGTCCAGGCCCAGCCGATGGTGAACTTCTGGAAGCGCAGCATGTCCATCACGCCCACGGCCGGAATGGCGGCCGCGAACAGGTCGGGACGCTGCGTCATGGCCGCGCCCACCAGCAGGCCGCCGTTGCTGCCGCCGCCGATGGACAGCTTGGCCGGCGAGGTGACCTTGTTGGCCACCAGCCACTCGGCCGCGCCGATGAAGTCGTCGAACACGTTCTGCTTCTGCAGCTTGGTGCCGGCCTTGTGCCAGGCTTCGCCGTACTCGCCGCCGCCGCGCAGGTTGGCCAGCACGTACACGCCGCCCATTTCCAGCCACGCCAGGTTGGCCACCGAGAACGACGGCGTCATCGAGGCGTTGAATCCGCCGTAGCCGTACAGATAGGTCGGGTTGCTGCCGTCCATCTTGATGCCCTTCCTGGCCACGATGAACATCGGCACCTTGGTGCCGTCGCGGCTGGTGAAGAACTGCTGGCGGGTTTCATACGCGGCCGGGTCGAAGTCCACTTTCGGCTGGCGGTACACGCTGCTCTTGCCGGTCTTCATGTCGTAGCGGTAGATGGTGGACGGCGTGGTGAAGCTGGTGTAGGCGTAGAAGGTTTCCGTGTCCTTGGCCTTGCCGTTGAAGCCGGCCGCCGAACCGATGCCCGGCAGGTCCAGCGTGCGCACCGGCTTGCCCTTCAGGTCGAAGATCTTGACCGCGCTGTGCGCGTCGGTCAGGTAGTTCAGCACCAGCTGCTTGTTGATGATGTTGGCGGAGGTCAGCGTTTCGGCCGCTTCCGGCACCACTTCCTTCCACTGGTCCGGCGCAGGCTTGCGGATGTCGATGGCGATGATGCGCGACTTCGGCGCGTTCTTGTCGGTGCGGAAGTAGAACAGCGGACCTTCGTTGGCGATGAAGTCGTAGGCCGCGTCGAACTGCTCCAGCAGGCCGGCCACTTTGGCGTCCTTCTTGCTCAAATCCTTGACGAAGACGCGGTTCTTGCGCTCGGTGCCGTGGCTGCCGTTGACGATCAGGTAGCGGCCGTCGTCGGTCACTTCGGCGCTGAAGCCCCATTCCTTCTGGTCGGGACGGTCGTACACCAGCACGTCCGCGCTTTGCGGCGTGCCAATCTTGTGGAAGTACAGC
This sequence comes from Massilia sp. BGA-UO-ETr-WB1, assembly GCF_059567845.1. NCBI lineage: Bacteria > Pseudomonadati > Pseudomonadota > Betaproteobacteria > Burkholderiales > Oxalobacteraceae > Massilia > Massilia sp. BGA-UO-ETr-WB1. The sequence continues at coordinate 779,812 of NZ_JCAQOT010000027.1, read as the reverse complement.
TTCTGGAAGTAGTTCACGCCGGCCAGCTTGGTGGCTTCGGTCGGCTCGTCGTAGCGGCTGTAGTAGAAGCCGGAACCGTCGTGGTTCCACGCGGTGCTCGAGAACTTCACCCACTTGATGTGGTCTTCCGTGTCCTTGCCGCTGTCGATGGCGCGCACCTTGATCTCGTTCCAGTCCGAGCCGGAGGCGGCGGTGCTGTAGGCCAGCAGCTTGCCGTCCGGGCTGACGGCGGCGCCGGCCAGGGCCACGGTGCCGTCCGTGGACAGGGTGTTCGGGTCGAGCAGCACGCGCGGCGTGTCGCTCAGGTTTTTCATGGTGTACAGCACCGACTGGTTCTGCAGGCCGTCGTTGCGGCTGTAGAAGTAGCGGCCGCCTTCCTTGTACGGCACGCCGTAGCGCTCGAAGTTCCACAGCTTGGTCAGGCGCGCCTTGATCGCTTCGCGCGCGGGGATCTGGCCCAGGTAGCCTTGCGTCAGCTTGTTCTGCGCGTCCACCCATTCCTTGGTTTCGGCGCTGTTGGCGTCTTCCAGCCAGCGGTAAGGATCGGCCACGATGGTGCCGTGGTAGTTGTCCTGCTGGTCGACCTTCTTGGTCAGCGGATAGCTGACAGCCGAGCCGTTGCCGGGGCAGGTTTGCGCCAGCGCGGCGCCGCTAAACGCTGCGGCCAGCGCGAAGATCAGGGAAGCACGTCGTAATTGCATAAGGATTGGTCTCATCCGGTTGATGGGGAAATCGATCATAGCGTGGAATATGACAAATATGAAATGTTCCATGCCCCGCCGCAGCATATTAAATTCGCCGCTGCGGCATGCCGGGCATTTTTTTCTCAGCGCCTATCCCAGTGACTATCCCAGTGACAATTCGTGTATTTTCGACATCTATTTTTGACTAAAGTGTAGCCACGCTTCCCCACCCCACCCCGCAGCCAACCTGCCAAGGAGAGCCACCATGGGCATACTCGACGAGATACTGGGCGAAATCCACGAAATGCCGCTGCTGGGCACCGCCATCAGCCGGCTGGCGATCAACCACATCGCCGGCAGCACCGAGGCGCGGCCGCGCGCGTTCAGCCTGTGGTCGCCGGAGCCGCCCGGCGCGGGCGCGCTGGGGCCGGTGAGCGACTACACGTCCTGGCCGGCGCTGACGGACCGCCGCTACTCGGGCCGCCATCTGCCGCCCGCCAGCGAGGCGAGTGTGGACGAACTGCCGCCGCTGGCGGACGTGATGCCGCTGTTCGACCGCGGCGCGGCCATGATCCCCAGCCGCTCCAGCCTGCTATTCATGTTCTTCGCCCAATGGTTCACCGACAGCGTGCTGCGGGTGGACCCGAATGACAGGCGCAAAAACACCTCCAACCATGACATCGACTTGTGCCAGATCTACGGCCTGGACGAGGAAACCGCCAGCATCCTGCGCGCGCACCACGACGGCTTGCTGCTGAGCCAGGAGATCGGCGGCGAGAGCTATCTGCCCTACCTGTTCGAGGAGCACGGCGGCCAACTCAAGGTCAAACCGGAGTTCCAGCGCCTGCCCTACGCCGGCCATGTGGACAAGATCTTCGCCGGCGTCAGCCCGGACCGCAAACGCAAGGCCTATGCCACGGGACTGGAGCGCGGCAACTCCACCATCGGCTACGTGGCGCTGAACACCATGTTCATGCGCGAGCACAACCGCATCTGCGGCGACCTCAAGGAGAACAATCCGGGCTGGGACGACGAGCGCCTGTTCCAGACCGCGCGCATGATCAACACCGTGCTGCTGCTGAAAGTGGTGGTGGAGGACTACATCAACCATATCGCCGGCAAGCGCGTCTTCACGCTGGAAACCGGCTTTGCGGAGGAGCAGCGCTGGTATCGGCAAAACTGGATCGCCATCGAGTTCGACCTGCTGTACCGCTGGCATTCGCTGGTGCCGGACGTTATCAAGGTCGGCGACGCCGAACTCGATCACACGGGCTTCATGAACAACAACCCCGTGTTCGAGCAGACCGGCCTGGCGCACCTGCTGACCGCCCTGTCCGGCCAGCCGGCCGGCCGCATCGGCCTGTTCAATTCGCCCATCGTCATGCGCCCGGCCGAGCTGGCTGCCATGTCGATGGCGCGCAGCTTCCGGCTGGCGCCCTACAATGACTACCGCACCCGTTTCGGCCTGCCGCGCATCGAATCGATCGACGACCTGTGCAGCGACCCGGGCACCCGCGCCCGCTTGCACACGTTGTACGGCAATATCGACCGGGTCGATTTCCTGGTCGGCCTGTTCGCAGAGGACCGCGACGTGGGCAGCCTGTTCGGCAGCCTGCTGAACATGATGGTGGCGTACGACGCGTTCACGCAGATCTTCACCAATCCGCTGCTGTCGGAGAATATCTACAACGAGCGCACCTTCACGGCCTATGGCCTGGAGCTGATCAAGGACACCCGCTCGGTGCAGGACATTGCCGAACGCAACGCCAAAGGGCCGGTGCGCGCCGACCTGGGCGCGCGCTAGCCGGCCAGCGTGACCGTGCCGCCGGCGCCGGGGGACGCCTCCGGCGCCGCTTCCACAGTCGCCTCCGCGCCCGCCAGCGCGATAGGCGGCCGCCATTTCTCCAGCCAGCCGGCCAGCTGCGCGGCCGGCATGGGGCGGCTCATGAAATAGCCCTGGCCCTGGTCGCAGCCCATGCGCGCCAGCAGGCGCCACACGGCCTCGGTTTCGATGCCTTCGGCCACCACCCGCAAGCCCATGTTGTGGCCGAGGTCGATGGTGGAGCGGACGATCTTGGTGTCGCCGATGTCGTTCTCCATGTTCATCACGAAGGACTTGTCGATCTTCAGCTCGTCCACCGGCAGCCGCTTCAGATAGGCCAGCGAGGAGTAGCCGGTGCCGAAATCGTCGATGGACAGTTCCAGGCCCATGGCGTGCAGGCGCTCCAGCGTGTTCTGCGCGCGCACCGGGTCGTCCATGATGGCGCTCTCGGTGATCTCCAGGCAGAACGAGCCCGGCCCCAGCTGGTGGCGCGCCAGCATGTCGGCGAACTTCACCGGCAAGTCCTGGTCCATCAGGTCGCGCGTGGACAGGTTGACGGAAATCTTCAGCGCAATGCCCTGCCCGGCCAGCTCGCGGCATAGCGCGGCGGACTGCTCCATCACCCAGCGCGTCAGCACGCGGATGAAGCCGGTCTGCTCGGCGAAGGGGATGAACTGGTCCGGGAACACGTTGCCGCGCTCCGGGTGCACCCAGCGCACCAGCGCTTCGGCGCCCACCGCCTTGCCGCTGCCCAGCATGATCTTGGGCTGCACGAACAGGCGGAACTCGTTGCGCTCGACCGCGTTGCGCAGCTCGGTCAGCAGCGACAGGCTTTGCTCGCTGGACTTGTCGAAGCCGGCGTCGTACACCACCGCGCCGTCGTTGCGCTGCTTGGCGGTGTACATGGCCACCTCGGCCGCGCTCAGCAGGGCTTCGGCGCCGTCGCCGTGCAGCGGGTAGCCGGCGATGCCCAGCCCGGCGCCGATGTCGACCATCTGGTCTTCCAGCGACATCGGGGTTTCCAGCGCAGCCAGGATTTCGCGCGCGATCAGCTGCGCCTGCTCCAGCGCGGTGTCCGGCAGCAGCACCACGAATTCGTCGCCGCCCAGGCGCGCCACCTGCGCCGAGGTGTTGCGGCGGTTGGCCAGCTGCAGCTGCAGCCGCCCCGCCACCTGGCGCAGCAGCGCGTCGCCGAAACTGTGGCCCATCACGTCGTTGACGTGCTTGAAGCGGTCCAGGTCCATCATCAGCACGAACACCGACGATTCGCGCTTGCGCGCCTCGGCGATGCAGTCGTTCAGCAGCAGCACGAACTGGGCCCGGTTGGGCAGGCCGGTCAAAGTGTCCCAGTACGCCAGGCGGCGGATTTCCTGCTCGCGCTTGGCGATCCCGTCGCGCATGCTGTCGAAGGCCTGCGCCAGCGCGCCGATCTCGTCCTCGCGCTTGAATTCGATCTGGCCCTTGTAATCGCCGCGCTCGAGGCGCTTGGCGGTGTCGGCCAGCAGGGTCAGCGGCTGCGCGATGCGCTTGGCGGTAAACACGCTGACGGCTGCCGAGATGATGATGCCGGCGATGGTCAGGCCCAGCAGCCAGCGCTCCAGGCGCTCGTATTCGGAAATGGCTTCGTCGATCGAACGCGCCAGCAGCACGCTGACGGCCTGGCCGGCGTCCTCGCCGATCAGCAGCTGGCGCACGCTGTAGCGCGCGCCCTGCACGTCGGCCTCGAACGGCGCGTCCGGGCGCGGCGGCGCGGCGCGCAACTGCTGCACCACGCTGGAGACGGCGGGCACGCCGAAGGTGGACGCCACCGGCAGCAGGCTGCCCTGGCGGTCGCGCGTGACGATGGAAGTGTGCAGGCCGCTCACGCTTTGCATCTCGGCCGCCAGCTGGCCGTCGATCGGGAAGGTCATCACGATGTAGCCGATGACGATGGGCGCTTTCACCGGCATCACCACCACCTGGTAGGGGTAGCGGTCCACCACGGCGATGCCGTTGGCGCCGTCCGACGCCTCGGCCTGGTCCAGCATGCTCATCACCAGCTTTTCCAGCCCGGCCGACTGCGCCTCGCTGGTGGTGGCGGTGATCTTGCGCTCGGCCGACACCAGCATGGAGGCGGTGGCCTTGATGCGGCGTCCGCTGTTGGCCAGCGCCGATTCAATGGTGGCGCGGTCCGATTCGTCATTGTTGCCGATGGCGGCCACGAAGGCGGTGTCGCGCGCCAGCAGGCGGGCGCCGAAGCGCAGGCTTTGCGCGTTCTGGTCCAGCAGGCGGCGGAACACCTTGGCGCCGTTGTTCAGTTCCACGCCGATGGCGGCGCGCGCATTGCTGTCGATGCCGCCCTGGATCACCAGCAGGCCCACCACCTGCACCGCGATGATCAGCAGCAGGAACAGCGTGACGATGCGGCTTTCCAGGCTGCGGAATCGGAAGCGCATGCGGGCTCCTACAGCGCGTCGCCGCTGGAAGGCGGCTTCATGGCCAGGCGGAAGCTGGCCGTGCCGAGCGCGTCGCCGGCCTTGACCACCACCGCCTGCTCGGACGGCTGGCCGCCGGCCATGTTGAAATGCCAGACCTTGAGCAGGTACTTGCCGGCCGGCGCGTCCACCCGCCCCAGGCCGCTGGCGTCGGCCTTCGCGAAGTACGGCGTGTCCACCACCCGCACATAGGCCACCATCTTGTCGTGGATATTACAGCCCAGCACCACCACGCCGGCCTTGTCGAAAATCTGCGGCGTGGCCGAGGTGCCCGAGTACAGCTTCTGGTCGAACTTGTGGGCCGGCGAGAAGGAATAGATGTGGTGGCGCACCTTGTCGTTGTTCGGGAAGTCGATGCGGCTGCCGGTCTGCACCACGGTCACCAGCGGCAGGAATTTCAAGCCCTTCTGCTCGATCTCCGCGCCCTTGGCGGGCTTGGACTGGCCCTGTCCGGCTTCCGGCTCCAGCCAGGCCACGGCGTCCGCCAGCGGCGCGCCGGCGGTGTCGGCCACGTGCACGGCCACGCCGGAGGCGCCGGCGCCGCCCGCCATCAGGTACAAGGTAGCGGCAGCGGCCAGGCGGGAAAACAGTTTGCTCATCGGGAGGGCACGGGCGGATCAAGGAAATCCTATTGTAGCGCCAGCCGCCGGACGCGTTAAGTAGTTTCCTAAATTCATCAGCTTGTCATATTCGAACCCTAATATGGCAGGGTTGCTACTTCCTTGCCTGCCTATCATGAACAATGTGGCCTACCTGCGGCCCGCGCCCGACGACGATGCCTTGCTTCGTATGCAACTGAACGACATCATCGAACGCCGCCAGCTGAGCGCACTGCTGCAGCCCATCGCCCGCATGCAGGACGGGGAGATCATCGCCTACGAAGGGCTGATCCGGGGGCCGTCCGACAGCCCGCTGCATTCGCCGCTGAACCTGTTCAAGGCGGCGCGCGCCTGCGGCCGCACGGTGGAGGTGGAGCACCTGTGCCGGCGCGTGGTGCTGGAGCGCTTCGCCGAACTGAAGCTGCCGGGCAAGCTGTTCCTCAACGTGAGCCCGGAATGCCTGTTGCTGCAACCCGACGGCACGCGCGGCGAGACCTTGCAGTACATCCATCAGATCGGCATCAATCCGGACCGCGTGATCATCGAGCTGACCGAAAACCAGCCCACCTATGATTACGAACTGATGCGCGAGGCGGTGCTGCATTATCGCAACATGGGCTTCCAGATCGCCATCGACGACCTGGGCGAAGGCTTCTCCAGCCTGCGCCTGTGGTCCGAGCTGCGGCCCGAGTATGTCAAGATCGACATGCACTTCATCCAGGGCATCAACCATGACCCGGTGAAGCTGCAGTTCGTGCGCTCGATCCAGGAGATCGCCGACAAGTCGGACACGCTGGTGATCGCCGAGGGCATCGAAACCCAGGCCGAGCTGCTGGTGCTGCGCGACATCGGCGTGGCCTACGGCCAGGGCTACCACCTGGGCCGGCCGCACAGCGCGCCGGCGCGCGCCTTGCCGGCCGAAGTGGCCAAGGCGCTCAGCCGCAACGGCGTGGCGGTGTATCCGCAGCGCAGCGGCGAGAAGCAGGCCGCCACCATCGCCAAGCTGCTGCACGAGGTGGCGGCGGTGCCGCCTTCGCTGTGCAACAACGAAGTGTACGAGATCTTCATGGCCGAGCCCAAGCTGCTGATCATCCCGGTGGTGGACGACGGCGTGCCGCTGGGGCTGATCAGCCGCTTCGACATGATCGACCATTTCGCGCGGCCCTACCAGCGCGAGCTGTACGGCAAAAAGTCCTGCCGCCAGTTCATGGACCCCAAGCCGCTGATCGCCGACAAGGACACCAGCCTGCAAGACCTGTCCTACCGCATGGTGGAGTCGGCCGCGCACCATTTGTTCAACGGCTTCATCATCACCGAGCACGGGCGCTACCTGGGCATGGGCACCGGCCACGATTTGATGCGCGAGATCACGCAAATGCAGATCCACGCCGCGCGCTACGCCAATCCGCTGACGCAGTTGCCGGGCAACGTGCCGATCAACGAGCATATCGACCGCCTGCTCGAGAGCGGCACCCGGTTCTGGGTCTGCTATTGCGACCTGGACCACTTCAAGCCCTTCAACGACGTGTACGGCTACCGCCGGGGCGACGACGTGATCCAGATGACGGGCCGCATCCTCAGCGGCCATTGCGACCCGGACCGCGATTTCATCGGCCACATCGGCGGCGACGATTTCATGCTGCTGTTCCAGAGCGAAGACTGGGAAACGCGCTGCCGCGCCATCCTGGCCGATTTCGCGGCCAGCGTGCTGGACTACTACAGCCTGGAAGACCGCGACCGGGGCGGCTACATCAGCGAGGACAGGCAGGGCAAGAAGGTGTTCTATTCTCTGATGAGTTTGTCGCTCGGGACGATACGGGTCGAGCCGCACCAGTATTATTCGCACCACCAGATCGCCACCCAGGCGTCCGAAGCGAAGAAGCAGGCCAAGAAGATTCACGGCAACAGCCTGTTCGTGGACCGCCGCCACCCGGCGTAGCGCCGGCACGGCAGCGGGTCAGGCGCCCGCCTCCGAGCGGTCTTCGCGGCCGGCGGCGCCGGGACCGGCGTTGGGGCCGGGGCCGGGCTGGAATTGCTCGGCCAGCGCCCGCCCGTCGGCCAGTTGCGCCGCGCTCAGCCTGGCGCTCATCTGCTCGCGCTGCGTGGCGGCGCTGGCGTTGCCGCTGGCCGCCGCCAGCGAAATCCACATGAAGGCCCGCACCGGATCGCGCGCCACGCCGCGCCCGCCGTTGTACATGCCGCCCAGGTTGTACTGCGCCAGCACATGGCCCTGTTCGGCCGCCTGGCGGTAGCAGGCCACCGCGTCCGCGTCGCTGCGCGCCACGCCATGGCCGTTGGCATACATCACCCCCAGATTGTTCACGGCGCTGGCGTCGCCCTGCGCGGCCGCCGCCTGGTACCAGGCCACGGCGCGCGCCTCGTCGCGCTCCACGCCCTGCCCGTTGGCATACATGACGGCCGCGTTGAACTGCGCGTTGGCCACGCCCTGCGCGGCCGCCTGGCAATACCATTCCAGTGCGCGCGCCGGGTCGGCCGCCACGCCGCGCCCCTGCGCGTACATGGCGCCCAGGTTGTATTGCGCCAGCGCGTGCCCCGATTCGGCCGCGCGGCGGTACCAGATGAACGCTTCGGGCTCGTCGCGGTCCACGCCCAGGCCGTTGGCCAGCAGCACGCCCAGGTTGAACTGCGCATCGACGTCGTCCTGCGCGGCGGCGCGCGCCAGCCAGCAATAGGCGCGGCGCTGGTCGGGCGCCACGCCGCGCCCTTCCGCATAGGCCACGCCGACCCGGCGCTGCGCCGCCGGATGGCCCTGCGCGGCGGCTTGCCGGAACCAGGCCAGCGCAGCCGCGTCGCTGGGCGGCACGCCCTGGCCGCGCCGGTGCATCAGGCCCAGGTTCAGCTGGGCGCCGGCGTCGCCCTGCAGCGCGGCCTTGCGCAGCCAGGCCAGCGCCAGCGGCTCGCTGCGGCGCGTGCCCAGGCCCAGCAGGTAAGCCTCGCCCGTCAGCGCCTGCGCGCTGGCCACGCCCTGCGCGGCGGCGCGGCTGAACCAGGCCAGCGCAGCCTCCTCGCTGTGCGGCACGCCGCGCCCTTTGCGGTACATCTGCCCCAGGTTCTGCTGGGCCGACGCTTCGCCCTGATCGGCGGCGAGACGGAACCAGAACGCGGCCTCGCCGTCGCGGCAGGGCGTGCCGCGTCCGTTGTAATACATGGCGCCGACGTGGTTCTGTGCAAAGGCCAGCCCTTGCAGCGCGGCCAGGCGCATCCAGACGAAGGCTTTTTCCTCGTCGCGGCGCACGCCCTGGCCCTTCTTGTACAGCAGCGCCAGGTTGAACTGGGCATAGGGATCGCCGCGCGCGGCAGCATCCCGGTACCAGGTGAAGACGGAGCTGTCGGCAGTGGAGTGGCGGTGGTCCATGATGGCCCTTTGCGTCGCGTGTGCCTCAAGCTTAGACAGTCAGGCGGACGCGCGTTTGATCCCGCTCAATCGTGGTTGCGAATTGATAGCCTTATGGAAATCTTAACGTTGCGCGCCGGCGCCCGACTGCTTGAGCAGGTAGGCGTGCACCTTGGCGGCGGCCAGCTTGTTGACCGACAGCAGCAGTTCCGGCGCCACGGCGGGCAGGCCGTAGGTGTCGCCCAGGTGGCGGGCGATATGCAGCAGCACTTGCGCCGCCACTTCCGCGTCCGACTCGGCCCGGTGGGCTGCGCTCTTGAAGCGGATGCCGAGCTGGCCGGACAGTTGGCCCAGCTTGTAGCTGCCCAGCGCGGGGAACACGCGGCGCGACAGCTTCAGCGAGCATACCGTGCCCTGGTGCGCGGGGGCCAGGCCCAGGCGGGCGCTTTCGGCGCGCAGGAATTTTTCGTCGAAGCTGGCGTTGTGCGCGGCCAGCGCGTCGGCGCCGATGAAGTCCAGCAGCGCCGGCACCACCTCGCCCACCGGCGGCGCGTTGTCCACCATGTGCTGCGTGATGCCGGTCAGTCCCGTGATGAAGGACGGAATGCGCACGCCGCAGTTAATCAGCGACACGTAGCGCTCCGTGATGCGGCCGTCCTCGATGCGCAGCGCGGCCACTTCGGTGATGCGGTCGCCCATGTCGGGCGAGAGGCCGGTGGTCTCGAAGTCGATCATCACGATGGGCTTGCTGTACACCGCCATCACGCGCCCCCGAACTTGCGCACCGCGTCCAGCGCCAGGCCGGCGCCGATGCTGCCGAACAGGTCGCCTTCCACCTTGCGCGCCGCCGGCAGCACCGCACCGATGCGCTCGCGCAGCGACAGCACGCCGCTGGAGCCGCCGGTGAAGAACACCGTGTCCACCTGCTCCGGCTTCACGCCGGCGTCGGCCAGCATTTTCTGCACGGTCTGCTCGACCGAGCCCACCAGGTGGCCGATGGCGGCGTCGAAACCGCTGCGGCTCAGATCCAGCGTGACGGCGGGCGACAGCCGCTCCAGCTCGAGCGCCACGTTTTCCGCGCCGGACAGCGCGATCTTGCCCTCTTCCACCTTCATCGCCAGCCAGTGGCCGGCGCGCTCGTCGATCAGCCTTTGCAGGCGGCCCAGCTTGTCCTGCTCGCGCGCGTCGCGCACCAGTTCGGACAGCTGGGTCCACATCTTCTTGGTGTAAGCCAGGTTGATGGTGTGCCAGGTGGCCAGGTTGAAGTAGTAGCTCGACGGGACTTCGCTGTTGTTGTTCAGCTGGCTGCCGTAGCCCAGCAGCGGCATCACCGCCGACAGGCTCAGGTATTTATCGAAGTCGGTGCCGCCGATGTGCACGCCGCCGGTGGCCAGGATGTCGTCGCGCCGCTCGGCCTTCTTGGCGCGCTCGGGCGACAGGCGCACCAGCGAAAAGTCCGAGGTACCGCCGCCGATGTCGGCAATCAGCACCAGCTCTTCGCGGTCGATCTGCGACTCGTAGTCGAAAGCGGCGGCGATCGGCTCGAACTGGAAGGCGATATCCTTGAAGCCCACCGAGCGGGCAATCTCGGCCAGCGTGTCCTCGGCCAGTTGGTCGTTGGCGGCGTTGTCGTCGATGAAATACACCGGGCGGCCGAACACGGCCGAGTTGAACTGGCGGCCGGAGGCCTGCTCGGCGCGCTTCTTGACTTCGCCGATGAAGTTGGCCAGCAGCATGCGGAACGGCAGCGCGCGTCCGCCCACTTCGGTCTGGCCGTCGATCAGGCTGGTGCCCAGCAGGCTTTTCAGCGAACGCATCAGGCGGCCTTCGTAGCCGGCCAGGTACTCGCCCAGCGCGGCGCGGCCGAAGGTCACTTCCTCGTCCTCGGCGTTATAAAACACCACCGAGGGCAAGGTGGTCTTGCCGTCCTCGAGGGCCAGCATGGTGGGATGGCCGGGACGCACCCAGCCAACCGTGGAATTGGACGTGCCAAAATCGACTCCGCAAGCTATGGCCATGTCTCTCTTCCAGTGTGTTGAAGGGGCGGTAGTCTACCAGAAACCGCCGGGTCCGGCTACCGGCCGGCCGCCACGGTCTTGCTGCGCCGAAATAGCGACACTTGCGCGCCAAATGATTGCAAACTATTGCCATGAGGTAAGACCCTAAGTTATCCTCAGGTAACAACTATAAACATGCAACGGCTGGCCTACGAGACAATGAGAACAAGAAAAGACGCGCCAGCACCCAGTATCGCCGAGCACAAGGCCGCCATCCAGCGCGAAAACCGCCGCGTCACCTCCTACGACGTGGCGCTGGTGGCGGGCGTGTCGCAGTCGGCCGTGTCGCGCTGCTTCAAGCCGGGCGCCAGCGTGTCCAAGCACACTTACGCGCGGGTGATGCAGGCGGCCGAGGGCCTGGAATACATTCCGAACGCGGCGGCGCGCAGCCTGATCACGCGGCGCAGCAATATGGTGGCGGTGATTATTTCCAACGCGGCCAATCTGTACTATCCCGAAGCGCTGTCCGAACTCAGCAAGCAGATTGCCCGGCGCGGCAAACGCGTGCTGCTGTTCACGATGCAGCGGGAAAGCGAACTGGACGCGCTGATGAACGACGTCTGGCAATACCAGGTGGACGGGGTGATCGCCGCCGCCACGCTGAGCGAGGCGCAAGTGGCCGAGTTCGAGCGCCGGCGCGTGCCGCTGGTGCTGTTCAACCGCAACCTGCGCGGCCAGACCGCCAACACGGTGGCCTGCGACCAGTACGAGGCGGGCCGCGCGCTGGCCTCGCGGCTGGCGGCGGCCGGGCACCGGGTGTTCGGCATGATAGACGGCGCGCAGGACAACGCGGTGGCCAGCGAGCGGCGGCGCGGCGCCTGCGAGCGCCTGGCCGAGCTGGGCCTGCCCGAACCGGTCATCGTGCGCGGCAATTTCGACTACGCCAGCGGCAAGCTGGGTCTGCGCGAGATTATCGCCCGCAGCGGCGGCCGGGTGCCGGACGCCGTCATCTGCGGCAGCGACGTGATGGCGATCGGCTGCCTGGACTGCGCGCGCCACGAACTGGGCCTGGCCGTGCCGGCGCAGCTGTCGGTGGCCGGGTTCGACGCGGTCGAGGCGTCCAACTGGCTCAGCTACGACCTGACCTCCCTGCGCCACCCGATGCAGCAAATGGCCTCGGCAGCGGCCGAGCTGCTGCACAAGCTGATCGACCACCCCGGCGGCGCCGCCGAAAAGCGCATGTTCGCGCCCCAGTTCATCGAGGGCGCCACCGCCCGCCTGGCCCCGCCGGCCAGCATGGAACTGGCGGCGTAGCGGCCGCTAGCCGTTCTGCGGCCTGGTCGCCAGCGCCACGATCGCCGCGCCTGCCGCCACCATCAGCGCGTCCTCAATCAGGCCGCTGCGGGTCTGCCCGATGCGCGCCATGGCCCGCTTGCGGGCGGCCAAGGTAACGTAAGCAAGCGGTACGGCCGTGGCGACGGCGACCGCTGCGCCGGCGCGCTCCCGGCCCTTCGGGGCCAGCGCCGCGCCCGCAATGCCGGCGCTCAATACACGCGCCAGCAGCCCCAGGAACACGGTGCGGTCGGGCGCGGTCTTCATCTTGTCGCCCGCCAGTTCGCCAAGCCCCATCGCCAGCGCACCGAGTTTGACCGCCGGCCGGTCCAGGAGGACCAGCTCTCCGCTGGTACGCCGGTGCGCAAGGCGCGCCGCCGCGATGGTCGCCATGGGCGTCATGGACCGCGCGCTGGCGACGGCGCCAATCAGGGCGGAGGAAAGCAGGCTGGGAATCTTCATCTTTATACCCCTGTGCAAGTGGAATCGCGTGAGAACCCCACCTTAAGGGTTATTTCGCATTCCATCCGTTAGATGGGTCATATAGCTTCAGAAAGGGCCGCCAGCCGCTTGGGCCTGCTGAGGCCGGACAAGGCCTTGTCGTAGGACCATTGCACCAGTTCGGTCAGATAGTCCTGCGGGAAATGCTGCACGTTGACGATGGTGACCCAATGGAAGCGCCCCATGTAGCGCGCCGGCTTGACGCCGGGCACGCCCGTCAGTTCGAGGAAACGGTCGGACGAGGCGCGGAAGCTGAAGCGCCAGCGCTCCGGCTCGCTCGTCTTGAAGTAGGCGAATGTCTTGCCACCCACCGCATATACCAGGATGTTGCCCGGCGCCCCGTGCAGGGTCGCCACGGCGCCGGGAAATTGCGCGCAATGCGCCTTCAGCTGTTCAGCATCCATTCCGGCGCCGGCCGCTTTACGCTTCAGCCACGCGCTTGGCGATGTGCGCCAGCGACTCTTCCACCTGGTCCACCAGCACCAGGCACAGGTCGCCCGGCTGCAGGCGGGCCAGCGCCGTATCGATGGCGATGAACTCGCCGTTGATCTCGTCGACGTAATTGGTGCGCGGCGCGCCCGCCAGGCCCTGGCGCAGCAGCGCCACCACTTCGCCGTCGGCGCGGCCGCGCTGGCACTGGTCCTGGTACAGCAGCACGTCGTCGAAGGCCTTGCCGAGGATCTCGGTCTGCTGGCGGATGTCTTCGTCGCGGCGGTCGCCGGCGCCGGAGATCACCACCGAACGGCGCTTGGCCGGCAGCGCGTCCACCGCCTGCACCAGCGCCAGCATGGCGTCCGGGTTGTGGCCGTAGTCGGCGATCACGGTGGCGCCCTTGTACGAGAACATGTTGAAGCGGCCCGGCGCGTTGTCGCTGTCGTTGGCGAAGGTGGCCAGGCCCTTGCGAATCGATTCCCAGTCGACGCCCGCGCCCCACGCCGCCGCCACGGCGGCCATCACGTTCTCCACCTGGAAGCCGATGGCGCCGTTGCGCGTGATCGGCACTTCCGACAGCGGCACCGCTTCCGCGTGCTTGCCTTCGGCGGCGATCAGCTGGCCGTCTTCGATGTAGACGGTGCGGCGGCCCTGCGCCAGGTGGGTGGCGATGACCGGGTGCTCGCGGTCGGCGCCGAAGAAGGTGACCTTGCCGCGGCACGAAGCGGCCATGCCGGCCACGATAGGATCCATCGCGTTCAGCACCGCCACGCCGTTCTTGTCCACGTTCTGCACGATGACGCGCTTGAGCACCGCCAGGTCTTCCACGGTGGTGATGTAGTTCAGGCCCAGGTGGTCGCCGGCGCCGATGTTGGTCACCACGGCCACCTTGCAGCGGTCGAAGGCCAGGCCTTCGCGCAGCACGCCGCCGCGCGCGGTTTCAAACACGGCCGCGTCCACGTCCGGATGCTGCAGCACGTTGCGCGCGCTGCGCGGGCCGGAGCAGTCGCCGCTGTCGGTGCGGCGGCCGTTGATGTAGACGCCGTCGGTATTGGTCATGCCCACCCGCAGGCCGCTGGCGGCCATCAGGTGCGCGATCAGGCGTACGGTGGTGGTCTTGCCGTTGGTGCCGGTCACCGCCACCACGGGAATGCGGCCGTCGTCGCCGTCGGGGAACATGGCCGAGATAATCGCTTCGCCCACCGGACGGCCCTTGCCGTAGGAAGGCGTCAAGTGCATGCGCAGGCCGGGGGCGGCGTTCACTTCCACCACGCCGCCGCCTTGCGCTTCGATCGGTTGCAGCACGCTGTCGCACACCACGTCCACGCCGCAGATGTCGAGGCCGATCATCTGCGCCGCTTCCACCGCGCGCGCCGCCACTTCGGGGTGCACGTCGTCGGTCACGTCGGTGGCGGAGCCGCCGGTGGACAGGTTGGCGTTGTTGCGCAGGATGACGCGCTGGCCTTTCGGCGGCACGGAGTCGGCCTCGTAGCCTTGCAGCGCCAGGCGCGCCAGCGCGATGTCGTCGAAACGGATCTTGGTCAGCGAGGTGGCGTGGCCGGAGCCGCGGCGCGGGTCGGCGTTCACCAGCTCCACCAGTTCGCGTACCGAGTGCACGCCGTCGCCCACCACGTGCGGCGGGTCGCGGCGCGCGGCGGCGATCAGCTTGTTGCCGATCACCAGCAGGCGGAAGTCGTGGCCCGGCAGGAAGCGCTCGACCAGGATGTCGTCGCGGAATTCGCGCGCGGCGGCGAAGGCCTTGAACACCTGCTCGCGGGTGGTGATGTTGACCGTCACGCCCTTGCCCTGGTTGCCGTCCTTCGGCTTGATCACCACCGGCAGGCCGACCTCGTTGGCGGCCTTCCAGGCGTCTTCCTCGTCCACCGCCGAGCGGCCGTGCGGCACCGGCACGCCGGCCGCGTCCAGCAGCTTCTTGGTCAGTTCCTTGTCCTGCGCGATGGTCTCGGCGATGGCGCCGGTGGAATCCATCTCGGCGGCCTGGATGCGGCGCTGGCGCGAGCCCCAGCCGAACATCACCATGGAGCCCTTGGTCATGCGCTTGAACGGGATGTTGCGCACCATGGCGGCATGCACGATGGCGCCGGTGCTCGGGCCCAGGCGCACGTCCTCGTCCAGGTCGCGCAGCTGCGCCAGCGCGCCGGGCAGGTCGAACGGGGTGTCGTCCAGCGCGGATTCCAGCAGCTGTTCGGCCAGATCCACCGCCAGGCGGCCCACTTCTTCTTCGGTGTATTCCACCACCATCTGGTAGATGCCGGTTTCCAGCGTCGGCGTGGTGCGGCTGAAGGTCACCGGGCAGCCGGCTTCGGCCTGCAGGGCCAGCGCGGCCAGCTCCAGCACGTGCGCCATCGGAATCGCGTCGTCATGGCCGATCGGCTGCAGCGCGGCGATCCCAGGGAAGCGCGCGCGCAGGCGCACTTCGAAGCCGGGCAGCTTGTCGATGTTCTCTTCGTCCGGCGTGCAGGAGACGATGGCTTCGACCGCCGTGTGGTGACTCCAAAGATTGGGGCCGCGCAGCGCGCGGATGCGAATAACTTCCATTACCTGTGTCCTGTAGGGTGGTCTGCTTTGATACTGGTATTAATACGTGTATTAGTTCGCCTTGAAGGTGCGCAGCGCGGCGGCGATCAGGCCCGGTTCCAGGCCCAGCGCCCAGCCGGCGGCGATCGCGGCCAGCAGCGCTTCCTCGTTGCCGGCCTGGCTGGCCGGCATGCAGGACAGCGGCAGCATGGCCACTTCATTGGCGCCGGCCGCCAGCACGAAGCCGGTGGCGCGCAGGAACACCGCGCGCTCGCCGTCCTGGCGGTGCTCGACGATGGCCGGCAGCTGCTCGTCCAGGCCGTAGAAGATCACGGCGCCGTCGCACAGCTCGGCCATTTCCACCACTTGCGGCTCGGCGGCGTTCAGCACCGCGGCGCCGTCCGGCAGCACCACGTCGATCTGGGTGCGCAGCACACCGTACATGTCGTCTTCGTCGCCGATGTAGAACTCGGACAGGTCGCCGTGGCCGGCGGTGTCGGTGACGATGCCCACCGAGCACTTGTCGTAGGCCAGGCCTTCGGTCAGGATCATGCGGCTGCCGTTGTGGAACACGGCCGCTTCCACGTTACGGTTGAGCAGCAGGCGCTGGCCCGATTCCCACGCCGACAGCGGGCCGCGCGGCACCTTGCGGCCGTTCAGGTAAATGCCTTCTTCGCAGCTCAGGCCGACCGATTTGCCGCTCACTTCCAGCAGCCAGGCGGTCAGGTTGGCGATCAGCACGCTGTGCCGTTCGCCGGCCACGCCCACCACGGGAATGCGGCCGGTGTCTTCCGGCGCGAACAGCTGGTCGACAATGGCGGCGCCCACGGGACGCGGCTGGCCGCCCTCGGCCGGCTTCAAATGGGCCAGCAGGCCCGGGCTGGCGTTGACTTCGATGACGGCGCCGCCCTGCTGTTCCAGCGGGCGCGAAATGTCCTGCGCCACCAGGTCGATGCCGGCGATGTCCAGGCCGATCACGCGCGCGGCCAGGGTGGCCATGTCGGCGATGTCCGGGTGCACCAGGTCGGTCACGTCCATCGCCACGTTGCCGTTCGGCTGGATCAGCACCTTGTGGCCGGCGGCCGGCACCGACTCGTGCGTCATGCTCTGGCGCTTGAGCTCGAGGATGATTTCGGCCGACACGTCCGGCTTGATCAGGCCCAGCGGCGAACCTTCGGTCTCGCCGCGGCGCGGGTCGATATTGATGTGCAGGTCGCACAGCTGCTTGATGGTGTGCTGGCCGTCGCCCGTCACCCACAGCGACTCGCCCTTGGCGGCCGCGATCAGCTTCTTGCCCACCACCAGCAGGCGGTGTTCGTCGCCGGCGATGAAACGCTCCACGATCACGCTCTTGCTGCCGCCCTTGCGCGCGGCCAGCTCGTAGGCCGCGTGCACGTCGGCCTCGGTGGTCAGGTTGAGGGTCACGCCGCGGCCGTGGTTGCCGTCGTAGGGTTTCACCACCACCGGCAGGCCGATGTCCTCGGCCGCTTCCCACGCCTCTTCGGCGCTGCGCACCAGTTCGCCCTCCGGCACCGGCACGCCGGCCGAAGCCAGCAGGCTCTTGGTCAGGTCCTTGTCGCTGGCGATGCCTTCGGCGATGGCGCTGGTGGCGTCGGTCTCGGCGGTCCAGATGCGGCGCTGGCGCGCGCCGTGGCCCAGTTGCACCAGGTTGCCGTCGGTCAGGCGGATCGATGGAATCTTGCGGTCGGTGGCGGCATCGACGATGTTGGCCGTGCTCGGGCCCAGGCACAGCGACTCGACCATGTCGGTCAGCTCGGCCACGGTGGCGGCCAGGTCGTACGGGCGGTTTTCGATGGCGGCCATCAGCAGCTCGCGGCCGGCGGCCAGCGCGGCGCGCCCCACCTGCTCCTGGCGGGTGCGGAACGCCATCTTGTAGATCACGCCGTCCTCGGAGGTCTGGCGCGTTTTGCCGAAGCCGGTGCGCATGCCAGCCAGGTTCTGCAGCTCCAGCACCACGTGCTCGAGGATGTGGCCGGCGTAGGTGCCGTCGCGCAGCCGCTCGTTGAAGCCGCCGCGCTCGCCCACGCCGCAGCGGTGCTCGACCAGGTGCGGCAGGATGGCCGTCAGGCGCTCGTACAGACCGGGGATTTTGTCAGAGGGGAAATTTTCGAGCTCGCCAATATCCAGCCACGCCTCGATTACCGGGCGGTAAGTCCAGATATTTGGTCCGCGCAAATGTGTTACACGGAGAAATTCAATGTCTTTCTTCTTTGTCATGTTTTTGCTCTTGTACCTCTTGCGGTATACTCCGCAAAAGCAGGCCGCACTCGGCGGTCCCCCTCTTTTATTTCGTCAAATGATGAATAACTGACAGAATACCGTAAATCACTGCTTAGCTACGACGCGCTTACGACTTCCTGCTTCGCTATTTTCCCACTGTTTCTCTTTCCTTGCCAATTGGCAAAGCCCGCACTGGAGTATGTTGCACAATGATAACAAAACAGCTTTCCTCGGAACTCAGCCATACAGAACTACCAGAAGTATGGCGGTCCGAGGTGCATGCACAACTTTCCTCCGGGGAAAACGTTTCAAGTGCCCTCGAGGTTGACCTCGACGCGCGCCTTCATTTTTCCAAGGGCCTCATCCTCGTTACCGAGCGCCGCATTATGGCACGCGCGCCGGGGGAAACGGTATGGCAATCTTGGCCTTACGCGCAGGATTTAACGTTAAAACTGCACGACCATGCGGGCGTCGGCCACCTGGAGTTATTTAACAAACAAGGCCGCCTGGCCAACTGGCGCTTCACCCTGGGCCAGAACCTGCTCGCCATCCGCCTGGCCGAGAAGTTCGCCGCGCTGCGCGAAAGCGCCGTCACGGGCCAGCCCATGGTGCGGGACGAGGAGCATACCTGCCCCTCCTGCAAGGCGCCGCTGGAGCCGGACCAGGACGAGTGCCCGATCTGCACCAAGGTGGTGTACACGCCGCCGTCCACGTGGACCCTGTTCCGCCTGTGGCGCTTTGCCGCGCCCTACCGCTGGCCGCTGCTGGCCGGCTTCCTGCTGATGCTGCTCAGCACGGCGGCGCACATGATTCCGCCGTACCTGACCATGCCGCTGATGGACAATGTGCTGATTCCTTACCAGAACGGCAAGCCGGTCGACACCGGCCTGGTGACCTTGTACATGAGCGGCCTGCTGGGCTCGGCCGTGCTGGCCTGGATCCTGGGCTGGGGCAAGACCTATGTGCTGGCCCTGGTGTCCGAGCGCATCGGCGCCGACCTGCGCACCACTACCTATGAGCACCTGCTGCGCCTGTCGCTGGAATACTTCGGCGGCAAGCGCACCGGCGACCTGATGTCGCGCATCGGCAGCGAATCGGACCGCATCTGCGTGTTCCTGTCGCTGCACCTGCTGGACTTCGCCTCCGACGTGCTGATGATCATCATGACCGGCGTGATCCTGGTCTCGATCGACCCGTGGCTGGCCGCCATCACCCTGCTGCCGCTGCCCTTCATCGCCTGGCTGATCCACCTGGTGCGCGACCGCCTGCGCACCGGCTTCGAGAAAATCGACCGCGTGTGGGGCGAAGTGACCAACGTGCTGGCCGACACCATCCCCGGCATCCGCGTGGTGAAAGCCTTCGCCCAGGAATCGCGCGAAGCGAACCGCTTCCGCGTGGCCAACAAGCACAACCTGGCCGTGAACGACAAACTGAACAAGGTGTGGTCGCTGTTCTCTCCCACCGTGTCCTTCCTCACCGAGCTGGGCCTGCTGGTGATCTGGGTGTTCGGCATCTACCAGGTGTCGCAATCGAACATCACGGTGGGCGTGCTGAGCGCCTTCGTGGCCTACTCCAGCCGCTTCTACGGCCGCCTGGATTCGATGAGCCGCATCGTGTCGGTGACGCAGAAATCGGCCTCCGCCGCCAAGCGCATCTTCGACATCCTGGACCACGTGTCCTCGGTGCCGGAACCGGCCAAGCCGGTCAAGCTGGGCAAGGTGGAAGGCAATATCGCGCTGCGCGACGTCGGCTTCCGCTACGGCAACCGCGCCGTCAACCGCAACATCAGCATCAACATCAAGGCCGGCGAAATGGTGGGCCTGGTGGGCCACTCCGGCTCCGGCAAGAGCACGCTGGTCAACCTGATCTGCCGCTTCTACGACGTGACCGAGGGCGCCATCCTGCTGGACGGCGTGGACATCCGCGCGCTGGGCGTGTCGGACTACCGCCGCAACATCGGCCTGGTATTGCAGGAACCGTTCCTGTTCTTCGGCACCATCGCCGAGAACATCGCCTACGGCAAGCCGGACGCCACCCGCGAGCAGATCATCGCCGCCGCGCGCGCCGCCCACGCGCATGAATTCATCCTGCGCCTGGCGCAGGGCTACGACTCCATGGTGGGCGAGCGCGGCCAGGGCCTGTCCGGCGGCGAACGCCAGCGCATCTCGATCGCGCGCGCGCTGCTGATCGACCCGCCGATCCTGATCCTGGACGAAGCGACCGCCTCGGTGGACTCGGAAACCGAAAAAGAGATCCAGAAAGCGCTGGACAACCTGGTCACCGGCCGCACCACCATCGCCATCGCGCACCGCCTGTCCACGCTGCAGAAGGCCGACCGCCTGGTGGTGCTGGACCGCGGTCGCGTGGTCGAGGAAGGCGGCCACGACGAGCTGATGGCCGCCGAAGGCGCCTACTACCGCCTCTACATGGCACAGGCGCGCAACGTCGACACCGACCTTGACGACGCACCCGGAAAACGACATGACGACTGATATGACGACGCTGAGCATCCACAACTTCATCCTGGCGCGCGACGCCTTCGGCCGCCTGAACCTGACCGACGCCGCCGGCACGGTGCACGAAAACGTGGCGCCGGTGCGCGCCTTCCCGATCCAGGCGCCCGAACAGGGCATCTCGCTGGTGACCACGGACGGCAAGGAAATCGCGTGGATCGACGCGCTGGCCGACCTGAGCGACGCCAATGCGGCGCTGGTGCGCGAGGAACTGCAAGGGCGCGAATTCATGCCCGAAATCGCCCGCATCCTGTCCGTCACCAGCTACGCCACGCCGTGCACCTGGACCGTGGACACCAACCGCGGCCAGACCGATTTCGTGCTGCGCGGCGAGGAAGACATCCGCCGCATCGGCAGCGACACGCTGCTGGTGTCGGACAACCACGGCATTCACTTCCTGATCCGCAACCAGTACGAGCTGGACAAGCACAGCAAGAAAATCCTGGACCGTTTCCTGTGACGGCGCGGCAATGAAACAGAAATCGCTCTCGGCCGGCGCGGTGGTGCAGCATGGCAGCGGCGACGCCCGCCGCTACCTGTTGATGCGCTGCTTCCAGTACTGGGACTTCCCGAAAGGGATGGTGGAGCCGGGCGAGTCGCCCTTCCTGGCGGCGCAGCGCGAGATCGCCGAGGAAGCCACGCTGACGGACTTGAGCTTTCCGTGGGGCGAACAGTTCACCGAAACCGCGCCCTACGGGGACGGCAAGGTGGCGCGCTACTACCTGGCGGTGAGCGCCACGCGCGACGTGGTGCTGGGCGTGAGCGAGGAACTGGGCTTTCCCGAGCACGACGAATTCCGCTGGGTGGACGTGGACGAGGCCCGCTCCCTGCTGGGCCCCCGCGTGCGCGCCGTGCTGGAATGGGCCCACCAGCTCAGCGCCACGCCGCACGCGCCGGATGCCGGCCACCGATAGCTGAAGTAGCCGAAAAGCAACGTCTTTTTCCCGAAACAGCCGCGCTCGTCGCGGCTTTTTGTTTACACGGCGCGCACGAAGGTCTAGCATGATAAACATAGGCAACTAAAATTGCCTATAGTGAATTCACGCCGGAGACCGCCATGTGCCGCACCCCAACCGTCCGTCAACTGTGCTCGCTGCTCGCAGCCGGCTGGCTGGCTGCGGGTACGCCGCCGGCTTCGGCCGCCGCCATCGCGGCAAGCGCCGCCCCGGCAACAGGTCCTGTGGCCTCTGCGGCTGGCCCGCTCAGCCCTTCCGGCCCGCGCGCCGCCTTCGCCTCCGCCTCGCCCGGCCCTGCCGTCGCCCTGTCTGCCGCCGCCGATGCGCAGGACCAACCCGATCCGCAACTGCTGGCAGCCGCCAACAGCGTCACCCAGGCCTATTTGACGCCCTCCAGCTTCTCCAAGGCGCAAGCCAACGACAGCAACGCCAGCCGCCTGCACCTGCCGCGCCAGGACCCGGACCTGGACAGCATCGATCCCTACAAGCGCTACCCATCCAGCGCCGAGGAAGGCCTGAACCCCGCCGTGCTGTGGATTTCCATGCTGGGCCTGATGACGGCCGCCATCTCCGGCATCCTGCAATACGCGCGCAACCCCATCACCCGCAAGCGCAAATACCGCAACTACGACCGGGCCGAGCCGTAGCAGCAGTACACTTAAGCTGCCACAGCGGGCTGTTCCCTCAAAGCGCGACGAATCAGTTACATTGCCAATTCATCAATCGATTGAATAGCCATGAAATCCTGCTCCCTGTTGTTCGCCGCCCTGCTTCTGTTTCCACGCGCCGCCTCCGCGCAACCACTGAACGAGGAAAGCTACGTCCAGATAGGCGGTATCCAGCAGTGGATAACCGTGAAAGGCAGCAGCCGCGCCAACCCGGTAGTGCTGATGGTGCACGGCGGCCCGGGCAACCCCATGAGCCCATATTCCGCCAGGCTGTATGGCGCCTGGCAACAGCACTACACGCTGGTGCAGTGGGACCAGCGCGGCGCCGGCCGCACCTATGCCAAAAGTCCGCCGGCCGAGGGCGAGATGCTGACCGTGGAACGCCTGGCCGCCGACGGCAACGAGGTGGCCGCCTACATCGCCGAACGCCTGGGCAAGCGCAAGCTGATCCTGATGGGCAGTTCCTGGGGCTCCATCCTGGGCGTGCACATGTTGAAGGCGCGCCCTGAACTGTACGCTGCCTACGTGGGCACCGCGCAGGTGGTGAACGGCACGGCCGACCAGGCCAGCAGCTACGCCGCCTTGACGGCGCTGGCGCGCGCCGCGAACGACCGGGACGTGATCGCCAAGCTCGACGCGCTCGGTGCGCCGCCGTGGACCAATCCGCGCAGCTTCGGTGTCCTGCGCCGCGCCATCCGCAAGTATGAAGGCCAGCGCACGGAGCCCGCGCCGAAAGACTGGTGGCAAGCCGAAGCCCAATACGCAACGCCGCAGGCGCAAGCGGACTACGAAGCCGGCGAGGACTACTCCTTCCTGCAGTTCGTCGGCATGAAGGGCGACGGCATGGCGTCCCGGGTGAACCTGCCCGCGCTGGGCAGCGCCTTCACCGTGCCGGTGTTCCTGATGCAGGGCGAGGAGGACCTGCTGACCATACCGGCCGGCACGCGCCGCTACTACGACAGCATCAGCGCGCCGCAGAAGGACTACATCAGCATCCCGCGCACCGGCCACGACCCCAACCAGTCGATGGTGGACGCGCAGTTCAAGCTGCTGCAGGAGCGCGTGCGCAAACTGGCGCAGTAGGATGCTGTACTACCAGCTGCGCTCGAGACCGGCGCGCAGCGTTGGCGACACGTCGGTGCGAGCCAGCAGGCGCTGCACGCCCGCAGGAACCACGGCGCTGCTCCATTCCGACCTGTCCCGCCGCAGCAAGTTCACCGCGCCCAGGCGCAGCCTCGTGGCGCTGTCCAGTTCCCATACCGTGTACAAGTCCAGTTTGCGCACGCTGCCCACCGCCGATGCCTCTCCCGCAGACACCTGCGTGCGCGCCCCACGCTGGTAGTTCAGGTCCGCGCCGGCCTTCAGCCCCGGCCGCAGCTGCCAGTCCAGGCCCGCGTTCGCGCTGAGCGGGGCCTGCCGGTCCAGCCGGTTGTCCGGCCCCGGCACGCTCGCCACGCGCGACCAGTTGCGCGCCACGTTCGCGCGCACCGACAATGCGGCGGACCAGGCAGCCTTCACCTCCAGCGCCACGCCGTGGGTGTCCGCCCGCCCCTGGTTCGACGGCGTGCGCACCCAGCGCCCGCCGTCCCGGAACAGCAGCGGCAGGGTTACATCGTCGATGCGGCGGGCGTAGGCGCTGGCGCTGAACAGCCCGTCCTTGCCGAAATAGTGGTCATACCCGGCGTCCAGGCCCCACGCCAGCTCCGGCCGCAGCGCCGGATTACCCTGCGTGTCGGGATTGGTGGCGCTGTTATTGTTGTCGGTCGTATAGCGGCGCGGTATCAGGTCCACCATGGTGGGGGCCTTGAAAGTGCGCGCCACGCTCAGCCGCACCTGCCGCTGCGGCGACAGCTTGAGCATCCCCTGCAACACGGGACTGAGCACGGGAGAGCGCTGGGCCAATGTGCCGGCCCCGTGCTGTGCCACCGAGGTCTCCAGCGCCTCCCAGCGCAAGCCCGCCGACAGCGACCAGTCCTTGCTCAGCTCCCACTCGTCCTGCGCAAACACCGCAAGGCGGGTGATCAGGCCACGGTAGCGCTCATCGTAAGCGATGCCGGCCGTGTGATCCTGCTCCTCGCGGCTTTGCGTGCGCCGCGTGCGGCCGGCGTCCCAGCCTATGGCCAGCGCATGCCCGCCGCCCAGCGGCAGCTGGTATTTGCCACTGAGGGTGACGCCCAGTTCACCAATATCGGCGTGCACCACCTTCAGGTCTTCCGAGCGCACGCGGCCGGCCAGCGAATGGAACTCGAAATCCGAACTGCGCGGATTCGCCAGTATCCCCACCTTTGCTTCCAGCCGCGCGCCCTGCTGCAGCGCGCGCTGCCAGGTCAGGTCGCTGCGCAGCAGCACGCCGCGAAGATCCACGTGGTGCCCGTTGTCCGGGAACTGGGTTGGTCCGCCGGCCAGCACGGTTTCATGCGATTCCACGCCCATGCTGCGCTCATACAGGTTCACAAAGGTTTGCGAGGCCAGCGTGCCGCCACCGCTGTTCCAGGTAAAGCGCGGCGCCACGCTGGCCGCACGCGCCACGTTGAAGTTGCGCTGCGGGCTCACGCGCGACAAGGCCGGGGCACCGCCCTGCCCGTCCTGCGCCTCCACGGTTTCGTACTCCATGCGCCACTCCGGCGCGGTGACCCTGCTGGCCGTTGCCGCCACCGTGTAGCTGTAGCCGTCCACCTTATCCGACGCCTGCCACGCCAGGCTGGGGGAACGCGTGCCCGCCAGCGCATCCAGTCCCAGCTTGGCCTCCTGCCGCGCGCGCGCCGCGCTCTTGCGCAGGATGATGTTGACGGTGCCCGCGATGGCCTGGGTGCCCAGCTCCACCGAAGCGGTGCGCAGGATCTCCACCTTCTCGATCAACTCGGGGGCCAGGCTTTCCACGTTGAAGCCCGGCGGCACCGCCACGCCGTTCAGCAGGATCTGCGTGTAGCCGTTGCCCAGCCCCCGCATGCGGATCTCGCTGCCCTTGGCGCCATCGCCGATGGTGATGCCCGGCACGCGCTTCAGCGCGTCGGCCAGCGTGCTGTCGCCCTGATGCCGCAGCTCCTGCGGACCGATGATGATGGCCGCAGCGGTGCCCTCGCGGCGCTGATCCAGCTTGGCGCCCGTTACTTCGATCTTCTGCATCTCCTGGGCCGCCGCAGCAAACGGGAACGCGACAGCGACGGCAAATGCACAAACGTGTAATTTCATGGTTTTCCTCAAGTGTACGGACGTGCGAAGTCCTGCCGCGCAGGCATGGACTTCGTTGAAATAAAGGGAGTTAGTTGGCCAGTGCGGCCGAACGCGCACGCAGCGCGGAAGGGAATGCGTTGAAGTCCAGGTTGGCGATCAACAGCGCCGGGTCGACATGCTCGCCGTTGCGCAGCACCTCCAGGTGCAGGTGCGGCCCGCTGACACGCCCAGTGGCGCCGGACAAGCCGATTGTTTGGCCCGCAGCCACTTTGGCGCCAATGCGCACCGAGCGCCGGTCCAGATGCGCATACATGGACCGCAAGCCATTTCCATGGTCGATCACGATGACCTGCCCGAATTTCGGCTGACCGTCATACAGCGCAGTGGACTCCACCACCGTGCCGGCCGCAGGCGCCAGCACAGGCGTGCCGCGCTGTGCCGCAAAGTCTATCCCGTGATGGAACGCGCTGCTCGATGGCAGCGGCTTGCTGCGCGCGCCATAGAAGCTGCTCACACGCGCCGCATCAAGCGGCGCACGCCACGACGGCAGCGCCTGGCCCGCGCCCGGCGTCCCGACTGCCGGGCTTTGCGCCGCAGCCGCAGCTACGCCTGCCGCATCGCCAATTCGCCACGCAAACGCCGGCTGCAACAGCACGCTCGCCGCCAGCAGCGCCACCGTGGCGCAGCCCAGCAGGGCCTTACCCGCCGCGCCCAGCACGCCGGCGCCGCCAGCGCGTATCAGCTTTATCCTGTCACCCAGCGCAGCCACGCCCGCGCCGCCAAACGCGGACGCCGCATAAGCGCCCGACATCATCGCTTGCTGCAGCTTCAGCTGCGCCACCAGCGCCGCCGCATAGCTCTGGCGCTGTTGCGCGGTACGCCCCGCCAGCACTTGCTGGTCGCAGGCCAGTTCCTGCGCCCAGTTCATTTTCGCCCGCATCAGCCGAACGGCCGGATTGAACCAGAACAGCGTCTGCAGCAGCAGGCTGGCGTGCAGCCATACATGATCGCGGCGGCGCCAATGCGTGAGCTCATGCGCCACGATCAGCTGCTGTTGCTGCACGTCGAACTGCGCCAGATGGCTGGGCAGCAGCAGGCGCGGTTCCAGCAAGCCGACCAGCATCGGCGACACCGGCACGGGCGTCTCTAGCACCGGCGGACCGCGATATGGCGACACCTCGACGAAACCCTTATGCGCTTTCAGCGCCGCACCGCTCACACGGTCCGCCGTGCGCAACACAGCGCGCAAGGCCCGCTGCGCGCGCACCCAGCGGCCCGCCGCATACAGCAAACCCGCGCCGTAGCAAGCCAGCCAGGCAAGTGACAGCAGCGACAACCAGCGCGGCATGGTCATGCCATGCGATGCAGCCGGCCCAGCATCGGCATCATTGGCAGCAGCGCCATCGAGCGAGGCCCAGCCGTTACCGTCCAGCGTCCCCGGCGCGCCCGGCACCCGCGAGGCCGGCTCCGGGCCAACCGGCGCGTGCGACGCGTGCTGTGCGGGCTGCGACAGCTCAATCGCAGGCACAACGCTCAACTCCGCGCTGCGCGGCACGAGCGCCAGCGCGAACGTTACCGCGACCGCCAGCTGCGCCAGCAGCCACACCGCGCGCTGCGCAGCGATACCCGGCCACACGCGCTCGGCCAGCTTCAACAGCGCCCACGCGAGCGCACCCGCCACCAGGCAAGTAGCACTGGCCAGCAAAAACAGGAAAGGGGAAATGGCCGGCATGCTCAGTCGTTCTCCGCAGGCCAGTCTTGCAGCAATTGATCCAGCGCGGCCAGCTCCTGCTGGTCCACCAGTTTGCTGCCCGTGAACATATTGACCGGCAACGGCGCATCCATCTCCATTACGCGCTTGCCAAAGTCATGCGCGAAAGCGGCCAGCGTGGCCACCTTCTCCAGCGCCGCCGTATAGACGTTCACGCCGTGCACCGTCTGCTGCGCCACCATGTGCTTTTCCAGCATCCGGTCCAGCGTCTTGCGGGTGGACGAGTACGACCACTCCAGCTCATCCACAACCCGCTCATGGATCTCGCGCGCGCTCAGCGGCTGCTCCTTCCACAAGCACTTCAACAAACTCAATTCCGTTACCGATGGCGTAGACATGGATCGCCCCTATGTGACTAGAGACGCCATGATACGACAGTTGTCGCACACCTGCAATCGCTTTATGCGACAACTGTCGCAGGCCCTGACCGAGCAGTATTAGCGGTTCTGCTTGCTCCCGCCGGAAGAGCTGCCCGAGCTGCCGGACTGCTTGCTGCCCGACGAACTGGCGTTGTCATTCTTGTGGCTTTGACGGCCAGCCTCCACATGCTGCTCGTGCGTGCCGCCCTGCGTGCCGGCGCGCGAGCCGCTGGATTTGGCGCCGCGTTTTTTGTCGTCCTTGGATTGGTTCGGCATGATGCTTTCTCCTGTCAAGTTTATAGCTACCGGCACCATGCCGGTATGCACGCATCATGCGCGCCACGATTTCCGCGAAACATCAGAGCGCAAGCAACAAGCGCGTAGGACTGAACTGAGTTCCCCGGGAACATACAAGCGTTGTGTCGGTTAGGTGAGATAGCGCACCGAGGCGCGTGCGGTGCGGCATCAGACTGGCCCCTGCTCTGTTCACCCTAACAGCCTGAGGAGGCCACTATGCGTACCGATAAAACCCCATCCAAAGCCATGCCTAAAGCAATGCCCACCAAAACCGGCGAGACCGATGCGATCAGCCTGCTGATGGCGGACCATGAACACGTCAAGGACATGTTCGAGCAATTTGAAGACATGACGGACCGGGCCGTGGTCAGCAAGAAGAAGCTGGCCGACGAAATCTGCAGCGAACTGACCAAGCACACCCAGGTGGAAGAAGAGATCTTCTACCCGGCCGTGCGCGCCGCCGGCAAGGAGTTCGAGGACCTGATCGACGAGGCCGTTGTGGAACACGGCTCCGCCAAGCAGCTCATTGCCGACATTGAGGCCATGGACCCGGGCGACGAGCTGTACGACGCGAAAGTGAAGGTGCTATCCGAAATGATCGAACACCACGTGCAGGAAGAGGAAGGCGAGCTGTTCCCGAAAGTGCGCAAGGCCAAGCTGGACCTGGTTGAACTGGGCCAGCAGATGGCCGAACGGAAGGAAGAAATATCGCTGTAGCTTCACAAGCGTGGCGCCCAGGTAACCAAACGGCCCGGCAAAAGGGATAAACTAGCATTCCGTAAGTTGGCCGTGGCGACGCATGAGGCGAACATGGAACGGTTCAAAGAGGGCGATCTCGTACAAGTACGAGGCGGCGGTCCCGAGATGCTGGTGGTCGGCGCGTACGAAGAGTTGCAGTGCGGCGACGAGGCAGTGGTCGGCATATTTTGCGTCTGGGACTGCAACCACCAGTTGAACGAACGGGTGTTCGCCCCGGACGAACTGGACATCATCCGCTATGAGCGCCGCCGCTTCCCACGGCCCGGCTCGGTCAGCGTTCCCCGGAACTGACCTGCGCCGCGCCGGCCTGCGGCGCGGTTGGCAGTCTCAGCAGGTAGATCGTGACGCCGCAGGCTATGAAGAACAGCATCACCTTCAAGCCGATGTAGGGCACACGGTACATCGAATAAACCATCGACGGCCACATCAGCCCCAGCGCCAGCACCTTGCCGCGCAAGGGTATCCCGCGCCCATCCTCAAAGTCCGACAGATAGCGCCCCAGCGCGCCGTGATTGCGCAGCCACCGGTGCAAGCGCTCCGAACTGCGTGCGAAGCAGGCCGACGCCAGCAGCAGGAACGGCGTGGTCGGCAGCAAAGGCAGGAACACCCCCAGCACCGCGAGCGCGAGGAAGATGCAGCCGAGGGCGATGAGGAGGAGTTTCATGTGGGATACAGTATAACTCAGGCTGGGTGAGGGCTACCTGCGCATTGCAGCGAGAGCGGCAGGCGCGGCAAGGGAGTTCCCCCCGCCATACCATCGGTAGAAACCGGTTGACGCCAGCTACGAGCCTCAGGTCACGGATGCCTACGCCCGCTGCCTGGCCAAGGAGGACGGGGCGGCGATCCAAGCCATGAAGGCCGACTATCTGGCCGGCGTTGATAGCGCCATCTCCGCATGAAGGCGGACTCGCAGCGTGTGTACGGGCGCATAATTCCGCAAGTGCTGCTGACTCACCTGGGCGGCTGGAGCGCCGTCACGCTGCCGGACGTCATGGCCAGGCTCAACGCGGCCGGGGCGCGCCACGTCACCCTGGCACAGGCGCAATCCGATCCGCCTACGCCATGCCCGGCGGCGGCTCCGTCATTTCCCGCGCTGCCAGCGCAAAAGGCATCAGCCTGGCCCACACCAAGCCTGCCGCAGCGCCGCTGGACGTCGCCACGCCGTGGCGGTAATGAGCTTGCGCGGATGAAATAGTCATCCGCGTGAGCGAATGGGGCGGGGGCGACGCTGTTCTGCCATGCTAATATTTCAGCGCCTTCACTTCCGGCCTCTCCATGTTGACACTCACATCCAAACTGGCTCCGCTGCTGCCTGGCTTGCCGCTTGGCCTGCTGCTCGGCCTGCTACTGGTGGCGCCGTCGTCCCATGCCGCCAGTGTCCGCCTGGCCGGTCCCGAAGGCGTGGCCGGCGTGCTGTCCGAAGACAGCGCCACCATGAATCTGGCGGCCAGCCTGCTGCGCCGAGACCTGCTGGCGGTGAGCGGCAAAGCGCCCCGCCGCCTCGCCGCAGGCAGCCTGGACGACTGCGAGCGGGTCTGCGTGGTGATCGGCCACCACGACAGCCCGCTGCTGCGCGAGCTGGCCCAGCGCGAACACCTCGATTTCTCGGCCCTGGACGGCGAATGGGAACGCTATATCCGCGTCAGCCAGCCCTCGCGCAGCAAGCCAGGCGTGCAGCTCCTGGTGATCGCCGGCTCGGACGCCCGTGGCGCGGTGTATGGCACGGTGGATCTGAGCCGCGAACTGGGCGTATCGGCCTGGGAATGGTGGGCCGACGTGCAGCCGGCGGTGCGCAGCGTGGCAGAGGTGCGCGCGGAACGCATCCTGTCCGAGCGCCCGTCCGTGCAATACCGGGGCGTGTTCCTGAACGACGAGGACTGGGGCCTGCAGCCGTGGGCCGCCAAGACTTACGACAGCAGCGGCGACATCGGCCCCGCCACCTATGCGCGCATCTACGAGTTGCTGTGGCGGCTGAAGGCCAATCTCATCTGGCCGGCAATGCACGACTCCACCAAGCCCTTCTACCAGATGCCGGGCAACGCGCAGACCGCGCGCGACTACGCCATCGTGGTCGGCACCTCGCACGCCGAGCCCATGATGCGCAACAATGTGCGCGAGTGGAAGAAGAGCGACGGCGCCTTCAACTTCTTCACCAACCGCAACGCGCTGGCCAAGTACTGGCAGCAGCGCGTGGATAAGGTGAAAGCCTACGAGAACTTCTATTCCATGGGCATCCGTGGCGTGCACGACTCGGCCATGGAAGGCGCGAGCACGCTGGACGAGGCGCGCAATGGCGTGTCGGCCGTGATCGACCTGCAGCGCGGCATGCTGGCCAAGGCGCTGGCGCAGCCCTTGCCGAAAATTCCGCAGGCGCTCACCTTGTACAAGGAAGTGCTGGACATCTACAACAGCGGCCTGAAGGTGCCGGACGACATGACGCTGATCTGGCCGGACGACAACTACGGCTATTTGCACCAGCTCAGCACACCCGCCGAGGCGGCGCGCAGCGGCGGTGCGGGCCTGTACTACCACCTGTCCTATTGGGGCCGGCCGCACGACTACCTGTGGCTGAGCACCACGCACCCCGGCCTGGTCCGCGACCAGCTGCAGCGCGCAGCGGCCACCGGGGCCGGGAAGGTGTGGGTGGTCAACGTGGGCGACATCAAGCCGGGCGAGTATCTCACGCAGTACTTCCTGGACCTGGCCTTCGACCAGCGCCTGCTGGAGCGCGGCGCCGGCGAGCATATGCAGGCCTGGTTCGCCGCGCAGTTCGGCGCCGCGCAGGCGCCGGCGATCGCGTCCATCATGCAGGAGTACTACAGCCTGGCATGGGAGCGCCGCCCGGAGTTCATGGGCTTCAGCCAGACCGAGCCGACCACGCCCACGCGCCAGAGCGATTATCTGCAGTCGGGCGGCGAGGAGGCCGAACAGCGGCTGGCGCGCTACCAGGCGCTGGTGCTGCGCGCGCAGGCCGTGGGCGCTGCGCTGCCGGCGGCCAGCCAGGACGCCTACTTCCAGCTGGTGCTGTATCCGGTGCGCTCCAGCGCCAACCTGAATGCGCGCATCCTGAAGCTGGACCTGGCGGCGCAGTACGCGCGCATGGGCCGTCCGGCGGCGCAGCTTTATGCGCGGCAGGCCGAAGCCGCGCAGGCGGCCATCGTTGCGGACACGGCGCGCTACAACGCCCTCGGCGGCGGCAAATGGCGCGGCATGATGGACGCGGCGCCGCGCCGCCTGCCGGTGTTCGACGCGCCCGCGTTTCCCACTTACAGCCAGGCGGGCCGCAGCGGATGCGCCCTGGCCTATCCGACGCCGCTGTCGGCACAGGGCGGCGCGCTGGCCTTTACGCGGGGCCGCGCGGAAACCAAAACCATTACGCTGGTCCAGTACGGCGCGCAGCAGCAGCCGTGGTCCGCCGTCTCCGTGCCGGAGGGGATGAGCCTGTCCACAAGCAAAGGCACGCTCAACGAGGGCAACGGCTACGAGCAACGCATCGAGGTTCGCTATGACGGCAGCGCCGGCAAGGCCGCCGCCCTTCGCTTCGCGTGCGGCGACGGACAGCTGCAAGCGAAACTGCAGTGGGCGCCGGGCGCGGCCGACGGCGTGGCGACGGAACACGAACGGATCATCACGCTGCCGGCCGCGAGCGGCGTGGCCACGGCAGGCTGGTCCGCAATCGATCTGGGCAGCTTCGGCAGCAGCATGCGTTCCGACCTCTCCCTGCCGTCGCGCCACCTCGCAACGGCCAACACCGCAGGCACCGCGCCTGCCGCGCCCGCCCTGCTCTACCGCTTCCACAGCCACACCCGGGGCGCCGCGCAGCTGAAAATCGTCGCCGTACCGGTGCATCCGCTCACCTCGGCCAACAAGCTGCGCATCGCCGTCAGCCTGGATGGCCAGGCGCCCGCAGCGCTGGACTACACCACCCACGGCCGCAGCGACGAATGGAAGAACAACGTGCTGAGCAACACCGCCGTGCGCACCATCCCGCTGGCCGACCTGCCGCCCGGCCCCCATACGCTCACGGTCCACGCCCTGGACCCCGGCATCATCCTGGACCGCATCGAGATTGCCTTCGACGGCGCGCCCAGGTACTACGGCAAACCTGCCGCCGCCGATGCGCGGACCACTCCCTGAAACCTAACCTGCCCCGCCATGAAGCCACGTCCTGCGCAACTCCAAAGCCTGCCCCGCCTGCGGCTGGCTGCCGCCCTGATCGCAGCCGGCCTGATGCTGCCCGCCCACGCCGAGCGCCAGACCTACAACTTCAATCCCGGCTGGCGCCTGGCCGTGGCCGATCCGGCCGACGCCGCCCAACAAGCCTTCGACGACAGCGCCTGGAAAGCCGTCACCCTGCCGCGCGCGTGGAATGAGGACGACGCCTTCAGCAAGGACATCGTGGACCACAGCACCGGCGTGGCCTGGTACCGCAAGCACTTCACCCTGCCCGCCTCCGCCGCCGGCCAGAAAGTGTTCCTCGAGTTCGAGGGCGCGCGCCAGGCGGCCGAGGTATACGTGAACGGCAAACGCATGGGCCTGCACGAAAACGGCATCAACGCCTTCGGCTTCGACATCACCTCCCCGCTGCAGGCGGGCGATAACGTGGTGGCGGTGCGCACCGACAACAACTGGGACTACCGCGAAAAGGCCACCAACCAGCGCTACCAGTGGGCCGACAAGAACTTCAACGCCAACTACGGCGGCCTGCCGAAGAACGTGCGCCTGCACGTGACGGACAAGCTGTACCAGACCCTGCCGCTGTATTCCACGCTGGGCACCACCGGCGTCTACGTCTACGCGCGCGAGTTCGACATTGCCGGCCGCCGCGCCACCATCGCGGCCGAATCGGAAGTGCGCAACGAGTACCCTGAGGCGCGCAGCTTCATCTACGAAGTGCGCATCAAGGACCGCGACGGCAAACAGGTGGCGCAATTCGCCTCGCCGGCGCAGACCGTGGCGCCCGGCGCCACCGCCGTGGTCAGGGCCAGCGCCGCCGTGCAAGGACTGAACTTCTGGAGCTGGGGCTACGGCTACCTGTACGACGTGGTGACCACGCTGACAGTGGACGGCAAGGCGGTGGACAGCGTGACCACCCGCACCGGCTTCCGCAAGACCGAGTTCGGCAACGGCATGGTGAAGCTGAACGACCGCGTGATCCAGATGAAGGGCTACGCCCAGCGCACCTCCAACGAGTGGCCCGCCGTCGGCATGTCCGTACCGGCCTGGCTGAGCGACTACAGCAACGGCCTGGCCGTGGCCAGCAACGCCAACCTGATACGCTGGATGCACATCTCGCCGTGGAAGCAGGACACCGAATCGCTGGACCGCGTGGGCATGATGCAGGCCATGCCGCCGGGCGACTCGGAGGCGGACGTGACCGGCCGCCGCTGGGAGCAGCGCATCGAGGCCATGCGCGACTCCATTGTCTACAACCGCAACAACCCGTCCATCGTGTTCTACGAGAGCGGCAACCGCGGCGTGAGCGAAGCGCACATGCTGGAAATGAAGGCCCTGCGCGACCGGTTCGATCCGCACGGCGGGCGCGCCTCGGGCAGCCGCGAAATGCTCAGCGCCAAGCTGCAGCAGGTGGCCGAGTACGGCGGCGAAATGCTCTACATTAACAAGAGCGCGCGCATCCCGATGTGGGCCATGGAATACTCGCGCGACGAAGGCGCCCGCATTTACTGGGACGAATACAGCGCGCCCTTCCACAAGAACGGCGACGGTCCGCCGCACAAGGGCCAGCCGGCGCCCACCTACAACCACAACCAGGACTCGCACGCCATCGAGAACGTGAAGCGCTGGTACGACTACTGGGAGCAGCGCCCCGGCACCGGCACGCGCGTGTCCAGCGGCGGCGTCAACATCATCTTCTCGGACTCCAACACCCACCATCGCGGCGCCAACAACTACCGCCGCAGCGGCGAGGTGGACGCCATGCGCATTCCGAAAGACGGCTACTACGCGCACCAGGTGATGTGGGACGGCTGGGTGGACGTGGAGCAGCCGCGCGCCCACATCATCGGCCACTGGAACTACGCGCCCGGCACGGTCAAGCCGGTGAGCGTGGTGTCCAGCGCGGAGCGGGTGGAGCTGTTCCTCAACGGCAAAAAGCTGGGCCAGGGACGCCAGAGCGAGCGCTTCCTGTTCACCTTCGACAACGTGGCCTGGCAGCCGGGCCAGCTGAAGGCGGTGGGCTACGACGCCAAGGGCAAGGCCATCTGCGAGTCCGTGCTGGCCACGGCGGGCGCCCCGGCCAAGCTGCGCCTGAGCTCGATCGCCTCCCCCAAGGGTTTGCAGGCCGACGGCGCCGACCTGGCGCTGGTGCAGGTGGAAGTGGTGGACGCCAAGGGCCGGCGCAATCCGGTGGCGCTCAACACCGTCGAATTCGAGCTGCAGGGGCCGGCCGAATGGCGCGGCGGCATCGCGCAGGGACCAGGCAACCATGTGCTGTCGCGCACGCTGCCGGTGGAAGGCGGCGTGAACCGGGTGCTGCTGCGCAGCGCCACGCAGGCCGGCAAGATCGTGCTGCGCGCCAAGTCACAGGGACTGGCTGCGGCCGAGCTGACGCTGGTGTCGAAGCCGGTGCAGGTGCAGGATGGCTTGTCGGCCCAGTTCCCGGCCGACGGCTTGCCGCTGAACCTGCAGCGCGGGCCTACGCCCGCCACGCCGTCCTTCCAGGTGACGCGCGTGCCGGTGGCGGTAGCTGCGGTCGAGGCGGCCAGCAACGCGGCCGATGCGGGCAACACGGTGGACGACGACGAAACCACCAAGTGGTCCAGCAAGCCGGGCGAAGGCAGCATCAGCTTCAAGCTGGCGCGGACGGCCAGGCTGAGCGAAGCGGTGCTGAAATTGTCCGGCTGGCGCGAGCGCAGCTATCCGCTGCGGATCGAGGTGGACGGCAAGCAGGTGTATGAAGGCACGACGCCGAAGAACCTGGGCTACGTGACGCTGCCGCTGGCCGCCAGCAGCGGGCAAACGGTACGCATCACGCTAAACGGCGTGGCCGACGAGAACAATGCCATCAAGCTGACCGAGGTGGCGAACCAGGCCATTGCGGACACCGGCGCGAACCAAACGCCGAAGGGCGTGCTGTCCATCGTAGAGGCGGAGTTTTACGAGCGGCCGTAACGGCGAAGGTCAGGGATTCGGCAGCATGAAGCTCGGATACTTGAGCTTCAGCTGCTCGATTTCCGACAAGGTACCCGACAGGTGCTGGCGCACGCACTGCTGCGCGGCGGCAGGGTCGCCGGCGCCGATGGCATGCGCGATGGCGCTGTGTTCTTCCAGGATCGATTGCGCCTTGCCGTTCAACGGCAGGTGCAGGCGCCGCAGCCGGTCCAGGTTGCCGCTGCCGCTGCGCATCACGGTCCACAGCTGTTCCAGCTGCGCCGCTTCATAAAGCTGCTGGTGGAACGCCAGGTCGATGCGGGTGAAGTTCTTCAGGTCGCCCGTTTCCAGGCAGGCGCGCTGCTGCTCCACCAACTGCAGCAGGGTGCGCTCAAGGGCGGGATCGGGCCGCTCGGCCAGCATCCGCACCATTTCCAGCTCCACCGACAGCCGCAGGAAATGCGCCTGCCGCGCCGACGCCAGATCCACGCTGCGCACGCGCGTAATATGCTGCGGGAAGATGTCCACCAGGCCTTCGTCGCCCAGGCGGGTCAGCGCGTCGCGGATGGGCGTGGCCGATAGATTGAAGTAGCGCGTCAGTTCGTTGCGGGGCAGCACCGCGCCCGGTTCCAGCGCCAGCGTGACGATCAGCTCGCGCAAATGCTCAAACACTTGCACCGTGGCGTTTCTCGACCGGTCCAGCTGAAAAGTCCCCGGAATTGCTGCAGTTTCCATAGTGCCGCGCGCGCTGATCCAAAGCTTGGATACTAACATATCAGCTTCAAAAATCAGTGCGCGCCGGCACGCTGTCAGAAGCCGGGACCGCCCCC
Source organism: Massilia sp. BGA-UO-ETr-WB1 (assembly GCF_059567845.1). NCBI lineage: Bacteria > Pseudomonadati > Pseudomonadota > Betaproteobacteria > Burkholderiales > Oxalobacteraceae > Massilia > Massilia sp. BGA-UO-ETr-WB1. The sequence goes on along the minus strand of NZ_JCAQOT010000027.1, from coordinate 743,401 downwards.
TTCGCCGCGCGGCGGGCCACCCGCTCCCGGGCCTTGACGCGGGCCCTGGAACGGCTGGTCGCCACGGGATTCCGCCGCGCTCGACGCGCCGCCGATGCGGTACGACAGGCCGACATAGAACACCCGCCCGTCGAAGCGCCGTATCGTGTTTTCCTTCAGCAGCGGCGTGTCGATGACGGTGGCCATTTTGTTCTTGTCGAACACGTCGGTCACGTTCATTACCAGGTTGAGCTGCGGCGTCAGCGCGTGACGCACACTCAGGTTCAGCGTGTGGTTCGGCTCGCGGTAGCCCTGGCCGGTCAGCGTCTTGCCCTGCATTTGCAGCATGGCCTGCAGCTGGGTGGCGCTGTCCAACTGGTAGTTCAGGCGGGCGCGGCCGCTCAGCGAGGTGGCGTTGCGGGTGATGTCGGCGCCGCTCAGGTCGTGCGAGGTCAGTTCGGTGCGCGCCAGGTTGCCGCTGGTGTTCAAGGTCAGCGACGGCGTCAGCTTGCCGCTCACGGTGAACTCCATGCCGCTCGAATGGCTGGCGCCGCCGTTCTCGCGCGTGGTCAGCAGCACGGTCGGGCTGATGAAGGTGCTGCGCTCGACGATGGTGTCGGTCTCGTCGCGGTAGTAGGCGCGCAGATTGGTTTCCAGCGTGCCGAACTTGGTTTCGTAGCCCACTTCGAAGGAATCGGTCTTGGCCGGCTTCAGCATCGGGTTGCCGGACGACACGTTGAATTCATCGCGGTACACCACGTAGGGATTCAGGTCGTTGGCCATCGGGCGGCGGATGCGGTGCGCGTAGCTGAAGCGCATATTGGCCGTGTCGTTCACCTTGTAGGTGGCGAAGAAGCTCGGAATATAGTTGGTGTAGCTGTTCCTGGCCTCGATACCGCTGGTGATCTGTTCGATGTCCATGGAGGTATGCTCGGCGCGCAGGCCGGCCAGCGCGCCCCAGCGCTCATTCAGGCGCATCTGGTAGGAGCCGTACAGCGCGATCGTGGTTTCGTCCAGGTTGAAGCGGTTGGTGCGCGAGGGGTTCACCGTTTCGGCCAGCGTGGCTGGGTCGATGTCGGCGTACAGCGTGTCGAAGCTGCTCTTGGTGTTGGCCGCCTTGTAGCCCAGCTTGGCGCTGCCGCCGGCAATGTTGCGCTCGTAGTCGCCGGTGAGGTCGATGATGCGGTTGCCGGTGTCGTTGGACAGGCGGCTGCGGTCGGCCGGCGCATTGAACGGGCGCACCGCGTAGGCGTTGCTGTAGGCGGTGTCGCTGTCGTTGTCGGAGCGGGACACGCGCAAGTCCGTCTTCAGGCTTTCGCCCGGCGCGTCGCCCTTGTGGTCCCAGCGCGCGCCCCAGCTGTAGCTCTTGCTGTCGCCTTCCCGCTGCGTGGTGCGCTGGTAGTCGCTGATGGTGGCCGTGCCGTTGCCGGTCACATAGTGTTCGCTGGACTTCTGGTCGTTGCCGCGCCCGGTGAAGTTGGCGCTGGCGGTGAGCGTGTCCTTGGCGCCCAGGTTGTAGCTGACGGTGCCGTTCAGGCCGACCGAATCGTTCAAGCCCTTGCTGGTGGAATTCTGCGTGCTGTGCTCAACGGCGCCGGTGACCGGATTGACGCGGTCGCGCACCGTGGCTCCCGTGGAATCGCGGCCGTCGTGGCGCACGTTGATGCCGCCCTGGTAGCCCCACGCGCCTTCGTTGTAGCTGCCCGACACGGCGCTGTTGTAGCGGCCGTCCTTGCCTGCGTTGGCGTTGATGGTGGCGAAGCCGCCCGGCTTGCGGTTGCGGCGCATCACCAGGTTCAGGATGGGACCGCCGCCGCCCTCGTTGCCGAACTGCGCGCCGGGATTGTTGATCACCTCCACCGATTCGATATCGTCGGCCGCCATGGCGCTCAGCGTGGCGCCCCGGTTATCGCCCTGCATCATGGCGGACGGCTTGCCGTCCACCAGGATCTGCACATTGCTGCTGCCGCGCAGCGTGACCGAGCCGTCCGGGTCCACCGCCACCGAGGGCACGTTGTTGAGCGCGTCCGCCGCCGTGCCGTTGCTGCTGCCCACGTCGGACTTCACGTCGTACACCTGGCGGTCGATGCGGTTGGTGGGGCGCTCGGCCGCCACCGTCACCGACGGCACCGGCACGCCGGTATCGGTGGATTTTTCCAGCGGCTTGGGTTCTTTTTTCGGCGGGGCGCCCTTCACCACTACTTCAGGCGTGGCGGTGGATTGGGCCAGCGCGGCGCTGTCGGGATACAGCGCCGCGCTGCCGGCCACGCAGCATGTCAGGAGAATTTTTTGCATTGGACAAAGTGTTTGATCGGTTGCCCGCATTCTATCCGCATCGCGCCCGGCAAACTATTGTCATTACGTAATTTTACATGGCCTAAACTTTACAGCAACATTTGCCGTTAAGTAGGCATGACCTCCATCTCGACATTCTCCAACTGGCAGCCGGTGACCCCGCGCCTGCCGGCCGCCGGCGCGCCAAAAGCGGCCGGCACAGCGAACGACTGGCCGGCGCCGTCCGCCATCGTCAAGCTCAGCCCCGCCAGCCTGGCCGCCGCCCGCCAAAGCGAAGCGGAAGAAGCCGCCTTGCCGCCGACCACGGCCGCCCGCTTCAAAGACCTCGGCGCCGCCATGCTGAGCCAGTTCAAGACCGGCGCGGCGGTCCCGGTGGACCAGGCCAAGCTGCCGGACACCGTGGACAACAAATTCACCCTCAGCATCACCACCCGCAGCGGCGTGAAAGTGGACCTGACCCTGGCCAGCCTGGACGACGGCATGGCCTTGCAGGTGAGCGCCAGCGCGGAACTGAACGAGGACGAGCGCAATGCGCTGTCCAGCCTGGCCGCCGGCTTCCAGAACGCCATCGACGGCATGGCGCTGGACACACCGCAAGTGCGCCTGGGTACCCTCGCCCAGTTCGACAGCAAATTCCTGCAATCGGTCGAGTTCCACGCCGAGGTGAAGCAGTACACCCTGCCGCCCAGCACGCAAACGCTGGACTTCAAGGCCGACGGCCAGCAGCGCAAGGTGAGCATCAGCGGCGCATCCGGCAGCGCCGAAGTGAGCATCGACACCAGCAAGATCGAAAGCCTGGGTACCAAGGAGCAGCAGGCCAAGGCCATCAACAGCTATCTGAAGCAGTTCGACCAGGCCGCCGCGCGCGGCCGCGGCGACGCCGGGCTGATGACCATGTTCAAGGATGCCTTCTCCGACATGAGCCGCACCGCCACCCGCGAAGCGCCGCGCGACAACGGCCTGTCGCTGCCGAACAAATGGACGCTGGCGGCGGAAGACCACGCCGTGCTCACCGGGCTGGCGGACTTCAGCGCCTCCGTCACCCAGGCGCCGAAGTGGCCCAACCCGCTGCGCCTGGGCGAGAAGGACAGCTTCGCCTACGAGGTGTCGCAAAACACCCGCACCGAAGGTGCGCGGCGCGACGACCGTTCCATTTCGCAGACCCAGCAGGCGAAGCTGTCGGCCCGCTTCCACGAGCCGCTCAAGAAAGGCGGCGAACTGAACCTGGACGTCACGCCGCAGTCGCAGAACTACACTTACCACCTGATTGAGGACAGCGCCAGCAGCAACGTCGAGCTGGGCTACAAGGACGGCAAGCTGTTCAAGGCCACCTTGCAGCAGGCCGCCAGCCAGTCCGAGCAGGTGCTGAAGTACGTGATGGGCAAGCAGACCTCCAACAAGACCACGCCGTCGGACTACAGCCTGGAACGCGACCTGATGGCCGCGCTGGCGCCGTACCAGCCGAACGAGTCCAGCCGCAGCGAAGAGGAAACCGGGGAAGCCAGGGACGAGCGCCGCCAGCAAAGCCTGTCCGCGTTGCGCGACAACATGCTCCTGCTGGCCACGCCTAGCGAGCTGGCTACTCGCGCCAAGCAATACGAGGGCGTTTGACAAAGGACATTGACACTCCTGGAGTGCGGCGTAATGATGTATCCATGAACGCCGCTTCCGACAAAGAGTATATCGACGCGAAACTGGAAACCACGGATACCAGGGTCGAGGGCAAGCTATCGGTCCTTGCCGCAACGGTTGATACCAGATTCGCAGCCGTCGACGCCAAGTTTGCCGAGCTCCGGGCGGAAATGCAAAAAGGCTTTGCCGAACTCATCAAGTGGATGGTCGGCACCGTCATTGCTGTGAATGCCGTGTCGGTAACGGTGCTGATGTTTGCAATCAACAACGCGGCGCCGAAAGCCGCAGCACCGCCGGCGCCCATCATTATTTACACTCAGCCTCCCGCCGCGCTCCCGGTTCAACCTTCTGCGCCGGCAAACCCCAGGTAAAGAAAACATGAGCGAATCGAACAGCACGCCGCGACAAGCCGTCGTTCTCGGGCCGGGACAGGGCCGCGCTTACCCGATGGGGCGTATTTCAGCCGTGTTCAAGGCCGACGAAGAGGAAACCCAGTCGAAGTACTCCGTCTCGGAGTGGTGGCTGGAACCCAGAACCCAGGGCCCCGGCGCGCACTCGCATGAGGAAGACGATCTCTTCTATGTTATCGAAGGGGTGATGAGCGTACGGGTTGGCCACGACTGGCACGCATGTCCGAAAGGCTCCTTCGTCCTTGTGCCGGGCGGCATGACGCACGATTTCGAAAACCGGGGCAATGTCCGCGCCGGCATCCTCAACTTCTCCGCACCGGGCCCATTCGAGCCTGCGATGCCGGGCATTGCCGAATGGTTTGCGCAGAATCCGCCGAAGGATACTGCGTAACCCGCAGACCGGCATTGCCGATTGAGCTGGATCAGTTGCGCCGACGTACGCAATTGACAATGGCAATTCGCAGGCAGATGATGCTTCAATGAGCGCAACTACTGACAAGGACTATATTGACGCCAAGCTTCAGGCCGCCTCGGCCCAGATGCTTGGCGAAGTGCGGCAGGCGAACGCCGAATTGGTTGGAAGCCTAAAAGAGTACCAGGCTCAGTCCATCGCACGCATGGACTCAATGGAACAAACAATGAGAGCCGCAGCGAAGTCCCTTGAAGATGGGATCGATACCCGGTTTGCTCAATTCGAAGCGAACTTCCAGCGCGCCCTGAGCGAAACGATCAAATGGGTAGCAGGAACGGTCATTGCCGGTGTAACAGTCTCGATTTCGGTAACCTCCTTCTTGCTACACAACGCAGGTTCGAAATCCGCGCCTATTGATCTGCCCTGGCGAAATTAGACACTTCTGAGCACGAGTTTTTGGTCAATAATTCCTTGACGGGAGGGCTTGGCCATGAAGCGCAAACATTTTCCGGCGGAACAGATTGTATCCGTGTTGAAGCAGGCCGAACTGGGCATGGCGGTTGGGGACATTGTCCGGCAGCTCGGCATTTCAGAGCAGACCTTTTATCGCTGGAAAAAGCAGTACGGCGGCATGCAATCCGAAGGCGTGCGGGAACTCAAGGTTTTGCAGGACGAGAACGCACGGCTGAAGAAATTGGTGGCCGAGCTGAGCTTGGACAAGGCGATCCTGCAGGACGTCGCGTCAAAAAAGTGGGACGGCCCGCGATAAAACGAGTGGTGGTGGCCTACATCATCGATCACTACGGATTGAAACTGGCGCGGGGCTGTCGACTGATCAAGCAAGTGCGCAGCACGCAATATCTGTCGAGCAGGAAGGCCCCCAAGCTGGCGCTGCGGCAACGCTTGCGGGAGCTGGCCCAGGTGCGGGTACGTTGGGGCTACAGGCGGTTGCACGTGCCGCTCAAACGCGAGGGCTTCCAACTGGGCGTCAACCAGACTTACCGCTGGTATTGCTTGGAGCAGTTGCAGTTGCGCGCCTGGCGCAAGAAGCGGCGCAAGAGTGCTGTTGCCCGACAGGCGCGCGTGCAACCCCGTCGGGCAAACGACGCGTGGAGCATGGATTTCGTCGCCGACCAACTTGCCGATGGAACCAAGATACGGCTGGTGACGATGATCGACATCTACAGCCGGGAATCCTTGGCCATCGTGGCCGGACATCGCCTCCGTGGCGAGGACGTGGTTGCGGCGCTCAACCGCATCGTTGCAAAACGCGCACCGCCGCGGTGCCTGTTTGTCGATAACGGCAGCGAATTCTCGGGGCAGATGCTGGACCTATGGGCCTATCACCACCAGGCCAAGATCGATTTCAGCCGACCCGGCAAGCCGACCGATAATTGCTACATCGAAACGTTCAACGGATCGCTGCGTGATGAATGCCTCAACGTCCACTGGTTCACCTCCTTGGCCGAGGTTCAAGCCATCGTGGAGGCCTGGCGCGTGGACTACAATGAGATTCGGCCTCACATGGCTCTCAGCGACCAAACCCCTACGGCCTTCGCTCGGAGTACGGTTTCTGAAGGGCTTGAAATGGGCCGTTAACCGACCAAATTCTCGTACCCAAAGTGTCAATCAAACCCAAGCGGATCACCTTTGCCTAAATTATGGCTCAGGAGTGTCTACAATGGTCGTGGCGATTCAATCATTCGAATTCGTCCAGCCAATCCCGCATTGGTTCTCTTGCACGATTAAATTTGTATTCGCCAAATTTCTCAACAAATTTATTAATCGCGTCATCATCAAATTCAATTCCATAAAAAACTTCCGAACTGCGATTGTATTGCACTTCGATCCGTCGCACGAACATCTCCGGCGGAGTAGTACTCGACAATATCCCCTCAACTCTTGTTTTGTAAAACAAGAGCGTTCGGCCGCCGCCCAAGCTTGGGACCTGTTGCAGAATCGCATAAATAATGTTCTGATTTCTAATTTTTAGCCTGTACGGAAAATTATAATCTTCGGGAAAGTGATCTCCCAAGATAAAGAGGCCGTCATCCAAGTCGACCAGCCATCCGCTTATCTCAACATCAACTCCTCTATTGGCAGCTCCAATTTCGAGCACATCTTTCACATCCATTTTAATCTCCAATCCTAATTGCGCTCACACCATTTGCCATTGCTTTATCCAAAAGACTAGACATCACGCCACGAGGTCCAGTATAAGGATCCCGGGTAAGGTAATATGAAACACCATTTACTGTTGACTTACCATCAATAATTATAAAATGTCCTTGGACGTTTACGATTGCGGCGCTTCCAGATTCCAGTATTTTATTCAACTCACCAGGAAAAATAACGGTCTCAACCGAGTTTTTCACTCCAGCATTTGATATCACAGTTGACAATTCTACCGTATTGACACCGGTAGGTCTAATTCCGTTTGAAAAGCTTGCTATAGTCTCCGACAGGCTGACGGATGTCCCTGTCTTATCAGATATCGTCATAGCAGCGCATGCAGGGCCACAGACTGGCGCATTTCCTTGCAAAATTACTGATCCGCTAGGCTCATAAGGAATAGTTTTAGGAATACTGACAGCGCCGCCCGCACCCTCGACAACCGCAATGCCAGAATTTACCTTTGTGGCATTAAATAGCTCCGCTGCCGCATCCACGACATTATTAACCCGTCCCAAAGCCCCAGTCACAGCGAAAAGAATGTTCAACTTCTTTTCCTCGTACTTCGCAAGAGCTTCTGTATACGCCTTGGTAGAAGCGTCATCTATAGCTGACGCAATGGGATCTCCGGTCATGCAGCCGGCCGCAGGACAGTCTGCATACAACGGGAAATATACCTTCCCATCAACCACCTGACTGGCACGATGCGTTCCAGTAGGGGCTGCAGGAAGTTGAGCCGCATCAGTGTAGATTACAGACGGCGTAAACACATACCTGCTGCTAGCTCCACCGGTGCTGGCTACGATATAGGACATCAAATCGTTGCTGGGCTTGCTCGGCGGCTTCTCCAGCAAGGTGATCTGGTCGCCCACCACTAGCGGCATGCCGTTGTCGGCAGCCAGCGTCGCCTGAATCGACTCGCCAGTCTTAATATTGGTGTTGTTGACGAAAGTCTCTTGCGTGCCCTCTGCCACAATGACCTGGCCGTTGCTACCCCTCAAGCCTGCATAGCGCAGCGCATCCAGGATTTCCTGTTCCGTGTACTTTCCTCCGCTCGCCTTCGCCAGGCTCTTCGCAGCGGCACGGTCACCTGGGTGCAATTGCCGGTTGTTGGTGTCCGTTGCCAGCGCACTGCCGGCGCCTGCCGGGCCGCCAACGGCCGTGCCGATACTCAACGCTGCTGCTTGCGAAACCCCTTGCGCGAGCATTTTAGCGGTCTCAGCACTGACACCCTGATCGACCAATGCCGCCATGGTTTTAGCCTGGAGTTCGTCCAGCAATGGCGCTGCACTGGCAACGGCCCCTGCACCAAGTGCACCGCCAACGCCGCCGGTCAAGGCACCGCTAACAGTGTGCAGTGCTACCCGATAAACGCCTCCGTCCTCCCATTTGGCGATCTCTTCTTTACTTGCGCCCGCCTTCTGGAGCTGTTTCACCTGTTTGTCTGCGAAGTCGGCAATCGCCTTCGGCGCCTGCTTGCTGAACTCTTGCGTGATAGCGACTTGGGCGTCGACTTCTTTCTGCAGTTGCTGGCCGTCCCAGCCTTTGGTCAACGCGCCGGCCTTGGCTTCCGCCGATTCGGTCGTCACATCGCGGTCCACTACGGCCAGGGCCGTCGCCGCGTCCTTGCCGGTCGCCAGCTGCTTGCCCTGGTCTGTGATGACCACCACGCCGCCGCTGATGCCGCTGGCGGTGGTGCTGCCCTGGCTGCCGCTGGCCGAGCCGAAGCCGCCGCTGGCGCCCGGCTTGCCATCTGCCGCAGCGGCCTTCTTCTGCTCGTCGCTCCATTTGTCGGTCACCTTGCTCGGCGGACTGCTATGATCGCCCAGCTTGCCGCTCACCGAGCCGGACAGCGAGAAGCCGCTGGCGCTGTACTCGTCCTTGTTCTGCAGGTCGCTGCTGGTCAGGCTGCCGGTGATCAGCGCGTTCTTGCCTTCATCGACCGCCGACTGATTGCTGCTCAGCAGGCCGCCCTTCAGGTCGGTGTTGCCGCCGACCGTCACCTGGAAGCCGCCGTCGCCCGACTTGATGCCGCTTTGTTCCAGCACCGACAGGAAGTCGCCGTTGACTTTGGACTTGCTGATGCTGCCGCCCACCGTGCTCGCGCCGTAGCAGAACGGCGGGATGCACAGGCTGGCGTTCAGGCCCGAGCTGCTTTGCTTGCTGTCGAACTTGCTGCTGTCCTGCAGGCTCTCGATGTTCAGGTCGCCGCCGATATTGGCCACCACCTTGTCGGCAGCGATGACGCCGCCTTTCAAGGTCGTATCGCCGCCGCTGCTCACGCTCACGTTGCTGCCGGCATTGACGTGTGTGTTGGTATAGCCGATATCGTCGCCGTCCGCCTTGCCGCGCGCCTGGCTCACCGCCAGGTCAATCGTAAAGCCGTAGGAGGCGCCGCCGATGCCAAAGCCGATACCGACACTGGCGCCGCTGGATTTATTGGTGCTGTGCTGGCTGGCCGTGCCTTTTGCCGCCAGCAGGCTGACGTCGTTGTCGGCCGACAGCGCAACATTGCCACCGGCCGTGATGTCGCTGCCCACCGCCGTCAGGTTGCTGTCCTTGCCTGCGCCGCTCGCTGTGATACTGACGTTGCCGCCGGCGGCAACCGTGGAGCCCACCACCGTCTCGCTCTTGCTGACGACATTGCTTTCGCTCTTGGAATTGCCAAGGCTGACGCTGACGCGCAGGCCGGCATTCGTGACGTCCGTCATCGAAGTCGGCATGCTCGACAGCGTGCCGGCCGCGTTGAGTGCCGCCAGCGCCTGCATGCGGCTGTCGCTGGTATTTTTCGCGGCGCTGGCCATGCTGCCGACGCTCTTGGCGGCGTCCAGGATGGGCGAACTGATGGTGCCGCCGATCGCCGTCTTGCTGTAGGTGGTGTGATCGGTGCTGTTGTTCACGTCCAGCGCCGCGTTGATCAGCACGTCCTTGGCGGCGATGCTGATGTCGCCCTTGGGCGCGGCCACTTCGCTGGCCGTTTGCGTGTACTGCTCGCCCGCCTTCAGCTTGACGTTGCCGCCCAGGCTGGCGATCTGGCTGCCCGCCTGCGTCACGCTGTTCTGCGTGCCGTCGCTGGTGTTCTTGACCGTGCCAATAGCCGGCTGGAACGCGGTGCCGATCGAGCCGGACTTCTTGCTGCTGCTCGACGAGGCGCTGTCGCTGCTGTTCTCGGCGCTGACGATGCTCAGGTTGCGCTTGGCGTCGATGCTGATGTCATTGTCGGCCACCACGGTGCTGCCGGTGATGGTGGTGTCGCGTCCGCTGGTGGCGTTGACGCTGCCGCCGCTGAGCACGCTGCCCACCTGGGTCACCGTGTCGGCGTTGCCGGCGGTATTGTTCTGGCTCTTGCTGTAGCCGATGCCGCCCGACACGTCCAGCGAGAAGCCGCTCTTCTTGTGCTCGGCGCTGTGCTTTTCGCTGCCGGTCTGTTCGGCGCTGGCGACCAGCAGGTCGCGCCCGGCGTCCAGGGTCAGTGCTTTGGTGGCGGTCAGCTGGCTGCCGCTGACGGCGATGTCGGCGCCGGACTTGACCGTCACGGCGTCGCCGCTGACGCTGCTGCCCACCACTTTGTTCACGCTGCTGTAGTCGGCCGTGGTGTCGCTGCTCTTCTTGAAGGTGCTGCTCGATTCGCCGTGGTGCGCCAGGTCGGACACGTGGCTTTCCTGCACATGCGTGATGCGCACGTCGCCGCTGGCGCCCAGCTGCACGGTGCCGCCGCCGGCCACGCTGCTGCCGGCAATCGCCAGCGCACCCAGCCCGGCTTCGCCCGCCTTGATGGCGATTGCCGCCGGCCGCCACCGTGGCGCCGACCACCGTCTGGTGTTCCTGCACCACTTTTTCGTACTGCTTACTGCCCGGGTCGTTCTGCTGCGAGGTTTTGACCTCGTTGACCACGGCGGCAATCGTGACGTCGCGCCCGGCCGTCAGCACGCCCGTGCCGGCGGCGCCGGCGGACACCTGCGTGCCGCTCAGTTTGATGTCCTGGCCGGCCTGCATGGCCAGATCGCCGACGCTGCTCACCTGGCCCACCTTGTAGGTGGTGCTGCTGTCGTTTTGCGTAAAGCCCGCCACTTGCGACGCGTAGGTACTGCCGGTCTGCAGCGCGTTGAAGCTGATGTCGCGCCCGGCCTGGATGCCGACGCTGGCGCCGGCCAGCGTGCCGCCGGTGTCGACGACGTCGCCCCCGGCCTTGATCGCCAGCGCGCCGCTGCCGGTGATGCTGGCCTGGTTCGACAGCGAGGTGTAGCTGCCGCTGGTGTTCTCGCTGGCGTATTTCTGTCGGGCTCAGGTCGCGGTTGGACGAGACTTGCTGGGTGCCGCTGCCCTGGACGTAGTCGCCGTCCCTGCTCAGCGCTAGGTCGCGGCCGCCTTGCAGCTCGCCGTTGCCCTGCAACACATGCACATTAACCGGCAGGACCACAGTCTGCGTTTCCATCCAGACGATGTCGCTGATCACAGGATGCGTCCGCTTGGACCACGAACGCGCTCCCGTTACTTTTTTCCAATTGTCCGAGCGAAGATATTCCCTCTGATGCAGTAAGTCCGTACGATTCTAATGTATTGACCCGTTAATTCAGGGAGTTCGTGGAAGATAATTATCCTGATGCTCTTTGATATAAAAATCAATACCTTTAGCCGTTCCAGTAACATGCATACTCTCATCCCTATTATCAAAAATAATTGGGGCATTCCCAGCCAATGCATAAATCAACTCGCCCGTTTCAATAAATTTCCTCGAATCATAGCAGAATACCCAACCAAAAGTTGTTTCGGTAGTCTCGCCATCTATAATTATTAATTCCTGACCAGCACCAAGTCTCTCATTGATGAATCTTTGAACACGTTCTTTTGCATTTAAATAGTCCATTCTAATTCTTCCCTTTTTTGTTTGTTCGCATAAAGGCCGTTCCCGAAGGCTTTATTCCAGCCGTCAAGTCCTGCAAGCCACCGGTCTGAACATCAAGATATTTAATAACACCACGATCATTAACGACATTAAAAACGTGCGCACCACCACCTTTCCATTGCACATACGCAATGCCTCTAGCACCATCTCCCGCGTTCATTAAACTTTCATTTATTTTCTCAAGCTTTGTGTATTTAAAAATATCGCCGCCATTCTGACCCGCAAAATGCTCTTGCAGCTTCGACAATCCACTTGGTACTGGGCCGTTGCTCGGCATAGCGGTTGCAGCTCGTCCTTCCAGAGCAACATCACCTACGACCACACAATTGACGCAGTTTTCGGTTCTGCCTACGGTTGAACCATCAAGTGGCACGTTACCAAATTTGACCCCTGGTGACTTACCCGATGCAGGAGGGCCATCTATGAAATCCCCCTCCCGGAGAAGATCATCCGGCGTTCCTAAATTCGATCCTGTACTAGCAATACCTGCTTTTTTGGGTAGTTGCAATGTGCGAGCCTTACTTACAGCCAGCGGCACCGCAGCCCCCGCCAAGGTAAGTATACCCACCCGATACATTCTATCTGCGATAGCCTGTTTAACCAAATCGTCACAGCCGCTTGCACTGATGCCGGAACAATAGGAGCCTCGGAATGTTGCTATGTCTTCGGCCTGTTGGATGTCCGTGCCGAATATGGAGCTCGCCCCCTTGACCGAGCCGTACGACTGCACGTTATTTTGCGCACCAGCAAACACCGTGAAATCTGCATTTACCAAGGCACGGCTGATCTCCCCGGCTGACGCAGCTTGGGACTCCAAGTCGCGGACGCAAGCGACGTTTCCGCTCGTGATACATGATTGCACCTGAGCGATATTGCGTCGCGACAGATCCAAGTACTTGTTACGTATCGTCACATAGTCAGCATCAGAACATCCACCGGCCTTGCTGTCGCACTGCTCGAATTCCTTCCGCATAGCTGTCGCCTGGTCATGCTTAAGGAAGTTGTTCTCCACTTCAGTCACACCGCTAGCAGCACCTGCAGCGCCTCCGACCGAACCGCCGATCACAGCGCCTGCACTCAGCACCAATGCCTGTTTCACCGCATCGGGCACATCCAACTCTGCAATTTTCTTGGCCAGCTCGGGCACTACCTCAGCTGTTGCCGCAGCACCGGCCGCGCCACTAAAGCCCCCTGCCAATCCGCCGACAATGGCGTGTAACGTCACACGAGCTTCACCGCCTTCTTTCCAACTTGCTTCAATTGCTGCGGCTTCCGCCACCAGTGCCGCCTGTTTCACCGGGTCCGGCTCGTCACCGGCCTGGGCCATCAATGCTTCTGCCTTGCCCAGCTGTACAGCGGCGTAGTTGCCTACTTCATTCGCGGCAGCCGCACCGAATGCCGATACGACTGACATCGTAGCGCCCACGGCATTTTTGTCGAAGTCGTTGCCGATCTTGCCGCTAGTGTCAACACCGGTCGTTACGTCGCGATTCAGCGCAGCGATAGTTTGAGCGGCGCTCTGCCCGTTGGCTGCCTGCTGCGATGCGGCATTCGTGATCACAATGGATCCAGCGCTGATGCCGCTCTTGGTTGTGCTGCTTGTATTGTCACTCAATGCAGCCACAGCAGGAACGCCGACCGCCGCCCCGCTCTTGCCCATATTCAGCAAATTCGTATCGCCAGGTCCCGAAGTGTCTCCAGTGCCGGCAGAGGTTACACCACCGCTGACACCAAGACTGCTGGCCTTCATGACCGAATGATTGGAAATATCGCTGACTGTCAGGGTTCCCGTGTTGAGTACGTTGGCTGCGGTGCCAGCAGCAGTACTGCTGATGACTGCGCCAATGAGGTCAGTGTTCCCCCGCACCGAGACCTGGAAACCTCCATCGCCCGCCTGGATACCGCTTTGCTCCTGGACACTGGCATAGTCATTATGGATTTGGCTCTGGCTCACACTGCCGCTGACGCTGGCTCCGAAACCGACCGTTCCGCTAACGCTGATGCTCTGACTCTTGCTGTCGAACTTGGCCGTATCTTGCAGGCTGGCGATGTTCAAGTTTTTGCCGACCTCCGCAACTACTTGCTTGCCACCAACCACAGCGCCCTTAATGTTCGTGTCGCCGCCACTGCTAATTGCGAGCACCTGCCCAGCGTTCACGTGGCTGTTGACCTGGGTGACTCCCTCGCCATCCTCCTTGGAACGTCCTGCGCTGACGCTACCGGTAATGCCGAAAGCCATGCCATTGGTACCGATGCTGGCGGCGATCCCGGCTGCGGCACTGAGGCTCTTGCTTTGACTATGCTGGCTTTCCGTGTCTTGCGCCGCCAGGACATTCACTTCATGGTCCGCGACCAGAACGACATTGTTCTTCGCGCTCAAATCGCTGCCCAGGATATTGATATTGCTGGCGTCGCCACCGCCGGTGGCAGTAATGCGCAGGTCGTTGCCAGCGCTCAGTGAGCTGCCGCTTTGATAGCGATTCGCCGTCGTTTGGGTCTGCTCCGTTTCGGAATGCCCCGCAGTCAAACTGATGTTGACATTCACACCGTTGGCAGCCATGTCTTGGGCTGCATTCTTGGCTGCCATCGCAGCCGTGGCCGCTGCCAATGCTTGAACGCGACTGTTCGAGGTTTGCCCCGCCGCTGCGCTCATGCTTTGTACTGCCTGAATAGCGTTCACGACGCTCCCTCCGATCGCCAGGGTCAGGCCATCCTGCGTCATCTTGGTTGTCAATTTCCCCGTACTGTCATCGCGGCCAGGATCTATCGTCACGCTCTTGCCTGCCAGATCCATGTCCTTGCCTGCATAGACATCGCTTCCGCTTACAGCAAGCGCATTCCCGGCAATGACGGTCAAATTGCCGCCGATCGATCCAACAATGCTGCGGGACTGTCCGCTTTGTATCGTGGCGTCTCTGTCCTGTTCCGCCGTGGTGGTACGTGTGCCATAGCTGATGCCAAAGCCTCCGCCGCTAAGGAAGCCGCTTTCCACCACCTTGTTCAGATGCTTCTCAGTACTGGTACTGGTAGCGGCAACGATGTTGACGTCATTTTTCGCAGCCAGGACCACATCACCTTCCGCCGCCACCGCACTTCCCTTGACGATGACGTTACTGCCACTGTTGATGGAAATAGTCTCACCCGAGACACTGCTGCCAACAGACATACTGGTGGCACTGTAGTCCGCCTTGCTGGTTGTAGCGCTGCGGAATACGCTACTCGACGAGCGAGTGGAGGCGGTATCAGACAAATGTGCTTCCTGCACCTGTGTGATGGCGACGTCATCCGCAGCGCTCAGGTCTACGATGCCGCCACCGGCCACGGTGCTGCCTGCAATGGTCAGAGAACCTTGTCCGAAATTGCCCGCACCAATGGTCAGATTGCCTCCGGCGGCCACCGTCGCACCCACCACAGTCTGATTCTCATGCACCTGCTTATCGTAGACCTTGCTGCTTGGGTCATTCTGCTGCGAAGTTTTAACCTCATTCACCACCGCTGCTATTGAAATATCGCGTCCGGCAGCCAGCGTGCCCGTGCCTGCTGGCCCCGCAGATACCTGCGTGCCGCTCAGCTTTATGTCCTGACCGGCGATCATTTCCAAATCGCCGCCGCTACTAATCTGGCCAACCTTGTACGTGGTACTGCTATTTTTTTCTGTGTACCCCGCCACTTGCGACGCGTAAGCGCTGCCAGTCTGCAGCGCGTTGAAGCTGATACCGCGCCCGGCCTGGATGCCGACGCTGGTCCCGGCCAGCGTGCCGCCGGTGTCGACGACGTCGCCACCAGCCTTGATCGCCAGCGCGCCGCTGCCGGTGATGCTGGCCTGGTTGGACAGCGAGGTGTAGCTGCCGCTGGTGTTCACGCTGGCGTATTCCTGCTTGACCGTCAGCGACTGGTTAATGACGTTGCGCCCGGCCTGCAGGCCGACGTCGCCGCCGGCGATGGCGCCGCCCTGGTTGACGATATCTTGCCCCGCCACCAGCACCGTGCGGCCGCTGCCGCCGTCGATCAGGCCGCCACGGTTGACGATGCTCTCGGTGGTGTTGATGCTGACGCCGGCGCCGGTGACCAGCGCGCCGCTGGCCTTGACCGCGTCGCCGCCCGCGTGGGCCAGGTAGACCTTGGGCGCCAGCACGGTTTCAACCGTGCCGTCCGGCAGGATCACGGTCTGCGTTTCCATCCAGACGATGTCGCTGGTCAAATGGCTGATCTGCTCGGCGCTCAGCGCAATGCCGGGGCGCAGATTGTATTGCTCGGCAAAGCTGATGCCGCTGGTCAGCAGCTCTTTGTAGCGGCTGTCGTCACTCTGGCCGCCGCTTGGCGCGCGGCCGGTCAGCTCGATCAGCTGGTCGCGCACCAGGCGCTGCTCGTAGAAGCCGTCGCCCAAGCGCTTTTGCACGGTGGCCGGGTCCATGTTGAGCGCGTTCAGCAGGTAGTCGCTGCTGATCCAGTTGCCGTGGTTGGCGAACTGCGGCCGGGTCTCGAACACGTAGCTGCCGTTGGCGTCGGGATTCATCAGCGACAAGCCGTTCGGCGCCACCTTGATCGCGGCGCCGCTGCCCGCCAGCGTGCCGGCGCCGGGCGCCAGGCTGTTGCCGGCGCCGATGCCGAGATTGCCCAGCGCCTTGCCGCTGGCACCGCTGCCGCTGGCAGGGCCGCTGGCGGCGGCCGTGCTGGCTTTGCCGCTGGCGTTCACGTTGGCGGTATCCCGCGCGCCGTTGACGATGCCGCTGCCGTTGGTGTCGAGCATGGTGCTGCCCAGGTTGCCGATGCCGCTGCCGCCTGCGCGCGCGGGGCCGGATGCCTGGTTCAGCATGCCGCTCTCGTCGGCCGAGCCACCCAGGACCGCATTGTTGCCGACGCCGCTGCCGCCGGCCTGCCCGCCGCTGGCGGCATTGTTGGCGATGCCGCTGTCTGCCGCCGCGCCGGCCGCGCCTGCATTGTTGCCAATGCCGCTGCCGCCCGCCAGCCCTGCGCCGCTGGCGTGATTGGCCAGGCCGCTGTTGCCTGCCTGTGCACCGAGCGCTGCGTTGTTGCCCACGCCGCTGCCGCCGGCTTGCGCGCCGCCCGCAGCCTGGTTGGCGATGCCGCTGCCGCCGGCCAGGCCGGCGCCGCTGGCGTTGTTGCCGATGCCGCTGCCGCCGGCACGGCCTGCGGTGCTGCCGCCGCTGGCGCCGCTGCCGGCCGCCTGGCTGGCGGCGCTGATGTTGTTGTTGCTGCTGGTCAGCACCGTGACACTGTCCCGGATGTTGCCGGCCGTACCCGCAGTCACGTCGACGTTGCTGAAGCTGCGGCCGGTAATGGACACGCCTTTGCCGCCGGAAATCACGCCGGATGCCGCGCCGATGACTTCGCTCAGCGTGGGCATGGTGTAGGCGGTCACGTTGCCGTCGTAGGTCTTCCAGGTGCCGTCGAAGGTGTGCGTGCGGTACAGCGTGGCGCCCTGGCTGACGATGGCGCCGCTGCCGTCGATATTCAGCGCGCCGGTGGCCATGATGTCGCCGTACTGGTTGGTCAGCGCCTGGCCGACCGTCAGGTGCATATTGCCGCCGGACAGGATTTGCGCCTTGGGGCCGGAGCCGGGCGCGATCTGGTCTTCCACCACCGTGTGGTGCGCCAGGCGGGATTTCTCCAGCTTTTCCTTCAGCGGCGCCAGCGAGCGCACCGTGGCCCGGTTGATGATGGTGGTCGGGTCGTCCCAGCCGGGCTGGGTGACGAAGCGCACGCAGGTGGACGCGCAATTGCCGTACTGGCTGGAATACGCGGGCGCCGCGCTGGTCCAGTTGGTGACGTAGTCCAGGTACAGGTCGGTCGGCGTGCCGGTCGGACCGCCCTGGTCGGGGTTGGCCGAGTTGGTATTAGCGTACTTGTAATACAGTACCCGGGTGCCCTCGCCCACCGAGATGCGCGTGCGCGCACCGTAGGCGCCATGCAAGCCGGTGGAGGCCCAGAAGAAGGCCGAGTCGTTGGCGTGGGTGCGGATGACCGCCCTGCCGTAGGTATTGCCGTCCGGCGACACCAACATCTCATTTTCCAGGATGTCTGCCGGATTGACGTAGTAGATCTCGTGCGGGTAGTAGTTGGCTGCCGAGGTTTCGTAGGAATTGTGGTTGTCGCCGTTGGTGTCCCAGCTTGGCAGCACCATCTGCTTGGTCTCGTCCACCGTCTTCACCTTGGTCAGGACGATATTCTCGCGAATGTTGTTCACGCTCACCGCGTTCATCGCCAGGTCGCCGGCCGCCTCAATGGTGGAGGAATTGTTGTTGACCAGCCCGGTCGCGCCGCCGCCCAGCGAGCCGGCGATGCTGAGGCTGCCGCCGCTGTAAATGGTGGCGCTCCCGGTGTTGTTGAGCGTGCCTGCAACGCCCAGCTTCATCGATCCGGTTGCGCCCAGCAGCGTGCTGGCGCCGGTGTTGTTCAGGTTTTGCGCTTGCAGCGTCAGGTTGCCGCCGACAATGGCGTTGGTGTTGTCGATGGTGCCGCCACTGCTCAGGTCCACGGTGCCGGTGCCGTTGATCTCGCCGGCATTGGTGAGGTTGCCGGCCGCCTTGACGGCCACGCCCTGCCCCTGCATCACGGCGCCAGCGCTGTTGGTGACGTTGTTGCCGCTCAGCGTCAGCTTGCCGACCGCTTCAAAGGTGGCGTTGTTGACGATGTTGCCCGTCACCGTCAGGCTCAGGTCGCGGTTGGACGAGAATTGCTGGGTGCCGCTGCCCTGGACGTAGTCGCCGTCCATGCTCAGCGCCAGGTCGCGCCCACCTTGCAGTTCGCCGTTGCCCTGCAATACATGCGTATTGACGGTCAAGTCGCGGCCGGTGGTGATGTGGCCGCCCTCGTTGCTCACCTGTTGCGCCGTCAGGATCAGGTCGCCTGCCGAGCCCGCGCCCGTGCCCAGGCGTCCGCCGCTGTTGTTGGCGTGGTTGACCGTGATCTCCGCCGTGCCGCCCGACACGATCAGGTTGCTGTTGTTCAGGTTGGCGCCGGCCTGCTTGAAGCTCAGCGCGCCGGTGCTGTTGATGCTGCCCTGGTTGTCCAGCTGCTGCGTCACCACCAGGTTCATGTCCTTGCCGGACGCGATGATGCCGGCCGCGCTGTTCTGCAGCGTGGCGCCGTTAATCAACAGATTGCCGTTGCCGGCGATCACGCCGCCATTGGTCACCGCGCCCTGGCTGGTGATGCTGGTGTCGCCGCTGCCCGCGTTGGCGATGCGGCCGTTGCCGTTGTCGATCGACTGCGCTTTCAGCGTCAGCGCCGAGCCGGCGCCGCTGGCCTCGATGGCGCCGCCGCTGTTGCTCAGCGCGCCGGCGGCGTCGACCAGCAGATTCCTGCCGGACTGGATGGCGCCCTGCACGTTGTTCAATGCGCCGCCGATGTTGAGCGTGGCGTCGCCGTCGGCCAGGATGGCGCCCTGCTGGTTGTTCAGGCTGGCCGTCGTCAATGCCAGGCTGGCGCCGCTGCCCTTGGCCGTGGCGATCTGGCCGTTGGTGTTGTTGACTGCCTTCACGGCGATGGTCATGTTGCCGCCCGCAGCCAGCTGGCCGTCGTTGTTCAGGTTGGCGTTGGCCTGGTTGAAAGTCAGCGTGCCGGTGCTGGTGACGGCGGCATGGTTGTCAAACTGCTGGCTAACGGCCAGCAGCAGGTTCCTGGCCGAGCCAATCGCGCCGCCGGTGTTGTTGGTGAGCGTCTGCGCGGTCAAGGCCAGGTTGCCGTTGGCGGCGATCTGGCCGCTGCTGACGATGCTGGTGTTGGCCTTGAGTGTGGTGTCGCCGCTGCCCACGTTGACGATGCGCCCGCTACCGTTGTCGATGGACGCGGCCTGCAGGTCCAGCGTGGAGGCGGCGCCGCCGGCTTCGATGGCGCCGCCGTTGTTGTTCAGCGCGCCGGTGGCGCTGAGCTTGAGGGCCTTGCCTGCCTGCAGCGTGCCCAGGCTGTTGTCCAGGCCTGCGCCGCTGATGAGCGTCGCGTTGCCGCTGGCGAGGATCTTGCCGCCCTGGTTGCTCAGGGTCTGGCTGGTGACGGTGATGTCGGCGCCGGAGGCGGTGGAGGTGGCGATCTGGCCGCTGTTGGTGAAACTGGCCGCGTTGAAGCTGGCCGCGCCGCCGGCGATCATCTGGCCGCTGTTGCTGAAGGTGGCGGCGGCCTGGTTGAACACCAGCTTGCCTGCGCTGCTGACGGCGCCCTGGTTGCGCAATTGCTGGCTGACCGCCAGCGTCATGTCGGCGCCGGCCGCCAGCGTGCCGCCGGCGTTGTTCTGCACGGTCAGCGCGGTCAGCAGCAACTCGCCGTTACCGGCGATCATGCCGCTGCTGACCAGGCTGCTTTGGCTGGCGATATCGGTTTTGCCGGTGCCGACGTTCACAATGCGGCCCGAGGTGTTGTCGATGGACTGCCCTTTCAGGGTCAGCTTGCTTGCCGCCGACAGCGCCTCGATCACGCCGCCGATGTTGCCCAGCGCGCCGCCGGCCGCCAGTTGCATGTCGCGGCCGGCCTGCAAGGTGCCTGCCGCATTGTCCAGCGCGCCGGTCACGTCGATATCGGCATTGCCGCTGGCCAGTACTTTGCCGCCGCGGTTGCTCATGCCCTGGGCGTCCAGGCTGATGTCGGCCGCGGAACCGGTGGTGGTGGCGATCTGGCCGCCGTCATTGTTCAAGGTGCCCGCGCCGAGCGTGATCTTGCCGGCGGCGGTGATGGCGCCGCTGTTGGCCACTTGCGCCGTGGTTTGCAGGAAGGCCAGCGTGCCGCCGCTGCTGATGGCGCCGCTGCTATTCAGCTGCTGGTCCAGTGCGAGCGTCATCTGGCGCCCGGACGATACCGTGCCGCTGGTTTGCAGGGTCTGCGCGCTGAGGGCCAGCACGCCATTGCCGGCGATGGTGCCGGCGCTGGCAATGGCCGCCTGCGCGCCGACGCTGGTGTTGCCCGTGCCGACGTTGACGATGCGGCCGCTGCCGTTGGCAATGGCGCCGGCCTGCACCTGCATGGCGCTGCCGGCGCCGGTGGCTTCGATCACGCCCGCGTGGTTGCTCAGCGTGCCGCCTGCCTGCAATTGCAGGTCCCGGCCGGCCTGCACCGCGCCTTGCGCGTTGTCCAGCTCGCCGCTCACGCTGACAGCGGCGTCGCCGCTGGCTTGCACGCGGCCGCTGTTGTTGCTCAAGCTCTGGCTGGTGATGTTGATGTCCGAGTTCGAATTTTGCAGCGTCGCAATGACGCCGCCGTCGTTGTTCAGGTTGCCGGCGGAAATATCCGCCTGGCCTGCGGACACGATCTGGCCGCTGTTGTTCACCACTGCCGTGGTGTGCGTGAAGCTCAACGCGCCGCCGCTGTTGATGGCGCCCTGGTTGTCCAGCTGCTGCGCCACGCCCAGGTCCATGCGCTGTGCGGACGAGATGGTGCCCGCCGCCAGGTTGCGCACGCTGGCCGCGTCCAGGTCCATGGCGCCATTGCCGGCGATCAGGCCGCTGTTGGTGAGTTGGCCCTGCGCCGCCACCGTGGTGGCGCCGGCGCCGACGTTGACTACGCGGCCGGTGCTGTTGTCGATGCTTCCTGCCTGCAGGGCCAGCGTGCTGGCTGCGTTCAGCGCTTCGATGACGCCGCTCGTATTGTCGAGCGCAGCGCCCGCCGTCAGCGCCAGATTCTTTTGCGCCTGGACCACGCCGTGGGCGTTGTCGAGCGCGCCGGCAACCGCCAGTGTCGCATTGCCGCTGGCCAGCACGCTGCCGCCCTGGTTGCTCATGCTTTGGCTGTCGATCGCGATGCTGGAGCCGGAGTTGCCCAGCGTGGCGATCTGGCCGCCGCTATTGTTCAGCGCGCCCGCCGAAACATGCGCGTCGCCTGCCGCCACCATCTTGCCGCTGTTGTTCACCACGGCCGTGGTCTGGCTGAATTCCAGCGTGCCGCCGCTCGTGATGGCGCCCAGGTTGTCGAGCTGCTGCGCCACGGCCAGGTCCATGGCCTGCCCGGAGGACACCGTGCCCGCAGCTTCGTTGCGCAGGCTGCCGGCCGCCAGGTCCAGGCCGCCGTTGCCGGCGATCAGGCCGCTGTTCAGGATGGCGTTTTGCGCGGACACCGAAGTGGCTGCCGTACCGACATTGACGATGCGCCCGGAGCTGTTGTCGATGGAGCCGCCCTGCACGCTCAGCCTGCTGCCCGCGCCGATGGCCTCGATCACGCCGCTGTTGTTGTTCAGGGCGGCGCCGGCCGAGAGCTGCAAGTCCTGCCGGGCCTGGATGCTGCCTTGCGTGTTGTCGGCCGTAGTGGCGGCGCTTATCGCGGCGCTGCGGTCCGCCAGGATCACGCCGCTGCGGTTACTCAGGCTCTGGCTGTTGAGCACGATATCGGCGCCTGAGCCCGGCGTGGTGGCCAACTGGCCGTCATTGTTGTTGAATACACCTGCGCTGATGGTGGCCGTGCCGGCGGCAATCATGCTGCCGCTGTTGTTCACGGTGCCGGTGGTCTGCGTGAAGGTCAGCGCACCGCCGCTGCTGATGGCGCCCAGGTTGTCCAGTTGCTGCACCACGCCCAGCTCCATGCGCTGCGCGGACGAGATGGTGCCCGCAGCTTCATTGCGCAGACTGCCAGCCGCCAGGTCCAGGCTGCCATTGCCAGCGATCAGACCGCTGTTCAGGATGGCGCCCTGCGCCGCGACCGATGCCGCCGCCGTACCGACGTTGACGATCCGGCCACTGCTGTTCTCGATGCTGCCCGCCTGCAGCGCCAGCGTGCTGGCTGCGCTCAGCGCTTCGATCACGCCGCTGGTGTTGTCCAGCGCGCCGCCAGCCGTCAGCTGGAGGTCTTTCTGCGCCTGGATCACGCCGTCCGCGTTGTTGAGCGCGCCGGCGACCGCCAGCGCAGCATTGCCGCTGGCCAGCACGCTGCCGCCCTGGTTGCTCATGCTTTGGCTGTCGATGGCGATGCTGGAACCGGAGTTGCTCAGCGTGGCGATCTGGCCGCCATCGTTGTTCAGCAGGCCCGCCGAGACATGCGCGTCGCCTGCCGCCACTATCTTGCCGCTGTTGTTCACCGTGGTGGTGGTCTTGCTGAACTCCAGCGTGCCGCCGCTGCTGATCGTGCCCAGGTTGTCGAGCTGCTGCGTCACGGCCAGGTCCGTGGCCTGTCCGGACGACACCGTGCCCGCCGCTTCGTTGCGCAGGCCGCCGGCCGCCAGGTCCAGGCTGCCGTTGCCGGCGATCAGGCCACTGTTCAGGATGGCGTCCTGCGCCGACACCGAGCTTGCCGCCGTGCCGACATTGACGATGCGCCCTGCGCTGTTATCGATGGAGCCGGTCTGCACGCTCAGCCTGCTGCCCGCGCCGATAGCTTCGATCACGCCGCTGTTGTTGTTCAGGGCGGCCCCGGCTGCAAGCTGCAAGTCCTGCCGGGCCTGGATGCTGCCTTGCGTATTGTCGGCCATGGTGGCTGCGGTGATCTCGGCGCTTCGGTCTGCCAGGATCGTACCGCTGCGGTTACTCAGGGTCTGGCTGTTGAGCACGATATCGGCGCCTGAGCCCGGCGTGGTGGCCAACTGGCCGTCGTTGTTGTTGAATACGCCTGCGCTGATGGTGGCCGTGCCGGCGGCAATCATGCTGCCGCTGTTGTTCACGGTGCCGGTGGTCTGCGTGAAGGTCAGCGCACCGCCGCTGCTGATGGCGCCCAGGTTGTCCAGTTGCTGCACCACGCCCAGACCCAGGGTCTGAACAGCCGTGATGGCGCCCGCTGCCTCGTTGCGCAAGCTGCCTGCCGCCAGGTCCAGGTTGCCGTTGCCGGCGATCAGGCCGCTATTGCTGATCGCGCCCTGCGCACCCACCGTAGTGGTGGCGGTGCCAACGTTGACCACGCGGCCGGCAGTATTATCGATGCTGCCCGCCTGCAGTGCCAGCGTGCCTGCCGTGCCGAGCGCTTCGATGACGCCACGGGTATTGTCGAGCGCGCCGCCTGCCGTCAGGTGGAGGTCTTTCTGCGCCTGGATCACGCCACCGGCGTTGTTGAGTGCGCCGGCAACCGCCAGCGTCGCATTGCCGCTGGCCAGCACGCTGCCGCCCTGGTTGCTCATGCTCTGGCTGTCGATGGCGATGCTGGAACCGGAGTTGCTCAGCGTGGCGATCTGGCCGCCATCGTTGTTCAGCAGGCCCGCCGAGACATGCGCGTCGCCTGCCGCCACGATATGGCTGCTGTTGTTGACAACGGCCGTCGCCTTGCTGAACTCCAGCGTGCCGCCGCTGCTGATCGTGCCCAGGTTGTCGAGCTGCTGCACCACGGCCAGGTCCATGGCCTGTCCGGAGGACACCGTGCCGGCCGCTTCGTTGCGCAAGCTGCCGGCCGCCAGGTCCAGGCTGCCGTTGCCGGCGATCAGGCCGCTGTTCAGGATGGCGCCCTGCGCCGACACCGAGGTGGCCGCCGTGCCGACATTGACAATGCGCCCGGCACTGTTGTCGATGGCGCCGGCCTGCACCCGCATGCCGCTGCCCACGCCGATGGCCTCGATCACGCCGCTGTTGTTGTTCAGGGCGGCGCCGGCTGCGAACTGCAGGTCCTGCCGGGCCTGAATGGTGCCGTGTGTGTTGTCGGCCGCGTAAGCCACGCCCAGTGTGGCGCTGCGGTCGGCCAGGATGGCGCCGCCGCGGTTGCTCAAGCTCTCGCTGCCGAGCACGATGTCCGCACCGGAGCCCTTGGTGGTGGCTAGTTGCCCGCCATCGTTATTGAATGCGCCGGCGCTGATGGTCGCCATGCCGCCGCTGATGATACTGCCGCCATTGTTCACCGTGGCGGTGGTCTGTGTGAAGGTCAGCTTGGCGCCGCTGCCGATCGCGCCCAGGTTGTCCAGTTGCTGGCTTACCCCCAGCGCCAGGTCGCCGGCGGCCGAGATGGCCGCAGCGGCGGTGTTCAGCATGGTTCCAGCCGTCACCGCCAAATTGCCGCCGCCGGCCACCAGGCCGCCGTTCATTAGCAAGCCCTGCGCACCGACAAAGCTGGCACCGTCGCCCACGTTGACGATGCGTCCATTTGTGTTATCGATGCTGCCTGCCTGCAGGTTCAGCACGCTGCCGGCGCCTACCGTCTCGATGACGCCTTGGGTGTTGTTGAGCGCGGCGCCCACCGATGCCTGCAGGTTGGTGCCAGCCTGGAGCGCGCCCAAGGTGTTGTCCAGCGCACCGCTGACGGCGATAGCGGCATTGCGGGAGGCGATAATGGCGCCGCCCCTGTTGCTGACGCTGTCCGCGACAATGCCAATGTCGCTCAGCGACTGCGCAACCGTCGAGATGCTGCCGCCGTCGTTTTTCAGCACGCCTGCCGCGAGCCTGATTCCACCGCTGGACACAAGCTGGCCGTCGTTGTTGACCACGGCGGTCTTCATGCCGAAGTTCATCAGACCGTAACTGCTGACCAGGCCATGGTTATACAGCACGTCTTGCACGTACAGGCCCAGCACCTCGCCGGCCTGGATGGTGCCGCTGTTGGAGACCGACAGCGCCTTGACGTCCAGGCTGCCGTTGGCGGCGATCCGGCCGGCGCCATCGTTCCGTATATAGCCTTGGCTGTACACACCGGTGCCGGCGGTGCCTGCGTTCACGATGCGGCCATCGGCGTTCTCGATGTTCTGGGCCCATACGGCCAGCAGACTGGCGCCGCCCAGCGCTTCGAGCGCGCCGTAGCTGTTGTTGAACAGGCCGCCGGCCTTGAACGACACGTCGTTCCTGGCCTGGATCACGCCCCGGCTGTTATCCGCTGCGCCAGCCACTTCGATAGCGGTGCTGCCGGCTGCCAGAATGGCGCCGCCGCGGTTGCTCAGCTGCAGGCTCTGGATCGTGATCCCGCCGCCGCTGGCCTGGGTGGTGGCCATCTGGCCGCCGTCGTTGCTCAGCTCGCCTGCCTTGATGGCGAGCTCACCGTCCGAAACGATGGCGCCGGTGTTGACGACGGTGGCGGTGGCGCGGGTGAAGGTCAGCGCTCCGTTACTCTTGATGGCGCCGCTGTTTTGCAGCTCCTTGCTCAGCGCCAGCGCCATGTCCTGGCCGGAAGCGAGCGCGCCGGTTTCGCTGTTGTGCAACGTTTGCGCCGTCACTCCGACGGCGCCGTTGCCGGCGATCAGGCCGCTGTTCAGGATGCCGCTGTCGGACGTGATGCCCGTGTTGCCGGCGCCGACGTTGACGATACGGCCCTTGCTGTTGTCGATATCGCCGGCCTGCACCTGCATGGCGCTGGCGGCGCCGGTGGATTCGATCACGCCGGCGCTGTTGTCGAGCTTGCCTTTAGCGGCAATCTCCAGGTCGCGGCTGGCCTGCACCAGGCCGCCTGCATTGTTGAGCGCCCCAGCCAGCTGCACGTCCGCGCCGCCGCTGGCGACGATGCTGCCGCCACGGTTGTCCAGGGCGTTGCCCTGCAGAGAGATGGCGCCGCCGGAGGCCGCCGTGGTGGCGATCTGGCCGGCGTTGCCGACGTTGTTAGCATGCACGGTAATGTCGCCCGCCGCGAAGACCTGGCCGGTGTTGCGCATGTCGGCCTTGGCGGTGCCCAGATCCAGCGTGGCGGCGCTGCTGATCAGACCGCTGTTGTCGAGCTGCCGGGTCACTGCCAGGCCGAGCTGGCCGGCGCTGGACAAGGTGCCTGCGTTGCTGACGCTGGCAGCTGTGACCGCCACCTTGCCGTTGCCAGCGATCAGGCCGTCGCTGACGATGGCGCCGGCCGCCTTGAACGCGCTATCGCCGCTGCCGGCATTGACGATGCGGCCGCCCTGGTTCTGGATGGCGCCGGTGTCGAGAGCGAGCTTGCTGTCCGCGCCCACGGCTTCGATCACGCCGCCCTGGTTCTGCAGCGTCTGCGCCACGCCGGCGACAGCGTCGCGCGCGGCATGGATCAGGCCCTTGCTGTTGTCCAGGCCGCCCTTCAGTGCGGCGATGCCGGCATCGCGGTCGGACAGGATGCTGCCGCCCCGGTTGCTGATATCGGCTGCGCTGAGCGTTACGTCGGCGCCGCTGCCTGCTGCGGTGCCGATCTGGCCGCCGTCGTTGCTGGCGTGCAGTACGGCGATCTGGAGGTCGCCGGCGGCCGCGATCTGGCCGGCGTTGTTCAGCGTGGCGCCGCCGGCCTTGAAGGCCAGCGCGCCACCACTGGTGATGGCGCCCTGGTTGTCCAGCTGCTGCGCCACGTCCAGCACCAGCTTGCCGCCGGACTGGACGCTGCCGCCGGACTGGTTTTGCATGGTGGCGGCGGTGACGGTTAACGTGCTGTCGGCGCCGTTGGCGCCAATGACGCCGCTGCTCTGCAGCTTGCCGTCCGCGCTGACCCCGGTGGCGCCGCTGCCGGCGTTGACGATGCGGCCCTTGCCGTTGCCGATCTCGCCGGCGCGCACCTGCAGGACGGCCGCCGTGCCGATTGCCTCCACGGCGCCGGCTTGGTTGTCCAATTTGCCGCTGGCGTTCAGTTCCAGTCCGGTCACCGCCTGGATCTGGCCGCTGTTGTTGTTGACGGCTCCGGCGGCCGAGACCGCGGCGCGTGCGCCGGCGATCAGCTTGCCGCCTTCGTTGACGATGGCGGCGCTGTTCAGCAGCAGATCGGAACCTGCCGACAGCAGGCCGCCGCCATTGTCCACGGCTTGCACCTTGCCGTCGAATGCGCCGCCGACCAGCAGTTTGCCGTCATGGTTGTCGAAGCCGGTTCCACGGACCTTGGCGCCGCGCTGCACGGTCAGCTCGCCAGCGCGGTTGCTGAATGCGCCGCCGTCGACCGCCAGCGTGGACAGGTGCAGCTGGCCGCCGGAGTTGTCCAGCGCGCCCACGGCCAGCGAGATGGCGCCGCCGGACAGGATCTGGCCGCCGTCGTTATTGATCGCGCCAGCTGCATGCACGATGCCCGGCGCCACAGGGGTAGGCTGGACTGTGCCGCCGGCGCCAGTGCCGGTGCCGCCACCGGTGCCGCCCGAACCGGAACCTGAGTCCGTGCCAGTCCCTGTCCCGCCGGAGCCTGTCCCGCCGGTACCGGTACCGGTGCCTGTACCTGTGCCGGTGCCTGCGCCGCCAGTGCCGGCGCCGCTGCCACCCGCGCCTTCACCGCCAGCCCCGGTGTTGCCATTGCCAGCGCCGCTGCCAGTGCCCGGATTGCCGGTCTCCGCGTCGGAGCCCCCCGTTCCCGCGCCTGTGCCGGCGTCCGTGCCTGCCGGCGCGGGCTTCGCTCCCATCTGTGCGCCGCCGGTGTTGCGCAGGCTGGCTGCAGCCACGTCCAGCGTCACGGCGGCGCTCTGCAATATCTTGCCCGCTTGGTTGTTGAGCCCACCTTCAGCGCTGCTCAGCGCCAAGCTCTGTGCCTGGATCAGGCCGCCGCTGTTGGCGATATCGCCCTTCAGCGCAAGCACGGCGCGGCCTGCGCTGCTGAGCGTGCCCCGGTTGCCCAGGCTGTCCGCCTCCACCTGTAGCGTCGCATCGCTGCTGATGGTGCCGCTGTTGGCCAGCGCGCCCGGCGTGGTCAGCGCCAGCGCGCCTGCCGCGTAAATGGTGCCGCTATTGCCCGCCCCGCCCTGCGCCTTCAATGTCATGGCCTTGCTGGCCGCCAGGCTGCCGGCATTCTCCAGGCGCCCCTCGCTGGTCACGATCAGTTCGCCCGCCTCAGCGCCGATGCTGCCCGCATTGCGCACCCCGACGCCAGCCTCGGTGCCGATCAGCGTGATCTTGTTCGCGTACATGCCGCCCAGCAGCGACGCATCGATGCCGTAACGGGGCGCCTCGCCGCTGCCCGCCAGCGGCGCCGCAGTACTGCCGCCGGCCGCGCCGTCCGCCGCCAGCGTCACCTCGTTGGCGCCAGTCAGCACATCGAGCTGCTGCGCCCACAGGCCGGCATTCAGCTGCACCGACCGCGCGATCAGCGCCGTGTAGTCGGTCTGGCGCGCGTCCAGGCCCGCGCCTTCCAGGCTGATCACGCCGCGCTGCACCCCGTAGCCGCGCAGGGAACCGTCCGCTTCGTTCAACAGCGGCGTGCCGGTGGTCAGCGTGGCGCGGCTGACGTTGATGAAGCCGGCCCCGTCCACCACGATGCCGGCCGGATTGGCGATCACCGTCTCGGCGCGGTCGCCCGCCACCTCGATGTAGCCGCGCAGCTGGCTGGGATTGTTGGAATTGACTTCGTTCAGGATCACGCGCGCAGTGCCGCGCGCCATCCACGGATTGGCGTCGATCCAGCCGCCCAGCTGGCTTTGCACCGCCGCGCGCGAATTATTCAGCACCGCACCGCTCTTGGGCACGTCGAAACGGTTATAGACGTTGCGCGACACGCCGGCCGCGCTTGGCGTCTGCACGTTTACCTGCAGCACGCCGTTGGCCGCGTTCAGCACGGTGGCCTGCTGGCGGCCGCCCGCATTCGGATCGGCCACAATCTGCGCCGCCGCCAAGCCCGCCGGCAGCACCGAGCCGCCGAATGCCCCGAGCAACGCCAGCGCCAACAGCCGCAAGCGCATCGCCACGCCATCGGCCCTGCCGGCAGCCGCAGTGCCGGCAGGGCCGGCCTGCCCTGCACCTTTGCCCTGGCTGCGGGCGGTTTCCTGCACCGCCATGCACATGCCACGGGCTTTGTTGAAGACGATACGGTAGCAGAGCTTGTTCATTGCTGGTCCTTCCGCCGGCGGGGATGGGGCCGGCGTAAAAAGTTAATACTGGTAATTGAGGCTGAAGCTGCCGCTGTGGGATGCGGCGCGGAAGTGTTCGGGCTTGCGTATCGGCCGTCCGATGAACAGGTCGATCTGGGTGCGGCCCAGCTGGCCGCGCCAGCCCAGCCCGCCGCCGGCCAGGCTGGTGCCCGCCAGCAGCACCGTATGCGGACCCGCCACCCGGCCATAGTCCAGGCCCAGGTACAGCTGATCGCTGTCGCGCACAGCCCAGCTCAGCTCATTGCGCCACAGCCAGCCGCGCTCGGCAGACAGGCTGGTTTCGCCGTCGAAACCGCGCACGGTGTAGCGGCCGCCGATGGCGAAACGGTCCTGCGGGATCAGCGTGGAGCGGTTCCACTGCGCGCGCCAGTTCACCTGGTACTGCAGCCTGGCCGCGCGCAGCGTGAACGGCACGCTCAACGTGGCGTCGGCATTGAGGATGGCGGGCCGCGAGGTGCCGTCGTTGAACTCTTCTTCGGGCGCCGGCAAAGTGCCGAACAAGTGCGAACCGCGCTTGTACAGCAGGTTGGCGTCCAGCGTGGCGTTGCCGAGGTACTCCTTGTGCGACAGACCCAGCTCATGCCCGCCCATCTGGCGGCGCTGCACCTGCACTTCGGTATCGTCGATATAGTTGTTGCTGCGGCGCTGGTACAGGCGCACGGACGCGCTGGTCTTGCGGGATGCATCGCGGTACAGCACCCGCGCCAGTTTCACGTCGGCATTGCCGCTGGTGCCGCTGTAGACGTAAGTCTGGTTGGCGCCGGCAATTGCCTGGTAGTAGCGGTAACGGCTGGCGTTCAGCGACAGCAGCCAGTAGCCCGCCGGCATCGAATAATGCAGCGCGTAGTTGCGGGTGCCATGCTCGCCGCCGGGCGCCGCCAGGTTGCGGTTCACGCTGAAGTAGGCCAGCTCGTTCCAGCCCAGCAGGTTGTCCAGCGACACGGTGGCGCCGCCCTGGTATTTGCCGGTGGACTTGCTGCCGCTGTCGTCGGCGGACAGGCTCAGGCGTACAGGCAGCGCCTGCCGCCACTTGATCACCAGATCGCTTTCGCCCGGCTGCTCGCCCGGAACGATTTCAATGTCGGCTTCCGCCGTCGGCACGCGCTTGAAATTCTCCAGCGCCTGTTCGATGGCGCGCAGGTTCAGGATGTCGCCGGGCGCCGCCGGCAGCGCGGTGCGCCACGAAGCGCGCGCGTTGCCGCCGCCGGCCGCAGGCTCGGCGAAGCGCACCGCGCGGATGCGGCCAGGCACCAGCACCAGGCGCAGCTCGCCGCCGCGCAGGTCCTGCGGCGCGGCCAGCACGCGTGTGGTCACATAGCCGGCCGCAATCAGCGCGTTCTGCACTTTGGTCAGCACGGCGTTCACGCCGGCGCTGCCCAGGCACAGGCCGACGGCGCCGTCCGCCGCGCCCAGCGCCCAGGAAAACCGCGCCGCCTGGTCGCCCTGCAGTGCGATATGGCGGATCGGGAAGCACGGCGTTTCGTTCAGGGGGTAGGCGTCGGCGGCCTTGACCGGCTCGCGCGGCAGCCGCACGCCGGGCCGCTGCTCCTCGGCCTGCTGTGCCTGTTCACGCTGCTGCTGACGCTGGATTTGCCGTGCTGCGATCTCCGCCGGCGTCTGCCCATGGGCGGTCTGATGAACCAGGCCGGACAGCAGCAATACGCCGTACCAACCCTTGCTTGCATACTGCATGTATTGCCTTGCGGAAATTTCAAATTGCGAATTGTATACAGATGATTTCCACGAGGCAACGAATATATATTCTAATTTATAACTTTTAATTTGCAAGTTAATTAACAATCTGCCAGGCGCCGCTTAGCGGGATCGTGTAACATGCATAACCCATGAAGACAATCGCAGTCATCGGCGGCGGCATTACCGGCGTCACCACCGCCTATGCCCTGGCCAAGCGCGGCCTGGACGTCACCTTGTATGAACGCCATCGCTACCCCGCCATGGAAACCTCGTTCGCCAATGGCGGCCAGCTGTCGGCCTCGAACGCCGAAGCCTGGAACCATTGGTCCACGGTGGTGAAAGGGCTGAAATGGATGTGGCGCCGGGACGCGCCCCTGCTGGTGCGTCCGGCGGCGAGCTGGCACCAGCTGTCCTGGTTCGCCGAATTTGTCCGCGCCATTCCCAGCTACCGCAGCAACACGATAGAAACCGCCCGCCTCGCCGTGGCGGCGCGCCGGCACCTGTACGCGTGGGCTGCCGCCGAGCACATCGAGTTCGATCTGGAACGCAAGGGCATCCTGCACATCTACCACGACAAGGCCGGTTTCGAGCACGCGGCGCAGGTGACGCGCCTGTTGGCGCAAGGCGGGCTGGAACGGCGCGCAGTCACGCCGGCGGAGATGCGGGCCATCGAGCCCACGCTGGCCGGCAACTACTACGGCGGCTTCTACACCGAAAGCGACGCCAGCGGCGACATCCATAAATTCACGGTCGGGATGGCGGCGGCCAGCGAACGCCTGGGCGTGCGCTGCGTGTACGGGCGCGCCATCGACAGCCTCGGCATCGGCGGCAAAAGCGGCCCGGGCATCACTGTCGGCGCGCACGAGCCTGAGCGCTACGACGGCGTCGTCATCTGCGCCGGCACCGCCAGCCGCCGCTTCGGCGCGATGCTGGGCGACCATGTGAACGTGTACCCGGTGAAAGGCTATTCCATTACCGTCAACCTCGCCACACCGGAAAGCCAGCTGGGCGCGCCGCGCGTGAGCCTGCTCGACGACGCCACCAAGCTGGTGGCCAGCCGCCTCGGACAGGACCGCCTGCGCATTGCCGGCACGGCCGAATTCAACGGCATGAACCGCGACATCCGCGCCGACCGCATCCGTCCGCTGGTGGACTGGGTGGAGCGCTGCTTCCCCAACGTCAACACGCGCTCGGTGGTGCCCTGGGCCGGGCTGCGGCCGACCATGCCCGACATGATGCCCCGGGTGGGACGCGGGCGCGCCCCAGGCGTGTTCTATAACACCGGGCACGGCCACCTGGGCTGGACCCTGGCCGCCGTGACCGCAGATGCCGTGGCCGATGCCGTGCTGCACGCAGCCGGCCGCCGGCCATAAGCCCATAAACGACGCATGTTCAAAGCGCTTCACATCATTTCAGGCACCTGCGTGCTGGCCGTGCTGTATTTCGGCCGCGACGTGTTCCAGGCACTGGCGCTGGCCGCCATCCTCAGCATCGCGCTGGCCCCGCTGACGCGGCGCTTTGCCCGCCTCGGCCTGGGCCAGGTACCGGCCACGCTGGCAACCGTGATCCTCGCCGCCGTCTGCCTGGCCGGCCTGGCCGGCGCGCTGGTGTTCCAGCTGTCCGACCTGACGGCCGACCTGCCGCGCTACAAGCAGGCGCTGCAGGTGAAAGCCGAGCAGCTGCGGGGATTGGCGGAACGGCCTTTCGTCGCGCTCGAGGCGCGGCTGCAGGGCACGGACGGTGCCGGCGCCATCGCGGCAGCCCCGGACGCTGCCGGCAAGCCGCCGGCCGCGGCAACAACGGCGCCGCCGCTGGCGCGGCCCGGCGTGCGGGACACGGTGACACGCCTGCTGTCCCAGGTATGGGGGCCGATCGGCCAGGCCGGGATCGTGCTGGTGCTGTTCATCTTCATTTCACTGGAACACGAATCGCTGCAGGACCGCCTGATCCGGCTGGCGGGCAATGCCAGCCTCAGCCGCACTGTGCAGACGCTGGTCGACGCCGGCCAAGGCATCTCGCGCTTCTTCTTTGCGCAGGTGGTGGTCAACATCTCGTTCGCGCTGGCCGTCACCGCCAGCCTGTGGGCGCTGCAAGTGCCGCATGCGGTGCTGTGGGGCGCGCTGAGCGGCATCCTGCGCTTCGTTCCCTACCTGGGCATGCTGATCGCGGGTGCGGCCATCGGCCTGTTTTCCGCCGCCGTGGACCCCGGCTGGGCGCTGGCCCTGTGGTGCATGGCCCTGTTCCTGGTGCTGGAACTGCTGGTCGCCTACCTGGTCGAACCGCGGGTATACGGCCATAGCTCGGGCTTGTCGCCGCTGGCCGTGATCGTGGCCGCGCTGTTCTGGGGCGCGCTGTGGGGGCCGGTCGGCCTGATCCTGTCCACCCCGCTGACCCTGTGCCTGGTGGTGGCCGGACGCCATGTGCCGGCGCTGGCGCCGCTCACCACGTTGCTGGGCGCGGCGCCCAGCGTGAGCGCCGCCCAGCGCTTCTACCAGCGCGCGCTGGCCGGCGATATCGGCGCCATCGTGCGCGACGGCCAGGCCAGCCTGAAGCGCAGCAGCCTGGCGGCCTATTGCGACCGGGTGTTGATCCCCGCCCTGGCGCTGGCCATGCCCGACATCCAGACCGGCAGCATCGACGACGCGCAGCTGGACCGGCTGCGCAAGGCCATTGCCGAAGCCACCGAGGCGCTGACCGCGCCGGGCGCGGGCGCGCAGGGCCGGCGCCGCCCCGTGCCGCTGCTCGACACCAATGTCGGCGCCCACCTGCGCAAGCTGCGGCAGGCCCGCTCCGGCCAGTGGCAGGGATCGCTGGATGTGCCGGCGCACTCGGTGATCCTGTGCGCCGGACTGGGCTCGGACCGCGAAGACTTCCTGACCGAACTGCTGGTGCGGGCCTTGAGCGACGGCGGCGCCGATGCCCGCAGCGTGGTGCTGAACCGGCCAGGAGAGCACCCGGGCGAGGACAAGGCCTACCTGGTCTCGGCCGCGATCCTGCCCTACCCCGACGAAACCGGCATCGACGCATGGCTGGAGGCGGCGGCCGGCTTGCGCGCGGGATTGCCCGAGGCCAGCATCGTGACCATCCGGCTGCCGCTGGATGGCAAGCTCGCGCGGGCGGCCGAGGTGGAGGCGGCGGTGGACCTGGTGCTGCAATCGTTCGAGCAGGCGCGCGCGTTCGCGGGAGCCCACACGTAAACCCGGCACTGCAGTTGACATGCGCCACCTCCGCGCACAAACTTCAGTCATGCATGCTGCTTCACCGTTCATTTTCCGATTCAACGCGCGTGCCAAATGCCGGCTGGCGGCCGGCTTGCTGTTCTCAGCGCTCGCACTGCCCGCCGTTCACGCCGCCGAGCGGCTGGCGATCGACTACGTGGTCTCCAACGCGCCCCAGCGTATCGCCTGGATACGCACCATCAACCAGTTCGCCGCCGCCAATCCCGACATCCGCATCACCCACAACGGCTTCCCCCAGGAACAGTACAAGCGCGACTTCACCGCCCGCCTGCGGACGGGCAAGGCCGACCTGGCGTTCTGGTACGCGGGCGAGCGCCTGCGCGACGCCGCCGAGAACAAGCTGCTGGCCCCGCTCGACGCGGACACCGTGGCGCTGCTGAAGAAACAGAAGTTCCATCCAGCCACGATAGAAGGCACCCGCATCGACGGCGAGGTGTACGGCTTTCCGCTGTATTACTATGTGTGGGGCTTTGTCTACCGCAAGTCCCTGTTCGACCGGCTCGACCTGCGGCCGCCAGCCACCTGGAGCGAATTCCTGCAGGTGTGTGAACGGCTGAAGGCCGCCGGCGTGACGCCGCTGGCGGTGGGCGCCAGGAGCGGCTGGCCGGCGGCCGGCTGGTTCGATTACCTGAACTTGCGCATCAACGGCATCGACTTTCACCGCAAGCTGCTGCGCGGCAACGCGCGCTTCACCGACGCCCGGGTGCGCCAGGTGTTCGATGTCTGGGGCGACCTGCTGCGCAAGGGCTACTTCCTGGAGGCGACGATGGACCAGGAACCGAACCACGTGCTGCCCTATTTGTACCGCCATCACGCCGGCATGATGCTGATGGGGAGCTTCGTCGCCGCCAGGTTCCCGGAGGCGGTCGCCGCCGACATGGGCTTCTTCGCTTTTCCGAATTACTCTCCGGCCATGCCCGCCTACGAAGAAGCCCCGCTCGACGTGCTGGTCCTGCCGGCCGGCGGCGCCAATCCGGGCGCCCGCAAACGCTTTCTCACCTTCCTGGCCGAAAGCGGCGCGCTGCGCTACATCGCCGATGCCGACCAGACCCTGCCGGCGCAGGCCGGCACCGCCCCGTCTTCCGTCTTGCTGGGGGAAGCCACCAGCAGCATCCTGGCCGGCGCCGCAGGGCTGACCTATTTCTTCGACCGGGATGCCAAGGCGGAACTGGTGGAGCCGGTTTTCGCAGGCCTGCGCCAGTTTCTAAAAGCCCCGCACGACACGGACCAAGTAGTCAACCACATCGAGAAGTCCCGTCTCAAGCCAAGCATTCCTGAAAGCCCGCCATAAGTCAGAAGGATGAGAGCGCCCGATCGCATCAAGCTATATCATATAGGCAGAGAAACTTATATTGCGCATAGCCATGACGACCGACGCACAAAAAACGATGACACGGCATTCCGACGCGGAACGCGTCGCCGCACTGGAAAGCCTGGGCATCCTGGACAGCCAGACCAGTACCTACTTCGACGGCGTGACGCAGCTGGCCATGAGCATCTTCGGCGTCCCCGGCGCCTTCATTTCGCTGATCGACCGCGACCGCCAGTGGCTCAAGGCCAGCACCGGCTTTTGCACGCCGGGCGATTCGCGCGAGCATTCGTTCTGCACCCACACCATCCAGGCCACCGACGTGCTGGTGATCGAGGACACGCACGACGATCCGCGCTTCCGCGACAATCCCATGGTGACGGGCCCGGACAAGATCCGCTTCTACGCCGGCGCCCCGATGCTGACGCGCGACGGTTTTGCCATCGGCGCCTTGTGCGTGATCGACCAGGCGCCGCGCCAGCTGGACCAGGCCCAGCGCAGCAAGCTGCAAGGGCTGGCGTCGCTGGTCATGTCGCACATCGAATTGCGGCGCGCCGTCGGCCATGTGGATGCGCTCAGCGGCATCCCCAACAAATTCCAGCTCGAGGCCGACCTGAAGGAGCAATGCGCGGTGGCCGAAGGCGAAGAGCGGGTGCTGCTGTATATCGACATGCCGGACGCGGCCAAGGCGTTCGAGATTGCCAGCGTGCTCGGCATTTCGGTGTACGACGACCTGATCCGCAGCGTGGCGCGCCGGCTGTCCGGCTTGTTCCGCGCCCGCGCCAGCCTGTACCACGTCACCGACACGCGCTTCGCCCTGCTCTCGACGGACGGCGGCACGGCCGGGTTTGTCGACTTCGTGCACAGCCTGGACGCGGCGCTACAGGAGCCGCTGCTGGGGCTGAACCTCCCGCTCAACCTGGTCAGCTTTGGCGGCATCGTGCAGGTCAAGCTGTGCCCGCAGTCTTCCACGGACGCGCCGCGCAAGGCCACGGCGGCCGTCAACCAGGCGCTGATCTCGCGCCAGCGCTGGAGCGTGTACGATCCGCACTCGGATGCCAGCCAGCAGCGCGCTTTCCGGCTGCTCAACAGCGTGCACCAGGGCCTGGCCGGGGACGCGTTCCAGCTGGTGTACCAGCCCAAGCATGATGTGCGCAGCGGAACATGCCAGTCGGCGGAGGCGCTGCTGCGCTGGCAGCATCCCGAACTGGGCTTCGTGTCGCCGGCCGAGTTCATCCCGCTGATAGAAAAAACCGCGCTGATCGGTCCGCTGACCAACTGGGTCATCCGCACCGCCATCCGGCAGACGGCGGACTGGCACCGGCAAGGCCACCGCATCAAGATCGCCATCAACCTCTCCGCCTACAATTTCGACGAGCCGGATATCTGCGCGCGCCTGGTGGATGCCTGCCGCGAGTTCGGACTGGAGCCGCGCTACGTGGAGATCGAATGCACGGAGGGCACGTGGATGGAAAGCGCCAGCATACTAAAGGCCATGCACGACATCCGCGCCAGCGGCATGAGCCTGGCGCTGGACGACTTCGGCACCGGCTACAGCAATTTCTCCTATCTGCAGAACGTGCCGGCCTCGGTGGTCAAGGTGGACCAGTCCCTGATACGCAACGTGCATACCAACGCGCGCGACCAGCGCATTGTCCGCTCGCTGATCGCGCTGGCGGGCGAACTCGACTATCAGGTGGTGGCCGAAGGCGTGGAGACGGCGGAATCGCTGGAACTGATACGGAGCTGGGGCTGCCACGTGGCCCAGGGCTACTACTTCGCCAGGCCGCTGGCGGCGGAAGGCTTCATCGAGCACATACGGCAGCACGCGGTGTAGCCCGAGCGCGAGCGGGTCCCCTGGGGCGGGTCCGCTGCGCGCGGCGCCTGTACCGCGGCGACGGCGGCGCTTGCGGCCAGGGAAATCATGCCGCCGTGCCGGCATCGGCGTGGTCGTGGTCCGCCAGCGATACGTCATGCAACAGGCTGTAGTGGCGGAAAGCGGCGCGCAAGTCGGCGCGCAGGACCTTGTTCTCCCATGGCTTGGTGTAGAAACGGTAGATCGCCCCCCGGTTGACCGCCTGCACGATCGATTCCAGGTTGGTATAGCCGGTCAGGAGGATGCGGAAGATGTCCGGGTACATTTCCTTCACGCGGTCCAGAAATACCGTGCCGCTCATGTTCGGCATGCGCTGGTCGCACAGTACCACCTGGACTTCGTGCCTGGCCAGCAGGTCGAAACCTTCTTCCGCCGATCCTGCCGAGAGCAGGCGGTAGCCGTCCAGGCGCAGCAAGCGCCGCAGCGACGACAGCACACCGGGATCGTCGTCGATCAGCAGCAGCGTCTTTTGCAGCACGTTCGCCGCAGGCAACTCCAAGCGCACCCCCCGCAACAGCAGCAGCTCCAGCTCCGCCACCGGCAACGGACGGCTGAATAAGTAGCCCTGGATCTCGTCGCAATGATGACGCCGCAGAAACGCCAGCTGGGCAACCGTCTCGACCCCTTCGGCGATCACGCCGAGCTTCAAACTGTGCGCCATGCCCAGTATGGCCAGCACGATGGCGGCGTCGTCCGGATTGCTTGTCACTTCGCGGATGAAGGCGATGTCGATCTTCAATTTGTCGATCGGGAAGCGGCGCAGGTAGGCCAGGCTCGAATAGCCCGTGCCGAAGTCGTCGATCGATATCTGCACACCCAGCCGCTTCAAATTCTTCAGGACGGCGATGGTCCGTTCCGTATTGGCCATCAGCGAACTCTCGGTCAGTTCCAGTTCGAGCAAGTCCGGCGGCACGTCGTGTGTTTGCAGCGCCGCGATCACATCGGCCCCCAGGTCGCCCTCGGCCAGCTGCCGCCCGGCGACGTTGACCGAGACGCTCACCGGGCCGATCTCGCAGCGCAGCCAAGCGCCGATCTGGCGGCATGCGGCGTCGATCACCCAGCGCCCGACCGCCACCACCAGGCCGGTTTCTTCCAGCACCCCGATGAAAACATGCGGCGGCACCAGGCCGTGGCCCGGGCGCTGCCAGCGCAACAGGGCCTCCAGCCCGACGATGCGGCCGTTGACCGCCTCCACCTTGGGCTGATAGTGCAAGATGAACTCGCCGTTCTCCAGCGCCTTGCGCAGGGCGATCTCGAGCTCCAGCCTGGCCAGCAGCTCGACGTTCATCTGCGCGGTAAAGAAGCGGAACGTGTCGCGGCCGGAACGTTTGGCACGGTACATCGCCGTGTCGGCGTACTTGATCAGATCTTCGGGGGTGGCCGCGTCATTCGGGTGCATGGTAATGCCGATGCTGGCCGTCACGCTCACTTCATGCCCGCCAAGCATGAAGGCAGGACGCAGCACCTCGCGGATATGGTTGGCAACGGTAGCGGCGGTGTTATGGCCATCCGGCATCAAGATAATCAATGCGAACTCGTCGCCGCCCAGGCGTCCGATCGTGTCGCGCACGCGCACGCAGTGCGACAGGCGCTCGCTGAACTGGACCAGGAGCTCGTCGCCGCAGGAATGGCCCAGCGTGTCGTTGACGTTCTTGAAGTTGTCCAGGTCGAGAAACAGGACCGCGAGCATCCAGCCGTTGCGCGCCGCCTGCACCAGCATCTTGTCGAGGATCTCGTAGAAGAGCGTGCGGTTGGGCAAGCCGGTCAGGCCGTCGTGATGCGCCTGGTGCCGCAGGCGGTGCTCGGCGTGCGTGCGTTCGGTGATGTCGCGCAGCACGGCGACGATGATCCAGTCGGCGCCCGAACGCAGCGCCTGCCGGTGAATTTCCACGTGCACCCACGAATCGTCCTTGCGGTGTACGCGCGCCAGCGCGCTTTCATTGGTGCCTTTGGCGATGAGGTCATCATAAAGCGCTTCGAGTTCGGCCGGATGCCCGGCGCTAATGTCGGCCGGCCCCAGGTGCATCAGTTCCTCGCGGCTGTATCCGCTCATGAAACAGGCCGTGTCGTTAACTTCGACAAAGCGCATGCTCTTGCGGCTGAGCAGAAAGATGCCGTCGGCGGTGAAATCCATCGCCGTGCGGAAGCGGCGCAAATCCTCCTCGCCGTTCTTTTGCTCGGTAATGTTCATATGCATCACCACCGCGCCATGAC
This sequence comes from Massilia sp. BGA-UO-ETr-WB1, assembly GCF_059567845.1. Taxonomy (NCBI): domain Bacteria; kingdom Pseudomonadati; phylum Pseudomonadota; class Betaproteobacteria; order Burkholderiales; family Oxalobacteraceae; genus Massilia; species Massilia sp. BGA-UO-ETr-WB1. The sequence goes on along the minus strand of NZ_JCAQOT010000027.1, from coordinate 703,636 downwards.
GGTATTCCGCGCCCAAAGGCGAGACGGTCAGGAGGAACCAGACCGGCTGACCGTCCGCCTGGCAAGCGTACTGGGTGGAATAGCGCGCCAGGGCCCCGGACAGCACGGCGCGGATGCCGGCCGCAATCGGCCCGGCCTCGGCCGCGTCCTCGCCGCTGGCCTGCTCGCACAGGCGCAGATAATTCTCGCCCACGGCGTGCCCGGGCGCCTGCACCGCCTGCGGCGCGCCGCCGCACTCCCAGGCGTCGTTGACGGACATGATGACGCCGTCCGGACCGATCATCGCGATATGCGCGGGCAGCGCGTTGAGCATGGCGTTCTGGCGCGAGGCCTCGTTCAGGCGCATCTGCTCCTGCGCGCGCCGCAGCAGAAACGGCCGGCCCTGCCGGTCCATGATCGAATCGATCTCACCGCCGGTAAGCTGTTCCAGCCGCTCCACGCTCTCCTGCAGCGTGGCGATCAGTTTCGTCACTTCCATGGCGGCGGTTCTCCCTTTACGCGCGCGCGGCCTGTCAGGGCCGCAGGCCGAGCGCGAGCAGCACGTCGTCCGTCTGGTTCAGGGTGCCCACGATCCTGCGCACGGCGGGCGGCTCCAGTTTGAGCAGGGTCGGAGTCATGAAAACGCCGTCCTCCAGCGCGCGCATCTGTTCGCGGAAAACGTCGATCACTTCGATCTCGTAGCACTGCGCCAAATGGGTGTCGCACAGCGCTTGCAGGTTGGCCCGCGCCTGCAGGGAATTCTGCGCGTCGCCCGCCACGTAAAGGCGAAATTTGTATATGAAGGAACCATCCATATTGTTCTACTTCGCCACCATGCTGAGGTCCGCGCCGCGCAGTTCCGCCATCCGGCTGCGCCCGCGCGCGGCCTCGCGTTCCCGGCTTTCGACGGTACGCACCAGCAGCGCCTTCTCGACCTGCTTGGCGACCAGCTCGGTCTGCACCGACTTGAGGCGCACTTCCAGCTCCGCCTCCTCGGCGTCCAGCTGGACCTTCTTGAGCTGGGCGGCCACTTCGGCCAGTTCCGCGGCAACCCGCTCGGCGCTTTCCTTTTCCCACCGCAAGGTGCCCATCAGCACCTCGCCGCCGGCGCTGTAAGTGTCGGCCAGGGTCACGCCCGCGTCGCTGAGGATCAGTTCGCGCACCTGGTTCGAGTGCGCTGTGCCGCGCGACTTGATGATGGACATGCCGCGGTTGCGCTCGCCCGCCTGGACCAGGTAATTGAGGTGTATCCACGTATCGGCCAGCGTCGAGATCTGCAGCGGCGAACCGCCCTCGGACTGGCTCGCCATCTCGTCGAGCAAGCTGGTGCACACCAGCGTGATGCCCTGCGCCTTGGACCAATCGATCAGCCGTTCGGCCACACTGTGCGCGGTCAGCTCATTGCCCGATTTGGACAGGGTCGAGACCGGGTCAATCACGAGGCAGCGCGCGCCGTGCTCCTGCGCCAGCATCTTGATGCGCACCAGGTAAGTCTCGGCGCTACCGGTGATGGTGCGCGCCGATATCATGCTCAGGCAGCCGCTCTTGACGTAGGCCTCGAGCGCGATGCCGACCGAGGCCAGGTTGCGCACCACCTCCGCCCCGTCCGAATCGAAGCTGATGAACATGGTGCGCTCGCCGCGCCGGCAGGCCGCCTCCGCGAACGCGCCGCTCAGCGTGGTCTTGGCGGTGCCCGGGAAGCCGGTAATGAGCACGCTCGCCCCCCGGTAATATCCGCCGCCCAGCATGGTGTTAAGCCGTTCGATACCGCTGGAAACCCGTTCATTGGTCACGTTCGCGTCCACGTGGCCCAGCGTGCGCGCGACGGCCACCTCGAAGCCCTTCTTGCTGATCAGGAACGGCGATTCGTTTTCGTCGAACGCCGAGCCGCGGTATTTCTGGACACGCAGATTGCGTTGGGAAACACCAAGCACAACGCGATGGTTCAGTACGATGGAGCAATCCACCATGAACTGCATGAAACCGAACGATTGCGGCATCAGGCTGTCGGCCCCGTGGCCGGTCTTGGCGGTGATAATGGCGGTCATTTCGTGCCGCAGCAGCCAATCGTGCAGGCGGTAGATTTCACGCCGTTTGGACATGGCGTCGGGCAGCAACGCCAGCACAATGTCCAGCGCGTCGATGACGATGCGTTTCGACCCCATCGCCCCGGCCTGGCATTCCAGGGCCGCCAGCATGCCGCTCAGATCGAAGGCGCCGGACAGCACCAGGTCCGGCGCGGGCTGCGCGTCGAGAAAATACACCGCCTGCTGTTCCTGCAACGCGGGGAGATCCCACCCGAATCCACTGGCGTTGGCGATGATGCGCTCCGAGGTCTCCTCGAACGCGACAAAGATTCCCGGCTCGCCGCACTCGCGGGCGCCATGCACCAGAAATTGCAGCGCAAGGATAGTCTTGCCCGATCCGGGACCGCCGGCGAGCAGCGTCGTTCGCCCCCTCGGCATGCCGCCTCCGGTCATTTCATTCAGGCCGACAATGCCTGTGAGCGCCTTTGAATATCCCTGCAATGGCGCAGTCGATGCTTGCTTCATGGTCGGGGGCCTATGTGCGGGAACAGGAATCGGCAAGCGCAAAGTGAAACTTGCGCAAACAGGAGGGAACTAAGGGTGGAATTGAAGCCGGCTGGCAATACCCGATTGCCGGCAAGCTGCAAATCCAGTGTAGCATGCGGGGGAAATTATTCCCGCAAAATCAAGTATTTACTCAGCTTTCTGCACACAAGCTGGAGCGCGGCGGGCACCATTGGAGTTCCGACTATACCCCCTTTTCTTGCCCGCAATGTACGCGAAATGTCACAACGGTGGCCATCGCGTCGGAATCGTTATCGCGTCCCTCACCAGCCACAACAACAGGCGCCTGCCTGCGCCCCCGGACGCGCCGCTGCACAAGGCTGTATAGTTAATAGTTCCCACCACTAACTCCAGCCCGATCGACATGACCTCGTCCGCTCAATCCGATACCACCCTGCCCCTCGACATGATTATTTTCGGCGGGATGGGCGACCTAGCAATGCGCAAGCTGCTTCCCGCGCTGTACATGGCCCACCTGCACGGCAACCTGCCGCCCGCCACCCGCATCATCTCCACGGGGCGCCAGGACTTCGGCCGCGAGGCCTACCTCGCCTTCGTGGAGGAACATTCGCGTTCCTTCATCACCGGCGGCAACTTCACCGAAGAAGCATGGAGCAGCTTCCTGCGCCTGCTGGAGTTCGTCCGCGTGGACGTGCAGCAGGATGGCCTGGCTGCGCTGGCCAGCGTTGCGCGCGCGGGCGCCGAGCGCGTGTTCTACCTGGCCACGGCGCCGTCGCTGTTCACCACCATCTGCGACAAGCTGGCCGCAGCCGGCCTGGTCGACCGCAACGCCCGCGTGGTGCTCGAAAAGCCGCTCGGGCGCGACCTGGCGTCGGCAGTGGAGATCAATGAAGCGGTCGGCAAGCATTTCTCGGAATCGCAGATCTACCGCATCGACCATTACCTGGGCAAGGAAACGGTACAGAACCTGATGGTGCTGCGCTTTGGCAATTCCATCCTGGAACCCCTGTGGCGCGCGCCTAATATCTCCAGCGTCCAGATCACGGTCGCCGAGGAAGTGGGCGTGGGCAGCCGCGCCGGCTTCTACGACAGCGCCGGCGCCATGCGCGACATGGTGCAGAACCACCTGCTGCAGCTGCTGTGCATTATCGCCATGGAGCCGCCCGCATCGCTGGCGCCGGACGCCGTGCGCGACGAGAAGCTCAAGGTACTGCGCTCGCTGCGGCGCTTCAGCCTGGCCGGCATCGCGCGCGACACGGTGCGCGGCCAGTATCTGCGCGGCGCCAACGGCAACCAGGAAGTGCCCGGCTACCTGGAGGAGCCCAATGTGCCGGCCGACAGCAGCACGGAAACCTTCGTGGCGCTGCGCACCTATGTCGACACCTGGCGCTGGTCCAAGGTGCCGTTCTACCTGCGCACCGGCAAGCGCATGCGCAGCCGCTCGTCCAAGATCGTGGTGGAGTTCGCCAACCCGCCGTTCCCGCTGTTCCCCGAGAATCCGGGCGGAGTCGCCAACCGGCTGGTGATCGAGCTGCAGCCGGACGAAGCGATCAAGCTGCAGGTGATGGCCAAGCAGCCCGGCAGCGGCATGAAAATGCAGCAGGTGGCGCTGAACCTGGATTTGCAGTCCGCTTTCACCGAGCGCCGCGCCGAAGCCTACGAGCGCCTGCTGATCGACGTGGTGCGCGGACGCCTCACCCACTTCATGCGGCGCGACGAACTGGAAGCGGCGTGGGAATGGGTGGAGCCCATCATCAACGGCTGGGGCACGCTGGCCGAGAAGCCGAGCCCTTACGCGGCCGGCACCTGGGGCCCGTCCGAATCGTTCGCACTACTGGCGCGGGACGGGTTTGCCTGGGTTGAATAGCCGGTTCTGAGGTTGCGCCCGGGCCGGGCGCAACCTCAAAGCGGGTGTTCTTTCCTTGCTTATTTCGATATTTAGCTAATAATCACATTATGAGCCAGGTATTCAAAGCCCTTTCCGATCCCACCCGCCGGCGGGTGTTGCTGCTGCTGCGCAAGGGGCCGATGAGTGCCGGCGAACTGAGCGACCAATTCAATGTCTCCAAGCCGACCATGTCGGCGCACTTTGCGGTACTGAAGGAGGCCGACCTGGTGCACGCGGAAAAGGCCGGCAAGTCTGTCATCTATCACTTGAAGCTCTCGGTGCTCGAAGAAGCGCTGCTGGGCTTCGTCCAATCGTTTGGCCTGGGCGATGCGCCACAGGAAACCAAGAAAGGGCACGCAAATGAATAAAGAGATGATTGCGAACCTGGCCTGGGGCGCCGGCACGGTGGTCATTGCGCTCCTCGCCACCCTGGCGCGCAAGCTGGGCTATATCGACGGCGACACGGTCACCAGGATCGTCATCGCCGTCAACGGACTCATGATCGCCTGGTTTGGCAACCGCATGCCCAAAGCCTTCGTCCCATGCGCCTGGGCTCGCCAGGTGAGGCGGGTTGGTGGCTGGTCGCTGGTGGTGAGCGGGCTCGTCTACGCCGGACTGTGGGCCTTCGCCCCGATTCCAGTCGCCATCACGGTGGGCTGCGGCGCCGTTGTGGCGGGCATTGCGGTTACGCTGGGCTATTGCTTTGCAGTGCGGGCCAGGGAGAAGACGGGCTGATTCCACGGCGGGCGGGGCCGGGTGCGGAAACACCGTACGATTTCCTCACACAATAGTTGCAAATTGAAGTATTCTTTTCGACAATTTCCAACTCGCGTGTTGCCCGCCTCCTTGAAAGGAACCGCCTTGTTCCACTCGCCCTCACTGCGCGCGCCCTCCCCGGCCAGCCCCTCCCCTGCGCGCTATATCCACACGTTGCTGGCGGGCCTGTGCGCCCTGCTGCTGTCCGGCTGCGCCAACCTCGGCGCGATCCAGGAATTCGCCAAGACGTCGGCCGACAGCGCCGCGTACACCCAGCTGACCGACGAATACGTCAACAGTCCGCAAACCAGCAAGCTCTACACGCTGGAAGGCGACGTCAACGAACGCACCCGGCTGGACGCCCTGGCGGCTGAGCGCAAGCCACAGGCGGCCCGGCTGCTGCTCATGCACCAGGCCCTCGCAGGCTACATGGCCGCCGTCGGCGAGCTGGCCGCCGACGACCTTGCCGAGGCCGACACGGAACTGGATCGCATGTTCGACGCCGCAGTGAAAGCGAACTACGTCGACGAAACAACGGGGGCGCCGCTGCGCAGCATCACAAAAATCCTCACCGAGGCCGCGCTGAACGGCTACCGGCAACGGGAGCTGAACAAGGTGATCGGGGCTGCGAACGCGCCGCTGCAGCAGCTCATTGCGCACCAGCTGGTGCTCATGGAAGGCTATGGCCAGTCGCTCGCCAACGAGCGCGCCATGCAGGTGCGGCACCAGCGCGTGCTGCACGCCATGGCGCGCGAGAAGGGCCGCGAACCGGTGGCCGCCGAGCTGATCTGGGAGCGCAGCAACCTCACCGCCGTGCAATTCGCCCAGCGCGAAATGGCTTTGCCGAAATACGTGGAAACCTTGAAGCAGATCGCAGCGGGACACCAGGCGCTGTATGACAACCGCGACCGCCTGTCGAACAAGGAAGTGGCAGCGCAGATCAAGCGCTACACCAAGCGCATCCAGGCCGCGCTCAAGGCCGCGCGCACGCCCAGCGATGCCGCCGCGCCGGCCGCCGCCAAACCATAAAGGATCCCGCAATGACCACCACTACCCTGACGGCACAACACGCGCTGGAACTGGCGCGCAGCTTCAGAGAAGCATCGACCGCGCTGGGCGATTATCTGTACGCGCCGGCCAACTGGTCGTCGCTGCCGGAGGCGGAGCGCGACACGCTGCGCTCGCTTGAAGTGACGTTGCTCAACGTGGCGACCGACCTGGTCACCCAAGCCGTCGGCAAGGTGCTTGACGACGCGCAGCAAAGCGTGGACGACCTGCTGGCGGTCACCCAACAAGCCAAGGACGCGATCAAGCGGATCGATGATGTGAAAGCAGGCATCGCCATCGCAACCGCGCTGATCGGCCTCGCCGCGGCGATCTCGGCCGGCAGCGCCGGTGCGATTTTCGGTGCATTCAAGTTGGTCAAGGACACGATGGGGGCCAAGCCGGCGAAGGCCGGCAAAGAAAAAACCGAGGCCAAGAAGAAAGCGGCTGAGCCCGCAGCCGCCAAGGCCAAGAAGAGCAAAAGCAAGTAGCGTCGGCCGCAGCCATCCGACGCAACCGGTTTTGTTGGCACTGTTCCTGCAGCGCACTTCGCACTTGTCACACAAAATCCGGCTCAGGCCACCTTTCTTAACGCATCCAGCAGGCGGACGTAGACCTGTCCGCTGAACAACGGCCGGGCGGTGCGCACGATGCCGGCACTGAAAACGCCGCCGTCCTCACCGAACTGCACGGTGGCTTCGATCTTGCCGGCCGGATGTTCGATCGCCAGCGCACGCTCCTGGCCCCGCCCGCCCGGGGCCAGCAGTGCCGCCACGCTGCCGGGAATGCAGCACGCCGCCGCAACGCAAGTGGCGCCGGTGACGGCGTGCGCCGCGTGGCAATTCCAGGGCACGAAATAGCGCGAACTGATGCTGCCGCCGAAGCGCGGTGCACCCAGCAGCGCCAGCTTGGGCAACACCTTGCCGGTGACATCGCCCATCCCCATCAGCCTGGCCGCCTTCAGGCGCAGCTGCTCCAGCCGCGCCAGCAGCGCCGCGTCGGCGTCCAGTTCGGCCTTGCTTTCGTGGCCGGTCTTGCCGAGCGAGGCTGCAGCGATCAGCACCATGGGCGTGGTGAAGTCGACGCAGGACAACGGCACCCCGTCGACCACATCCAATGCGCGCCCGGTCGGCAGCAGCGCGCCGGTCTTGGCGCCGGCGGCGTCCAGGAAGTTGAGCTGCACGCCGGCGCCGGTGCCCGGTACCCCATCGACGCGCACATCGCCCTCGTAGGTCACGCACCCGTGCGGCGTCTGCACCACCGCCTCGATCACCTTGCCTGTGTTGATGTTGAAGATGCGCACCCTGGTGGCGGGTCCGGTCACACGCACCAGCCCGCGCTCAATGGCGAAAGGCGCTACCCCGGCCAGCATGTTGCCGCAGTTGGGACCGGTGTCCACCGTGTTCTCGGTCAGCGACACCTGCGCGAACAGGTATTCGACGTCGATGCCCGGCCTGGAGGAGCCACCCACGATGACCGCCTTGCTGGTCAGGGTACTGCCCCCGCCAATGCCGTCAATCTGGCGCGCATCGGGCGAGCCCATCGCTGCCAGCAAAGTCTGGTCGCGCAGGCCGGGGTCGGAAGGCAGGTCGCTGGCGAGGAAGAACGGCCCTTTGGAAGTGCCGCCGCGTATTAGCATACAAGGGATGGAAGTGAGCATAATGGTCCTGAGACAAGTGAAGTGGCAGTGGGCACCATCCTAAAGAAGCTCGAGCTTGCTGTTAATTGCATTATTTGACTGGATTGATGCCCTGAACACATCAAACAATTGATGTGCCGGATGCATTAATGGAACGGGATTTTGCACTTTACAGATCAGTGAGCGTGCCCGAAACTGCCCCCATACACCGCAGCGGGCCGCCAGCCCAAGGCGACAAATAAAGGAGATGAAAATGAAGAAATCACCGGCGATCCATCGCTCGCTCTACTTCCAGGTGCTGATGGCCGTTGCGGCGGGTATCGTCGTTGGCCACCTGTGGCCGGAGTTCGGCGCAGGGCTCAAGCCGCTAGGCGACGCGTTCGTCAAGCTGATCAAAATGATGATCGCGCCCATCGTGTTCTGCACCATCGCACTAGGCATCGCCAACATGAGCGACATGAAGGGGGTGGCGAAAACCATGGGCAAGGCCATGGGCCTGTTCTATGCGCTCACCATCATCGCCCTGATGACCGGCCTGGCGGCCGTCTACCTGATCCAGCCCGGGGTCGGCATGAATGTGGATCCGTCCCTGCTTGATCCCGGCGTGGCCGCGAAGTACATGAAGAACGGCGCGCCGACCGGCTTTGTGCCCTTCCTGATGCATATCATTCCCACCACCTTCTTCGGCGCCTTCGCCGAAGGCGAGGTGCTGCCGGTACTGCTGCTGGCGATCCTGATAGGCTTCGCCTTATCGCGCGCCGGGAAGGCAGGCAAGCCGGTGCACGAGGGTATCGAGGCGTTCTCGCACGTGCTGTTCATCGTGTTCGGCTTCCTGATGAAGCTCGCGCCCCTGGCCGCCTTCGGCGCCATGGCATTCACGGTCGGCAAATACGGCGTCAAGTCGATCAGTTCACTGGGCACGCTGATCGGCACCTTCTACGTGGCCTGCCTGTTCTTCGTCTTCATCGTGCTCGGCACGCTGGCGCGGCTGCACGGCTTCAGTCTGTTGAAGGTGCTGCGCTACTTCAAGGACGAGCTGATCGTCGTGCTGGGCACATCCTCGACCGAGCCGGTGTTGCCGCGCATGCTGCAGAAGCTGGAACAGCTCGGCTGCAAGAAAAACGTCTCCGGGCTGGTGCTGCCGATGGGCTACTCATTCAACCTGGACGGCACGGCGATCTACCTGACGCTGGCCAGCGTGTTCATCGCGCAGGCCTGCAATATCCAGCTGTCGACCGGCCAGATCCTGGCCATGCTGGCGATCATGCTGCTCAGTTCCAAGGGCGCGGCCGGCGTGACCGGCAGCGGCTTCGTGGCGCTGGTTGCGACGCTGACGGTCATGCCGGAGATCCCGGTGGCGGGCGTGGCCCTGATCGTCGGCATCGACCGCTTCATGTCCGAGGCACGCGCCCTGACCAGCCTGGTCAGCAACGCCGTCGCCAGCGTCGTGGTCTCCCTCTGGGAAGGCGCTTGCGACCGTAGCGTCCTGCAGCGCGAGCTGGACAGCGGCTTCGTCGAGGCCGCGCCGGCCGCCAAGTCGGCCGCCGAGCCCGTCCGCCAGCCGGCCGAGCAGCAGACAGTCCCGCTGCGCGCCGTGGTTTAAGCCGCCACCTGGCCGCTAGCGCGCGGCCAGGTCGTCTCGATCAAGTCGTACAGTTTGCGCGCGGCCGGCGTCAGCTCGTGGCCGCGGCGCCGTATCAGCCCCACATTTCGTTCCACCGCAGGTTCCACCAGCGCCACCATGGCCAAGGTCGCATGTTCGCCCTGCGGCATGGACAGGCGCGGCACCACCGCCACGCCCAGTCCCGCTTCGACCAGCCCCAGCAATGTAGAAACGTGTTTGGCCTCGAAGCACCAGCTCGGCCGCACATTGGAATTCGCCAGCGCCAGATCGACCAGCAGCCGGTTGCCACTGCTCTTGTCGACCGTCATGAAATCATATTGTGTCAGCTCCGCCCAAGCCACCTGCTTCAGGCCCGCCAGCGGGTGGTCGCGATGGCAGGCCACCACGAAAGGCTCCTTCAAGATGACCTGGAAGTCGATTTCGGGTTCCTGGGTACCGATGATGTTGATACCGAAGTCCGCCTCCCCGCGCGCCACGCTCTCGAGCGCGGCGTTGGCGCTGTCGTCGACGATGCGCACGCGGATGCGCGGATACTGCTCGTGGAAGGTACGCAGCACCTTGGGCAGGAAGTAATACACGGCCGACGGCACGCAGGCGATCACCACTTCACCCAGCTGCGACGCGGCCACGGCGTGCATGCTCAGTAAAGAATTCTCCAGGTCGTTGAGCAGGGTGCGCGCCTTGTGCGAAAAGTCGCGCCCGACCGCCGTCAGGCTGACGCTGCGGGTGGTGCGTTCGAACAGCCGCACGCCCAGCGCCAACTCCAGCTTCTCCACGCGCCGGCTCAAGGCGGGCTGGGACAGGTGGATGGAATCGGCAGCCGCACGGAAACTGTTTAACTCCGCCACGGCCACAAAGGCGCGCAGATCGGCCAGATCGAAATTCATGTTCATAACGCATTAATCCTAAGGAATTTTGCAATATACAGATCAATACGGTAGCGCGAAACTGTATCCATTGCAAGCGGCCGGATAGCCGTACGACACCAAAGGAGGAGAACAATGAATCTTGCAGACTGGATTGGCGCCAGCGAAACGGCGACCGATATCCTGACCGCCACGCCCTGCGCCGCGCTGGCCGCAACGCTGGACCGGCCGGCCGAACGCCCGCCGGCTGGAACCGTCCTGCCGCCGCTGTGGCACTGGCTCTACTTCCTGCCGCTGTACCGGCAGTCCGAGGTGGGCGCCGATGGCCATGCGAAGCGCGGCGCCTTCCTGCCGCCGGTCGCGCTGCCGCGCCGCATGTGGGCCGGCGGCCGGTTCACCTTCCATGCGCCGCTGCGCATCGGCGACGAGGTGACGCGCACCTCCACCATCGACGACGTGACGGAGAAGGAGGGCCGGACCGGCAAGCTGGTTTTCGTCAAGGTACGGCATGAGGTGCGCCGCCACGGCCAGAGCGAACCGGCGCTGACCGAGTTCCACGACATCGTTTACCGCGAGGCGGCGCTGCCGGATGCGCCCGCGCCGGTCCCTGTCGCGGCCCCTGCGCGCGCGCACTGGGAACGCAAGGTCGTGCCCGACGACGTGCTGCTCTTCCGCTATTCCGCCCTCACCTTTAACGGCCACCGCATCCACTACGACCGGCGCTATGTGACGGAAATCGAAGGCTACCCTGGCCTCGTGGTGCACGGTCCGCTGGTCGCCACGCTGCTGCTCGACCTGCTGCGCGAGCACATGCCCTCCGCCGTCGTGCGCAGCTTCGAGTTCCGCGCCTTGCGCCCGGTGTTCGACATCCACCATTTCTCCATCTGCGGCGAGCCGCTGGCCGATGGCCGGGTGCGCCTGTGGGTCCGCGATCACGAAGGCTGGCTGACGATGGATGCCGTCGCAACCCTGGGCAACGCGGACCGGAGCGCGTCATGAGGCCGCTCGAAGGCATCACTGTCGTCACCCTGGAGCATGCGATCGCGGCGCCGTTCGCCACCCGCCAGTTGGCCGACCTCGGCGCGCGGGTCATCAAGATTGAACGCCCCGGCGTGGGCGATTTCGCGCGCGGATACGACGAGCGGGTGCGCGGCATGGCTTCGCATTTCGTATGGACCAACCGCTCCAAGGAGAGCCTGACGCTCGACGTCAAGCATCCCGAAGCGCAAACGATACTGCAGCGCCTGATCCTGGAACAGGCCGACGTCCTGGTGCAGAACCTGGCGCCGGGCGCGGCCGCGCGGCTCGGCCTGTCGTACGCGGCGCTGTCCGTGACCAAGCCCTCGCTGATCGTGTGCGACATCTCCGGCTACGGCAACGACGGCCCCTACCGCGACAAGAAAGCCTACGACCTGCTGATCCAGAGCGAAGCGGGATTCGTGTCGGTGACCGGCAGCGCGGACGAGCCGGCCAAAGCCGGCCCTTCAATCGCCGACATTTCGGCCGGCATGTACGCCTACAGCAACATCCTGGCCGCGCTGCTGGAACGCGGCAAGACCGGGCGCGGCCGGCACATCGACATCTCGATGCTCGAATCGCTGGTGGAGTGGACCAGCTATCCGCTGTACTACGCCTTCGATGGCGCCGCGCCGCCGCCGCGCACCGGCGCCAGCCACGCAACCATCTACCCCTACGGGCCGTTTCCCGCCGGCGACGGCAAGACCGTCATGCTCGGCCTGCAAAACGAGCGCGAATGGGCGCTGTTCTGCGACAAGGTGCTGCGGCAGCCAGGGCTCACCGCCGATCCGCGCTTCGCCAGCAACCCGAAACGCAGCGCGGCGCGCGCCGAACTGCGCGCCCTCATCATCCACGCCTTTGCCGGACTGACGGCGGCCCAGGTGGTGGAGCGGCTGGACCAAACCCAGATCGCCAACGCCAACGTCAACACGATGCATGAGGTGTGGGCGCATCCTCAGCTGCGCGCGCGCGGCCGCTGGACCGAGGTGGACACCCCGGCCGGCGCCATCCCCGCGCTGCTGCCGCCGGGTTCATGGGACGAGCGCCAGCCGCGCATGGACCCGGTGCCCGCGCTCGGGCAACACACAGAGGCACTGCTGACCGAACTCGGCTACGCCCCGCAGCGGGTCGCCCAACTGCGCAGCGAGCAGGCCATATGAGCGCCGCCTTCGCGCCCGCCCCGCGCAGCGACCTGTTTGTGCCCGGCAACCGCCCAGCGCGCTCCCCCAAGGCCTTCGAGGCTGGCGCCGGTGCGGTCGTGGCCGACCGCCCGGTGCCACTCCGCGCCAACGCCATCCCGGCCCGCCACACCGCGTGACCGGCCGACGCGATTTCATCAACCAATCAGGAGAATCATGATGCCCGCAACGATAGTGGACTCGGCAATTTTTGGAGACATCTTCAGTACCGCCGCGATGCGGCAAATCTGGTCGGACGAGAACCGTACCCGGAAGTACCTCGACATCGAGGCCGCGCTGGCCCGGGTCCAGGGGCGGCTGGGCATGATTCCGCAGGAGGCGGCCGATGAAATCGTGCGCAACTGCGTGCTCGACAAGATCGACATGGCCAAGCTGGCTGAACAAACCAGGCGCATCGGCTACCCGGTACTCGGCGTGGTCTCGCAGATCAATGCCCTCTGCCGCGACAAACTGGGCGAATACTGCCACTGGGGCGCGACCACGCAGGACATCACCGACACGGCCACCGTGCTGCAAATGCGCGAGGCGCTGGACCTGGTGGACACCGAGCTGGCCGCCATCTCGGCCGCCATGGCCGCCCTGGCCGAGCGCCACCGCGACACGCCGATGATAGGACGCAGCAACCTGCAGCAGGCGGTGCCGATCACCTTCGGCTACAAGGTCGCCGGCCTGCTGAGCGCGGTCGAACGCCATCGGGAACGGCTGGCGCAGCTGCGCCCGCGCGTGCTGGTGGGCGAGTTCGCGGGCGCATCCGGCACGCTCGCCTCGCTGGCCACGGACGGCCTGGAGACGCAGGCCGCCCTGATGCGGGAGCTGGGGCTGGGCCAGCCGGACATCGCCTGGCACACCATCCGCGACAACATTGCCGAGGCCGGTTGCTTCCTGGGCCTGGTCACCGGCACGCTCGGCAAGTTATCGACCGACGTCAAGCTGATGATGCAGACCGAGGTCGGCGAGGTGTACGAGCCCTTCGCCCATGGGCGCGGTTCGAGCAGCACCATGCCGCAAAAGCGCAATCCCATTTCGTCCTGCTACATCCACGCCTGCGTCAGCGTGGTGCGCCAGCATGTGGCCGCCCTGCTGGACGCCAACGTGGCCGATCACGAGCGTTCCACCGGGCCTTGGGAAATCGAATGGATCGTGCTGCCGGAAATGTTCTGCCTGGCCGCCGGCGCGCTGGCCCAATCGCGCTTCGTGCTCGAGGGCCTGGAGGTGGACGCGGCGCGCATGCGCGCCAATCTCGACCTGACCCAGGGGCTGGTGGTGTCCGAGGCCGTGATGATGGGCCTTGGCCCCTATCTGGGCCGCGAGTATGCGCACGACCTGGTGTACGACATTTGCCGCGTTGCAATCAAGGAGGACCGTCCGCTGCTCGACCTGCTGGCTGAAAATCCAGAAATCACCCAGCACCTGGACCGCGCCGCGCTGGCCGCACTTTGCGACCCCGGCAATTACCTGGGCCTGTCCGGCGAAATGGTCGACCGGGTGCTGCGCAGCAGAAGCAAGCGCGGTGCTGCGGCCTGAATCCGCAGCGCAGCACGGCAAGCGGCCACATGGCCCCTATCCATAACTATAAAGTGAGACATGAAATGAACAAATCCCTTTTCGCCCTGGCCCTGGCCGCCCTGGCGCCGGCAAGCACGCTGGCGCAGAGCAACGTCACGGTGTACGGCGTGGTCGATGCCGGCCTGGTGCGCGAGAGCGGCGCCGCCACCGGCCCCGTCAGCAATCTCAGCAGCGGCATTGCCTCGGGCTCGCGCCTGGGCTTCAAAGGCAAGGAGGATCTCGGCGGCGGAATGGCAGCGGTGTTCCTGCTGGAGAACGGCTTCAACGCCGACACCGGCGCGGCCGGCCAAGGCGGCCTGCTGTTCGGACGCCAGGCTTTCGTGGGCCTCACCGGACGCCTCGGCTCCGTCACCCTGGGCCGCCAGTACTCGCCCTACTACAAGACCCTGCGCGACGTGGGCGACCCGTTCGGCGCCGTCAGCATGGCCGGCCGCTCCGGCAATCTGCTCGCCACCAATACCCGCACCGACAACATGGTGGAGTACCTCAGTCCGACGTTCGGCGGCGTGCGCGCCGACCTGGCCTACGGCGCAGGCGAAACCGCCGGCGACAGCTCGAAGAACCGCACCCTCAGCGGATCGCTTGGCTATGCCGGCGGACCGCTGAGCGTGCAGCTGGCATACCACCGGATCGACAACGCAACGGCGACCGACGCCACCCGCAACGCTTTGCTGGCGGCCAATTACAACGCCGGCTGGATCACCGCCTATGTTTCCTACGCGGTCAACAAGGGCACCGGCACGGCGCGCAGCAACGATCTGGTCGCAGGCGTGTCACTGCCGGCGGGCGCCGGCAAACTGCTCTTGTCCCATGTACGGCATGACGACCAGGCCGCCGTCAACCGGGACGCATCCCAATGGGGTATCGCCTACCTCGTCCCGCTGTCCAAGCGCACCGACGTCTATGCCGCTTACGCAGCGATCGACAATCGCAACGGCGCCGCGTTCAAGGTGGGCAACGCCACCGACAAAGGCAACGGGGACAAGGCATTCAATCTCGGCATCCGCCACAACTTTTAATAAAAATTCATAACCAGGAGACTGTCATGCACTTCACGCCCTTCCCCCACCAGCTTCGCCAGGCAGCGGCCGCCGCCGCGCTCATCGCCATGCCGATGTTCGCGACGGCCCAGGACTATCCTAAACGCGCCATCACCTTGATCGTGCCGTACGCGGCCGGCGGCGGCACCGACAACGTCGCGCGCGCCTTGGCAAAAGGCATGTCGGACAGTCTGAAGCAAGCCGTCGTGGTCGACAACCGTGGCGGCGGCGGCGGCGCCATCGGCTCCAAGCTGGCGGCCAAGTCGGACCCGGACGGCTACACCTTGCTGTTCGTCAGCTCCTCGTTCGTGACCCACGCGGCCACCGAAGCCAAACCGTCTTACGACGTCATAAAGGACTACGCACCCATCGCGATGATAGGCCGTGCACCACTGATCCTGGTGGCGCACAAGAGCGTGGCGGCGAAGACGGTTCCGCAGTTGATCGATGCGGCCAAGAAGCGGCCGGAAGGCCTGAACTTCGCCTCCTCCGGGCCCGGCACCGTGCTGCATCTGGCCGGGGAATTGTTCAAGATGCGCACCGGGGCCAACATGACGCACGTTGCGTACAAGGGCAGCGGGCCCGCCACGGCGGACCTGCTCGCCGGCCGCACGCAGATCTTCTTCACGACCGTTCCGGCCATGGCACAGCACGTCAAGACCGGCGCGGTCGACCTGCTGGCCGTCACCGGCGAACGGCGCTCGCATCTGTTCCCCGAAGTCCCGACCGTTTCCGAGTCCGGCGTCCCGAACTACCGCATCACCACCTGGTGGGGCGTGCTTGCCCCGGCCAAGACGCCCTTGCCCATCATAGAAAGGCTGAACAAGACCATCAACGAACTCGCCGCAACCGAGGCCATGCGGGCGCGCCTGATCAGCGAAGGCGCCACGCCGCACTCCGGCACGCCCGCGCAATTCGGCACCCTGCTGGGCACCGAACTCTCGCTGTGGCAAGAGGTCGCCAAGGCGTCCAACCTCAAGGGCGTCAACTAGGCGCCCGGCGTAGAAGAAAAGGAGACACATCATGCGATCATTCATTCGCAGCCCGAAGGACTTCTGGTCGGGGATCATGTTCCTGGCCATAGGACTGGCGACCGTGATCATCGCCCGCGAATACCCCATGGGCAGCGCCGGGCAAATGGGGCCAGGCTATTTCCCGACCGTGCTGGGCTGGCTGCTGGCCGCGATCAGCGCCATCACGCTGGTCGGCTCATTCAGCACGCCTGGCCAGCCGATGGAACGCTTCGCCTACAAGGACATGCTGCTGATACTGGGCTCGGTACTGTTGTTCGGCCTGCTGGTCCGGGGCGCCGGACTGGCCTGTGCCATTCCCGTGCTGGTCATCGTCAGCGCACGCGCCAGCAGCAAATTTCGATGGGGTCCCGCGCTCGCCCTGGCCTTCGGTTCAGCCGTCTTTTGCGTGCTGTTGTTCGTAAAGGCCCTGGGCCTGCCGCTGCCCATCGTGGGCCCGTGGTTCGGCGTCTGACAGGAGAGCGACATGGAAGTACTTAACAACCTCGCCATGGGTTTCGAGACGGCGCTCACCTTCAGCAACCTGATGTACTGCCTGATCGGCGTATTTGTCGGCACCGCCGTAGGGGTGTTGCCGGGCCTCGGGCCCACCGCCACCATCGCGATGCTGCTGCCGGTCACCTTCGGACTGCCGCCGGTGTCCTCGCTGATCATGCTGTCCGGGATCTACTACGGCGCCCAGTACGGCGGATCGACCACAGCGATCCTGGTCAACCTCCCCGGCGAGGCGTCATCGGTCGTCACCGCGCTGGACGGGTACAAGATGGCGCGCAACGGCCATGCCGGGCGAGCGCTGGCGACCGCCGCGATCGCCTCGTTTTTCGCGGGAACGGTGGCGACCTTCCTGCTGGCGTGGTTCGCCCCGCCGCTGGCGGAGCTCGCGCTGCAGTTCGGTCCGGCCGAATATTTCTCGCTGATGACGCTCGGCCTGGTGGCGTCCATCGTGCTGGCGCACGGCTCCCTGATCAAGGCGCTAGGCATGGTGGTGGTCGGGCTGATACTCGGCCTGGTCGGCACCGACGTCAATTCCGGCGCGCCGCGTTATACCTTCGACCTGCCGCCGCTGGCCGACGGCATCAACTTCGTCATCGTCGCGATGGGCATGTTCGGACTGGGAGAAATCGTTCGGAACCTGGAGCACGAGGCCACCCGCAGCATGACGATCAAGAAGATCGAAGGCCTGTTCCCGACCAGGGAGGACTTCCGGCGCATGGCGGCGCCGATACTGCGCGGCACCGGACTGGGCGCCGTTCTCGGCATCCTGCCCGGCGGCGGCGCCATGCTGTCGTCGTTCGCCGCGTACTCGATCGAGAAAAAGGTATCGCCGAACAAGGCGCAGTTCGGCCACGGCGCAATCGAAGGCGTGGCCGCGCCCGAGGCAGCCAACAACGCCGGTGCGCAGACCTCGTTTATTCCGATGCTGACTCTCGGCATTCCGTCGAACCCGGTGATGGCGCTGATGATAGGCGCGATGATCATCCAGGGCATCCAGCCCGGCCCGGCCGTGATGACCGAGCAGCCGGCGCTGTTCTGGGGCATCATCGCTTCCATGTGGATAGGGAACTTCTTCCTGATCGTGCTGAACCTGCCGATGATAGGCCTGTGGGTGCGCATGATCATGGTGCCCTACCACTTCCTGTATCCGGCCATCCTGCTGTTCTGCACTATCGGCGTGCTCAGTCTCAACAACAGCGACTTCGACATCTACCTGATGGCCTTGTTCGGGCTGTTTGGCTACGTCTGCGCGAAGCTCGAATGCGAGCCCGCCCCGCTGATGCTGGGTTTCATCATCGGGCCGATGATGGAGGAGTACCTGCGCCGCGCGCTGCTGCTGTCGCGCAGCGATCCGATCGTGTTCTTCGAGCGCCCCATCAGCGCCACGATGCTGGCCATGGCGCTGACCGCGCTGGTGGCCGTCATGCTGCCGGCATTGCGCAAAAAACGGGAGGAAGCCTTCGTTGAGTGAGCCAGGCCGCAGCCTGGCGAAGAAAACCGGCAATCGCCGGTTTTTTTTTATGAACAGAACGAGGTTGCGTTACAACGCTTGAGTCAAATCATTCAGGCGTCCGGTGATTTTCGTATATAGCGAACAATCCGCAATTCCTATACTGGGCTTCCCGATGGCGGATCACCGCGCCGGGCAGACAAAACCATAGTCCATTTCTGGAGGAGCACATATGAAACTGACATACAACGTCAAGCTCGTCATCCCCGCAATGTTGGCCGGTCTTCTGGCCGGCATGCTGGTGGGATGCAGCGGCGGCGACAGCGGCGCCGCCGTCAGCGCGGCGCCGCCCGTCCGCCTCGCGCTCGGGGGCGGCCCGCCGGCCACCAGCTGGACCAGCGTGAAATGGGGCGGCGGCGGCTACGTCACCGGCATCGTCTACCATCCGGGTACCGCGAACCTCGCGTACGCCCGCACCGATATCGGCGGCGCCTACCGCTGGAACGCGGCCACGTCGTCGTGGACGCCCATCACCGACGGTGTGGGGTTCGGCGCGGCCGAGAGCTCCCACCACGGCGTGGAAAGCATTGCCATCGATCCGACCAACGACCAGCGCGTCTACATGGTCACCGGCATGAGCCTCGGCAATGGCAACGGCCGCCTGTACATTTCCAGCAACCGCGGCGGTAACTGGAGCTGGGTCAACCTGCCGTTCCCGGTGGGAGGCAACGATTCCGGCCGGGCCATGGGCGAACGCCTGAAGGCCGACCCCACCAATCCGTCGACGCTGTTCTATGGCTCGCGCACGGCCGGCCTGTGGAAGAGCTCGGACTCCGGCCAGACCTGGGCCCAGGTCACGGGGCTGTCGTCCCACACGATGGCCGCAGGCGGCGCGGCGAAGGGCGTCACGCAGATCATGTTCGACAACTCGAACGTGGGTGGCGGCCAGACGACCTGGATCATGTATGCCGCCGTCGCCCCGGACTACGCCAATGCGGCCGGCCTGACCTCGTCCCTGTACAAATCCGTCAATGGCGGTTTCTCGTGGACCCCGGTCCCGGTCCCGGCGCCGGTGTCAGGCTACCACGTCCCGCACATGGTGCGCGCTGCCGACGGCTATTACTACGTGGCATTCAACCAGGGCGCTGGCGAGGGTGTCAACGGTCCCAGCTACCTCTACAAGTTCGGCGGCGTGGTCTTCAACGGCAGCTGGACCTTGCTCAAGAGCTCCAACAGCAGCGGATTCGGCAGCGTTTCCGTCCACGGTACCGGGTCGACCACCCGCATCGCGCTGGGGATGAGCGGCTGGGCGAACACCAGCCAGCAAGTCCAGTTGTCCGACGACGCCGGCACGACCTGGCGCGAAATCGAGGCCGGCATGCCCCATGCGCAGCCCAACGTTTCCACCGTCGGCTGGGTGGACGACATCGAGATCGATCCGTTCAACCGCGACCACGTCTCGCACGTCTTCGGCGGCGGCATCGTCGAGACCTGGAACGCCTCGGCGCCCACGCCGAGCTGGAGCCTGGCGGTCAACAACCTGGAGGAGACCGCTACCCTGGCAGTCAACACGCCGCCGGCCGGCGCACCATACAAACTGATCAACAGTGCCGGCGACATCGGGACGTGGGTCCAAACGGACCTCGCGACGACGCCAAACAGGGGTCCCAATCCCAATTGGAACAATGGCAATTCGGCCGACATGGCATGGTCCGATCCGCTCTACATTGCCACCGTCGGAGCCGACAATGCCAACGGCCACGTCGGGAAGGGCTACTGGTCCGGCGACGGCGGCACGACCTGGGCCGCGTTCGCCACCCTGCCCGCCGGCGCCAGCGCCGCGGCCAACGCGCGCGAAGCGTCCAATATCGCCGTCACCACGCGCAACAACGCGGTCTGGGCGCCGGCCGATTCGGTGCCGTCCTACACCACCAACAATGGCGCAAGCTGGACCGCGACCAACCTGCCGGCGCTCGCCGTCATCGGCGGATTCCCTCGCGCCTACCGGCTGAAAGTGGACCGCAAGAACCCGAACAAGGTCTACGCCTACGATTCGGGCGGCGCATGGTGGGGCAGCGCGGGCAAGGTTTACGTGTCGACCGACGGCGGCCACAACTTCACGCTGAGCCAGGGTTCAGTGGCGGCCAACCTGCGCGCCAATCCGTGGGGCGTCACCTCGATGGAGGTCAACCCCAACGTCGAGGGCGACATCTGGCTGGCCGATGGCAACGCCGTGTACCACTCGGTCGATTCGGGCGCGACCTGGACCAAGCTGAATAACTTTGCGTCGCTCTGGGGCAATCGTCAAACGTGGGAGTGGCCCGACGTGCAGGGCGCCAGTGTCCTGGCGCTTGGCAAGGCGGCGCCCGGCGCCAGCTACTCGGCCGCAGTGTACGTGGTGGGCGTGGTCAACGGCGTGTGGGGCGTGTACCGCTCCGACGACAACGGCGCCACCTGGTCGCGCTTCAACGACGATGCCCACCAGTTCGGCGGTATCGGCGCGATGGCGGGCGACTGGAACAGCTACGGACGGATCTACGTCAATGGTACCGGGCGCGGCCTGATCTATTCCAACTAGAGCGCGCCTCGAATTGCCCGGGAATTGGCTCGGGGCATGATGCCAATAATCTCCGTTGGGGTGCAGGCGCGATCCGTCGCGCCTGTTGGTTGGGCATCTCGCCCTGCCCTGGTTGCACGGCGGGCGCTGGCCATCTGAGTAGCACCGTTTATGCCGCACACTTATCACAGAAAATCACAACGCGAATAAATAGGAAAGCCGGACAACAAAGCAATCATGCGCTTGTCCGGCCCGCTACTATTGCCTGTCCACCCGCGAGGGGAACCCTGAACAGGAGATGGACATGAAACTTGCAAGATGCGTCGCGCGTGCGCAAGCAGTAGCGCTGGCCTTGTTATTGCCGACGATGGCCCAAGCCGGCTCGTACACGTTCAATTACCTCAACATCATGACGGATTGGCAGTACAGCTCCGGTGGCACGATCTCCGCCATCAACAACAGCAACCAAGTGACGGGGTATGTGAGCTTTGGGCCGGAATTGCCTGGCAGCTCTTTTCTCTACCAGAACCACCGGGCCTCTTACCTCTCAGCCCAGCTTGCCAATATCCATGACATCAACAATGCCGGCGTCATGGCAGGCACAGCGCCAGGGGGAGTGGCCGCGCTGCTGGCCAATGGACAGACGACTACGTTGCTCAACGATGGCCGGTCCTCCACAGCGCTTGCCGTCAACAACCACGGCGTGGCCGTGGGCTACGCCATGAATACCGGCGTGTTCAGCTACCGTGCCATGGTTTACAGCAATGGCGCGGCAACCGAGCTGGGCACCCTGGGCGGCCGCGACTCGTTTGCCACCGACATCAACGACGCGGGCGTGATTGTCGGGAATTCACACGTGGGCGAGAACTATTTCGCCACGCATGCCTTCATTTATGAGGACGGTGTCATGACCGACCTCGGCGTGCCGGCGGGCGCCACATCCAGCTCCGCTTTGAGGGTCAGCGAAGACGGATCGGTGCTCGGTACGGCTTACCTCCCCAATGGCACGGCCAAGAGCTTTCTGTACCACGACGGCGTGACGACCGACCTGAGCGGGATTTTCACGCGCTCGGTGGCCGACATGAACAGTACCGGCACCATACTCGGCGAGTCGAATGAAGGCTTCCTGCTGTACAACAAGCTGGGCCAGGTGGTGAACCTGAGCCTCGAAGTCGCACAAACAAACGGCTCCACGCTCACCCAGGTTTTCGCCATCGGCGACAACGGCACGGTTGGGGCAGAAATCTGCGGCGGTCTCGGCTGCACGCTGGCCCTGATGATTCCGTCACCAGTGCCGGAACCGGAAACGTATGGCATGCTGCTGGCCGGCCTGGGCATGGTCGGCTGGCTGGGCCGCCGCCGCGTCAAGGCGTAGGCGGCGCCGGACAACGCTGCCGCCTTAGTTCGATGCCGGCCGCTGACCAAGTGGAGCGGCTGGCCGCTTACGCATCTCCTTAGGGTGCCTGCGAAGCGCCGACTCGTCGGCGGCAATCTCATCTCTAAGCTCTTTGCTCAAGAAATAGTTCAATGCGGTCCGAATCACAGCGATCGCAGCCAACTTACCAATCCTATCCCAGGTAGGCGCCACTGAAGTTGACAGGATATCAGCGGCAAGCTGTAACTCGAGCGCTAACGTCAGGTAGCGGGCAAATGGTAGCTGTATTGGACCAAAATTGACGTGGCGCGGGGTTCGGGCATACTTGATCAGCCCTGCGATTACAACTAGTACGCCCAAGGCAATCACTAGCGCTCCCAGTGCTTCCACCAGCAGACGAAGCCACTCAACGTATGCACTGACTTGCGCTTCTATATGTTCGAACAACTCATTCTCCTACGTTGGCAGTCTTATATCCCATCATTGTAGAGGCGTGTGAGGAGCACTACATCTCTGAATTTGGCCAGCGTCGCCTACCTCGAATGAAGTAGCCGTGGCATTCCCCGTTTAGACGGACACTTCCGAAAGGTATGATGTCACCTACGGAGGTTTTGTATGAAGCGGGAACGCAGGAATTTCACAGGAGAGTTTAAACGAGAGGCGGTCAGGCTGCCGGTCAGCCAGCGACTACCAAGGCGGGTATCGCCCGAGATCTTGGAATTGGTCCCAATGTGCTTGGCCACTGGTGCCGAGATGCTAAAGGCAATTGCAGCTCGAAATCCAGCGGCACCGAAAAGGTCTCCGTGGAAGAATTTGAGCGTATGCGTCGTGAGCTGGCTAAGGTGAAGACCGAGCGAGGCATATGAAAAAAAGCGCTCGGGTACTTCGCTGCCGTGCCCAAGTGAAGTACACCTTTATCGCCCGCCACCGGGCAGTCTGGCCAACCTGAACCATGTGTCGCCTGCTTGGGGTTTCGGCCAGTGGGTTCTACGATTGGCTTGAACGAGCGCCAAGCAGGCGGCAAATGGAGAACCAGCGACTGCTGCGCGCAATCCGTGTCAGCTACGAGGCACAGCGATAGCACCTATGGTTCTCCACGCGTTGTCAGAGACCTTTGGGATCAAGGCGAGATGAGATTTGCCCTTCGCCGGCCAATTAACGAATCCGATTTAAGAAACCATTATGAACAGCAAGAACCGAGATATTGAGATTGAATTGCTATTTCCTGTTTGGGAGGGTAAATTCCCTGACGATTTTATAGTATTGGGCGGGAATTATTTGCTTGAGGACAGGCGCGAACAGGGCACAGGAATTGTCATTAGTACCGACGCGCCGGTTACCGGCGACGCAAGCGAAGCAATTCGCAATTTCCTCAACCCAATTATTAAGAAGGCGAATGAGATAATGATAAATAACCCCGTCTTGCGGGTTGTTGTTTTCAATCGAGCGGTCACATTATCGATTACAATCGACTGCTTGCCGCTTCTCGTTCAGTTCGGCGCCAAACTCGACGTCATCGTCTACCCGACCTCAGACGACGATGAAACGCCATAGACGATATCTAAATACTGCGGATGTCCCACACCGCGTGTGATCTGCCCTGGCGAAATTAGACACTTCTGAGCGCGAGTTTTTGGTCAATAATTCCTTAACGGGAGGGCTTGACAATGAAACGCAAACATTTTCCGGCGGAACAGATTGTATCCGTGTTGAAGCAGGCCGAACTGCGCATGGCGGTTGGGGACATTGTCCGGCAGCTCGGCATTTCAGAGCAGACCTTTTATCGCTGGAAAAAGCAGTACGGCGGCATGCAATCCGAAGGCGTGCGGGAACTCAAGGTTTTGCAGGACGAGAACGCACGGCTGAAGAAGTTGGTGGCCGAGCTGAGCTTGGACAAGGCGATCCTGCAGGACGTCGCGTCAAAAAAGTGGGACGGCCCGGGCTGAAACGAGTGGTGGTGGCCTACATCATCGATCACTATGGATTGAAACTGGCGCGGGCCTGTCGACTGATCAAGCAAGTGCGCAGCACGCAATATCTGTCGAGCAGGAAGGACCCCAAGCTGGCGCTGCGGCAACGCTTGCGGGAGCTGGCCCAGGTGCGGGTACGTTGGGGCTACAGGCGGTTGCACGTGCTGCTCAAACGCGAGGGCTTCCAGCTGGGCGTCAACCAGACTTACCGCTGGTATTGCTTGGAGCAGTTGCAGTTGCGCGCCTGGCGCAAGAAGCGGCGCAAAAGTGTTGTTGCCCGCCAAGCGCGTATGTAACCGCGACGGGCAAACGACGCGTGGAGCATGGATTTCGTCGCCGACCAACTTGCCGATGGAACCAAGATACGGCTGCTGACGATCATCGACATCTACAGCCGGGAATCCTTGGCCATCGTGGCCGGACATCGCCTCCGTGGCGAGGACGTGGTTGCGGCGCTCAACCGCATCGTTGCAAAACGCGCGCCGCGGTGCCTGTTTGTCGATAACGGCAGCGAATTCTCGGGGCAGATGCTGGACCTGTGGGCCTATCACCACCAGGCCAAGATCGATTTCAGCCGGCCCGGCAAGCCGACCGATAATTGCTACATCGAAACGTTCAACGGATCGCTGCGTGATGAATGCCTCAACGTCCACTGGTTCACTTCCTTGGCCGAGGTTCAAGCCATCGTGGAGGCTTGGCGCGTGGACTACAATGAGATTCGGCCTCACATGGCTCTCAGCGACCAAACCCCTACGGCCTTCGCTCGGAGTACGGTTTCTGAAGGGCTTGAAATGGGCCATTAACCGACCAAATTCTCGTACCCAAAGTGTCCATCGAACCCAAGCGGATCACCTGGTTGGCCCGATCCCGTAACGACCAATCCGCAGAATGGTTGGGTCGCATTGGCGTTGAGCCTATGATCTAATCCGACAACTCACGCAACAGCAACTTCGCTCGCCGGCCATCCTCATAGTTGCGTATTCCGGACCAAAGTGACCACCCGTTCCGCCCAAATCCAGCCGGTGGCCCGGGCGGGTAAACTTTATCGTGGACTCACCTGTACAAAATCGGCCTGACACGGGCTATCAAATGAGTTAGCGTTCCGCATGGAGACAGATCGGCGTCAAAAATCAATGGTGCCGACGATCGCGCCACCTTTCAGGTCGATGCTGAGCGAGCAGTGGAATGAGCTGGCTAAGCTCGACGAACGGATTGCCGCCATCGAAGTGCGACTGCTGGCGTGGTTGCGTCAGGATCACGCGAGTCAAGCGGTTCCCTGCATTCCAGCTCGCCTGATGCCAACTCGACGTCGCCATCCACATCTGCCTGCGCCAATGCGCGCCAGGCGCCCGCGTCAGGCAGCGCGGTCATGGCCGCCCCCCTTCGGGCGCACCGCGCAACGACTGCTCATCGATGCCGCCGTAGCGCATGGAAATGTCACGCGCCGAGCACTCGTCTACGACGTGAGCCGCTGGGGCCGCTTCCAGGATGTTGATGAGAGCGCCCATTATGAGTTCATCTGCCGCCAGGCCGGCGTGCAAGTCATCTATTGCGCTGAACACTTCGTCAACAACGGGTCCCCAATGTACGCCTTGATGAAAGGCGTCAAGCGTATCATGGCGGCGGAATATATCAAAGCGGTTGCTCACCCAAGCTTGGTACGCTCCACCCTTCCCTGGTGCTGGCTATACAGGCTGCGTATCGTGCGGTGACTAAATGAGCAATCGCTAGCCAACTACATGCCAGAGCCTAGAAAAATTTTCCGCGTCCGTCACTTCCAGGCCCATAAGAACTTTTCGCAACTCGTTTCCTATCAACTTGCACGTGTTGCGAACCCATCAAAAGTGATGGGAATTTTTTGAAGAAGTCTTTTCTCGATTGCACATGGCTGAAATTGATTATAGACTTGTTTATAAAATTTGCAATTTTATAAACATACTCAATCGGGGTTCCCCGCCTTCCAGTAGCTGTATTTGATACCCAGTTTGAGGCACACATCAGATCGTCGTCAGTAAAGGAGTCCACATGGGGTCCGGCGCGTCGGAAGGTGAAAAAGAAGCGGAACTGCTACGCCGTTCCAAGATATCGCCGCACCTGCTAGCGGTACTCGTCGATTGGAAGCGCCGCCAGCGCGATGATGCCCTGCCCCGCATCGAGGCCGCGAGCGCGGGCGACGTTCCCGTCGTAGCCGTTCTGATCGAACTCCTGCAGCCCGACCCGGGCAAACTCACGCAAGCCGGCTTCAGCGTCACCCACCTGTTTGGCAATGTCTACGCGGCCGACGTGCCGCTCGACCGGCTTGAAGCGCTGGCCGATATCGACAGCGTCCTCCACATCCATCACGAAAAGACGACCAAGCCCGCACTCGACGATTCCATTCCCGAAATCCGCTGCAACACCGTTCGCAATCCCCAATACCCTTTCATAGCTCCCAACAAATATACCGGGCTGGGCGTGGTCGTCGGAATCATCGATTCGGGAATCAATATTCTTCATCCCGTGTTCCGGCTAGCCAATGACCAGACCAAATCGCGCATCCTGGCAATCCTCGACCAAACACAGACCCCGGCCGTCACCTTTACCAAGGCGCAGATCGAAGCGGCAATTGCCACCAGCACCCAGATCATTGTTCCCGGCGCAGGCACGCCCCGTGTGGAAACCGACATCAATGATCACACGCACGGCACCCACGTGGCGAGCATCGCCGCCGGCAATGGCAAGATCGCCGGCAACTGCAGAGGCGAGTACACCTATGTCGGGGTTGCGCCCGAAGCCGCGCTGGTCATCGTGAAGCATAGCTTCAACGGCACCAATGCGCTGCGCAGCGCGATCCAGTTCATTGCCGACACTGCGGCGGCGCAGCCGGGCGGCACCACGCCCGCCGTAATCAACATGAGCCTCGGACAAAACCTCGGGCCGCATGACGGGACCGATCTGATGGATCAGATGATCGACCAATGGCTGGCCGCCCGGCCGGCCGGTTCGCCACCGGTGGTACTCGTGGCGTCGGCAGGCAATGAGGGCGGACACGAGCAGCCGGGCGCGCAAACCATCACGGCGGGCGACGACTCGCACGCAACCGGCACGATTGCCGCCTCGGGCGTGGCGAAGTCGATCAGGTTTAATCTGCGCGCCCTGGATCCAAACCAGACGCGCACCGGACAACTGCTCACCACCGCCGAGATCCGCTTCACGGCGCCTGCCGGCGTCACCTGCCAGCTTGTCCCTCCAGGCAACAATATATCCGGCGGTGCGAATACCGCTCCGCCCGATGGCGCCGCGACGTTCACCGAGGTGACGCAAAACAGCACATGCACCATCATTGGGGACGTTCCCAACGCCGCGGCCAATGGCCGCCGCATCACTCTCACCATCACCTCGGCCGCCGCCGGCCAGAACCAGCCGGGCGACTGGACGATCGTGTTGACGAATGCCGGCGCGGCGCCCATCACCTACCATGCGTGGCTGAGTGCGGGACAGCACTTCGAGCGCTTTCGCGACGACCTGTCGCGCGCCAACACCGTCGGCTCGCCCGGCAGCGCGACCAGCATCATTACCGTTGGCAACTACCATTCCTCCGGCAAGGACAAGGGTAAGATCGCCGATTCGTCCAGCCGCGGGCCGCGTATCGACGGCGTGCAGAAGCCCGACATCAGCGCACCCGGCCAATCCATTTGCGCCGCGCGGCGCGATTTTCATGATGGCTGCTGCTGCGACTGCTGCTGCGATTCCTATATCGACATGGACGGCACCAGCATGGCCGCGCCGCATGTTGCCGGGGCCGTCGCCTTGATGTTAGAACGAAATCCGGCGCTCACGCACGCGCAAATCAAGAGCATTCTCCTGACCCGGGCGCGCAAGGACAGTTTCACCACCCCAGCCAACAACAATGATTTTGGCAACGGAAAGCTCGACGTGATCGCGCTCCTGAACGATCCTCTGGTCGCCAATGGCCTGCCGAACGTCAGCGGGGCCGCGCCGCCGCGTGCGCGCGCGCACGAATTCGCCGCGATCGATGCGGCCGAGGCGCTTCCGCGGATTCCTCAATTGGGAGAAGGTACGCCCCTGGGCCGCCTGCTGCGCACCGACGACGGCCAGCGCATTTTCGAACTCGGCCGCGCACATTGGGAAGAGGCACGCGCACTGGTCAACACGCGCAAGCGCATCGCCGTGGTGTGGCACCGCAATCACGGGCCGCTGCTGCTGCATCACGTCGTGCGCTGCGCCATGCTGCCCGATGTGCCGCTGCCGGAGACCATCGAGGGGGAAGCGATCAGCATCCGTGCCGCCCGCATCGTGTCGGCGATCGAAACTTGCGCGAGCCGCGAGCTGCAGGCGGCGCTGCACGCCAACTTGCCATGGGTGGCGCGGCTTCAGGGCAAGACACTGCTCCAGGTGGTCGAGATGCTCGAAGCGGGAGAGCTGCAACATGCCTGATCAAGCCGGCACCATAGAACAGCTGCTTACCCAGCTGGCCGACATCCTGTCCCCGCTCGCCGACGAGCTTTCGCCGGCCTTGCTGCAAGACCTGGGGATCGGCATTCCGGCCGCATGGGCCGGGCAAGTGGCAGCCGCCATGACGCACCTGTCGTCCGCCGCGCGCGCACTGCCGCCGGCGGCGCAGGATCTAGCGGCGGCATCCTCGGGCGGCAGCGCGCCGGCGATCATCGCCAAGAGCGCCGTGCTGGGCGCGCGCATTGCCGAACTTGCAGCGGGCGCCAACCAGCTGGGCGTGGCGCTAACACAGGCGGCGAATGCCGACGGCACGCTGAGTCCCGCGCAAAAGGCCCATTTTACGGCCAGTCTGAACAACTTCTTCGGACGCCTGGTCGAGCTGACGGCGCTGCGGACCCTGGAGAAGAAGCTGCCGCAACTGGCAGCCCTCTTGGACCTGACCGGCATCGCGACCAGTACCATCACTCCTGGCGTGCCGGGCGACTTCACGGCGCCGCCGCATGTGCACCGTGGTTTCGCGCTGAACCGGCTGGTGGATCTGTTCGACGACCCCGCGGCGCTTGCCCGCGATCTCTACCAGTGGGGCGATCCGGCCTTCGACGGGCGTGCGCTCCTGAGCAAGATCGCGCGCTACCTGCAGTTTTACAAGCTGCCCGCGATGTTGATCGAAGCGCCTGGCCAGCCGCCCATCCTCGAATCGATGATCATTGCGCTGCAGGCAAACAACACCGTCACGCCGCCTGGCCTGGGCTTCGAATTGCGCCTGCCCGCCAGCTACAACGTGAGCCAGCCTTTCGACCTTCCCGGACCGTGGTCGCTCGACGTCGGTTTCGCGGGTGCCTACGCGGCCGGCCTGCAGGGGCTGGTGCAATCGAATGGGAACTTCAAAGTGCGCCCCATCGGCACCATCAGCGCCGACGCCCATGCCTCGCTCATCGGCAGAAAGTCGGCAGGTCCAATGCAGATCATCGGCCTGCCCGGCGGCACGCGGCTCGAAGTGGAACAAATCAGCGCCGGCGTCGGCGTGCGGGTGACGTTCGACACCGCCAGCGGCACTGCCGATGTCGTACCGGAGGTGAGCGCCGCACTCGATAGAATGAAGCTTGTCATTTCGCTGTCGAGCGGCGACGGTTTTCTGCAGAACGCCATCCCGGCCAGCGCGATCGAAGCGGAATTCAGTCTCGCCGGGCGCCTGAACCGGGACGGCTTTGCCGTCACGGGCAGCGGAAAAATCGAAGTGCTGCTGCCCACCCACGTTTCGCTGGGGCCGCTGGAGATCCAGAGCATCTGCTTCGTCGCCCGCCTGTTCGACCCCGATCCGGTGACGCTCGAACTGTCGGCCGGCCTCAAGTTCAGCCTGGGGCCGCTGGTGGCGGTGGTCGAGCGCATGGGCGCGAAAGGCGCCTTCAAGCTGCCGCCTGGCGCCAGCGGCAATGCGGGACCGGTGCAATTCGAGCTGGGATTCAAGCCGCCCCAAGGCGTCGGTCTGTCGATTGACGCCGGCGCCATCCGCGGCGGCGGCTACCTGTTCTTCAATCCCGACGATGAAGAATACGCAGGCGTGCTGCAGCTGAAGCTGCTTGAAATGGTGTCGATCACCGCCATCGCCCTGATCACCACCCGCATGCCCGACGGATCGAGCAACTTCAGCCTGCTGGTGATCATCAGCGTCGAATTCATGCCCGGCATTCAACTGGGCTTCGGCTTCACCCTCATCGGCCTGGGCGGCCTGCTCGGCCTGAACCGCACGATGCTGCTCGAACCGCTGGTGAACGGGGTGCGCACCGGGACGATCAACTCGATCATGTTCCCACAGGGCGACATCATCGCCAACGCGCCACGCATCATCAGCGACCTGCGCGCGATCTTTCCGCCCTACGTGGGAAAATTCCTGATCGGCCCCATGGCCAAACTGGGCTGGGGCACGCCGACCCTGGTGAGCGTGTCGCTGGGCGTGCTCATCGAAATCCCTGGCAACATCGCCATCATCGGCGTGTTGCGCCTCGCAATTCCGACGCCCGACGCGGCGCTCATCATCATCCAGGTCGCGTTTGCTGGCGCCATCGAGTTCGATCGCAAGCGCCTGTTCTTCTTCGCCACGCTGTTCGACAGCCGGCTGATCTTCATGACGCTCGAAGGCGGCATGGGGCTGCTGCTGGGCTGGGGCGACGATCCCTCATTCGTATTGTCGGTGGGCGGTTTTCACCCGCGCTTCACGCCGCCGCCGCTGCCCTTTCCCAGCCCGGACCGGCTGGCGATCACGATCATCAATACGGGGAGCCAGTTGGTACGGGTGACCGCCTACTTCGCCGTCACCAGCAATACCGTCCAGATCGGCGCAGCCGCCGAGATCCGCTTCGGCTTCGATGACTTTGGTATCCAAGGCCACCTCGGCTTCGACGCCCTGTTCCAGTTCTCGCCGTTTTACTTCATTATCGAAGTCAATATCTCGCTGCAGCTGAAGGTGTTCGGCCTCGACGTCCTCAGCGTGCGGGTGGACCTCAGCCTGGAAGGCCCTAGCCCGTGGCGCGCGCGAGGGACCGGCCACGTGTCGCTGCTGTTCTTCGAGATCAGCGCCGACTTCGACGTGACCTGGGGCGATCGCGCCGAAACCACCCTGCCGCCGATTGCGGTGCTGCCGCTGCTGCAGGCTGAATTCGACAAGAAGGAGAACTGGACCGCTTCGCTGCCGGCCGGCAGAAAATTGATGGTGGCGCTGCGGGCCGCCAACGAGACGCCCAATGTGCTGCTGATGCATCCACTTGGCTCGCTGCGGGTGAGCCAGCGCCTGCTGCCATTGGCCCTGGGACTCGACAAATTCGGCACGCAAAAGCCCAATGACGCGAAGCGGTTTGAACTGCTGGTGAGCGGCGGCGGCTTGGCCAGGATCGGCGACGCCCACGAGAAATTTGCGATGTCGCAGTTCGTCAAGTTGGACGATGCAGCCAAGCTCTCGCGGCCTTCCTACGAGTCGGGTAATAGTGGCCTGGAGCTGAGCGCCGCCGGCGCGCAACTGGCAACGAGCCACATGGCGCGGCGCATTGTGCGCTATGAAGTGGTGCTCATCGATGGCGAGTTCCGGCACCACATCCGCAAAGGGATATTCTCCACCGGCCTGTTCGCGCATCACCTGGCTGGCAGCGCCGTCACACAGTGCGCCATCAGCGCGAACAATAAACGCAAGCTCGACCCCTTCCCGCATGAAAAAATCGAGGTCAAGGGCGAGGCCTACACCATTGTCGACAGCGACACCAATCGCGTGATCGGTGGCGTCACGGAGTTCGCGAGTGCCGCCGCCGCGCATGGCCACCTGCAAACGCTGCTGGGTTCGGAAGCCCTGGTTGGACGCAATCTCGACGTCGTCCCCGCTTGGGAGGCAACACAATGAGCCATCCACTGGCCACCTACACCTTCCTGCCCTGGGCGCGCCAGGGCTTGAGCCTGAGCATTCAGCAAACCGAAAGCACGCCCAACCCCGAGCTGCGCGCATCGATTGGTGTGCAACTGACGCTGCGCGCGGAGGGCGTCAGCGGGCCCGTGCCCGACATGAATCTGGCCACCAACAAGATCCAGCTCCACGGCCCTGGCGACCTGCTGGGCATTGAAGAACTGCCGCTGATCAAGACCGAGCCACCCCACTGGAACACGGATTTCGAACCGAACAATCTGGCGCACATCGAATTCTACGATGAGGATTTCCCCTGGCTCTACACGCCCACCAAGGCCAATAGCGCCAACCACCGGCACACGCCCTGGCTCATGCTGGTCGTGCTGGAGGAAGGCGAATTCACCGACGGAAAAGGCGACACAGCCGCCCCCTTCATCGACATCGCCGACTTGAACAAGCTGCCCGTCAGATCGGAATTATGGGCGTGGGCGCACGTGCAGGCCAACCGCAACCTGGGCGCCGGCGACGCCACGATCGTCAGCGACGCCGGCCCCGCCATCGCCGACAAGCTGCGCGCCACCCTGGCTGAAAATCGCGACCTTGCCTTCTCAAGGATCGTCTGCCCCCGGCAACTGGAACCGAACAAGGCTTATCATGCCTTCTTGATGCCGACGTTCGAGACCGGCCGCGTGGCCGCGCTCAAACTGAATGTCGCCAAGGTCGACGATGCCATGCGCGGCGCCGCGGAAGCGCACCCCGAACGGGCGAATCTGGCCGGAGGCAGCTTTCCCTACTATCACCGCTGGTATTTCAGGACTGGCAACAAGGGAGATTTTGAATCGCTGGTGCGGTTGCTGAAACCGCAGCCGATGGACGTGCGCGTCGGCCGCCGCGATATCGATGTGCAGAAGCCCGGCAGCAATTTGCCGGGCATCGCCGGCCCCGATCTCAACGGCATCCTGCGGCTGGGCGGCGCCTTGCGCATTCCCGAGGACACCCTGCCGCAGCACGACAAGGACGAGGCGAGGCGCTTCGAAGACTGGGCTGAGCCGCGACCGCACCCGTTTCAAAAAGACCTGGCGGCCTTCATCAATCTGGCCGACGATTACGCGACGCGGACCGCGCTCGACGCCCATAACGATCCCGCCGTGCCGGCCGACATCGGCGCTCTGCCCAATGGCGACACCGATCCCGACCCGCTGATCACTCCGCCACTGTATGGCAGCTGGCATGCGCTGACCAAGCGATTGCTGCTCCAGCAGGACGGCTCGTCCGTGCCGAACACCTCCAACTGGGTACACGAACTCAATCTCGATCCGCGCCATCGCAGCGCGGCGGGCTTTGGCACCGATGTGGTCCGCAAGCGCCAGGAAGAATACATGAATGCCGCCTGGGACCAGATCGGCGAAGTACTCGAAGCGAACCGCAAGATGCGCCTGGCGCAGTTTTCGAAGGCCGTGTCGCTGGCCTGGTTCACGCGCAATTTCGCCTCACTCGAAACGAAGGCGCCCGAGCGCCTGCTGATGCTCTCGGCGCCGCTGTCGAAGCGCGTGATGATGGATGAAGTCACGCTGCACAAGTCGATCAGCGACAGCACCATCCCGGCCGCTTTCCTGGCACCCACGGCGCGGCGCATGCTGCGACCCTCCGGCCGCTTGATTCGCTCGCTCCCCGCCGGCACGGCGCCCGCCGCATCGATTCCGGCGGAGATCATGCGCGGGCTGAACGACGGCAACCTCACCACGGCGCAAGCCCCCGCCCTGCCCCCGGGCGCGCCGTCCATCGTTGACCTGGCCGATGATGTCGGCAGCAGCGTGCCCGCCTGGTTGCTCGACCTGCTGCGGCGTTTCCCGAAACTGCCGCGGTGGATTCTGATCGGCGGACTCGTGCTGGCCCTGCTGCTGATTGCCGGCGCATTGCCGATCGCGCTGCTGCTGGCGGCGGCAGCAGTGGCAGGCTACGTCTGGCTGACGCAGGCTGGTGCGACCATCATTGCAGCCGACAGCCTGCGTCCCGGGACCAAGGGGCCGGACTATGTGGCGAGCCTGCCCCCGGACCCGACCTTCACCCTCGAAGTGTTTGGCACCGTGGCGAGCGTGCCGCCGACAGACGGCGCCGACAACGCCACCGCTGCCCGCTTCAAGGACGCTCTCGGCGCCTCGATTGCATTCGACATTGAAGCGCGCCGCGCCAACGTGCCGCTGGTACGCAAGCCGCTCGCAATCACGCTGGCCGCAAGCCAGACGGTCATTACGCTCGATCCGGCCCGTTCGATTCCGGCTTTCTATTTCAAGACGATTCTTTTTCCGCCCCGCATAAAGGAAGGCTTGCGCGAGACTTTCGTCGAAGCCCAAGCCTACCCCCGCATCGATCAGCCCATGTACCGGCCGCTGGCGGATATCAGCGGCGAGCTGCTGTTGCCCAACGTCGGTCTGATTCCGCCCAATAGCATCAGCCTGCTCGAAACCAACCAATCCTTCATTGAAAGCTATATGGTCGGCTTGAACCACGAGTTCGCGCGTGAACTGCTCTGGCGCGAATATCCGACCGATCAACGGGGCAGCTGCTTCCGCCAGTTCTGGGACGTCAGCGGCTACCAGGACACGGCGGGCCTGTCGCCCGATGCACTGCGCGAGAAGCTGTACGACATTCCGAAACTGCACCTGTGGCCTTCCGCCTCCGCGCTCGGCGCGCACGACAACCGGCAGCCACCTGGCTCGCCGCCGAAAGAGGAAGTCGTGCTATCGATACGCGGCGAGCTGTTGAAGCGCTATCCGACGGCCGTTATCTACGCCCACAAGGCCGATTGGCAGCGCAAGCCCGACGGCACGATTGACAAAACGAAGATTCGCGTACCCATCGCGCTCACGCCCGAGGAAGAGAGCAATCCGCCGCAGGACAAACTGAAAAACCCGCTGTACGGGGCGAAGGTCGATCCCGATATCACCTTCCTCGGTTTCGATCTCACCGCCAAGGATGCCAAGGGCGATCCGGCCGCCAACGATGCGGGCTGGTTCTTCGTGATCAAGGAGCGTCCGGGCGAGCCTCGCTTTGGCCTCGACATCAGCCGCGACAGCCCGCTGATCAATAGCTGGAGCGACCTCGCCTGGCCCGACGTCACCACCAGCCATTCCATCTTGCGCATCAACGCGGGGATGCAGGAATACGCGCTCGCCACGCCGCCTCCGGCCTCCGAAGGGCCGGAGGAAATGGCGCAGCATCTGGAAGACAGGCAGGTGCGCTGGAATCGCAATACGAATTCAGCCGACGTGGCGTACGTGCTCTATCAGCTGCCGGTGTTGGTGGCGGTGCACGCCGCCGAGATGCTGCCATCAACATGAGGAACGGGAATCTATGGCTGACCTGAATGAGCTCCTGCAGCGCGCGCGTTTGCATCGCGAACAAAGCGATGCAAACGCGCGCGCCCTGACGACGGAAAACGGGCGACTGGCCAGGCTGCGTGAACAACTCGCCAACCTGGGGCGCAAGGTGGCGCCGGTCAACGGCCAGCAGGACGAGCGGATTGCGCAACTGCGGGCGGAGATCGCAGAATGCGAAGCCAAGGTAGCGGGCCTCAGGGGGGAAAAGCGCGCTTCTGCCGACGAATGGACGCGCATCAGCGGGCTGCTGGAACCGCTGCTCGACCCACGCCGCGCCATCGCCGCCCTGGATGCCGATTATCCGGTTCTGCTGCTCCCGGTGCGGCTGGAAACGCGGTTCACTTCCGCCGCCGGCCCGAATGGCGCCGCCCGGCAGCTACTGGTTCGCATCTATCCTGACGACTGCCTGGTCGACAGCTTCGAACCCGACCTGTCGGAGAACGAGGTCAAAAATCTCAGGCGCTACTGGTGCAGCATATGGGCTGCAGGCGGCGAGGACTCACGCGAGCAGTCGGCGTGGCGCGAGCTGTGCTCGGCGCATGGCGCCGGCCGTGCCTTGTACCTGATCCAGCAATACAAGCCGCTCGCGGACGCCGACCCAGTGCCAGCGCGCAGCAGCCCGAGCGAGGTGATTCTGGCGATTCCGACCGATGCCCCGTTGGCGAATGTGGCGGAAAAGAGCAGCCTCGCCGCGTACTGGATCGCGGCATGGCGGGCCGGCAAAAATGCCACGGCGCTCGTCGCCGCCATGCAGGCTCTCACTCTTGCCGTGGGTGCGCCGCGCGCCGAGGTACTGCGCACGACTTACCTGCCGTTCAACGCGCAAGATCCGCCAGGCGCCGGCGTCGACCGCGCCGTGGTGCCAGTATCCACGGTGTTCCTTGCGTTCACCCCGGTCGCGTCCGCAGCCACCAAACGCCAGGCGTGGACCCGCGCCCCGCAGGCTGCACTGCTGCCCGAGCGCTTCGTGCTGATTGCCGACAGCGGACCCGAGCATCTTGAAGTGCTGGGCGGCCTGGTGACGCAGCCATTGGCCGTGGGGCCTGATCCGCTGGCGGAGCAGAGCGGGCAATTTCAACAAGCCGGCGGTGAGCTGATCATGCCGGAGCAGTTGCGCTGGTTGTCTGATTTTGACGCGGCGCTCAAGGCTGGCATGGCGTTTCGTGTGGATCTCAGCACCCGCCAAGCGGCTGAAGGGTTTGATCGCCTGTATGTGCTGGGCGTGCGGCTCACCCCCGATCCGCAGCAATCGCGCCAGGATTTCGAACACCTGCTTGCGCACCATGCGGCCGGCCAGGGCGGGTTCGCGATTGTCCCGCAAGGCACGGCAAGCAACAACAGTGAACAGGGTTCCGCTGGCTGGACCCGCGTGCAAGAAGCCGACGAGTTGTTTCCGCTGTCGTGCATGGCCTCCGCCGGCCAACAGCAGTTTGACGAAAGTGCGACTTCACCCTACACCAAGACCGATGGGCTGTACCTGGCGGAAGCGCTTGGCATCGATGCGGCCGTGCTGCAAGCGATACCGAATGCCGACGGCCTGGACCAGGTGCGGGCGCGCGCCATGAATACAGCGCTTTTTCCGGCGACGCTGGGCTACTGGCTCGATACCCAGCTGCTGCCCGCATTCGGGGCCGAGACGATTGCGCGGATACGCAGGCATTTCGTGGAACGGGTCAGCGGATGCGGTCCGGTTCCCGTCGTACGCATAGGGAAGCAACCGTACGGTATCCTGGCCACGACCGCCTTCAGCCGCATGACGTGGATGGACTCGATTGACGAGGGCAGCGTCATCCGGCCAACGGCTGGCTCCAAGGACAGACAATTTTTGATGACGCTGCGCGACATGCTGCGCACGATCGCGCTGCGGTATTGGGACAAGTTCGCGTTGAACGCGCACCGCGTGGGCCGGCGCAGCGCGCAGCCGCAGCAGCAACTGCTTGACATCATGGGCCTGCACCCGTCCTCGCTTGAATTCCACCTGCAAATACTCGATAGCGCCGAGCGCATCTGGAACGAGTACAAATTGGGATCGAAACGCCGCGCGAGGCTGGAGGCTTCGATGCGGGACAAGATGCAGGCGACTTATCAAATACTGAAAGACCTGGGTTACGGTGGCAAGGAGCCCGAGATCACGGCCAAGTTCTTCTCGGAAGTGGCGGGACCGATGAAGCGCCCGGTAATCGACGTGCCGCCCCTGTCCGAGACGGCCGAACTGACTGTGTGCACGCCCGACAGCAAAAATTACTTGAGCTGGTGCCGCGAAAAAGCCAGGAACGCATTCGAGGATTTGCGGCTGCAGCGCGGCTTCAGCGAGGGAAAAACCCCGAACGCGCTGTTGTACCACGTACTGCGGCATGCCTTGCAACTCGGCTATCACAGCACCGCCTTCGACCTGCACGAAGCGCACGAGCT
The DNA here is from genome assembly GCF_059567845.1 of Massilia sp. BGA-UO-ETr-WB1. NCBI lineage: Bacteria > Pseudomonadati > Pseudomonadota > Betaproteobacteria > Burkholderiales > Oxalobacteraceae > Massilia > Massilia sp. BGA-UO-ETr-WB1. The sequence continues at coordinate 665,953 of NZ_JCAQOT010000027.1, read as the reverse complement.
GCTCACCACCGACAGGATTAGCGCGTACAAGGAACCGCTCTTCGTGCACATTGCCGAGGGAACAGGCAGCGAAAGCCGCTATGGCATGCTGTACGCAAAGCAGCCTGTGATCACCGGCTCGGCCCACAGCACGGTGCTGGAGTTCATTCCCAAGTGGCTGGCCACAGTCGGCCAGAATAGCACCCTGGCCGCCCAAATCGAAGCGCTGGCGGTGCTCGAACACGCCTCCACCGCCGCTCTCGAACGCGCCTTTTCGGAGCATATTGACCTGTGCAGCTACCGCTGGGATGCCTGGATGCTCAGCTTGGTGAACGAACGCCTGCAACGCATGCGCCGTCCATCCGGCGCCGTGGGCGCGCGGCGGCAGGGTCTTTATCTGGGCGCGTACGGCTGGGTGGAAGACTTGAAGCCGGACCAGGGCCAGCGCTCCGCCGTGCGCTTGAACGAGGCCGAGGCGGCGGTATTCGACAAACCCGGCCAGGCTCCCCTGTTCCGCGACGCCGCCAATGCCGGCCATGTGCTGGCGCCGTCGCTAAACCACGCGGGCACCGCCGCGGTGCTACGCAACGGCTATGTGGCGAACGCCACGCCCACGCAGCCGGACCTGCTGGCCATCGACCTGTCGTCGGCGCGCGTGCGCATCGCCATCCAATTTATGGAAGGCATTCGCAACGGCCAGTCACTGGGGGCGCTGCTGGGCTACCAGTTCGAGCGCCGGCTGCATGATCGGTATAACGAGGCCGAGATGGACAGCTTCATTTACCAGGTGCGCAAGGCATTTCCACTGGCATCCAAGCACCTGGCCGATACGGCCAACCCGGAGGCGGAAAATGCCGCCATCCAGGCTGTGGAAGCGCGCAATGTATGCGATGGCCTGCGGCTGATCGAGCATGTGCGCACCAGCGCCGTCAAGACTTACCCATGGGGCAAGGCACTGGAGCCGGCCAACGCCACGCAGCGCGGCATCATCGATGAAGAGGTGCTGAATCTGTTTCATATCCACGACGCCATCTCGGACGTTTCCATCTCTGAAGCAGTCCATCAGATCATGGTGGGGAACACCGATCGCGCGGCGGCGGCGATGGACGCCAGCAGCAAAGGCACCCTCCCGCCCGAACCGGATGTCGTGCGTACGCCTCGCAGTGGTATCGCGTTGACGCATAGAGTGGCCTTGCATCTTCCGGTCGATGCGGTCGCCGCGGCGGGCGCCAACGTGCGCGCTGTGGTCGAACCGGCCATCGACAGCTGGCTCGGAAATATCTTCCCGCCCGTGGCCGATATCGTTGTTCACGTCGAGTTTCGCAACGGTGCACCGGCTAGCCCGCTGGTGCCGGCTGACGTGACGATGCAGGATCTTGGGTTGGGCCCGATCGACCTGCTCCACATCCTGGATTTCGGCAGCGACCAGGCCATGGGTGAACTCGATGACCGCATCGTCAACCACATCATCAGCACACGCGGTCTGTCGCCCGATGGGTCTGTGCTGATCCGCTACACCGAGCCTGGCGGACCGAAAAGGTCAGCCTTCGAAGTGGCGCCGCTGGCCGCCAGCCTGCGGTCGCTGCTGCTCAATTCAAGGCCCCTGCGGCCCACCGACCCGGCGATGCCGAACGAGGTTGATCGCAGCGTTGACGGCAGTGTTGCGATCGCGCCTGGCCGGGTGAGCGCCGCGCGGACAGCGCTAGCGCAAATCAGGACTGACGCTGCCGTACTGCGCGGGGCGCTTGACCCGCTTGCGCTCCCCGCTTCCGCATTCGCCGCGGTGGTGGGCGCGGTTGACGGGCTAAGTAGCTCGTTTGTGGATTTGCAGCACCGCGCGGCACTGGCGGGAGTGGCTTTGTCCAGCCCTGGATCGATACTGCGGGCGCGCAGCGAATGGTTTCAGCAGGTGCGCACGGCAGCGGTCAAGGTGGCGAACCGGTGGTCGGCCAAACTCGCCGCCTGCGATCTGCTGCTGGTCGACGCGGTGAATCCGGCAAACAGCGAGCAGATGAAGCTTGACGCGATTGAGCGCGCAGAACGTGAAATCTCCACCGTCTACACCGACACGATACCTGCGACGCCAGTGCTCTATCTGCCGATTGTGCAAGCCAAGCGTGCCACGTTTGCCCTTGCCCTGGGCGCAGTGCGGGCAGTGAGCACATCTGCGGCGGCCGATATCCAGACACTGTGGAGCGCCTGGAGCGCGACCTTCCCCGGGCGCGCGGCGCTCGACCTCGCCGTCGAGACGACAGCCGCGGAAGAAGACCTGGTACGCGCGCTGATCGGCTTGATGCAGCAGCTGACGTCGAGCCTCATCACCGAACTGGACCAGCGCATTGCCAAGGCCGACCACATGATGGCCGACGCGGCAACAGCGGCAGGCGAGGTGCAGGTACAACTGCTCACGGACGCCGTCAAGGCCTTACTCGGCGACGGGGCGCGCATTATTCCACGATTTACGCTATCGGCCGATCACGGCGACGAATGGCAGAATGCGTTCGACGGACGGGACGCACTGATATCGCACCTGCTGCCCGCGCGAGACTTTCCCGTGGACGACTGGATGTACGGCATCGCGCGCGTCCGGCCCAAGCTGCACGATTGGGAGAATGTGGTCTTGCTGGCGGGCGCATTCGGCACGGCGGAACCGTCGCTGGTGCCAGTGCAGTTTCCGTTCAACGCGGCCGAGCCGTGGCTGGCGATGGAACTGCCCGCCGCTTTCGAGCTTAGCAAATCGGGCGACCATGTGCTCTACACGGCGGCCTATGCGGGCGGTGCCTTCAACAAGAACGCGCCCCATGTCGGCGGCTTGTTGATCGACGAATGGACGGAAGTGATCCCGGCGACGAAGGAAACCGCCGGACTGGCCTTTCACTATGACCGGCCCAACAACGAGCCGCCCCAGAGCATGTTGCTGGTGACGCCTGCCAGCGCCGGCCGCCAGTGGAGTTGGGAAGATCTAAAGCTGGCCATTCCCGAAACCTTCGACATGGCGAAGAAGCGCGCCGTGGAACCGCGCAACATCAGCGCTTCACCGCTGTCGCGCTTGCTGCCCGCGACCTTGATGGCGTTTACGACGCATGCGATGTCGATCAGCAGCGGGCTGCGCCTTGCCGATGTTCTTGTTGCCGAGAAAAAGGTGAACCTGAATGGCTAATGTATTCAAACCACCGCTGGACATGGCCCTTGCGCTGGAGATGCGCACCCTGCCCTCCATTACCCGTTGGGAGCGGGTCGAAGGCATTCCTCGCGCGCATGATATGGCGCGGGCCTTGCGTGCGGAAGTGCGCGATCCCTTGTGGATGCTCGCGCGGCAATGGCAATTGGGCGAGTTCATCGGGGACGATGCGGGTTCGCCGGTGTTTGCCAAGCTGCATATCAAGACGACGCAGCTGACCACGTATGCGCCGCGCGATGGCGCCGAGCAGGCGTTCGATGACAGCATGCCGCTGGAAAGCCGCGTCGAACAGCGGCCTGTCGCTTTCACGGCAGGCGCGCAGCGGCTGTCGCTCGACCTGCGGCTGCTGATGGGCCGTCAATGGCTGAAATTGCTGGCACGGGACGCATTGCCGTTCGCGGCCGGCTTCAAGGCCGTGTTCAAGGTGGCGGCTTCGGACCCCTTGTCGCCGCTTTCGGCAGGCGTGTGCGCCCACCCCGAGGCCTGGCAGCACGAGGCCGCTTTCGCTGGCCGCGCCATGGATGGCTACCTCTGGTATCAATGGCTGCTGGCCCATCCTGCACCGCGAGATTTTTCCACCTTGCCGCCGCCGCTGGTGATCGGCGGGGTGGATGCCGATGCCGTCGACCTGTTGGGCGATCGCTTCATCGCGTGGTTTGAGCAGTTGATAGACCAGCCCGCGACGCCGGAAGAAAATGCGTGGGATCCCGCCCGGCTGGAGTATCGCTTTCAGTGCTCGGCACCGCTTGCCGACGGCCGGAAAGAGTTTGCGGCCGAAGAATACTACCTGGGCGATCTGGACTGGTATGCGCTCGACGTGGCGCCCGCCGGCGCCGCGCCGGCGCAGCGGCCCGAAGTTCAGTCTGAGATTATCCAGAGTTTCATTCCAACCTCGGTCGAGTTCTCGGGGATGGCCAATCCGCGCTGGTGGACCTTCGAAGATCGCAAAGTCAATTTTGGCGCGATCAAACCCGATACCACCGATATCGCCAAGCTGCTGATGCTTGAATTTGGACTTGTGTATAGCAATGACTGGTGCATTGTCCCCCTGCCTCTGCCTGCGGGCACGGTGGCGGATGTGGCCGGCCTGGCTGTGAGCAACGTCTTTGGCGAGCGGCTGTGGATTGAGCCGGCGGGCCAGACGCCGGAGCAACAGTGGCAGCGCTGGAGCATGTTTACACAGCACCAGATTGCGCCCTCGCGCACCCCCAGTACCAGCTTGCTGATGCTGCCAACCGTGCCCAAGGTTCAGGTGGGCGAAGCGCTGGAAAAGGTGATCATCGTGCGCGACGAAATGGCGAACATGGTGTGGGGGATCGAGGACACCATTCCCTTACCGCATGGGGTGGGAAGGTCGGGCCATGGTGCCGCAGCCGAGACGCTGCGCTTTTTCCAGCGGCTGGCGGGAGGTCCGGCACCCGTGCCTGCACTGGTGAACGAGGCGAAAGTACGCTATGAAACCATGAACACGGTGCCCGAGAATTGGATTCCGTTTATTCCGGTGCACATGCCCGGCGACAATCGACAGATCCAGCTGCAGCGCGCCAGTTTGCCGCGCCGCGTAGAAAACCAGCTCGGTCCCGGGGACAAGATCAAGCCGCGGACTTCCCTGCTCAGAGAAGGGCTGGATCGCGTCGCGCAGGAAGCCTACTTTGTGCACGAGGAGGAGGTGCCGCGCTCGGGCGTGCAGCTGACGCAGGCCTTTCAGCGGACACGGTGGGCAGATGGCCGGGTAGTTGTCTGGTTTGGGGCGACCAAGCGGATTGGGCGTGGGGAAGGCTCCAGCGGCTTGCAGTTTGATCGGCTGGTACCGGTGCCGAAAAAGCCTTGAGCCGGTCATTGCCGTCAGGATTGGACGACTTGGGATGGAGTCCTTCGTGAACTATTGCAAGCGGCTGCTTGCCCAACACCTTTCGGCTCTCCTCAGGGCAGCAAATGGCCGACCAACTTGAAATTGGCGCTTAAGTACGATTAGCATGTGTCGCGAAAGGGGGATTCATGAATGGGTCGATAACAAACATCCATTGCTCGTTCTGCTCTCCGTGATAGGGATAGCCAATGACCGGAGCAAAGTCTTTGGTGCTATTCCCTTTGACGTTAAACGACAAATACGGCGGTTTCGTATGGCCAATCGTAATAGGAGCGGAAAAGAGAAGTTTTGCTCATCGGCTCACCCCAGCTTTCGCGCTAGGTCCTTGGCGCGCGGATGATAGTACCGTTTCAGCATGGACAACGTCTTGTGGCCAGTGACAGCCGAGAGCTCAAGCACATTGTCGAGTTTCTCCGCCAGACGGCTGGTGCCTTCATGACGAAGGTCGTGAAAATGAAGATCTCCAAGGCCAGCACGTTTGACCGCACGCTCAAACGCCTTTTTCACGGAGTCGGCCGTCGTTGGAATGACTGGGCCATCCTGCTCACGTGGAAGAGCTTCGAGCACATGGACCGCGCGCCTGGTTAAAGGAACGTCCCGCGCCTCACCGTTCTTGGTGTCGCGCAGCCTCACATACCGGTCGTTTAAGTGCACGTCCTGCCAGCGCAGTGACAGCAGTTCACTACGACGCATTGCCGTCTCAATCGCCAATTCGACAATGCTGCGAACCAGGAGATTGCGTACCCCACCAGGTTGATATGCCCCGCTGTCGCCTCAGGTGCTGGGCTCCAGCTCCTTGAGTAGCCGTTGTTCCTCATCTCCCGATAATCGCCGGTTGCGGCCCTTACTTTCAGGCGGCCGGCGAATCATAGATACAGGATTTTCGACGTTGACGCCCCATTCCTTGCGCGCGACGTTGATCACGTGACTAATCAGACCAAGGTCTCGGTTGGTGGTGGATCCCGAGACCTTCTTCAACCGGCGATCCCGCCATTCGGCGAGGACCTTACCTGTGAGGGCCGCGACTTTGTATTCCGAGATCGCATCACGGCGCAATGAACGCAGGCGATAGCTCTCGGAGGAAGCGCCTTTTTTCGTCGGCGAGACGTCGCGGAGATAACGATCAAACAGATCGCCCAAGGTATTGCGTTCGGCCTCTGATCGGTCCACGAACACGCCGCGGACCATATCGGCCTCGATTACCGTAGCCCACTCTCGGGCGGTAGTCTTATCTGGAAAAGTCTCTGAGACGGTAGGCCAGCCCTTGCGTCGGATCTGAACTTCTACTCGTTTGCCGCGTTGTCGAATCGTTGCCACTACTAGCTCCTTGCCACTAAGTTGTGGCAATTTTGTGGCAAGCAGTCCGATTCAGCGGAGGACAGATACTGAGGGTGTTAGAGAAAACACTTTTGAATCAATATCTTAGAATTGGTGGGAAGTGCAAGTTTCGAACTTGCGACCCCTGCAGTGTGAATGCAGTGCTCTACCCCTGAGCTAACCTCCCGTTGAGTGCGAGCATTATAGCGCACCGATGGCGTTTGTAAAAGGGCAAACGCGAAAAATCCTTACGCGGCGGGAACGGCCAGCGCCGCGCGCCAGATGCAGCTGCCTTTGACGGCCTTGTCCAGCCCGTTCAGCGTGTCTTCGTGCGCGGCCAGCTCCTCGTCGCTGGCGGCCAGCACGATGACCTCGGCCAGCGGCACCGGCTCCAGCAGCACGCCGCCGGTCTGCACTTCCTCTTCCACATCCATGCCCAGGCTGTTCTGGCCGCGCGTCATCGACAGGTAGACGTCGGCCAGCAGCTCGGCATCGAGCAGCGCGCCGTGCAGCTTGCGGTGGGCGTTGGAGATGCCGAAGAAGTCGCACAGCGCGTCCAGCGAGTTGCGCTTGCCGGGACGCATTTCCTTGGCCACCGACAGCGTGTCGATCACGCCGTGAATGTGGCCTTCCAGCGGCGGCATGTTCAGCAGCCGGTATTCATGGTTCAAAAAGCCCATGTCGAACGGCGCGTTGTGGATGATCAGCTCGGCGCCCCGGATGTACTCGTGGAACTTCTGCGCGATTTCGCGGAATTTCGGCTTGTCGCTCAGGAACTCGGTGGTCAGGCCGTGGACGTTCAGCGCGCCCTCTTCCGATTCCCGCTCCGGGTTGATGTAGACGTGGAAGTTATTTCCCGTCAGCATGCGGTTGACCAGCTCGACGCAGCCGATTTCAATGACGCGGTTGCCCAGTTTGGGGTTGATGCCGGTGGTTTCAGTATCGAGTACGATTTGACGCATGGATTTCTTCAGGAAAGACTAGGAGCAAGCCGGGCAGTATAGCAAAGCCAGGCCGGGTGGATCCGGTTTGCCGCGCTTATTTGCGCACCGTTTCCACGCCCTTGTTGGCCAGCTGGTCGGCCCGCTCGTTGCCGGGATGGCCGTTATGGCCGCGCACCCAGCGCCAGTCCACCTTGTGCACCGATTGCGCCTGGTCCAGCGCCTGCCACAGGTCGGCGTTCTTCACCGGCTCCTTGGACGACGTCATCCAACCGCGCTTTTTCCAGCCGTGGATCCACTCGCTGATGCCCTTCTGCACGTACTGGCTGTCGGTGTGCAGCACCACTTCGCAGGGCCGCTTGAGCGCGTTGAGCGACTCGATCACTGCGCGCAATTCCATGCGGTTGTTGGTCGTATTCAGTTCGCCGCCAAACATTTCCTTCTCGGCGCCGTCGGCGCGCAGCCATGCTCCCCAGCCACCGGTGCCGGGATTGCCCTTGCATGCACCGTCGGTAAAAATCTCAACCTTATCCATCCTGCTGTTCCCGCCTTTTGTTCGTTGCCGGCACGCCCGTTGGAGCGGTGGCCGATTTTTTGGTCCATGCCGGACCGATCAGGTGCATGCCTTTGACGCGCTTGACCGCCTGCACCATGTACACCGCGCCGAAATACGGCCACGAACGCGATCCCACCTTGTCCATGAAGGCGTAGCGCTGCAGCCATTTTTCGGTGCGGCAAGCGGGCGCGTAGCAGCCGAAATGGCTTTGCGTGGCGCCCAGATTCAATAATTTTAACCAGTCTTTCAGGCGCGGCATAGAGATGAATTCGCCGTCGCGCGGCAGGAAATGGTTGCCGGTGATGCGCGCCGTCACGTGCCGCAAGCCCCACAGGCTGGCCGGATTGAAGCCGCAGATGATCAGCTGCGCCTCCGGGCGCAGCACGCGCTCCACTTCGCGCAGCACCTGGTGCGGCTCGGCGGCGTATTCCAGCACGTGCGGCAGCACCACCAGGTCCAGGCTTTGCGAGGCGAACGGCAGCTCGGCGTAATCGAGCGTGACGGCCACCTGCCGCAGCTCGCTGCCGTTGGCCATGCGCAGCGGGCGCGGGCGCGTATCGGCCAGCCATTTGCGCGGCATGCGGTTGGCCGCCAGCGCATCCAGCTGCGGCAAGCCGATCTGCACCGCGTTGTAACCGAAGATGTCGGCGGTGAGCTCGTCCAGCCGCGCCTGCTCCCAGGCGCGCACGTAGGCGCCCGGTGGCGTTTGCAGCCAGCTGTCCAGCGCTATAATGGATTTTTCGGATGCCGCGCTATCCATGCCGCTCTTTCCCTATGACCTCTGACCGCACGCTTGCCGTCCTCACCATACCCGCCTTCAATGACAATTACCTCTGGTTGATCCATGACGGGCTCAACGCCGCCGTGGTCGACCCCGGCGACGCGCAGCCCATCCTGGCCGCGCTGAAGGCCCATGGGCTGACACTTACCGCCATTCTACTCACCCACCACCATGCTGACCACACGGACGGTGTCCCAGCATTATTACAGCATTACGCGGTGCCGGTGTACGGACCGCGCAATGACGGCATCGCCACGGTCACCAGGCCGCTGTCCGAAGACGATACGGTGGACGTGCCGGGGCTGGACCTGCAGCTGTCGGTGCTGGAGGTGCCGGGGCACACGCTGGGCCACATCGCCTACGTGCGCTCCGGCGACGCGCCTTGGCTGTTCTGCGGCGACACCCTGTTCGCCGGCGGCTGCGGCCGCCTATTCGAGGGTTCGCCGTCGCAGATGGTCGATTCGCTCAACAAGCTGGCCGCCCTGCCCTCGGACACCAAGGTGTTCTGCGCGCACGAATACACGCTGTCCAACCTGCGCTTCGCCAGCGCGGTCGAGCCCGGCAATGCGGCGCTGCAGGCGCGCGTGGAGGCGGACACGGCCAAGCGCGCGCGCGGCGTGCCCACCGTGCCGAGCACCGTGGGCATGGAACGCAACACCAATCCCTTCCTGCGGTATGCCGAGCCGCAGATCGCCGCGCAGCTGGTGGCGGCAGGCAAATTGCAAGGCGGCGAAGCGCCGGTGGCCGTATTCGCGGCCCTGCGGCTATGGAAAAACTCTTTCTAAGCGAGGACAGATGGAACAGTTGAAGCAGGTGAAATGCTATTTCGATCCCATCAGCCCGTTCGCCTGGCTGGCCAGCAAGGAAATCGGCCGCATCGAGGCGGCCGGCTGCACGGTGGAGTTCGTGCCGGTGCTGTTCGCGGCCATGCTCAATGCGCACGGGCAGAAGGGGCCGGCCGAGATTCCGGCCAAGCGCGTGCACACCTTCCGCGACGTGATGCGGCTGGCGGCGGCCAAGGGCTTGCGTTTCACCGGGCCGCCGGGCCATCCCTTCAACCCCTTGCCCGCGCTGCGCATGAGCACGGCGATTGCCGATGCGGCGGCGCGCCGGCATTTCGTGGTGGCGATGTATGCGGCGTGCTGGGAGCGCGGCGCGGACGCGTCGGACATGGAGGTGCTGGCCGGGCTGGCCGGGGAATGCGGACTGGACGGCAAGGCGCTGGCGCAGGCAGCCGCCACGCCGGAGGTCAAGCAGGCGCTGGCCGCAGCCACCGAGCGGGCCATCGCGGCCGGCGTGTTCGGCGTGCCGACCTTTGAATACGAGGGCGAGTTCTTCTGGGGCGCGGACCGCATCGACTCCCTGCTGTGGCGCGTGGCGGGGAACGGCATCGACGAGGCCGCGCTGCAGGCCTTCCTGGACCGCCCTGCGCTGGCGCAGCGCAAGGCGGCGGGCTAAGGCTTCCAGCCGAAGCTTTAGATTTCCTCGTACAGCGGCAAGGTCAGGAACTCGGCGAACGCGGTGGCGGTCGACATCTCTTCGAAGATCTCGGCGGCGCGTTCGTAGTTCATGCTGCTGCCGTCCGGCGCCGAGGCTTTCACTTTCGGCAGTTCTTCGGTGATCATGGCGCGCACCATTTCAGCGGTCACTTTGCGGCCGTCTTCCAGCTTGCCCTTGCTCGAACGGATCCACTGCCACACTTGCGAACGGCTGATCTCGGCGGTGGCCGCATCTTCCATCAGGTTGTGGATAGGCACGCAGCCGTTGCCGCCCAGCCAGCTGCCCAGGTAGTGGATGCCGACGTTGATGTTGTAGCGCAGGCCCGCTTCGGTGATCGGCGCTTCCGGCTGGAAGTTCAGCAGGTCGGCGGCAGTCACCTCCACGTCCGGGCGCTGCTTGTTGATCTGGTTGGGCGCGTCGCCCAGCACCTTGGTGAACTCGCCCATGGCCAGCTCCACCAGGCCCGGGTGCGCCACCCAGCCGCCGTCATAGCCGTCGGTCGCGTCGCGCGCCTTGTCGTTGCGCACGCCGCCCATCGCCACTTCGTTCTTTTCCGGATCGTTCTTGATCGGGATCAGCGCGGCCATGCCGCCGATGGCCGGCGCGTTGCGCTTGTGGCAGGTCTTCAGCAGCAGCAGCGCGTACGAGCGCATGAACGGCGCGGTCATGGTCACCTTGGCGCGGTCGGCCAGGCAGAAGTCCTTGTCCAGCTTGAACTTCTTGATGCAGGAGAAGATGTAGTCCCAGCGGCCGGCGTTCAGGCCCGAGCTGTGCTCGCGCAGCTCGTACAGGATTTCATCCATTTCGAACGCTGCCAGGATGGTTTCGATCAGCACGGTGGCCTTGATGGTGCCCTGCGGCAAGCCCAGCTCGTCCTGCGTCATCACGAAGATGTCGTTCCACAGGCGCGCTTCCAGGTGCGATTCCATCTTCGGCAGGTAGAAATACGGGCCGGCGCCGCGCGCCAGCTGCTCTTTCGCGTTGTGGATCATGAACAGCGCGAAGTCGAAAATGCCGCCGGAGATGCGCTTGCCGTCCACCAGCACGTGCTTCTCATCCAGGTGCCAGCCGCGCGGACGCACCACCAGGGTGGCGGTCTTGTCGTTGAGCTTGTACGATTTGCCGTTCTGTTCCAGCGAGATGGTCTTGCGCACGGCGTCCATCATGTTGACCTGGCCGCTGATCTGGTTGTCCCAGTTCGGCGTGTTCGAGTCTTCGAAGTCGGTCATGTAGCTGTCGGCGCCCGAGTTCAGCGCGTTGATGACCATCTTGCGGTCGACCGGGCCGGTAATTTCCACGCGGCGGCATTCCAGCGCTTTCGGAATCGGCGCGATGGTCCAGTCGCCGGCGCGGATGTGCGCGGTCTCTTTCAGGAAGTCCGGACGCTCGCCTTCGTCCAGGCGCTTGGCGCGCGCCACGCGGGCGGCCAGCAGCTCCTGGCGGCGCGGTTCGAACGCGCGCGACAGCTTGGCCACCAGGGCCAGCGCATCGGGAGTCAGTACGGTTTCGTAGCCGGGCTTGATGGGGCCGGTAATTGCCATGCCTGCTGGCAGAGTGATGGTGGCTTGCGTCATGAGATCTCCGATGGTGGGTAGGTTGAATCATCAGTATAGGCGCTGGGCGTCTACCTGTTTTTTGCAGTATATTCACTAAATAGTTATGCAAACAAGACTAAAAATCACTTCATCTATGCGTTTTTTGCACAAGTGCTAGGAAAGCTCACATGGGTCAGTTCAGACAAATCTCCACTTTCGTGGAAGTGGTAGCCAAGGGCAGCCTCTCGGCGGCGGCCCGCGCGGAAGGCATAGCGCCCGCCGTTATTGGGCGCAGGCTGGATGCGCTGGAGCAGCGGCTGGGCGTGAAACTGCTGCAGCGCACCACCCGCAAGCTGGCGCTGACCAACGAGGGCGCGGCGTTTTTGGAGGACTGCCAGCGCATCCTGACCGAGCTGGAAGATGCCGAAGCGGCGGTGGCCGAACGCAGCGCGCGCGCAACAGGCCACCTGCTGGTGTCGGCCCCGGCCGGCTTTGGACGGCAGCACGTGGCGCCCTTGCTGCCATCTTTCCTGACCGAACACCGCGACGTGCGCGCCACGCTGAACCTGAACGACCGCGTGGTGGACATTATCGGCGAAGGCGTGGACGTGGCGATCCGCATCGCCTCGCTGTCGGATTCGAACCTGGTGGGCGTCAAGCTGGCCGACAACCAGCGCGTGCTGGTGGCCACGCCGGCCTACCTGAAGCGGCACGGCACGCCGCGCACGCTGGACGAGCTGCACAAGCACAACTGCCTGGCCATCAGCAGCGACGGTTCGCAGCGCGGCTGGACCTTCAAGCACGAGGGCAAGATCGTCACGCTGAAGGTGGGCGGGAACATGGGCTGCAACGACGGCGCGGTGCTGCACGACTGGGTGCTGGCCGGCAAAGGGCTGGCGTGGCGTTCGATGTGGGAAGTGGGCGGCGATATCGAGGCGGGCCGCTTGCGCACCATGCTGGACGAGTACGCGGCGCCGGGCAACGACATCTACGCGGTGTTCGCGCAGCGCAATCACCTGCCGCTGAGGATACGGGCTTTCGTGGACTTCCTGCGCCGCACCTATGCGCAGCCAGGCTACTGGCGCCAGGAGAAGGCGGCGGCCTGACGGCCCGCCTGTGCGGCCGCGCGGACCGTACAGACGAAAAAAAATCCTCGGAAACCGAGGATTTCTTCATCTCGTAAGATTCAGCGTATTACAGTGGCTGAATGTTCGAAGCTTGCTTGCCCTTAGGGCCGGCGGTTACTTCAAACGAAACGCGCTGGTTCTCTTGCAGCGATTTGAAGCCAGCCGATTGGATAGCCGAGAAGTGAGCGAACAGATCTTCGCCGCCTTCGTCAGGGGTAATGAAGCCAAAACCCTTCGAATCATTGAACCATTTTACGATACCAGTTGCCATTACAATTCCTATTTCAGTTAAGTTGGGCTTGCGCCCGTGATATCGTTTGAAGCAAGTAAGAAATGACAGACAAACTGCACTACTCTTGAATCTAACGATCCCGCATTATACCGAATAAAACGAAAAAATCCCGTTTTCACGAAAATAAATGCAAGGATGTGACTTTGGTGGTGTAGCCATCTAGCCAGATCTCCCCGAGCACAAATTCGCGCGGCATGTGTGTCACTATAGACAAGATCCGGGGATCGCGCTTGAGGAATATCAAAGGTGCGCAAATAAACTTCGGTTTCAGCCTGCGTAAACCACCGCCCCGGGGTCGCGCGCTGCCCAGGACAGGTAGCGTTCCAGCTGCTCCGCCAGGACCTCCCAGCCAGCCACCTCGGCGGGACGTTTCCCCAGCAACGGCAGGAGTTCCTGCTCGATGCGGCGGGCCTCGGCGCCGTAGGCGGCGAAGCCGAAAGTTGCCGCAGAACCTGCTACACCGTGCAGCAAGGCGTGCAGTTTTTCGAGCGATTCCGCATCCGAATCGGCGTTGCGGCAATGAGACAAGGCGGCGGAAATCGCTTGCAGCGTGGCGGGAATGCCGGCCGCGTACTTGTCGCCCAGCGCACTGAGCCGCGCGCGGAAGTTCGGGTCGGCCAGGGTCGCCACGCGCTGCTCCTCTTATTTGGTGCCGAAGATGCGGTCGCCCGCGTCGCCCAGGCCCGGCACGATGTAGGCGTGCTCGTTCAGGTGGCTGTCCAGCGAAGCGCAGTAAATCTTCACGCCAGGATGGGACTTCTGGAACACTTCGATGCCTTCCGGCGCGGCCACCAGGGCCAGGAAGATGATCTGTTCGTCCGTCACGCCGCGCTTCTTCAGCACGTCCACCGCGTGCACCGCCGAGTTGCCGGTGGCGACCATCGGATCGCACAGGATGAACGTGCGTTCCGCCAGGTCCGGCAGGCGCACCAGGTATTCCACCGGCTGGTGGGTGTCGGGGTCGCGGAACACGCCGATGTGGCCGACGCGCGCCGATGGCACCAGGCTCAGCAGGCCGTCGCTCATGCCGATGCCGGCGCGCAGGATAGGCACGATGGCCAGCTTGCGGCCTGCGATGACGGGCGCGTCGATGGTCATCAGCGGGGTTTCGATCTCGCGCGTGCCCAGCGGCAGGTCGCGGGTGATCTCGTAGCCCATCAGCAGCGTGATCTCCTTCAACAACTCGCGGAAGGTGCGGGTCGAGGTCGTCTTGTCGCGCATGTGGCTCAGCTTGTGCTGAATCAGCGGATGGTCGGTGATGAACAGGTTGGGGAAGCGCGGGTCTTGTTTCATGGTTACTCATATCAAATCGGTTATAGGCCGCATTATCCCAGTCATCCGGGCCCGGTGGAATGCTTTCGCTGAAATTATTGTCAGCCGCTCCGGCCGCTCCGGAAACCGCCCATTTGCACGGCAACTTTGCTCGTCTGCTACTCTATAGAGGGGACTTTTTTGACGCGCATCAAGCCTTTTTTGCAAATCATGCATAGATGTTGTCGTTTTTCATGTTTTTCATGCCTCAACAGTGATACATTTCGTTCTGGTTTTGCAACAATAGTTCTGAAAGAGTAGACCGACACGATGCTATCCAGTGCCCCTACAGTGCCCGTGCGCGCCAGCCACAACGAGATGGACAGCCTCCTGGAGGAGGCTGGCGATGTGGTGTTCCGGCTTGATTTGCAAGGCGCGGTGCTGTTCGCCAGCAAGCACGCGCTGACCCTGTCCGGCCTGGACAGCCTGGACGGCGCCAGCCTGGTTGCGCTGTCCAGCGAGGCCGACCAGCCGGCGCTGAAGGCGGCCCTGGCCGACCTGGCGCAGTCCGGCGCCGCCACCCGCGTGGAAGTGCGCCTCAAGGGCGAACTGGGCGAAACCTGGTTCGAGCTGCGCCTGTCCGTCTACGGGCGCTCCGGCCCCGGCCCGGCGGCCGGCATCCTGGCGGTGGGCCGCGACCTGACCGTCCAGCACGCCACCGAGGAACGCCTGCGCCACATGGCCACCCATGACGCGCTGACCGAACTGCCCAACCGCTTATTGCTGTCCGACCGCATCCGCATGACCATCGCCCAGGCGCGCCGTTCCGGCCAGGGCTTCTCGGTGGCCACGGTGGGCATCGACGGCTTCAAGAAGGTGAACGACGGCCTCGGCCACCCGGTCGGCGACGCCGTGCTGCGCATGGCTGCCGCGCGCCTGCGCAAGACCCTGCGCGACTCGGACACCCTGGCCCGCGTGGGCGGCGACGAATTCGTGGCCGTGCTGCCCGGCACCGCCAGCGAAGCCCAGATCAAGCTGGTCACCGGCCGCTTGCTGGCCACGCTGCAGGCGCCGTTCGAGATCGACACCCACACCATCTACCTGGGCGCCTCGGTCGGCGTGTCGGTCTACCCGCAGCACGCCGAGGACGAAGTGCGCCTGGTGGCGCTGGCGGACGCGGCCATGTCGCGCGCCAAGGAAACCGGCAAGGCGCGCTGCGTGGTCTACAGTCCACGCCACGGCGGCCCGCCGGAGCACGACATTTCGCTGGAAGCGGCCATGTTCCAGGCCGTGCGCGAAGGCGAGTTCATGCTGTACTACCAGCCCATCGTCGATGCCCGCACGCGCGAGATCGAAGGCTTTGAAACGCTGATGCGCTGGAAGCACCCTACCCTGGGCATGGTGCCGCCGGTGCGTTTCATCCCGATAGCCGAAACCAACGGCCTGATCAACCTGCTCGGCGCCTGGGCCCTGAAGGCGGCCTGCGTGCAGCTCAAGCAGTTCGAGGAAGTTGCCAAGCGGCCACTGTACATATCTGTTAACATTAGCCCTCGGCAATTCCGCAACGACAAATTCCTTGACGTGCTGGACGACGCGATGGCGTTCTCCGGCCTCCCGGGTGAGCAATTGGTATTAGAAATTACAGAAGGCACGCTGATGATCGATCCGGCCCACGCCGAAACCATCCTGACCCGGATGGCGGAACGCAAGGCGCGCATCGCCATCGACGATTTTGGCACCGGCTATTCCTCGCTGGCCTACCTGAAACGCTTCCCCATCTCGGTCCTGAAGATAGACCGCGCCTTTATCCGCGACCTGCCCGGCTCGCAGAAGGATGGCGCCATCTGCAACGCCGTGCTGGACCTGGCCAAGCACCTGGACCTGTCCGTGGTGGCCGAAGGGGTGGAAACCGAAGAGCAGCTGGCGCACCTGCAGGAACGCGGCTGCCAGTACATCCAGGGTTACCTGACCGGCAAGCCGATGGCCGCGCACGTGGCCATGGCGGCGCTGCGCGAGCGCACTTACGCCAACCTGGTGCCACCGGAGGCGAAGCTTGATCCCCGGTCCGATCTCCGGCCCGATACGCGGCAGGTGCAGGCATGAATTCCCCGCTGAACCAGGCACTCGCCGCTGCCGCGGGCCCGGCGCCTGAGGCCGATGGCAACAAGACGCTGTCCCAGCTGTGGGACCGCACCCGCATGCAGGGCGACATGCCCGGCTTCGCCAAGGCCATCTCCTCCATCCTGGGCGCCATGCGCGGCGAGGACGAGAGCGATTTCAACATGACGCAAACCGTGCTGTCGGACCCGGTGCTGACGCAAAAAGTGCTGCGCCTGGCCAATAGCGGCATGTATTCGGCCTTCGGCCAGCACGTCAACACGGTCAGCAAGGCCGTGCTGGTGCTGGGCACCGAGGCCATCGGCCACCTGGCGCTGGGCCTGAAGCTGATCGAGGAATTGTCGGTGGCCGGCGCGGGCGCCGGTTCGTCCAGCGCCCACGTGGAAATGGAAAAGGCCGTGCTGGCCGGCATGGTGGCGCAGCAGGTGGCCTCCAGCGCCAACAGCCGCCACGCCGAGGAAGCCGTGGTCTGCTCGCTGCTGCACTCGCTGGGCCGCATGATGATCACCTTCTACATGCCGGAACGCTGGAGCCGGATGCAGGAAATCGCCGGCGCCGGCAAGGAAGACGACGCGGCGCAGCAGGTGCTGGGCCTGACGATGGAAGAAGTGGGCAGCGCCGCCGCCACCCACTGGGGCTTGCCGAAGAACCTGATCAGCGGCATGCGCATCGTGGGACCGGCCGAACCGGGCGCGGAAGTGAACCACGCCGACTGGATCGCCGGCCTGTCCACCATGTCGGCCCGCTGCGCCGAGTCGCTGTGGCATGACGACGAGGCCGGCGCGCTGGAAGTGAAGCGCATCACCGAAAGCTATTCCGGCATGCTGGGCGTGGCGCCCGAGCAGATGGGCGAGGCGATAGAAAAAGCCCGCGTAGCGGCCGCCAACGACCTGTCGATCGCGCCGCTGTCCAAGCCGGCCGAACGGCGCGCCAAGGCGCTCGCCAAGACCCGCCAGCGCGCCGCCGGCAACAAGATCCTGCTCAGCGGCCTGGCCGACATGCGCGACCTGGTGGACTCGGCCAGCCCGGGCCAGATGGTCTCCATCGCGCTGGAGACGGTGTACCAGGGCCTGGACTTCTCGCGCGCGGTGGCGTTCGTGCGCAACCGCCGCGAAGGCCGCTATGCCGCCAAGATGTGCTTCGGCGAGGGCATGAAGGAAAAGCTGGGCGAGATGGCGTTCGACGAAGCGTACGAACCGAATGTGTTCCACGCCGCCCTGAACAGCGACCGCGTGATCTTCATCGAAAACGCGCGCGACCCGAAATTCGCCGCCAAGCTGCCGGCCTGGTGGAAGGCCAGCCTGTCCGAAGCGCGCAGCTTCGTGATCCTGCCCTTGCTGTCGAACCTGCAGCCGGCCGGCTTTATTTACGGCGACTGGGACGAATCCTTCCCGCCCATCCAGCTCAGCCAGACCGAGTTCGGCCTGCTGAACGATATGCGCGCGCTGGTGGTCAAGGCGGTCGAACGCCGCCACCGGCTGGAAGCGGTCAGCAACCGGGTGGCTTAGTTTCCGTCCGCTGCTGCCAGCGGAACGACAGCGCCGCCGCCACTGCGGCGCCCGCCGCCAGCCCTGCCGCAACAAAGTAGATCGATTCGGCGCCCAGCCTTTCCCAGCACTGCGACAATCCCAGCCCGCCCAGCGTGCCGCCCACCCCGTAGGAAATGCTGATGTACAGCGCCTGCCCGCGCGCCTGCAATGGCCCGGCGAACCAGCGCTGCATCGCCAGCACCGAAGACGAGTGATGCAGCGCGAAGGTGGCCGCGTGCAGCAGCTGCGCCAGCACCAGCAGCGCCAGCCAGTGCGCGCCCGCCCCTATCATGGCGAAACGCAGCACGGCGGCGGCAAAGGCCAGCATCAGGAGGCGCTGCGCCCCCCAGCGCTTGAGCAGCGGCGCCTGGAAATAGAACAGCATCACCTCGGCCACCACGCCCAGCGACCACATGGCGCCGATCACGGTCTTGCTGTAGCCGGCGCGCTCGAGATACAGCGAGTAAAACGTGTACAGCGAGGTGTGGGCGGACACCATCAGCGCGGTGGAGGCGAAGAAGGCCAGCACTTCGCGCCGGCGCAGCACGGCCAGCAGCGCGGGGCGCGGGCCAGCGTGCTGCTGGCGCGGCACGTCGTGCATGCGGAACGCGGCGCCCACCACGCACGCCAGCAGCGCGCCGGCGGCCCACGGCAAGGCGCGCGTGCCCCAGTAATCCAGCGCGTAGGCGGTCAGCATGGCGGCCACGATGAAGCCGACCGATCCCCACAGGCGGATGCGGCCATAGTGGGTCAGGTCGCCGCGCATTTCGGACAGCATCAGCGCTTCGCAGATCGGCCCTTGCGCGCTGGTAAACAGGTTGAGCAGCACCATGGCCGCGAAGAAGTGGGCGAAGGTGCTGCCGACGAAGAAGCCGGAGAACGCCGTCAGCGCGGCCAGGCCGGTCAGCCGCAACACCAGCACGCGGCGCTCGCTGTGGTCGGCCACCCAGCCCCACAGGTTGGGGCCGAAGATGCGCAACACCTGGATCAGCGACATCAGCACGCCGATCTGCGCCACCGTCATGCCCTGGTCGGCGAAGAACAGGCTGGCGTAGGTGGAGAAGGTACCCGCGTGCGCGTAGTAAAAGAAAAGGAAGCTGCCGAAGCTGAAAAACTGGGTGGGCATGGCGGTGGCCGTTCCGCCTGGGCGGGAACGGCCGGAAACAGGTTGAACAGCGTTTTGAAAGCGCTATTGGGCGCGCGCGATATCCGGAGTGGACACGCTCACGTCGCCGCACTGGGCGCGGTGCATCAGCGCATGGTCCATCAGCACCAGGGCCAGCATGGCTTCGGCGATCGGCGTGGCGCGGATGCCCACGCAGGGGTCGTGGCGGCCGAAGGTTTCCACCATCACCGGGTTGCCGTCCTTGTCGATCGAGCGGCGCGGGGTGCGGATCGACGAAGTGGGCTTGATGGCGATCGACACCGTGATGTCCTGGCCGGTGGAGATCCCGCCCAGCACGCCGCCGGCGTTGTTTCCGATAAAGCCTTGCGGAGTCAGCTCGTCGCCGTGCTCGGAGCCCTTCTGCGCCACCGACTTGAAACCGGCGCCGATTTCCACGCCCTTCACCGCGTTAATGCCCATCATCGCGTAGGCGATGTCGGCGTCCAGCTTGTCGTAGATGGGCTGGCCCAGCCCGACCGGCACGTTCTGCGCCACCACCTCGATGCGGGCGCCGATCGAATCGCCTTCCTTGCGCAGCGCGTCCATTGCATCTTCCATGCGCGCGATCAGCGCCGCGTCGCCGCTGGCGGCGAAGAAGGGATTGTTCGGCACATGCTCCCAGCCCTCGAACGGCACCGCGATGTCGCCCAGCTGGCTCATGCAGCCCTTGAAGACGGTGCCGTACTGCTGCTGCAGCCATTTCTTGGCCACCGCCGCCGCGCCCACGATGGGCGCGGTCAGGCGCGCCGAGGAACGGCCGCCGCCGCGCGGATCGCGCACGCCATATTTATGCCAGTAGGTGTAATCTGCATGACCGGGACGGAAGCTTTCCGAGATGTTGCCGTAGTCCTTGCTGCGCTGGTCTTCATTGCGGATCAGCAACGCGATCGGGGTGCCGGTGGTGACGCCCTGGTACACGCCGGACAGGATCTCGACGCGGTCCGGCTCCTGGCGCTGGGTGACGTGGCGCGAGGTGCCGGGCTTGCGGCGGTCCAGCTCGGGCTGGATGTCGGCCTCGCTCAGCGGCAGGCCCGGAGGGCAGCCATCGATGACGCAACCGATCGCAATACCATGCGATTCGCCGAAAGTGCTTACAGAAAACAGCTTGCCAAAGGAATTACCGGACATAGGGAGCAGAGTGAGTGGACTGAGGGAATCCTTTAATTCTACCAGTCCCCCGCCCCGGCCGTGGCAACCATGCCAAAATAGTACTCATCAGTACTAATTAAAATGTCGTTATTGGTGACAGGAAAGCATCGAAATGATCGTTCTACCTAACAATTCGCTATATACTTGAATTAAGAACACCGAGATATCTGGAGAAGCGACACATGCCCCCATCGATCACGCCCCTTGACCAACACAAGGACGATCAGGACGATCTGGTATTCTTGGAAGAGCATCCAGCCGAACCGGCAGCGCACGCTTCCCGCGAGGTATGGCGGGTGATGATCATCGACGACGACGAAGACGTCCACTCCACCACCACTTTTGCGCTCGGCAACCTGGACATGCAGCAGCGTCCGCTGGAATTCGTCCACGCCTACTCGGCCAGCCAGGCCCGCGAAATGCTCAAGCACGAGCAGGATATCGCCGTGATCCTGCTGGACGTGGTGATGGAACAGGACGACGCCGGCCTGCACCTGGTGCGCTACATCCGCGAAACGCTCAAGCTGGCCGACGTGCGCATCATCCTGCGCACCGGCCAGCCAGGCTACGCGCCGGAAATCGACGCCATCCGCGACTACGACATCAACGATTACAAGACCAAGTCCGAGCTGACCCGCATCAAGCTGTTCACCACGGTGACGGCGGCGATCCGCTCCTACGAGCAGATCCGCAAGATCAGCAACAGCCGGCGCGGCCTGGACCAGATCGTCCACGCCAGCACCGAGCTGATGTCGCTGCACGGCGTGCACAACTTCGCCGCCGGCGTGCTGGCGCAGATCGCCTCCCTGCTGCGCCAGCCGGCCAACGGCGTGCTGTGCGTGCAGGAATGCCCGGACAGCGGCTGCCACGAGCTGATGGCCATGGCCGCCGCCGGCAGCTACGCCCACCTGGACGGGCTGCAGTTGACCATGCGCAACGAGCCGCGCGTGACCGAAGCCATGGAGCGCACGCTGGACGAGCGCCGCAACCACTACGGCAACGGCTGCATCACGCTGTACTTTGCCGGCAAGGCCAGCCGCGCCTTCGTCGCGTTCCTGCTGCTGGACCGGCCGGTCACCGAGCTGGAGGAAAGGCTGCTGGAAGTGTTCTGCAGCAACGTCGCCGTGGGGCTGGACAATGTCGAGCTGGTGTCGCACCTGCACAACGCGGCCTTTTACGACCAGCTCTCCAAGCTGCCCAACCGTACCCGCCTGGTCGAGATCCTGGACGCCGCGCTGGCCGGCCCGGCCAAGCAGGAGGCCAGCCTGGCGCTGGTGGACCTGGACCACTTCGCCGAGACCAACGACGCGCTCGGCCACCAGTTCGGCGACCTGCTGCTGCTGGCCGTGGCGGACCGCCTGCAAACCAACCTGGGCCAGCAGCTGACTGTGGCCCGCATCGGCGGCGACATCTTCTGCGTGCTGGGCGATGCCGCCCAAGTGAATCCGGCCATGATACTGGCGCTGTTCCAGGTACCGTTCAGCATAGACGGCCAGGACGTGCAGCTGTCGGCCACGCTGGGCCTGGTGCGCCTGGCCGAGCATGACGGCAGCGGCGCCGACGCGCTGAAGGACGCCGACATCGCCCTGAAGCGCGCCAAGACCCAGCAGCGCGCCGGCCACTTCTACTTCTCGCGCAGCATGGGCGTGGAGATCCGCGAACGGGTGCGCATGATGCACGCGCTGCGCACCGCCTTCGGCCAGAACCAGCTGTTCGTGGTGTACCAGCCGCAGATCGACCTGGTCACGCGCCGCCCGGTGGGCGCCGAGGCGCTGCTGCGCTGGCAGACGCCGGACGGCAAATTCATCTCGCCGGACCGTTTCATTCCGATTGCCGAGTATTCGGGCCTGATCATCGACCTGGGCGAATGGGTGATGCGCACCGCCTGCCGCGAGCTGGTGACCCTGCGCGCGGCCGGCCACGACAACTTCACCATGTCGATCAACGTGTCGCAGGTGCAGTTCCGCCACCCCTACTTCCTCGAAATGCTGCGCCGCGCGCTGGCCGACACCGGCGCGCCGCCGGAATTCGTGGAGCTCGAGATCACCGAGTCGATGGCGATGGAAGAGCCGGACCTGCTGATCAAGATGCTGGGCCAGATCAAGCAGACCGGCGTCAGCATCGCGATCGACGATTTCGGCACCGGCTTCTCGTCGCTGTCCTATCTGCAGCGGCTGCAGATCGACCGCCTGAAGATAGACCGCGCCTTCGTCACCGAGATCACCGGCTCGGCGCGCGGCAGCAGCATCGCCGAGATGGTGATCCAGCTGGGGCGCAACCTGGGCCTGGCGGTGATCGCCGAAGGCGTGGAGGACGAGCGCCAGGCCCAGATCCTGCAGTCGCTGGGCTGCCCGCTGGCGCAAGGCTTCCTGTTCGCCCGCCCGATGACGGCCGACGCCCTCAACGGATGGCTCAACAACGACGCGCTGGAAGGCGTGGCATAAAAAAACGCTGTCCTCGGACAGCGTTTTTTGTTTGAGGCCGGCGCGCCTTCAGTCGGCCGGCTGTTCTTCCTCGGCCGGCCAATCGCGGATGTATGCTTTCAGCATGCGGTTCTCGAAGCTTTGCGCTTCGAGCACCGCGCGCGCCACGTCGTAGAACGAGATCACGCCCAGCAGGGTTTTCGCGTTCATCACCGGCAGATAGCGCGCGTGCTTTTCCAGCATGATGCGGCGCACTTCGTTGACTTCCGTGTCCGGCGTTACGGTGATCGGGTGGTCTTCCATGTGCTTGCGCACCGTGCCGCCGCCGACCGAACCGTCGTTCTCGTGCAGTGCCTTCAGCACTTCGCGGAAGGTCAGCATGCCGACCAGGTCGCCGAACTCCATCACCACCAGCGAGCCGATGTCTTTCTCGGCCATGGTTTTCGCCGCTTCAGACAAAGGCTGGTCGGGCTTGATGGTGTAGAGGATGTTGCCTTTAACTTGAAGAATTTCGGAGACTTTCATTTTGGGCCGTCCTGTCCGTGTGAATGGGATTTGTAGTTATTGTAAGCCTTACTGCGAATGTAGCGTATGCCCGGAGAAAAATCCAGTATTGCGCAATATCAAATATTGCATGTTGCGCGGTGGGTTGCGCAGCGGTTGTGCAGCCGCACCGCGCGCGGTACGATCTTGCCACCTCAATAACCAAAACGAGACATCCATGAGCGGTCCCCATTACCCTGGCTTCGATACGCTTGCCCTTCACGCAGGCGCCGCGCCCGACCCGGCCACCGGCGCGCGCGCGACACCGATCCACTTCACCTCGTCCTTTGCCTTCCGCGATTCCGACCATGCGGCGGCGCTGTTCAACATGGAACGCGCGGGCCACGTCTATTCGCGCATCTCCAACCCCACCAACGCCGTGCTGGAAGAGCGCATCGCCGCGCTGGAGGGCGGCGTGGCCGGCATCGCCACCGCCAGCGGCCAGGCCGCCATGCACCTTGGCCTGGCCACCATCGCCGGCGCCGGCTCGCACATCGTCGCCTCGCGCGCGCTGTACGGCGGCTCGCACAACCTGCTGGGCTACACGCTCAAGCGCTTCGGCATCGAGACCACTTTCGTCGATCCGCGCGACCTGGACGCCTGGCGCGCCGCCATCCGGCCCGAAACCAAGGTGCTGTTCGCCGAAACGCTGGGCAATCCGGGGCTGGACGTGCTGAACGTGCCGGCGGTGGCCGCGCTGGCGCATGAGCACCACCTGCCGCTGATGCTGGACTCCACCTTCACCACGCCCTGGCTGCTGAAGCCTTTCGACCACGGCGCGGACCTGGTGTTCCATTCGGCCACCAAGTTCCTGTGCGGGCACGGCACCGCCATCGGCGGCCTGCTGGTGGACGGCGGCACGTTCGACTGGCAAGCCGCCTACGACAAGACCGGCCGCTTCGCCGAGCTGTGCGAGCCGTACGAGGGTTTCCACGGCATGGTGTTCGCCGAGGAATCCACCGTGGCGCCGTTCGCGCTGCGGGCCCGCCGCGAGGGTCTGCGCGACTTCGGCGCCGTCATGAGCCCGCACAACGCCTTCGCCGTATTGCAGGGCATAGAGACGCTGGGCATGCGCATGGAGCGCCACGTGGCCAACACGCGCAAGGTGGTCGAGTTCCTCGTTGCGCACGACGCGGTGGCGTCGGTGTCCTATCCCGAGCTGGACACGCACCCGGACTACGAACTGGCCAAGACGCTGCTGCCCAGGGGCTGCGGCGCCGTGTTCTCGTTCACCATCAAGGGCGACCGCGCCGCCGGCCGGCGCTTCGTCGACAGCCTGAAGGTGTTTTCGCACCTGGCCAATGTGGGCGATGCCAAGTCGCTGGTCATCCATCCCGCGTCCACCACGCATTTCCGCGTGCCGGCCGAACAGCTGGCGGCGTCCGGCATCGCCGAGGGCACCATGCGCCTGTCGGTCGGGCTGGAGGACGTGGACGACCTGATCGAGGACCTGGCGCGCGGCCTCAGACTGTCGCAGAAAGGGGGCTGAGATGCTGTTCGATATTGATGGCGCACCGGCCTACTGCTACACCGGTGGCAAGGCCTTCGACGCGGCCCTGCCGACGGTGGTCTTGATCCACGGTGCGCAGAACGACCATTCGGTGTGGGCGCTGCAAAGCCGCTACCTGGCGCACCACGGCTACGGCGTGCTGGCGGTGGACCTGCCCGGCCATGGCCGCAGCAAGGGCGCGGCCCGGCGCAGCGTGGAGGAGATGGCGGACTGGCTGCTGGCGGTGCTGGATGCTGCCGGCGTGGCGCAGGCCGCACTGGTTGGGCACAGCATGGGGTCGCTGATTGCGCTGGAGGTGTCGTACCGCGCGCCGCAACGCGTCGGCAAGCTGGCGCTGCTGGGGACGGCGTATCCGATGAAGGTGTCTGACGCGCTGCTGAACACCTCGCGCGACAATGAGCGGGCGGCCATCGACATGGTGAACATCTTCTCGCATTCGGGCATGGCGCAAAAGCCGTCCTGCCCGGGCCCGGGCTTTTCCGTGATGGGCGGCGCGCAGCGGCTGATGCAGCGCATGTCGGCCCTGAACCCGGAGCAGCTGTTCTACACGGACTTCTACGCCTGCAACGCTTACGCCAACGGCGAGGCGGCGGCGCAGGCGGTGCGCTGCCCTGCCCTGTTCATCTTCGGCAGCAGGGACATGATGACGCCGCCGAAGGCCGCCAGGCTGCTGACCGGCGCCATCCCGCACGGCAAGGTGGTGCAGGTGGATGCGGGCCATTCGCTGATGTCCGAGCAGCCGGACGCCGTGCTGGACGCGCTGGCGGGCTTTCTGCGTTAGCTGAAATGAGCGGAGGCTCAGCGGAGAATCAACGGCAATGCCGGCGCGGCAGCGCGTGAATGAATTCCGTCACTGCCCCGGCCAGCTCCGGGGCCAGCGGCAGCGCAGGATTGGAATAGGCCGCGATCTGCCGCGCCGGGTCCGGCGGCACCAGTTTCAGCACATGGTTCATGCCGTCCACCACCAGCAGCCGCGCGGCCGGATTCGCCTTCTTCAGCAGCGCGGCCTGCTGCGTATCGACCTGGATGTCCGTCGTGCCCTGCGCCACCAGCAGCGGCATCTTGAGCCGGGCAAATTCCTGCGCCGGCACGTATTTGAACCATGACGCCATGTAGGGCTGCACGCTTGGGCGGTAGATCGCCTGCAACTGGGGCGGCAGCCTGCCGGCGCGCTGGCCGCGCTCCAGCGCCGTCAATATCTTGTCATTGGCCCTGGCCAGGTCGGGCGGCAGCTTGGGCGCGAGCTGGCGGCGCAGCAGCGCGGACGCCCGTTCCGCAGGGCCGGCCAGCGAAATGAAGCCATCCGCCCCCGCCGCGCGCGCGGCCACCATGCCGATCAGCGAGCCTTCGCTGTGGCCGATCACCGTCACGGACGCGTAGCGGCCTTCCTGTTTCAGTTGCCGTACCCAGGCGGCGGCGTCGCCGGTATAGGATTCGAAACGCAGCTGCGATTCATTCGCGCCGGCGCGCGCGCTGGCGCCGATGCCGCGCTTGTCGTAACGCACGCTGGCAATGCCAGCCTCCGCCAGCGTCTGCGCCAGCATCTTCAGGCTGTTGTTCGCGCCGGGCAGCAGCTTGCTGTTGCCGTCGCGGTCCGTCGGGCCGGAGCCTGCGATGATCAGCGCAGCCGGTGCGCAGCCCAGCGGCAACGGCACCATCAAGGTGCCTTGCACGTCCCCCGTCGGCGTGGACAGCGTCGCAGCGCGCGGCAGCGCGGTGTGGGGCGCGGCATCGGCCGCAGCCGCCTCGGCGGCAAGCAGCGCGGTACTCAGCGAAGCACTCAGCACGGTACACCGCGCGGTACAGCGCATCGCCCAGCCGAGGGCGCCGCCGGCGCCGCTCATGGCCGCGACAAATCGATGCCGTACAGCGCCAGGCCCTTGCCGGCGCCGTCGTCGGCCTGCAGCTGGGTCACGTTGTCCAGTCCCGCCGCGCGCGCCAGATCGAGCTTGCCGGGCGCCGAATGGAACACCACCGGACCTTGCGTCTTCACCGCGGCGAAGCGCCAGCTGCGCGCCGCGCCGTGGCTGGCGCGCTTCAGCGCCCTGGTGCGCTGGATGTAGGCGATCAGCACGTCGCGGTTGGCGTCCGGCGACGCGAAGACGGTGCTGGCGCCATCCACGCCCGGAAAGGCGCCACCGCCGGAAGCACGGTAGTTATTGGTCGCAACCAGGAATTCCTGCGTATCCCGCACCGGCTTGCCCTGGTAGCGCAATTCCCGGATACGGCGGCCCTGCGGCTGCGTCACGTCGATGCGGTAGCGCACGTCCGGGCTGGTCAGCATGTCGAAGTTATAGCCCGCAAAGCCCGGATTGACCAGTTCCTGCGGCGCAGTCTTCGATGGGTCGATGGTGTTGAAACGGCTGGCGGCCTTCTCCAGCCAGGCTTTCAGGCCGGCCCCGTCCACCTTCACGCCCGACAGCGTGTTCGGATACAGATACAGGTCGGCCGCGTTGTTCAGCGCGATGGCGCCCAGCTTCACGTCCGTGTAGTCGCCCGGACCGGCGGCGCCGGACTTGAAGGGCGCGGACACCGACAGCACCGGCAGCTGCGCGTACTGCGGCAGATTGGCGCGCACATAATCGGCCAGATAGGCGGCCTGCGCCTCGTTCACCACCTGCACGGCGCTCACGTCGCCCACGTCGGCGAAGTACGACGTCATCGGGAAATCGGTGCTGCCCAGCGGCGTTTGCACGTAGCGGATGGTGGCTGCGTGCTCCGCCGCCACCAGTTCGGCAATGCCGGGATGCGGTTCGACGTAGCGCTTGCCGCCCGCAGCCGATGCGGCTTGCGCCGGCAGCAGCGTACCGCGCGCCTCCACCGTCGTCTGCGCCTTGTCGACCACCCAGCGCTGGCCTTCGCGCTTCAGCCGCAGGCCGATCACGCCCAGATGCTTGCCCCACAGGCTGGCCATCACCGTGGGCACGCCATGCACGGTGCCTTTGGCCTTGTCGACGCCCGGCAGGTTAAAGGACGCCGCGGTGCCGGCGGCGTTCGGGAAGGCCTCGTGCGCATGCCCCAGCAGCATCGCGTCGATGCCGGGCACCTGCGCCAGGTACAGGCCGGCGTTCTCCATTTGCGGCGTATACGGCGCGCCATCGAGCCCGCCGTGCAGGATCGCCACCACGATATCGGCCCCCTGCGCGCGCATCTGCGGCACATATTTCTGCGCCGACTCGCGCACGCCCTCGGCGTACACCCGTCCTTCCAGCCAGCGCTTGTCCCAGCCCAGGATGCCCGGCGGCGTGAAGCCGATGATGCCGACCTTGAGCGTGGCCTGCAGCGGCTGGCCGTTCGCGCCGGTGGCGCTGATGCGCTTGTCGATGAGGGCGAACGGCTGGAACAGCGGCTGCTTCGTTTTCGCGCTGTAGATATTCGCCAGCACCAGCGGGAACGCCGCCCCGGCGCAGCGCGGCGCGGCCGGGTCCACGCCGTCCACGTCGAAACGCGCGCCCGTCACCTGGCTCAGGTATGGCAAGCCGTAGTTGAAATCATGGTTGCCCAGCCCGCCGCCTTCCACGCCCAGCCGGTTCAAGGCCTTGTAGACCGCCAGCGTCTCGCCGCAACGCACCGGCGCCGCCAGCGCCTGGTAGTCGGCCAGCGCCGTGCCCTGGATGGTGTCGCCATTGTCCAGCAGCAGCGTGTTGGGGAACTCCGCCCGCGCCTGGCGAATCAGCGTAGCGGTCCGTTCGAAACCCAGCGAGGCATCCGGCGCCAGCTTGTAATAGTCATAGCTCAGCACGTTGGCGTGCAGATCCGACGTCTCCAGCAGCGCCAGCGTGGCCTGCGCGCCGTCCGGCGCACCGGCAGGCGAACCGGCCGGCAGCGTGCCGCACGCAGCAAGTTGAATGAACACAAGTGAAGGCAAGAGTCGGCGCATGGCGGCTGGGCAGGCAAAGCAACAGTTTCAGAAGCGACCGATGATACGCGCCGCCCAGTTCGCTCGCAATGGTTCCGCCATTCGTTACGGAATTCGGTTTGGATCAAACCCCGGCCATTTCCGCCTATCCTGACCGCGCAATGTGCCACACCGCCCTTGTAGAGCCAGAACAGAGGGGCGCCACTATAAGGTCCTTTTGCCGGGCCGGGGGTATACAGCTATGATGATTGTCAACTAGACAATGAGTTCATCATGCAAACCAGAACCAAAGAAACCATTTGAGGCTGTCCCGGCGCGGCACGGCAAGCAAGCCCGTGCCTGCAGCCGCGCGCGCAGCGAAATGCGCTATAAGAGCATGCCTCCTCTAGGGTATAATCCAAGGTTTGATTACACCACTAGAAGACCAAGATCATGGAAGCCGAACGCATCAACGCCCTCTCCGCCCTGCTCGCCGATCTGACGACCCGCGAAGCCGAACTTCGGAGGTATCTTTGACTTCACTGTCAAGTCGGAGAAACTCGAGCAAGTAAACGAAGAACTGGAAGACCCCACCGTCTGGAATGACCCGAAACGCGCCCAGGACCTGGGCCGCGAAAAAAAGGCGCTGGAAGCCATCGTCCAGACCCTGACCAAGGCCGACACGGACCTGAAGGACATGTCCGACCTGTTCGCCATGGCCAAGGAAGAAGGCGACGACGACACGCTGGAAGCGATCATCGCCGACACCGAAGAGATCAAGGCCGTCATCGAAGGCATGGAATTCCGCCGGATGTTCAACAATCCGATGGACCCGAACAACTGCTTCATCGACATCCAGGCCGGCGCCGGCGGCACCGAAGCCCAGGACTGGGCCTCCATGCTGCTGCGCCAGTACCTGCGCTATTGCGAGCGCAAGGGCTTCAAGGTCGAGGTGATGGAACAGTCCGACGGCGAGGTGGCCGGCATCAAGACCGCCACGCTGAAGGTCGAGGGCGACCACGCCTACGGCTATCTGCGCACGGAAACCGGCGTGCACCGCCTGGTGCGCAAGTCCCCGTTCGACTCGGCCAACGGCCGCCATACCTCGTTCACCTCGCTGTTCGTGTACCCGGAAGTGGATGATTCGATCGACATCGAGATCAACCCGGCCGACCTGCGCATCGATACCTACCGCGCATCCGGCGCCGGCGGCCAGCACATCAACAAGACCGACTCCGCAGTGCGCCTGACGCACGCCCCGTCCGGCATCGTGGTGCAGTGCCAGAACGACCGTTCGCAGCACCGCAACAAGGCCGAGGCGATGGACATGCTGAAGGCCAAGCTGTACGAGCTGGAACTGCGCAAGCGCATGAGCGAGCAGCAGAAGCTGGAAGATTCCAAGACCGACGTGGGCTGGGGCCACCAGATCCGCTCCTACGTGCTGGACCAGTCGCGCATCAAGGATTTGCGCACCGGCTTCGAAACCGGCAACACCAAGGGCGTGCTGGACGGCGACCTGGACGAGTTCATCTCGGCATCGCTCAAGCAAGGCGTTTAAATGGCTTCGAATTCGGCTAACCCTCAGCGCGCCTTCATCTTCGACATGGACGGCACCATCGTCGACAACATGGCCTTCCACACCAAGTCGTGGCTGGCCTTCTTCGAGCGGCGCGGCCATGCGCTGGACGCGGACGAGTTCTTCCGCGCCACGGCGGGCCGCCAGGGCCATGAAATCATGCGCACCTACCTGGGCGAGCACATCACCAAGGAAAGCAGCGCGGAGCTGGACGCCGAGAAGGAAGCGCTGTACCGCGAGCTGTACGGCCCGCACCTGGCTACCGTGCCCGGTTTCGACCAGCTGGTCGCCACCGCAAAGGCGGACGGCGTGGCGCTGGCCGTGGCCACGGCGGCGCCGAATGACAACATCGTCTTCACGCTGGACGGCCTGGATCTGCGCAAGCATTTCAACGCGGTGGTCGGCGCGGCCGACGTGGCGCGCGGCAAGCCGAATCCGGACGTGTTCCTGCTGGCGGCCGAGCGCTGCGGCGTGGCGCCCGGGCACTGCATCGTGTTCGAGGACGCGCCGCTGGGCGTGGAAGCGGCGCGCCGCGCCGGCATGCGCGCGGTGGTGCTGACCACCACCCTGCCGGCCGAGGCCTTTGCCGAATTCGACAACGTGATCTGCGTGGCGCGCGACTTCAGCGAGCTGAACATCGCCGAGCTGTTCGATACCGAAAACCGCGCCGAAATTAATTAATCTACCAAATACAATCATGACTACGGATAACCAAGAACAAGCAGCAGCGCCGCAAGACGAGAACAAGATCATCGCCGAGCGCCGCGCCAAGCTGGCCGCCATCCGCGAACAGGGCGTGGCTTTCCCGAACGACTTCAAGCCGCAGCACAAAGCCGCCGACCTGCACATCCAGTACGGCGAAAAGAGCCGCGAAGAGCTGGAAGCGGCCCCGGTGCAAGTGGTGCTGGCCGGCCGCATGATGCTGAAACGCGAAGCCGGCAAGAAAGCCGCTTTCGCCACGCTGCAGGATGCCTCCGGCGCCAAGGCCGACGGCCGCATCCAGATCTACGCCACGCTGGACCTGACCGGCGAGGCCGCCATGGCCGCGCTGCACCACTACGACCTGGGCGACATCCTGGGCGTGACCGGCACCCTGTTCAAGACCAAGACCGACGAGCTGACCATCAAGGTCACCGAGCTGCGCCTGATCACCAAGTCGCTGCGCCCGCTGCCGGACAAGTTCCACGGCCTGGCCGACCAGGAAACCAAGTACCGCCAGCGCTACGTCGACCTGATCATGAGCGAAGAGACGCGCCGCACCTTCAAGGCCCGTACCGCCGCCATGTCGTCGATCCGCCGCTTCATGGAAAAGAACGAGTTCATGGAAGTGGAAACGCCGATGCTGCACACCATTCCAGGTGGCGCCGCGGCCAAGCCATTCATCACCCACCACAACGCGCTGGACATGCAGATGTACCTGCGCATCGCGCCCGAGCTGTACCTGAAGCGCCTGGTGGTGGGCGGTTTCGACCGCGTGTTCGAAATCAACCGCAACTTCCGCAACGAAGGCGTGTCGATCCGCCACAACCCTGAATTCACCATGATGGAGTTCTACGCGGCCTACACCGACTACAAGTGGCTGATGGACTTCACCGAAGCGGTGATCCGCCAGGCCGCCGTCGACGCGCACGGCACCGCCACCCTGACCTACGGCGGCCGCGAGCTG
This sequence comes from Massilia sp. BGA-UO-ETr-WB1, assembly GCF_059567845.1. Taxonomy (NCBI): domain Bacteria; kingdom Pseudomonadati; phylum Pseudomonadota; class Betaproteobacteria; order Burkholderiales; family Oxalobacteraceae; genus Massilia; species Massilia sp. BGA-UO-ETr-WB1. Next base: position 634,106 of record NZ_JCAQOT010000027.1, on the reverse strand, counting down.
GACCTGGCCAAGCCGTTCCACCGCCTGACCATCGTGGAAGCGATCAACAAGTACGCGCCGGGCTACACCGGCGCGCAGCTGAACGACGCGGAATTCATCAAGGCGGAACTGAAGAAGTTCGGCGTCAAGCCGCATGCGCACTCGGGCCTGGGCGCGCTGCAATTGGCGCTGTTCGAGGAAACCGCCGAGTCGCAGCTGTGGGAACCGACCTACATCATCGACTACCCGGTTGAAGTGTCGCCGCTGGCGCGCGCTTCGGACACGCGCGAAGGCATCACCGAGCGCTTCGAGCTGTTCATGGTGGGCCGCGAGATCGCCAACGGCTTCTCCGAGCTGAACGACGCGGAAGACCAGTCGGCGCGCTTCCTGGCGCAGGTTGCGGCCAAAGAAGCCGGCGACGACGAAGCCATGTTCTACGACGCGGACTACATCCGCGCGCTGGAATACGGCATGCCGCCGGCCGGCGGCTGCGGCATCGGCATCGACCGCCTGATGATGATCATCACCGACTCGCCGAATATCCGCGACGTGCTGCTGTTCCCGCACCTGCGCAAGGAAGACTGATCGAAGACTGATCTTCCGACGCACGCAAGAAGCCGCCCGGCAAGCAAGCCCGGCGGCTTTTTTACGTCCGTTTGCGCCGCCTCAGCAAGCAGCCGGGTTCGCTTGACGCCCAGCGGGGCGCGGCGCAGCATGAGGGAATGAACGGGCCGCCCACCAGGGAAGAGATCGACGCCAAGCTGGACAATGTTCGCATGTCCGCCGAAGTTTTCTTTGCCCGCATGGACGCGCGCTGCGCCCGCATGGAAGCAGAGCTAAGCACGTTCAAGGCGGAAATGGATGTGAGACTTGCGGCGTTCGAAGCAAGACTCGAAGCGAAACTCGACGCAAAGCTCGCCGCCCTGTACAAGGCCATGATCATCACCGCCATCACGTCCACGCTCACCATCATCCTCGGCGTGGGCGCCATCAACGCGACAGTGTTCACCGGCATGCTGGCCGCGCTCGACAAGGGCGAGGAATTGGGCGCCATGTACACCAAACTCGGGCAGCGCATGGTGGAGCAGGATGCGCAATTCAACCAGATGATACTGAAGCAGCGCGAAGACTTTGCGCGCCTGGAAGCCAGGCAGCGCGAGGAGTTTGCCCGCCTGGGCGTCAAGCAGCGCGAAGAACTTGCGCGCATCGACGCCCGCCTGGACGCCCGCCTCGCGGAAGAAAAAGCAGAGCGCGCGCGCCAGCGAAGCCGGCGCTCGCCCGGGCCTTAGGGAGTTGTTACTGCACGATACGGTAGCAAGGCGTGTACGCCTTGCCGGCCAGCTTCATCCGGCTCTGCGCCACGAAGGAGGCCAGCAGCGAGTCCATCGGCCCCATGATGGCCGGGTCGCCGTGGATTTCGAAGTGCCCGTACTTCTCGATCGCCCGGATGCCCTCGTCTTTCACGTTGCCCGCCACCACGCCCGAAAACGCCCGGCGCAGGTTAGCCGCCAGCAAGTGCGTGGCCTGGTTCTTGTGCAGGCTCAGGTTGCGCATGTTTTCATGCATCGGCGCGAACGGCTTCTGGAATTCCTGGTCGATCTTCAGCGCCCAGTTGAAATAGTAAGCGTCGCTGCGCGCCTTGCGGAACTCGCGCACTTCCTTGATGCCGGCCTGCATTTCGCGCGCCACCAGTTCGGGGTCGTCCACGATGATCTTGTAGCGCTTCTGCGCCTCGGGCCCCAGCGTGTCGGCGATGAACTGGTTGATCTGCACGAAGTACTCGCGCGAGGTTTCCGGGCCGGTGAACACCAGCGGGAACGGGATGTCGGCATTCTCCGGGTGCAGCAGGATGCCGAGGATGTACAGGATTTCCTCCGCCGTGCCGGCGCCGCCCGGGAACACCACGATGCCGTGGCCGGCGCGCACGAACGCTTCCAGCCGCTTCTCGATGTCCGGCATGATGACCAGGTCGTTGACGATGGGATTCGGCGACTCGGCCGCGATAATGCCCGGCTCCGAAATGCCCAGGTAGCGCCCCTGGTGCGTGCGCTGCTTGGCGTGGCCGATGGTGGCGCCCTTCATCGGACCCTTCATCGCGCCCGGGCCGCAGCCGGTGCAGATGTCCAGGCCGCGCAGGCCCATCTGGTAGCCCACTTCCTTCGAATAATTGTATTCGGCGCGGTTGATCGAGTGGCCGCCCCAGCACACCACCAGGTTCGGGTTCAGGTGCGGCTTCAGCACGTTGGCGTTGCGCAGGATGTGGAACACCGCGTCGGTGATGCCGTCGGTGCGGCTCAGGTCGAACTTCGGATTGTCCGTCACTTCATTGCTGACGAAAACGATATCGCGCAGCACCGCGAACAGGTGTTCGTGTATGCCCTTGATCATCTTGCCGTCCACGAAAGCGATGGCCGGCGCGCCCTTGATGTCGAGCTTGATGCCGCGCTCGCGCTGCATGATGTTGATGTCAAACGAGGTGTAGCGCTCCAGCAGTTCCTTTCCATCGTCGATAGTGCTACCGCAGTTCAGCACCGCCAGGGCGCAGTTGCGGAAGATGTTGTACAGCCCGCCCTTGCCGGAATCGAGCAATTTTATTACTTCCGCCTTGGAAAGCACTTCCAGCATGCCTTCAGGGGAAATCAGGGTATCGACAACGTCATGTTCCATGATGCCATTCCTTTTCTAGATCCACACAACAAATCTACAACGCAACTCTTGAGCCTGCGACACCAATATACGACAACTCTGCCGCTTTGGGGCCGGAGTTTGATAGGGAACGCCTATCGGCCTGCCAACACGCGTTGCGAGTTTATCCACATTGCTGCGGCGCAGCAAGCTAATTGCTGGACATAAGTGCGCGGTAGATTAAAATGGCGCCCTGTTGGGACTCGGACCACCGGCAACCACGCTACAAGCGCGCTTGCTTAGTCCGGTCCCATATTTTTTTATCTAATCAAAAAATTTTTCAGGAGAAGCCGCATGAGCGGTGCAACTATGCCGAGCCCGGAAGTCAAACTTCCCGAGTTCAAACAGATCCTGGGCCATCCGGCCCCGCTGTGGATGCTATTCATGACCGAGTTCTGGGAACGCTTCGCGTTCTACGGCATTCGCTGGGCCTTGGTCCTCTACATCGTGGCCCAGTTCTTCGGCGGCGACGCGGCCGGCCAGGCCAGCGCCAACCTCACCTACGGCTCCTACCTGGCCCTGGTGTACGCAGCGGCCCTGTTCGGCGGCTACGTGGCCGACCGCGTGCTCGGCTACCAGCGCTCGATCCTGGTGGGCGCCGTGTTCATGGCCGCCGGCCTGTTCGCCATCGCCATCCCGGACGACACCGTCTTCAAGATCGGCCTGGCCACCATCATCGTCGGTAACGGCCTGTTCAAACCGAACATCTCGACCATGGTCGGCAAGCTGTACAGCGTGGCCGATCCGCGCCGCGACTCCGGCTTCACCATCTTCTACATGGGCATCAACACCGGCGCGCTGATCGCCCCGGTGCTGACCCAGGTCCTGGCCGAGCAAGTGTTCGGCGTGGACGGCATGCCTTCCTACAAAGTGGTCTTCATGGCCGCCGGCGTGGGCATGATCATCAGCCTGATCTGGTTCTTCATCGGCCGTTCGCAGCTGAAAGGCATCGGCGCTCCCGATCCTGCCGCCATGGGCATGGGCCGCGTGCTCTACGTGGTGCTGGGCGCCCTGGCCGTGATTCCCGTGGTCTACCTGCTGCTGGCGGTGGGCGCGGCCAAGCTGCAAGTGGTGCTGACCGTGCTGTTCCTGATCCTGGCGGCCATGCTGATGATCGAAGGCTTCCGCAACGGCGCCGTGGCGCGCGACAAAGTCATCGCCATGATGGTGATCTTCACCTTCAACATCATGTTCTGGATGTTCTTCGAGCAGGCAGGCAGCTCCTTCACCTTCCTGGCCGATAACATCGTGCGCCGCGACTTCGGCGGCTGGACCTTCCCTACCGCCTGGTTCCAGACCGTGAACTCGATCGCCATCATCGTCTGTGCGCCCATCATCGCCACCGCATGGGTGCTGCTGGCCAAGAAAAACGCCAACCCGTCCATCCCGCGCAAATTCGGCCTGGGCATCCTGTTCAACGCAGCCGCCTTCGGCCTGCTGTGGTTCTCGCTGTCCTCGCTGGTCGGCGCCGACAGCAAGATCCCGTTCTGGACCCTGTTCATGGTCTACGTGATCCAGTCGGTCGGCGAGCTGTGCCTGTCGCCTATCGGCCTGTCCATGGTCACCAAGCTGGCCCCTACCCGCCTGGTCGGCCTGGGCATGGGCGGCTGGTTCCTGTCCACCGGCATCGGCAACAACCTGTCGGGCATCTTCGCTTCCCACGCCTCCGGCGAAAGCGGCATGTCGGTCACCACCGCGCTGTCGGCCTACACCCAGGGCTTCTGGATCCTGATGGCTGGCGGCGTGCTGCTGTTCCTGATCGCACCGCTGATCCAGAAACTGATGCACGGCGTGAAGTAATTTCACAGTCCCATGTAAAACGGCAGCCGAGGCTGCCGTTTTTTTATGCCTGCAAGGGATGCAAGGCCATCCATTCCGTCAGCCGCGCGCCCGCGCCGGGCGGCACATGCAAGCCGAGCTTGGAGCGCCGCCACAGGATGTCGTCGGCCGTCGCGGCCCATTCGTAGCGGCGCAGGTAATCCACTTCGGCCGCGTACAGCGCCGGCTCCAGCTCCGCGCCCATGTCCTCCAGCTTCACGCGGCCGGCAAGCAAGGTGTGGATGCGCGTGCCGTAGGCCCGCGCGTAGCGCGCCACCAGGGAGCGCGGCAGCCAGCGGTACTGCTGCAGCAGTTTGTCGCGCCACTCGTCGTAGCGCAGCACGGCGCAGTTCTGCGGCGTGTCGCCATACAGGTCGCCGCCCGGCAGGCAGGCTTTCGCCGTCCATCCCGGCTTGCGGTTGCCCAGCGCCTTGCACAGCAGGTCCACCGCTTCCTCGGCCAGCTTGCGGTAGGTGGTGATCTTGCCGCCGAAAATGCTGAGCAGCGGCGCACCGTCCGTATCATCCAGCTCGAGACGGTAGTCGCGCGTGACGGCCTTGGCGTCCTGCGCCTCGTCCTCCACCAGCGGGCGCACGCCCGCATAGGTCCACACCACATCCTCCGGCCGCACCGGCGCCTTGAAATACTGGCTCACCAGCTCGCACAGGTAGGACACTTCTTCCGCATCGATCGCCACCTGGTTCGGGTCGCCCTTGTAATCGAGGTCGGTGGTGCCGATCAGCGTGTAGTCCTGCTCGTAGGGGATGGCGAACACGATGCGGCCGTCGCGGTTCTGGAAGATATAGGCGTAATCGTGCTCGAAGATGCGCTTGACGACAATGTGGCTGCCCTTGATCAGCCGCAGGTGCTGGCTGCGCCGCTGCGGCAGCGCCTGGCCCAGCAGGCCGGCGGTCCACGGCCCGGCCGCATTGACCACTCCGCGCGCGCGCACCACGGTTTCCTTGCCGTCCGCGCCGCGCAGGGTGGCGTACCAGTGCCCCGCCTCGCGCCGCAGCGCCGTGCACGCGGTGCGGGTCTTGACGGCGGCGCCGTGCATGCAGGCGTCCATGGCGTTCAGCACCACCAGGCGCGCGTCGTCCACCCAGCCGTCCGAATACACAAAGCCGTGCTTGAACTCGGGCTTGAGCGGGCGCCCCGCCACATGGCAGCCCAGGCGGATGCCGCTGGAACCGGGCAGCAGCTCGCGCTTGGCCAGGAAGTCGTACAGGAACAGGCCGGCGCGTATCAGCAGCGCGGGGCGCTGGCCGGGCGCGTGCGGCATTACGAAGCGCAGCGGGCGCATGATGTGCGGCGCGGCGCGCAGCAGCACTTCGCGCTCGATCAACGCCTTGCGCACCAGCGAGAATTCATAGTACTCGAGATAGCGCAGGCCGCCGTGTATCAGCTTGGTGGACGCGGAAGAGGTGTGCGACGCCAGGTCGTCCTTCTCGCACAGCACCACGCACAGGCCGCGCCCCGCAGCGTCGCGCGCTATCCCGGCGCCGTTGATACCGCCGCCGATCACCAGCAGGTCGCACTCGATGTCATACCCCACAGCCGTCATTGCCCAGTCATCCGATATGTTGCCGTAGGATAAAGATACGCCATTTATGAAGAATCTGGCAACCCCTGTTACACAGGCTCACCCTGCACAGGCTCACCCGCGCCGCACGAGCAGGCCGTCAGCGCGCGCTGCATTTCCGCCATCTCGTCCACTAGCCAGGCGCGGAAACGCTCGATCTTGGGCAGGCGCTCCTTGTTGATGTTGACCAGGAAGCGGTAGCCCGAGTGGTAGGAAATGGAGCGGCCAGCGATCATGTGCAGGTCGCCCCTGCGCAAGTCCTCGTAGACGATGCTGAACGCGGCCAGCGCCACGCCCTGCCCGGCCACGGCCGCCTGCGCCAGCACGCCCCAGTGGCTGTAGCCGCGCGAAACACTGTAGCCGCCCCGGGGCAGGCCGTTGGCGGCCACGTAGCGGTCCCAGTGCACATTGCTGCCCTCGTCCAGCAGCGGTAGGGTGCGCAGGTCGGCCAGCGTGAATTCGCTGCGCCCCGGCGGCAGGATGTCCGGGCTGTACACCGCCACCAGGCGCTCGTCGAACAGGATGGTGGGGTCGCCCGGCTCGTAGGCGCCGTAGCGGATGGCCACGTCCACGCTGTCGTCCTCCAGGCTCACGTTGCGGTCGTTGGCGTGCAGGCGGATGTCCAGGTCCGGGTGCAGCCGCGTGAAGTGCGTCAGGCGCGGCGCCAGCCATTTCAGCGCGAACGAGTGGGTGCTCGAGATGCGCAGCACGCACTCCTCGCCGCTCTTCTGCAGCGCCGCCGCCTTGGTGCGCAGCTCGCCCAGCACGCGCGCCACGGTGGCGGAAAAGTCGCGCCCCTTCTCCGTCAGCGCCACGTGGCGCGGATGGCGCAGGAACAGCGCGAAGCCCAGTTCCTCTTCCAGGTTCTTGATTTGCTGGCTGACAGCGGCCGGGGTCTTGTGCAGCTCCTCCGCCGCCAGCTTGAAACTGCCCCAGCGGGCGGCCGATTCCAGGTCGATCAGCCCCGACAGGCTGCGCAGCGGTTTGGCCATGCATACTCCATGAGTTAGTTTAACTTGTTCTCAGACAGGCAATTTTCTCGTTTGATCGCCAATCCGCGAGGCGAGACAATGATTCAACACTAACAGGAGATTATCATGCACAAGAATATCTTGGTGATCGGCGGCACGCGCTATTTCGGAAAACTGCTGGTCCAGAAGCTGCTGGACGCCGGCCACCGTGTCACCCTGGCCACGCGCGGCCGCAGCGCGGACAGCTTCGGCAGCCGTGTGCAGCGCATCCGCGTGGACCGCCGCGACCATGCCGCCATGCGCGCCGCCTTCGCCGGCAGCCAGGGCTACGATATCGTGTATGACCAGATGTGCTACACGCCGCTGGACGCGGCCATCGCCGTCGAACTGTTTGCCGGCAAGGTGGCGCGCTACGTGATGGCGTCCACCATCGAGGTGTACCGGCGCCTGCTGGGCCGCCAGGAAGGCGCGTTCGAAGAACTGGACCTGGACCTGCGCACCGTGCGCGTCGACTTGGAATGCCCGTGGAACGACCCGCTGGTGGCGGACGAGAACTACGCCGAGGGCAAGCGCCAGGCCGAAGCGGTGCTGTACCGCAGCGGCAAGCTGCCGGTGGTGACGGTGCGCTTTGGCCACGTGCTGGGCGGCGATGAATTCACCGGCCGCCTGGCCTATTACGTGGCGCTGGCGCAATCGGGCCAGGCCCTGTTGTACGCCAACGCCGGCGCGGCCAGCTCTTTCATCAGCGCGGACGCGGCCAGCGACTTCCTGCTGTGGACCGGCATGCAGGACTTCCTCGGCCCGGTGAACGCGGCCGACAGCGGCGCCCTGTCGGCGCTCGACCTGCACCGCCGCGTGGGCGCGGTACTGGGCGAGAAGGTGCGCGCGCTGCCGCTCACCACGCAGGCGGGATTGAGTCCTTTCGACTATCCCTTCCCTTTCGTGATGGACACCGCGCGCGCCGCCTGCCTGGGCTACCGCTTCGGCGACACCGCCGGCTGGCTGGACCTGGCCATCCACCAGCTGCAGCCGGAGCTGGTGTGCGGCGTACCCGGCAGCCCGGCGGCGCTGGCCGGCGCGGTCAACGTCCGGCTGGCGCCGTCGGCCCGGCCGCAGGATGCCTGCATGGCCTGAATTCAGCGTTTAAAGACCACGCCGTCCTTCATCACGAACTGCACCTGCTGCAGTACGCTGATGTCCTTCAGCGGGTCGCCGCTGACGGCCACGATGTCGGCGGCGTAGCCCGGCTCCACGGAGCCCAGGCGGTTGCCCTGGTTCAGCAGCTCGGCCGCGTTCAGCGTGGCCGAGCGGATCGCTTCCAGCGCCGGCATGCCCGCCTCCACCATGTAAGCGAATTCCTTGGCGTTCTCGCCATGCGGGAACACGCCCGCGTCCGTGCCGAAGGCAATCTTCACGCCGGACTTATAGGCCTTGCCGAACGTGGCCTGGATCAGCGGGCCGATGGCCGCCGCCTTTGGGCGCACCATGGGCGAGAAGAACTCAGGGTCCTTGGCCTTATCGGCCACGTAACGGCCGGCGCTGATGGTGGGCACATAGAAGGCGCCGTGCTTCTTGAACAGCGCGATGGCCTCATCGTCCATATAGCTGCCATGTTCGATCGAGTCCAGCCCTGCGCGCAGCGCGCGCTTGATGCCTTCCACGCCGTGCGCGTGCACCGCCACGCGGTAGCCGTAGTCCTTGGCGGTGGCGGCGATGGCTTTCAGCTCCTCGTCCGTGAATTGCGAATTCTGGCCGCTGGCTGCCTGGCTCAGCACGCCGCCGGTGGCGGTGATCTTGATCAGGTCCGCGCCTTCCTTGTAGCGCGCGCGCACCGCTTCGCGCGCCTGGTCCGGGCCGTTGATCACGCCGTCGTACGGCGTCGGATGGCCGACCGCCTTGCCCAGTTCGCGCGACAGGCCGTTGGTGCCGTCGCCGTGGCCACCGGTAGTGGCGATGGTGGTGCCGGCCGTGTACATGCGCGGGCCAACGATGGCGCCGCTATTGATGGCGCGCTTGAGCGACACGTTCAAGCCGTCGCCCGCGCCCAGGTCGCGCACCGTGGTGAAGCCGGCCTTCAGCGTGCGTTCGGCATAGGCCACCGAGCGGTAGGCGTCGTCCGCCACGTCCTGGCTCAGCTTCATGCGCAGCGTTTCCACTTCCTTGTGCGACTCGCCCGTCAGGTGCACGTGCATGTCGATCAGGCCGGGCAGGCAGGACTTGCCGCTCAAATCGATATCGCCCTTGGCCGCGCCGGTGGGCGCCACCGACTTGACCACGCCGTTGTCGATCACCACGCTGACGCGCTCGCGCCAGACGCCGGCCTTCACGTCCAGCAGCCGGCCGCAATCGACGGTTTGGACGGCGGCGCCGGCAACGGCGCCATTCAACAACAGCAGCAGACCCAGGGCAGACTTGGCGCGCATGAATACATTCCCGTAAAGTTTAGCAAGCGGCAAGAGTAGCATAACTACAATCCAAAGCGGAATGGGCCTGCCGTTCATTGGACTATAATTGCCCGCATCCGCACCAGTTGCGCAACCATGAGTACCTGTTTTGACTGCTAACTCTCCTGCTTTGCCGAAGTGGCTCAACCGCCGTAACGCCATCCGTGCCGTGGCCGTGGGCGGCATCGCCGCCGCCGTGGGCGCAGCCCTGCTGGGCGCCTACATGGTGCTCTTCATCGGCCCCAACCTGCCGGCGCTGGACGCCATCACCGACTACCAGCCCAAGATCCCGCTGCGCATCTACACTGCCGACAACGCGCTGATCGGCGAGTTCGGCGAAGAGCACCGCGACTTCGTCGCCATCAAGGACATGCCGGACCTGATGAAGAAGGCCGTTCTCGCCATCGAGGACAAGCGCTTCTACGACCACGGCGGCATCGACTGGATACGCGCCATGGGCGCGGTCAAGTCCAACCTGCGCGGCAGCTTCCGCCAGGGCGGTTCCACCATCACCATGCAGGTGGCGCGCAACTTCTACCTCACGCGCGACAAGAAGCTGGGCCGCAAGATGACCGAGGTGATGCTGGCCTATAAGATGGAAGGCGCGCTGACCAAGGACCAGATCCTGGAGCTGTACCTGAACCAGATCTACCTGGGCCAGCGCTCCTACGGTTTCGCCAGCGCCGCGCAGGCCTACTTCAGCAAGTCGCTGAAAGAGCTGTCGATTGCGGAAACGGCCATGCTGGCCGGCCTGCCGCAGAACCCGGCGCGCAACAACCCGGTGGCCAATCCCAAGCGCGCGCGCCTGCGCCAGCACCTGGTGCTGAAGGCCATGCGCGACCAGGGCATCATCACCGCCGCCCAGCACGAGCAGGCGCTGAAGGAAACCCTGCGCATCAATCCGAAGGGCCAGGAGTTCGACGTGCACGCGGAATACGTGGCCGAACTGGCGCGCCAGGCGGTGTACGAGCAATACAAGGAAGAGTCGTACTCGCGCGGCATCAGCGTCTACACCACCATCCTGAAGGCGGACCAGGAGGCGGCCTACGAGTCGGTGCGCCGCAATGTGCTGAACTACGACCAGCGCCACGGCTACCGCGGCCCGGAAGCCTTCATCGACCTGCCGTCCGATCCGGAAGAGCGCGAAGACGCCATCGACGAGGCGCTGCAGAAGCGCCGCAGCAGCGACCGGCTGATCCCGGCCGTGGTGCTGGCCGCGTCGGCCAAGAGCGTCACGGTGGAAACCATCGACGGCGAAGAACACGAGATCACCGGCGACGGCCTGAAACTGGCCGCGCCCGGCCTGAGCGAAAAAGCCAGGGAAGGCCTCAAGCTGCGGCCCGGCGCCATCGTGCGCGTCTCTCAGAATGACAAGAAACGCTGGTCGATCACCCAGGTGCCGCAGGTGGCGGCCGCCTTCGTGTCGCTCGATTCGGCCACCGGCGCCTACCACGCCATGGTGGGCGGCTTCGACTTCAACCTGCACCAGTTCAACCACGTTACCCAGGCCTGGCGCCAGCCCGGCTCCTCGATCAAGCCCTTCGTCTATTCGTCGGCGCTGGAAAAAGGCTACTTCCCGGGCACCCTGATCAACGACGTGAAACTGTCCGACACCGGCGTGGACACCGGCGGCTGGGATCCGCAGAACGACGACAACGTCTACGACGGCCCGATTTCCATGCACGTATCGCTGGCCAAATCGAAGAACGTGACCTCGGTGCGCCTGCTGCGCGCGGTGGGCGTGCCCTACGCGCACGGCTTCCTGGAGAAGTTCGGCTTCACGCCGGCCAAGCATCCGCAGAACCTGACCATGACGCTGGGCACCGGCGCCGTCACGCCGCAGCAGCTGGCCGGCGCCTACTCGGTGTTCGCCAACGGCGGCTACCAGGTGCAGCTTTACCTGATCTCCCGCATCGTCGACGGCAACGGCAAGGTGCTGTCCGAAACCAAGCCGCAGCAGGCGGCACAGGAGGCCAACCGCGTGCTGGACCCGCGCAACGCCTTCATCACCGACACCATGCTGCGCGAGGTGGTGCGCAGCGGCACCGGCGCGCAGGCGGGCGCGCGCCTCGGCCGGGCCGACCTGGCCGGCAAGACCGGCACCACCAACGACGCGGTGGACGGCTGGTTCGCCGGCTACGGCGGCGGCGTGGTGGGCGTGGCGTGGATGGGTTACGACGATCCGAAGTCGCTGGGCGGACGCGAGTTCGGCGCCACGCTGGCCATGCCGATCTGGATCGATTACATGCGCGTGGCGCTGCAAAAGGCGCCGCCGCGCGAGCGCCCGGTGCCGGAAGGCGTGGTGCAGGCCGAAGACGGCTCCTGGATCTACGCCGAATACGCCAACGATGGCTCGGTGCGCACCATCGACCTGGATGGCCAGCCGCCGGCCCCGGTGCAGGAACCCGGCGCCAGCAACGTCCAGCCGACGCCGGTGCAGCCGTAACTCCGCAATAGTCCGCAATAAGCCGCAACGCTGGCGCAAAAAACAACATTGCGCCGGCCTGCCGGGCCAAGTACATGGCCTGGCGAGCCAAAGCGAATCGGCACAGCCATGCGCACCATCTCCGGCACAGCCGCGATGCTACATTTTGAACCGGGCCCAGGCCCGGTTTTACATTTCCGGCCTCATAAAACAATCGAATCGGAGACAAAATGAAGAAACGCTACTGGAAGTCGCTTGCGCTGTTCCTGATCACCCTCATGGCCCTGCCCGCCCCGTCCTGGGCGCAGGGCTACACCCAGACCAAGTATCCCATCGTGCTGGTGCACGGCCTGTTCGGCTTCGACAACCTGGGGCCGGTGGATTACTTCTACGGCATCGCCTCCGGCTTGAGCAGCGGCGGCGCCAAGGTCTACGTCACCTCGGTCTCGGCCGCCAACAGCACCGAAGTGCGCGGCGAGCAGCTGCTGCTGCAGGTCAAGCAGATCCTGGCCGCCACCGGCGCCGCCAAGGTCAACCTGATCGGCCATAGCCACGGCGGCCCCACCTCGCGCTACGTGGCCTCGGTGCGCCCCGACCTGGTGGCCTCGGTCTCCAGCGTGGGCGGCGTGAACAAAGGCTCCAAGGTGGCCGACGTGCTGATCGGCGCCGTGCCCAACGTGACCTACGAGCTGGCCAACGCCCTGTCCGGCCTGATCAGCCTCCTGTCCGGCAGCCCCACGCTGCCGCAGAGCTCGCGCGCCGCCGCCCAGTCGCTCAGCACCGCCGGCACGCTGGCCTTCAACGCGCGCCATCCGCAGGGCGTGCCGACGTCGGCCTGCGGCGAAGGCGCTTACCAGGTCAACGGCGTGCAGTACTTCTCGTGGAGCGGCGCCAAGCCCTGGACCAATGCCTTCGACGCGGCCGATCCCTTCCTGGCCGTCACCGGCCTGGCCTTCAACGGCGAGAAGAACGATGGCCTGGTCAGCAGCTGCTCCAGCCGCCTGGGCCGCGTGATCCGCGACGATTACGCGCTCAACCACCTGGACGAAGTGAACCAGATGATCGGCATCACCAACCTGTTCGAGACCAGCCCCGTCACGCTGTTCCGCCAGCACGCCAACCGCCTGCAGGGCCTGGGACTGTAAGGAGCGCCGCCATGAACGCGAAACCGCCACGCCTGCGCAAGCTCCTCGCTCCCGCGGCAGGCACAGGGACTATGCTGGCCGTGCTGTACCTGGCCTGGCCGTCGCAGCAGGCAGCCGAGCCCGCGGCGGCGCCTGCGCAGGCGAACCATTTCGCGTTCGTGCGCTCGATGGAAGGCACCACGCCGGACGGCGCCGTCAAAGCCGACAGCACCGAACGGCTGCTGGTCGACGAGGAACTGGGCCACCTGTTCGACTACTACCTGGCCGGCCTGGGCGAAAAAGACCTGCTGGCCATACGCACCGGGATAGAACGGGAACTGGAGCGCCGCCTGCGGCCCGCTCCGGCCGCAGAGGCCAAGCGCCTGCTGGCCAGCTACCTGGCCTACAAGCGCGCGCTGGCGGACGTGGAAAGCCGCCTGCCGAACAGCGCGGACATGGCCAGCGGCGCGCGCGCCCGCCTGGCCGCCATGCAGCAGCTGCGGCCGCAGTACTTCACGGCGGAACAGATCGCGGGCCTGTTCGGCGCTGCGGACGCGCAAGCGGCCGACACCATCGCGCGGCTGGAACTGGCCGCCGACCGCAACCTGACCGAAACGGCGCGCCAGGCCCGCCTGGCGGCGCTGGACGCCCAGCTGACGCCGGCCCAGCGCGAACAGCGCGCGGCGCCCACGCGGGTGCTGCGGCTGGAGGAATCGGTGCAGCAGCTGCGCGCGCAAGGCGCGGGCGACAACGAAATCTACCGCCTGCGCGCGGCCGCGCTGTCGCCGGAGGCGGCGTCGCGCCTGGCGGACGTGGACCGCGACGACGCGGACTGGAAGCGCCGCATCGCCCTGTACCAGGCCGCACGCGGCCAGCCGGGCGACGTGCAGGCCCTGCGCGACGCCTATTTCACGCCGGAGGAACAGCGCCGCCTGGGCGCATACGAATAGCCAAAAACCGGTATTGAGCAAGCTCAACAATGCTACACTCTTGCGAGTTCAATATCGGCGAATGGCTACCGGCGTATGGCGATGTCTCGACTCAGCATGACGATTACAGCGCCCATCGTGCTGATCTCGGCGCTCGCCATCGGCCTGACGGTGTTCCTCAACGTGGGCAAGCTTGACCGCACGCTCGGCGAACTGGAAGACTCCCGCCTGCGCTTTACCGTCAACGTGCTGCGCCAGAACCTGGAAACGGGGCTGGACCTTGGCCTGCCGGTGCGCGGCCTGGGCAACGCGCAAGCCGCCATCGACTTCGAAGCGCGGCAAGACCCGGACATCGTCGCCATCATCGTCAAGGACGACCAGGGCAGTCCCGCCTTCACCACCGGCCGCCCCGCGGAGCGCGACAGCATCGCCGTCAGCACCCCACTATCCAACAATCTGGGCGTGACGGCCGGCGCCATCGAGCTGCATTACTCGCGGCGCGGACACGACCAGTTCATTGCCGGCATTTCGCGCCAGCTGCTGCTGGCCGGGTTGCTGGCCACGGCCGTATCCACGCTGCTGGCGGTGCTCGGCACGCGGCTGTGGGTGCGCCGCATCGGCCGCACGCTGGGCAGCATCGAACACGCGCTGGACGCCAGCGTGCCGCCGGTGGCCAGGCCCGACCGGCACGCCGCGGCGCTGGCCGAACAGGCCGCGCACAGCGCGGACCGCGCCCTACGCGAACTGGAACGGGCCCAGCGCGCCATCACCTGCAAGGACGTGGCGGGGGAAAAACTATGACCCAGCCATGACCCAGGAGGAGCGCCTTGAGCTTCGGCTATATACGCGCCCGGTGCGGCGCCTGTTCGTGTTCGCCCTGGCGCTGCTGCTGGCGGTGCAGCTGGCGCTGTCGCTGTACGCGTGGTCGCTGTCCGAACGCGCGCTGCTGCCGGAATTCGGCCGCAAGGCGCACACCACCGGCGTGGCGCTGTCGGCGCAGCTGGCGCGCGCGCTGGAGCACGGCATTCCGCTGCAGCGCCTGGAGGGGGTGCCGGAGTTCTTTGCCGACGTGCTGAAGCAGAACCGCGACCTGGCCTATCTACGCATTGCCGACGGCAGCGGCAAGCCGCTGTATGGCAGCATCCAGGCTGAAAGCAGCGCGCCCGGCCAGTTCCTGGACACGGCGCTACCGCTGCTGCACCAGGGCCGCGTCGTGGGGCATCTGCACGTGGGCGTGGACAAGAGCCACATCGCCGCGCGCGTGCGCGAGCTGCGCTACGACATCGGCATTGTGCTCATCACCAGCCTGCTGATCGCCTTCGAGATCCTGTGGTTCGTGGTGACGCTGACCTTCACCGCGCCGATGCGCCAGATTCTCGCGCTGATGACCAGCATGGCGGCGGGCGACTTCCGCCAACGCCCCGCGCCGGCCTCCGGCGCCGCCATTGCCGCCCGCCTGCACGCCCTCACCGCGCGCATCAACCAGGGCTTCGCTGAACTCGTGCGCGGCGCAGCCGCACTGCGCGAAACCAGCCCGCAAAAGGCCGCGCTCGCCGAACCGCTGCTGCAGCGCCTGCGCCAGGCGTACCTGTTTGGCGACGCAGCCGGCGGCCAGGGGAGCGCCAGCGGCATCGACGCCGGGCAGCAGCCGCGCATCGTGCTGGTGCGGGTACTCAGCTTCCTGTTCATGTTCGCCGAAATGCTGTCGCGCCCCTTCCTGCCGGTGTATGCCGCCTCGCTGCCGTCCGGCGCGGCGGCCGGCGCGCTGCACGCCAGCCTGCCTGTCACCGCCTTCCTGCTGGGCGTGGCCCTGACCATGCCTTTCGCCGGCCACTGGTCGGACCGGCTGGGGCGGCGCAGCAGCTACATCGCCGGCGCGCTGGCCGTCATGGCCGGCCTGGCCGTCACCGGCCTGGTGCCGGACTACTACGCGCTGGTGGCCGCGCGCGCCGTTACAGGCGTGGGCTACGCCATCTTGTTCATGGCCTGCCAGGGCTATGTGTTCGACCACACCGACAGCAGCAATCGCGGCAAAGGCATGGCGCTGTTCGTGGGCGCCATCATGGTGGCCGAGATCTGCGCGCCGGCGGTGGGCGGCATCCTGGCCGACCGCGTGGGCTACCGCATGGTGTTCCTGCTGGGCGCCGCCGTCGCCCTGCTGGCGGCGGCCATCGCGGCGGCGGTGCTGAGCAAGGGGCACGGCAGCGGCCAGCCCGCCGGGCAGACCACGACGCAGCGCAGCACGCCGCTGCTGGCGCGGCTGGCGTGCAACAAGCGCTTCCTCGCGTTGTCCATCCTGTCCGGCGTGCCCGCCAAGTTCCTCTACTCCGGCTTCCTGATTTTCCTGGTGCCGGTGCTGCTGTCCGGCCTGGGCTTGTCCAAGTCCGAAATCGGCCGCTACACCATGCTCTACGGCCTGAGCTCCCTGGCGCTCGCGCCCCTGTTTGCCCACCTGGCGGACCGCTACAACGCCTACGCGCCGCTGGTGGCGGCCGGCGGCCTGCTGACCGGGCTGGGATTGCTGCCGGTGGCCTGGGGCGCCAGCGGCGAACTGGTCCTGCTCGGCATTGGCGCGCTGGGCGTGGGCCAGTCGATGAGCATCTCCGCCCAGCTGGTGCTGGTGGCGCGCGTCACGCGGAACGAGGGGCGCGACGCGGGCACCGGCCCCATCGTCGGCCTGTTCCGCCTGCTCGAACGCCTGGGCGCGGCGGCCGGTCCGGTCGTCACCGGCATGCTGGCGGCGCGCTACGGCGCCGCGCAAGCCATGGCTTGCCTTGGCGCGTTTGCGCTGGCGGCGTCGCTGCTGTTCTCACTGGTGTTCGCGGTGGCCAGCGTCCGGGGCGGCCGGCAAGGCAGCCACGAAGCCGATGCGCCGGAGGCGGCGGCATGAGGCGGCGCACAGTCTGCCGCGCGGCCGCCATGCTGGCACTGGGCGGCGCCCTGCCGCGCGCATTGGCACAGCAGCCGGCTACACAGAGAAGCAGCCGCCCGCCGCGCATCTACATGATCCTGTTCCGGGGCGAGACCGCCGTGGAGAAAGGCTTCCGCGACTACTTCGCCGTCAACGGCATGCCGGTGGAGCTGATCGTGCGCGACGTGGCGCTCGACGTGGGCAAGGTGCCGCAGCTGATCGCCGAAGCGCGCGCCATGAAGGCGGACCTGATCTACACCTGGGGAACGCCCATCACGCTGGCGGTGGCAGGCAAGGAAGGCGAGGTCGATCCGTCCCGCCACGTCACCGACATCCCGATCGTGTTCACCATGGTGGCGTCGCCGCAGGGCTCGGGCCTGGTCAAGTCGCTGGCGTCGTCGGGCCGCAACATCACCGGCGCCTGCCACGTGGTGCCGCCGGCCCAGCAGCTCAGCGCCATCCGCGCCTACCGCCGCTTCGAGCGCCTGGCCATCATCTACAACCCGGCCGAGCCGAATTCGGTGCAGAACGTGAAGGACTTGCGCGCGGTCGCGGCCGGCGCGCGCTTCCAGCTGCTGGAGCGCCCGGTGCCGCTGGACGCCAAGGGCCTGCCGCTGGCCGGCGAACTGCCGGCCATGGTGGCCGAGCTGGCGCGGCAGAATGCGCAGCTGCTCTACATCGGGCCGGACAGCTTCCTGGCCGCCAACCGCAAGGTGCTCACCGAGGCCGCGCTGGCGGCCCGCCTGCCCGCCTTCTCGGCCACCGAAATCGCCCTGCGCGAAGGCAAAGCGCTGTTCGGGCTGGTGTCCGGCTACGAGAGCGTGGGCCGTCTCACGGCGCACAAGGCGCAGCAGATCCTGCGCCAGCGCATGGCGCCCGCCGCCATCCCGGTCGAGACGCTGGCGCGCTTCACCTACCTCGTCAACATGCCGGTGGCGGCCCGGCTCGAGCTCTACCCGCCACTCAAGGTGCTCAACTACGCGGAGCTGCTGAAATGATCGAAGAATCCCCCCGCATCTGCAACGCCGGCCCCGCCTTCAACTGGCGCCTGATGCGCGCCGGCGAAGCGGCGCAGGTGCACCAGCTGCACCGCACCGCGCTGGCCCATGTCCCGCAGGGCATGGTGCGGCCCGACGGCCTTGCCCATTTCGAGCGGCACGCCGCCGAGCAAGGCCGCATCCTGTGCTGCCACGCGGACGGCGAGCTGGTGGCCTACGGCGTGCTGGGCATGGACTCGGAAGCGGTGGACCATATGGCGGAACTGCTGGACGCCGGCGCCGCCGGCCGCGCCCGCATGTGCGTGCTGGACGGCGCCGCTTCGCTGCCCGAGTGGCGCGGGCGGCGGCTGCACTGCGCCGCCATCGAAGAACGCGTGGCGCTGGGCCGCGAGCTGGGGCGCACGCTGGTGGCGGCCACGGTGGCGCCGGAAAACATGCGCAGCCTGCGCGGCCTGCTGCTGGAAGGCTTCACCGTGCGCGGCTACGCCATTGTCTACGGCGGCCTGGCGCGGCTGCTGGTGCAGCGCGACCTGCTGCTGCCGGCGCCGCCCGAATGGGCCGCGCGCCGCCGCGTGGCCCACGGCGACCACGAAGGCCACCGGCGCGCGCTGGCCGACGGCCTGCATGGGTTCCACTGCTGGCAGGACCAGCATGAACGCTGGTCCGTGGAGTACGGCTTACCGCTTGGGCGCTAGCGGAATGCTCTGCTCGAAGCGGAACAGGTTCCCCGGGTCGACGCGGCGCTTCACCTCGGACAACTGGCCCAGGTTGCTGCCGTAGTAGGCCTGCGCCCAGTTCTTCAGGTCGCGGCTGGGGAAGTTGACGTAGGACTCGGGCTGCAGGAAGCGCTGCATGTCGTCGTAATAGTCCTTCAGCCACGCGCGCTGGCGCTGCACCGTGTCCGGCTTGTCGATCGGCCCCCACGACGCTTCCATCTCGAAGATGAAGTTGGAATCGCGGTGCACATAGGCGGTGGCGTTGCGGGGCACCGCCTTCACCTGGCCGCCGATGGCGAACAGGATGCCCATGTTCTCCTGCAGCACCGAGCCGCCCGGCCAGCGCGTCATCCAGTTCAGCATGTTCTCCATTGCCGCCTCGCTGAGCTCCTTCTGCACGAAGCTGCAGCGGATGTCGTACAGGCCGTTCGGATCGTCGGTCAGCAGGTAGTCGCGGCCGCGCCAGTAATCCACCTCGTAGATGTCGGCCGTTTGCGGCACGGCGATCGCGTACAGCGGCGCCAGCATCTCGCGCAGCTCCTTCTCGCCGCCCCAGAACTGGCCCAGCGTCTGCACATACAGCGTGTCGCGCGCAGGCCGCGCGCCCGCCGCCATCGGCAACGCCTTGCTGCGCGTGGAAATCATGGTCGGGTAGGTCAGCTGCAAGGTCTGCAGCGCGCGCAGCAATTCGATCTGCTTGCCCGGCGCCCAGCTCAGATTGAAGGTGGTGACCTTGTTCACCTTGTGCAGCTTGAAGGTGAAGCCGGTATGCACGCCGAAATTGCCGCCGCCTCCCCCGCGCACCGCCCAGAACAGCTCCTTGTGGTTGTCCGCGTTGATGCTGCGCGCCTCGGCGCTGGCCAGCACCAGCTCGGTGCCCAGCAGGCTGTCGCAGGTCAGGCCGTCGTGCGTGGCCGCGAAGCCCCAGCCGCCGCCCAGCACCAGGCCGCTGGTGCCCACGGTTGGGCAGCGGCCGGACGGAATGGCGTAAGGATAATTGCGCAGCACGGCGGCCACGTCGTTGTTGTTGGCGCCGCCCTGCACCCACGCGGTCTCATTCTTCAGGTCCACCGTCACGCTGTTCATGGCTTTCACGTCGATCAGCAGGCCGGAGGTGGTGGAGAAGCCCGCGTAGTTGTGGCCGCCGGAACGGATCGCGAACGGCAGGCCGCTGTCGCCGGCCCAGCGGATGCAGCGCTGCACGTCCTGCTGGTTGGCGCACATGGCCACCGCCTGCGGCAGCACGCCGGCGTAGCGCGCATTGTTCGGCCAGGCCGCCAGCGCGTAGCCATCCTGGCCGGGCAGGATCAGGCGGCCTTCGAAATCGCGCGCCAGGGCGCGCAGGCCGTGCGGCCCCAGTTTCAGCGCCGGCTTGGCCAGCACCGCGGCTGGGGCAAGGCTTAGCGCCGCCGCGCCCAGGGCGCCCGCCGCTCCCGCCTGTAGAAAGCGGCGCCGCCCGCTCGCCATGCCGTCGTTTGCCTGCACTTGTTCAGTTTTGTTCGTCATCCCGTCCCGTTCCTTTCGATTGATGTCCCAATTTACCCCGCTGCTTCTCCCGCTCGCGCTGGCGCAGCACGTCTATCATCACGTTGAAGGTGCGCGCCAGGCGGCCGATTTCGTCGGTGCTGGTCACCTTGATGCTGGCGCGGTCGTAGTCGCCGTCCTTGAGCGCGTTGGCCGCCTCGGTCAGCCGCACCACCGGGCGCGTAATGGTGCGCGCGAACAGCACCGCCAGTATCAGGAACACGAGACCGACCGCCGCCACGCTGTACAGCACATTGAAGAACAGGCGCTGCAGCGGTTCTTCGAAGCGCGCGCGCGACTCGGTCACGCCCACTACCCAGTTATGCCCCTTCACCGGCGCAAAGCCCGCATGCTCCTCGCCCCCGGTGATGGTGGAATGGAAGCTGATATTGCCGGTCGTCTTGGCGCCGATCAGCACCTTGGCCAGTTCCGGCATGTCCACGCTCTCAATCCGGTGGCGGCGGAAACGCTGGTCGGCAATGATGCGGCCCAGCGTTGCCTTGGGCAGCGGCGCCAGGCTGCGGTACAGCTGGTTCTTGTCCTGGTGATGCACCAGGATGCCGTCGCCGTCTATCATGAAGGAGACGCGCTTGCCGTCGGCACTGGCTTCGTCCAGGATGCCCGATATGGTGCTGCCCTTGATGCGCATCACCACCACGCCGATCACCTTCCCGGCCGCGTCGAATACCGGGTTGGCATAGTACACGCCGGGCAGGCCCGCCGTGGCGCCGATGATCACGCCGGTGGTGAAGGAGTGCCCTTTCATCGCTTCCTGGAAGTATTCGCGGAACTTGAAGTTCACGCCCACCACGCCAGGCTCGCTGGACACCAGCGCGGTGCCTTCCTTATCCATCAGGAAGATCAGGTGCGCGTCCGGATTGGTCTTGATCAGGTTGGCCAGCTTGCCGCTCACCACTTCCCGTTTCGCCTCGCTAGGCGCGCGCAGGTAGTCGATGAAGGCCGAGTCAGTGGCCAGGTAGCTGGCCTGGTAGCGGCTGTCCAGTATCAGCTGCGAGATGCGGCCGGCCGTCGCCTGCGCCAGGCTCTCGAGGTTGCGCAGCTCGCTGGCCGACACGGCGGCCACAGAGCCGTTCAAATTGTAGTAGGCGGTAATGGTCATCGGCAGCAGCGCGGCCAGCATCATGGCGATGGTCATCTTCACCACCAGCGGCCACGAGGCCGGGCGCCAGATCGCCTTGCCCAGCTTGCGCACGCCCTTCTTCAGGCGGCGCTGGCCTTCCAGTTCGCCCACCCGCAGCGCTTCCTGCAAACCCAGGCTGCCGGCGTGCGAAGCGAACAGGCTTTGCGACAGTTCCTGGATGCTTTGCGGGCGCTGTTGCGGGTCCACTGCGAGGGCCCAGTCCA
Organism: Massilia sp. BGA-UO-ETr-WB1; assembly: GCF_059567845.1. Taxonomy (NCBI): domain Bacteria; kingdom Pseudomonadati; phylum Pseudomonadota; class Betaproteobacteria; order Burkholderiales; family Oxalobacteraceae; genus Massilia; species Massilia sp. BGA-UO-ETr-WB1. Next base: position 612,635 of record NZ_JCAQOT010000027.1, on the reverse strand, counting down.
CCGCTTTCAGGAACTCATCGCTGTAGCGGCCCTGGCCGGCCTGCACGGCGGGGACATACTCGGCCACGCCGCTCTGGCGCTCCGGCGCCGGCGCCGGCTTGGCGCCGGTGATCATCCAGTACAAGGTGGCGCCGATGGCGTAGATGTCGGTCCACGGCCCCTGCTCGCCGCCCTGGTACTGCTCCAGCGGCGCGTAGCCGGGCGTGACCACGTCGGCCATGGCTTGCATGCCGCCCACGGTCTGGCGCGCCGCGCCGAAGTCGAGCAGCACCCAGCTGCCGTCCTCCTTGCGCACGTAGATGTTGTCCGGCTTGATGTCGCGGTGCAGATAACCTGATTCGTGCACCAGCGACAGCCCGTCGAGCAGCGGCTGCACCAGCGACAGCAGCTGCTGCTCGCCCATGCCCTTGTGCTTCTCCCACCACTGCTTGAGCGGCTGGCCGCTCTCGTACTCCAGCACCATGTAAGCGGTGCGGTGCGCCTCGAAGAAGCGCGCCACGCGCACGATGTTGGAATGGCGGAAGGTGGCCAGGGTGCGCGCTTCGATCAGGAAGCATTCCAGGCCGTTCAGGTAGAACTCGTTGTCCTCGGGCCAGCGCGGCGACACGGAGCGGTCGCTGGCGCGGGTGGCGAAATCGGCCGGCAGGTACTCCTTGATCGCCACCCGCACGTTCAGGTTGACGTCCGTGGCCAGGTAGGTGATGCCGAATCCGCCCTGCCCCAGCACCGCGTCGATGCGGTATTCAAACAGCTCGAAGCCCGGCGCCAGCGCCAGCGGCGTGGAGATGCCGGGTCCGATGGAGCGGTTCGGCGCGGCGGGCAAGGCCGGCAGCTGCGAGCGCACCGGCTGCGAGCGCGGCGCGGAGCGGCCCAGCGTGGGGGTGGTGGGCTGGGTATGCTGGGGGTGTTGCGTATGCTGGGCCGGCTGCGCTTGCAGGGTCTCGCGGCGCGTCGGTTCGCGCGTGCCGTCCGGGCGGTAATGCGGCACCGGTATGGTGGCGTCGTCATCGTAGGCATGCTGCGCGCCGTGCGGGCGCGGCACGGTGATGTCGGCCTGGCCGTCGCGCGCGGCCAGTTGGTCGGTGGCGGCGCGGGCGGTCATCTCGTGCACGTCGCGCATGCGGCGTTCCACTGCCACCACGGCTTCCAGCGCGGCCACGCGGCGCGCCAGGATGGCGGCGCGCGCTTCGGCGGCGGCGTTGCGGGCGGACTCGGCAAGATCGCCGGCATTGGCCACGTCGGCAGCGCCGGCGGCATCCGCCTCCCCATCCCCTGATCCGTCCCTGCGCCCGAGCTGTTCGCTATCGTCCATGCCTCATCCCGTCGTCCCGCCATTCATTTTTTATTCGCTCGCGCCATAGAGCGCATTGCGCATGCTAGCATGCAGTTATGGCCTTTGTGGCAAAGCCTTGGCGACAATTTCAACGATAGGAGACATCTTGGGGAACTGGAAGCAATTATCACCGTCGGCGCTGCACCGCCTGGACCTGGGAGTGGCCTACGGCCTGACCGATGTGGGCACGGTGCGCGAGTCCAACCAGGATAATTTCTTCATTGCCCCCGATCTCGGCCTGGTGGTGGTGGCCGACGGCATGGGCGGCCACGAGGCCGGTGAAATCGCCAGCGCCGACGCCATCAACCTGCTGCACAGCTTTATCCGCGCCGCGCACGGCAACCGGCAGGCCATGCCCAACGACGCCAGCGACGCTGGCGATACCGGCGATACCGGCGACGCCACCATCCCCGCTTTCCACCCCAGCGCCTTCGATCCGGTGCAGGCCGATCCGGACGCCACCTGGACCGACGCCACCATGCGCGCCATGATCACGCTGCACGACGCGGTGGAATTCGCCAACGAGCGCATGTACCAGACCAACACCGCGAACGACCAGGCCGACGGCGCCGGCATGGGCACCACGCTGACCGGCATGTGGCAGGTGGCGCAGGACGGGCCGGTGTTCATCTTCCATATCGGCGACAGCCGCCTGTACTGCTTCCGCCAGGGCCGCCTGACGCAGCTCACGCGCGACCAGACCCTGTACCAGCAGGCGCTGGAAGCCGGCATGCCGGAGCCGCTCCCGGCGCGCAACCTGCTGCTGCAGGCGCTCGGGCCTGCGCCGTTGATCAAGCCGGACCTGCAAACGCAGGCGGTGGCTCCGGGCGATATCTATCTGCTGTGCAGCGACGGCATGTACGGCAACTCGTCGCCGGAAGCCATCGCCGCGATCCTGGCGCGCGTGCGCGAGGACAACCTGGGCGAATGCTGCGCCGAACTGGTGGCCATGGCCAAGCGCGACGGCAGCCGCGACAACATCACCGCCGTCATCGTCCGCTGCAAGGACGCCTGAGCGGCAGGTATTCAGGCGCCCCAGCCGGTTTGCAGCCAGGTCCCGGCCAGCATGCCGGCAAAGGCCGCCGGCGCGGGCAAGCCGCGGCACAGCAGCAAACTCGGCTCCACCTCCGCCGATCCATCGGTCCACCAGACGCTTTGGCCGCGCAGCGCCGCAGCCGCCAGCGCCGGCACCTGCGCGGCCACCGCATCCAGCGAAGCCAGCGGCAGGCGGCAACCGGCGCCGCCAAGCTGGCCCGCCAGCGGCGCATCGCTCAGCGGCGGCATCGCCTGCAGCAGGCCGTCGAAAGGCTCGAGCTGGAAACGCTCATCCAGCGACGACAAGGCCAGCGTTTCCAGCTGGTCGAACCACGGCTTGCCGTTGGCAACCCAGTCCAGCAAGCCGCCGCCGCCCGGCGCACCGGCCGCTATCGTCAGCGGAAAGTGCCGCCCCACCCGGTCCACGCTGGGCATCAGCACGCCGGCCCAGGCGTTGCGGTCGCATACGCCCGGCGCCAGCGCAAAGCGCCAGATCGGGCTGGTGAGATAGGTCTGCAGCCAGCGCGCCCCCAGCGCTTCGCGGCTGCCCTGCATGGAAGCCTGCAGCCACGCGTCCCACACGCCCAGCAGCGACGGCGGCAGGCGCCGCGACACGAAGTCGCCGTGCGTGCTCACCTTGCCGAAGAAGCCGGGCGCCAGTTCCGGTTCGTCCATCACAGCGACTCCAGGCAGCGGAACTGCTCCACCCCGTCGCGCTTGAACGGATTGTTGACGCTGTTGGCGGTCAGTTCGTACATGATCTTGCGGCCGTCCAGGTCGAAGGTCAGCTTGTAGCGTTCGCCCTGCGCGGAAGGCTCCAGCAGGCCCTTGTCCAGCATGCGGAACCAGGCCCACGCCCCTTCGGTCCGCAGTTCCGCCGGGCTGGCGGGCGCCACCTCGAAGCGCACCGCGTTCACGCCCTTGCCGCTCGGGATCTGGAAACTGGCGGCGCCCTGCGGCGTCTTGGGCGCGAACGCCAGCTGCTGGCCGTCCACGTCCAGCACCACCTTGGTCAGGGCGGCATCGGCCGCCAGCGGCTTCAGGTCGAAACGCACGGAAGCCTGCTTGCCGCCGTTGCCGAAGAATTTGTCGCGGATCTGCGCGGCGCGCTGGAACTGGACCAGCACTTCCTGGTCCATGCCCAGGTCCATATTGTTGACCACGCGCCAGCGCCACTGCGCGCCGCTGGTGTCGACGTAGTTGACCAGGTGCTTCTGGAAGAACTCGTCGGCCAGGCCGCCGGGGCCGAAGAAGCGGCCGAAGTCGTCCGGCGTGGCTTCCTGCGCGGCCTTGCGCACCAGCGGGTAACGGCCGGCGATGGCGGCGCGGCAGAACAGCGCGGGGCCGGTCTTCCACAACGCGTCCAGGCGGTCGCGCTCCGTGCCCAGCGTGAGGCCGGAACCTGCCGTGTCCACGGTGCGCACCAGCGCGCCGAGCGGCGCCGGCAGGCTGTCCGCATCGCGCTTCAGTTTTGTCAGCGCGTCGGCCGGCGGCGCGGGCTGGCCGGCGGCGCGCGTGGCGTTGGCCGCGTCGAAGTAGACCGCAACGTCCCTCAGCTTGAGCAGCACGCCGTCCAGGCCGGAGGGACCCGCCGCACCGGCGGCGCCGGCCGCACCCAAGGTGCCGCCGCCCGCCTCCACCATCTTGTGCAGCGGCGCAAAGTGGATGTCGACCGGGTTCACGGGCCGCACGTCGGCCGGCAGCACGTCCTGCGCGCCGTCGCTGAGCGCCGACTCCAGGCGCCGCTTGGCGGCGTCGCTGAGCTGCTTGACGGTGTCCGTCGCGGCGTCCACGCTGGACTTGGCGGTCTTCAGCTTGTCGAGCCTGGTCTGTTTCGCGGCCGCCTGCAGGAATTTGCGCAGCGGCGATTCCTGGCTGGACACGCTGTTGATCACGCGCGCCGCCTGGTCCAGGGTGGTGAACGGCACCAGCGTCACGTCCGCCAGCAGCCCGTCCCACAGCCGGATGTACTCCTCGAAATACATCTGCTGCACCACGGCCTTCATCTGCGCCGCGCTCTCCACGCTGTCCACCGCCTCGCGCTGGTCCAGCACCCAGCTGTCCCTCACCACGTCCGCAATGGCGCCGTCGATCTGCTCGGTGAACTTCTTGTAGCCCGCCAGCGTGAAGGAGCCGGCTATGCCGCGCGTGAGCGGCAAGCCGCTCTGGCGCGCCAGCACCACGCCCGCGTCGCGCCCCGCCGCCGCGGTGACGTCGAAGTCCGGCACGCCGGCCCCGGCCAGGCTGCGCTTCAGGCGGGTGTAGACGCGTTCCCCCATCGGCAGCTTCGCCAGGCTGAGACGCACTTGCGCAATCAGCGCCCGGTCCAGCTGCGGCGGCGCGTCCGCCTGGCTGGACGGCGCCAGCATCGCGGCCACGTGCTGCAGCAGGTCCTGGCGCTGCAGCTCGTTCGCCTCCGGCAGGTTGCGGTTCCAGTCGTATTCCAGCCAGGCGCGCACCGCTTCCGGGTCCAGGTGATTGCGTTCACCCAGCATGATGTAGACGCGCAGCAGTTCGTACAGGTATTCGGGATTGTTGGCGGTGCCGCGCCGCAGCTGGGTTTCCATCTGGTCCAGGATGCGCGGCAGCAGCGCTTCGCGCAGCACCCGCTGGTAGGCGCCCTGCGCGCCCTCGCCCAGCTTGCCGCCCTGGTACAGGCCCAGTCCCATCAGGAACGGCACTTCCTGGCCCTGGCTGCGGTAGCCGCCCGGGATGTCGCGCAGCGCATTCAGCAGCGGCAGCGCCGTCACCGGCGACGGATCCTTCGGCAAGGCGCGCGCCAGCTGGTCGATCTCCTGGGTGCGCGCCGCCACGTCGTTCACATAGGCCTGGTTGCGCACGTAGCTGGTGAGCAGGCCGGCCGTCACCAGCACCAGCGCGGCGGCGGTCAGCGCGTAGGCGCCCCATTGCAGCCAGCGCCGGTTGCGCTCCAGGCGCAGGTTGGCGCCGGCCAGTTCGCTTTCCTGGAACACCACGTCGCGCAGCAGCCGCGTGATGAAGTAGCTGCGCCCGCCGAAGGCGTTGGCCGGCAGCACCTTGCGGTCCAGCCCGAAACTGGCCGCCAGCGTGGACATCACGCGGTCGATCGGGCTGCCTTCCTGGGTGCCGCTGGTGAAGTAGACGCCGCGCACCAGCGCGGCTTCTTCATAGGATGTGGCTTCGAAAACGTCGGTCAGGAAGGCTTCCAGCACGTCGCCGATGGCGGCGAACTGCTGCGGGAAGTTGTACATCAGCGCGCGGCGCTGGATGTCCCGCTCCTGCTGCATACGCTCGAACAGGCGCGCCTGCAACTGCGCCTGCAGCGCGTCGAATTCGGCCGGGAAGGTTTTCAGGCCGGCGTCCGCCTGCTCCGCCGAGGCCAGCGGGAAGGTGACGCCCCACACCTGCGTGCGCTCGTCGCGGCCCAGGTTGTCGAAGAATTCGACGAAGCCGGCCAGCAGGTCGCACTTGGTGACGATGACGTACACCGGGAAGCGGATGCCCAGCTCCTCGTGCAGTTCCTTGATGCGCGCGCGTATCGCCAGCGCCTGCACGCGGCGCTGGCCTTCCCCTTGCTGCAGCAGGTCCGCCACGCTGAGCGCAACGATCACGCCGTTGATGGGGCGGCGGCGGCGGTGCTTGCGCAGCAGCTGCAGGAAGCCCTTCCAGGCCGCCTGGTCCACTTCGGTGTAGCTGTCCTGCGTGGTGTAGCGGCCGGCCGTGTCCAGCAGCACCGCTTCGTCGGTGAACCACCAGTCGCAATTGCGGGTGCCGCCCACGCCGCCGACGGCGCCCTTGCCGTGCGTGTCGGACAGCGGGAATTTCAGGCCGGAGTGCACCAGCGCGGTGGTCTTGCCGCTGCCGGGCGCGCCGACGAACATATACCAGGGCAGCTGGTACAAGCCGCCGCCGCCGAAACCGCCGCCCGCTTTCGACTTGCGCAGCATCGCCATGGCGTCCTGCAGGCGCTTGGCCAGCACCGCCATCTCGGCGGCGCTCTCCTTCTGGCCCGGCACCACGGCGGGCGCCGCGGCCGGATCGCCCGCCACGCTTTTCATCAGCCGGCGTTCGGCCAGCCGCGCGCGCAGCAGCTTCCAGCCGAAGTACATGGCCCAGGCCAGGAACAGCAGCGCAATGAAGAACCAGCGCACGCCGGTGGAGGCGAACGGCTCCTTGCCGTCGAAGGCCAGCAGCGGCGCCTCGAACCAGAAGATCAGCGACAGCAGCAGCACGCCGAAGAAGGCCAGCACGGGCGGCTTGATGAGCCAGTTGAAGAAGCGTTTGATCATGGCGTCAATACGATAATCACCACGCGGCGGTTGCGGGCGCGGTTGGCGGCGCTGTCGTTCGGCACCAGCGGTTCAGTCTCGCCGCGCCCTTCCACGCTGTAGCGCGCGGCGGGGCCGGCCTGCCTGGCCAGCAGGTCCACCACGGTGGCGGCGCGGCCCTTGGACAGCGCCCAGTTGGAGGGATAGCGCGCCGAGCCGCCCGGCACGTCGTCCGTGTGGCCGATGACGATAACCTTGCCCGGAACCGGCTTGAGCGCCTCGCCGATGCGCTGCAGCAGGCCGTCGTAGGACGGCTGCACTTCCGCGCTGCCGGACTTGAACACGCCGTCGCCGTGCAGCACGATGGTGGAGCGGTCCGGGGTTTCGGTCACGCTCACCAGGCCGCGTTCGATTTCGGGCGCCAGGAATCGCGCCACGCGCACCGGCGGATTGGCCATCGGCGGCGCCGGCGGCGCGGGCGCCACCAGGCGTATGCGCTGCAAGGCGGCGTAGACGGGGTCGGACTGGCGGTTCAGCAGGAAGCTGAAGCCGAGGTGGATGCACAGCAGGATCAGCCCGGCGACAGCGGCGATCACCCACACGGGTATCAGGCGCAGCAGGCCGGGCCGCTTTTCGCTGGAGCCCTTCCAGCGCAGCGACAGGTCGGGCTCGAATGGCCCGCGCTCTTTCTGGATCAGCTGCTGCAGGCGTTCGCGCAGCAGGTCGAGCTGGGCGCGGCCGCCGTCGATCACGCGGTAGCGGCCTTCCAGGCCCAGCGCCAGGCACAGGTACATCAGTTCCAGCACGTGCAGGTTGGCGCGCGGCTGCTGGCTGAGCTTTTGCAGGATGAGGAAGAATTTCTCGCCGCCGAAGGCTTCGTTGTGGAAGGCCACCAGCAGGCTGCGGCTGGCCCATACGCCGCTGCCGCCCCACGGGGTGCTGGAGATGGTCTCGTCGAGGAAGGTGCACAGCGAATAGCGCGCCACGGCGATGGCTTCCTGCGCGCAGCCTGCGGCCTTGGCCTCGTTCTCGAACTTTTTGATGGCCGCAACCAGCTGGCTGCGCAGTCCTTCCACGCTGGGGTGCGTGGCCATGATGCGCAGCGGGACCACCAGGTCCAGCAAGGCGTTGGCGGCGCCGACCAGCGGATTGACGCCGTTCAGGTGCGCGCGCGGGCCCGCCGTCAGCGGAGCCAGGGTGGCGTCGTAGTTGGCGTGGCCGGCGGCGGGGCGCTGCATGCCGGCCGTGCTGCCGGCGCCGGTGCCGCCAGCCGTCCCTGCGCCCGGCCATGCTGCTGCCGCAGCCGCCGCGCCGGCGGCGCCTGCGTCAAATCCGGACGGGCCAGCGCCTTGCGCGCCCGAGCCGGGGCCGCCATCGCCGCCCAACCCCGCCACGGGCGCGGGTGCGCCGCGCCGTCCTCCGGGCTTGGGAACCAGGATGGTGCGGTCCGAATCGGGCAAATCTTCCTGGCTCATCTTGGCTTACTTCCGGATGGCCCAGAACTCCATTTGCAGGCCGGGGAAATCGCCCGCCACGTGCATGGCGAAACCGGCGGAGGTGGCCAGCTGCTGCCAGTATTCGCTGCCCTTGTCGAGTTCAAAATAGGTGTAGCCCGCGTGGAACGGCAGCTGGCGCGGCGCCACCGGCAGCGGCCGCAGCGCGATGCCCGGCAGCTGCAGGTTCACCAGGTCACGGATTTTCTCGACCGAGCCTATCTTCACCTGGCGCGGGAAGCTGTTGCGCACCGTTTCCGGCGGCATGTGCGCGTTCACCATCAGCACAAAGGTGGCCGACTTCACCAGTTCCGGATCGCGCATCACCGCCACGCGGATGCCGAACTGGCGCTCTTCCAGCGGGATCGGCACGGCGTGCGTGTCCATCACCATCGACAGCGACTGGCGCAAATCCTCCATCACCGGCAGGAAGGTCTCGCGCAATTGCTCGTGGCGGTACACCGGGTACTGGATGGCGCGCTTGTTGTTCGGGCTGAAGGTGGCCAGCTCGCCGGCCAGCTGCACCGCCTCGCGGTAGTATTCCTCGGGATGCAAGCCGGTCATGCCGGCCAGGTGCGCGAACAGCGGCTCGGCGCGGTTCACCAGTTGCAGCAGCAGGAAGTCCGCGATCTCGGCGGCGCCGGCCGCGCCGGGCTGGGACAGGCGGTTGCCGAGCGCGTCGCCGCGCTGGTGCAGCAGGCCCACCACTTCGTCGGCGAAACCGCCCAGGCGCTGCGCCACGCGGAAGTCCAGGCACGGCGGGCAGTATTCGGGGTCCAGCACCACCCGGTTGTCCGGGCGGCGCTCGATCACGCGCGCCACGCCGATGCAGGCGTAGGCATTGGCCACGTCCGACTCCAGCGCCAGGCGCAGGCGCAGGCGCCCCACTTGCATCAGCGCGCTGTTGTCGACGCCGTTGCTGTCCCAGGCTTCGTAGTCCACGGTGCCGTGGCGGGCGAAGTTGTCCGGCGCCGGGCTGTCGCCGGTTTCGGCTATGCCGGGGCGGCGCAGCGGCAGCGCCAGCACGACCAGCACGTTGCGCGCGTCTTCCGGGATATCCAGCGGCAGCGGCAGGTCGTCGTCCGCAGGCAGGTTGAACGGCGTACCGTCCGGCAGCACGGCGCTGCACGACATGATCGCCAGCTTGCCCAGCGCGAGCTGCTGCTCGTCGATCTTCAGCGAAGAAAAGCCCCAGGAATAAGGGCGCAGCCGGGATACCCGGCTTTCGAGCTGGGTTTGCAGGTAGCGGTCGTGCTGCTGCAGGTGCTGCGGTTGCAGCAGCATGCCTTCGGACCAGATGACTTTACGGTTCCACGCCATGGTGTCTCACTCGATAGGAATTATTTGCGGTGCAGCCGGCCGATCTGGTCTTCGTAGGCGGCAGAGAATTTTTCGCCGAACAGGTGCTGGAAGTCGTCGTCGGCTTCGCGCAGGATGTCATCGTACAGCTCCACCATGCGTTCCCACATGCGGGCTTTGCGAGTGGTGGCCATCATTTTATCCATCACGCCTTCCGGCTCCTTGGCCTCGATCAGCGCCGGGTTGAAGCGCGCCAGCACGCCGTCCAGCGCCGCGCGCATGCCGGCGATAACGGCCAGCTCGTGGGCTTTCAGGTCTTCGAAGGCGCTGCCGATGGACTTCACCGGCGGCATGTAGCCGGACATGGCGTTGGTGAGCATTTGCGACAGCGCGCTTTCCGCATCGGGGAAGAACTTCAGCGGGTTGTTGGCCTGCGCGCCGAGCACCGTCATTTCCAGGCGGCTCTCGCGCTTGGTCATGGCGCGCGCCATCAGCACCGCCATGGTGCCGGCGGTCGCTTCGCGCAGCATGGCGCCCACCAGTTCGGCCGTCTCGGCGGGCGATTTGGTGGTGCGCAGGCCGCTCAGGCCCAGGCCGCGCAGCAGCGCCTGCATCACTTCGTCGCCGCCCTGGCCCGCGCCGGCAGGACCGGCATAGCCTTGCTGCGGCGGCAACACGTAGGCGACCGCACCAGGGGCTGGCTGCGCGGCCGGCGCAACGGGAACAGCCGGCATCGCCTGCATGGCCGGCGCGGCCGGCACGCTCAAGCGCGGCGGCAGGAAATCGGCCAGCGGATCGTAATCGTCCGGGATCAGCATCGCCGGCGGCGCCGGCGCCGGCACGGACGCGGACGGCGGCGCGGCGCGCACCGTCAGCACGGTGGGTTCGGACAGGTGCGCCGCAACCGGCGCTTGCTGCGGATACGGCGCCTGCGGCGGGTACGCCGTCCCGGGCAGCACCACGCCCGGCATCGGCATCCACTGCGGCGGCGCGTGGTCCGGCTCGGAACCGCGGAAGGCCACCGGCGGCGGCGCGGCATGGACCGCGTTGGCGTCATTGAGCATGTTCAGGCCGAGCGGATCGTTCAGCGACGGCGCGGCCAGCGGGTCATGCCCGCCGCTCAGTTCCAGTATCTTCACGCCGGCCAGCGTGTCGCGCATCTCGTCGAAGGACTTGCCCTCGTGCGGCGAGGGCGCGGCGGCAGGCTGCGCCTGGAACGGCAAAGCGTCGGAAGTCTCGGGCTGGAACACCGGAACCGCCAGGGGCGGGGACGCGCCCTCGCCCACCGCCACCTCCAGCACGTAATCGCCGATCAGCAGCCGGTCGCCATCCTCCAGCACCGCGCTCTTGCCTGCGCCCACCGGACGGTCGTTGATCCAGCTGGGATTGGCGCCCAGGTCCATCAGCGTATACTTGCCGTCGGCGAAATCGATCTTGCTGTGGCTGCGCGAGATGTACTTGCCCGGATCGGGCAACTCCAGATCATTGCCCGCGGCGCGGCCGATGGTGCCGCCCAATTGATCGAAGCGGCGCTCAACGGGGACGGCCGGAGCTTGTTTTCTGTATGACTGAATCCGCAGAGTTAAAAACATCGGCTCGCTATGGCTCTATGGCTGCTGGTTGAACTGGGCATTATAAGGTCGCGCTTGTGCAAAACACAATCAGGCGTGTCAGTTGATTTTCACCAGCGAGCCGCCTATCGTCATGATGCCGCCCGCCTTGACGGTGGCCATGCCGTCGGCCTGCATCGTCACCTCTGGCGACTTGATGGTGATCTTGGCCGGTTCCATCTTGATACTGGTGCCGCCCACCTTCAGTTCGATCGACGTGGTGGCCTCGATCACGATGGTCTTGGACACGGTCACCTTCTGGTCGCCGGTGATGGCCGTGGTCTGGTTGCCGCCCACGTCAAGCTTCTGGTCGACCGCGATTTTAACCGTCTGGTTATTGTCCACCTTCAGGTTCTGGTCGTTGGTCACGGTGATGATCTGGTCGTGATCGACCGTCACCGTGTGGTCGTTCACCACGTGCTCCTTGTGGTCGTGCCCCACGTCCAGGCTGCGGTCGTTCTTGATCGCGATAGTCTGGTCGCCCTTGTCCTTCTTCTCGAAGCCCACCTTCAGCGTATCGTTGTTTTTCACCACGCGGTTATAGTCCTTCTCCGCCTGGACGAAAATCTCTTCCGCGTCCTTCTTGTCCTCGAAGCGGATCTCGTTGAAACCGCCGCCGCCCTTGGAGGTGTTGGTCTTGACGGTGGACTTGGTCTGCTCTGCCGGCAGCGGATACGGCGGCATGGCGTCGCTGTTGTAGACGCAGCCTGTCACCAGCGGCCGGTCCGGATCGCCTTCCAGGAAGCTCACCACCACCTCCATGCCGATGCGCGGAATGAACATGCTGCCCCAGCCTGCGCCGGCCCAGCTCTGCTGCACCCGCACCCAGCACGAACTGAGCTCGTCTTCCTTGCCGTCGCGGTCCCAGTGGAACTGCACCTTGATGCGGCCGTACTGATCGGTCCAGATTTCCTCGCCCGACTTCCCCACCACCATCGCCGTCTGCGGCCCCTGCACCACCGGCTTGATGGCCGTGCGCGGCGCGCGGTAGCTGTGCTCCTTGCCGATCGCATGGAACGCGCACTTGAAGTCCATCGGCGTGTCGCCGCCGGTGGCGTAGTCGTCGCCGACGATCTCGTACTGCGCGCCCGTCACGAGGAATTCGCGGTTCTCCTCTTCGCGCGGATGGTTTTTCAGCTTGAACAGGCCGCCCGGGAACAGGCCGCGCGCGTTGGTGTCGGCCGAGATTTCTTCGCACTGTCCGTGCAGGCCCTCCATGCGGCCCCGCGCCAGCGCGGTGCCGGTGGCAGCCACGGTGTACAGGCCGGGATAGTCGTACATTTCGTAGGCCTGCTGGCTGAAAGCCGCTGCCACGGTGGACTTCACTTTCAGCCCGCCGGCGGTGCTGGCCTTGGCTTTCTCGAAGTCGAAGTCGTTTAGCGAATAGCTGCTGGCCTGGATCATGCCGGCGGAAGCCCAGCCATACACCGCCTCCTGGTCCACGATGCGGCGCCCCGCCTCGCCGGAAAACTCCACGCTGGCGTAGCCCGGCAGCGGCGCGTGCGCGCCGTACGAGTCGGCCAGCACCATGGTGTGCTTGCTGGCGCTGTGCGTGAAGTAGAAGTAAATCCCGGCGTTCTCCAGCAGGCGGCAGACGAAGTTGAAATCGGTCTCGCGGTACTGCACGCAGTACGGCAGCGGGTCGTAGGTGCCGCTCAGCGAACCCACGTTCAGGTCGATGGCGCCGCCGTAGGACGCGTCCTGGCACACCGCCTTGACGATGTCGAGCACGTTCTTTTCCTGGAAAATGCGGCAGTTCGAAGCGCGGGTCAGCAGCCACAGGCCGGGATGGACGGTGGCTTCGTAGCGCGCCAGCTTGCCTTGCCAGCCGGTGCAGGCGAAGCGGGTGACGATGCCGTGGAAATGGCGTACCTCGCCGCCGGGCAGGTCCACGTGCACGCCCATGGGCTGGCCCAGCACGTCGGCGATCTTCAGGTCCGTCTTGGTGCTCAGCAGCTGCACCCGGAATTCGGACAACTGGCCCAGCCGTTCGGCGCCGCTCATGCGGTCGAACAGCAGGACGTCGTCGGCCAGGGCACTGGTGACGTTTACTTCGCGGTTGGCTTGCGTCAGTGGCATACGGATTCGGTTCAGGGGATCATGGTTTTGGTGGTGCCCGCGTTGCTGAAGGCGATCACGCCGCCCCAGTTGCACATGCACTTGGAGACATTGTCCAGCGCGGGCATGTTCGCGATCAGCACCGTCGGCGCGCCCGGCACCCACGGCGCGGACGTCATCGGTATGCAGGGCATGGGCGTCAGCACCCCCAGCGCGGCGGCAGTGGCGGCGGCCACCGTGGGGTTGGCCATCGAATTGCACACGCCGAACGGCATGATATTCACCATGGGCTTGTGATCCATGATGTTGGCGGCAGGCGGTCCTTCGGCGAGCACTTTGTTCGCCGGGAGCACAACCAGCGACGACGGCGCCGCGCCGAACGTGCAAGTCATCATCGCCCCCATCACTACCTGATTTGGCATATCCCCTCCTACAGCTATTATGACCGAAAAAACTGTCTTAAAGGTAAGGTTTTAGGATAAGCTCCGATCACCACTGCATATCGACGAGGGACAGTCATGGCCACATCGCTGACATTCGAATTCGGCTTTGCCGCCGCCGATCCACAAGAGCCGGGCGAGGACGGCCAGCCCATGCGCATCCTGGTGATGGGCGACTTCAGCGGCCGCGCCGCCGGCTTCAGCGCACCCCGCCGGGTCGACATCGACAATTTCGAGCAGGTGCTGGCGCAGCTGGCGCCCAGCGTGCAAGTGACGCTGGACGGCGCGGCCCACACCTTCAGCTTCAGTGAACTGGATGACTTTCATCCGGATCGGCTGTATCTAAAATCAGACGCATTCGAGGCTTTGCGCGGCCAGCGCCAGCGCCTGCGCAATCCCGCCACCTTCGCCGCAGCCGCCGCCGCGCTGCAATCCGGGGCCGGCGGCGCGGCTGACCCGATGCACGGCCGTGCCCCTGCGCCGGCGGACAGCGGCGCAGCCGCCCCTGCCAGCGACTTTGCCGGCCTGCTGGGCGGGCAAGTGCGCCACGCCACCGGGGCTTCGGCACCGCAAGACGGCGTGCCGCCCATCGACCAGTTGATCCGCCAGATCGTCGGCGCCATGCCGCCCGGCCCCGACCCGCGCCAGTCAGAATACGTCGCCGCCGTGGACGGCGTGATCGGCCTGCGCATGCGCGCCGTGCTGCACGCGCCCGAGTTCCAGGCGCTGGAAGCGAACTGGCGCGGCCTGCGCCAGCTGGCAACCGGACTGGAACTGGGCCAGGATCTGCAGCTGTACATGCTCGACGCCGGCAAGGCCGCCTTGCAAGCCGATATCGACGCCGCTGCCGGCGGCCTGGAGGCGACCACGCTGCACAAGCTGCTGGTCGAGCAGCCGCGCCGGGGCGCCGACGCCGCACCGTGGTCGGTGCTGTGCGGTGCCTACAGCTTCGGCCCCGGCGAGGCCGACATCGGCCTGCTGGCCGCCCTCGGCGCACTGGCAGCCCGCGCGCATGCGCCCTTCATCGCCAGCGCCGCCGATGCTTTGGCGGGCGCCGCCTCGCTCGCCGCCACACCCGACGCAGCCGGATGGCAGGCGCTGGACGACGCTGCGGCGGCGCGCTGGCAAGCGCTGCGCGCCAGCCCGCAAGCGAGCTGGCTGGGCCTGGCGCTGCCGCGCGTGCTGCTGCGCCTCCCCTACGGCAAAGCCACCGACAGTATCGAACAGTTCGAATTCGAAGAGGCGGACGCCGGCCACGCGCATGAAGACTATCTGTGGGGCCACGCGTCCCTCGCCGTGGCCCTGCTGCTGGGCCGCGCCTTCGAAGACAGCGCCTGGGACATGTCGCCCGGCGACGTGCTGGACCTGGATGACCTGCCCGCCCATACCGTGCGGCGCGGCGGCGAAGCGCACATGCAGGCCTGCGCCGAAGCCTATCTGTCCGAGCGGGCCGGCACAACCCTGCTGGAGCGCGGCCTGATGCCTCTGCTCAGCTTCAAGAACCGCAACGCCGCGCGCCTGCTGCGCAGCCAGTCCATTTCACACCCGGCGCGGGCACTGTCCGGCGCCTGGAATTCCTGATGTAGCATCACGATGAGCATGAAGAAGAAAACCAGCCAGAAGATCTCCCTGGACGACGCGCTGCAACTGGCCGTTTCCGTGCACCGCGAGGGCAAGCCGCGCCTGGCGGCGCAGCACTATGAGGCCATCCTCCAGGTGGCCCCCAACCATCCGGACGCGCTGCACTACATGGGCCTGGCGCAGCACCACCTGGGCAACCACGACGGCGCGGTCAACCTGATCCGGCGCGCGCTGGACGTCGCGCCGGACTATGTCGATGCGCGCAACAACCTGGGCAACGTGCAAAAGGAGATGGGCCGCCACGCGGACGCCGAGCAGTCCTACCGCGCCGTGCTGGAAGCCCGGCCCGACTTCGTGCTGGCCCATAACAACCTGGGCGTGGTGCTGCGCGCGCAGGAGCGCCTGGACGAAGCGGCGGCGGCCTACCGGCGCGCCGTCGAGCTGTCGCCCAAGTTCGCGCAAGGCTGGATCAACCTGGGCAACGTGCTGAAGAAGAGCGGCGATTTCAACGAAGCGCTGAGCTGCTACCGCAACGCGGTGCTGATCACGCCCGACAATCCGGACGTCTACCGCAGCCTGGCGCGCGCGCTGGTGTCGCAGCACCGCGATGCGGAGGCGCTGGAAGTCTACCGCCAGTGGGAGAAGATCGAACCGGACAACCCCGTGGTGCAGCACCACATCGCCGCCTGCCAGGGCGCAGCGGCGCCCGTGCGCGCGTCGGACTCCTATGTGCAGTCCGTGTTCGACCGTTTTGCCGACAGCTTCGACGAGGTGCTGGCCAAGCTGGGCTACTGCGCGCCCGCCATGTGCGGCGAGATGGTGGCGGCCCTGCTGGGCCCGGAGGCCGAGGCCAGGCCGGCGCTGGATGTGCTGGACGCGGGTTGCGGCACCGGCTTGTGCGGCCCGCTCCTCGCGCCCTACGCGCGGCGGCTGGAAGGGGTCGACCTGTCGGCCGGCATGCTGGCCAAGGCCGCCGAGCGCGGCGGCTACGACAAGCTGCACGAAGCGGAGCTGACCGCCTGGCTGTCCAGCCATCCGGCCGCGTACGACCTGGTGATGTCGGCCGACACGCTATGCTATTTCGGCGCGCTCGATACGGTGATCCCGGCCGCCGGCGCCTCGCTGCGGCCCGGCGGCCACCTGGTGTTCACGGTGGAGGAAACCGTGGACGGCGCCGCCGCGCCGCAATTCCTGCTGCATTCGCATGGGCGCTACAGCCACACGGAAGCCTATGTGCGCGCCATGCTGGCGGCGGGCGGGCTGGAAGTGCGCGAACTGCGCCGCGTCACGCTGCGCCAGGAAGCCAGCCGGCCGGTTGCGGGCCTGCTGGTGGGGGCGCGCAAGGCGGGCTAGGAGCGGGTTGCCCGCCCTGCAGGCGTGGCCAGTTGAGTATCAGCAACAGCAGCAGCAGCCGGTACAGCCGGCTTGGCCATCAAGCGCTTGACGGCCAGCTGCACCGCCAGCGCGCCTGCGAACGCCGCGCCGAATGCGGCGGCGGCCGAACCTTCGCGCAGCAGCTGCGAAAGCACCAGACAGAACGTGGCGAAGGCGAAGTAGCCAAACACCATGCCGCGCAATAGCGCCACCGCGAACGCGCGGCCGGAACGCACATGCGAGAAGCCCACCAGCACGGTGCTCATCACGGGGAACATGGCGAAAAAGCCGCTAAGGCGTGCGCCTATCATGGCGGCGCCGTAGCTCACGGCCAGCACCAGCACCGCCCCGGCCAGCATGCGCCACGACAGGTCGCTGGCCTGCGCGGCGCCGGCGGCGGGCCTCGCGGATGCCGATGCCTGCCCCGGACCATCCGTCCGCGCTGGCGGAAACAGCTTGGGCGTTGCCAGCAAGGCGCCCACCACCAGCGCAAAGCACGCCGCCACCGGCAGTTGCACCGCCTGCAAGCCTGCCACGGCCAGCGCCCAGGCCAGCAGCGCGCCCAGCATGGACCAGGCCATGCCGAAACGCTCCGCCGTCCAGGCGTAAGCGATGCTGAACACCAGCACGGCGATCACAGCCAGCAAAGTGCCCTCGGCGGCGCGCGCGGCGAACGCGGCGCCCTGCTCCAGCGTCACCGTCAGCAGGATGGGACCTGAGACGATGGGAAAAGCGGACATCCAGCCCGCCACGCCCGGCCCCCATTTACGGCCCACCAGCGTCACCGCGTAGATCAAACATGGAACCAGAAACAGCTTGAGCAGCAAAATCAACGACATCGATCAGTGGTCCGTGCGCATGAAGTTATTGATGTTCTTCACCAGGAAGGTGGGCGGAATGGTCTTCAGCTCCAGGATGTGCTTGCACTTTTCCTCGTCCACGAAATCGATCATCACGAAATTGGGCATGAAGGCCTTGAGCAGCGAGCCGCTGGCGAAGCCGTCGGTCTTGGCCGCTGTTGCGGTCGCGGATGCTTTCGAACACCCCGGTGGTGGTCCAGTACATCATGCCGGCCACGTTCGGATTGCCGTCGCCGCCGCGCGCCATCAGCTTGCTCTGCTTCTTGATGTTCCGCTCGATTTTGCCGAACGGCTTGCCGACGCTGGTGCCGCCCTTGCCGAAATACTGCAAGCCCCCGGTCGGGATCTTGGTCAGCGTCAGGCCGTACTCGCCGCCCCACATGCTTTTCACCTTGGCCGTTGCCCCCCCCGCCGGTGATGCGGATGCCGAACAGCCGCGCGCCCGCCACGGCATGGTCGAAGATGTCCAGGTCCTGGGTCTGGGTGTTCGCGTCGCCCATGGTAACGGCCGCGTCATGGCTGCCCGCCATCACCACTTCGCTCAGCTTCTTGTCCGGTCCCAGGCCATAGTAAGCGATCATCTTCTCCCCCCCAAGGCTAGGCGAAGCTGTACGAAAACTGTCCCTCCGCCACGTCCACCGACACGCCGGCGATGGCGTCGCCCTGCATCATCCGGTTCAGGAACTCGCGGCTGATATCGGGCAGCATGGTGTTGGTCAGGATGGCGTCGATCATGCGGCCGCCGGACTCGCCCTCGGTGCAGCGCGACACCACCAGCTTGACCACCTCTTCGCTGTACTGGAACGGGATCTTGTAGCGCGCTTCCACGCGCTTCTTGATGCGGTTCAGCTGCAGCTTGACGATCTGGCCCAGCATCTGGTCCGACAGCGGGTAGTACGGAATGGTGACGATGCGGCCCAGCAGCGCCGGCGGGAACACCTTCAGCATCGGCGCGCGCAACGCCTTGGCCATGCCGTCCGGGTCGGGCATCAGGTCCGGATCCTTGCACAGGCCCGCGATCAGGTCGGTGCCGGCGTTGGTGGTCAGGATGATCAGCGTGTTCTTGAAGTCGATGAAGCGGCCCTCGCCGTCCTCCATGAAGCCCTTGTCGAACACCTGGAAGAACATCTCGTGCACGTCCGGGTGCGCCTTCTCCACTTCGTCCAGCAGCACCACCGAGTACGGCTTGCGGCGCACCGCTTCGGTCAGCACGCCGCCCTCGCCGTAGCCCACGTAGCCGGGCGGCGCGCCTTTCAGCGTGGAGACGGTGTGCGCCTCCTGGTACTCGCTCATGTTGATGGTGATCAGATTCTGCTCGCCGCCGTACAGCGCTTCGGCCAGGGCCAGCGCGGTTTCGGTCTTGCCGACGCCGGAGGTACCGGCCAGCATGAACACGCCGATCGGCTTGCTCGGATTGTCCAGCCCCGCGCGCGAGGTCTGGATGCGCTTGGCGATCATTTCCATCGCGTGGTCCTGGCCGATCACGCGCTGGCTCAGCAGCGAGGCCACCTTGAGGATGGTTTCCATCTCGTTCTTGGCCATGCGGCCGACCGGGATGCCGGTCCAGTCGCCCACCACCGCCGCCACCGCCTGGTAGTCCACGGTCGGCAGGATCAGCGGGGTTTCGCCCTGCAGCTCGCTCAGCTTGGCCTGCACTGCCTTGAGCTGCTCCATCAGCGCGGCGCGCTCCTCGGCGCTCAGGCCGTTGCCCACCCTGTGCGCTTCGGCTTCGGCGCCCGCTTCCAGGCTGCTGCCGGTTCCTTCCACCGGCTGGGCGCCGTCGCGCAGCTTGGCGCGCAGGGCCAGCAGCTCGTCCACCAGTTCGCGCTCGGCGTTCCAGCGCGTTTCCAGTCCGGCCAGGCGTTCGCGCTCCAGGGCCAGCAGGTCGTCGGCCTCGCTCTTGCGCTTGCCGATGTCGATGCCGATGGCGCTTTCGCGGCCGATGATGCCCAGTTCAGTTTCCAGCGCCTCGATGCGCTTGCGCGAGTCGTCCACTTCGGCCGGGGTGGCGTGCAGGCTCACGGCCACGCGCGCGCAGGCCGTGTCGAGCAGGCTGACCGATTTGTCCGGCAATTGGCGCGCCGGGATGTAGCGGTGCGACAGCTTGACGGCCGCTTCCAGCGCCTCGTCCAGGATTTGCACCTTGTGGTGCTTTTCCATGGTGGAGGCGACGCCGCGCATCATCAGGATGGCGCGTTCCTCGCTCGGTTCGTCCACCTGCACGGTCTGGAAGCGGCGCGTCAGCGCCGGGTCCTTCTCGATGTGCTTCTTGTATTCGGCGAAGGTGGTGGCGCCGATGGTGCGCAGCGTGCCGCGCGCCAGCGCAGGCTTCAGCAGGTTGGCCGCGTCGCCGGTGCCGGCCGCGCCGCCGGCGCCCACCAGGGTATGCGTCTCGTCGATGAACAGGATGATGGGTTTCGGGCTGCCCTGCACTTCATCGATCACCGAGCGCAGGCGCTGCTCGAACTCGCCCTTCATGCTGGCGCCGGCCTGCAGCAGGCCCACGTCCAGCGTCAGCAGCTGCACGTCCTTCAGGCTCGGCGGCACGTCGCCGCGCGCGATGCGCTGCGCGAAGCCTTCCACCACGGCGGTCTTGCCCACGCCGGCCTCGCCCACCAGGATGGGGTTGTTCTGGCGGCGGCGCATCAGGATGTCGACCACCTGGCGGATCTCGTCGTCGCGGCCCACGATGGGGTCCATCTTGCCGCTGCGGGCCTGCTCGGTCAGGTCCACGGTGAACTTCTTCAGCGCTTCCTGCTTGCCCATCGCGGCCGGCGCGATGGCGCCCGAGGCCTCGCCCGGCGCTGCCCCGCCGCCGGCCTGGAAGCCGTCGGTGGCCGCCATCTGCGCTTCCGGCGAATCCTTCAGCAGGCTGGCGAACTTTTCGCTCAGGTCGTCGCCCTTGATCTTCTGGAACTGGGCGGACATGCCGTACAGCGCGTTGCGCAGGCTGGACGTCTTCAGCATGCCGACCACGATATGGCCGGAGCGGATCTGCGATTCGCCGAACATCAGCGTGCCGTACACCCAGGCGCGTTCCACCGACTCCTCCAGCTGCGAGGACAGGTCGATGCCGGAGGTGGAGCCGCGCGGCAGCCGGTCCAGCGCCGCCGTCAGGTCGCGCGCCAGGCCGGCCGCGTCCAGTTCATAGTGCTTGACGAGGCGCAGCAGGTCCGAATCCTGCAGTTGCAGGATCTGGTGCATCCAGTGCACCAGTTCCACGTAGGGGTTGCCGCGCAGCTTGCAGAAGACGGTGCTGCTTTCGATGGCGCGGTAGCACAGCGAGTTCAACTTGCCAAACAGGGCGACGCGACTGATTTCTGCCATGATGTTTTTCCTTAGCCCGCATGGGCGCTTGGGTTGATGAGCAATTGGTCCGGGTTGCGGCGCGGCGGGGCGCCGGCTGGCCAGGTGTTCCAGCCGAGGCGCAGGCCGGGCTGGCCGGCGCCGCCCAGCCGCAACGGCGGGGTTTCTTCTTTTTTCAAGATCAGGCGCACGTCCCAGTCCAGGGCCGTGCCGGCGTAGTTGCGCACCCAGGCCAGCAGGCGCTTCATGCTGTCGCCGCCGGGCAGCATGCGTTCATAATCGGAAAAGCCCATGGGGCCGATGACGATGCGGAATTTGTTCTGGCAGTCCCATACCTTGCAGCCGAGGACGGTGGACACGCCCAGCCGGTTGCCGTCCTCGGCGCGGCCGATGCGCGACTGGATCTCCACCGGCAGCCGCATCCAGTGGCCGGTGAACTGCTCCACCGCCACCGGCAGCTTGAAATACTCGCGCAGGATGGACACCAGGCCGGACGCGGGCCGCGCATTGTTGGCCAGCAGGCCGGCGAAGTGCAGCTTGGCGAAGTCGCCGATGTCGTCGCGCTGGCGCAGCGCCGGGGCGCCGATGCCGAACAGGCTGCCGACGAACTCGGCATAGCGGTCGCTGTCTTCCCGGTCCAGGTTGATGGCCGGCTCCGCCTGCGCCCGCGCGCGGTAAAACAGCGACAGCATGCGGTGGTGGAACACGTCGAAGAAAGCCAGCAAGGTGCCGTCGCCGCCGTTGCGCAGGCGGTCGCGCGTGTACTCGGTGATGTGGATCGGCAGCGGGCCGTTGGCGCCCAGCAGGCCGAAGAAATTCACGGCCAGCCGCGCGCGCGCGTCGGCGCCGTTCGAGCCGCCGCGCAGGAACTGGCCCAGCGCGCCCGGATGGAAGGTCAGCGACGGGTCCTGCCCGAAGCGCACCGCATCGTCGCGCGGGCGCAGCGAAGCGCCGATGCGCGGCAGCTCGGGGTGCGCGTTCTCTATCATCCGCAGCACCTGGAAGAAGTCCATGCGCGCGGCCTTGCGCTCCAGTTCCAGTTCGGTTTCTACAGGATCGCGCATGCGCCTCCCTTGGCCGGCCAGCGCATGATCTCGCCGCGCCCGATGGTGCGCACCACCGTCTCGGTGAAGGAGTTGATGGACACGTACTGCGCAAAGAACTGCGCCAGCACGCCGCCCAGCAGGAAGGCGCCGGTGCCCTCGAAAGCCGCGTCGTCCAGCGTGACCGTCACCTGCAGGCCGCGCCCGAAGGTGATCGGCCCCGGCGAAGGCATGCGGCGCGTGATGCTGGAGGTGCTGATCGACTGCACGCCTTCGATCTGGCGCTGCCCGTTCAAGTCGCCCGGATGGCAATACAGCGACAGCATTTCGCGCAGCGCCACGGCGCCCTGGCGCGCGTCGCTGTCGGTCAGCGACAGGTAGTTCAACGACAGGTGGTTCAGCAGGCGCCACGCCACGGCGCCCTCGGCGAACGAGGCGTGCGGCTGGCTGGGGCCGGCCAGGCAGCGCACCGCCGTGACGGGCGCGCCGGAATCGAGGATGAAATCGGTCTTGCCCACGCCCAGCGGCATCGACAGCGGCAGGTCGCGGTTGGTGCACCAGACGGACAGGCCGAGCTGGCGCAGGTCGCTGCGGTACGGCGCCTCGGCCGCGTCCACGATGGAGATGAAGGTCTCGCTGCCGATGTAGCTGGAGCGCGGCCCCACCTTGCGCTGGCGCTGTGAAATCAGGCGCGGCTCGCGCCGCACATGGTAGAAGGCCTTGTCCTGGTGCAGGCCGCCGATATCCTTGGCGGTGTAGAACGGCCGGAAAGCCTGTTCGGCGTTCGGGCCGGTGCCGTAACCGGTCACTTCGTCGACCTGGAACACCTCGAAGTCCATCGGCCGGGTGCGGTCCACCAGCACGTGGTACTCGAACTCGTCGCCGCTGACGTTGATGCGGTCGGCGCGGCGCTGGAACAGGTTGATGGCTGGCGTGCAGTTGAGCGCGAAATTGGACGTGTCCAGCATCTGCTCCAGCTGCGCGTCGCCCTTGTTGAGCAGGATCACCAGGTCCACTTCGGTTTCCGCGCAGCGGGCCAGCGCCTGCTGCAGGCCGCGCAGCTCGACGAACTGGAAGCGCTGCGGAAAGGCGAAATACTCCTGCAGCAGGCGGTAGCCCTGGAAGGTGCGGCGCCCGCTCGGCAGCAGCGCCTCGTCCTCGCCAAAGCCGAGCGGCGCCACCGCGCTTTTCGGCAGCAGCGTGCTGGCGCCGGCCGAGGCCACCAGCACCCCTTCCACGCTGCCCAGGATGCGCTCATAGATCTTGACCGGCATCTCGTCGCTGCCGCGCAGGTTCAGCGCCAGCCGGTCCAGCGGCAAGGCGCGGAACGGCACGCCGCCGGCCGTGCGCAGTTTGAGGCGGATCCCGGCCTTGACGCTGCCCGGCAGCGCCGCGCCATTACCAGCCCCGGCCAGCGCGCCGCTGTGGGTGAAGAACTTGGCTTCCACCAGTTCCACCGGCCACATGGTCACGTCGTGCGCGGTGCGGTACTCGCAGGCGGTGGTGTCGCCCTTGCCCAGCACGCTGCGCATGGCGGTGCCGCGCGGCACCACGTAGCCCTGCTTGAGCGCGGGGTTGGCAAGGTCCGGCTGCAGCTGCACCACCGCCATCGACGGCGTGGGCGCCAGGAAGTGCGGGTACACCAGCTCGGACATGTGCTGCGTAAAGCGCGGGAACTCGGCGTCGATCTTCATCTGCACGCGCGCGGCGAGGAAGCTGAAGCCTTCCAGCAGCCGCTCCACGTAGGGGTCGGCGCAGTCGAAGCCTTCCAGGCCGAGGCGGCCGGCTATCTTGGGATATTCCCTGGCGAACTCGCCGCCCACTTCGCGCAGGTGCTGCAGCTCCTGGCTGTAATAGCGCAACAGGCGCGGATTCATGCGCCCGATCCCTTGCCGCCAGCGTTCTCGGTCACGCGGATACTGGCGCGGTCCACGTCCAGTTCAGTTTTCAGGTACAGCCGTTCGGGGTAAGGTTGCGCCCACATATCGCCTTCGATTTCAAACATGATGGTGTTGCGGTCCGATTCGGCCGACACCGCCTTCACGCTGACCGAGCCGCGTATCAGCCGCGGCTCGAAGTCCCAGATGGCCTGGCGGATGCCGCGTTCCAGCTCGGTCAGGTTCAGGCCGGCCACGGAGATGCCGGAGATGTCCGGCATGCCGTAGTTCACCACCGAGTTGGCCACGTAGGGAAGCTTGGCATGGTCGGTGACGGACAGCAGATTGGTGGTATTGAGCAGCCAGGCCAGGTCGCGCAGTACGCTTTCGCGCAGCGTGCGCAGCGACAGCACGCGCCGCTCGCGCGACTCCACGCTGCTTTCCGGCTCGTCGTCGGTCAGGCGGTCCAGCAAGGAAGGCTGGAGCCGCTCGCGTGGCGCCAGTTCAGCCATTTTCCGCGGCGGCGCCGTCGAATTCAATGCTGCGCACGTCCATCAGCGCATAGTCGGCGGCGTCGGTGGCGAACATGCGCTGGCCCAGGCCGACGCCATCTTCGCTCCATTCGGTGCGGCGGGCCAGCAAGAGCGCATCGTCAGCGCCCTCACCCACGGTGCCGGCATAGCGCGTCGGGATCAGGCCCACGGTGCTGGCGCCGTTGGTCCAGGTGAAGGTGGCCGGCATCCACACCTTGTCGCGCAGGTCGGCCGGCGCTTCGATCTCGATGCGGCTCACATGCTGCACCGGCACCCAGATGTAGCGCCCGTTCATGATCACTTCCAGCACCGGGCCGATGCGCGCGTCGGCGTCGGCCAGCCACTCGAAGGCTTCGCCGTTGATGCGGCCGGAGCTGGCCGGCGCGTCCTCGAAGGCGCGCGCGCGGGCCTGCGCGCCGGCGGCGGCATTGCCCTCGCCTTCCAGCTTGAGCGCCTCGGCCACCAGGGCGATCCACGCCACCGGTTCGCCGAACACCACGGGCAGGCGTTTGCCGGCAAAAATTTCATCGCGCAGCGCCTCGCACTGGATCGCTTCGCGGTAGGTTTGCGCCATCGGCAAGGTGGCCGCGTCCAGCTCGGCGGCCACGTTCAGTTGCGTCAGTGCGCGGTTCCATTGCCCTTGCACGCAGAGCAGCTGGAACAGGAATGTGCGGAGTTTCGCGTTGGAGGGGTCTTTACGGATCTGGCCTTGCAGCGCGGTGAGCGCGTCGCCAAGCCGGCCTTCGGAAATGAGCTGTTGCGCGTCCATAAGGAGCCCTGAGATAAAACGAGAGGAAAAAAAGCCGGGGCGCACGGGCCCCGGCAGCTTGCAATTACTTGGCGATGTTGCCGGCGATGTCCCAGTTGAACACGCCGCCGGAAGCGGTAACGCCTTTTTCGTTCTGCAGGAAGTACTCGAACTTCACTTCAGCGAAGTTCAGGCTGACGTTCTCGGTCAGGCGGTCTTCGCCGCCGCTGCCGCCGGTCGATACCGACGTCACCAGCACCTTGGTCATGGTCAGCTCCAGGTACTTTTGCTGTCCCTCGCCGGCTTTGCGCACCAGCAGCTTGGCCACCGGAATGTGCGAGCCTTTGGCCAGCGCGATCAGCAGGGCCGGCGAAGCCTTGTCCAGGTATTTGGTGATCGAGATATCCTGGAAGTTGGCCTTGCCTGCGCCGCCGCCGCCGCCGGCGTGGAAGGAGCCGGAGTTGGAAGCACCCCAGCTCCATGCCAGCACGTCGATATCACCGGCTGCTTTTTGCGCGCTATCCTGGGTTTCGCCTTTGATGGTGGCGCCCAGATTCAGGAACATGTCTACTGCCATTTTATTCTCCTAGTGTGTGTTTGGACTGCAAACTGTAAAAATCAACCGCCTTTGGCCGACGGCAGCTTGGACACCAACCGCAGCGACACGGTCAGGCCTTCCAGCTGGTAGTGCGGGCGCAGGAAGAACTTGGAGGTGTAGTAGCCTGGATTGCCCTCCACTTCCTCCAGGATCACTTCGGCCGCCGCCAGGGGCTTCATCGCCTTGGTTCCTTCGCTGGAGTTGGCGGGATCGCCGTCGACGTAACGGTTGATCCAGTTGCTCAGCCAGCGTTCCATCTCATCGCGCCCTTTGAAGGAACCGATCTTGTCACGCACGATGCATTTCAGGTAATGCGCAAAGCGGCAGGTGGCGAACAGGTACGGCAGGCGCGCGCCCAGGTTGGCGTTGGCGGTGGCGTCCGGGTCGTCGTATTCGGCCGGCTTGTGCAGCGACTGCGCGCCGATGAAGGCGGCGAAATCGGTGTTCTTCTTGTGCACCAGCGGCATGAAGCCGTTGGCCGCCAGTTCCGCCTCGCGGCGGTCGGAGATGGCGATCTCGGTCGGGCACTGCATGGCCACGCCGCCGTCGTCGGTCGGGAAGCTGTGCACCGGCAGGCCTTCGACCGCGCCGCCGGACTCGATGCCGCGGATGCGCGAGCACCAGCCGTATTCCTTGAAGGAGCGGTTGATGTTCACCGCCATGGCGTAGGCCGCGTTGGCCCAGGTGTAGTTCTTGCTGCCGGCGGCCGAGGTGTCTTCCTCGAAGTCGAACGCTTCCACCGGATCGGTCTTGGCGCCGTACGGCTGGCGCGCCAGGAAGCGCGGCATGGCCAGGCCGACGTAGCGCGCGTCCTCGGACTCGCGGAACGAGCGCCAGGCGGCGTGTTCCGGGGTCTGGAAGATCTTGGTCAGGTCGCGCGGATTCGACAGTTCCTGCCACGATTCCATCAGCATCACGGAAGGTGCGGCGGCGGCGATCAGCGGCGCGTGCGCGGCGGCGGCGATTTTGGCCATGCCGGACAGCAGCTCCACGTCCGGCGCGCTGTTGTCGAAGTAGTAGTCGGCCACGATGGAGCCGAACGGCTCGCCGCCGAACTGGCCGAACTCTTCTTCGTACATTTTCTTGAAGATCGGGCTCTGGTCCCAGGCCGTGCCCTTGTACTTCTTCAGCGTTTTGCCCAGGTCGTTCTTCGAGATGTTCATCACGCGGATCTTCAGCGTTTCATCGGTCTCGGTGTTGTTGACCAGGTGGTGCAGGCCGCGCCAGGCGCCTTCCAGCTTCTGGAACTCGTCGGTGTGCATGATCAGGTTGATCTGCTCGGTGAGCTTCTTGTCCAGCGCCGCGATCAGGCCCTCGATGGTGCCCAGCACGTCGTTCGAGATCAGGTTGGTGCCGCTCAGCGCCTGCTCGGCCAGCGTCTTCACCGCGTTCTCGACCGCTTCCTTGGCCTTGTCCGATTGCGGCTTGAACTCCTTCTGCAGCAAGCTGCCGAAGTCGCTCATTTCCAGGGTGCCGGTGGCGCCTTGTTGTGCTTCAGTGATCTGTGCCATCAATTCCTCCGTCGATTATTCTTGCGGCTTCGGTGCCGAGGTCAGGGCCTGCATCAGGGCCGGTTCGGCCAGCAGCTTGCCGATCAGCTCTTCGGCGCCGGTTTTGCCGTCCATATAGGTCAGCAGGTTGGACAGCTGGCCGCGCGCTTCGAGCAGCTTGTTCAGCGATTCCACCTTGCGCGCCACGGCGGCCGGGGTGAAGTCGTCCATGCTCTCGAAGGTCATGTCGACCGCCATATTGCCCTCGCCGGTCAGCGTGTTGGGCACTTGCACCGCGATGCGCGGCTTCATCGACTTGAGGCGCTCGTCGAAGTTGTCGACGTCGATCTCCAGGAATTTACGGTCCGCCACCGGCGCCAGCGGATCGGCCGGCTGGCCGGACAGGTCGGCCAGCACGCCCATCACGAAAGGCAGCTGCACGCTTTTCTCCGCGCCGTAGACTTCCACGTCGTACTCGATCTGCACGCGCGGCGCGCGGTTGCGCGCGATGAACTTCTGGCTACTTTCTTTGCCCACGATTTACTCCTCCTAGTGATAGAAACGACCCGGTTTGGTGCCTGGTACTCTCGAATTTAATATTCGCTCTGCTGTGATTCTTCTTCACGCGGGCCGCTGACCACCAGCAGCTGCGTCATGCCGTCCGGCGCCAGGTCTTCCATGATTTCGAAGAAGTTCTTCGGAACCAGGCGCTTGGCGCGCTCCAGCAATAAAGGTACGGGGCTGGACGGCTCGTACTGCTGGTAGTACTTGTTGATCTTGTCGAGCATGCGGATCACGTCGGCGCGGCTGGCGACTTCGCCGCTGATGGCGGCGGCGCGCGCGCCGCCCTTGCCGGAAACGGCGGCACTGTCGCCTGCGCCGTCGCCGGCTTCCTCGCCGCCCGCTTCGCTGCCGGCTGCGCCTTCATCGGCGGCGCTGCCGGCCTGCTCGGCGAAGAAGTCGCGGCCGCGCCGCAGCAGGCGCACCAGCGCGTCCAGGTTCAGCGCCTGCGAACTGCCCACCTGGCGCACCAGGGTCAGTTCGATCTGGGTCACGCTGTCGCAGGCGGCGGCCAGGCCGGCGCTGCTGGCGGCCACCCGTTGCGGGTCGGCGTCCTGCAGGGCGGCGGCAATCGAATGCAGCTCCACCTTGCTCTCGCCCTCTGCCGGCGGCAGCTCGCCGTTAGCCACTTCCAGCGTGCGCAGCGACAGCGGGCCCAGTCCGGGCAGCATCAGCAGCGTGGCTTCTTTTACTTCGCGCAGGAAGGCGTTGTCGGCCAGCGTGGCCAGGGAATTGATGCGCAACATGGGGTCCATGTCGTCGTCGGGGTCGAGCTGCGGGTGCACGCTGTCCCAGCGCCGCTCCAGCAGCCGCTCGATCAGCGCCAGGCCGTTGGCCAGGCCCGGCATGCCCTCGAGCGCGAGCAGCGCGCGCGACAGCGACACGGCCAGCCGCAAGTCGCGGCTGCGCTCCAGCAGGCCGGTGGCCAGCCGTTTGACGAGCTTCCATTCGGGAGGCACGGCCGGCGTGATGGTGTCGCCGTATTGAACCTCCGGCTTGCCGAGGATAGCCTGTTCGAGCCCCAGGAAATCCGGGTCATACTCGAGATTGGGTCCGCAGGGCGCATCCGCCTCCACGTCCACCAGCAAAGAATCGATATCCACTCCACCACCCTTGGCAAACAGTCTAGTTTTCGACCACGACTATACTAGAATTTTCCGTAAACATTGCAGAAAATAATTGTTTTTTGTCACGCAAATGTTGGTCTAAATATATTGCAAGAAGCGCCGCGTTATGCATAAGTGATTGCCAGGATCGCAGCCCGGAATTCGCTCGCATGCTGATAGCGCCCGGACGGCGTTTTTGCCAGCCCGCGCGCCAGCAGCGGCTCGAAAACAGCGAGCTCGGGCGGCAGCGGCGGCGGCGGCTCGAGCAGCACCTGCTGCATCAGCTGGAACGGCGTGCCCTCGTAAGGCCGGCGCCCGGCCAGCATCTGGTACAGCACCACGGCGGCGGCAAACAGGTCGCTGCGGCAGTCGGCCTGGCCGCGCATCTGCTCCGGCGCCATGTAGCCGGGCGTGCCGTGCGCGCTGGCGATGCCGGGCTGGCTGGCCAGCCCGAAGTCGGCAATCTTCAGGCCGCCGCCGGCGTCGATCAGCAGGTTGGACGGCTTGATGTCGCGGTGCACCACCTGCTGCCCGTGGGCGTAGGCCAGCCCCTCGAGCAACTGTGCCATCCACGCCACGGCGCGCGCGGGCGGCAGCGGCCCGGCTTCCAGCAGCGCGGGCAGCGACGGGCCGTCCATATATTCCATGACGATATAGGGTGTATGCGCTGGGCCGCAGCCGCCGGCCTCCAGCACCGCCACGATGCGCGGATGGCGCAGGCCGGCGGGTGGAAAGGCCGGCGGCGGCGCCAGCTTCAGCGCCACCGGCCGGCCGTCCGGCCCGTCGGCCAGCCACACGCCGGGGGCCAGCGCGCGCCGCAGCAAATAGCCGCCGGCATGGCCCGGCAACAGGCTGCCGATATTTATTTGCATAGGCGCTGGATTACAAGGTTGTCATTCGCTTATCATACGACGAGACGTTTCTGCTATAAACTGAATCTTTCGCTGGTCTCAATTTTCACATCATTGCAACACCATAGCCACATGAACGAATTGAAGCAGCTGGGCCGGTATCAATTGTTGCGCGTGCTGGGACGCGGCGCGATGGGCCTGGTCTATGAAGGTGTCGATCCCAAGCTGAACCGCCGGGTCGCCATCAAAGTCATCCACATGGGCCGGATCGACGATCCCGCCCTGCGGGCCGAGTATTCCGCGCGCTTCACGCAGGAGGCGCAGGCGGTCGCGCGCCTGAACCATCCCAACATCGTCACCGTGTACGACTTTGGCGAGGAAAACGGCGAAGCCTACCTGGTGATGGAGCTGATCGCCGGCGAAGAGCTGGGCAGCTACTTCGACGACAGCCAGATGTTCTCGCTCGACTTCACGCTGGAGGACTCGGTGCGCATGACCTGCGAACTGCTGGACGCGGTGGACTACGCCCACCAGCAGGGCATCATCCACCGCGACATCAAGCCCGCCAACATCATGCTCAGCGGGCAGCTGCGCGTGAAGCTGACCGATTTCGGCGTGGCGCGCATGCAGGACGTCAACGCCAAGCACACCGAAGCCGGCACCATGGTCGGCACCCCCAGCTACATGTCGCCGGAGCAGATCACCGGCCAGGCGGTCGGCCCGCGTTCGGACATTTTCGCCGCCGGCATCGTGCTGTACCAGTTCCTGACCGGCGAAAAGCCGTTTGTCGGCCAGGGCCTGTTCGCGGTGCAGCAGAAGATCGTCTACGAGCAGCCGGCCCTGCCGAGCACCCTGAATCCCCTGCTCAGCCCCATGTTCGACCGCGTGGTGCTGCGCGCGCTGGCCAAGCGCCCGGAAGACCGCTACCCGAGCGCGCGCAGCTTCAAGGAAGACCTGAAACGCGCCCTGAACGGCGACGAGGTGAACCTGGACGACACCATGCCGCCGCAGGTGCGGGTGCCGAATTCCTTCCTGGCCGGCGGCCCCGGCGCGCAGCCCTACGGCACCATGCCGCCGCTGCGGCAAACCGGCGCCCCGGGCGCGGACCCCGACGCCACCCAGGTTTCCGGCGTGGGCCTGCCGCTGCCGGCGGCGCCCGACGTGGACCAGGACGCCACCGTGATCACCACGCCGCCCGGCATCCGCCCGGACGGTAAGCGGTGAGGGGCGCGGCCATGAGCTCCGCCGAGGACCGGCTGCACTTTTTCAAGCGCCTGCAACTGCTAACCAACAAGATCCACGCCACGCAGGACATCGACGACATCATGCTGGAGATGTCGTCCGAGCTGTGCGAGCTGTTCAGCGGCGACCGGCTCACCCTGTACGCGCTGTCAGACGACAAGGCCAGCATGGTGTCCAAGGTGAAGACCGGGCTGGCCTCGTTCAAGCAGCTCAAGCTGCCCATCTCGGCGCAAAGCATCGCCGGCTACGCCGCCCTGTCGAAGAAGACGCTCAACCTGCTGGACGTGTACGACGAAGCCGAGCTGCGGCGCCACGACGCCGAGCTGTGCTTCCAGCAGGGCGTGGACCGGCGCACCGGCTACCGCACGCAGCAGATGCTGGTGGCGCCCATCCTGGCCGAGGACGGCGCGGTGCTGGGCGTGCTCCAGCTGATCAACAACCACAAGGGCGGCGCCTTCGACGCCATGGTGGAGGAAGGCGTGCAGCATCTGTGCGACTCGATCGCCATCGCCTTCGCGCACCGCCAGAAGGCGCCCACGCGCGAACGCAGCCGCTTTGCCGCCATGCTGTCCGAAGCGGCGCTGCCGCGCGTGCAGCTGGAGCAGGCGCTGCGCAGCGCGGCCGCCCGCAACCTCGACATCGAAGACGTGCTGCTGGACGAGCTGGCCATCAAGCCGGCGCTGGTGGGCCGCGCGCTGGCCGACTTTTTCGGCGTGCCCTACTTCATGTTCCAGGTGGACCGGCGCCGCCCGCAAGGCCTGCTGGACAGCTTCAACCGCGAATACGTGGTGCAGAACCAGTGGATGCCGATCGAGGAAGGCCGCCACGGCATCTTCATCCTGGCGGTGGACCCGGACCAGCTGAAAGCCAGCGGCGCGGTGCAGCGTGTGTTCCCGCACGCCACGCCGATCTACTGCGTGACCACGCGGCGCGAATTCGGCTGGATGGTGAACCAGTTCTTCGGCGCCGCCGACGCATCTCTGGCCGACACCCTGCCGCCGCCCGCTGCCCGCCCCGCCCCGGCCGCCGCCCCCGCCAACGCCAACGCAGCGCCGGATGCCGATGCCGATGCCACCATTGTCGCCAGGCCGGCGCGCCCGCCCGTCCCGGCCCTGCCCGGCGTGGAGCAGACGCTGGTCGCCAACGCCGTCAGCCCGCTCTTGCTGGCCGCCGCGCAGCACGGCATCAGCGAGCTGCACATCACCACCACGCCCGGCCCGGACGGCGAAATCCGCTTCCAGGTCAGCGGCGTGCTGCGGAAGGCCTGATGTCCTACCCCATCCACAACAAGCTGGTGATCGGCATCGCCTCCAGTGCCCTGTTCGACCTGAGCGCCTCGCACCAGGTCTACGTCGACAGCGGCGAAGAGGAGTACCGCAAATACCAGGAAGCCAACATCGACACCATACTGGGCAAGGGCGTGGCTTTCCCCTTCATCCGGCGCTTCCTCAACATCAACAAGCACTTCCCCGGGCAGATGCCGGTGGAAGTGGTGCTCCTGTCGCGCAACTCGCCCGAAACCGGCCTGCGCGTGATGAAGTCCATCGCCCACTACGGCCTGGACATCTCGCGCGCCGCCTTCGTCACCGGCAAGTCGCCCTACACCTATCTGCCCGCCTTCAACACCTCGCTGTTCCTGAGCGCGAACGCGGCCGACGTGCGCAGCGCGCTGGACAACAACTACCCCGCCGGCCTGGTGCTGCCGTCCCTGATCGACGACGACGAGGACGACATGGAGCTGCGCGTGGCCTTCGACTTCGACGGCGTGATCGCCGACGACGAATCCGAAACCGTCTACAAGCGCAACAACGACGTGCTCGAATTCCACGCCCACGAAACCGAGCGCGTGGCCATTCCGCACCGCCCCGGCCCGCTGGCGGACCTGTTCCGCAAGCTGCACGTGATGCAGCGCTACGAGGCCGCGCTGGCGCGCCGCGGTCCCGGCTACAAGCGCATCCTGAGCATCGCCATCGTCACCGCGCGCAGCGCGCCCTCGCACGAACGGGTGGTCACCACGCTGAAGAACTGGGGCGTGTCCGCCAACGAAACCTTCTTCCTGGGGGGCATGGACAAGGCGCGCGTGCTGGCCATCCTCAAGCCGCATATCTTCTTCGACGACCAGCTCAGCCACCTGAAGTCCGAAGGCGGCACCATCCCCATGGTGCACGTGCCGTTCGGCGTTGCAAATCCGGTACAGATTTAGCTCCCTCTTAAGGCTGGCGTAATAACCGCTAGCAACTTTCGGCGTATATTCGCCGGCACGCCTCCACTAAAATATAAGAAGGCGCAATCAACCATGGAGCTTTACCAATGAAACGACTCGCACTCGCGGCCCTGATGGCCTGCCTCGGCCACACCGCATTCGCAGCAGACGGCAGCCACTGGGGCTACTCCGGCGCCGAAGGCCCGGACCAGTGGGCCAAACTCTCGCCCGACAACTACGCCTGCCAGAGCGGCAAAAACCAGTCCCCGGTCGACCTGAAAGGCAGCATCCACGCCGCGCTCAAGCCGCTGAAGATGGACTACAAGGCCGGCGGCAATGAAGTGCTGAACAACGGCCACACGCTGCAGGTGGGCTTCGCGCCCGGCAGCGCGCTGTGGCTGGACGGCGAGCGTTTTGAACTGAAGCAGTACCACTTCCACGCCCCCAGCGAAAACCTGATCGCCGGCGTGTCCTACCCGCTGGAGGTGCACCTGGTCCACGCGGACAAGGACGGCAACCTGGCCGTGGTGGCCGTGATGTTCAAGGAAGGCGCCGAGAACAAGGCGTTGGCCGCGCTGTGGCCGCAGCTGCCGAAAGAAGCCGGCGTGAAGAACGCGCTGGCAACGCCGCTCTCGGCCGCCGCGCTGCTGCCCGCCAAGCATGCCTACTACCGCTTCAGCGGTTCGCTGACCACGCCGCCGTGCTCCGAAGGCGTGCGCTGGCTGGTGATGAAGAATCCGGTGACGGTGTCCAAAGCCCAGGTGGCCGAGTTCGCGGAACTGATCCATCATCCGAACAACCGTCCGGTGCAGGCGCTGAACGGCCGCCCGGTGCTGGACTGAGCACGGCGGAGGAAATGTTAGCGGTCACAAGGTCGTAACATTGCATGGGTAGCATGCGGGTAGTTTTTTAGCCCTGACTTAACTACCCAAGGAAACCCATGCAAGACCTGAATCTGTTGCGCCGCCTGCCGCTGGCACTCGCGGTAAGCGCCGCCCTGGCGCTGGCCGCCTGCGGCGGCTCTGACAACAACCCGCCGCAGCTGCTCGCCATTCCGGCCGCACCGGCCGACCAGGGCGCCGCCGATACGGCGCCCGTCCCCGCCAACGTACCCGCCTTTGTCGACAACGTCGCCAGCAACCAGCGCGGCGACGCGCGCTACGCCACCGCCGCCACCAACGCCGGCGTGCGCGTGCTGATCGGCATGCTCGACATCTGGAAGCCCCTCACCGAAATCGTCGACGCCGGCCAGACTGCGCCAGCCGTTGCCGGCTTCCCCGCCGTTGTCGCCTCGGCCTGGACCGGCGTGCCGAACGACGGAACGCCGGGCGGCACCATCGTCAATGCCGCCGTCCACAACGCCAACATCGACTACGTGGTGAAAGCCACCGCCAGCCGCACCCCGGCGCAGGAACTGGCCGCCTATCTGGACGACCGGCGCGGCAAGGGCTACAGCCTGACCGACGGCATGGGCCCGCTGACAGAAGCGTGGCGCAGCGCCGCGCGCCAGACCACCAGCATCACCGGCATCCCGGCCGACGCCACCACGGTGCTGTACAACGACAGCGGCAATAACACGGGCGTCGCAGGTAGCGCTAACGCCGAATTCGGCAGCGTGGTCGCGCTGGTCAACGCCATGGGCAACAACGGCTCCACCGAGCCGGCCAAGCGCTTCTACAAATACGCGCGCCCCTACCGCTGGAGCAGCAGCGTGGTGGTGGTGCCGGCGCTGAACCCTGCCAAGAGCAGCACCCCCACCACAGACGGCGGCTTCACCAGCGGCCACTCGGCCGAAGCGGTGCGCGGCGCGCTGGGCATGGCCTACGCGGTGCCGGAACGCTACCAGGAGATCATCTCGCGCGGCCTGGAGCTGGGCGAAAACCGCATCCTGGCCGGCATGCATTCGCCGCTGGACGTGATCAGCGGCCGGGTGCAGGCGCAAGCCGTGGCGGCGGCCAACCTGGCCGACCCGGCCAACGCAGCCGCCAAGACCGCCGCCGTGGCGCAGGCGCACGCAACGCTGATGCTCAAGACCGGCACCACCGCCGACACCTTCTACGACTACGCCCACTCCGGCACGGCCGCCAACGACCGCTTCGCCGACTACGCCGCCATCAAGGCCGCCTACATCCGCCGCCTGACCTTCGGCTTCACGCAAACGGGCTCCACCACCGCGCCGGCCGTGGTGCCGAGAGGCGCCGAGGTCCTGCTTGAAACCCGCTTGCCCTACCTGAGCGAAGCGCAGCGCCGCGTGGTGCTGAAAACCACCGCGCTGCCGTCCGGCTATCCGATCCTGGACGACGCCGAAGGCTGGGGAAGGCTGAACCTGTTCGCCGCGGCGGACGGCTATGGCGTCTTCACCGGCAACGTGGTGGTGGCCATGGACGCGGCCAAGGGCGGCTTCAACGCCATCGACCGCTGGCGCAACGACATCTCGGGCAGCGGCAAGCTGACCAAGCAAGGCAGCGGCACGCTGAAACTGGGCGGCAACAACAGCTGGTCCGGCGGCACCGTGCTGGAAGGCGGCCGCCTGGAGGGTAATTCCGTGAGCGCCTTCGGCAAGGGCGACGTCTACGTCAGCGGCGGCACGCTGGTCAGCAACGCGCCGGCCAGCCTGGCGCTGGCCGCCGGCTACACGCAACTGGCCACCGGCGCCCTGGAACTGAAGCTGGGCAGCGGGCAGCAAGGCCGCCTGGCGGTGGCGGGCGCCATGACAGTGGCGGGTGGCACGCTCACCGTGAGCTTCCAGAACGGCTACAAGCCGGCCGCCGGCGACACGCTCAACGTCATCTCGGCCGCCAGTCTGAAAGGCAAGTTCGACACCATCACGGTAGCGGGCTTCAAGGTGGAAGCTGTCTATACAGATACCGGCCTGCAGCTGAAGCTCAGCGTGTAACGGAACATATCCGGGACCACGCCACAGAGTGGCATCGTCTATAATGTGCGGAGCGCGCGGGGACCTGTCCCGCGCGCTCAACCGTTCATAGATGTCATCGATGTCCTTTGACTTAAAAAAAGCACTTCCGAAGCCTGGCAACCGCTTTGCGCTCCCCACCCTGCATGGTTCCGCCGACGCCTACGCGCTGGCGCTGGCCGCGCTTGAACTGAAGGCGCGCGGCCAGATGCTGGCCGTGATCGTCGCCAACGCCAGCGACGGCCAGCGCCTGCTCGACGAAATCCCCTGGTTCGCCGGCGAAGGCGCGGACTCAAAGCTGCGCTGCCACCTGCTGCCCGACTGGGAAACCCTGCCCTACGACGCCTTCTCGCCGCACCAGGACCTGGTGTCCGAGCGCCTGGCCACGCTGCATGAAATCCAGTCCGGCCAGTGCGACGTGATGATCGTCCCGGCCACCACCGCGCTGGTGCGCATGGCGCCGCCGTCCTTCCTGGCCGCCTACACCTTCTTCTTCAAGAAGGGCGAGTCGCTGGACGAGGCCAGGCTGAAGTCCCAGCTCACGCTGGCCGGCTATACCCACGTGACGCAAGTGATGTCGCCCGGCGAATACTCGGTGCGCGGCGGCCTGATCGACCTGTTCCCCATGGGTTCCGCGCTGCCCTACCGCCTGGACCTGTTCGGCGACACCATCGAAACCATCCGCACCTTCGACGCCGACACCCAGCGCTCGCTGTACCCGGTGAACGAAGTGCGCCTGCTGCCCGGCCGCGAATTCCCGATGGACGAAACGGCCCGCACCACCTTCCGCAGCCGCTGGCGCGAGCTGTTCGAGGGCGATCCCTCGCGCTCCGTGGTGTACAAGGACATCAGCAGTGGCATCGCCTCGGCCGGTATCGAGTACTACTTGCCGCTGTTCTTCGACCAGACGGCCACGCTGTTCGACTACCTGCCGGAAGGCTCCACCCTGGCCATGGTGGGCGACATCGACGCCGCCATCAAGCGCTTCTGGCTCGATACGCAATCGCGCTACCGCTTCCTGAAGTCGGACCGCGAACGCCCCATCCTGGCGCCGGAAGCCATCTTCCTCGGCGACGAGCAGTTCTTCACGCTGGCCAAGCCGCACGCGCGCATCGGCATTACGCGCGAGGACTTGGGGCAAGCGTCCGAGATCTCGGCGCCGGTGCCCAACATCGCCGTCAACCGCCACCTGGAAGACCCGCTCACCAACCTGCGCGCCTACCTGCTGCAGTCCGGCCGCCGCGTCATGGTGTGCGCCGAATCGAACGGCCGCCGCGAAACGCTGCAGCAGTACTTCGGCGAATTCGATCTGACGCTCACGCCGGTGGAAGGCTTCGACGGCTTCCTGCAGTCGGACGCCAAGCTGATGCTGGGCGTGGCGCCGCTGCACGCGGGCTTCGAATGGTCCGCCGGCAAAGACCAGATTGTCTTCATCACCGAGACCGAGCTGTATGCCGGCTCCGGCAGGCGCGCCGGCAAGAAGAAACAGGAAGCCGTCACCCAGGTCGAATCCATGGTGCGCGACCTGTCCGAGCTGAAGATCGGCGACCCGGTGGTGCACATCAACCACGGCATCGGGCGCTACATGGGCCTGACCAGCATGGACCTGGGGGAAGGCGAAACCGAATTCCTGCACCTGGAATACGCCAAGGACACCAAGCTGTACGTGCCCGTATCGCAGCTGCACGTGATCTCGCGCTATTCCGGCGCCTCGCCGGACGACGCGCCGCTACACTCGCTCGGCTCCGGCCAGTGGGAAAAAGCCAAGCGCAAGGCCGCCGAACAGGTGCGCGACACCGCCGCCGAGCTGCTCAATCTCTACGCCCGCCGCGCGCTGCGCCAGGGCCACGCCTTCGAGTACTCGGCGCACGACTACGAACGCTTCGCCGACAGCTTCGGCTTCGACGAAACGCCGGACCAGGCGGCCGCCATCGGCAATGTGCTCAAGGATATGACCTCCGGCAAACCGATGGACCGCCTGGTGTGCGGCGACGTCGGCTTCGGCAAGACCGAGGTGGCGTTGCGCGCCGCCTTCATCGCCGTCATGGGCGGCAAGCAGGTGGCCATCCTGGCGCCGACCACGCTGCTGGCCGAACAGCACGCGCAGACCTTCGCCGACCGCTTTGCCGACTGGCCGGTGCGCATCGCCGAAATGTCGCGCTTCCGTACCGGCAAAGAGATCGCGCAAGCCATCAAGGGCATGTCGGACGGCACGCTGGACATCGTCATTGGCACCCACAAGCTGCTGTCGGACGACGTGAAGTTCGAGCGCCTGGGCCTGGTCATCATCGACGAGGAGCACCGGTTCGGCGTGCGCCAGAAAGAGGCCCTGAAGTCGCTGCGCGCCGAAGTGGACGTGCTGACCCTGACCGCCACGCCTATCCCGCGCACGCTGGGCATGGCGCTGGAAGGCCTGCGCGACTTCTCCGTCATCGCCACCGCGCCGCAGAAGCGCCTGGCGATCAAGACTTTCGTGCGCGGCGAGAATGAAGGCATCATCCGCGAGGCCTGCCTGCGCGAACTGAAACGCGGCGGCCAGGTCTACTTCCTGCACAACGAAGTGGAAACCATCCAGAACCGCATGGCCGCGCTCACCGAACTGCTGCCGGAAGCGCGCATCGCCGTGGCGCACGGCCAGATGCACGAGCGCGACCTGGAAAAAGTGATGCGCGACTTCGTGGCGCAGCGCTACAACATCCTGCTGTGCACCACGATTATCGAGACCGGCATCGACGTGCCGACCGCGAACACCATCATCATGCACCGCGCCGACAAGTTCGGCCTGGCGCAGCTGCACCAGCTGCGCGGCCGCGTCGGCCGCTCGCATCACCAGGCCTATGCCTACCTGCTGGTGAACGACGTGCAAAGCCTGAGCAAGCAGGCGCAGCGCCGCCTGGACGCGATCCAGCAGATGGAAGAACTGGGCAGCGGCTTCTACCTGGCCATGCACGACCTGGAAATCCGCGGCGCGGGCGAAGTGCTGGGCGAGAACCAGTCCGGCGAAATGCTGGAAGTGGGCTTCCAGCTCTACACCGACATGCTGAACGAAGCGGTGCGCTCGCTCAAGGCCGGCAAGGAGCCGGACCTGGCGGCGCCGCTGTCGACCACCACCGAGATCAACCTGCACGTGCCGGCGCTGCTGCCGGCCGATTTCTGCGGCGACGTGCACGAGCGGCTATCGATTTACAAGCGCCTGGCCAACTGCTCTGCCCAGGACAAGATCGACGACTTGCAGGAAGAGATGATCGACCGCTTCGGCAAATTGCCGGAGGCGGCCAAGGCGCTGATCGAGACGCACCGCCTGCGCATCGCAGCGGCCACGGTCGGTATCATCAAGATCGACGCGCACGGCGAGGCGGCCACGCTGCAGTTCATGCCCAAGCCGCCGATCGACCCGATGCGCATCATTACGCTGATACAAAAAAACAAGCAGATCAAGCTCAATGGGCAGGATAAACTGAAGATCACCGCGAACATGCCGGACCTGTCGGCGCGTGTTACGCAAATCAAGACCGCAATTAAACAATTGGTAGCCTGACCTGATGAAGAACGCAAACGATCACACGATGAACCTGGTGCTGCAAGGCCTGGGCAACTGCATGGCGCGCCTGGAGCGCATCGCCGCGCTGACCGCGCCGCAGCGCATCGTCCGCATTTCCGACAACGCCATCCGCTGCGAAGGCATCACCTACTCGGTGGCGCTGCGCCAGACCATCGAAGTGGCCGCCCACGCGGCCCAGCTGGACGCCACCTACATGATGGGTGTGCACAAGCTGGACGAATTCAAGCTGGTGGCGATGGACATGGACTCCACGCTCATCACCATCGAATGCATCGACGAAATCGCCGACATGCAGGGGCTGAAGCCGCAAGTGTCCGAGATCACCGAAGCGGCCATGCGCGGCGAGCTCGATTTCGCCGCCAGCCTGCGCAAGCGCGTGGCGCTGCTGGAAGGGCTGGACGCGTCGGCGCTGGAGCGCGTGTACGACGAGCGCCTGCAGCTGTCGCCGGGCGCGGAAAACATGCTGGCCGCCGTCAAGCGCGCCGGCCTGAAGACGCTGCTGGTGTCGGGCGGTTTCACGTTCTTCACCGCGCGCCTGAAAGAACGCCTCGGCCTGGACTACACGCTGGCCAACGAGCTGGAAATCATCGACGGCAAGCTCACCGGCCAGGTGCTGGGCGAGATCGTGGACGCGGAAGTCAAGAAGCGCACGGTGGAGCACTGCTGCGCCTCGCTGGGCATCAGCACCGGCGAAGCCATCGTGATGGGCGACGGCGCCAACGACCTGAAGATGATGAGCGTGGCCGGCATGTCGGTCGCCTTCCGCGCCAAGCCGGTGGTGCGCGAGCAAGCCAGCGTGGCCCTCAACTTCGTCGGCCTGGACGGCATCCTGAATCTGCTGGCTTAACCGCTCTTGGCTGCGTCCCTAAGCCTCACAGTCACGCCCACAGGCGGAACGGGATCAGTCCCCACGCCGCCAGCACAGCCAGGAACTGAAGTACCGCAGCGAGAGCGAGGCAATCGAACCACGCCCTGGTGCGCTGTGCGCGCCACAGTCCCCAGGCCATTGCCGGCGGCAGCGCGGCGGTAACGGCCATCAGCAGCAGGCTGGCCGCCGTGCGGTCGCCCAGTTCGAGGAAGGACTGGGTCAGGAAGAACGGCACCGGCAGCAGCAAGGCGAGCGTCGCCGCCAGCGGGACTGTCAGCGGCTGGGCCGGGGCATAGCGCGCCGCGCCATCCTGGCGCCGGGCGAACAGGCGCCACAAGCCGCAAACCAGCACATACAGCAGCCCCGCAAGGCCGGCGGCCAGGCTCGCCCAGAGCAGCACCATCTTCGTCAGCGGAACCTGTTCCAGCGTCCTCAAGCCGTCGGTTGCCATGCGCCTGCCGTCCCGTGAGCGCAGCAGCACATGCGACGGTTCGACGCGGTCCTGCGCCCGGTACAGCGGCCCTCCGGCATGGCTGAGCACCTTGGGTTTCCCTTGCAGAGGGATGAAGTGCAACTGCGCGCCATCCCAGTCCAGCCGCACGAAATTGAAAACCACGTCAGCCCAAGCGAAGCTTGAGATGGTGAACGAGACCGGTACATACAGGCCGCCCCACCCCGCATTCGCCTCGTTCCGGGCGCCTGCGTCTGCGCCGGCAAGCACGGGGCCGCGTCGCGGCGGCAGCGCCAGCTCCGCGATCAGCCGCTGGTAGAACTGCTCATAGTTGGCGTTCTCCACGTCCGCATTGAAAGCGACGAAGAATGCCTTGCCCTGCGGCCGGTAGACGCACAGCATGGCGGAAAAACCGACCGTGACGCCCGGATGGCAGCCGCCCACGGCTCCGTGGCGGTCGCGCACCGCGAGCGCGAGTCCATGGCCGGCAAGCAGGCCGGCCTTCGCCGCATCCGTGCCGGCCGGCCGCTCCAACTGCCCCATCAACTCACTCTGCACCAGCCCGGCCCCGTCCCCCATGAGGAATGCGGCAAAGCGCGCCATGTCGGCCGCCGTGGTGGTGAACTGCGAGGCCGGCCGCAAATAGATGGGTACAGCCGCCTGCGGCACGCCGCGCTCGAAATGCCCCATCGCCAGGCGCTTGTCGCCGGACAGCCCTTCCTGCGAAACGAATTCGAACGTGCTGTCGGCCATGCCGAGCGGCCGCAGCAGTTTGGTGTCCAGGTAGCGCTCATACCGTTCGCCGCTGGCCACCTCGATCACCATGCCCAGCAAGGCATAGCTCATGTTCGAGTAGGCGAAGCGGCTGCCGGGCCGGGCGTTCACCTTGAGCAGCGAAGGATCGCCCGCGAAAGCGTCAGCCAAAGGCGTGTCAGCGCGCGGCTCCTTGCTGAACATCTGCCAGAAACGGACATTGTCCAGCCCCGCCGTGTGCGTCAGCAGGTGGCGCACCCGCACCGGGTCGGTGGCGTTCCAGGGATTATCGATCGGCACGGCCGGCAGCAGCGGCGCCACCGGCGTATCCAGCGTCAGCTTGCCGTCCGTGACAAGCCGCAGGACGCCCAGCGCCAGCACGGTCTTGGCCACCGAGCCGACGTGCACCTTGCTGTCCGCAGTCATGCGTTCACCGGTGGCGGCGTTCTTCAGCCCCGCCGCGCCCGTGGCGACCGCGCCGTCCTCGCCGACGATGCTCCAGACGGTGCCTGCCAGCCCCTCCTGTTGCAGCGCGCGCTCGAACATTGGCCCGAGCGGCGCCGGTGCGGGCGCGGTAGCGGCGCAGGCGCCGGCCGCATGCAGCGCCAGCAGCAAGGAGAAAGCGGCACGCCGCCAATACCGGAGTGTAGTAAAAATAGCCATGGCGCCTACTTTAGCAGCAGTAGGCGCAACTTCCCACTTTAGAACTTGTAGGTGGCACCCACGAAGTAGCGCCGGCCGGACCAGGCCATCTCGTTGCGGCGCGAGGTGGAGCCGGAGTTCAGGTACTGCGCTTCATCCGACAAGTTCTTGCCCTCGAACGAGATGGTCAGGTTGTCGGTCACGCGGTACTGGATCTTCGCGTCCAGGAAGCCCACCGCTTCGCCGTACACCGGCAGCGACGCGTTGGCATCCACCGAACCGGTGTAGTAGGCGT
This sequence comes from Massilia sp. BGA-UO-ETr-WB1, assembly GCF_059567845.1. NCBI lineage: Bacteria > Pseudomonadati > Pseudomonadota > Betaproteobacteria > Burkholderiales > Oxalobacteraceae > Massilia > Massilia sp. BGA-UO-ETr-WB1. Next base: position 570,262 of record NZ_JCAQOT010000027.1, on the reverse strand, counting down.
CGCGGTAGTTGTAGGCCACGCGCGCGTTCCACTTGCCCAGGTCGTACCAGATCCCCACGTTGTAGCTGTTGCGGGACATGCCGGGATACGGCAGCACCGTGTTGTCCAGCGGGTTGAGCAGCTCCTTGCCGGGCGCATAGGCGAACGACATGCGGGTGTAGTTGGCGTCCAGCCCCAGGCCGCCGAGCAGGCCGGGCAGCATGGTCAGCGCGGTGCGGCCGGCCAGTTCCCAGCCCTTGGTCACCGCGCCCTCGCTGTTGATCGACGTCTTCAGGTCCCACAGCCTGCCATCGCCGAACACGTCCTGGCCGGGCAGCACCACGTCGTTCTGGATATAGCTGGCGATGTCCTTGCGGAAGAACGCCAGCGACAGCTGCGAGTCGCGCGACGGATACCATTCCACGCTCAGGTCCTTGTTGGTGGCGCGGAAGGGTTTCAGGTTGACGTTGCCGCCGGTGCAGTCGTCCGCGCTGCCGTCGCCGCCGAACTGCGACTGGCCGCTGTTGGCGATGCAGTTGACGGTCGGCGTCAGGCGGTCGATGAAGGGCCGCGACATCACCTTGCCCCAGCCGACCCGCGCCACCAGCGTGTTCGGCACCAGCCAGCCGGCCAGGTTGAAGCTCGGCAGCGTATCGCTGTACTTGTTCTTCACGGTGACGATTTCATTGGCCAGAACCGTCTCGACACGCGCGCCGCTGGTCGGGTTCAGCGAGTAGGCGCGGTAGGAACGCAGGCCGGTGGCCTGGGTTTCCGTGCCCGCGTAGCGCAGGCCGATGTTGCCGTCCAACTGCACGCCGAACAGCTCATGCTCGAAGTCGGCGCGCACATAGAAAGCCTTGATGCGCTCCGAGACGGCGAACTGCGGCGGCATCGGGTAGGTCTTGCCGTCGCTGCCGATGGATTCGCGCAACAGGTCGTGGTTGTAGCGGCCCAGGTCGAAGAACTGCGCCGAGTTGGCAAAGCTGGGCGCCATCCAGCCGGAGGGATAGCCGCTCAGGCCATCGTAGCCGTTGAGGAAGCTGCCCGGCGTGTTGACGCGGATGGCGTCGACCAGGTTGGCCATCTGCGGCGCGGTCACGTAGCGCGTGGTGTTGTTGGCGGTGAGGCCGGCGCCGGGTATGGTGGCGCCGCCGTTGCGCAGCACGCCGCTGGTGTTGAGCGGATCGAAAATAATCTCGTGCACCACTTCCGGGCTGCGCACGATGATGTCGTCGGCGGTGCTGTTCGGGTTGGCGCCCCCGTTGGCCATGTAGCCCGTCCAGCGGTACTGCTCGGAGGTGGACTTGCGGCCCTGGCCGCCGAAGTGCAGCGTGGTCAGGAAGGGCATGTCCGGGCGATACTTCAGGTCCAGCTTGAGCTGGTCTTCCGTGTTGTCGGTGAAAGACGGCTGGTATTGCGAACGGATGCGGGTGTAGCTGCTGCTCTTGTTCGGGTCGTAGTTGGCCGGGAAGACGAACTTCGGCAAGCCCTGCTCGTCGAAATTGACTTGCAGGCCGGGGATGTTCGCGTCCATCACGATGTTATTCGTGTGCAGTTCGTAGAACGAATTGGTCTTGGCCACCAGGCCTTCGGCCGACCAGGCGCCGTTCTTCCAGTTGAAGCCGCCCGAGCGGTAATTGGAATCGATGTTCAGAGCGAAGTCGCGCGCGGCGGTGTTGAAGTTGTAGGAAGCGCCCTCGCCCGGCACGTTCACGCAACTGCCCGCGCTGAAGGACGTCATTACGTGATTGGTGAAGGACATGCCTGGCGGCGTCACGCCGGTGGGCGGCTCGGCGCAGGACGCGGCCGGGGTGCTCAGCGGCGCGCCGTTGGCGCCATACACGGGCGCCACGCCGGACGTGGAGAAACGCTTCACGGCGCCGAAATCGGTGACGTAATTGCGGTCGTTGAGCATCTGCTTCTGGTTGTTCTTGTTATAGCGCGCCCACACGTTCAGGTTGTTATCCACCTTGTACTGCGCGGTCAGCTCGGCGCTGGAACGTTCATGGTCGCGGGTCCAGATGCCGTAGCGCGGCACGCCGGGCGAGTAATCGAACCACTGGCTGTCGCAGGCGGTCTTGTCGGCGCCGCTCAGGGCCGCGCAACCGGCCTTCGAGCCGACGGCGGCGGCGCGCGGATTCAGGCTGTTGTTGGTTTTTTCCGGCGACTGGTCCCAGTCGCGGAAGTAGCGCCAGTTACTGTTGCGTACGTAGTCATTCTGCGTGTACACCTTGTCGTACACCAGGTTGGCCATCAGGCCCAGGCGGCCGTCGAGGAATTTGTCGGCGAACAGCAGGCTGCCGCGCGGCTGCACGCCGCCCCGGTTCGTGCTGTGCTCCCCTTCCAGCTTCACCACCAGCGCACGCGTCTTGAAGTCCAGCGGCAGGTTGGTCTTGATGCTGACCGTGCCGCCGATCCCGCCCTCGGTCTGGTCTGCGGTAACGCCCTTGAACACGTCGATGGACTTGATCAGCTCCGCCGGCAGTTCGCGCAGCTCGGCGCCCCGGCCGGCCGTGCCGTTGGTGCTCAGCACCGACAGGCCGTTGATTTCAATCCGGTTCAGATTCGCTTCCACGCCGCGGATGTTGACCTGCGAGCCTTCGCCGAAGTCACGCGACAGCTGCACGCCGGTCACGCGCGACAGCGCCTCGCCCACGTTCTTGTCCGGGAATTCGCCGATGTCTTCGGCCACGATGGAATCGACCACCGTGCTTGCGTTCTTCTTGCGGTCGATGGCGCTGGCCACCGACTGGCGCGTGCCGGACACGATCACGACGCTGGCGCTGCCCGCTGCCGGGGCTTCCTGCGCGAGGGTTGCGGGCGCGGCCAGCATGGCAAGCGCGCCCGCCACAGCGGCGGCACAAATGGTGGGACGGATGAGGTAATGAGTATTGCTGGTCGATCGCATGCGTAGGTCCCCTTTAATTATTTTGGTGAGCTAGCAAGGTGAAATGCGCCTTGAGCAATCAATAATAGGCGCAAACAATTCACGCAAATCGTCAACAATTTGACTAATTCCAGTACAGCGCCAGCCGCTTGCTGGTCGCCGGCACCGCAATTGCCTCCCCCCGGCGGCGCACGCTCTAACAGGTGTGCCCAAAGCGCAAAAGATTCGTTACACTGGCGATATCAACTTTGCAAGGAGCAAGCATGGCAAGCGAAATCGTTTTGGACACGCGGCTGGAGTCGGCCAAGAACACCGCCTGGTGGCTGTACCTGCTGCACGGCCTCGCCTTCGTGTTCTCCGTCGGCACGCTATCGTTGCTGGTGCTTATCGTCAACTATGTACAGCGCCCGTCCACCGAAGGCACTTTCGTCTACAGCCACCACAGCTGGCAGATCCGCACCTTCTGGTGGTACCTGGTGTGGTTCGTGCTCGGCGCTATCCTGGCCGCGACCTTCATCGGCATCGTGGTCGCCGTGCCGATCTGGGTAGTGGCCTGGCTGTGGTCCGCCTACCGCCTTGTGCGCGGCATCAAGGACCTGAACGACAACCGCCCGATGCCGGAATGAGGAATGTCGCCCAAGAGATCCTGGAACACAACCGCCAGTTCCGGGAGACCAACAGCACCGACCTGGTGACCAAGATCGCGCGCATGAAGGAACATGTGTTTCCCTTCTACCGCGCGACCGCGCACCTGTTCTACCGCGACATGGCGGCGCTGCCCTCGTCGCCGTACACCAATGCGCAAACCGGGCGCTGCTGGCTGGCCGGCGACGCCCACCTGGCCAACTTCGGCGCCATGCGCGACGCGGCCGGCACCGAAGTTTTCGGCGTGAGCGACTGCGACGAAGCCTACCTCGGCCAGTACCTGTGGGACCTGCGCCGCCTCGCGGTGAGCCTGCTGCTGGCCGACTACGCCAAAGACATCAGCCTGGCCGAGCGGCGCGCCGCCATCGCCGCCATGGCCACCGCCTACCTGGCATGCATGGCCGACTTCAAGGGCAGCAACGACGAGCTGAAATTCCGCCTGACGGCCGACAACACCAGCGGCCCGGTGCAAAAATCCATCAAGAAAGCTGCCCAGGCCGACCGCCAGGAATTCCTGGCCAAGTTCAAAGGCCCGGACACACGCCCGGTGGCGGACGCCATTCGCGACGCGGTGGCCGACGCCATGCCGGACTACGTCAGCCGCATCGCCCCGGACAGCCGCAAGGCCGTCGCCTACTACCAGGTGCTGGACGTGCGCCAGCGCCTCGGCGCCGGCATGGGCAGCCTGGGCAAGCTGCGCTACTACGCCCTGCTGCAAGGCACGGACGACGGCAACGTCGTGCTCGAACTGAAGCAAGCCATCCCCAGCGCGGTGGAACTGGCCAGCCCCGGCGCGCTGCCGCCGTCGTTCTACGGCGGCCACGAGGGCCAGCGCATCGCCCGCGCGCAGCAAGCCATGCAACTCAACGCCGACGTGCTGGCCGGCTACGCCACCATCGCCGGCATGCCCTTCCATGTGCACGAGAAGGCGCCCACCGACAAGGACTTCAAGTACGACGACATCGTTACCGACGCCGAGCTCAACAAGGCCGCCGCCACGCTCGGCATGGCGCTGGCGTCCGCCCACGCGCTGGCCGACCAGGACCATGACGCGCAATTGATCAAAGTCAGCATCGACAAGCAGATCACCGGCGCCGTCACCAGCCGCGGCGGCTTCATCGCCGAGCTGACCAGCTTTGCCGGCGACTACGCCGCCAAGGTCCGCCTCGACTGGCAGGCCTTCCGGGCGGCATTGGACCGGGGCGAACCCATGTACTGAACCGTAGCTTGATCTCCCTCTAAGCAAGCCGGCCCGGCGCGCCCTACCATGGAAGTGCTCGTGGAACCGGGAGGCAACATGAAATACATGCTGGCAATACTGTGCGCGGCCCTGGCTGCGATGACTGCAGGCGCGGCGCGGGCTGAACCGGAGAACATCGTCTGCCCGCGCGCCATACTGGCGTCGACCACGGTGGCCACGGCCGAAGGCTGGGAGCCGGTGGGCGGCGCGGCCGAATACAAGCTCGAGCACGCCCAGCTCTTCTCCGGCCACCCCAGCGACGAAGTACAGGTGACGCCGGACGAGAGCGCCAAAGGCAAAAGCCTCGTCACGCAATGGCGCTTCAAGGCCGAGCACGCGCCCGAATTCTGGATCGGCTGCGCCTACCGCGACACCACGGTGGTGCTGGCCCGCAAGCTCGACACCCGCCTGTCCCGTTGCATAGCCCGCTACGACCAGACCGACGGCCCGCCTCCGGGGCATTTGCAGTCGCTGACGTGCTCCTGAGCGCGCTTGCCGTCTGCGGCACCGGGCCTACAATGCCAATATGGTTCGAATCGAAGGAGCGGAAAATGAACGCACCAGACAAGCCTTCCGCCGAGTTGCTGAGCGACGAGCAACGGACGGCTATCGTGCAGCTAGCACGTGATGCGGGCCTGTCGAGCGAGGAATTTCTATTTCGCGCCTCGCTATCGCTGCTACCTGAGCGAAACCTGCAATCGCTTTCCGATCTGCTGGACGAGGCAGTGCAAAGGGTAGACTGCGCCTGCGCCTCGATAGATGAAACAGTTGCGTTCGTGGATGCATCCTTGCAACGCATGGCCTTCCGTGAAGCAAGCGCGCAGGGGCGTTAATGAAGATCATCAACAAACTATGGAACGCCCTGGTCGCCCTCATCAAATTGACTGATAAGATCGAACGATTGGAAGAAATAGTCAAACGTCAGCAGCAAAAGCTCGATTCCATGAATGGGCGCCTGATACGCCTGGAAACAGCCTTTCAGATCGGGGCTGCCAATCCACATGCTTCGCCTGAACATGGCCCGCCAACCTTGCCGCCGTAAGTCTTCTCAGCCGCCACTGTCGGCGTGGAACTTGACCTGCCTGGATGCATGCACCAGCTACTCGCTAATTCTGTAATGCCGGCCATCTGCTTTCAAACCAAGCGCTAGAACAATGAAATTACCGGCCTAGGTGCACATCGGCGGGGGATGGCAAGCGTGAAGCCATCCTTACTGCAGGAGACGTTTGTCGGGCATGTCTCTTCTTGCCGAGACGACCGTCGCGTCGGCCGCTGCCAAGAGGTTTTCGCGTTAGTATTATGCGTACTAGCTCAGACTTGGGCTAGCCCAGTACGTCTGACAACGGCAGCCGAGTGGCGCCGGATTATCGGACGTCGCAGACTCCCCACCACATCTGTCGAAGCTCAGACGTCGGCCGAAAGTCAGTACGTGGGTAGCGTGCATCTTCAAGTGTCACGTTTACTTCCGCCGGCGTTTTGCTGCACATAGCCCTAAATGCCGCTTTTTCTCTCATCGATTGCTGAAATGCATCCAGCTCGGCATGGGCCCAGCACGCTATTGACCAAGTTCCCTGAGGCAGCACATCTCGTATGACGTCAACGTCCCATTTATAGCAAAGCCGCAGGCGTAGTCTCATTGCCGCACCATATCGTTCCCCAACCATCTCGGGCAACCGTAGAATGCGTATAAAGCCAAGCTCCAACCTCGTGCCTCGCCCATGGTCTGTGACATCCTCATAGGCTACTAGGAAATCTCCATCGACAGGATGAAGTTCCAACCCGCTTTCGATGGTCCAAAAGTCCGACATAGCAGCCAATGCATCCGATAGCATCAATCCACCCAACTTGTGTCCACGAGCACGGAGATATGCGCGAAGTTTCTTTTCCATTAAATCGATACTTTTCTCTTGATGGACGCACTGCTTCTGACCCATGGTCTTCTTGTTATTTCTTATCCTCAGCGGATAGCTGTGAGCCTGCGTCAACCCAAAAAATCGCCCTCAGACTTCAGCGACGAGCAATTCAAAATGTATTTTTTCATCTAAATATCTGATAGCCCTTTGTTGGCCGAATGCCGCCGACTAACGCTTAGCAAGCGAGGACGATACACCATCCGATGCACCAAAGCGCTGAGTTAGGGCCTCCAACGCCATCTTTGCGGCGGATGATATTGCTGTCAAATGCCAAACGCCGTGGTCTACCGCCATCTCCCCAACAGCAGCGGTGCCAACCTTGCCCATCTCGGCATAAATATGCCCGCGTACCAACACTCAGAATATTTCAGCCTCGACGTCCAAATCTAATCCTGAAGAGCTGTCCGGAGGTAGCCGCTTTCTCAGCCCTCAAAAATACAGCCAACGTAGGCCTTCGTGGCTGCCTGCATGCGGTCGGTGTCGCCGAATTGGCCGGGAAAGGCTTGTGCGGTCTTTATCGCGCACAGGTCTTCGCGCTCATGCAGGCGCGCGATGCAGGCGCCTTCGGTCAAACCGTATTTATTGCGGGCGCAGGCTTTCTCCAGGCGCCCTGACAGATCCCTCAACATACTGACGTCTGCACCCGACACCGGCAGTGCCGCGTTGGCAATCGCCACGCCAGCCCCGCTCTCGCGCTCGTCCTCCACGACGGCCGCCTCTGCATCGGCAGACGCTTTCTGCCTGCGCTCCAGCGCAACGCTCAGTCCCCAGCCCAGGGCGATTAGCAGAACGATTTTGAATAGCCAACCGAGGTTCCAGCCTTGCTTGACGGCGGCATGCGTTTCGCGCACCGGTCGCGCCGGCTCGTATGGCCGGTTCTGTACCTTGGCATAGCAGACCCCGCAGGCGGGACATTGCCAATCGGGATTGGTCGCGTCGGGTGGCCGCACGTGGCTGCACTTGGGGCAGATGACGGTCATGGCATGCCTCTAGCTGTTGAATTGAGGCAAGTATATCGACAATGTTAGCGGGAAAACACGCGAATTGTCACAGACGACGCTAGTCTTCTATCGGGGCCAAGCCTTGGCGTATTTTCTCTTTGAGGCCATCCAGCATTTGCTGGAGCACTTCCGGCGGATGTCCGGTCCAATCTTCCACCTTGCCGACGATTTTCAAAGGGTGGCGGGTGCGGTAGGACTGGGTTGGGTTACCGGGGAATCGCTTGTTCGTCAGGTTCGGGTCATCCTCGAAGCCGCCGGTGGGTTCGACGAGGTAGATGTAGCCACGGTGATCGTCTCCAGCGAGCGCAGTTGCCAGTTCGGCGCCCCAGATTGCAGGCTCCATGAGGGCGCTGAAATAGACGTTGTTCGAGACTCGCCCTTCTTCGAAGTTGGACGCGAAACCTGGCGCCAGCACTTCGCCGGCTTCGAGGCTGTACTTGGTGCCGTGGTAGAACGGCCCTTTGACGTTGCTGCAGTTTTGGTACGTGACTGGCGTCCAATCCGGATTGCTCATGTGCGCATCTCCTAAGGTGCTGGCGGCGGCAGCACAGCGGTGCTCCATGGCGCAAGCAGGCGCCAGCCAAGGCTGAGGTAAAGGCCGCGGCCGTCTTCGGTGGCCACCAGCAGGCGTTCCGTGACATTTGCCTGCCTGGCTATCGCGTCCAAACCCTGCATGACGACCGTACCCAGCCCAAGGCGGCGGTGCGATTCGGATGTGATGATCTGATCGAATACGGCGCAGCCCTCGTGCGTGGTTATCCGGCCGGTGGCGGCCACTTCGCCATTGGCGTGCAGGATGCGCACGAGCTGCGCGCCATGTTCCGCAGCTTCTTCTATGACATAGCCGGATGGAAGCTGCGCCTGCTTGGCCATGGCAGCAGGTCCCTCCATCAGATAGCCCGGCTCTTCCACCGACCAGCGCGCGGGCAACGCGGCGCGCAGCACAGCGGGATCGACCGGCGCTTTCAGGTAGATGTAGGGACCATGAATTCGCTCGGCACAAGCCTGAAGCGCCGGTCCGGCGTCAAGGAATACATAACGGCGCAGCTGAAGCGGCATGCCGACTTCGACTCGCAATCCACCGCCGTCCCTGACCGGCAGCGGCACGCCACGGGACAGGCTCCAGCCCGCCAACCAGCGTTCCAGCAAGGGTAAATTAATCTCTGCCATTCCTATTTCTTTTTGTTCGCTCAGCCTGCAAGCGTAGCAGTTTCCGCAACTTTATGCAGGGCCGGCTAAAGACGCATGCCGAGCCAGATGACCGACTCGGTGGCGCCGGAGACGGCGCTGCCCAGCATGCGCCCCAGGGCACCCGAGGCTTGGGAGTGTACGGTGGCGCAGTCGTGGTGCTCCTGCTCCTCCCGAAGGATGGCACTGATGGCGGCAACCGCTGCGGCGTCGTCCGCGACGGCCACGAGCTGCTGGCCCAAGTGGCGGAGCACCACGCGTTCCACGGCCACGGTGGCGAGCGATATCGCCTGCGCACCCAGCAGGCCGGTGAACAGGCCGAGCGCGTAGCCGCCCACGGCGCATAGCCAATAGCTTCGGCAGCGCTTCAAGCCGCGCCGCTGCAGTTCGTGAAGGAAGATGCTTCGATGGCCTTCCTCATGCGCTTTGAAAGCTCGCAGCTCGGCCAGCAGCGGCTGCGCCGTCCAGCGCGCCATGAAGATCTGACCGGCGTAGATGCAGACGGCGCCCTGCTCGCCGGCGTGGTTCACCTTGAGGATGCGGCCAGCCAACACGCTTCCCGGGGCGCTAGAGGAGTTCATCGAGCTGCTCGAAGAATTCCCGCTTGGCGGGGGCGTCGGACGGGCCGATGCCGAGAAGCAGTTGTGCGGCTGCCTGCCCGGAGACTTCTTCCCGCAGTTTGCGGTGCGCGAAGGCGATGTCCAGATTCACCGATCTCGTCGCGCCGCAACCTGGCGTCGCCGATAAAGCAGGCAATGGACTGCGGCAACATGCGCCTACAGCTTGCCCAGCGCCTGGGCGATGTCGGCGATCAGGTCGTCCGGATCTTCCAGCCCGATGTTGAAGCGCACCAGGATGCCGCCGCCGTGCCGCCAGCCCTGGCGCATGGCCTGGATGCGGTACGGCACGGCGAGGCTGTTGGCGCCGCCCCAGCTATAGCCGATGCCGAACAGTTTCAGCTCATCGACGAAGCGGTCGGTCTGCTCTTCGGTGTAGCGCTCGTCGAACAGCACCGAGAACAGGCCGCCGGCGCCGCTGAAGTCGCGCTTCCACGTCTCGTGGCCGGGGCAGTCCTCGAACGCCGGGTGCAGCACCTTGGTGATCTCGGGCCGCCCCTTCAGCCACGCCGCCACTTTGCGCGCGCCCCGGTCGTGCGCTTCGAAGCGCAGCTTCATGGTGGGCAGGCCGCGCAGCACCAGGTAGGTGTCGTCGGCCCCCACGCCCATGCCGAGCCGCATATGCGCTTGCGAGATGCGGTCGTGCACGGCGCGGTCGCGCGTGATGACGGCGCCCATCAGCACGTCCGAGCCGCCGGACTGGTACTTGGTCAGCGCCTGCATCACCACGTCCACGCCCAGCTCGAAGCCGCGCAGCGCCAGGCCGGCGGCCCAGGTGTTGTCCAGCGCGACCAGTGCACCCTTCTCGTGCGCGGCCTTGCAGATGGCCGGCAGGTCCGGCACTTCCATCGACACCGAGCCCGGCGCCTCGGTCCACACCAGCTTGGTGTTCGGCTGGATCAGCGCGGCGATGCCGGCGCCGATCAGCGGATCGTAGTAGCGCGCACTGACGCCGAAGTCGGCCAGCCAGCGTCCCAGCTCGCGGTTCGGGTTGTAGACGTTATCGGGCAGCAGCACGTCGTCGCCGCTTTTCAGCAGCGCGAAGTCGATCATGGCGATGGCCGCCAGTCCGCTCGGCGCCAGCAGGCAGTGCAGGCCGCCTTCGATCTCGGCCAGCCGCGCTTCCAGCGTGAAGGTGGTGGGCGTGCCGTGCAGGCCGTAGGTATAAGCGTTCTTTTCTTTCCACTCGCCCGAGCGCAGCGCCGCCACGTTCTTGAACAGCACCGTCGATGCGTGGTGGATGGCGGTCGGGAAGGCTGCGAAGCCGGACGGCGCTTCGTAGTCGGTGTGGATCAGGGCAGTCTGCTGGGATTTTGGGTTCGTCATGGCTCAGAATGAAAAAAGGCGGAGCGCCGATGGGCGTCCGCCTTTGATTTTACCGCAGAGGGAGTTGCTTACGCATCGCCCCACAGGTCATGCGCGTCGGCGCGGGTGATCTCGACGTCGAAGAACTCGCCCACTTTCAGCTTCTTGTGCGGCTCGTACGGCTTCTTCACGTAGACCACGCCGTCGATCTCGGGCGCGTCCGCAGCGGAACGGCCGACGGCGCCGCTCGGGGTCAGCTCGTCGATCAGCACGCGCACCGTCTTGCCGACCTTGGCCTGCAGGCGCTTGCGCGAGATTTCCTCTTGCAGCAGCATCACGCGGCCGCGGCGCTCTTCGCGCAGTTCTTCCGGCACCGGGTTGGCGATCTCGTTGGCGGTGGCGCCTTCAACCGGCGAGTAGGCGAAGCAGCCCAGGCGGTCGATCTGCGCTTCCTTCAGGAAGTCCAGCAGGTATTCGAATTCCGCTTCGGTCTCGCCCGGGAAGCCGGCGATGAAGGTGGAGCGGATGGTCAGCTCCGGGTTCATGGCGCGCCAGCCCAGGATGCGGTCCAGGTTCTTCTCGCCGCTGGCCGGACGCTTCATGCGCTTCAGCACGTCCGGGTGCGCGTGCTGCATCGGGATGTCCAGGTAAGGCAGCACGTGGCCGCCGCTCATCAGCGGGATGATCTGGTCCACGTGCGGGTACGGGTACACATAGTGCAGGCGGATCCAGGCGCCGTAGGACTTGGCCAGCTCGCCCAGCGCCTCGGTCAGCTGCGTCATGTGGGTCTTGATCGGGCGGCCGTTCCAGAAGCCGGAGCGGAACTTCACGTCCACGCCGTAGGCCGAGGTGTCCTGCGAAATGACCAGCAGCTCCTTCACGCCGGACTTGAACAGGTTCTCCGCTTCCAGCATCAGTTCCGCGATCGGACGCGACACCAGGTCGCCGCGCATGGACGGGATGATGCAGAAGCTGCAACGGTGGTTGCAGCCCTCGGAAATCTTCAGGTAGGCGTAGTGCTTGGGCGTGAGCTTGACGCCCTGCGGCGGCAGCAGGTCGATGAAGGGCTCGTGCGGCTTCGGCAGGTGGTGGTGGACGGACGCCATCACCTCGCCCAGCGCGTGCGGACCGGTCACGGCCAGTACTTTCGGGTGGATGGACTTGATCAGGTCGTTGCCTTCGCCGTCCTTCTTGGCGCCCAGGCAGCCGGTGACGATCACTTTGCCGTTTTCGGCCAGCGCTTCGCCGATGGCGTCCAGCGACTCCTGCACTGCGGCGTCGATGAAGCCGCAGGTGTTCACGATCACGAGGTCGGCGCCGTCGTAGGACTTGGCGGTCTCGTAACCCTCGGCGCGCAGCTGGGTCAGGATCTGTTCGGAGTCAACCAGCGCTTTCGGGCAGCCGAGCGAAACGAATCCGACCTTGGGAGCGGTGCCGGCGGGTGCCGCTGCGGTTGCAGCCTTGGGAATACGGGAGATTTCTTGCATGGTAATAGAAGAGCAATCAAAGTTCAGACCAATCGAACATTATACCCTATTGCCGCCCCCCGGCCTCCCCCATCTCAGGCAGACCCGGCCTCCTGCCCTCCCCCGCCCAGCCATGCTTCGATGGCGGCGCTGGACACGGGCCGGCTGTACAGATAGCCCTGGCCCTTGTCGCAGCCCTGCGCGGACACCACCGCCGCCTGCTGCGGGGTTTCAATGCCCTCGGCCACGGTGCTCATCCCCAGGCTGCGCGCCACCTTCACGGTGGCCTCGATCAGCACTTCGTGGTGCCGGCTGGTGGCGGCCAGCGTGATGAAGGAACGGTCGATCTTGACCGTATCCACCGGCAGCAGATGCAGGCTGGAGAGCGACGAATAGCCGGTCCCGAAATCGTCCAGCGCCAGCTTGATGCCCAGCGCCTTCAGCCCAAGCAGCTGGTCGCGCACGTTTTCACCCTGCGCCGCCAGGCTCTCCGTGATTTCCAGCTGCAGGTTCTCCAGCGCCATGCCGCTGGCGGCGACAATGGCCGCCACCCTGCCGCACAAGCCCTCCTGGCTGAGCTGCGCGCGCGACAGATTCACCGCCATCAGGCGCGGCGCACTTTTCCCCAGCAGTTTCTGCCAGCGTACGAAGTCGGCGCAGGCCATGGCCAGCACCTGTTCGCCGATGGCGCCGATCAGGCCGCAATCCTCGGCTATGCCGATGAACTCCACCGGCCCCACTACGCCGCGCACCGGATGGCGCCAGCGCACCAGCGCCTCCACGCCGGCGGCGCGGTCGATAGCTCCGCCTGGCAGCAAGCCAACCACCGGCTGGTACACGTTGAACAACTCGCCTCGCTCGATCGCGTTGCGAAGATCCGCCTCGATGCCGCCGCGCAGCACCGCCTCGTCACGCATGCGGCGCTGAAAAACGGCGCAACGGCCGCCGCCCTGGGCCTTGGCCACGCCCATGGCAATGGCGGCGTCGCGCAACAGGCCGCCGGGGTCCTCGCTCGGCTCCTGGTCCTTGCTCCGATCCTGATCCAGCAGCACGATGCCGATGCTGAAGGTGCACGTCAGCTCATGCTCGGCCACACTATAGGGTCGGCTCAGGCGGTCCAGCAAACGGTTGGCGATGCTTTCGGCGGTGGCCTGCTCCGGCAGGCCGTCCAGCAGTACGACGAATTCGTCGCCGCCGGTACGGGCGGCCACTTCGGCGGCAGCCGGCAGGCCAGCCACGCGGTGGCTGGAACGCACGGTGGCGCGCAGCCGCCCCGCCACCAGCACCATGATCTGGTCGCCCACGTCGTTGCCGAAGGTGGCGTTGATCTGCTTGAACCGGTCCAGGTTGATGGACAGGACGGCGCCATGGTCCCCTGCCGGCGGACGCGCGCGGCGCGCCATGCTGCGCAGCAGATCCAGCGCGCCGGCGCGGTTGGGCAGCCGCGTCAGCAGGTCCTGCCGCGCGGCGCTCGCAAGCCGGGTGGCCAGCGTGCGCTGTTCGCGCATCACCTCGTGGGTGGCGTCCAGCAGCACCGCCATCAGGCGGTTGCCGCCCACCTTCAGCAAGCCCAGCGACAGCACGGCAGGTGCGGACAGGCCGCGCCCGCCATCCGGCGGCCCGAGGACATCGCGCTGCATCGCGTCGCGCTGCAAGACGATGCGTTTGCCTTCGCAGACCACGCCGTGCGCGCCCCCAAAGCCGGCACACAGCTGCTGCAAATCCGGCGCGAACGGCTGCAGCACGTGGAACAGATTGCTCAGGTCCCCGCTGGGCGCGAGCGGCATGAGCAACTGCGACGCCATGGGATTGAGCATTTCGATCGCGCCGTCCTGCTGCAGCTGGATCAGCGCCACCGGGGCGCTGTACAGAAACTGGATCAGGGACTCGTAGGCGCTGTCGGTGTCGTGGCCCGTCATACGCGCTGCACCAGCACGTAAGCCAGCTCGGCCTGCGGGGCAGAGAGCAGCCGCAGCCGGACCTTGGTCGGGCGCATGCGTAACGTCAGCACGTAGGGAATGGTGTCGTCCAGTGTCTCGCCCGCGTCAAGCGCGTCGGCGAAGCGCTGCGCCACCAGAAAATTATTCATGCAGGGCGCCACCACGCTGAACAGGTCCTTGTCCAGCACCCGCTCAGGGCTCAGGCCAGCGGCTTGCGATTCAAAATTATTGTAGCGCAGCACCCGGCCGTCCCGGCCGAAGCCGATCACGCCGAACTGCAGCGTATTCAGCGCTGCTTCGTCCATGGCTGCCAGCAGTTCGTCCAAGCACGGATCGTCAAACCCTGCCGCTGCTTGCATCGTCATATTTCAGCTCCTTTACCGACGGGACACGGCATAGTCAACTCTATCATGCCGGGTAGCGGGGTGTCGAAGAGAAAGATGGCACCCAGAAAAAACCCGGCGGCGCCGGGTTGGGAATATTATTTCTTGTCGGTTGGTGGAACAGGAATAACGAAGGGGAAGGTGCCGAACAGCGATTTGCTCTGGTTCTGCATCTGCTCCTGCATCTGCACGAACAGGCTCTTGCTCTGGTCGATATAGTTATTCATCATACCCTGCATCATCGGGCCCTGGACGTTCATGAACTGGGTCCACATTTCCGGACTGAACGGCTTGCCGTCCAGCGAGGCGCTGGTGAACTTGCGCTGGATGTCGGTGAACGCTTCCACGTTCTTCTCCAGGTAGGAGCCCATCATGCCCTGCATGGCGTGGCCATAGTAGCGGATGATTTGCGCCAGCACGCCGGTGGAGAACATCGGCACGCCGCTGGCCTCCTCTTCCAGGATGATCTGCAACAGGATGCTGCGGGTCAGGTCTTCGTTCGATTTCGCGTCGACCACCGTGAATTCTTCGTTGTCCAGCACCAGCTGCTTGACGTCCGTCAGCGTGATATAGGAGCTGGTCTGCGTGTCATACAGACGGCGATTGGGATATTTCTTGATCAAGCGTTCCGCATTTTTTTTTGCACTACTCATCACAAGTCCACGTATTGCGCCGCAGCGCGTTAATCCGAAAAAAAAGCGAACCAGGTTCGCTTTTTCACAAGCCTTATGAGCCTATTATAGAGTGAAAAAATCTCATCAGCACGTTCCGGCTTATAACTTTCGTGTTTTATTGCAACGCAACCAAGAGTCTACTCTTGCTCAGTCCGCTTTCATCCTGACATAGCGGCCGGGCGCAGGCTCGACAGGCTGGTATTTGGCGTTGCCGGGCTTGGCCGGGGCGTCGACGTCCTTGCCGCCATGCTCGGCCAGGAACTTGGCCCATTCCGGCCACCAGCTGCCGGGGTGCTCGCTGGCGCCGCTGAGCCAGGCTTCGGCGTCCGGGCGCTTGGCCTTGGCCGTTTTCGGCGTGGCGGCGTCGTTGATCCAGTAGCTGCGCTTTTTCTTCGAGGCCGGGTTGATCACGCCGGCGATGTGGCCGGACGCGCCCAGCACAAAGCGGTTGGCCTTGGGCTTTTTCGGGTTCAGGATGCCGAGCGAACTGTAGGCCGACGTCCACGGCACGATATGGTCTTCGCGCGAGGCGTACACGAAGGCCGGCGCGTCGATGGCGGACAGGTCGACCTTTTCGCCGGCCACGGTGAGCTTGCCGGGCACCTTGAGGCTGTTTTCCAGGTAGGTGTTGCGCAGATACCAGCAGAACATGGGGCCCGGCAGGTTGGTGCTGTCGGAGTTCCAGTACAGCAAGTCGAACGGCACCGGCTCGTTGCCTTTCAGGTAGTTCGACTGCACGTAGTTCCACACCAGGTCGTTGGGACGCAGGCTGGAGAAAGTGGTGGCCAGGTCGCGCCCCGGCATCAGGCCGCCGTGCTTCAGGCTCTGCTCGCGCAGTTGCACTTGCGTCTCGTCGACGAACACGTTCAGCACGCCGGTGTCGGCGAAGTCGAGGAAGGTGGTGAGCAGGGTCAGGCTGGCGGCCGGCTGGCGGCCGCGCGCGGCCAGCACGGCCAGCGCGGTGCTGACCAGCGTGCCGCCGACGCAGAAGCCGAAGGCGTTGACCTTGTCCTGGCCGCTGATCTCCTGCACGATATCGAACGCGTTGATGACGCCGCGCTCAACGTAGTCGTCCCAGCTGACCTTGACCATGGACTGGTCCGGATTGCGCCAGGACACCAGGAACACCGTGTTGCCCTGCTCCACCGCGTAGCGCACCACGGAGTTTTCCGGCTGCAAATCGAGAATGTAGAATTTGTTGATGCAAGGCGGCACCATCAGCAGCGGGCGCTCGTGCACCTTGGCGGTGGCGGGCGTGTACTGGATCAGCTGGAACAGGTCGTTCTCATAGACCACCTGGCCCGGCGTGGTGGCCAGGTTGCGGCCCACTTCGAAGGCGGACTCGTCGGACAGCGAGATGTGGCCCTTCTGCATGTCGGCCAGCATATTGGCCAGGCCCTTGGTCAGGCTTTCGCCCTTGCTTTCCATCAGCTTTTGCTGGGCTTCGGGGTTGGTGGCCAGGAAGTTGGCGGGCGACATGGCGTCCACCACTTGCTGCACGGCGAAGCGGATTTTCTGCTTCTGGTGCGGCGGCGCGTCGATGGCGTCCGCCATCGCGGTCAAAAACTTGGCGTTTAGCAGGTATGATGCGGCATTGAAAGCGGTCACCGGGTTGCTTTGCCAGGCGGCCGAGGAGAAACGGCGGTCGCTCAGCGACGGCGCCTTGCCCGACAGGACTTCCTGCCACAGCGCGCCGAACTGCTCGAGGTAGTCGTTTTTCAGTTGCTCGATCATGTCAGGCTTGATGGTGGCGCCGGCGTCGCGCAGGATCGCGCTCACCGGGTTGGACTGGGCGTCCGGCACCATGTTGAACCAGGATTGCCACTGGCCGGGGTCGCTGAACTGCGACATCCAGGAGGTGGCAAAGGCTTGAGGATCGGGCAATTTCATGTTTAGTCCATAAAAAGAGTTTTTTACCGAGACTGCTTATGCTGATTGTCGCTGTTGCTTGGATCTACGTCGTACTGCTGATGGCATTCACCGAACCTACCGTGGTTGCCGGGATAATGACGTTTTCTCTGTATTGCGTGTTGCCATTGGGAATACTATTCTATTTAACAGGATCGGGTCGGCGCAAGCGCGCCCGCGCAGCGCGCGAACAGGCCGCCCGGGCTTCCCAAGGCGCCGCCCCGGACATTACCCCTGGGCAGCCACCCGAAGCCTAAGGCCAAGCGGCAGCCCGTCATTTGATCCAGATCAAACTCGCTTGTCGTCCGGTCACGCCGTCGCGCCGGTAGGAGTAGAAACGGCCGGAATTCGATACCGTGCAATATTCCCCGCCGGCGATGCGCGTCACCCCGTCGCGCCGCAGGATGCCGCGCGCCAGCGCGTACATGTCCGCCAGGTATTTGCCCGGCTTGGCCGGGATGGGCGCGAACGCGGCCCGCACCTGGGCGTCGGCCGCATCGGCGTCCTCGGCCCGGTGCGCCTGTTTCAGGAACGCCTGCAGCACGTCGTTGCCCACTTCGAAGCACACCGGACCGATAGCCACCCCCAGCCAGGCCATGATCTCCCCCGCCCCCGCGTCGCGCATGGCGCGCGTGGTTTCCTGCAGCACCCCGTCCGCCAGGCTGCGCCAGCCGGCGTGCGCGGCGCCCACCACCGTGCCGGCTGTGTCGCACAACAGCACCGGCAGGCAGTCGGCCGTGAGGATAGCGCAAACCGTGTTCGGCGCGCGCGCGATACTGGCGTCCGCCGTCGGCACCTGGCCGGGACGGACCTTGCCGGCATCCACCACGTCCACGCCGTGCACCTGGTTCAGCCAGACCGGCTCGTCCGGCAGCTCGGCCGCCAGCAGCGCGCGGTTGCGCGCCACGTTGTGCGGCTGGTCGCCGACATGGATGCCAAGGTTGAGGCCGCCACTACCCTGGCCGTCGTCGTAAGGCGCCGGGCTCACGCCGCCGCGCCGCGTGGTGGCCAGCGCGCCGATGTTGGGCGGCAGGCCCGGCCAGTCGGGGACCAGCCATTGGGTAGATTGCCGGGAAACTGTCATCAATCGTCGTCGCCGTAGTCGAAATCGTCTTCTGCGTAATCGTCCTCGATGTCGCCGCCCACGTCGCCCAGGCCGGGGTTGCGGATGCCCACCTTGTCCAGCAGCTCGGCGAAGTCGTCCGCCAGCGGCACGCGCCACTCGCACGCCTCGCCGGTGGCCGGGTGGATCAGGCCCAGGCGGCGCGCCTGCAGCGCCTGGCGCGGGAAGAACTGCGTCAGGTGCGGCTTGCCGTACACGTAATCGCCGATCAGCGGGAAGCCGAGGTGGGCCATATGGACGCGGATCTGGTGGGTGCGGCCGGTGGACAGGCGGCACTGCACCAGGCTCACCGGACGGCCGTCCAGCACGCCCGATTCAATGCGCTCGTAGTGCGTGATGGCCGGCTTGGCGCCCAGGCCGGTGGACACGGCCATTTTCACGCGGTCCTTCTGGTGGCGGCCCATGGGCGCGTTGATGGTGCCGCCGGACTGCGGCGTGCCCCACACCAGGCACCAGTACTCGCGCTTGACGGTGCGCGCCTGCAGCTGGCGCACCAGGTCGGTCTGCGCGGCCAGGGTCTTGCCCACCACCATCAGGCCGCTGGTGTCCTTGTCCAGGCGGTGCACGATGCCGGCGCGCGGCACGCCGATCAGCTGCGGGCAGTGGTGCAGCAGGCCGTTCAGCAAGGTGCCGCTCCAGTTGCCGTTGCCGGGGTGGACCACCACGCCGGCCGCCTTGTTGACCACGATCAGGTGCTCGTCTTCATAGACGATGTCCAGTTCCATTTCTTCCGGCTTGTAGGCCTCGGTTTCCTGGTCCGGCTGCGGCAGGATGACGACCTTCTCGTCGCCATACACGGTAGCCTTGGTCTTGGAGGGCTTGCCGTCCACGGTAACGAAGCCGTCCTCGATCCACATCTGCAGGCGGCCGCGTGAAAACTGGGGCACCAGCTTGGAGATGACTTTGTCGAGGCGTTCGCCGCACGCTTCGGGGCTCAATTCGAGTACGATAGGGGCCAGCGGATCGCCGGTATCGTCTTCGCACAGGAATTCAGCATCAAAGTCGGCGTCTATTTCGTTATTAGTTAAAATCACAGCATTCCCATCGGCTATAATCAGCCAGTTGTACAATCTTGGTTAAACGTTCTTGCAAAACAACATGCAAAAAAAATATTCGGCTATCGCAGCAAAAGCAGCAGCAACCGCAGCAACATTCGCACTGCTTGGCCTTTCCGGCTGTAGCTTGCTGCCGGAAAAGGCAGATGAAACCAAAGGCTGGTCCGCTACGAAATTATACTCGGAGGCCAAGGAGGAATTGGCGGGCGGACACTACGAGCGCGCAATTCAGTTGTTTGAAAGGCTGGAATCGAGCTATCCGTTCGGTACGTACGCGGTGCAAGCCCAGATGGAAATCGCCTACGCGAACTACAAGGCACAGGACCAGGCCCAGGCGCTGGCCGCCGTGGAGCGCTTCATCAAGCTGCACCCCAATCACGCCAACGTGGACTATATGTACTATCTGCGCGGGCTGATCAGTTTCAACGACCAGATCGGCTTCCTGAACTTCATCTACGAACAGGACCCCACCGAGCGCGATCCGAAAGCCACCCGCGAAGCCTTCGCAGCGTTTAAAGCGCTGGTCGACAAGTTCCCGGACAGCCAGTATACGCCGGATGCGATCGACCGGATGAAGTATCTGATCAACGCCATGGCGTCGTACGAAGTGCACGTGGCGCGCTATTACTACCGCCGTGGCGCCTACCTGGCCGCCGTGAACCGCGCCATGGGCGTGATCAGCGACTACCGCGACTCGCCGTCGATCGAGGAAGCGCTGTTCATCATGATCCGCGGCTACGAGAAAATGGGCAACGTGAAGCTGCACGACGACGCCCTGCGCGTATTCAAGCAGAACTACCCGAACAGCAAGTTCCTCGACGAAGGCGTGAAAAAAGAACGCCAGTGGTGGAAGCTCTGGGGCTAAGCTTTTAAAGCGCCCGCGTTTTTAAAGCTCCCGCGTTGCGGGAGCTTTAAATTTCAGTCCGCGACGCGGCGGCGGAACACCCAGGTGCGTTCGTCCGAATCCTTCTTGTCGAAGGCGTAGCCGTCCACGTCGAAGGCTTTCAGCTTCTCCGGATTGGTGATGTTCTTCACCGCCGCGTAGCGCGCCAGCAGGCCGCGCGCGCGCTTGGCGTAGAACGAAATAATCTTGTACTTGCCATTCTTCCAGTCCTCGAACACGGGCGTGATGACCGGCATGCCCAGCTTGGCGCGCTTGACCGACTTGAAGTATTCCTCCGAGGCAAGATTCACCAGCACCTCGGCGCCCTGCTCTTCCGCCGTCCGGTTCAGCGCGTTGGCGATGGTGTCGCCCCAGAAGGTGTACAGATCCTTGCCGCGCGGCGTGCTCAGGCGCGTGCCCATTTCCAGGCGGTGCGGGTGGATCAGGTCCAGCGGGCGCAACATGCCGTACAGGCCGGACAGGATGCGCACCCGCTGCTGCGTGTAGTCGAGCTGTTTGGGCGTGAGCGTGCGGGCGGCCAGGCCGTCGTACACGTCGCCGTTAAAAGTCATCACCGCCTGGCGCGCTTCGGACGTATCCTTGCTCCAGGACGCATAGCGGGCCACGTTCAGCGCGGACAGCGCGTCGGAAATATCCATCAGTTCGCCGATTTCGGCCGGCGAATATTCGCGCAGGCGGCTGATCAGCTGCTCGGAATGGTCGAGAAAATCGGGTTGGGTGTGCAGCTGGGTGGTCGGAGGGGTCTCCAGGTCGAGACTCTTGGCGGGCGAAAGCACTATCAGCATAAGTTTTAAAAAATTACTTCATATCAAGAACCGACATGATACCTGTTTCACCAAAACGCATCGTGCTGGACACCAATGTCTGCCTCGACCTGTTCGTCTTTAAAGACCCGCGCTGGTCGGCGCTGCTGTCCGCCATCGAGAGCGGCGCCGTGGAAGCCATCACCCGCGCCGACTGCCGCGAGGAATACCTGGTGGTGCTGCACTACAAGCACCTGCCGCTGGACGACGACAGCCGCCCACTGAGCGCGGCCCGCTTCGACCAGCTGATCAAAGTGGTGGCGCCGCCGGAGTCCGGCGTCCGCCTGCCGGTATGCACCGACCGCGACGACCAGAAGTTCCTGGAGCTGGCGCGCGACGCCGGCGCCGCCATCCTCATCACCAAGGACAAGGCGCTGCTGAAACTGGGCAAGCGCCTGGCCAAGGCCGGCATGTTCAAGGTGATGGTGCCGGAAGCGTGGACGCCGGAAGTCTGAGCCGGCATGCAAGAAAATAGCGGGTTTTTGAGCAACACCTAACTATGACGGCTGCGCTAGAATAAGCGAACGCATTCTCACGCCAACGCCCCATGAACAGCCGTCAAATTTTGCCCGCAGCACCCGCAACGCCGGTCCTGGCCACCCGCCTGCCGGCGGTCGGCACCACCGTATTCACCCGCATGTCCACGCTGGCCGCCGAACACGGCGCCGTCAACCTGGGCCAGGGCTTCCCCGACTTCGCCTGCGAGCCGAAACTGGTCGACATGGTGACCGAAGCCATGCGCTCCGGCTTCAACCAGTATCCGATGATGACCGGCGCGCCCGTGCTGCGGCAAGCCATCGTGGCCAAGATCGCCGCGCACTACGGCCACCAGTACGACGTCAACGCCGAAATCACCGTCACCGCCGGCGCCACGCAGGCGCTCACCACCGCCATCCTGTGCGCCGTCCATCCGGGCGACGAAGTGATCGTCATCGAACCCGCCTACGACAGCTACCTGCCCGCCATCGAGCTGGCCGGCGGCGTGGCCGTGCGGGTGCAGATGGAAGTGGGCGCGGCCGGCTACAGCGTGCCGTGGCACAAGGTGCAGGCCGCCGTCAGCGGCAAAACCCGTATGATCGTCATCAACACGCCGCACAACCCCACCGGCAGCGTGCTGCGCGCGGCCGACATGCAAGCCCTGGCCGATATCGTGCGCGGCACCGAGGTGCTGATCCTGTCGGACGAGGTGTACGAACACATGGTGTACGACGGCCAGCGCCACGAATCGATCTGCCGCTACCCGGAACTGGCGGCGCGCAGCTTCGTCGTCTCCAGCTTCGGCAAGACCTACCACGTCACCGGCTGGAAGATAGGCTACGTGGCAGCGCCGGCCGCGCTGATGGTGGAGTTCCGCAAGGTGCACCAGTACAACGTGTTCTCGATCAACACGCCCATGCAGCACGGCATCGCCGGCTACATGGCCGACCCGGCGCCCTACCAGGAGCTGCCGGCGTTCTACCAGCGCAAGCGCGATATCTTCCGCAACGGCCTGCAGGGCAGCCGCTTCGAGCTGCTGCCGGCCGACGGCACCTACTTCCAGTGCGTGCGCTACGGCGCCATTTCGGACATGCCGGAAGCGCAGTTCGCGGAATGGCTGACCACCGAGATCAAGGTGGCGGCGATACCGGTATCCGCTTTTTACCAGCAGGGCAAGGAGTCGGGCATCGTGCGCTTCTGCTTTGCCAAGAAGGACGACACGCTGGCCCTGGCGCTCGAACGCCTGGCCGGCATATAAGAAGACAAGCGGCACGGGGACCATCATGAACCAGTACAGCAGCTTGAAAGACATTGTCCTGGGCGACAGCCACAACCTCGCCATGGCGCGGCCCTCCGTGCTCAACACGCTGAACAAGTCCAACCGCCGGCTGGAGAAGCTGCTGGCCGACTTGCGCAACGAAGCGAACGCGCAAAGCGAGCTGCTGGCCATCGCGCGCGAAGTGATGACGGCCGTGGAGCTGAACCAGGACGTGGCGCTGGCCTGCATTTTCCTGAGCCAGATCGCGGGCACCTATGCGGTGCGCCACTGCATCGAGACCGCCATCGTGGCCACGCTGGTGGCGCAGCGCATGCGCAAGGCGCGCGAGGAAATGCTGGTCATCGCGGCCGCCGCGCTCACCATGAACGTGGGCATGCTGCGCCACCAGAACACCTTCAACAAGAGCTCCAGCCTGACCAGCGAGGAAATGTCCATCGTGCGGCGCCACCCGGAGGAAAGCGTGGGCCTGCTGCGCGACGCCGGCGTGGAGGACGAGGAATGGATCGCCTGCGTGCTGATGCACCATGAGAACGACGACGGCACCGGCTATCCGGAAGGCCGCACCAGCGCCGACATCACGCAGAATGCGCGCCTGATCAGTTTGGCGGACCGCTACTGCGCCCAGGTATCGGCGCGCAACTACCGCTGCTCGGTGCTGCCGGACAAGGCGCTGAGCAATCTGCTGGGCGACCCGGCGCGTATCAGCGACCCGCTGCTGGCGGACCAGTTCATCAGCCAGATCGGCAAATATCCGCCGGGGGCGCTGGTACGGCTGCAAAACGGCGAGGTGGGCGTGGTGATGCAGCGCGACGGCGGCGGCGACATCCACATCCACTGCCTGCGCGACGCCTCCGGCAAATCGCTGCGCGACGCGAGCGGCTTGAGCCAGGCGCTGCGCCGCGCCAGCGATCCGGAATGCGGGATCGCCGAAGTGCTGAGCGAAGACCAGGCCGACGTGCGCTTCAGCATGAAGCAGATCTGGGGCGAGCAGGCGAGTTTGTAAGCCGCCAGCCACCACCTGGACTCAGCGCGCCAGCTGCTGCAGCTTGCGCTCCACGAAGCTCTGCAACTCCTGCGACAGGTTGCCGCTGTTCTTCGCCCGCGTGAAGGCGTCCTGCGCCTCGGCGTTGCGCTTCTCGGCCAGCAGCGAAATCCCCAAGCCCATCCACCACACGCCGTTCTGCGGCTGCAGGCGCAGCGCGGCCTGGTACTGCTCGGCCGCTTCGCGGTTGCGCTGCGCGCGCTGCAAGGCGCCGGCCAGGAAGGCCAGGTAGTCGCCATTGCCGCCCGCGTAGGGCAAGCTGCGCTGCAAGGTTTCGATCGCCGGGCCGCCCTTCTCGATCTGCAGCCGCGCCAGGATCATGGCCATCTGCGGCTGCTTCGGGTCCAGGCCGAGGCCGAACTGCAAGTGGCGTATGGCTTCGTCGTGGCGCTTGTTTTCGATCAGCAGGCCGACCAGCGTCTGGCGCGCGGTGTCATGGCGCGGGTAGAGGAAAACCGCCTGCTCCATATTCGACAGCGCCTCCTGCACACGGCCTTCCTGCAAGGCCGCCAGCCCGCGCCGGTACGCATTCTCGCCCTGCTGCTGCGAGGTGACGGTAACGCCCCCGGTGCCCGGCTGGGCGGCGATGTCGGTGCCGCGCGCGGCTTTGCTATCCGCTTTCGCCGTGCGCGTTCCCGCGCCGTCGCGGCCGCTTTTTACGGCGGAGCCATCGCCTGCAGTTTTGCCCGCAGCGGCGGTGCGCCCGCCGGCATTGCTGTTTGCCGCCAGGCGCTCGGCTTCGGCCTTCGCCTCGCGCGCTTTCTTCCTGGCCGCTTTCAGTTCGGCCGCCAGCTGGGCGGCGCTCTTTTCCTCGGCTTGCACGCGCGGCGGACGGCGCGTTAAGTTGGCGCTGGAATCGGCTGCATCGGAAGCCACCGCGTCCGGAGGCGCCGGGATAGGACGGGCCACTGCCAGCAGGCGCGCCGTGATTGGCTGTGCTGCGGCGCCCTTGGCCGCACCAGCCGCTGGCGCTGCGGATTGCGCGGCCACTGCCGTACTGCCCGGCGCCGCGTCGATCGCCGCCTGCGCAGGTGCGCTGACCGCAGGCTGCACCGCCAGCGGCCCCGGCGCGGGCGGGCGCTGAAGATAGCGCCATCCCAGCCAGCCGCCGGCTGCCAGCAGCACCACCGCCAGCCCGGCGCCCGCAGCCATCCTGGCGCGCGGCGTCTGGCCGCTGGCGGCAACGGGACGCATCTGCGGCACGCTTCCCTGCCCGGACTGTGCCCCGCCGCGCGCGTCCAGATCCTGCAGCATCTTGTTTATCAGGCTCATTTGATCAACGCCCAGGTTA
Source organism: Massilia sp. BGA-UO-ETr-WB1 (assembly GCF_059567845.1). Lineage (NCBI taxonomy): Bacteria > Pseudomonadati > Pseudomonadota > Betaproteobacteria > Burkholderiales > Oxalobacteraceae > Massilia > Massilia sp. BGA-UO-ETr-WB1. The sequence goes on along the minus strand of NZ_JCAQOT010000027.1, from coordinate 545,142 downwards.
ATCCGCACGCCGCCAGCGCCAGCCCCGCCGCGCCGGCGAACCACGGCCAGCGCGCGCGCGGCACGGCCACCGTGTCGGACGCGGCCAGCGCCACGTGGCGCTTTTCCACCTGCTGCCGCCCTTCGCCGTAAGCGAGCATCAGCGCCTTGTGCGACATGATGTTGACCAGGCGCGGAATGCCGCCGGTGGCCGCGTACAGTTTGCGCACCGCGCTGCGGCCGAACAGCCGCCCGCCGGCATAGCCGGCCACGCGCAAACGGTGCGCCAGGTAATAATCCAGGTCATCCCGGGACAGCGCGCCCAGGTGGTAATGGAAAGTGATGCGCTGCGCCAGCTGGCGGATGGTGGGGCTTTCCAGGTGCGCGTTCAGCTCCGGCTGGCCGAACAGCACGATCTGCAGCAGCTTGCGCTTTTCCGTCTCCAGGTTGGTCAGCAGGCGCAACGCCTCCAGGCTTTCCACCGGGATCGCCTGCGCCTCGTCCAGGCACAGCACCACCTGCTTGCCCTGCCCCGCCAGCTCCAGCAGCCGGTAATTGATGGACTTGAGCAGCTGGTGCTGGTCCACGTCGCGCGCCAGGGTCAGCTCCAGCTCGTCCGCCAGGGCCAGCATCAAGGTGCGCGGCTCCAGGTAGGGATTGGGAATGTAGGCGGTTACGAATTCCTCGCCCAAGGTGGACAGGAACTTGCGGCACAGCAGCGTCTTGCCGGTGCCGACCTCGCCGGTGATCTTGATGAAGCCTTCGCCGCTCTTGGCGGCCACCAGCAGCGTGTTCAGCGCCTCCTGCGAATGCGGGGAGGTGAAGAAAAAGCTGGTGTCCGGCGTGATGCTGAAAGGCACCTCGCGCAGGCCGAAGTGGGACTGGTACATTAGCGGCGCTCCGAGGGCCGGCGCGGGTCCAGCTTCTCGATGCGGCCGCTGGCGTCCTGCATGTCCTGCGTCCAGCTGGCCGCGCCGTCGACGATGGTGGGCTTGATCAGCACCACCAGTTCGCGCTTCTGGGTCTGCTGGTCGGTATTGCGGAACAGCGCGCCCACCACCGGCAGGTCGCCCGCGCCGGGAAGCTGCGAACGGTCGTTGGTGGTGGACTGGCGCATCAGGCCGCCGATCGCGACGATCTGGCCGTCCTGGCCGCGCACCATGCTGTCCATCTCGGACGTGCTGGACGCCGCCAGCGGCAGGTTCAGCGAACCGGCGCTGCCCAGGTTGACCACCTTGTTCACGGTGGTGACCTGGCTCACCGACGGATGCACGTGCAGCATGATGTTGCCGTCGTCGTCGATCTGCGGCGTCACGTCCAGCACCACGCCGGAGAAGAACGGCTGCAAGGTCACGTTCGGGCTGGTGGTGTTGCCGGTGGCGTTGGAATTGGTGGTGGTGCTCACGCCGGTGACGTAGAACTCGTCGGTGCCGATCTTCAGCACGGCCTTCTGGTTGTTCATGGTGGCGATGCGCGGGCTGGACAGCACGTGCACCGAACCCTGCGACTCCAGGAAGGAAATCATGGCGGCGAAATTGCTGGTCTGGAAGGCCAGGCCGAACAGCGAGCCGGCGTTGTTGGCGGCGTTGGCCAGCGCGAAGCCGGTGCTGGCGGCCAGGCCGCCGCCGGTGGTCATGGTGGGCGGCTGGCCGCCCTGGAACGGCAGCGGCTGCAGCGCCGAGCCGGGCTGCAGGAAGCCGGCCGACACGCGGTTGTCGTGCCCGGTCTTGAAGGACGCGAACGACGCCCAGTTGATGCCGCTCTGGAAGCCGCTGTTGAGCTGCACCTCCAGGATTTTCGCCTCCAGGATCACCTGGCGCTCGACCGCCAGCTGGGTCGCCTTCAGGTACTGGTCCACATTGCGCAGCTGCTCGGGCATGGCGCGCACCACGATCACGCCGGACTGCGGGCTGATCACCAGGCTGCGGCCGTCGCCGGTGCCGCCCATCAGCGCGGTCAGCGCCTCTTTCAGGTCGGACCAGAAGTTGGTGTCCGAGGTGGTGGTGACGTTGCTGGCGTCGCGCTGCGTTTGCTGCTGGCCGCCGGGCTGGTTGCCCTGCTGATTGTTCTGCTGCTGCGAGTTGTCCTGGCCGTTGTTGCCGCTGTTGCCGGTCTGGCCGGACGTGGTGGGGCCCACCGTGCCGACCGAGGTGGACGACACCCGCACATTCGAGCTGCCCTTGCGGTTGGCGGTCAGGTAATTCACCTTGAACATGCGGGTCTGCATGGTCAGCGGGCGGATGTAGATGCGGGTGCCCTCGACCTTGTAGTCGTAGCCGTACAGTTCGCGGATGGCGTCCAGCGCCTCGAACAGGGTCACGTCCTTCAGGTGGGCGGTGATGGTGCCGCTCACTTCGGGGTGGATCAGCATGTTGTAGCGGGTGCCGGCCACGATGGAGTTGAAGAACTGCTGCACCGGCACCTGGTTGAACGCCACGTTGAAGCGCTCGTCCAGCACCGCGCGCGCCTTCGGCAGCTGGGCGGCCAGCGCGGGCAGCGGCGGGATCAGGGCCGATTCCACCGCGTCCGGCGCGGCCGCCTGCTTGGGCGACTTGGCCGCCGCCTGGCGCATCTCCTTGCCGATTTCCTCATAGGTGTCGCGCTTGGTCGCTCCCTGGCCCTGGCAGGCCGCCAGGCTGACGGCGGCGCCGATGGTGCAAGCGATGTGTATGAGTTTTTGCATGTGTTCTACTCGGTTTGGTCGCACTTTTATATGCATTATGGTTTCGCGAACAGCTTCAGTGTTTCCCTGGTTTTGCCCCGGCGCAGCACCACTTCCGTTTCGCCTACCCGCTCGACGACGGCGTCGCCGACTTTCATTCCCTGCCGCACCATTTCGCCATTAATCACGGCAACGCGGCGCCCGCCTGGCTCGCGCGACACCAGGATGGATTGCAACTGCGGCGCGGCCGGGGTGCCGGACTCGGCCCCGTCGCCCGCCCCGCCCTGCACGCCCAGCACGGCCGGCGGCCTGGTGGGATCGGCCAGGGTTTGCGCCTGCGCGGCGCTGCCGGCGGCGGCACACGCCAGACTCCAGGAAAGGCTCCAGGCGAGGATGGCGGCACGGGTCTTCACAGCGATATCCATTTCGTATCCAGGCTCAGGGTGTACAGCGTCAGCGTCAGGCGCGCTTTCGGATACTCCCGGGCTTCCAGCGTGGCCTTGCCCCAGAACAGCTGGGACGGCATGCGCTCCAGCGCTTCCATATAGCTCACCATGTCCAGGTAGCTGCCTTGCAGTTCCAGCTGCACGCCGTGGCGGTACAGCAGTTCCTGCTGCCGGGCCGGGCCGCCTGCCGCGCCCGGCGCCGCAGGCTGGGCCGGCGCCAGATTGGTGGCCACGCGCTGCGCCTCGTTCACCGGCTGGGCCGGCGCAGCGCCGTCGCCCGGTTCGGCGAAACGGCCGTCGCTCATGCCGCGCGGTGGCAGCGTCTTTAGCGATACCAGCTTCAGCTTGCCACCCTGCAGCAACTGCTCCAGCATCTGGCTGATTTTGTCAGGGGCCACCAGGCCTTTTTGCATGGTGCGCAGCGCGGTGCGCATGGCGTCGTTTTCGGCCTTGAGCTTGGCCAGGCGGTTCTTGCTGCCCTGGTCGGGATCGATCTGCGCCAGGGCCAGGCGCTGCGCCAGTTCCGCGTCGATGGCGGCCATTTGCTGCCGCTGCTGGTCGATCACGGCAGCCAGCGCCTTCTCGCGCATTTGGGCCGGCTCTATCATCATGGTGTACAGCAGGAACAGCAGCGCGGCAGCCGCGCCGCCGCACGCCATCAGCCGTTCGCGCAAACTCAGCGCTTCAACGCGGGCGGCCAGTTTCAACCATTGCTGCTTCATAAGCCCTCCGCTTTGGCGCCGGCCGGCATGGCTTGCAGGCTGAATTCGATGTACGGCGCCACGGCGGCCGGCGCCGGCGTGCCCGCGCTGGCAGCGCCGCCCGGCGGCGCCGGGCTCAGAGCAGGCGCTCCCTGCCCAGCTTCGGCCGGCTTGGGCTGCCCCATTTCCAGATGCCCGAAGCTGGTGCCCTTCAGCACCGGCTCGCGCGACAGGCCGCCCAGGTAGCCGGGCAGCAGGCTGGCCTGCAAAGTGCGGCCCTGCAACCCGATCTCATTGCCCGCGCCAACTATCTGCACACCCGTCAGCCACAAACCGTTGACGCGGCTGCGCGCGAACGCCTTGAAGTAGGCCGAATAGCCGCGCGTGTTGCCGAATTCGCCCTTGTCCAGTATCGCCGACACGCCCTGCAGCGCGCGGTTTTCCGCCTCCGCCTGTTCCAGCTCCTGCTGCACCGAGGTGCTGCGCTGGCGCGGCGCCAGTTCGGTGGCGGCAGCGGCCTTGCGCGCTTCGCGCGCCGCCAGCTCGCTCTTCACCTGGGCCGCCTGCACTTCCAGCGCCGCGGCGCGCTGGCGCGCCACCATGCCCATGGCCAGCCCGGCCAGCAGCACCACGCCAAGCACGGCGGCCAGCGCGGCGGCGGAAAAATAGTTCTTTTGCTTGAGGAAGCGCGGGTTGAACAGATTGATCTGCTGGCTCACGAGCTGGCTCCTTCGTCGCGCAAGGCCGCGCCCAGCGTCATGAAGTAGCGCGCCTGCTGCGCCGCATCGCGCAGTTCGGGCACCTTGTCCAGGTCCAGCACATTGTCCAGATCCAGCACTTCCACCGGCAGATACAGATTGCGCGCCAGGTATTCGTGCAGCGCCGGGCTGCCGGTCGGCGCCAGCACCAGCTTGGACACCGCCACGTAGCTGAACTGGCGCTCGAAGTGGTCCAGCGAGCGCTGCAACTCGAGCGTGATGCGGTCGTGCAGCTGCTGCACCTTGTCGCTGTCGCTGCCCAGCAATTGGGCCAGGGTCACGTCCATGCGGCGCGCCAGGTACAGCTCGCCTCCAAAGGTCACCGTCAGCAGGCCGCCGTCCAGGTCGAATGACAGCATGGCCACGCCGCGCCCTTCCGGCTCCAGCAGGGCCGAAATATTACGCTGCGCCATTTCGGGAATATCGATTGCCGACAGGCCGACCTTGTTGTCGGCGAACAGGTTCTGGCGCGGCTCGATCACGCTGTTGCGCGCCGCCACCGCGAAGCACTGGTGGTTGTGGGCCGGACCGTTTTTGGCCACCGGCACGTCCACCACGTCCACGGTAGCGTCGGTGACGGGGAAGTCGATCATGTCCTTCAGGCGCCAGCTCACCGCCGTCTTCATTTCCTCGGCGGGCACGTTCGGCGCCTCCAGCATCAGCAGCTGGTATTCGCCCATGGCCAGCAGGCTGGAGCACTGGTACTGGGCCGTGTTCATGTCCTTGTGCAAGCGCGCCAGCGCCGCGCCGGCCTGCTCGCGCGCGCCCTGAACGAACAGCGCCATCTGGACGGCGGGTTTGGCGTCGCGGCGGCGCTCGACGAGCGCAGCCAGCACGCCATCCGCGTACAACGCAATGGCCAGCCAGCCCTCTTTTTTCTTCGCTTTACCCCAAAAAATCATAAAACCGTCTCAATGATTTAGCGATGCATTCACAAACCGTCGCAGTGGCTTGATTATATTCAAGATTCCTGGCCCGGCGAGGCGATATTTGGCCCCCTGAAACAACTTTCGGCAGCTTTTTTGCCGAATGGAGACAAAAATTGCCCGATTGACCGCCAATGCATTTCCGCAAGGTAAATGTAGCGTCAGTACTGCACGGTGACCACGCGCTGCACGTAGTCAGGCGAGGTGGGCGCGGGGTTCGGGCAGGCGTTGTTGGCCGGCTGATTGCAGGCGGTTGCCGTGATGACCGTTACCTGCGGCAGGCCGCCGGGCATGTTGGCCGTCTGGTTGACCACGCAGCGCACCGTTACGGTAAAGGCCGCCATGGTGGGCGCGGGCGGCACCAGCGACACCTGCGCCGCGCATTGCCCGGCCCGCGTGTTTTGGAACAAGCCAAATTCCACGCCCGTACGCGCAGCCTCGTAGGCGCGCGTCCCGGTCAGATCCAGCGCCGAACCGGCCTGCTGGCCGGTCGATAGCGTGACAATGGCCGCCCCCAGCGCGGACAGCACCACCAGCAGGAAGATGGCGGTGACGATGCTGACGCCCGCTTGCCGGTGCAGCCGTATCGATGCGCGGAAAACGGGTTTCATGGGGTGTTGTCCACGTGGACCTGGCGCACCAGGGTGACTTGCTCGCCGTTGCGGTGGCGCAGCGTGAGCGTAATGGTGACCAGCGCCGCCTGCATCGTAGCCAGTTGTGTGGCCCGGAATTCGCAGGCAGCCACCATGCCGGCCATCGTCTGGCCGGTTCCCGCCACCGGGGCGGGCACGTCTACATTCAGCGGTATCTGGGTGTCGAAGAAGCGCGTCAGCGTGCCGGTGGCGCCGCCGGCCGGCAGCGCGCACTGGTAAGTCACCGACCCGGTCACCACCTGGAAGCGGTGATCGGGCGACGGCATGGTTGGGTTTTCATTGGCGAAGGGATTCGCGTTCATCGTGATTTGCGTGCCGTTCACGGCCGTCACACGCGCTACGTTGCGCATGCTGTAGGCATCGGCCGGCGCCTGCCCCCTGCCAAGGTTGTAGACCACGATGAAATTGTTCGGCGCGATGGCCTGCCGGCCGACCGGCGCGGCGCCGGCCATATTGAAGGCCGTGGCGGCGGTGTTGTCGAAGCTGAGCGGCAGCACCCCGGCAGGCGGCTGGTCGGTCTCATCGACATAGCGGCCGCCGGTGCTGGTCAGCAGGAAGCCGATGGAACGCCCGTCGTTCGACAGCAGGATGGAGTTCGGCAGCGCCAGCCGCAGTTCGCGGCTCATGCGGCGCAAGACCAGGTCGGCCGTGTCGCTCAGTTCGGCGCGCGCCGCCGTATCGACATAACTCTGCACCGGAGCCCGGATGAACACCGCTACCATGCCCGCCACGATGCCGGTGATGACGATGACGATAATGGCCTCAACCAGCGTGAAGCCCCGCTGGCGCACTGTCAATTGCAGCGGCTTCATGGCGTGCCCCCGGACGGCGGACTGATCGACGTGTTATTCGGGGCATAGCGGGTGCGATAGCCTTCCAGCACCACGCTCTCGGCGCCATAGCCGACGCTGACGGTAATGCGCAGCGCGTCGCCGGCGGGCACCGCCCCCAGCGCCTGGTTCACCACGGTTACCGTTGCGTTGTAGCCCGCCGGGAAAGCATTGCCGGCGATGTCGGTGGTGTATTGGACTGGCGCGCCGTTGGCGCTGCCGTAGTCGTTCACGTTGTCGTAGGGCCGGGTTGCGGCGGGGTCCTCCGGTCCAGGGCCCTCCGCCCTGGTGGTGCAACCCGCAGGGCTTGTAGCCTCTTCGACCAAGGGGTCGCTGAAGTCGCACCATGTGTACGCGGCCAGGCGCACTTCCTCCATCAAGCCCTCGGCGATTGCCATGGCCTGCTTGCGGCGCACCGGATCGGCGCTGCTGCGCGTGGTCACGGTGAACACCTGCAGGACGCCGACCACCGCTACGCCGACGATCACGATGAAAATGATCAGCTCGACCATGGTCAAGCCGCGCTGGCGCCGGTTAAAAGACATAGCCGGTTTGCGTCGTGACGACGACGTTGTGGTTCAGGCCATCGCCGGTGATGACGACGGTCTGCGTGGGCAGGCTCTGCCCGCCTGCGGCCAGGAAAGGCTCGCCGGACGGATCGAAGAAGAAGCCGGGATGGGCGGTGATGCTCAGGCCGGAAGGCACGCCTTCGCAGGCCCAGGCGGTGGCGTTGCCGCAGCGCTGCAGCGTGGCGCTGCTGCCGGAATTGGTGCCGCCGGCAGGCAGCACCCGCTGCGCGCAAGTGCCGGGCGTGTCGTAGCACAGCGCCACGCTGGCGCCGTCCAGCCGCACGAAGACGTTGCGGTTCTGGGCGACGGCCAGCTTCTGCCCGTAGCGGATCAGACCGCGCACCTGGTCGGTGTAAGCCACCGCGTCGAAACCCTGGCGCTGGAAGAACACAGGTGCGGCAACGGCGCCGAGCAATCCGACCACGACCATCACCACGATCAACTCGACCAGCGTAAACCCAAACTGCCCGGCGCATCGACCGGGCAGTTCTGGAGACACAGGACCGGTGCGTCGGGCTAGTGCATATTGTGCACAGCCGGTGCGCATATCCGTTTAATCGCAGTCCGCAGCGGTGGTTGGTGCAGCGGTGACGACGCCTGTCGCCTCATTGTAAGTGATGGAACAAGCGGCGCGAGTGGCAACATTGTCCGAGCGGATAATCAAAGTGCCGGTGCCTGCCGTCAAGTTAAACCCATCCAGGCCAGCGGCCGCGCCGATGCCCGCAGCCGTAGCCTCGGGATAGCCAGCGGTCGATCCGTTCACCGTCACGCCGTCCATGACCACCGAAGTGCCAGTGGAACCATTGATCAGCCAGCGGCCGTGATACAAGGCAGCTGCACTTGCTACCGCACCTTGCGCGCCACGCATCTTCGCCATGCGCGCATCCACGCCCACGTCGATAAACCGTGGCAATGCCGTGGCGGCCAGAATGCCGAGAATAACGATAACTACGATCAGTTCGATCAGCGTGAAACCTGCTTGTGCGCTTTTACGGATCATACCCACTTGTTTGATTTGCATTTAAAACTCCAACTTAGTCTGAAAGAAATTGTGACGCGCTCAGCTTACGTCAACTTGAATCAGGGCTACGCTACCATCCTGGTCATGCGTTCCTTCCGGCTTGGCGTGTTTTGTGGGCAAGCGAGGGGATTCTACCTTGAAATAGCTGCGATCAGATGAGTCCGCACGAAAACTTTTCTTACGGCTATACACATAGATAAGTCTATGGTGGGCGCGGTCGAAATACCAGAAACCCCCTGGCAGTTCTTGTCTTGTTAAATTCTCACCTTCCCCGCCGTAATTTTCTGGCCTGCGTTCCAGCCAAGAGATGGGATTTTCCCGCGCCAAGGCGGCCTGATCCGCCGGCTCGCCACGCGCCTGCGCGGCAAGCAGCCGGTTGGACAAGGCGCTCTGCATATTTGCCAGCAATTTTCGTACACCCGCCTGCTCGGCCTGCAGTTGATAGAACAGTACGCGATCCAGCAGCACGGCCACCAGCGCGGCGAAAACGACCATCGTCACGGCAAACTCAAATAATGTAAAACCCCGCAACTCCCGGCGTTGCGATGGCGCGACACTTGCAAGCAGTTCCCGCCGCGTTTTCATCAATGCATGGCCGCTTTGCCCAAGTCCCAGATCGGCAGGAAGATACCCAATGCCAGCACTAAAACCATCACGCCCAGGAATGTGATCAATATGGGTTCGATTTGGGATGCCAGCGTCTTGAGTTCATAGTCGACTTCCCGCTCGTACATCTCCGCAATCTCCTCCATCAGATCGTCCAGGGAGCCGGATTCCTCGCCCACCGCGATCATCTGCAGCACCACGGGCGTGAACACGCCGGAGGCAATAGACGTGCGCAAGATGCTGTCGCCGCGCTCCACGCTATCGCGCATCTGCTCGATGCGGGACGCCAGAAAGGCGTTGTCCGCCGTTTGCGATACCACGGTCAGCGCTTGCACAATCGGTACGCCGCTGCGGCTGGACAGTGCGAAGCTGCGCGCAAAACGGGCCATGGTCGCTTTGTGGATGATCTTGCCTGCGATAGGGAACTTCAGCTTGTACCGGTCCCAGGTCAGACGGCCGGCGGACGTGCGCACCCAGGACCGAAAACCAATAAAAGCCAACGCGACGGCGGTCGCCAGCGCCGGCCAATAATCAGTCGTAAAGCGCGAAGCGCCTATCAATATCCGGGTCATCAGCGGCAACTGGGCGTTGAAGCTCTCGAACACTTTGACAAACTGGGGAATGACGAACACGTTCACCACGAGCATCGCAAGTATCATGGCGACAATGACAAACGTCGGGTAGCGCGTGGCGCTTTTCACGCGGTTCTTCATCTCCCGGTCGAATTCCAAGTGATCGAACAATCGCAGGAAGACCTCGTCAAGCCGGCCCGTCATTTCGCCCACCTTCACCATGGACAGGTAAAAGTTATTGAACACCTCGGGATGGCGCCGCATCGCCGCAGACAGTTCGCGGCCAGCGTCTAGCGACTCGCGCAAGTCGCGGATGACGCGCCCGAACGCCTTGCTGATAGCCGACTCCTGCAGGCCCGCCAAGCCACGCATGATAGGCACCCCGGACTTGAGCAAGGTATACAACTGACGGCTGAACAGCTGCACGTCCATGGAGTTGACCTTTTTCTCGGTCAACCGCGTCCACCAGTTTTCACCGTCTTTCTTGACGACTTGGCGCGTCAGCGTAATCTCCACCGGCGTCACCCCGGTGCCGAACAGCTGGTCGGCCACGGCGTTGCTGTCGGCGCCCTCCAGCACTCCCTGCAACAGTTCGCCGCGCGCGTTGCGGCCCTTGTAGGCAAAGAACGGCACGTCACTCCTCGTACTGGTTGCTGATGCGCATGGCTTCAGCGATCGTGGTGCGGCCCTGGATCACCAGGTGCACCGCATGCCTGCGCAAGGTCTCGCCGCGCATCTGCGCGTGCGCCACCTTCATGAAGTGGCCCGAATCGGTGCTGTGCGAGGCGTCCACCACCGCTTGCGTCATCTCCAGCAGCTCATAGACGCCGGTACGGCCGCGATACCCCATGCCGTTGCAATGCGAGCAGCCCTTGCCGTGGAAGTAGCGCGCCATGTCCACCTTGTCATTCAATTCCAGGCGCAGCCATTCATGCTCGGTCGGCGTGGGCGTGTACTGCGTGGTGCAGCTCTCGCAAATCACCCGCACCAGCCGCTGAGCCAGCACCGCTTGCAGCGAGCTACCCACCATGTAGCGCGGCACGCCCATGTCCATCAGGCGCAGCGGCGTGCTGGCGGCGTCGTTGGTGTGCAGCGTGGACAGCACCAAGTGGCCGGTCATGGCGGCGCGCAGGCCGATCTGGGCGGTTTCCTGGTCGCGCATCTCGCCCACCAGCACGATGTCCGGGTCTTGCCGCAGCGCGGAACGCAGCACGCGCGCGAAATTCAGGTCGATCTTGTCGTTCACCTGCACCTGGTTGATACCGGCCAGGCGGTATTCCACCGGGTCTTCCACCGTGATCAGCTTCTTCTCCACCGAGTTCAGCTCGGCCAGCGCACTATATAAGGTGGTGGTCTTGCCGGAACCGGTGGGGCCGGTCACCAGCACCAGGCCGTTGGGCCGCTGCACGATGGCGCGGAACTTTTCCAGTATGCCGCGCGGCATGCCGATCGCGTCCAGCCGCAGGTTCATGCCGCCCTGGTTCAGCAGACGCATCACCACCGATTCGCCATACTGCGTGGGCATGGTGGAAATACGCACGTCGATGCGCTGGTTCTTCACGCGCACGGCGAAGCGGCCGTCCTGCGGCAGGCGCTTTTCGGAAATGTCCAGGTCCGACATCAGCTTCAGGCGCAGCGCCAGCGCGGGGGCGATCTTGATGTCGGCCTCGGTTTGCAGGTGCAGCACGCCGTCGATGCGGAAGCGGATCTGCAGGCGGCTTTCCTGCGGCTCGATGTGGATGTCCGAGGCGCGCACCTGGGTGGCGTCGTCGAACACCGACTGCAGCAGCTTGACGATGGGCGCTTCTTCCAGCCCGGGATTGGCGGCCAGCGCGCCGAAGTCCACCGACACGTCGCCCAGATCCTGCTCCAGCTCGCGCGCCAGGTCGGTGATGTCCTCGGTGCGCCGGTAGATGCGGTCGATGGCGGCCAGCACCTCGGTCTCGTTGACCACGGCCAGCTCGATGTTCTGGTGCACCAGGCGGGCGATTTCGTCGTAGGCGAACAGGTCGGTGGGGTCGGCGATGCCGACCAGCAGCGAGCCCTTGCGGTCTTCCAGCACCAGGGCGCGGAAGCGGCGGGCCTGGGTTTCCGGCAGCAGGCGCACCACTTCCGGGTTGATGTTGTAGAACTTGAGGTTGATGTAGGGGATGTTGAGCTGGCGCGCCAGCGCCCCGGCGATCTGCTCCTCGGTAACGTAGCTGCTTTCGATGAACACCCGGCCGAGCTTGCGGCCGCTGCGCTTCTGTTCGGCCAGCGCCAGTCCGAGCTGTTCCTCCGTCAGCAGCTTTTGCTGCACCAGGATTTCACCTAAGCGGACTTTTTCGGGCCGAGCCATACACTACTCCAGACGTTACACAATGGTCGCGGCCATTTTATGCCAGATCAGGCCGTTTCTACGAGTAATATGTGGTGCCCGCTGGCTAAACCAGTCCGATATTTGCTACAGTGCTCATCCATACAGCACGCAACGTTTATGGCCCTCGACCACTTCCACCTGACCAGACCGCCGTTCAACACCGCTCCCGACCCCGCCTTTTTCTTTGAAGACGCGGCGCGGCGCGAGTTGCTGGGGGCTTTGCAGTACGCGCTCAGGCTGGGCGATGGCGTAATTAAAGTGACCGGCGAGGCCGGCAGCGGCAAGACCATGCTGTGCGGCGTGCTGGCCGAACGGCTGGCGCAGGCGTCGCCGCCGGTGCAGGCCGTGCTGCTGGGCCAGGCCACCCCGCCGCTGCAGCCCGTGCGGCCCGGCGCGAACGGCGCGGCGCTGTTCCCCTTGTCGCCGCAGGACGCGGTCTGCGGCATTGCACGCCAGCTGGGCCTGGCGCCGGGCGGGCTGCGCAGCGACGAGATCATGCGGCTGCTGCACAGCCATCTGGCAGCCGAACGCGCTGCGGGCAGGCGGGCCGTGCTGCTGGTGGAAGAGTCGCACACGCTGCCGCTCGACACGTTGGAGGCGCTGCGCCAGCTGACCAACCTGACGGAAGGCCCGTACAATCTGCTGCCCGTGGTCCTGCTGGGCACGCCCGAGCTGAGCAACGTGCTGCGCCAGCCACGGCTGCGACAGCTGCGCGAGCGCATCACGCTTAGCTTCGTGCTGCCGCCGCTGCCGTCCGAGCTGGCGCCGGAGCTGCTGGCGCACCGCCTGCGCGTGGCCGGCCATGCCGACGGCGCCCTGTTCCAGCTGGACGCCGCCAAGCTCATCGCCCGCACCGCCGGCGCCGACCTGCACGCGCTCATAGCGCTGGCAGACAAGTCGCTGGGTGTCGCCGCCAGCGCCAGCGCCCCCGCCGTCGCCATGTTCCACGTGCGCGACGCCATCAAGGGCGTGCCCACCCAGCCAACGCCGCACAGCGCGCCGCCATCGCCGCCGCCCGAAATGCCAGCCATGGCGCCAGCGCCGCAGCAGCCTGAAGCGGCCGCCCAAGCCGCACCCGCCCCTGGTGTTACGCCGCCGGCCGAAGCAGCCCAAGCCGGGCTCTCCCCCGAGAAAGCACTCACCGTCGCAAGCACGCCTCCGTCGGCAGGCACTACCGAGGACGCCCACGCCGCCATGGAATCGCCGCTGCCGGCATTCGAGGCAAGCCAGGCGGCGCTCTTCCCCGAGGACGCCCCGCAGCCAGCCGACAGCGCCGTCCATGCCGAACCGCTACCGGCCCAGCCGCCGCGGGCTGAGCTGGCTCAGCGGATCGAAGCCGTTCCAGCACCTCCGCCGGAACCCGCGCACGCTGAGGAGGGGCCAGCCGTGCGGAACGCGGCGGCAGCCATCCTACGCGCCGCTTTTTCACAAGCGCCCGTTCCGCCAGAGCCTCGCCCCCTGTCGCGCAGCGCGCTGGCCGCCAGCGGCGCGATGCTGGCCGTCGCCGGCATCGCCACCGCCGCCTTCCTGCTGCGCCCCGCCGCAGCCCCGGCCAGCGCTGCCGCTCCACAGCTTGCCGCGCCAGCCAAAGCGGCGGTCGCCGCAGCCACGCCCCCGCGGGTGCAGATGGCACTGCCGCCATCCGATCCAGCCCCTGCATCGGCCCCTACATTGACAATCGTGCCGCCCCTGCCCGCCCCCACGTCCGCACCAACGGCGGCTGCGGTAGCCCCGCCAGCGGCATCACTCGCTGCAACAGCAACGGCCGCCGCCGCTCCGGCAGCAACACCTACGACCGCGCCCCGCCAAACGAGCTTGCTCAAGCAATCCCTGCTCGCCAGCAAAACCTGGCTGCGCGACGAACCGGACAACAACTTCTGCGTCCAGATCGAGAACTTCCCCGCCAGCGACTCCGCCCGCGCCGAGAAGTTCCTCACCGACACCCGAGCCGCCATTGGCCTGAGCCAAGTCCACAGCTACCCCATGGTCATCAATGGCGAACGCCGCATCGCCATTGTCTACGGCAGCTTTGCCTCCGCCAAGAAGGTCATGGAAGTGCAAGCGGAACTCGCCGAACGCTCCGGCACCCGCCACAAGATCCGCACTATCAAGGGCATCCGCGAAGCCGTGCGCCAGGGACAGCGGAATGCCGCCCCCGCGTAGTGGTAGCATCAGCCTGCCGCCCCCACCATCCCCCAAAGGTTGCATAGTGCCGCCCTGCGGAATCAGGATAGTCTGGCAGCGCCGCTAACATCACTCTGGAGACCGTCATGAACCGCATAGTTCTCACTGTTATTATTGGTACACTCATCTTTAGCGCCGCACAGGCCGCCGAGCATGGCAGCGAAAAGGAAGCCGAAGAGCTGGTGGCGAAAACCATCGCCCAGATGAAGGCGGAAGGCCAGGACAAAGTGCTCGCTCAAATCAATAGCCGCGCCCCCGGCACCGAGCTGAAGGATCTGTTCGTGTTCGTGTATGACTATAACGGCACCATGCTGGCAATGGGGCCCAACAAAAAAATGGTGGGCAAAAACCTGATCGATATGAAGGACGTGGACGGCACGCCGCTGGCGAAAGGCATGATCGACCTGGTGAAGGCCAAAGGCAAAGGGTGGTACGGACCGTACAGGTTCTCCAACCCGCAGACGGCCTCGTACGAACACAAAAAAGCCTATTGCCAGCAGGCGGTCGGCGAGACCCTGGCCTGCGTCGGCGTATATCTGGGCAACAACCGCCCGAAATGAGGCGGCCTGGCACATGCCTGACACTGTCGGCGCTGCTGCTGTGCTGCGCCGCCACGGCAGCCGATGTCCGCCCCGTGCTGCGCCTGGCCGCCAACTACTGGGAGCCTTACACCGGCGCGGAGCTGCCCGGCAAGGGTCTCGCTACGGAGATCGTCGCCACCGCGCTGCACCGCGCCGGCTACCGTACCGAGGTCGAGATCATGCCATGGAGCCGGGTGCTGAGCTCGGTGTACCATGGCCGCAGCGACGGCGTCGTGGCAATCTGGCCGACCGCGCAGCGCCGCGCCCGCATTCTTTACAGCGACAGCTACCTGTCCAACGACCTGTACCTGTTCTTCCTGCGGCCCGAATTGGCGGACAAGACCACCATGAGCGCCTTGACCGGCTTGCGGGTTGGCGTGATGCGCGACTATGACTACAGCGATAATTTTTTGCTCCAAGATAACTTTCAGGTGCTGCCGGTGGACCGGGTTTTGCAGAATCTGCTCAAGCTGTCCGTGAACCGTATCGACATGGTATTGGAAGACAAACGCATTGTCGGCTACAACCTGCAGCACCGGACAGGCGAGCTGCGGGGGATGCCGCCGCTGAGGCATTCAACTTCCCCTTTGCTGAGCTTGCCGCTGCATTTCGGCATGGCCCGGGGCCATCCGCAGGCCGAGCATGTGATTGCGGCATTCAACGGGCAGTTGGCCATCATGCGCCAGGACGGCACCCTGGCCGCCCTTCTGCGACGCTTCGACGCCGGGCAACCGCGTTTCTGAGGCCGCCACGGGCGCTGGAAAGCGCCCCAGCCGTGGCTCGCACTGCCGATCGGGGGGGCAGCCCGGGGCGCTTTACCGAACCGCGAATTCCTTGACCCTTGCCGAGTTTACGGCCGGAAATTGAATTGTGCGCCCCGGTTGGTGTTTTTGTTGGATGATGGGAGTTCAGTTTCAAAATTACAATATTTCGCTTGCCTGGGGCGTTCCGCACATGAAACAACTCGCCGCTCCGTTGATACCGGTTGCCTGCGTCCTGATCACCGGCTGCGCCACGCCGCAGTTGCCGGTGTCGCCTGCCCACATCGCCGACACGCCGCGCGTGGCCGGCGCCATCCCCGAACCGGTGCGCCAGAGCGCTTTGCCGCCACCGCCCAAGCCGTCCGCCAAGGTCGAAACGTACAGCGTCACCGTGCACAAGGTGCCGGTGCAGTCGCTGCTGTTCGCGCTGGCGCGGGATGCGGGCATGAACGTGGACATCCATCCCGCCATCGACGGCACCGTCACGCTCAACGCGCTGGACCAGACCCTGCCGCAGCTGCTGGGCCGCATTGCGCGCCAGGTGGACATGCGCTACGAGATCGAGGGCAGCAACCTGGTGGTGCTGCCGGATGCGCCGGAGTGGCGCAACTACAAGGTCGACTACGTGAACGTGGCGCGCAGCACCAGCAGCAGCGTCAATATCGCCACGCAGATTTCCACCACCGGCGGCGGCGCTGCGGGCCAGAGCAGCAATCCGGTCGGCGCGGCCACCGGAACGGCTTCCGGCGGCAACACCGGCGGCAGCGGCCTCGGCAGCGGGAACAATAACTCGACCACGTCGGTGGCCAACCGTTCGGACAACAATTTCTGGTACAGCCTGGAGAAGAACATCCGCGACATGCTGCGCGCGTCCACCCTCGGCGACACCCAGCAGGACCCGCTGGCGCAGATGGCGGCCCAGGCGCAGAGCCAGCAGGCGGCCCAGGGCCAGGGCGGGCAAGGCGCCGGCCAGGGCGCCATCGCGCCGATGAGCGCGGCGCCGCAGTCCTTCGGCGACAACGCCATGCCCTTCACGCAGCGCGGACGCACGCGCAGCGATCCGTCCATCGTGGTCAATTCCGAGAGCGGGCTGATCGCGGTGCGCGCCACCGCGCGCCAGCACGAGAAGATCCAGGAGTTCCTGGACCTGGTGGTGAACAGCGCCAAGCGGCAAGTGCTGATCGAGGCCACGATTATCGAAGTGAAGCTGGGCGACCAGTACCAGCAAGGCATCAACTGGTCCGGCCTGAACGGCCGCCTGAGCATGAACCAGGGCCAGGTCGGCACGGCAACCTTGCCGACCGGCGTACTGCCGGGCAGCACGCCGGGCATGTTCGTGCTGAACTATCTGAATCCGGGCAACCTCACCGCCACCATCCAGCTGCTGGAATCATTCGGCAAGGTGAAAGTGCTGTCCAGCCCGAAGATCAGCGTGCTCAACAATCAGACGGCGATGCTGAAGGTGGTGGACAACAACGTGTTCTTCACCATCAAGGTGACGCCTGCGGTGCTCAACTCCAGCGGCACGGTGACCGCACCGGCCACCTACGAGTCCACCTTGCAGACGGTGCCGGTGGGCTTCGTGATGAGCGTGACGCCGCAGATCGCCGACAGCGACGAGGTGACGCTGAACGTGCGGCCGACCATCACGCGTATTGTCGGCTATGTGCAGGATCCGAATCCGGCGCTGCAGGCGGGCAATGTGCGCAGCCAGGTGCCGGTGATCCAGGCGCGCGAACTGGAGTCGATCATGAAGATCAGCAACGGCCAGGTGGCCGTCATGGGCGGGCTGATGCAGGATTCGGTGGACAACACCAAGGACGGCGTACCTTTGCTGAGCTCGCTGCCGGTGGTGGGCAATCTGTTCTCCTACCGGAACGAGAACGCCAGCAAGACGGAGCTGGTGATCTTTATGCGGCCGGTGGTGGTGAAGGATGCCAGCGTGAACGGGGACTATAAGGATTACCGCTATCTGCTGCCGGGCCAGGCGTCGGTGCCGCCCCCCGCCTATACGGAGCCGCCGCTGGCGGGCAAGGCAGGTGGGCTATGAGCTTGCTGATGCAGGCGCTCAAGAAGGCGGAGCGCACCAAACAGAACAGCCTGCTGGACGAGGAGGCTGCGGAGAAGCCGTCCGAGGCGTTCGACGAGGTGCTGGCGCTGACGCCGCAGGACATTGCGCAGGAGCGCTTCCAGCCGGGCGCGGCGGAGTTTTCGCTGGAGCCGCTCGATGAGCCTTTGATGCCGGAGACGGAGGCGGAGCAGATACCGGCGCTGATGCCGGCCGAGGAGGCGCCGCACGATCCAACGCCGCCACAGGCGCGCGTGGGCGGCGCGCTGCCCACGCGAGGAGAGCTCAGTTTGCAGGACTTGCACGACAGGCCGGCGCGGACGGAACCGTTTGCGCCGGCGTCGCCGCCCGTCGGCCAGGCGGATAGCGGCGCGGCGGATAGCGGCACGCCCGCGCCCCTGCCCTCGCCCTCGCCCGCCGCCGCGCTTGCGGCCACCGGCAAACCGGATGCCCGCAGCGGGGAACGCCGCCAGAGCAGCGGCCAGCGCATTTCGGACCATTTCAGTTCGGCCGGAAGTCCACCGGCCGGCGCATCTGCCCAGCAGGAACCGGCGTCCGGCGCGGCGGCCAAGGCGCGGGCGGCGGCTGCGGCGCGCGCGGCGGCGGCCGAGAACAAAGTCGGCTGGGACCCGGCCCGCATCCGGCTCGCCGTGCTGGGCGGCATCCTGTTGCTGGTGGTGGGGCTGTTTGCCTATATATATTGGCGCGCCGTGTCGGCGCCCGGTCCGGGCGCCAGCCTGCCCATGGTGCCGATGCCGCCGCCGAATGCGGCAGGCGCACAGAGCGGCACCATCGTCGTACCGCCGGGACCTGTGAATGGAGGCGACCACGCTGTCGCGCCAGGCGCAACGCCGCCTCCGGGCTATGCACCGGCGCCGACGCCGGCAGCGCCGGTTCCATCCTCGCGCGGCCCGTCCGGGAGCAGCTCCATGCTGGGATCGTCGCGCAGCGCCGCTCCGGCTTCCGGCACCGTCATGGCGACGCCCGAAGAGATCGAGCGCGCCATGCAGATGCAGGCTGGCCAGCAAGGCGGCTCGCCGCCGCCCTTTGCCGCCGCGGCGCCGGGCCAGCCAGCGCCGGGCCAGGGCGGCATGGGCCAGGCCGGCGGCGCTGGCTGGTCCAGCGGGCAGGCCGGCGGCACGGGGGACGCGACGGCGGCAGGCGGCGCGGCGGGCAATGCAGCGGGCAACGCAGCAGCGCGCCCCGAGGCCGCCTGGTCCAGCAGCGACATCAAAGTCAGCCGCCGCAGCAACCCGCCGCGCATCAGTCCGGCGCTGCAGTACGGCTACCGGGCCCTGCTGGACGGCGACCTGCCTACCGCAGCCGACCAGTACGCCACAGCCCTGCGCCAGGACCCGAACAGCCGCGACGCCCTGCTCGGCAGCGCCGCCGTGGCGCTGCGCCGCAACGACACCGCGCTGGCGTCGGCCAGCTACATGCGCCTGCTGGAGCTGGACTCGAGCGACCCGGACGCCCTGGCCGGCATGCTCAGCCTGCGCCCCGGCGACACCGGCCAGTCCGAGCGGCGCTTGAAGGAGCTGCTGCGCAAGTCCCCGGATTCGGCCCCGCTCCAGTTCGCCCTGGGCAACCTGTACTCGCGCCAGGCGCGCTGGACCGACGCCCAGCAAGCCTATTTCCGCGCCTACAGCGCCAGCCCGGACAACCCAGACTACGCCTTCAACCTGGCCGTGGGCCTGGACCGCCTGAACCAGCCCAAGCTGGCCCTTACTTATTACCAGCGCGCGCTGGCGCTGTCCCAGGCCGGTCCGGCCGGTTTCGACAGCGAGGCGGTGCGCGCGCGCATGCGCCAGCTGGCGGAGCCGAACTGACCATGCCCGACACCCCGAAAATCCCCCTCGGCAAGCTGCTGATCCAGAAAGGCGTCATCAGCGAGGACCAGCTGCGCATCGCGCTCATCGAGCAAAAGCGCAACGGCGAACCGCTGGGCAAGATGATGATCGCGCTCGGCTTCGTCACCGAAGCCACCATGCGCGAAGCGCTGAGCGAGAACCTGCACACCCCGAGCGCCGACCTGAACAGCCTGGTGGTGGACGCCATCGCCCTCAAGCTGATCCCCAAGGAAGTGGCCAAGCGCTACCGCGTGTTCCCCATCGTCTACCAGCGCGACACCGACAACCTGGTGCTGGCCATGTCCGACACCAGCAACATCGTGGCGCTGGACCAGATCAACGCCATGCTGGTGCAGGGCATCACCATCACGCCCATGCTGGCCAACGAGTCCGACATCCAGCGCGCCATCGACCAGTACTACGGCTTCGAGCTGTCGATCGACGGCATCCTGCACGAGATCGAAACGGGCGAAGTGAACTACGCCAGCATGGGCAGCGTGAGCGACGAGTACAGCCAGCCCATGGTGCGCCTGATCGACGCGCTGCTGGCGGACGCGGTGCAGAACGGCGCCTCGGACATCCACTTCGAGCCCGAGCAGAGCTTCCTGCGCATCCGCTACCGCATCGACGGCATCCTGCGCCAGATCCGCAGCCTGCACAAATCCTACTGGCCGGCCATGGCGGTGCGGCTCAAGGTGATCAGCAATATGAACATCGCCGAAACGCGCGCGCCGCAGGACGGCCGCATCTCGATCAAGTTCTCGGGCCGCCAGATCGACTTCCGCGCCTCGGCCCAGCCCACCACGCACGGCGAGAACCTGGTGCTGCGCGTGCTGGACCGCCAGAAAGGCATCGTGCCGCTGGACGGCCTGGGCCTGGACGAGGCCGAGCTGACGCTGCTCAAGCTGATGATCGCCCGCCCGGACGGCGTGATCCTGGTGACCGGCCCCACCGGCAGCGGCAAGACCACCACGCTGTACTCCATCCTGAACCACATCAACACCGAGAGCGTGAACATCATGACGCTGGAGGACCCGGTGGAATATCCGATGAACATGATCCGCCAGACTTCGGTGAACGAATCGGCCAAGATGGGCTTTGCCGACGGCATCCGTTCCATGATGCGGCAGGACCCGGATGTGATCCTGGTGGGCGAGGTGCGCGACAAGGAAACCGCCGAAATGGCCTTCGCCGCCGCCATGACGGGGCACCAGGTGTATTCCACGCTGCACACCAACTCCGCCGTCGGCTCGGTGTCGCGCCTGCTGGACATCGGCATCGTGCCGGACGTCATGGCCGGCAACATCATCGGCGTGATCGCGCAGCGGCTGGTGCGCCGGCTGTGCCCGCATTGCCGCGAACCGTTCACGGCCGACGCGGTGGAACGCCGCCTGCTGGGGCTGCCGGAGGATGGCGGGCGCACCATCCTGTACCGCGCCGTGGGCTGCGAGCGCTGCGCGCACCAGGGCTACAAGGGCCGGCTGGCCATCATGGAGCTGCTGAAGATGAACGCCGAGCTGGACGAGCTGATCGGCCGCCGCGCCTCGGCGCGCGAGCTGCGCAACGCGGCGCAGGCGGCCGGCTTCAAGACCCTGGTCGACGACGGCATGCGCCGCGTGCTGGAAGGCGTGACCACGCTGGAGGAAGTGTCGCGCGTGGTCGATCTGACGGACAGGCTGAGCTGATGCCGCACTATCTGTACACCGCGATGGACAGCGCCGGCCAGGTCCTGCCGGGCAATATGGACGCGGCCAACGTGCCGGACCTGGAGCTGCGCCTGGGCCGCATGGAGCTGGACCTGATCGACTACACGGTCACGCGCGACAAGCTGCTGGTGCTGGGCCGCCGCGCCATCACGCGCACCGACCTGATCAATTTCTGCTTCCACATGGAGCAGATGACCGGCGCCGGCGTGCCCATCCTCGAAGGCCTGGACGACCTGCGCGAGAGCATGGAGCAGCACCCGCGCTTCCGCGAAGTGCTCACCGCGCTGATCGAAAGCATCGAAGGCGGCCTGCAGCTGTCGGACGCGCTGGCCGCGCACCCGGAAGTGTTCGACCACACGTTCACCAGCCTGATCCACGCGGGCGAGCAAAGCGGCAAGGTGGCCGAGGTGTTCAAGAACCTGTCGGACAGCCTGAAGTGGCAGGACGAGCTGGCCGCGCGCACGCGCAAGATCCTCACCTACCCGGCCGTGGTGGCGGTGGTAGTGCTGGGCGTCACCTTCTTTCTGATGATTTACCTGGTGCCCCAATTGACCGCCTTCATCAGGAACATGGGCAACGAGCTGCCGCTGCACACGCGCGCGCTGATCGCCGTGTCCGGCGTGTTCATCCAGTTCTGGTACGCCATCCTGCTGCTGCCGGTGCTGGCCTGGGTCGGGCTGCGGATCTGGCTGGACCGCAGCGAGCGGGCGCGCTACGCCTTCGACGCGTTCAAGCTGCGCCTCTGGGTGGTGGGCCCGGTGCTGCACAAGATTATCCTGGCGCGCTTCGCCACCTTCTTCGCGCTGATGTACGCCTCCGGCATCACGATACTGGAGTGCCTGCGGCTGTCCGAGGGCATCGTCGGCAACCGCGTGGTGGCGTCCGGGCTGCGGCGCGCGGCGCAGCTGATCTCGGAGGGCCACAGCGTCACGGCAGCCTTCCAGAACACCGGCATTTTCCCGCCGCTGGTGATCCGCATGCTCAAAGTGGGCGAATCCACCGGCGCGCTGGACCGCGCGCTGCACAACGCCAGCTACTTCTACGACCGCGAAGTGAAGGAAATGATAGAACGCGCGCAAGCGATGATAGAGCCGGCCATGACGGTGACCCTGGGCCTGATGCTGGGCTGGATCATGCTGTCCGTGCTGGGGCCGATCTACGACACCATCAGCAGTATCCGACTTTGAAGCGCCGACCATGAAACACCTCCTCTACCTTGGCAGCGAACGGCTGGACGCCTGGCTGTGGGATGCGGGCCGCCTGACCGGCCCGGCCAGCTTCGCCGCCACCCGCGCCGGGGTGGACGCCTTCGTCGACTACCTGGAGCACCACCATCCCGGCGTGCCGGCGCTGCTGCTGGCGGACCTGGTGGAGGAGGATTTCCAGCGCCTGCTGCTGCCGCACGTGGGCGGCAAGGCGGGCCGCAACCTGCTGGAGCGGCGTTTGCTGCAGCAGTACCGCGAAACGCCGTACCGCCAGGCCACGATACAGGGCCGAACCGACGAGGGCCGGCGCGACGACATCATGCTGTGCTCGGCGCTCACCAATCCGGCGCTGCTGCTGCCGTGGACGGAAGCACTGGAGCTGCTGAAAACGCCGCTGGCGGGCGTGTACTCGGTGCCGCTGCTGGGCGAGGAACTGGCGGACCGGCTGGGCGTGGGCCGGGAACACGAGCATTTGCTGCTGGTGACGCAGCAATCGGCGGGCGTGCGTCAAAGCTATTTCCACAAGGGCTGCCTGAAGTTCAGCCGCCTGACGCTGGCGGCGGACCGCGAAGGCGCGGCCGTCAACGCCGGTGTGGAGAGCGCGCGCACGCAACAATTCCTGGTTAGCGTGCGCCTGATCGAACGCGGCGAGCAGTTGCATGCGGTGATGATCGCGCACGACCATGAACTGGAGCGCTGGAGCGGCCAGTGCAAGAACGGGCCGGAAACGGTCTACCATTTCATTCCGCTGGGGATAGGCGCGGGCCTGGCCGGCATCGGCCTGCCCAGCGAGGACGCGCCGCTGGCCGACCCCATGTTCCTGGAGCTGCTGGCGCGCACGCACCCGGCCAGCCACTACCGGTTGGGCGACGAAGGCCGCTACTACAAGCTGTGGCGGGTGCGGCGCGCGCTGATGGCCTCCAGCGCAGCGGTGGCCGCGTGCGCGCTGATGTGGATGGCGGGCAACCTGTGGGCCTATGTAGGGGCGCAGGGCGACGGCGAGCGCCTGAACCGGGAGGCGGCGGGCTATGACGCCAGCTACCGGGTCAGCATGTCCGACATGCCGCCGTCGCTGGCGCCGACCGCCAATATGAAGGCGGCCGTCACCGTTGAGCGCCTGCTCGCCACGCAGGCGCCGGCGCCGATCGACATGATGGGCATGCTCAGCGCCGCGCTGGACAAAGTGCCGCAGGTGCAGCTCGTGCGGCTGGACTGGCGCGTGGCGGCGGATGGGTTGCCCCCCGGCGCACCGGCCGGCGGCGGGGGCAGCGGCGAGGCCGGCGCAGTTCCCATCCCGTCGCGCGTGCTGGGCATCCCGTCCAAACCGCCGCAGACCTTGCGCGTCGAGGCCGAGGTGGCCCTGATGAGCAACAACGCGCGCGGCATCCTGGACAGCATGAACGCCTTCGCGCAGGAGCTGGCGCGCAATCCCAAGCTGACCGTGGCGATAGAACGCACGGTGCTGGACATCAGCCCCGGCGTGAAGCTCAGCGGCAGCACCGCCCCCGCAGCAGGCGACAAGCCCGCCCAGTTCGTGCTCAACCTGAGTCTCGCGCCATGAGCCCCGCGTCCCGCAAAACCAAGACCCGGCGCGCCGCCGTGCTGCCTTATTGGCTGCGCGAATTCAAGCTGATCCGGCTGCAGGCGATCGCCTTCGTGCTCACCGTGGCGGTGGCGATAAGCGCCGTCACTGCCAGCCGCTGGCAGTGGCACCAGGCGCGCGAGTTCCAGGCCTGGGCGCAGCAGAAGCGCAACGCCGCGCGCGACCGCCTGTTCAACGCCGAAACCGAAAAGCGCGAAATCCGCCTGTACCAGCCGCAGTACGCCGCGCTGCGCGAGCGCGGGCTGATCGGCCAGGAAAACCGGCTCGACTGGGTGGACGCCATCCGGCAGATCCAGGAGCAGCGCAAGCTGATGCCGATCAGCTACGAGCTGGAGCCGCAGCAGCCGGTGCGGATGGATGCCGGCATGGAGCTGGGCGGCTACCGCCTGCACGGCAGCCGCATGAAGCTGCACATGGACCTGCTGCACGAAGGCGACCTGTTCGTGCTGCTGGACGACCTGCGCCAGCGCAGCTTCTACAGCGCGCAGGAATGCAGCATCAAGCGCGCCGCCAGCGGCCTGCCCGCACCGCTCGCCCCCACGCTGAGCGCCGACTGCACCCTCAACTGGCTCACCCTCACGCCCGCCCCGGCGGCGCGCATCGCCCAGCAATGGAGGCCGCAATGAAACAGCCCGCGCGACCGTCCATGCCGGCCTGCGCCGCCGCGCCGCGCGGGCCCGTGGGCGCCGCATGGCGCCGGCGCATCGCGTCGGCCGCCCTTGCGGTGCTTGGCGCCGCCGCTGCCGGGCCGGCTGCCGCCTCCGACGCGCAGGGCCAGCCGGCGCAGGCGCGCCATCTTGGTCGCCTGTTTTCCTCGCCGCAGGAGCGCGCGCTGCTGGACGCGCGGCGCGACGGCAGCGTCATCGAAAGCCAACCCGCCGCGGCGCCCGCGCTGCCGCCCTCGCCGCCCGCGCCGCTGCTACTGAACGGCGTGGTCCAGCGCAG
This sequence comes from Massilia sp. BGA-UO-ETr-WB1, assembly GCF_059567845.1. Lineage (NCBI taxonomy): Bacteria > Pseudomonadati > Pseudomonadota > Betaproteobacteria > Burkholderiales > Oxalobacteraceae > Massilia > Massilia sp. BGA-UO-ETr-WB1. The sequence continues at coordinate 520,158 of NZ_JCAQOT010000027.1, read as the reverse complement.
CAGCGGCCAAACCACCGTCTGGCTGAACGACGCCCCGCTGGCCGAGCGCGACGGTAAAGTGCTGCCGGACCGCTCCGTGTCGCTGCGCCTGCCGTCGGGAAAACGCATCACCCTGAAACCGGGCCAAAGCTATGATGAAGCCACCGGCACCATCGCCAATGCGGGCCAATAAGCTTCCGCCGCGATGCACGCCGCCGCGCCAGCACGGCGCCGTGCTGCTGATCCTGCTCGCGGTACTGGCGCTGGCCGGCTCGTCGCTGCTGATGTCGGCCTTCGGCGCCAACACGGTGGAAGCGCGCCGCGCGCAGCGCACCCAGATGCTGCTGGCCCAAGCCACCGACGCGCTGACCGGGTTCGCCGCCGCCAACGGCCGCCTGCCGCGCCCCGCCGTCTCCGCCACGGACGGCCGCGAGCAGCCGCTGCCCTGCGCCAGCGACGAACAATGCACCGGCTACCTGCCCTGGGTGGCGCTGGGCGTGGCCGGCGAGGACGCCTGGGGCAAGCGGCTGCGCTACAGCGTCACGCCCGCCTTCACCAGCTACGACTACCAGCCCGACACCGCCGCCGCCACCCGCACCGTGCAGCAGCGCGGCGCGGACGGCGAACTGCGCTACGTGGCCGGCGGCCCCGCCTGCAACGCGCGCACCCGCTGCGCCGCGCTGGTGGTGCTCTCGCACGGCAAGAACAACTACGGCGTATCCGTGGAAGGCGTGCAGCAAGCCACCCCAGGCAACCTCAACGACGACGAAGCCGTCAACGCCAGCGCCAGCAGGCACTTCATCACCCGCGTCGCCAGCGCCGACCCGAACGCGCCCGGCGGCGAATTCGACGACCAGGTCGCCTGGCTCACCCTGCAACCCATTTACGCCCGCATGCGCGCCGCGCGCACGCTGCCGAATTAGCCCACCACCAGCACATGCCCACCATGAACAAGCAACGCGGATTCAGCCTCGTCGAAATCGCCATCGTGCTGGTGATCGTCGGCCTCATGGTGGGCGGCCTGCTCACGCCGCTCAGCATGCAGCTGGAACAGCGCAAGGCCGCCGACACCCAGCGTGCGCTGGACGAGGCGCGCGAGGCGCTGGTCGGCTTCGCGGTGCGCTACGGCTACCTGCCCTGCCCCGCCGTTTCGGCCAGCGACGGCCAGGAAGACCGCAGCGGCAACCGCTGCACCGGCGAGCGCCGCGACGGCTACCTGCCGTGGGCCACGCTCGGCCTGCCCCGGCTCGACGCCTGGAACCACCTGTACCGCTACAGCGTCACCCCCGCCTTCGCCGACAGCGCCGACCGCTTCAAGCTGGTCACCGCGCGCGACATCACCGTCTACACGCGCGACGGGCTGGGCAACCTGGCGGCCGCCACCGCGCCGGCCGACATTCCCGCCGTGATCCTGTCGCACGGCAAGAACGGCTACGGCGCCACCAGCGACGCCGGCCGGCTGCTGGCCAACAATTCCCGCAGCAACGAGGACGAGCAAAACAACATCGGCGCCGACATCAACTTCATGGCACGCAACCCCAGCGACAACCGCGCCCTGCCCGGCGGCGAGTTCGACGACATGGTGGTGTGGGTCTCGCCCAACATCCTGTTCAACCGCATGGTCGCGGCGCAGGTGCTGCCCTAAAATTCGAAACAGTGAAAGGACTTACCATGCGCAAACCAATCTGCAAACCCGCCCAGCGCGGCTTCACCCTGGTCGAAATCGCGATCGTGCTGGTCATCATCGGCCTGCTGCTGGGCGGTGTGCTCAAGGGGCAGAGCCTGATCGACAGCGCCAAGGTGAAAAACATCATCCAGCAGGCCAATGCGCTCACCTCGGCCGTGAACGCCTACCAGGACAAGTTCCGCGCCCTGCCCGGCGACGATCCGCTGGCCACCGCCCACGTGCCCGGCGCCACCGGCAACGGCAACGGCGACGGCCAGATCAGCGAGTACCAGCTCGCACCGCAGCACCTGGCGCTGGCCGGCTTCATCACCGGCTCCTTCAACGGCAGCACCGACTTCATGACCAGCGCCCAGGGCGGCGCGGTATACATCTACAACGACGTGGTGGGCGGGCGCGGCGGCAACGGCGTGCGCATCGACAACCTGCCCGACACCGTGGCCGAACAGATCGACGCCAAGCTGGACGACGGAAAACCCAACACCGGCTCGGTGCGCGCCGCCGTCGGCCCGGGCGTGACGGCCTACACCAACACCGGCGCCATCGTGACCCGCCTGGCGATCTTCTTCTGAATAAAAAAGTACGCGCGTTCGTTTTTTTGCGATAGAATAAAACCACGTTAAAAAACCATCCCAACGCAGGAGACGCGATGTTTGAGGAATTCATGGGCACCAAAGCAGTGTCCGAACGCCACCAGTTCGACGTGGCGGCGCTGGACGCTTACCTGCGCCAGCATGTGGAAGGCTACCCGGAGGGCGAGCTGGCCGTGGTCCAGTTCAAGGGCGGCCAGTCCAACCCGACCTTCAAGCTGAGCAAGGGCGAAGGCGCGCAACAGCAGCATTACGTGCTGCGCACCAAGCCGGCCCCGGCCGCCAAGCTGCTGGCCTCGGCCCACGCCATCGACCGCGAATACCGCGTGATGGACGCGCTCAACAAGGCCGGCTTCCCGGCCGCCCGCCAGTACGCCCTGTGCACCGACGAATCCGTGATCGGCCGCGCCTTCTACGTGATGGAGTTCGTGGACGGCCGCGTGCTATGGGACCAGGCCCTGCCCGGCATGACCCCGGCCGAGCGCGCCGCCATCTACGACGAGCAGAACCGCGTCATCGCGCAGCTGCACAGCATCGACTACAACGCCATCGGCCTGGGCGACTACGGCAAGCCGGGCAATTATTTCCAGCGCCAGATCGAGCGCTGGAGCAAGCAATACGTTGCTTCCCAGACCGAGCAGATCGAAGCGATGGACCAGCTGATCGCGTGGCTGCCCAACAACATCCCGCCCGGCGACGACACTTCCATCGTGCACGGCGACTACCGCCTGGACAATATGATCTTCCATCCCACCGAGCCGCGCATCCTGGCCGTGCTGGACTGGGAGCTGTCCACCCTGGGCCACCCGTTTGCCGACTTCTCCTACCATGCCATGGGCTGGAACATCGAGCCGGGCCAGTTCCGCGGCATTGCCGGGCTGGACTTGAAGGCGCTGGGCATCCCGTCGCAGCAGGAATACATCGCCAGGTACGCCGAGCGCACCGGCAAGGCCATCCGCCTGGAGGACTTCAATTTCTACCTGGCGTTCAATATGTTCCGCCTGGCCAGCATCATGCAAGGGATTATGAAACGCTACGTGGACGGCACCGCCGCCAGCGCGCAGGCGCTGGAATCGGGCAAGATGGCGCGCCCCATGGCTGAACTGGCCTGGGCTTACGCCTCCGGCAAACCAATCTAAAGGAGACCGGCATGGATTTTGAATATTCGGACCGCTGCAAAGAACTGCAAGGCAAGCTGCTGGCCTTCATGGACCAGCACATCTACCCGAACGAGAAGGCCTTTCACGAGGAAATCGACCGCAACGGCCGCGAAAAGGGCAACCGCTGGATCCCCACCGAGCTGATCGAGCGTCTCAAGCCGCTGGCGCGCGAACAGGGCTTGTGGAATCTGTTCCTGCCGAAATCCACGCGTGCCCCGGAAGGCCTGTCCAACCTGGACTACGCGCCGCTGTGCGAAATCATGGGCCGCGTGCCCTGGGCGCCGGAAGTGTTCAACTGCGCCGCGCCGGACACCGGCAACATGGAAACCCTGGAGCGCTACGCCAGCGAAGAGCACAAACAGCAATGGCTGGAACCGCTGCTGCGCGGCGAAATCCGCTCGGCCTTCGCCATGACGGAGCCGGCCGTGGCCTCCTCGGACGCCACCAACATCGAAACCCGCATCGAGCGCGACGGCGACGATTACGTGATCAACGGCCGCAAATGGTGGATTTCCGGCGCCGGCGACCCGCGCTGCAAGATCTACATCACCATGGGCAAGACCGACTTCGACGCCGCCCGCCACCAGCAGCAGTCCATGATACTGGTGCCGGCCGGCACGCCGGGCCTGACGGTGGTGCGCCCGCTGCCCGTGTTCGGCTACGACGACGCGCCGCACGGCCACTGCGAACTGGTGTTCGAGAATGTGCGCGTGCCGGCCGCCAACATCCTGCTGGGCGAAGGACGCGGCTTCGAGATCGCCCAGGGCCGCCTGGGCCCGGGCCGCATCCACCACTGCATGCGCGCCATCGGCGTGGCCGAGCGCGCGCTGGAGCTGATGTGCCATCGCCTGCACAGCCGCGTGGCTTTCGGCAAGCGCATTTCCGAACAAGGCGTGTGGCGCGAGCGCATCGCCGAAGCGCGCATCCAGATCGACACGGCGCGCCTGCTGACGCTGAAAGCGGCCTATATGATGGACCGGGTGGGCAACAAGGGCGCGCAAGCCGAGATCGCCATGATCAAGGTGCTGGCGCCGAATGTGGCGCAGCAGGTGCTGGACTGGGCCATCCAGGCGCACGGCGCGGCCGGCGTGTCGGACGAGTTCCCGCTGGCCTACCAGTGGGCCGGCAACCGCACCCTGCGCCTGGCCGACGGCCCGGACGAGGTGCACCGCAACGCCATCGCCAAGCTGGAACTGGCCAAGCACCTGCCGCTGAAGGAAGACCTCGGCCTGCCGGTTACGCGCAGCTAAGCACGGGCAGCCTGGAACAACCGATCTCTGCGGTTGCGCCGCGGTTGATCCCGCGGCGACCCCACGCCGCCGTCCCGTCCTGTTGCGCCGGGACGGCGCGCGTACAGACCCCTTGACAATTCGCTTGGTCGCCGCGCGGCGCTCGGCTATTATCAGAGCGCAATCCACGCAATCCGGGGGGGCCACGCGGTGCCACAAACTACGGCCAAGCTGCCATCGATACGTTCGCAGATCGCTCTGCTGGTGCTGGCTTGCGCGCTGCCGTCCGTCATCGGGCTGGGCGTGCTGCTGCAGCACTTCTATCAACGCGAACAACTGCAAGTCCAGCAGGAGGCGCTGGCGACGGCGCGCACCTTGGCCGCCGCCGTGGGCAACGACATCGACGCCGCCGAGGCGGTAACGCTGGCCCTGGCCAGCTCGCCCAGCCTGGACCAGGCCGACCTGGCCGCCTTCGCGGCGCAAGCCGGCAGTCAGCTGCGGCCCGCCATGCCGGTCCAGCGCATGCTGCTGAGCGACGCCGCGGGCCGCGTACTCCTCACTGCCGGCCCGGCTGTCCCGGCTGTCCCCGGCACGGCAGCCACTGCAGCCTCCGATGCCACCAATACCGAAAGTACCGCCAACGCCGCCAACGCCGCCCGGCTTGCCCCCGTCATCGCGCAGGGCGTTCCGGCGCTGTCCCTGCTCGCCCGCAGCGGCCCGCCGCACCAGCCCGAAGTGGCGGTGGACGTGCCGGTGCAGCGCGGCGGCAAAACCCTGTATGTGCTGACCGCCGTCCTGAAACCGAACCGGCTGACCGAAGCCGCCGCCGCCCAGCGCCTGTCGCCGCAATGGCTGATCGCCCTGATCGGCGCCGATGGCACAGTGGTCGACCAGAACAAGGACCGCGAGCGCTTCCTCGGCACGCAGATCTCGGCCCAGTCGCGCGACCTGCTGCAGAACCAGGGCGAAGGCGCCAGCCTGACCAAGTCGCGCGACGGCTTCCCGGTGTTCGCCGGCCTGAGCCTGCTGCCCGGGCGCCAGTGGGCGGTGGGCGTCGGCATGCCCGAGCACCAGGCCATGCTGGACGCCGCGCTGCCCTCGGTGCCGCTGGTGTCGGCTGCGGTGGGCTTGCTGCTGCTGGTGGGCATCGTGCTGGCCTGGCTGATGGGCGGCCAGATCGCCCGCTCCGTCGCCGGCCTGACCCTGCCGGCGCGCGCGCTGGCCGGCGGCGTGCCGATGGCGCTGCCCTACATGACCTTCCGCGAAGCGGACGAAGTGGCGCAGGCCCTGGCGCAAGTGGAAGGCGACATCCAGCGCCACCGCCACCAGCTGGAAACCCTGGTGGCCGAGCGCACCGCCCAGCTCGAAGCGTCCAAGGCGCTGCTGGAAAACGTGTACGCCAGCGCGCCGGTCGGCCTCAGCTTCGTCGACCTGGACCTGCGCATCGTCATGATCAACGACTACCTGGCCGCCATCAACGGCAAGCCGGTGTCCGAGCACATCGGCCGCCATTTCGGCGACGTGATCCGCGACGAGCAGGTGCGGCTGGACGTGGAACGCGACTACCGCACGGTGCTCGCCACCGGCGAGGCCATTTCCGGCATCGAAATGACCGGCACCGCGCCCGACCTGCCGGAGCAGGTGCGCCACTGGCTGTCCGGCTATTTCCCGGTGCGCGACGCGGCCGGCCGCATGATAGGCATCACCGGCTTGCTGGTTGATATCTCGCCGCAAAAAAACAGCGAGCGCCAGTTGCGCCAGTCCAAGCAGCTGTTCAAGTCGGTGGTCGAGAACATGCCGGCCATGCTGTTTGTCAAACGCGCCGGCGATCTGCGCTTTGAAATGATGAACCGCCAGGCCGAACTCACGCTGGGCCGGCCGCGCTCCCAGTTCCTGGGCAAGAACGACTTCGACTTCTTCCCCGCCGGGCAGGCCGAGGCGTTCGCGCAGGCCGACCGCGCCGTGCTGGCCGGCGCCGAAACGGTGGAAATCGACGAGGAGGAAGTGACCGCGGCCGACGGCACGGTGCGCGTGCTCAACACCCGCAAAGTATCGCTGCGCGACGAGCATGGCACGCCCACCCACCTGCTGGGCATGGCCATCGACATCACCGAGCGCAAGCGCGCCGACGAGGTGCTGCGCGCCACCTCGCTCAGCCTGGCGCGCAGCAATGCCTTCATCCGCACCGTCACCGACCACGTGCCGGCCATGGTCACCTACTGGGACCTGGAACTGCGCTGCCGCTTCGCCAACCGCAGCTTCCTCGAATTCATGGGCGTGGGCATAGACCAGGTCATCGGCGCGCCCATGACCGAAGTGGTGGGCGGCGAGTTGTACCGGCGCAACCGGCAGCGCATCGACGCCGTGCTGGCCGGCCAGCCGCAAAGCTTTTACCAGGACCGGCCCGACCGCGATGGCGAATCGCGCTTCGTGTGGGCCAACTACATTCCCGACCTGGACGAGAGCGGCAAGGCGCGCGGCTTCTTCGTCATGGTGTCGGACGTAACCGAACTCAAGCGCACCGAGCTGCGCCTGCACGACCTGAACGAGCAGCTGGTGCGCGCGCGCGACCACGCCGAGGCGGCCAGCCGCGCGAAAAGCGCCTTCGTGGCCAATATGAGCCACGAAATCCGCACCCCGATGAACGCCATCATCGGCCTGGCGCGGCTGCTCGAGGAAGCACCGCTGGCGCGCCGCGAGCGCAGCTACGTGGGCAAAATCCAGCTGGCCACGCAGTCGCTGCTGGCGGTGGTGAACGACGTGCTGGACTTCTCCAAGATCGAGGCCGGCCAGCTCAAGCTCGAGCACAGCCCCTTCAACCTGGACCATATCCTCACCAGCATCGGCGTGCTGGTGGGCCAGAACGCGTGGAACAAGGGCGTGGAACCGATCTTCAACGTGGCGCCGGACGTGCCGCTGGACCTGGTGGGCGACGCCATGCGGCTGCAGCAGGTGCTGCTCAACCTCACCGGCAACGCCGTCAAGTTCACCGAACACGGCGAGGTGGTGCTGTCGGTGCGGCAGCTGTCGTGCAGCGCCACCTCCACCACGCTGGAGTTCGCCGTGCGCGACACCGGCATCGGCATCAGCCCGGCGCAGCAGGCGCACTTGTTCGAAGCGTTCTCGCAGGGCGACAACAGCACCAGCCGCCAGTACGGCGGCACCGGCCTGGGCCTGGCCATCTGCCGCCGCCTGGTGGACTTGATGGACAGCAGCATCAGCCTGCACAGCGAGCTGGGCAAAGGCTCCACCTTCCGCTTCGCCTACACCCTGGAGCGCGCAGTGCACGGCATGCCGGCCGCGCGCCAGCTGCCGGTCGCCGTCGAAGGGCTCAGTGTGCTGATCGTGGAAGACAACGCCACCGTGCTGGACATGCTCACGCGCCAGTGCCAGGCGCTGGGCTGGCGCGTGTGGAGCGCCGACAGCGGCCAGGCCGGGCTGGCCCAGCTGCGCAAGCTGGCGCGCGCCTCCGGCGCGCCGCAGCTCGACTTGCTGCTGCTGGACGCCGGCCTGCCCGACCTGGACGGCATTTCGCTCTTGACCCAGGCCCACACCGACGATACCCTGCTGCTACCGCCCACCATCATGATGGCGCCCGACCATTACACCGAAGAATTGATCCCCATCGCCGACAGCCTGCACATCGCCACCATCCTGGCCAAGCCGACCACGCCGTCCCGCTTGCTGTCGACCGTGATTGCGGTGCGCACCGGTTCGGCGCAGCAGTCCGCCCTGCCGGCCCACACGCCGCTGTCCGGCCGCCTGGCCGGCATGCGCGTGCTGCTGGTGGAAGACAACGAGATCAACCAGGAAATGGCGCAGTACATCCTGCTGCACGCCGGCGCGCGGGTGGATATCGCCTGCAACGGCCGCGTGGCGGTGGAGCTGCTGAAGCAAGACCCGGCGCGCTACGACGCGGTGCTGATGGACTTGCAGATGCCGGTGATGAACGGCTATGAAGCCACCGCCACCCTGCGCGCCATGGGCTTGAAGGAGCTGCCCATCATCGCCATGACGGCCAACGCGCTGGACGAGGACCGCCAGCTGGCCGTGGAGGCCGGCGTGAACGCCCATGTGCCCAAGCCGATCGACGTGGACGAGCTGCTGGCCACCTTGCTGCGCCTGGCGCCGCTGCGCCCCGGCGGCGCCGCGCCCGACGACAGCTGGCGCAAGCCGGCCGCCGAAGACCGGCCGTCCAGCCTGCCGGGCATCGACCTGGAGGCCGCGCTCAAGCGCCTGGCCGGCAATTACCCCGCCTTCGTCGGCCTGCTCAAGCGCTTCGAAAACTCGCAGGGCGGCACCGTGGGCGAAGTGCGCACCTTGCTGGCCAATGGCAAACAGCACGCCGCCGCCCAGCTGCTGCACCGCCTGCGCGGCGTGGCGGCCAACCTGGGCGCCGGCGACATCGCCCGCCTCAGCGCCCAGGCCGAAGTAGCTTTGCACGAAGGCAGCGAAACCGACCTGGCCTTCCTGCTGACCGCGCTGGACCAGTCGATCAGCGTGGTGACCGAGGCGGCGCGCACCTTGCCGCTGCCCCTGCCCGCGGCGGACGCGGACAGCGCCGCCGCGCCGGGCGGCGCCGACCTGCCGCAAGCGCTGGAAGACCTGCTATCCTTGCTACAAACTAACAACATGAAAGCGTTGACGCACTTCCAGGCCCTGCGCCCGGCGCTCGACCAGCACCGGCACGAGGCCGTGCTGGCCCTGGCCCACGCCGTCGAGACCCTGGATTTTGCCGCCGCCGAACCCCTGGTACAAGATATGCTGAAGCGAAAGGACATTGCATGAGCTGGAGCGACCTGGCGATGAATGGACGCATCCTGATCGTCGACGACGCGATGGAGAACATCCAGATTCTCCACCACGCGCTGCGCGAAGAGCATGACGTGCTGTTCGCGCTCAGCGGCGAGAAGGCGCTGCAGATCGCGCACAACCAGCAGCCGGACCTGATCCTGCTGGACGCCGTGATGCCCGGCATGGACGGCTACGAGGTGTGCGGCGCGCTGCGCGCCTCGGCCGCGGTGCGCGACATCCCGGTGATCTTCGTCACCGCCCTCACCACGCCCGAGGACGAAACGCGGGCGCTGGAAGCGGGCGCGGTGGACTTCATCAGCAAGCCGTTCAACGTGGCCGTGGTGCGCGCGCGGGTGCGCACCCAGCTGACCGTGAAGCGCCAGGCCGACGCCATGCGCGAACTGACCCTGACCGACGCCCTGACCGGCGTGGCCAACCGCCGCAGCTTCAACGAAGCCATGGACAACGAGTGGCGCCGCTGCGCGCGCTCGGGCACGCCGATGGCGCTCATCATGATCGACATCGACCACTTCAAGAACTACAACGACGCCTACGGCCACCAGGCCGGCGACCTGTGCCTGCAGCAAGTGAGCGCGGCCATGAAACGCTGCGCCGGCCGGCCCCCGGACATGCTGGCGCGCTACGGCGGCGAAGAGTTCATCATCCTGCTGCCGCAGGTGGGCGCGGAGGGCGCCGAAGTGGTGGCCCAACGCATCCTGGACGAAGTCCGCCTGCTGCAGATACCGCACAAGGCCTCGTCGGTGGGACCGCAGGTGACCGTGAGCATGGGCGTGTCCACCGCGCTGCCGGACGAGAATGTCGACCCCAGCGCCCTGATCCGCAGCGCCGACGCCCTGCTCTACCGCGCCAAGGAAACCGGCCGCAACCGCTATTGCATGTCCGCCCAGGACTGAGCGGGCGGACGCGCAACTTCCTGCGTTACGGCAGCAATTACGCGCTTCATCAGCGCTCCAGGTAAATTGCCATTGTAGACTTGGATTAAGTTATCGGATAATCAACAATCCAATTAATACCGACGCATCACAAACTCCGCCACGCACACCGGCTTGGCCTGCCCTTCGCGTTCGATCACCACGCCCCATTCCACCTGCGCGCCGCCTTCGATGTCTTCGATGGACTGGATGGTCATGCGCGCGCGCAGGCGGCTGCCGACCGGGACCGGGCCGGGGAAGCGCACTTTGTTGAGGCCGTAGTTCAGCCCCATCTTCATGTCCACCATGTGCAGCGCGCTCTCCAGCATGGCCGGCACCAGCGACAGCGTAAGGAAGCCGTGCGCGATGGTGCCGCCAAACGGCGATTCGCGCTTGGCACGTTCCACGTCGACGTGGATCCACTGGTGGTCGTTGGTGGCGACAGCGAACTGGTTCACGCGCTCCTGCGTGATCTCGATCCAATCCGATACCGCCACGTCCTCACCCACCAGCGTCTTCATTTCCTCCAGCGTGGCGATTTCACGCATGGGCCGCTCCCGCCGGCCGGCGCCGGAACATGCCCATCCCTTCCACCGTGCACACCAGCTCGCCGCGCTGGTTGGTGGCCTTCCAGACCGACACGATCACGCCCCGGTCCGGCTTGGAGCTCGATGGCCGCACTTCCTTGGTCACGTAGCTCACGCTCAGCGTGTCGCCCGCGTACACCGGCTTGATCCAGCGGATGCCGTCCAGGCCGGGCGAGCCTAAGCTGGAGGAATCGTTCAGGATGCCGTCCACCACCAGCCGCATCATCATGCTGCAGGTGTGCCAGCCGCTGGCGGCCAGCTTGCCGAAGATGGAATGCGCCGCCGCTTCGTGGTCCACGTGGAAAGGCTGCGGGTCGAACTGGGTGGCGAAGGCGATGATCTCCTCCTCCGTCACCAGCCGGCTGCCGAGCGCGATCTCCTGGCCTTCAACGAAATCCTCGAAATACCATTTCTTCATGCAGCCTCTCCTTGCCTTAAGCAGCGTGTTTGAATCCGGGTTGGGCGATAAAGCGTTCCAGGTGGTGGTCGGCGTCGCCCAGGGTCAGGTCTATCATGGTGAGGCGCTTGAAGTGGTGCGCCGCCGGCAGCTCGTCCGTCACGCCCATGCCGCCGTGCAGCTGCACCGCCTGCTGGCCGACGAATTTGCAGGCCTGCCCCACGCGCACCTTGGCGGCGGACACCACGCGGCGGCGTTCTTCCACGTCGCTGGAGGCCACTTTCACCGCCGCCAGCATGGCCATCGAGCGGGCCTGCTCCAGGTGGATGAACATGTCGGCCATGCGGTGCTGCAGGGCCTGGAATTTGCCGATGGGCGCGCCGAACTGCTGGCGCGTCTTCAGGTAGTCCAGGGTGGCGGCAAAGATGGCGTCCATGGCGCCCACGGCTTCCGCGCACAGCAAGGTGGCGCCGTAGTCGGCGGCCGCGTCGAGGATGTCCCAGCCGGCGCCGACGCCGCCCAGCAGCGCGGACGCAGGCACTTCCGCGCCAGTAAACTGCACGGTGGCGGCGCGCTGGCCGTCGATGGTGCGGTAGTCGGTGACTTTCACGCCCTTGGTATCGGCCGGCACCACGAACAGCGAGATGCCGCCCTTGTCGCGCTGCTCGCCGCCGCTGCGGGCGGAGACGATGAAGGCGCCCGCCTGGCCGCCGTGGATCACCACGGTCTTGGCGCCGTTCAGCACGTAGCCATTACCCTGCTCATGGGCGGTGACCGCGATGTCACTCAGGTCGTGGCGCGACTGCTGTTCGCCCAGCGCGCAGGCCAGCTTCAGCTCGCCGCCCGCCACTTGCTCCAGCAGCTGCTCGTGGCCGCCGGCCAGCTTGAGGAATTGCGCGCCCATCACGGTGGCCAGGTAGGGTTCCACCACCAGGCCGCGGCCCAGTTCCTGCATCACCACCAGCATGTCCACCGCGCTGCCGTTGAAGCCGCCCTGCTCTTCGGGCACCGGCAGCGCCAGCATGCCCAGCTCGCCGAGCGTGGCCCACGCTTCGTCCGACACGCCGGCCGGCGAATGGATGATGCGCTTGCGGGTTTCGAAAGTGTAGTCCTTGTCCACCCAGCGGCGCAGGGCATCGGCGAACTGCTGCTGTTCTTCTTTGAAAGTAAAGTCCATGCTGTCTCCCCTCACAGGCCCAGGATCATCTGGGTGATGATGTTTTTCTGTATCTCGTTCGAGCCGCCGTAGATCGACGTCTTGCGGAAATTGAAGTAGTAGCCGGCCAGCGGCGCGTGGTCGTCGTCGCCGGTGACCGCGTGCTCGGACTTGCCTTCCAGGTAGCTGGTGTCGAACGGCAGCGCGTCCGGGCCCAGCGCTTCGATCATCAGCTCGGTGAGGATCTGCTGGATCTCCGAGCCGCGCACTTTCAGCATGGACGCTTGCGGGCCGGGGGTCTGGTCTTCCTGGCAGATGGTGCGCAGCACCGTGGTCTCCAGCGCCATCAGCTCGATTTCCAGGTTGGCCACCTTGGCCGCGAACAGCGGGTCGTCCAGCAGCGGCTTGCCGCGCTTGAGCTGCTTGAGCGCCACCTTCTTGAGGAACTGCAGCTCGCGCTTGGAGCGGCCCACCGCGGCGATGCCGGTGCGCTCGTGGCCCAGCAGGTATTTGGCGTAGGTCCAGCCCTTGTTCTCTTTGCCGATCAGGTTGGCGACCGGCACCTTCACGTTGTCGAAGAAGACTTCGTTCACTTCATGGTCTTCGTCCAGCATGATGATGGGGCGCACGGTGATGCCCGGCGTTTTCATGTCGATCAGCAGGAAGGAAATGCCTTCCTGTTTGCGCACGGTGCTGTCGGTGCGCACCAGGCAGAAGATCATGTCGGCGTGCTGGCCCAGCGTGGTCCAGGTTTTCTGGCCGTTGACGATGTAATGGTCGCCCACGCGCTCGGCGGTGGTTTTCAGCGAGGCCAGGTCGGAGCCGGAGCCGGGCTCGGAGTAGCCCTGGCACCACCAGTCTTCGCAGCTCAGGATGCGCGGCAGATAGTAGGCTTTTTGCTCTTCATTGCCGAAGGCCATGATGACGGGCGCCACCATGTTGATGCCGAAGGGCAGCACGGGCGGCGTGCCGGCGATGGCGCATTCCTCTTCCCAGATGTGGCGCTGGGTGGCGTTCCAGCCGGGACCGCCGTACTCGACCGGCCAGGCCGGGGCCACCCAGCCTTGCTTGGCGACGATCTGGTGCCAGCGGACGATGTCCTCGCGCGATAGGCGCAGATGCTTGCGCACCTTCTGCTGCAGGTCGGCGGGCAGGTTGGCTTCGAGGAAGGCGCGCACCTGGTCGCGGAACGCCAGATCCTCGGACGAGTAGTTCAAATCCATGCTGTCTCCTTGTTTTGATCAGCCGCAAAAAGCACGACCGTTCATTTATTGTACCGCACAAGGAGACAGCTTCAACACCTTTTAATGCGCCACGGCCTCCAGTTGTACCATTTCACGTTTGAAGCCTTGCGGCGTCAGGCGTTGCTCGACCAGCGCCTTGGACACTTCCACCAGCCGCTCCTTGCGGACGGAGACGATCTCGTCGATGACGCTCAGTTCCGCCGGCATGCAGACGATAACCCAGATCGGCAGTTTCAGCAGCTTCTCCAGATAGTCCAGCCGCGAGCCCTGCATGGCGAACATCTGGTTGCCCTGCCCGCCGATATGCTCCACCGTGTGGCGGAAGTTGCCCACCTGGAGGCTGAAGGTGTCGGCTTCGCGCGCCAGTCCGGCCGGGCTCACGCCGGCCGGGAACAGGATGCCGGCCAGTTCGGCCAGCCCTTTCGGTGGACGCGGGCCTTTGGGGCCGCCGGTGCCGCACCAGTCGTCATCGTCCCAGCCGAAATAGCTGCGCGCTTGGCCGCGCGTGTACTCGGCGGCGGCCAGCAGTTCGCGCTCGTCGGCCGAGCCGCGTTTGCCGAAGAAGGGAAAGTGGTGCAGCGGCTTGCCGAACAGCGTGGCCGTTTGCGCCAGGTACAGCTCGGTGTCCAGGATGTGGTTGTGCCACGCGTAGTCCACATAGCGCGACGGCGAAATGGCTTTGCCCGGGTTGCTGTGGGTAAGGAACAGGAAGCCCTTGTAGCGGGTGATGGCGTCCGCCGCCTGCTCCAGCGACAGGCCGGGACGGTCTTCGGGATTCATCAGCTTGTAGGCCAGCGGACCGAAGTCCAAGCTGTTCAATTTTTGCAGGAATTCCTTTTGTGTCTCCGAAATTTTGGACATGACTCTACCTCCACGTAGTGGCCGCGGTTTTGGATAGGTTCCAACCACGCCGACCACTACGCGGCCGTCACCCCTGTCCCGTGCGGTGACGCCGGGACTTGTTTTGCTTGCGAACCATATTATTTCAATAATATTTCGAGATACTCACCAATTGTCACAGCGGGCCGCATATTTAACAATTGAGCGATCGTTCACCATAGTAGAGCGCGCTATCAATTGTGAACTTTCTCACAGGCGCGGCAGCCACATGATGGCGGCGGCGGCGAAGATGCCGAGGCCCATGGCGGCCGTCAGCACAGCGAGGCCGGCTGCCACGGCGAAGCGCGCGGCCGCCCCGCCGCCGTCCCGCGCACGCAGGTAGAGCTGCAGCACGGCCAGCGGCACCAGGAACTGGGCGAAGGCCAGGAAGGTGAGGAACGGGCCGGTGAAGGTCTTGGGATCGAATCCGGCCGGGCCCTGGTTGATGAAGATCCAGAACATCAGGCCGACACGGAAGAACCAAACGCCGCTCACCACCAGGAACAGGCGCAGCGCCCAGGCGCGGTGCTTGGCGAAATTGCGGGCGCGCGCGTGGCGCACGGCCATGGCGGCGCACAGCAGGATCAGCACGCCGTTCACGCTGACGCCGATGTGCTGCGACAAGCCGCCCACGGTGCCGCGCGCCCACACCATGTACAGGCCGGTGAGGCTGGCCACCGCTGCGAGCAGCACGTAGACCCGCCCGTTCCAGCGGTGGAAAGCGGGCGCGCGGCTGCGCACTTGCGGGATCAGCTGCAAGGCGCCGCCGACCATGATGATGACCGCCAGCAGCATGTGCAGTCCGAAGGCGGCGTTGCCTGCCGCGTCGCCCGGCACGTGCGCATGCGGCGCCACCGAGTTCCAGCGCGCCGGGTCGCCGCGCACCACGGCGCCGCCATAAAGCGCCGCAACGTACCAGGCGAACAGCAACTGGCCAATGACGGCCACGCTGAACCAGAGCCTTGCCGACGCTTTCAATGCTGTGGTGGCGGCCTGCGGGCCGAACATGTGCTGCGGGACGGGTTGAGCTTGAATACTGGTCATTAGAGGTCTCCGGTTGGTAGTCGTGCAAGCAAGATAGACCGGCACGCGCGCGTCCAGTCGCCTGGGGGTCATGCGGTGCGATGGGCTACGGTTTTCGGGGCGTGAACGACGGCCTGCGGCTTGAACGGCAAGCTGCGAACGGTTATTGTTGCAGGATGACTAAAGCGCCACCTCCACCCTCGCCGCCTCCACAGCCTTCCAGGCCGCTACCGGCTGCCGGCCGCGCGGCGCTGCCGACGTGGCGCCAGTTCCTGGTGGTGCTGTTCCTGACCGGGCAGCTGTCCTGGCTGCTGCATGCGCTGTCGAAGACCACCTTCATCACGGTGGCGGGCCACATCGTCTCCATCGGCATGGCCATGCTGCTGGCCTACACGGCGTCCACGCGGTGGCGCGTGCGCTGGGTGCCGCAGTCGCTGCTGCGGCTGGCGGCCGTGGGGATGACGGCGCCGGTCGCCGCGCTCGCCACGCTGGTGGCCGTGCAGCGCGGGAACACGCTGATCTTCATGCGCTCGTCCCGGGAAATGTCGGGCTACGCCATGCTGGCCATCGTGATGTTCGTGCTGGGCACCATCACCGCCATGGTCGGCTTGCGCATGGAGCGCCGGGCGCGCGAGCGGGCCGCACTGCTGCAGGCCGAGCGCGAGCGCAATACGCTGGAACGCGAGCTGCTGGACGCGCGCCTGCGCCTGCTGCAGGCGCAGATCGAGCCGCATTTCCTGTTCAACACGCTGGCCAACATCCAGGCGCTGGTCGAATCCGGCTCCGAGAATGCGGCGCCGGTGCTGCGGCACCTGATCGCCTACCTGCGCGCCGCCATGCCGCGCCTGCACGACGCCGATGCCACTCTGGGCAATGAATTACAGCTGGTGCGCGCCTACCTGGAGCTGATGCACCTGCGCATGCCGGACCGCCTGCGCTACAAGCTGGACGCGGCGGCCGAACTGCACGGCCTGGCCTTCCCCGCCATGGCCTTGCTGACGCTGGTGGAAAACGCGGTGCGCCACGGCATCGATCCGAGCACGGACGGCGGCAGCATCGAAGTAGGCGGCAAGGCCGATGCGGCAAGCGGGCTGGTCACCCTGTGGGTCAGCGATACCGGCGTCGGCATGTCCGAGTCCGCCCAGCCGGGCACGGGGCTGGGCAATGTGCGCACCCGCCTGCAGGCCTTCTACGGCGCCGCCGCCCGTCTTGACCTGCTGGAAACCGAGCCACACGGCCTGCATGTTGAACTGATCTTCCCTCCACGGAGCACCGCATGAACCGCACCACCGCCCTGATCGCCGACGACGAACCGCTGCTGCGCGAACACTTGCGCTCGCAACTGGTGCGGCTATGGCCCGAGCTGGACATCGTGGCGGACGCGCGCAACGGACGCGAGGCGGTGGAGCTGTTCGACGCGCACCAGCCAGACATCGTGTTTCTGGATGTGCACATGCCCGGGCTGAACGGCATCGAGGCCGCGCGCGCCCTGGCGCGGCGGGCGCAGATCGTGTTCATCACGGCGTACGAACAGTACGCGGTGCAGGCCTTCGAGCAAGGCGCGATCGATTACCTGGTAAAGCCGGTAGACCCGGCACGGCTGGCCGACACGGTACGGCGCCTGCAGGAACGGCTCAGCACAGGCTCAGGCACCGGGCACGGCGCGGCGACCGACGCGATGCTGGACGCGGTGCTGGAGCGCATGGCCAACGAGCTGCGCCAGCGCGCGCCGGCGCGCGCTTGGCTGCAATGGATCAAGGCATCCAGCGGCAGCCGCATGCGGCTGATCCCGGTGGAACAGGTGGCCTATCTGCGCGCGGACGGCAAGTACACCACGGTGGTGTGGGACGACGGCGAAGCGCTGATACGCAAGAGCATCCGCGAGCTGGCCGACGAGCTGGACCCCGAGCGCTTCGTGCAGATCCACCGTTCCGCCATCGTCAACCTGCACTACGTGCGCGAAGTGGTGCGCGGCGTGAACGAAACCGCCGACGTGCACCTGCGCGGGCACGCGGAAGTGCTGCCGGTGAGCCGCAGCTATCTGCACCATTTCCGGCAAATGTAGCCGCCGGGGATAGGCCTATTCCAGCGTGAACGGCAGGTCGCGCCCTTCGACGGCCTTGTTGCCGGCGTAGTCGGCGGCCAGCACGCGCAGGCGGTAGTTGCCGGGCGCGAGTTCGGCTACATTCCACATGCCGGGCGTTACCTGGCCGTGGATCATGCGGTTAGTCAGCGTGTAGGCGAAGCGGGTCGCTTTGCTGCCGTAGACGGTGATGCCGCTGTTCGGCGCGTAGGCATATTTCACAGCCTCGCGGTTGCGCGGCAGTTCGTCGTACACCTGCGTGATCTGCGGCTGTTCGTAGCCCGCCACCGGGCTGCCGTCCTCGCGCAGCAGCTGGTAGCCCAGCGCGTAGAGGCCGAGGCGGCGGCGCGCCTCGTTGCCGTCCATCTGGTCGTAGGCGTCCACCACGATGCTCAACTCGCCCACGCTGCGCTGCACGATCAGCGGCTTGCGCTTGGCGGCCTTGATGACCTTGCCCCGGCTGTCGAACAGGGTGATGCTGTTGATGCGCGGGAGTACCGTGTCCAGCTGGCCTTTGAACGGCAAGCTGAGAGGGTTGAGGGCTTTGCCCTGGTCGTAATAGTCGAGGTGGACGTGGGCCATGCCGTTGATGGTGCCCAGCGTGTCGCCCGCCGCGAAGCGCGCCCCGCGCCGCACGCGCACGCGCTCCGGTTTGCCCTTGGCGTTGCGCAGCAGCTGGAAGCGTTCGTCCAGCGCGGCGTTTTTGGTGTCGCGGCCCACGCGCATGTGGATGTAGGAGATGTTGCCGAGGGCGATGCCTTCGCTCAGGCTGCCGAAACCCCAGTTGGGCAAGGGGTCGTTGACCTTGACGGGCGCCACGGCCAGCACCGGTTTGCCGACGTCGGCCTGCACGTCGAGGCCGGCGTGGAAGTGGTGCCGGCTCTCGCCTTCGAAGCTGCCGCGCACTTCGCCCATCACGCCGACGATTTCATGTGGCTCGTTTTGCGGGCCGACCGGCCACAACATCGTGGCCACGGGGGCAGACCGCCGCCCTGTCCCGGCCGGAGCCGCAGCCGTAGCCGGCGCGGCGGAAGCGGCTTGCGCGGCGCCCATCGGCAATGCGGCCAGCGCGGCAGACTGCGGTGCGGTTGACGGCGACGCCGCAGCCAAAGCGGCGGCCGCTGGCGGCGCGGTGCCGCTGGCGACGGCGGGCGTTGTTGCGGGCGGCGGCGCGTCTGCGGGCGTGGCGGCGCTGAGGCGGTGGATGCGGAAGGTGGCGGCGTCGCTCACCACCAGGCTGCCGTTGCGCGCCAGCGCCAGGCCGCGCGGCGCGTACAGCTGCACTGAGCCGTCGCTGCCGTAGCCCGGCTCCACGCGCTGCCCGATATCGATCAGCCCGCCCAAGCCGCCCTGCGGCGTCAATTGCAAAATCCGGCCTTGCGATCCGGTGGCGATGTACAGGTGGCCGTCGTGCGTGCGCGCCAGCGCCATCGGGCGGCGCATGAGCGCCTGGCGGTCGCTGTCTGCCGTCCGCAGCACGGTGCTGACCATGCCGTCCTTGCCCAGCTTGCGGATGGCGTTGTTGCGCGTGTCGGCGATCAGCAGCGCGCCGTCGGCGTCCAGCACCAGCGCGCACGGCGTGTCGAAGCCGGCCTTCAGCGCCGGCCCGTCGGCGTCGCCGGGCGCGCCGCTGCCGGCCAGGGTGGTCACTGTGCCGTCCGGTGCAATGCGGCGGATGGCGTCGTTATAGGTGTCGGCCACGTAGACCACGCCTTCCTCGTCCACCGCCACGCCCACCGGGCCGTTAAACTGCGCTTCCCGGCCCTTGCCGTCAACCTTGCCGGCCACGCCGCTGCCGGCCAGCGTGCTGACCGTGCCGTCCGGCGCCACCTTGCGGATCGCGTTGTTGCCGGTGTCGGCCACGTACAGATTGCCCTTGCCGTCAATAGCGATGCCGGAGGGCGTGTTGAACATCGCTTGCGCGCCCGGCCCGTCGGCAAAGCCTTCCTTGCCGCCGGCCACGGTGGAGGTGGCGCCGCCGGGCGTGAGCTTGCGGATGCGGTTGTTGTCGCCGGCGTCGGCGATGTAGATATTGCCCGCCTCGTCCACCGCCACGCCATATGGGTCCGCGAAGCGCGCCACGCTCAGCGGCATATTGCCTTCCGCCGCGCCGGCCAGGCCGTCGCCGGCCAGCGTGGTGACGCGCGCGGTCCAGAAGACCGGCGTCTGCGCTGCCGCCTGCCCCTGCCCCGCCGCCTGAGTCGCCGGCTGCTGCGGCGCGCGTGCCTGCAGATAAAAATACACGCCCGCGCCGGTCAACGCCGCCGCCACGCCTATGCCCGCCAGGGCCAAATGATTCCGCTTCGCCGCCACGTTACAACCCATCCATGAATGAAGACCGAGCTTAACCGAAACGTGGTGCCGATGCTATAGTTACCTTTCTGATAACTAGCCCGGAGACTGCCATGCTGAAAGCCTCGCTGCTACCCCTTACCCTGATGCTGGGCCTGTGCAGCTTCGGCGCCGCCGCCAAGGTGCAGCAGTTGCCGGGCTTCGCGGCCAACAGCAAGGAGGCCAGCATCGCGGTCGACATCAACGCCAACGGCCAGGTGGCGGCCGTCATCGAGGACGAGGACGGCAAGCAGCGCGCGGTACTGTACGACAAAGGCGTGCTGGAACTGGGCACGCTGGGCGGCAGCGACAGCTACACCAAGGGCATCAACGACGACGGCCTGGTGGTGGGCTCGGCGCAGGACGCCAAGGGCCACTGGCGCGCCTTCCTGGTGCGCAAGGGCGAGCCGATGCGCGACCTGGGCACGCTGGGCGGCGGCAGCAGCTACGGCGCCGCCGTCAACGCCGCCGGGCAGGCGGCAGGCTTCGCCGACACCGCCGACGGCTATTTCCGCGCCTTCGCGCTGGACGTCAACGGCGAGATGCAGGATCTCGGCACGCTGGGCGGCAACATCAGCTACGCGTCCGGCATCAACAACAGCGGCGCGGTGGTGGGCACGGCCGCCCTGCCGGACGGCTACCGGCGCGCCTTCCTGTACCGTCCGGACACGGGCATGGTCAACCTGGGCACGCTGGGCGGGCGCTCCAGCGCGGCCACCGGCATCAACGACGCGGGGCTGGTGGTGGGCGCGTCCGAAATGCCGAACCGGCGCTGGCACGCATTCCTGCACGACGGCCGGAAGATGGTGGACCTGGGCGCGCTGATCGGCTACGGCAACAGTTACGCCACCGGCATCAACGCGGCGGGCCACGTGGTGGGCACCATCCTGATCGGCGAGGAGCGCCGCTCCTTCGTCTACCGCGACGGCAAGATGCTGGTGCACCAGGCGGGCAAGGGCCTGTACCTGACCAACGCCATCAACGACAACGAGCTGGTGGCCGGGGCGACCTATTTCAGCAAGCGCTACGCGGCCGCCACCATGCGCTCGGACATGATACCGGTGGTGCCGAAGGGTCACCGCGAGTTTGTCGGCATGGCGGCGATCGCGATCGGCACCGCCATGGCGCTGATGCTGCTGCGGCGGCGCTATCGCGGCATTGCGCTGGCGCGCTACTAGGCGCTATTTTTTCCGCACGCGCTTGAGGAAGGCCGGCAGCAGGTTGAACAGCTTGACCAGCGCGTGCATCTGCCACGGAAACACGCAGCGTTCGTCGCGCCGGGCGATGGCGGCGGCGATGCGCTGCACGGCTTCCGCTTCGGACATGAGGAAGGGCTTGTGGCTGGCGTCGCCGTGGTTCAGTTCGCGCAGGCGCGCAGTGTCCACATAACCGGGCACGATGACGGTGACGGCGATGCCGAACGGCGCCAGCGCCTTGCGGTAGGCGTCGCAGATGGCGATGGCGGCACGCTTGCTGGCGCTGTAGAGGGAGCCGTTCGGGTAGTCGTCCTGCAGGCCGGCGATGGAGGCCACCGCCACCAGGTGGCCCCGCCCTTTGCCGCCATCGCGCGCCATGATGGCGTCGGCTGCGGCGCTGAAGGCGTTCTCCAGGCCGCCCACGTTCACGCGCAGCACGGGCAAGGTGCTGCTGCGGTCGCGCGCGATGGCGGCGGCATCGGTGTACTGCCCGGCGGTGACGATGAGCAGGTCGATCCCCGCCGCCTCGGCCACTTCCGCCACCGCCCGCGCCACGGCGGCGCGGTCGGCGATGTCGCAGGCGTGGACGCTGACGCGGCCGTCCCGCGCGAATGGCACGCCGTCCAGCTTTTCCGGGTGCCGCCCGCAGACGGCCACGCGCGCGCCCCCAGCCCAGTAATGCTGCGCCAGCCCAAGGCCGATGCCGCTGGTGCCGCCGATAATCATCACGCTCATCGGCACGTTCATGCCAGCGCCTTGTTGTAGCGCGTGGCGCGGCGCATTTGCGGGCGGCGGCCCTGGGCGGCCAGCGCGTAGGCTTCCGCGCCGCGCTCGTAGCCGTACCGCCACTGCGCCTCCACCTGCTCCACATAGCGAGGATAGCTGGGCGGCGCCACCAGCCGCACCCGGTTGCGCAGCCAGTCCACGCGCTTCTGGAGACCGTTGCCGCGCAGCGCGATGCCGACGTCGCTGGTGTCCACCCACACGTCCACCGGCTGGCCGTGCACGTGCTGCATGCGGCGGTTGCCGTCAAAACCGAACACTGCGCGCAAGGCCGGGATGGCCATCAACTGGTCGTACGGCGGCTTCATTTCCATGGTGACGTGCCGCGCCAGGCTGCGCGCCAGCTCCACCGGGAACAGGTCCACCACGCCGCCTGTGTAGTCGCCGCCGGCCACGGAATGGCAGCGGAAGTAGTACATGTCCGAGATGGAGATGCGCACCGCGTCCGCCAGCGGCATGCCGGTGTCGACCAGCAGCGCCGGCGCCACCGCGTCGGTCCAGCCGCCGCTGCCGATGGCGGACGGCAGGCCCTCGGCCAGCGCAGCGGTACGGCTGCCGCAGAACAGCGTCACGCCGTACAGCTGGCGCCCCTGGCGGGCTTGCCCCACCTCGTGCTCGCCGAACAGCAGCTTGCCGCCGATGATGGCCAGCGCGGCGCCACCCTGCCCGGCCGCCGGCGGCAACGGCAGCACGGCGGGGATCTCGAACAGGTAGTCGTGGAACAGGTCCGGCAGGCGCGCGGCCCTGCCTGGGTGCAGGCGGCGCAGCGCCACGTTGGCCAGCGCGCGCAGCGGCGCGGCCTGCGGGCCGGACTGCAGGCCGCAGAAGAATTCATACATCTGCGGCGAAGCCACCCAGGCTTTGCGCGCGGCGCTGTCCGGCAGGCTGCGGATGATGGCGCCGGCCACCGCGCCGCCGCAGGTGGCCAGCAGCAGGTCCGGTTCCTGGCCCGCGTCCACGGCGGCGGCATGCATGCCGAGGTAGTAGCCGAAGCGGAAGCCGCCGCCGGCCAGCACCATGCAGCGTTCGTAGCGTTCATCTGGTTGAGCTTGCATCATGCGTGCCATAATGCACAATTACATAGTTAATAACAAGGACAGTTCGACCATGGAGCCGGAAGCCGTGCCCAGCATGCGCGAGCGCGTGACACAGCTTGCGCTGAATGGCGCCCTGTTCGGGCTATGTTACCCGCTGGCGAACCAGCTTGCCCACCGCGCCGGCATTACGCGCAGCGCGGCGCTGCCGTGGGATGCGGCGCTGCCCTTCCTGCCGTGGATGGTGCTGCCCTACATGACGTCCGGCTTGCTGTTCGTGCTGAGCTTCCTGCTGGCGGGCAGCCGCGCCGAACTGTCCGCGCTGAGCCGCCGCGTGGCGTTTGCCACCGTGGCCGCGTGCCTGGTGTTCGCCGCCTTCCCGCTGCGCTTCGGCTTCGAACGGCCCGCCGTGGACGCGGCGCTGCCGGCTTGGCTGTTCGCGCAATTGTCCGCCATGGACCTGCCGTACAACCAGCTGCCGTCGCTGCACGTGGCCTACTGCCTGATCTTCTGGCCGGCCCTGAGCAGCGCGCTCCGCAGCCGTGCGGTGCCGCGCGCCCTGCTGGCCGCCTGGCTGGTGCTGGTCGCGGCCGCCACCGTATTCACTTACCAGCACCACCTGGCCGACGTCGCCGGCGGCGCCCTGCTCGGCCTGCTGGCCATCCGCGCCCTGCCCGCCCACGCTGCAGCGGCGCATGCTGTGCCAGCCGGCTTGGCCGCCGCCGAAGGCGCCGCCGGGCGCGCCACCGCCAGGCCGGTCGCGTTCTGCTACACGCTGATGGCCGGCTTGTCCCTGCTGGCGTGGTTCGCGCTGGGCGGCCCGTGGTGGCTGTACCTGTGCGCCAGCCTGCTGCTAGTGGCCTGGGCCTACCACCGGCGGAACGCCGCCTTCCTGCACAAGCGCCACGGCCGCTATCCGCTGTGGGTGTGGCTGCTGTACGCGCCCTACCTGGGCGGCTACCTGCTGACCTGGCAGCTGGTGCGCTGGCGCGAACGCCACCGGCCGCCGTTCGACCGGCTCGGCGAGCGCCTGTGGGTGGGCCGCCGCCTGAGCAACGCCGAAGCGGCGCGCCTGCCCGCCGACTGCGCCGTGATCGACCTGTCCAACGAGCTGAGCGAAACGCAGGCGCTGCGCAGCCGCCCCTACCAGCACTTCCCGCTGCTGGACCTGCACACGCTGGACGCGCACTCGGCCCAGCCCATCCTGGCCGCCATCGCCGCCCACGTCGGCCAAGGCCGCAACATCTACCTGCACTGCGCCATGGGTTACCAGCGCAGCCGCGTGATCGCCCAACTGTACAAGGAGTATGAAAAGCAATGAGTCTTTCGATCTACCAGCTGAAACCGAAATTCCAGCAACTGCTGCAGCCGCTGATGCGCGCGCTGGTGCGCTGCCGCGTGACGCCGAACCAGATCACGCTGGCGGCCATGCTGCTGTCCGTGGCCTACGGCGCGGCGCTGGCGTGGCAGCCCGACTGCGCCGGCCTGTGGCTGGGCCTGCCCCTGTTCCTGCTGCTGCGCATGGCGCTGAACGCCATCGACGGCATGCTGGCCAGCGCCACCGGGCAGAAGACCCGCCTCGGGACACTGCTCAACGAGATCTGCGACCAGGTGTCCGACGCGGCGCTGTACCTGCCCTTCACGCTGGCCGCCGCGCTGCACGCGCCGCTGGTGGTGCTGTGCGTGGTAGGCGCGCTGCTGGCCGAGTTCTCCGGCGTGCTGGCGCTCAGCGTGGGCAGCGCGCGCCGCTTCGACGGCCCCATGGGCAAGAGCGACCGCGCCTTCTGGTTCGGCCTGCTGGCCCTGCTGATCGGCTACCAGGTTGCGCCGCTGCTGCTGAACGGCATACTGGTGCTGGTGATCGTGCTGTCCGCGTGGACCGTGTTCAACCGCCTGCGCCAGGCGCTGCGGGCTTCTGCGCCAGCGACACAGTAAAGATGCCTTCCAGGCCGATGCTGGTGGCGATTTTCCGGCCGCCGGCATAGGCCACCAGCCCGTCCATTTCCGCCTGCGGACGGGGCCGCATCTGCCACGGCGTGCCGCGGTGGCTGGTCAAGGTCAGCGCGATCATGTCCAGCTGCGGGTGCCAGGGCTGGCCGGTGTAGATCAGGTAGCCGCCCGGCCGCAGCACGCTGAAGATGCCCTTCAGCGACGCGGCCACCGGCTCGTTGTCGCTGAACAGCTCGTGCAGGCCGGACACGATGACGATGTCGTACTCGCCTTCGGCAAACTGGTAGCTGGCCGGGCTGAAAGCGTCGCGCAGCTGGAACTCCACGCTGGCGCGCAGCTGCAGCTGGGACGCCAGCGCGCGGGCCTGGTCCAGGTTGTGCTGCGCATAATCGCGCAGGGTGACGTGGATATCCTTGTCCTGGAAGCGCTTCACCGTTTCCAGCACGTAGCGGCCGGAGCCGGCGGCGATGTCCAGGATACGCAGCGGCCCCTGGCCCGTGTGCGCTGCGATGCGCTCGCCCAGCATCTGTTGCAGCTGGCGCTTGCGCAGGCGGATGCCGCGCCAGCCCACCGCGTCCAGGTAGCCCCGGTCCATGGTCTTGCCCATGATGAAGCGGCCGCCGGCCTGGTTGCGGTACACATAGTCCAGCGAGGCGCCGGAATCGAAGCCGTGTTCCAGGCCGATCTTCATGCCGTCGCTCACGCCGCCCATGGCGCCCAGCATCACGCGCTGCAGGCCGAACCAGGCCTTGGCCAGCGCGCCGCAGCTCTCGCCCGCCTGCATGGCGGCATAGCGGCGGGCGCTGTGGCTGTCGCGGTCCGCGTTCAGGTAGTGCGACGGCGCCAGCGGCGCGCGCTGGAAGCAGTGCTCCACGAACTGGCGGCTTTCGTGCAGCGCCACGCCGGTGTCCTGCTCGTAGTACAGCGCGTGGAACGCGTCCGGCAGGCGCACGTAGCGCTTGAGCGGCGAGGACAGCCGCTCGAAGAAGGTCTGCTGCGGGCCTTCCTTCACCACGTAATCCTTGCCGGCGGCCAGCATCAGCACCGGCGTGTCGATGGCGGCCGCGTCGTGCACGATGCGCTTGGCGGTGTCCGCCAGGCCGAGCAGCACGCAGGCGGAGATGGCCTTGGCGATCAGCGGGTCGGCGCCGTAGGCGGCCGCTTCCTGCGGCGAATGGGTCAGCATGCCGGGGCGGATGTAGCTGGTGACGAACAGCTCCGGCTTGAAGCGGCGCGCAAAACGCAGCGCGGGCTTGGCCAGCGGCACGTACAGCTTGATCTCGAACGCGGCGGCGGCCATGATGACGCCGCGCACGCGCGGTGCGTAGTCGTGCAGCCAGGTGGCGGCGATGACGGCGCCCACGCTGTTGGCCACCACCAGAATGTTTTCCTCGGCGAAGCCGTGCACCTCGCGGATGTGGCGGATGAAGGTGTCGAAGTCCTCCACCAGGGTCTCGAAGCTGGGCGCGTCGCCGCGCTCGCCGGGCGAATAGCCGTGGCCGCGCGCGTCCCAGGCAAAGGCGTGGTCCTGCGTGAAGCCGAACTGCTCCACCAGCGGCTGGATGCGGCCGGAATGCTCGTGTCCCCGGTGCAGGAACACCAGCGCGCGCTGAGGCCCGTCCTGGCGCGGCGCCAGCGGCGCCCAGGCGCGGTAGAACAGGCGCGTGCCGTCCTTGCAGTCGAAGCCGGATTCGGTGGTGCGCCAGGCCAGTGAACGTTCAGCTTTCATGCGAGCTTCCCTTGTGTGGTGGTGATGAGAAAGTACAACAGCGGCGCGGTGACCACCAGGCTGTCCACCCGGTCCAGTATGCCGCCATGGCCGGGGATCAATTGCGAGAAATCCTTTACGCCCAGCACGCGCTTGGCGGCCGAGAACATCAGATCGCCGCAAAAACCGCCCAGCGACAGCAGCACGGCGAATGCCGCCAGGTGGCGCGCATCGGACAGGTGCAAATAGCTGCCCAGCGCCAGCGACAGCAGCAAGGTCGCCGCCACCCCGCCCAGCAGCCCCTGCCAGGTCTTGTTCGGGCTGATGCCTGGCGCGATGCGGTGCCGGCCGAACAACGTGCCGCTGATGAATTGCGCCACGTCGTTCAGAGAGGTCAGCACGTACAGGTAAAACAGCCAAGCCAGGCGCTGGTGCGGCGCCAGCGGCAGCGCCTCGTAGCGCGGCAGGAAACTCACGCTGAAGCACAGGCCCAGCCACAGCAACCACACCAGCGCGCCGCTACTGCGTACTCGAAGGAAATATATCAGTGTTATAAGGATGGCAAGCGCCAGCAGCAGCGTAACTGCCACGGCGTTGACGAAAATCAATGCGATTGTGGCTGCCAGGGTAGCGGCGGCGGGCCAGCCGAAGCTCCCTACGCCTCCCTGGTCCCTGCCCCGGCTTGCAAACGGCGCCAGCTCGCGCAAGGCCAGCGCGCCGATGAGCAGCGCCAGCATCGGCGCACCCGCCGGATGCAGCAGCAGGCTGACCGTGACCACCGGGAAAATCCACCACCAGGCATGGACTTGCAGCCTGAGCTGGCTCTGCGGCCGCGCGCGCAGCGTCAAGCCGACGCCCAGTGTCGCCATGCCCAGCATCAGGTACAGCATGCCCAGCGCCGTCAGGATTTCCGTACCCAGCAGGGAAAGCACTAATTGCATAATCGCCTCAATTGCTTGAAATGCAATTATACGATGAACTTCCTCTTAGGCAACGTCCTGGGCCACCGGCAGGGCTTCTGACTTCCAGCGCAACATGCCGCCGGCCAGGTTGGCTACCTGCTTGAAGCCGGCCTTGGTCAGCAGCACGCTGGCCTGGGCCGAACGCACGCCGGAGCGGCACACGGCGACCACCGGGCGCTCGCGGTCGAAGTCGTCCAGCCGGTCTTTCAGCTGCGACAGCGGGACCAGCCGCGCACCGGGCAAATGGCCCAGGCGGTCGATGAACTCGGGGGGCTCGCGCACGTCCACGATTTGCACCTGATCGGCATGTTCCAGCAGCGCCATCGGTTCGATTTCCCACACGCCGCTGAACCGCAGCGTGAGCGGCGCCCAGGCGGGCGTGTCCGGCGGGGCCTCTCCCTCGCCCTCGCCTTCGGGCCGGCCGCAGCGCAGGTTGGCGGGCACGGCCACCGCCATCAGCTTGGGATGCGGCAGGTTCAGGTTGTTCATGTGCCCGGCGAAATCGCCCTCGTCCACGTCGCCGCCCAGGCGCGGGTTGAAGCGGCGCTCCTCGGCCACGCTGGTGACGGTGATGCCGCGATAGTCGTGCGCCGGATACAGCAGGCAGCTGGCGGGGAGCGTGAGGATCTGTTCGCGCACCGAGGCAAACAGCTGCTGCGGACTGCCGCCCTGGAAATCGGTGCGGCCGCAGCCGCGTATCAGCAGGCTGTCGCCGGTGAAGGCCATGCTCTCGTCGTCCAGCACATAGGTCAGGCAGCCGTTGGTGTGGCCGGGCGTGGCGCGCACGGTGAGGTGGCGGCTGCCGAACTGGATACGGTCGCCGTGGCGCAGCGGGCGGTCCGCCAGCGCCACGCCGGCCGCTTCCGCCACCGCCATGCTGCTGCCCACGCGCTGGTGCAGGCGCCAGGCGCCGGTCACATGGTCCGCGTGCACGTGCGTATCCAGCGAGGCCAGCAGGCGCAGGTCCAGCTCGCCCAGCAGCGCCAGGTCGCGCGGCACCTGTTCATAGACGGGATCGATCAGCACGGCCTCGCCGCTGTCGCCCAGCAGATAGGTGTAGGTGGAGGACGTGGGATCGAAAAGCTGGCGGAAGATCATGATCGTTCAAGGAAGAGTCGATCATTCAATCATAGCAAAGCGACATGGGAATGCCATGTTGCCGGGCAAAAAAAAAGCCCGCTACGGGAGCGGGCTAAATCTAATCTCTTGGAGGAGAATAGAGGAGACAGGAGCTATGATGCCGCGTCGCAGCATATAAATCCACTTTATCTTTCTGATGACAGAGATAACCAAAACGAATATGCCTCGCATCTTCAGCAGTCGTGTGGCCCCTACTGCACCGCCCTGCTGCCTGCGCGAGCCAGGCGTGCTGGATTCCTGGGGCGCAAAAAAAAAGCCCGCTACGGGAGCGGGCTGAATCTATCTCTTGGAGGAGAGTAGAGGAGACAGGAACTATGATGCCGCGTCGCAGCATATCCGTCCACCTTATCTTGATGCCCAGAGCGACAATTAAGTCAAACATAAGGAAATCCACTTTGGTGGTCCCGCCACCGACCAAAACCATCAAGCAATCAGCGCTTCGACTCACAGAGTCGTGGCAAAAAAAAGCCCGCTGCGGGAGCGGGCTAAATCTAATCTCTTGGAGGAGAATAGAGGAGACAGGAGCTATGATGCCGTAGCGCACCATATTTTGCTACTTTATCTTTCTGATGATAGGAATCATCAAAATGCATATCTCCCTACTACTGCGAAACGTGTGAGTACCCAGTTTGCGTGCGGCGCCGTTGCAGGCAAATATGCAATCTAGCAAATCGCGCAACGCGCCGAACCCAGGCAAAAAAAAAGCCCGCTACGGGAGCGGGCTGAATCTAATCTCTTGGAGGAGAATAGAGGAGACAGGAACTATGATGCCGTAGAGCATCGTATATTTCTACTTTATATTAGTGATGATAGAAATAAACGATGCGTATAACTTGGCAAAGATACTTACTTTCCCACGTCGGCTGCGTATGGGAGCACGCGGGAGGCCAGTCGGGTATCGGTCTTCAGCAGGCCTACTTCATCCGCCAGGATATGCACCGCTTCGTTCAGCAGCACGTCCTTGGCGGCCTTGGCGGCCTTCTCCGCGTCCAGCTCGGCGCTCAGGCCGCGCTCATCCGCCTGCAGGCCGTCGTCGGTGCGCAGCGCGCCCTTCACCGCCGCCACTTGGCGCGCGGCCTTGGCGTTGGCGTTGGCCGGCTTGGCTGAGATGGCCTTGTTCAGCGCTTCCTTGGCGTCCGGGATCAGCACCGGATCGTCCGGCGAAGCCACCAGGCTCAGCAGGCGGGCTTCACGCAGCTTGGCGCGCGCTTCCTGCTGGTCGCGCTCCTTGCGGCGCACGGTCTCGTTCAGCGAAATGGTGTTGTCCTTGCGCTGCTTCTTCACCAGGGCGATGTCCTCGGCCAGGTACTGGAAGTCCTTGTCCTTGGCCACGCGCGCCTCGTGCTTCTTGTCCAGCATCGGCACGATGTCCTTCAGCTCGCCTGCCGGGATGTAGACGGCCGGCTTGATGGCCACCCATGGCAGCGCGTTGTCATAACTCGACTCGCCGAAGCTTTCCGGATCCGACATGGACGGCAGGCTGATGTCCGGCGTGACGCCGCGCAACTGGGTGGTGCCGCCGTTGATGCGGAAGAACTGCGCCACCGTCATCTTCAGCTCGCCGTAGCGCGGCTTGTCGCCCTGCGAATAGCGGTCCAGGTTGACCAGGGTCTGCACGGTGCCCTTGCCGAACGACGGTTCGCCGATCACCAGGCCACGGCCGTAGTCCTGCAGCGCGGCGGCGAAAATCTCCGACGCCGAAGCCGAGCTGCGGTTGATCAGCACGCCCACCGGTCCGTCCCACGCCAGGCCGGCGTTGGTGTCGCTTTCCACTTCCACTTTGCCTTGCGCGTTGCGCTGCTGCACCACCGGGCCCTTGTCGATGAACAGGCCGGTCAGTTCCACCGCTTCGGTCAGCGAGCCGCCGCCGTTGTTGCGCAGGTCGATCAGCACGTTGTCGACTTTTTCCTTCTTCAGCTCGGCCAGCAGGCGCGCCACGTCGCGGGTGGCGCTCTTGTAGTCCTTGTCGCCACGGCGGCGCGCTTCGAAGTCCAGGTAGAAGGTCGGCAGCGAAATCACGCCGACACGGCGCTTGGCGGTGCCGTCGCGCACTTCGAGGATGGATTTCTTGGCCGACTGCTCTTCCATGGAAATTTTCTTGCGCACCAGCGACAGCTGCGACAGCTTGCCGTCCGGACCGGCGTCGGCCGGCAGGATCTGCAGGCGCACCACGGAATCCTTGGCGCCGCGGATCTGCTGCACCACGTCGTCGATGCGCCAGCCCACCACGTCGGTGAAGTTGCCGCTCTCGCCCTGCGCCACGCCGACGATGCGGTCGCCCACCTTCAGCTTGCCCGACAAGGCGGCCGGGCTGCCCGGCACCACTTCGCGCACCACGGTGTAGTCGTCGCGCTGCTGCAGCTGGGCGCCGATGCCTTCCAGCGACAATCGCATGGCGATGTCGAAGTTCTCGGCGGCGCGCGGGCCCAGGTAGTTGGTGTGCGGCTCGATCGACATGGCGTAGGCGTTCATGAAGATCTGGAACACGTCTTCATTGTTCAGCTTGCGCGAACGGCTCATGTAGTTGTCGTAGCGCTTGTCCAGCGTCTCGCGGATGGCCTTGTCGTCCTTGCCGGCCAGCTTCAGGCGCAGCCAGTCGTTCTTGACGCGTTTGCGCCACAGGTCTTTGACTTCGGCCTCGGTCTTCGGCCACTCGGCCTTTTCACGGTCGATCTGGTAGCTCTCGTCGACCGAGAAATCGAATTTGGTCTTCAGCAGCTCGCGCGCATACGTGATGCGCTCGTTGAAGCGTTGCTGGTAGAGGTTGTAGATGGCGAACGGCACCGTCAGGTTTTCCGACATGATGGCGTCGTCCATCTTGGTGCGCATGGCGGCGAACTGGTCCACGTCGGCTTGCACGAAGAACAGCTTTTCGCCGTCCAGGGACTTGAAGTAGCGGTCGAAGATCTTCTCCGACATCGCATCGTCCAGCGGGGTAGCCTTGTAGTGATAGCGCGACATGACGTGCGAGGCCCACAACGCGGCCTGCGACTGCACCGCTTGCGGCTTGACGACGTCCGCTGCCTTTTCGGGCGCTGCTGCGCCCACCTGTACCGAAACGGCCAGCGCAATCGCGCTCAACAGCATCTGCTTCTTCATCGGCTTACTCCGAAAACTTGATTTCATGGAAAACTGGGTCCTGCTGCGCTTTATTCTACAGGATAGCAGGCCTATGGCGGCCCGCTGGAGAGCACAGTTTCAGTGAGGAAGCTTAAGCCATGATTAAAGGCGGCTGCGCTTTAATCATGTAACAAATCGTGATCCTCCGCCCGGCGCCGGCCATTTTGCCAAGATTTCGTTGCAGCAAGAAAAGCAAGCTGGAACAATAGAGACCGGATTCCCAACAGACCTGAACGATGAGCGACAGCGCCCCCGTTACCAACGATGAACTCAAAAAATACCTGCTGCGCTACTGCACCCGGGAACTGGCGCCCCATTTCGCGGTAATGCTGCGCGGCACATGGGGCAGCGGCAAGACCTGGTTCATCGACCGCTTGCGCGGCGTCCTGATGGATGTACACGAGAAAAAGGTGATTTACGTGAGCCTGTACGCCGTTACCAGGCCATCCGACATCACCGACCAATTCTTCCAGCAGCTGCATCCCCGGCTGGCCAGCGCCCCGGTTCAGAAATCATGGTCCATTGTGAAAAGTCTCGTCAAAGGCACCATCAAGGTCGACCTGAACGGGGACGGCGGCGATAAGGATGAGCTTCAAGTCAGCATCCCGGACCTGGAAAAATCGGCCAACCCGGAAGACTCGGTGCTGATCTTCGACGACTTGGAGCGCAGCGGCATGCCGCCATCCGCCGTGCTCGGGTACATCAACCAGTTCGTCGAGCACGGCGGCTACCGCGTCATCATCCTGGCTCACGAACAGCAGATCGGCGACCCGGACTACCATCAGACCAAAGAAAAAGTCATCGGCAGGACCTTCGAAATCCAAGCCGACGCCCGCGAAGCACTCAACAGCTTCATCGGCGAGCTCAGCGCCGACGACGCGATCAACATTCTGCGTACGCGCAAGGATCGTATCCTGGCCGTGATGGACGCGGCAAACCACAAGAACCTGCGCCAGTTGCGGCAAGCGGTGCTGGACTTTTCCGATATCTGGAATTGCCTGTCCAGGCAGGACGGCAACCTGAAAGACCATACCGGGTTCCTGGACCGCCTGGTACACGACGTGTTCGCGCTCAGCATCGAGCTGCGCGCCAAGACCATCACCACCCGCGACATATACAAGCTCTTCAAGACCGAAACCAAGCGCACGTCGGCGACCATGGGCATGCCTCGATCGCTGGCAGAACCGACCGAGGCGGAAACGCGTTTCCAGCTGCACGACATGGCCTACACACGCAAAGTTGCCCTGCCGCCGGACACTTATGCAACATTCTTCGCCTGCGGCTGGCTGCCGGACGACAATGCGCTGGCGGGCATCCGGGCCAGCGCGTTTTTTACGACGGAAAAAGCGCCCGCCTGGAAGCGCCTGGTACACAAGCATCTGCTGAACGACGCCGATTTCGATGCCCTGAAGGCCGAAGTCTATGGACAGCTCGCAGAGGGCCGCTTCCCCGGCAAACCCGAGCTGTTCCACAACGCCGGCGTGCTGCTGCAGCTGTCGCAGGAAGGCCTGCTTGAGCACGGCGCAGCGCACGTGCTCACTCTCGCGAAAGCCGCCGTCAACAAGCTGTTCGCGCAGCCGCTCCCGGAAACGGACCTGGCGCCGGCCGGCTACGTCAAACCTATCGCGCAGGAAATGACCTTCGGCATGCAATACGCCGGAGTCGCCACCGCCGAGTTTATCGAGCTCGCCGCCTACTACGACGACGCCAAAGCAGCCGCCCGCGCGACCGAACTGGGCAGGCTGGCGCGCAGCTGGCTCGACGAACTGCGCACCGATCCTGTCCTGTGGGCCGACCGGATCCGCAGCGGCGGCGGTGACTTGGCACACTTCGCCTTCAGGCCGATTTTCTCCGAGCTCGTTCCGAAGGACTTCGCGGCACAGCTGCTGGTGGCGCAAACTCCCAAGCTGCACATCGTTGCCGACGCCTTGAAGTCGCGCTACGACCACATCAAGCCGGCCGAGTGGAAACTGGAAGAGCTGCCATTCTGGATGCAGGTGTCCCCTTTGCTGCACGAGGGCGTCGCATCCCGGTCAGACACCAGCCTGTCGGCGCATACGCTGCGGACCAAAGTCCTGCCGGACATCGACCGCTTCATCGCCAATATGCAGGCGGTAGCCGCTCTAGCCCCCGGCACTGGCGAGGCCGGGGACGCTCGGGATTAGCCCGGCGCCGAACCACACCAGCGCGATAATCGGCAGATATGGCCACGAGCGCAGCGAAATCTTCCAGTCCACCGAGGACGGCCAGCAGGCCAGGAATTGCGGCGCCACGGCGAACGCCAGCGGCAGGTCCAGCGGCTGGAACTGCCAGCCCGGCTGGGTGCGCCACAGCGCCACCGCCACCGGCACGGCCAGCACCAGGAACGGCGCCAGCGCCACCGGCGCCGCGTTGTACCAGCGCACCCGCGTCAGGCTCACCGAGCCGAGCTGCCAGCTGCGCCCCACCTTGCGCGGCATCACGGAAAAGCCGGCCGGCCGCGCGCCCGTCAGCAGGCCGACGCAGAAATGCGCCAGCTCGTGGCAGATGGTGCCGGCCACGGTGAACAGGAAAAACACGGGGTGGACGGAGGACAGGCGCCGGATCACCAGCGCCAGCGCCAGCGACGGCAGCAGGTACAGCAGCACGTCCTGCAGCACGTCGCGGTGCTGGCAGAACCAGGCGGGGGCGATGGCGGCGCAGTCGAACATGTCAGTTTCCGGCGCCGCGCATGGTCTTATTCGGAGTAGAAACAGCGGCCGCAGGCCTGGCGGTAGCTTTCATTGCCGCCTATGCTGATCTGCTCGCCTTCCTTCATGCGCTTGCCGTCCTGGTCCACGCGGATATTCATCGTGGCTTTCTTGCCGCAAGTGCAGATATTCTTCAGCTCCTCGATGTCGTCCGCCAGCGCCAGCAGGTAGGCCGAGCCGGGGAAAGGCTCGCCCCGGAAGTCGCTGCGCAGGCCGTAGGTGATGACCGGGATGCCGCGCACCTGCGCCAGCTTGTGCAGCTGCTGCACCTGGACGGTGGTGAGAAATTGCGCTTCGTCAATCAACAAGCACGCGATGCGTTGATCAATCTGCTTGAGGAAGTCGGTCTCGGCGTCGAATACTTCAGTCTCGCGCTGCGGACCGAGGCGGGAAGTGACTTTGCCCACGCCGTAGCGGTTGTCGATGGCGGCGGTAAACAGGCGCACGGTCTGGCCCTGCTCTTCGTAATTATGGGCGACCTGCAGCATCGCCGTCGATTTGCCGGCGTTCATGGCCGAGTATCGGAAGTAGAGTTTTGCCACAACTGTTGCTTGAAAAAATGATCAGAGCCGGATTATAAAGCGTCGCGGCAGCCGTGGGCAGGTCTTCGCCGCCCTTGCCGGGCCATTATGCGCGCTCTGCGTGCGGATGGCGCGCCCAAGTGCGCGGCGCGCGAAATAGGCGCATACTTTGAACATGCAAAAATTGCATATACAAGAACACAATGATTCCTTCCCAGCGTGTAGCGTGCGGCCTAACATCCGCCCTTTTCACGGAAGGCGCGGCCGACACAATCGGCCGGCGCCGTTTCTAAGCGAGGAGTGTTTATGAACAAACCCCACGAGGCCGCCCTCTTCGGCCTGATCGGCAATACCCCGCTGATCGAAGTCACCCGGCTGGACACCGGCCCCTGCCGCCTGTTCCTCAAGCTGGAATCTCAAAACCCAGGCGGCTCCATCAAGGACCGCATCGGCCTGTCCATCATCGAGGCCGCCGAGCGCGACGGGCGCCTGAAGCCGGGCGGCGTCATCATTGAAGCGACCGCCGGCAACACCGGCCTGGGCCTGGCGCTGGTGGGCCGCATCAAGGGCTATCGCGTGGTGCTGGTGGTACCCGACAAGATGTCCACAGAGAAAGTGTTGCACCTGAAGGCGCTCGGCGCCGAGGTCCACATGACCCGCTCGGACGTCGGCAAGGGCCACCCCGAGTACTACCAGGATTACGCGGCCCGCCTGGCGCGCGAGCTGCCCGGCGCCTTCTACGCCGACCAGTTCAACAACCCGGCCAACCCGCTGGCGCACGAAACCACCACGGCGCCCGAGATCTGGGAGCAGATGGAGCATGAAGTGGACGCCATCGTGGTCGGCGTGGGCTCGTCCGGCACCTTGACCGGGCTGAGCAACTTCTTCCGCAAGGTGCAACCGCGGCTCGAATTCGTGCTGGCCGACCCCAAGGGCTCCATCCTGGCCGAATACGTTGCCAGCGGCAAGGTGTCGGACACCAGCGGCTCGTGGGCGGTGGAAGGCATCGGCGAGGACTTCATCCCGTCCATCGCCGACATGACGGCGGTGCGCAAGGCCTACACCATCACCGACCAGGAAAGCTTCGACAGCGCGCGCGCCCTGCTCAGCGCGGAAGGCGTGCTGGGAGGCTCGTCGACCGGCACCCTGCTGGCGGCGGCGCTGAAATACTGCCGCGAGCAGACCGAGCCCAAACGCGTGGTGACCTTCGTGGCCGACACCGGCACCCGCTACCTGTCCAAGATGTACAACCACGGCTGGCTGGTGGACCAGGGCATGGTGCAGCGCCCGCAGACGGGCGACCTGCGCGACCTGATCGGCCGCCGCTACGACGAGGGCGACGTGGTCAGCGTGGCCCCGTCCGACACCTTGCTGGTCGCCTTCAACCGCATGCGCGCGGCCGACCTGGCCCAGCTGCCGGTGCTGGAACAGGGCAAGCTGGTGGGCATCATCGACGAATCCGACCTGCTGCTCAAGGTGGACAACCACGCCGAACAGTTCAGCAGCCTGGTGGGCGCCACCATGACGTCGCGCCTGGAGACCTTGCACCCATCCTCCAGCGTGCAGGCGCTGCGCAGCACCCTGGACCGGGGCCTGACCGCCGTGGTGGCCGACGGCGGCAAATTCTACGGCCTGATCACCCGCTTCGACCTTCTCAACCACTTGCGCAGGACTTTATCTTGAGCTCAAACACCGACCGCAAAGCCCACCTGGCCACCCGCGTGATCCACGCGGGCCAGTCGCCGGACCCCTCCACCGGCGCCATCATGCCGCCCATCTACGCCACCTCCACCTTCGTGCAGGAAAGCCCCGGCGTGCACAAGGGCCTGGACTACGGCCGCTCGCACAACCCCACCCGCTGGGCGCTGGAGCGCTGCGTGGCCGACCTGGAAAGCGGCGTGCAAGGCTACGCCTTCGCGTCCGGCCTGGCCGCCATCTCCACCGTGCTGGAACTTGCCGACGCCGGCTCCCACATCGTCGCCGGCGACGACATGTACGGCGGCACGTACCGCCTGTTCGAGCGCGTGCGCCGCCGCAGCGCCGGCCACGACTTCACCTATGTGGACCTGACCAACCCGGAAAACCTGCTGGCCGCGCTGCGCCCGGAAACCCGCATGGTGTGGGTGGAAACGCCGACCAACCCCATGCTCAAGCTGGCCGACCTGCAAGCGATTGCCAAGATCTGCCGCGAACGCGGCATCATCGCCGTGGCCGACAACACCTTCGCCAGCCCGCTGGTGCAGCGCCCGCTCGAGCACGGCTTCGACATCGTGGTGCACTCGGCCACCAAGTACCTGAACGGCCACTCGGACATCATCGGCGGCATCGCCGTGGTGGCGGGCGAGGAGCGCCAGGCCGCGTGGCGCGAGCAGCTCGGCTTCCTGCAGAACTCGGTGGGCGCGATCGCCTCGCCGTTCGACAGCTTCCTGGCGCTGCGCGGCGTGAAAACGCTGGCCATCCGCATGGAGCGCCACTGCGCCAGCGCGCTGCAGCTGGCCGAATGGCTGGAACGCGAGCCCAAGGTGAAGAAGGTGTTCTACCCGGGCCTGAAATCGCACCCGCAGCACGAGCTGGCCAGGCGCCAGATGGAAGGCTTCGGCGGCATCATCTCCATCGACCTGAACACCGACCTGGCCGGCGCGCGCCGCTTCCTGGAACGCTGCGAAGTGTTCGCGCTGGCCGAAAGCCTGGGCGGCGTGGAAAGCCTGATCGAGCACCCGGCGCTGATGACGCACGCCAGCATCCCGGCCGCCCAGCGCGCCGCGCTCGGCATCGGCGACGGGCTGATCCGCCTGTCGGTCGGCATCGAAGACCTGGCCGACTTGCGCCAGGACCTGCAGCACGCGCTCGACGCCATCTGAGCGGGCGCAGCGGGAGCCGGAGCCGGCCGGGAAGCCGACCGGTTCCGGCTAGCGCGGCTTGACCGGGTCCGGCACGTTGAACACGCGCCGCACGAAGCTCTCCATGGCCTGGAACACGCCCTCCACGCCGAAGCCGGCAATGAACGACAGCGCGGACCCGCTCAACGTCCACGCGCCCGCCAGCGCCGGCTCTGCCGTGCTGCCGGTGCCGCTGGCGTTGACGAACAGGCCGATGCACGCGCCTATGGTGGCGCCCAGCGCCAACTGCCCCAGCGCCAACGTATAGTCGCGCGGCGACAGCATGCTCTCCCGCATCTTGCGCCACAAGTCGCGCACCACCGCCGCGCCGGCACCCAGGATGCCATAGCACAGCGGCAGCACCGCGCTGCCCAGCACCAGCGTGAGGATGCGCGCCGTTTCCTCGTCACCGCCCTGGCGCGGCGAACGGCCCGCGCGCAGCCTCGGCTCGGGGATAGGCTCCAGGAAGTACGTCACCGTGTGGTACAGCGCCTTCCATGGCTGCAGCCACGCGGCCAGGTTGCGGCGCGTGACGGCGCGCTCGCGGTCCAGGCGGCTGTCCTGCATGCACAAGTGATATTCCTCCACGCTGCGGTAGCGCTGCGCCAGCGGCGTGGGGTCCAGGTCCGGCGCGCGGGCCGGGTCGCAATACACCACCAGCGGCGGCGCCGGCGGCGCGGCGGCCCCAGCCCCAGCCCCTGACTGCGGTGCGGCCTTTGCCAGCCGGGCCAGCTCGTCCGCCGCCAGCTTGGCCTCGGCGCTGGACACCTTGGCGGCATCGCCGTCCCGCGGCGCGCCGTTGCGCAAGCCGCCCGGGCCGGACGGCCCGCCCAGGCCGGGAACCGGTGCCGCACCGCCCTGGCCGCCGTCGGGGCCGGCCCGCCTGTCGTTGCCGCCCGTCCCGGACCCGGCGCCGCCCTGCCCGGCGCGTGCGGCCTGGTCCGTGCGCTCGCCGGAACGCGCCGCAGCGCCGCGCCGGTCCGTATGGCGCCCCCAGAATTTGCGCTTGCGCGGATCGTCCTCGCCCACCACCAGCAAGGTGAAGGCGATGGTCGCCCCGCTGGCCGGCTTGGCGGCGGCGTTCAGCTTGTCTTTGGCTTTCAGCAGAATGGCGGCCTGGTGCGCCTGGGCCCTGGGGCCGTCCTCGGGCGGCCAGCCGATCTCGCAAATTTCCTCGATCAGCATCTGCACGTCCGGCTCCAGCCCCTTGTCCCAGCGGCCGGAAATAAAGTCGAGCAGCAGGTAGACCTCGCTCAGCTCGCGCACAAAGATGAAGTCGCGTATCTGGACCGGACGCGCGGGTCCGTCGCGCTTTTCCAAGTCAGCCATGGCGCACCTCCCTACGCCACAGCATGTTCCCTCAAGGCTCAGCTGCCATGATCTGCGTCAAGCATGGCAACCGAACTCGCTATTCTCCCGGGCGATATTTGCGTTCCAGGTGCTTCTCCACGTCTTCCTTGTAGAACAGCACCTCCTTGAACTCGCCGCGCGCGTACATCTCGGCCTGGTCCATGAAATGCGGCGAGGCCGGGTTGCCGCTTTGGCCGCCGGCCAGGATGCTCTTGGCGCGCACCCGCTTGCCGAACTCCACCGCCGCCACGAAGCTGTTGCCGCGCTCGCCGTAAATGCGCCTGGTCTTGGGCGTGGAAGTCTGGCCGTACGCCGCCAGCGCGCCCCAGTTGCCGGAAGCGTAAGGCACGGGGATGCTGGGCTTGCTGTCGTCGAAAGGCTGCACCACGTCGCCGGTCAGGCGCTGGAAGCGGTTGATTTCGCCCCACGGCGTCTGCCAGCTGCCGAAGTCCTCGGTCAGCTTGGCCGACGCGCGCGCCAGCGCATACAGGCGCTCCTGCGGCGCCAGCTGGGTGGCGATATAGTCCAGCACCGGCATCTCCTTCTTCTTGGCAGCCGGGCCGAAAATCTTGGCCAGGTCCTGCAGCCAGAAGATGGCCAGCGAGGTCGGCACCGAGGACAGCGAATAGCGCATGTCCCAGCGCCGCAGCACGTGCACTTGCGGCGCCAGGCTGGACTTCAGCGCGTCGCCGTCCGGCAGCTCTTCCCAGGCCGCGAACAGCTGCGGCAGCAGCGGCTCGAAGGCGGTCAGCTGGCTGTCGTAGGCGGACGCGATCAGGCTGTCCAGCGTGAAGTCCTTCTTGTTCTCCAGTACCCGCACCGCGTGGATGCCGCGCGCATTCTCCGGCTGCGCGGCCATGTAGGCCGGGTAGTCGGCCGCTTTCGGGCTGTAGGGGCCGGCCGCCGTGTACGGCGTGCTGTTGGTGTTCTGGATCCAGCCGTTTTTCGGGTTGAACAGCTGGATGGTGTCCTTCACCGCGTGCAAGCCCTTCCAGTCGGTGGCCGGGTCGCTGCCGTCCACCGGCTTGCGGTAGTCGAACCGCGGGTCGCGCACCGGGATGAAGTTGCCGTGGAAGTAGGCGATATTGCCGTCCGCATCCGCGTACACGGTGTTGTTGGACGAGTTGGTGCGCAGCTCCATCACCTTGTAGAACTCGGCGTAATTGCGCGCCTTGGTGCGCAGCCAGGACTGCTGCAGCGCTTTCAGCGGCTCGTTCATCAGGCTCACCGACACCCAGCGGCCGTCCGCCGAGCGCACCACCGGGCCGTGGTGCGTGAAGTAGGCGGTGACGGTTTTCTCCGCCATGCCGGCGGCGGTCTTGTACGGCAGGCGGATCGGCACCGCCTTCACCGGGCGCTCCTCGCCGCCGTACTTGTAGAAGAACTTGCCGTCCCTGGCGCTCACCGTTTCCAGGAACTCGTCGATCACGTCGCCGCCGCCGGAGGTGTGCATCCAGCCCAGGCGGTCGTTGAAGCCCTGGTAGACGAAGAACTGGCCCCAGGTAACGGCGCCGTAGGCGTTCAGGCCTTCCTTGCTGCTGACCTGCACTTCGGGCCGGAAGTAGAAAGAGGTATGTGGATTGATCATCAGCAGCGCGTGGCCGGACTTGCTGATGGCGGGCGCGATGGCGAAGCCGTTCGAGCCGCTCGGCTCATGGTCCAGGTCGCTTCCGGCATGGGCCACGGCGGGGTTCGGCGACGGGCCGGTCTGCGGCGCCTTGCCGTAGAAGCGTTCCAGTTCCTTCAAGTCCACCGACTCGATGTCGCCGCCGATGCTGCCTTCGCTGAAGCTGAGCGCCATCCACGGCTCGAACTGCGCGATCAACGCCGGCTTCACGTCCGGGTGCGTCTGCAGGTAGTAGTTCAGCCCGTCGGCCCAGGCGTTCATCAGCTTTTTCAGCCAGGCCGGACTGGCCGCATATTGGGCTTTCAGACTGTCCGGCGAGATGAACAGCTTCATGCGCAAGTCGCGGTACAGCTCGGCTTCGCCCTGCACTTCGGCCAGGCGGCCCATGGCGTTGATGAAATTCAGTTCCACGCGCGGGAAGTCGTCCTCCGCCTGCGCGTACAGCAGGCCGAACACCGCGTCCGCGTCGCTCTGGCCGTAGACGTGCGGGATGCCCCACTTGTCGCGCAATATCGTCACCCGCTGCGCCAGCGCCTTCAGACGGGCGGCCTCTGCCTTTGAAGCGGGCGCGGCCGCAGCCGGCGCGGCTGCCGGCGACGGCGGCGACGCCGGCTGTAGGGCTTGCGCGGACAGGGGAACGGCACAGGCGGCCGCAAGCAGAAGACTCAATCTCGACATACGGCCCACTCCAGGTGCATTGTTTTTATTCAGGAAGCATCACTCGGCACGACTAACTCAGGAAGCATCGACCAGCTGCGCGATGCGCTCGCGCA
Organism: Massilia sp. BGA-UO-ETr-WB1; assembly: GCF_059567845.1. Taxonomy (NCBI): domain Bacteria; kingdom Pseudomonadati; phylum Pseudomonadota; class Betaproteobacteria; order Burkholderiales; family Oxalobacteraceae; genus Massilia; species Massilia sp. BGA-UO-ETr-WB1. The sequence goes on along the minus strand of NZ_JCAQOT010000027.1, from coordinate 478,318 downwards.
GCTCCGCGTTCTCATTGCGCAGCTTGGAGACGCGGTCCTTCAGCTGCGCCACTTCGGCGCGCAACTGCTCCACTTCGCTCAGCGGCTCGGCGTGGCCGCCCTCCTCGCCGCCCTTGGCCTCCTTGGGCGGACGCGACGCGGCGCGCTGCTCGCGGATCTCCTTGGCGGCCTGCTGCAGCAGCTTCTTGCCGCCGGCCACCGCCGCCACCTGCTCGGCTTCCGGCAGCGAGGCCACCGTGGCGGCCGCGTTGATCGAGATGGTGCCGGCGCGCACCGCCTCCACCAGTTCCGGCGCGGCGGTTTTCTGGATCTTTTCGATCTGGCTGATGGTGTTGCTGCTCAGGCGGGCGGCGCGGGCGATATCCTCGCGCGAGGTGCGCACCTTGGCCGGCGGGGGCGCCGACTCGTCGGCCGGCTCGGGTGGCGCGATGCTCGCGTCCTCGGCGGCGGCCTTGGCGGCGATCTCGGCGGCGCGGGCGTCCATGATGTCCTTCTTGCGCAGCGCCAGCACGCCGCGCTGGAAGTCGGACACGCTGCGGCGGCCCAGGTGGTTGTCTATCATCCACAGCATCACGTCCTCCATGCTGTGGAAGGACTCGTTCTGGATCACCTTGAACGGAATGCTGTGGCGCTGGCAGATCGAATAGCGGTTGTGGCCGTCCACCAGCACGTCGTTCCACAGCACCAGCGCGTCGCGGCAGCCCTCGGCCAGGATGCTGCGTTCAAGCGCAGCGTACTCGGCCTCGGTGAGCGGGTCGATATAGCTGCGCAGCATGTCATTGATTTGGATTTGCATTCGGTATTCCTGGAAAAAGCAGGCGCGGCCGGCGCGCTACGCGCACCCTGCCCCATCGCCGTCCAGCATGCTACACCAATTGCGTGTCCAACCCAAGGTGCCGGGGCCGCCGCCACGCCGGCCCGCTGGCGCTGCCCCGTTCAAGCCCGGCGCACCCGCAGCACCCGCTCCGCGCCCACCGTGTTGACGGCAAAGCCATTGCGGCCCGCCGCCTTCACGCCGTACAGCGCCTGGTCGGCCGCCCGCATCACATCGTCGGCCAACACCGGATGCTCGGTGGTCAGCGCGATGCCGACGCTGGTGGTGACCGCCAGCGTCGTCGTGCCGATCACGAACGGCGCGCGCATGGCGTCGATGATCTTGCTGCCCAACAGGCTCATTTCCGCGCCGGACGGCAGTTGCTCGAACACGATGACGAACTCGTCCCCGGCCAGCCGCGCCACGGTGTCCGTATAGCGCACCGCCTGCGTCAGGCGGCGCGCGAACTCCACCAGCACCGCGTCGCCGGTCGCATGGCCGTGCAGGTCGTTGATGGCCTTGAAGTGGTCGATGTCGAGGAAAGCCATGCCCACCTGCTCGCCGCTGCGCTGGGCCCGGGCCAGCGCGCGCGGGAAGTATTCGTCGAACATGCGGCGGTTGTTGATGCCGGTCAGCGCGTCGGTGGTGGCCAGGCGGTGCAAGTCCTGTTCGGCCCGCTCGCGGCGCTGCGACAGCGAGAAGAACGCCCGGCTCAGCTGGGCGAACTCATCCCGGCCCCGCACGTCGAACACCTGGATATCGGCGGCGCCGTTCTCGATGTCCACCACATTGCTGTGCAGGCGCAGCAGCGGGCGCAGCATCAGCTTGACCAGCAGCCAGCCGAACAGGCCAGCCAGCAGCGTTACCATGGTGGCCGCGGCAAACGCTCGCACGCGCACGCTCACCATGGGCGCAAACGCGCTCTGGATCGGATAAGACACGGCGATGGTCCAGTCCACCTCCCGCAGGCGCTGGTGCGCCAGCAAGGTGGGCACGCCGTCGTCCAGCACCGCATCGGTCCAGCCTTCGGCGCTGCGCAGCACGGCGTCCACGATGGAACCGTCGCCAGCGTCGCCCCGGCTCAGCAGCATTGCCTTGTTCGGGTGGTGTACAAAGGTGCCGTCGCCGGCCACGATGAACAGGTAGCCGCCGGCGCTGGCGCGCAGATTGTCCAGCCGCGCCGAGAACGACGGCCGCAGCAGTTCGATGGCGCCCAGCAGCACGCCGATGGTCTTGCCCTCGGCGTTCAGCAGCGGCTGCGTCAGCACCACCACCGGCTTGCCCGACAACACGCTGCGGAACGGCGCCGACGTCACGCCCTCGCGGGTGCGCAGCGTATCCTGGAAATACTGGCGCGCCGCCACGTTCAGCGTGCCCTTGGCGCGGCGGTCGCGCAGGCTAGCCACCAGGTTGCCGGCGGTGTCGAACACCGTCACGTTGAAGAATTCGTCGCGCAGCGTGCCGTGCGCTTCCAGCAGCGTCTGCATGTCGTCCAGCGACGGTTCGCTGCCCGACACCTGCTCGGTGAGCGACTTGAGCAGCTGGCGCTTGGCGATGATGTCGCGGTCCACATAGGCTGCGGCGCTGGCCAGCAGCGTCATCTCCTGCTGCGCGATGGACTGCCGCATGGCCGACTCGGCGATCAGCAGCGACACGCCGCCCACGCCCAGCCCGGCGATCAGCACCATGGCGGTGACCAGCAAGGTGATTTTGAATTTGAAACTGAGGAAAAAGTGTAAAACCGGCCGCATCGAAGCCTCCTGCCGCGCACGGGGCGCATAGCGCTACAAACCAATGGCGGAGGTTGGGCCAGTTCAGTTGCCAAGCGCGAAGATCAGGCGCCGGCGGATATGGCGCAATTATAGGGGATATTTCCGTCAGGAATACAAGTAGAGGTAAGGCGTTGCAGCTCAGCAACGAGGAGACCGGGTTCAGCTACGCGCCGCAATGTGGCGGAAAGTGGTTAAATTAACATCCTTTTGGCCCGATGGGTCAGACTTACGCTGCTTGGAGGCGCAAAAATGAATACACATCGTGCACTGGTGGGCCTTGCCCTTGCCATGTTCGGTATAGACGGCCGTGCCGACGGCTTCGTGAACGTCTACGAAATTCCATCCAGTGTGTCGATGAATGTGATCGGCAACCAACTCACGCATGAAATACTGAACAGAACATTGCACCACTGGGACAAGCACGAGGCGCAGCAGAAGGCGGAGCGCGCCAAGGTGAAGTCGATAGCGCCGGCGTCCGGCGGCAGCGTCGCTGGCCGGCTGACGAGAGACCTGCCCGGCAAGGATGCGCGCGGCGCGGAGGCCACCTACAGGCAAGCTTTCCAGTACCACGAAATCGTCATCAAGAAATTCGGCCTCGCGTCCGGCGACCTGGGGGTGGCTATCGCGAGCAGCATCGCCGGGGCGTGGATGGCCTACAACAACAAGTCATTTCCGGATCAGTACTATTTGCCGCTGGTGCGGCAAATGCAGAAGCGCGTGCGCGAGAGCGCCGGCCTGAGCGCCCTGCCCGCGGCGGAACGCGCCACAGCGTACGAGGCCCTGGCGATCGTCGGCATGATGCTCGCGAGCAGCCAGATTACGCTGGAACGCAATCCACAAGCGGCAGGCGCTTCGGCATTAAGACAGAATATGCGAACACAGGGCGGTGAAATGCTGACACGCATGTTGAACTTGCCGCCCGAACAAGTGGGCATCAACGCGTCAGGCTTTGTTTCGCTTGCCGACGCGCAGCGCTAGTTCGCTGCCGCGCGCGAAACAAACAGAGTGGTCCCGAGCCGGAATCGAAAAGACAAAAGCGCGCCTTATCTTCATTGGCCATCGCAAATTTTTGTGGCACACATGCCCCTAAAAATGCCCCTAAAGGCCGAAATGTTACGGGTACCATTCCCATTCCAAGCCCTAAAACCTTGATTTAGCTTGAATTCCTGATCCTGCAAGGAAGCAATACCATCGGTAATACCATCAAAAAAACGCGTTAACAGTGCCGGAATCTCACACGATTTGCAGCGATCATTTTACACCGATGCACTGCATTGTTGGCGCGTGCAAGCTAGACCGACCTCGTCAGAACCGCCGTCATGCAAGCGACAGCAAAACCATGCAAAGAGCGATCAGCGCTATTGAGCTGTGTTTTGCGCAAGCCGATAGTAGAATCGGATCATGTCGCCGTAGGCTGTTGATTTGCGCCGAAAATTGACCCATTTTTGGAGTGAACCCCTCGGACTGGACCAAGGCCAGTCCGAGGGGATCACTCCAGTGCCGCGACTGCGACGACGGCGTCATCGAGATCGACAACTCGGCCGCCGAACGCGCCCTGCGAGGCATCGCCATCGGACGGCGCAATTACCTGTTCGCCGGCGCCGACACGGGTGACGAACGGGCAGCGGCCATTTACTCGTTGATCGGCACGGCCAAGCTCAGCGGCATCGATCCGGAGGCTTGGCTGCGCCATGTGCTTACTCACATCGCCGATCATCCCGTCAACCGTGTCGACGAGTTCCTGCCCTGGCATTGCGCCGGGCAGTTGGCCCCTGCCTAAGACTTCCTTGCCGCTTCCCAGCGGGATGCAGCTATATTGCAGCCACTGATCAGCTGGAACAATACGGTTCTGGGTGGATGCTTACCGTTTATCAATGGCCGCCGACTCTTCTAACATTCGAGCGTGTCTGCCTTGCCGTTAATTTGCGGCGCCTCCCCCTCTCTCTGCGCCGTTCTCCTGTACTGGCCGGGCGCAACAGCCATCACGCGCTTGAATGCGGCGCTGAAGGCGCTGTCGGATGTGTACCCAACCGAGGCCGCAGCTTCTGAGATCGAGGCCCCTGCCCGAAGCTCACGTCTCGCCAGATACATGCGCCATTGAGTCAAGTAGGCGAGCGGCGGGACGCCCATCATTTCTCGGAACCGCACCGCAAGTGACGTTCTCGACATCCCCGCTGTTTTCGCAAGTTCTTCAAGCCCCCAGTTCCGGAAAGGTTCGCTATGGATGCTACTAAGCACAGTGGCTAACCGATGGTCGCCGAAGCCCTTCAGCCATCCCTCGTCGCCATCCGAAGCATGTACGAGATAGGCTCGTAGTGTCTGGATGAATAACAGTTGGGCCAGTCCTGATATGACAACGTTTCGGCCAGGCCGACCGCCTTTCATTTCCGATACCAGTTGCTCAAGCAACCAGGCAAGCGGCTTGGCTTCGTCTTTGGTTCCTCGCACATGAATGAGTGGCGGCAGACCATTCAGAAGGAAGGCTTGCCGATCTGCATCAATCTGCACGGTGCCTCCCAGCATGGTGAAGTCACAACCTTCGCCAAGCTGATATTGATCGTCACCGTCCCGAACGACTGGCGTGGTCGCCGCATCAGGAACCAGCGCTGAGGCGCTGGCAAGAGTCAGGGTGCGTGTGCCATTGGTAATCAGGATGTCGCCAGTGTCCACTCGGGCCGGCTCAGCCATGCCGTCAATGGAATACCAGCAGAGCCCCTCTGTAACCGCACAAAACTTGATCGCATCCAGATTGGCAAAGCGGCGCGCCCAGGTGCCTCCTGCCACTACCCGCCCAGACAGTTCGCAGCGTGCCTGAAGAAAGTTCAGTAGGTCTGAAAGGGGATCAGCCTGAGAATTTGAACTATTGCGCATAAAAATTGAACTATTAAGTCTTCTACGTACACAACTATTAGCCTACCATGCAATGAACTAATTCGTCTCGGAGATATCGCATGCCTCTCAATCATTTCGTCACGCTCGGGCGTTCTGGCCTACGCGTCAGCCCGTATTGCCTCGGAACCATGACCTTCGGTGAAGACTTCGGCTGGGGCGCCAGCCCCGAAGAGTCGTTCGCCATGCTCGATGAGTATCGAAATCGCGGCGGAAACTTCGTGGATACGGCCAATATCTACACCGCCGGCCATTCCGAGCAGATCATCGGCGACTATCTCAAGCAGAACAAAGTCCGGCGCGACGAGATCGTGCTCAGCACGAAGTTCTATTGCAACCTGTTCCCGGGCGATCCGAACGGTGGCGGCGCCGGACGCAAGGCGCTCATCCAGCAGTGCGAAGCGTCGTTGAACCGGCTCCAGAGCGACTACATCGACATCTACTGGCTACACAACTGGGACCGGACGGCACCCATCGAAGAAACGTTGCGCGGGCTCGACGATCTCGTCACGGCCGGCAAGATCCGTTACGTTGGCTTCTCGGATATTCCCGCCTGGAAAACGGCTGAGGCACAGACCATCGCCCACTTCCGCGGATGGGCGCCGATTATCGCGCTGCAACTCGAATATTCGCTGCTGGAGCGGACCAGCGAAGGCGAACTGTTTCCGATGGCGCAGGCAATGGGAATGGGCATCATGCCCTGGTCGCCGCTCAAGAGCGGTTTCCTGAGCGGCAAGTTCCGGCGCGGTGGCGCAGGCCAGGTCGATACGAAGCGTACCAGCATGGTCGGCATTCCGGGCGAAGCGGATTACGACATCATCGAAGCCGTCGTCGAGGTTGCATCGGAACTTGGCATCAGCCCCGCGTCGGTCGCGCTGGCCTGGGTCCGTTCACAGGCGGGTGTCACGTCCACCCTGATCGGTGCCAGGAGGCTCGATCAGCTCAAAGCCAATCTCGACTCTCTTGAAGTGACGTTGTCCGCCGAACAAATCGGCAAACTCAGCCTGGGCTCCAAGCCGAAGCTGAATTTCCCGGCCGAGAACAACGAAACCCTGGCACCGATGCTGGCATTCCCCGGCCTGACGGTCGATGGCCGAACCGTGCCGTCATTTGCTCAGACCTGACGGGGGGAGCATGAAGGAACACTATATCGCCACACATGAAGTATCGCTGCATACTGTCGAGTATGGTGAGGGAACCGCTGTGCTGTTCTGTCACGGGTTCCCCGACACATCGCGTAGCTGGCGTCGTCAGATGGAGGCGGCCTCCAATGCGGGTTATCGCGCGATCGCATTGGACACCCGAGGGTACGGTGAGAGTTCCGGCCAGGACGATGCTTCCGCATAACCGGCATTTAGTACCGTCGGGGATCTTGTTGCCGTTCTGGATGCCTTGAATTGCGAAACAGCGACACTTGTCGGCCATGATTTTGGTGCAGTTGCTGCGTGGACTGCTGCCCTGATAAGGCCCGACCGATTCCGCGCGGTCTTCGACTTGAGCGTGCCGCCGTTAGAATTCGGGCGTGGAAACTTTCTGACTGATTTGCGGAAAAACGGTCAGCATGATTTCTACATGTTCCGGCAGATGCGTCCGGAGGCCGACGCAGAGTGGGCTGACGCAAAAAATGCGCTCCCCGCGACTTTCTGCTGGACGTCTGGGGAAGCTCCGAAAGAAGCGCATTGGCATCCGATGGATATCAACCGCGGCCTGCTCAGGTCAGTACCACAGGGCCTACTGAGCTTCGTTGATCCCGCAGATTTTGCCGTCATGGTCAGCCAGTTTGAGCGTAACGGATTTCACCGCCCGCTCAATTACTACCGTGCGCTGGAGTCCTATCTCAACATGACGTCGGCTTTCGCTGGCCGCAGGATTCAGATCCTGTCTTTCTTACTGGTTGGCGCAGCGGACGGTCTGAACGCGCTACATCCCGTCACACCAGAAGTTCTGAAGCATGTCCTTACGGACCTACGAAGATTTATTGCGCTGCCGGAAGTGGGTCACTGGCCTCAACTGGAGGCGGTGGAGCAAACGAACGCCGCGTTACTCGGCTTTTTAGATGCAAGCAATTAGTAGATCTACACACCAAATTACCACGAACTTATTTTTTATCCAGTAAAAGGAGATATAGCAATGAGCACAGCACAAGCACCCATCGGTTCAGGTCTTAGCCGCGCGTCCACGACCGTCGACATCATTAAGGGTGTCGACCTAGTCGGCAAGATAGCGATCGTCACAGGAGGCTACTCAGGCCTCGGACTTGAAACGGCGCGCACGCTCGCCTCCGCGGGCGCGAGAATCATCGTGCCGGCGCGTGACGTCGAACGCGCGCGCAAAACCATCGCCGAAGCGGGCGGCGGCATGGAGGTTCAATCGATGGATCTCACCGATCCCCGCTCGATCGACGACTTCGCACGCGACTTCATTGAAACAGGTATGCCACTTCATCTACTCATCAACAACGCCGGCATCATGGCGTTACCCGAGTTGAAGCGCGATGCGCAAGGCAACGAGCTTCAGTTTTCCACCAACCACCTCGGCCATTTCCGACTGGCTCTGCGACTCTGGCCGGCGCTCAAGCGAGCCGGTGGCGCGCGCGTCGTATCCGTCTCGTCCGCCGGGCACCGCTTCTCGCCAGTCGTCTTCGACGACATCAATTTCGAGCGTCGTGACTACGATGCTTTCAAGGCCTACGGTCAGTCGAAGACGGCCAACATCCTCTTCGCGGTCGGCCTCGACCGGCGAGGCAAGGACGACGGCATTCGCGCGTTCGCACTCCATCCGGGCGGGATCGCAGGAACGAATCTCGGCACGCACGTCGGCGTGGAAATGCTGAAAAAGACGGGGTTCGTCGATGCGAATGGCCGGCCGGTCGTCGATCTGGCCCGTGACCTGAAATCGGTGCCGCAGGGCGCGGCTACCCATGTCTGGTGTGCGGTCAGCCCGCAACTCGACGGTAAAGGTGGAGTTTTCTGCGCCGATTCCGATATCACGCCCGTTCTGCCGGAGGGCAATTCGTTCGATCTGTCTGAAGATCGTACCAATCGCGGCACCGGAGTCCAGGCGTATGCAGTTGATCCCAACGCCGCCGAAGAACTCTGGCGCAGAAGCGAAGAAATCACTGGCATCTCTATCGTAAGCGTCTGCCCAGTGACGTCTTGAATGCTTGGGAAATGTGATCGATGATGGCATCACTCCGCTGGGAAGCGGCGTGATCTCAAATGGCTGCTGGCAGGTTGCAGTTCCAGGGCAAGAAATCATCAACCCGGTTTACGGGATAGTCAGCGATATGCGTCAGCACGTGACGCAACCAGGCTTCGGGGTCGACACCGTTCAGCTTGGCCGTGCCGATCAGCGAGTAGATCGCGGCGGCGCGTTTGCCGCCACTGTCGGCGCCGGCAAACAGATAATTGCGTCGGCCGATGGCCACGCCACGCTGCCGGTAGTGGCCGCGTGCTGATCCGCTTGGGTTCGATGGACACTTTGGGTACGAGAATTTGGTCGGTTAATGGCCTATTTCAAGCCCTTCAGAAACCGTACTCCGAGCGAAGGCCGTAGGGGTTTGATCGCTGAGAGCCATGTGAGGCCGAATCTCATTGTAGTCCACGCGCCAGGCCTCCACGATGGCTTGAACCTCGGCCAAGGAGGTGAACCAGTGGACGTTGAGGCATTCATCACGCAGCGATCCGTTGAACGTTTCGATGTAGCAATTATCGGTCGGCTTGCCGGGCCGGCTGAAATCGATCTTGGCCTGGTGGTGATAGGCCCACAGGTCCAGCATCTGCCCCGAGAATTCGCTGCCGTTATCGACAAACAGGCACCGCGGCGGCGCGCATTTAGCAACGATGCGGTTGAGGGCCGCAACCACGTCCTCGCCACGGAGGCGATGTCCGGCCACGATGGCCAAGGATTCCCGGCTGTAGATGTCGATGATCGTCAGCAGCCGTATCTTGGTTCCATCTGCAAGTTGGTCGGCGACGAAATCCATGCTCCACGCGTCGTTTGCCCGACGCGGTTGCATACGCGCCTGGCGGGCAACAACACTTTTGCGCCGCTTCTTGCGCCAGGCGCGCAACTGCAACTGCTCCAAACAATACCAGCGGTAAGTCTGGTTGACGCCCAGCTGGAAGCCCTCGCGTTTGAGCAGCACGTGCAACCGCCTGTAGCCCCAACGTACCCGCACCTAGGCCAGCTCCCGCAAGCGTTGCCGCAGCGCCAGCTTGGGGTCCTTCCTGCTCGACAGATACTGCGTGCTGCGCACTTGCTTGATCAGCCGACAGGCCCGCGCCAGTTTCAATCCATAGTGATCGATGATGTAGGCCACCACCACTCGTTTCAGCGCGGGCCGTCCCACTTTTTTGACGCGACGTCCTGCAGGATCGCCTTGTCCAAGCTCAGCTCGGCCAAAAACTTCTTCAGCCGTGCGTTCTCGTCCTGCAAAACCTTGAGTTCCCGCACGCCTTCGGATTGCATGCCGCCGTACTGCTTTTTCCAGCGATAAAAGGTCTGCTCTGAAATGCCGAGCTGCCGGACAATGTCCCCAACCGCCATGCCCAGTTCGGCCTGCTTCAACACGGATACAATCTGTTCCGCCGGAAAATGTTTGCGCTTCATGGTCAAGCCCTCCCGTCAAGGAATTATTGACCAAAAACTCGCGCCCGGAAGTGTCTAATTTCGCCAGGGCAGATCACTAAGTCGCCTAACTCACACCAAACGGCCTCCTAATTTTCCGGGGCGAGTCAGCGCAACACGCACCGTCAAAGAAAGAGGCCGGCGCTTCATAGTTCTCCGTCCACAAAATAGCCCACGCCTCGCACAGTCTGTATCAGTTTAATCGGGAACGGATCACCGGTACCAGCAATCGCGCGCGCTTGACCTTGCCGATCGTTGCCAGATTTCGCCACCCCAAAATAGAAAAAGCCCCTGGAAATCAGGGGCTTAGTCTCGGTTTAATGCCGCGTGCTGCGTGCTGCAGCCAGACGGGGAATTATTCCCACTCGATGGTCGCAGGCGGCTTGCCGCTGATGTCGTACACGACACGGTTCAAGCCGCGCACTTCATTGATGATGCGGTTGGACACTTTGCCCAGCAGCGAGTGCGGCAGGTGTGCCCAGTGCGCCGTCATGAAGTCCTGCGTCTGCACGGCGCGCAGCGCCACCACGTATTCGTAGGTGCGGCCGTCGCCCATCACGCCCACCGATTTCACCGGCAGGAACACCGCGAACGCTTGCGACGTCGCTTCGTACCAGTTCTTCGGCAGCTCTTCCGTGTTCACAGCCTGGCCGGCCACGAACTCGTACGGGGTGTTGCGCAGCTCTTCGATGAAGATGGCGTCGGCCTGGCGCAGCAGGTCGGCGTATTCCTTCTTCACTTCGCCCAGGATGCGCACGCCCAGGCCCGGGCCCGGGAACGGGTGGCGGTAGACCATGTCATGCGGCAGGCCCAGCGCCACGCCCAGCTTGCGCACTTCGTCCTTGAACAGTTCGCGCAGCGGTTCCAGCAGCTTGAGCTTCATGGTGTCCGGCAGGCCGCCCACGTTGTGGTGCGACTTGATGGTCTGGCCCTTCTTGCCCTTGCCGGCCGATTCGATCACGTCCGGGTAGATGGTGCCCTGCGCCAGCCACTTGGCGTTGACCAGCTTGGCCGACTCCACCTGGAACACTTCCACGAATTCGCGGCCGATGATCTTGCGCTTTTGCTCAGGGTCGGTCACGCCGGCCAGGTGGCCCATGAACTGGTCGGTGGCGTCCACGCGGATCACCTTCACGCCCAGGTTCTTGGCGAACATGTTCATCACCATCTCGCCTTCGTTCAGGCGCAGCAGGCCGTGGTCGACGAAGACGCAGGTCAGCTGGTCGCCGATGGCGCGGTGGATCAGCGCGGCGGCCACGGACGAATCGACGCCGCCCGACAGGCCCAGGATCACTTCATCGGTGCCCACTTGCGCGCGGATCTTCTCGACCGCTTCAGAGATGTAGTCCGGCATGTTCCAGTCGGATTTGCAGCCGCAGATCTCGTGCACGAAGCGGCCCAGCATGGCCTTGCCCTGCTCGGTGTGCGTCACTTCCGGGTGGAACTGCACGCCGTAGAAGTTGCGCTCTTCGTCTGCCATGGCGGCGATCGGACAGCTCGGCGTGTCGCCCATCAGCTTGAAGCCCGGCGGCATGTCCAGCACCTTGTCGCCGTGGCTCATCCACACTTTCAGCATGCCGTGGCCTTCCGGCGTGACGAAGTCGTTGATGCCGTCCAGCAGCTTGGTGTGGTTGCGGGCGCGCACTTCGGCGTAGCCGAATTCGCGCACCAGGCCGTTCTCGACCTTGCCGCCCAGCTGGGCCGCCATGGTCTGCATGCCGTAGCAGATGCCCAGCACCGGCACGCCCAGTTCGAACACGGCCTGCGGCGCGCGCGGCGAGTCGCCTTCCAGCGTGGAGTTGTGGCTGCCCGACAGGATCACGCCGGAGGCGCCGTAGTTGCGCACGAAATCGTCGCCGATGTCGTAGGGGTAGACTTCGGAGAATACGCCGGAGTCGCGCACGCGGCGGGCGATCAGCTGGGTAACCTGGGAACCGAAATCGAGAATGAGGATTTTAGAGTGCATGGATGAGCGCTAGAACTTAAGGGGAATATATAAAAACGCCGGCGGAGCATGCCGCCGGCGTTTGAGGGAAGCGTTAGTCGCCGGAACGGTAGTTCGGCGCTTCCTTGGTGATCTGTACGTCGTGCACGTGCGATTCGCGCATGCCGGCCGACGTGATCTCGACGAATTCCGCTTTCTCGCGCAGCTCGTCGATGGTGGCGCAGCCGCAGTAGCCCATGGACTGGCGCACGCCGCCCACCAGCTGGAAGATGATCGCCAGCACGCTGCCCTTGTAGGCGACACGGCCTTCGATACCTTCAGGCACGAACTTGTCGGCCTTCATGGTGGCGTCCTGGAAGTAGCGGTCGGCCGAGCCGTCCGACATCGCGCCCAGCGAACCCATGCCGCGGTAGGACTTGTACGAACGGCCCTGGTACAGGATCACTTCGCCCGGCGCTTCTTCGGTGCCGGCGAACATGGAGCCCATCATCACGGTCGATGCGCCCGCTGCCAGTGCTTTCGAAATGTCGCCCGAGAAGCGGATGCCGCCGTCGGCGATGCACGGCACGCCGGTGCCGGCGAGCGCTTCAGCCACGTTGGAGATGGCGGTGATCTGCGGCACGCCCACGCCAGCCACGATACGGGTGGTGCAGATGGAGCCGGGGCCGATGCCGACCTTGACCGCGTCCGCGCCGTATTCCACCAGCGCCTTGGCGGCCGCTGCGGTGGCGATGTTGCCGCCGATGACGTCCACGTGCGGGAACTTGGTCTTGATCCACTTTACGCGGTCCAGGATGCCTTGCGAGTGGCCGTGGGCGGTGTCCACCACCAGCACGTCCACGCCGGCCGCCACCAGCAGCTCGATGCGTTCTTCGTCTTTGGCGCCCACGCCGACAGCCGCGCCCACCAGCAGCTTGCCGTGCTGGTCTTTGGATGCGTTCGGGTGTTCGGTCGATTTCTGGATGTCTTTAACGGTGATCAGGCCGCGCAGGTTGAAGGCGTCGTCCACCACCAGCACGCGCTCCAGGCGGTGCTTGTTCATCAGGCGTTTGGCTTCGGTCGTGTCTGCGCCTTCTTTCACGTACACCAGCTTGTCGCGCGGGGTCATCTTGGCGCGTACTTCAGCGTCCAGCTCCTGTTCGAAGCGCAGATCCCGGTTGGTGATGATACCAACTACTTGCTTGCCCTCTACCACCGGGAAGCCGGAAATGCCATACTGCTCCGTCAGCTTGATGACTTCGCGGATCTTCATGTCCGGCGGGATCGTGATCGGATCGCGCAGCACGCCAGCTTCGAAACGTTTTACGCGCGCTACTTCGCGGGCCTGGTCTTTCGGCTTCAGATTCTTGTGGATGATGCCGATGCCGCCTTCCTGCGCCATGGCGATTGCCAGGCGGCCTTCGGTGACGGTATCCATCGCGGCCGACAGCAGCGGAATATTCAGCGAAATGTTGCGGGTCAGGCGAGTTTTGAGAGACGTATCCGCAGGCAGAATATTGGAGTACGCAGGGACGAGGAGCACGTCATCGAAGGTGAGTGCTTTTTGAAGTAAACGCATAGTACGATTTCCTATAGGCGCAAAAGTCGATTATACAGTAAGTCACGCCCTACGTCTTTACCCCGGGGAAAATTGGCGACGCGGGTTGACAGCATAGTCAAAGCATGGAAATCTGCCGCAAGGAATAAAGGGATCTATCCACTATGAAACATTACCGAACGGCCCGCGCGCTCGCCGCATTGCTGGCGCTGGCTGCGCTGCCTGCGCTGTCCCATGCCCAATATATGTGGCTGGATGAAAAGGGCATGAAGCAGCTGTCGGACCAGCCGCCGCCGCCGTCGGTGCCGCAGAACCGCATCCTGAAGCAGCCGCGCGCCGCTGCGGCCGCCCTGGGGCCGGCTTACGCGCCCGCTGCTGGCCAGGCCCCTGCCCCGGCGGCCGAAGGCGAGCCGGCGGACGCGGCCGACGCCAAAGTAAAACGTCCGCCCACGCTGGCCGAGCGCAACGCCGAGTTCGCCAAGCGCAAAGCGGAAAGCCAGGCGGCCGAGCAGAAGGCCACGCAGGAAGCCACGCGCAAGGCCGAGCAGGCGGCCAATTGCGACAGCGCGCGCAGCAACCAGGCTGCGCTCGACTCCGGCAGCCGCATGACCGAATTCGACAAGAGCGGCCAGCGCGTGTTCCTCACCGACGAGCAGCGCGCCGAGCGCTCGCGGCGCAACCAGAAGATATTGGCAGATTGCTCTAAATAAAGACATCCAGCAGTATAAAATGATGTTATCGCTACCAAAAACCAAGAAAAATACCGGATGACCAAACCACATAATGGCAAGAGCCGCGCCAGCGGCCGAGTAACCCTGGCGGCAGTTGCTGCGCGCGCGGGCGTCGCAACCATGACGGCTTCGCGCGCCATCAGCCAGCCCGAGCTGGTATCGCCCATGCTGCGTTCGCGCGTCGAACTGGCCGTGGAAGAGCTGGGCTACGTGCCCAACCGCGCCGCGCGCGCCCTCGCCTCGTCGCGCTCGAATGTCATCGTAGTGCTGGTGCCGTCGCTGTCGAACGCCGTGTTCACGGCGGTGCTGCAAGGCATACAGGACGCGCTCGATCCCTACGGCTACCAGATCCTGATCGGCAACACGCGCTATTCGGACGCCGAAGAGGAAAAGCTGCTCAACGTCTACATGCAGTCCAACCCGGACGGCATCCTGCTGTCCGGCATGTCGCACAGCAAGGGCGTGCAGAAGATGCTGGACACGTCGCGCGTGCCGGTGGTGTCGATGATGGACCTGTCGCCCGACCCGGCGCAGCTGTCGGTCGGCTTCTCGCAGGTGCAGGCCGGCTACACCATGGCGCGCTACCTGATCGACAAGGGCTACAAGCGCATCGGCTTCATGGGCGCGCAGCTGGACGAGCGCACCATCAAGCGCGCCGAAGGCTACCGCAAGGCCATGGAAGAAGCCGGCCTGGCCGATCCCAAGCTGGAACTGATGGTGGCCGATCCGTCCACCATCGCGCTGGGGGCCGAGCTGGTGGGACGCATGCTGTCGGCCACGCCCAACCTGGACGCCATCTTCTGCTGCAACGACGACCTGGCGCACGGCGCCATCTACCAATGCCAGCGGCGCGGCATCAGCGTGCCCGAGCAGCTGGCCATCTGCGGCTTCAACGACCTGCCCGCCTCCGCCTGGATGAATCCGTCTGTCACGACCATCGGCACGCCGCGCTACCGGGTCGGCTTCGAAGCGGCCACGCTGCTGCGCGGGGTCATCCGCGGCGAGCAGCCGCCCGCCGCGCAAATCGACCTCGGTTTCACCCTCATGGCCCGCGAAAGCGCCTGACCCGTCTCCCCTCCTCCTCCGCTGCCGAGCCGAGCCGCATTTCGAATACGGCTCTGCCCAGCAAGACTTTGCTGCGGCGCAGCATCGAATCTTCTTTACATTTTTTCTCGCCACGTTAAACTCCGGTCCACTGATAGCGC
Source organism: Massilia sp. BGA-UO-ETr-WB1 (assembly GCF_059567845.1). Lineage (NCBI taxonomy): Bacteria > Pseudomonadati > Pseudomonadota > Betaproteobacteria > Burkholderiales > Oxalobacteraceae > Massilia > Massilia sp. BGA-UO-ETr-WB1. The sequence continues at coordinate 462,796 of NZ_JCAQOT010000027.1, read as the reverse complement.
TAACAGATAGCGCTACCAAACAGGACTGGATATGACTAAAAAAACGAAACCGACCCGTTGGGTGGTGATGGGTGTTTGCGGCTGTGGCAAGAGTTCCGTCGGCAGCCGCCTGGCGCAGGCGATCGGCGCCAGGTTCCTAGAGGGCGACGCCTTCCATTCGCCTGCCAACGTGGCCAAGATGTCGGCCGGCACGCCGCTGAACGACGCCGACCGCGCCGAGTGGCTGCTGCAGCTGATGGCGGAGATCCGCAACGCGCGCGAACGCGGCGAGAGCCTGGTCCTGTCCTGCTCGGCACTGAAACGCCGCTACCGCGACCTGCTGCGCGAGGGCGATCCGCAACTGCGCTTCGCCCACCTGAGCGGCGACCGCGAACTGATCGCCACCCGCATGCTGGCCCGCATCAACCACTACATGCCGCTGTCCCTGTTGGACAGCCAGTTGAACGTGCTGGAGCCGCTGCAAGCGGGCGAGGCAGGCATCACGCTGGATATCCGCAGGGAGCCGGCGCAGCTCATCAGCGACATCCTCAACAGCAATCCATAACTAAATCCTCAACGGAGACACGATGCTTATTACCCGCAACAAGATCCTGACCACTTCGCTGGTCGCCATGGCCGCCCACATTTCCAGCGCCTACGCGGCGGATGAGCCGCAGGCCGCGCAAGCCGCAGCCAAGGCCGCCGACAACGGCAACGTGGCCGAGGTGATCGTCACCGCCACCAAGCGCTCCACCTCGCTGCTGAAAACCCCGCTGGCCGTCACCGCGCTGAGCGGCGCGGCGCTGGACGACGCGCACGTGAAGAACCTGGAGGACCTCACGCACCTGTCGCCCAGCTTCCAGGCCACCAGCCAGGGCGACCACGCGGTGCTGCTGCTGACCATGCGCGGCATCGGCAACGACGGCGCCAAGACCGAACAGGCCGACCCGGAAGTGTCGGTCTACGTGGACGGCGTCTACTCGCCGCGCGCGGAAGGCGCCACTGCCCTGCTCTACGATATGGACCGCGTGGAGGTGATGCGCGGCCCGCAAGGCACGCTGTGGGGCCGCAACTCCACCGCCGGCGCGGTGAACATGGTGAGCGCCAAGCCGAAGTTCGGCATGACCGAGGGCAGCGCCGAGATCACGCTGGGCAACTACAACCGCACCGGCACCCGCTTCATGTACAACCTGCCGATCACCGAGCAGTTCGCGCTGCGCGTGGCCTATGCCGGCGAGTCGCACGACGGTTACGTGGACTACCAGCAGCCGCCCAACATTCCGGGCCTGGACAAGAACGCCTTCGTCACCAGCGGCGACAAGTACAACGCGCAGGACCAGAAGGCGCTGCGCATTTCCGCCGCCTGGCAGCCGAACAGCAGCCTGCGCACCGACCTGTCCTTCGAGACCTTCCGCGACGACGGCACGCCGTCCATGAACCTGAACCAGGAGCCGCGTCCGGGCCAGAAGCTGTGGTCCGCGCTGATCCAGATCGCGCCCTATCTGCACCGCAAGGTCGACACCATCCGCACCCGCACCGACTGGAACGTGAACCAGGATATCGACCTGGCCTTCATCGCCGGCGCCCAGCGCACCGACGGCGCCATGCAGTTCGACGCGCGCGGCGGCTACACCGTCCCGACCAGCAATACGACCGGCGGCGTGCTGCGCAACACGCGCATCAACTGGGAGCACTACACCAACGCCAGCGCCGAGCTGAACCTGAAGTCGTCCGGCAAGAAGACGGTGGACTGGCTGGTGGGCGCGTACGTATTCCACGAGAAGGCCGGCATCCGCCTGGACCAGCCGGCATGGTCCGGCACGCAAGCCGGCTACGGCTGCACCAATTGCGGCTGGCCGGCGCTGACGCAGAACAGCTTCGTGCAGCCCAACCAGGACACCAAGTCGCACGCCTTCTTCACGCAGAACACGTGGAACGTGGCCGAGACCTTCCGCCTCACCGGCGGCCTGCGCAAGACCTGGGACGAGAAGCACAACCGCGGCGGCACCAACTTCTACTGCCCGACCACGCAGCCGGCCAACGGCAAGCCCTGCCTGCCGATCACGGCGCAGGACGATCCGCGCAATGTGGGCTTCGTGCCCAATCCATCGGTGATCGGCCCGGACGGCAAGCCGGCGCTGAACAACGACGGCCAGCACAAGTGGAGCAAGCCGACCTGGCTGCTGAAGGCGGACTACGACGTGACCAAGGACATCATGGCCTACGCCAGCGTGAGCACCGGCTACAAGTCGGGCGTGCTGACCGACGGCGGCGTGCACACCGCGCCTGAAACGCTGACCAGCTACGAGCTGGGCGCCAAGGGCAAGCTGATGGGCGGCAAAGTCACCTGGGCCACGTCGCTCTACTACGCGGACTTCAAGGGCTACCAGATCTCGGTGCCGACCACCTTCCCGAACGGCGCCAGCTTCCTGCTGACGGCCAACGCGAAGGGCGCGACGGCCAAGGGCTTCGAGGGCGAGCTGACCGCGCGCGTGACGCCGGTGGACACGCTGAACGTGGCCATGGCGATCCAGCGCACCGAGATGGATACGCTGCTGACGGCGGACCCGAACAACTCCAGCTACAACAACCTGCCCGGCCCGAACGGCACCAAGGTGCGCGACCTGAAGGGCAACGAGCTGCCGCACGCGCCGCATTTCTCGCTGAACGTTGGCTACCAGCGCCACTTCAACCTGGAGAGCGGCGCCCGCATCTCGCCGCGCATCAATATGCACTACGAGACCGCGAGCTGGCTGGACGTGTTCAATGACGGCGAGCCGGACCGCCAGCGCGCCTACACCCGCAGCGACTTCACCGTGCGCTACAAGCCGGCCGGCGACAAGCACTGGCAGGTGGAAGCGTTCGTGCAGAACCTGGAGAACAAGGACATCAAGACCACCGTCAACATCGTGAACCTGCCGCCGGCAGCGAGCGACCGTCCGGTATGGCAGGCGATGTACCTGGCGCCGCGCACCTTCGGCGTGCGCCTGACCGCCGACTTCTGATAGCGCTTGCGCCGCCCCCGCCATCAATCGGGGGCGGCGCGTTCGCGTTAAACTCGGCATCGTTCCCTATCACCGAAAGCAATCCGTGGCTGTAGTGCTCAATTCCCCCTTGTCGTGGCGCGAGAAGTTCAGCTACGGCATTGCCGATATGGGTTTCAATTTCTATTGGACCAATATCGCCACCTTCCTGCTGTTCTTCTATACCGACGTATTCGGCATCTCGGCCGCCGCTGCGGCCTCCATGCTGTTCATGATCAAGATCGTCAACGCCTTCACCGATCCGCTGATCGGCGCCCTGGCCGACCGCACCACCACCCGCTTCGGCAAGTTCCGCCCCTACCTGGTGTGGATGGCGCTGCCGCTGGGCGCGGCCGCCGTGCTCACTTACACCACGCCGGACCTGGACCAGGACGGCAAGCTGGCCTGGGCCTACGGTACCTACCTGCTGATGATGGTGTGCTACACCGCCATTAACATCCCCTACAACGCGCTGTCCGGCGTGATGTCCGGCGACCCGCAGGAACGCTCCACCATCAACGGCCTGCGCTTCATCTTCGCCTTCGCCGGCAGCACGCTGGTGACCGCCGCCACGCCCTTCATGGTGCGCCTGCTGGGCGGCGGCGACGACAAGCAGGGCTGGCAGCTGACCATGCTGGCCTGGGGCATCGCCGCCTCGGCGCTGTTCGCGCTCACCTTCTTCAACACGCGCGAGCGCATCGCGCCGACAGCCTCCCAAAAGAGCAACGTGGCGCAGGACATCCGCGACCTCACCCGCAACGGCCCCTGGCTGGTGCTGTTCTTCCTGGCGCTGATCATCATGATCACCATCACGCTGCGCACCTCCACCGCCATCTACTATTTCAAGTACTACGTCGGCCGCCCCGAGCTGATGGCCACTTTCGTGCCGGCCTACATGGTGGCCGCTGCGGCGGGCGCCTCGCTCACGCCGCTGATGACGCGCTACGTGGACAAGAAAAGGCTGCTCATCATCCTCATGGGCTGCACCACGCTGCTGTCGAGCGCGTTCTTCTTCGTCGGCAAGGACCAGGTATGGCTGATGTACACGCTGCAGATCGCGCTCGGCTTCGTGCTCGGCCCCAAGTCGCCGCTGGCGTTCTCCATGTACGCCGACACCGCCGACTACAACGAGTGGCGCACCGGCCGCCGCGCCACCGCCATGACCTTCGCCGCCGCCACCTTCTCGCAGAAGCTCGGCACCGCGCTGGCGGTGGCGGTGATCGGCTCCCTGTTCACGGCGCTGGGCTATGTGCCCAACGCGGCGCAGACCACCGGCTCGCAGGCCGGCATCGTGTGGCTGATGTCGCTGATCCCGGCCTTCTTCGCCGCGCTGGCCGTGGCCGTGATGTTCTTTTATAACCTCGACAAACAAAAACTGGCGCTGATCCAGTCCGAACTGGCCGTCCGCAAGGCCACCTGAAATCCGGAGATACCCATGCTACGCCCCACCCACGATGGCGACCGCTACGAACTGACCAGCCCCACGGCCATGCCGAAGGCCGGCGGTTTCCTGTGGAACCAGAAAATGATGATACAAGTGACCTGCCGGGGCTACGCCACCGCGCAGTTCATGCAGCCCGAACCCGCCAAGTACGCCTACGCGCCCAACCTGGAGGCCAAGACCTTCATGCAGCCGGAGCAGAACTACTACGCCCATCATCCGGGCCGCTTCGTCTACGTCAAGGACGAGGAAACCGGCGAGTTCTTCTCCGCGCCGTACGAGCCGGTGCGCGCGCCGCTGGACAGCTTCCGCTTCTCGGTCGGCAAGAGCGACATCGAATGGACCGTGGAGCATCTCGGCATCCGCGTCGAGCTGACCCTCAGCCTGCCGACGCAGGACGTGGTGGAACTGTGGTCGGTCAAGGTGGTGAACCTGTCCGGCCGCCGGCGCAAAATCAGCGTCTATCCCTACTTCCCGATCGGCTACATGTCGTGGATGAACCAGTCCGCCGAGTACCGCGTGGACCTGGGCGGCGTGGTGGCCAGCTGCGTCACGCCGTACCAGAAGGTGGCCGACTATTTCAAGAACAAGTTCTTCAAGGACCGCACCTACTTCCTGTGCGAGACGCCGCCCGACTCGTGGGAAACCATGCAGCAGGCGTTCGAAGGCGAAGGCGGCCTGCACGCGCCGTCCGCCGTGCGGCAGGACGAGCTGGCGCGCGGCGACGCGCGCTACGAAACGCCCACCGCCGCCGTGCAGTACCGCCTCACGCTGGACGGCGCAGAAGAGCGCGCGCTGCGCTTCATCTTCGGCCCGGCCTTCGACGACGCGGAAATCCGCGCCATGCGCGGCAAGTACCTGAGCCAGTCCGGCTTCGCCGAAGCGAAGCGCGACTACGCCTGGTACATCGAGCAAGGCCGTGGCGTGCTGCAGATCGAAACGCCGGACCCGGAGCTGGACAATTTCGTCAACAACTGGCTGCCGCGCCAGGTCTACTACCACGGCGACGTGAACCGCCTGACCACCGATCCGCAGACCCGCAACTACCTGCAGGACAATATGGGCATGAGCTTCATCAAGCCCCAGGTGACGCGCGCGGCCTTCCTGCACGCGCTGTCGCAGCAGGAGGCCAACGGCGCCATGCCGGACGGGATTTTGCTGGTGGAAGGCGCGGAGCTGAAGTACATCAACCAGGTGCCGCACACCGACCACTGCGTGTGGCTGCCGGTGTGCCTGAAGACCTATCTGGACGAAACGGCGGACTACGCCATGCTGCGCGCAGTGGTGCGCGGCGAAGACGGCGTGCAGCAGACCGTGTTCGAGCGCATCTCGCGCGCCATGGACTGGCTGCTGGAAGCGCGCGACGAGCGCGGCCTGAGCTTCATCGCCCAGGGCGACTGGTGCGACCCGATGAATATGGTGGGCTACAAGGGCAAAGGCGTATCCGGCTGGCTGACGGTGGCCACGGCCTACGCGCTGAACCTGTGGGCGGACATGTGCGCCCAGGCGGGCCACGGCGAGCGCGCTGCGCACTACCGCGCCGGCGCGGCCGAAGTGAACGCCGCCGCCAACAAGCACTTCTGGGACGGCGAGTGGTTCTCGCGCGGCATCACCGATGACGGCGTCACCTTCGGCACCAGGAAGGACAAGGAAGGCCGCATCTGGCTCAACCCGCAAGCGTGGTCCATCCTGGGCGGCGCCGCCAGCGCGGAGCAGCGGGAAAAGATGCTGGCCCAGGTGGACCAGCAGCTGAGCACCCCGTACGGCGTGGCCATGTTCGCGCCGCCCTTCAGCGCCATGCGCGAGGACGTGGGCCGCGTCACGCAGAAGCATCCCGGCTCGGCCGAAAACGGCGCCGTGTACAACCACGCCGCGGTGTTTTATATCTATAGCCTGTACACCGTGGGCGAGAAAGACCGCGCCTACAAGCTGCTGCGCCAGATGATCCCCGGCCCGACAGAGGCGGACTACCTGCAGCGCGGCCAGCTGCCGGTGTTCATCCCCAACTACTATCGCGGCGCGTATCACCAGTATCCGAAGCAGGCCGGCCGTTCCAGCCAGCTGTTCAACACCGGCACCGTGTCCTGGGCTTACCGCTGCTTCATCGAAGGCCTGTGCGGCCTGCAGGGCGATGCCGACGGCCTGCGCATCAACCCGCAGCTGCCGGCGGAGTGGGACGGCATCAAGGTCACGCGCATGTTCCGGGGCGCGAAATTCGTGCTCAACATCCGCCGCACGGATGTGAAGGAAGTGATGGTGATGCATGCCGGCCAGTTCCTGCCGTCTGCCCACATCGGCAACATCGCTCCGGGCGCCACCTACAACCTGAGCGTGTTCATTCCGGCATGAGGGCCGGGCGCGCACTCGATACGGTCGCGGCCGCGGCCGCAGCCATGGCGCTGGCCTGCCCCGCGCAGGCCGCGCCACCGGCTGCCACCGCCGACGAGCGCGCCGCCCGCATGGTGGCGGCGATGACGGCGGAAGAGAAAATCCAGGCCGTCTTCGGCTACTTCGCCACCGACTTCAAGAAGAAGAACCATATCGCGCCCAAGGAGGCGCGGCGCGACTCGGCGGGCTACGTGCCCGGCGTGCCGCGCGTGGGCCTGCCGCCGCAATGGCAGGCCGATGCCGGCATCGGCGTGGCGACGCAAAGCAGTTCCGCGCGGCCGTACGAGCGCACCTCGCTGCCGTCCGGCCTGGCCACCGCCGCCACCTGGAATCCCGCGCTGGCCTATGCCGCCGGCGCCATGATAGGCAAGGAAGCGCGCCAGTCCGGCTACAACGTGATGCTGGCGGGCGGCGTGAACCTGATGCGCGATCCGCGCAACGGCCGCAATTTCGAGTACGCCGGGGAAGACCCGCTGCTGGCGGGCGTCATGGTGGGCGAGCAGGTGCGCGGCATCCAGTCCAACCACATTGTCGCCACGGTCAAGCATTTCGCCTACAACGGCCAGGAGACCAACCGCTTCACCGTCGATGCGGAGCTGGACGACGCGGCCGCGCGCATGTCGGACCTGCTAGCCTTCCAGATCGCCATCGAACGCGGCGATCCGGGATCCGTCATGTGCGCCTACAACCGCGTGAACGGCGTGTACTCCTGCGAAAGCCCTTACCTGCTCAATGAGGTATTGAAGCAGGACTGGGGCTACCAGGGCTACGTGATGTCCGACTGGGGCGCGGTGCATTCCACCATCCCCGCCGCCAATGCGGGGCTGGACCAGCAGTCCGGCTGGCCGTTCGACCAATCCCCCTATTTCAGCGACGCGCTGCGCGAAGCGGTAACCAACCGCCACGTGCCGCAAGCGCGGCTGGACGACATGGTGCACCGTATCGTGCGCGCCATGTTCAAGCACGGCGTGATGGACCACCCGGTCGCCGTCGAACCGGAATCGGGCATCGACTTCAACGCACACGCGGCCGTGACGCAGGCGGCCAGCGAGGAAGCCATGGTGCTGCTGAAGAACAGCGGCGCGCTGCTGCCGCTCGCGGCCGGCACGCGCTCCATCGCCATCATCGGCGGCCACGCGGACAAGGGCGTGCTGTCCGGCGGCGGCGCTTCGCAGGTGCACGCGCATGGCGGCATGGCGGTGCCGAACGAAGGCCCGGCGCATTTCCCCGGCCCCATGGTGTACCACCCGTCTTCACCGGTGCAAGCCCTGGCCGCGCGCAGCAAGGCGCGCCTTGCCTACCTGGACGGCAAGGACATCGCGGCCGCCGCCACGCTGGCCGCCGCGAGCGACGTGGCCATCGTGTTTGCCACCCAGTGGACCGCCGAAAGCGTGGACGCCCCTTCCCTGTCGCTGCCGAACGGGCAGGACGAGCTGGTTGCCGCCGTGGCGCGCGCCAACCCGCGCACGGTGGTGGTGCTGGAAACGGGCGGCCCGGTCACCATGCCGTGGCTGGGCAGCGTGGGCGCCGTGCTGCAGGCCTGGTATCCCGGCACGCGCGGCGGCGTGGCGATAGCACGTGTGCTGGCGGGCGAAGTGAATCCTTCCGGCCGCCTGCCCGCCACCTTCCCGGCCTCGGAGAACCAGCTGCCGCGCCCCGCCATCCCGCCGGAAGGGCAGCGCGCCGACTACAACATCGAAGGCGCGGCGGTGGGTTACAAGTGGCACGACCGCACCGGCCGCAAGCCCCTGTTCGCGTTCGGCCACGGCCTGTCCTACACCAGCTTCGACTACGGAGGGCTGACGGCCCAGTTGAAGGACGGCGCGGTCTCGGTCCGCTTCACGGTGCGCAATACTGGCCCGCGCGCGGGCAAGGCTGTGCCGCAGGTGTATGTGGCTCCAGCGGATGGCCGCTGGGAGGCGCCGCAGCGCCTCGGCGCCTGGGACAAGTTCGCGCTGGAGCCGGGTGCCAGCCGCACCGCCACTGTGGCGATCGATCCGCGCCTGCTGGGCGTGTACGACAGCGCCAGCAAGACCTGGCGCATTGCCGGGGGCGACTACGACTTCATCCTGGCCAGCGCTTCCGACGCGCCCGCAGCAACCGTCCGCCTTCGCCTTCCCGCGCACGCCGTGGACGTCCGGGGCCGCCCGGCGGGCGCGCGTTAGCCCCGCACGGCCCGGTTGTGCTTACTGATATTCCAGCTTGGGATACCAGTCGCTGCCCCGTCCCGCCGGCGTGAGGTCGAGGATATTCCACAGCGGCGTGGGATCGGGGGCAAGGCGCGGGTCCTGGCCGGGATCGCGCGCAAAGGCCAGCTGGCGCTCCACCGGCGAGCGCCCCAGCACAGCGAGCGCCGCCCGCTGCGTGATGTCGCGCGCCGGGATGTCCAGCAAACCGAGAAAGGCGGTGCACATCGGACACGGGAGCTCGCGCCGCGGGCCGTACATCCAGAAGTAAGTCACCAGCGTGTCGTGTTTGCCGAACAGCGCGGCCAGCGCGGCCAGCGCGCACGGTGGCGCAGTTCGATTTCCTCCTTCAGCAGCGCGGTGCGGTATTCGGCGCTGTCGTTCAGATAGGGCTTGCCGCCTGCTTCAGCGGCAAGGTCGGCGGCGAGTCTGGGCTGGGTCATGGCGGGCTTCCCGGCAACATTATCGATCTGCCTACCCCTACCCCGCCCCATCCGCGTTCACTGTGCGCCGTCCCACATATCTGGGGTATGATCGGTTTGTACTAAGCAAGTTTCCCCTTTTACTAATGCCCCCCCGGCCCCTTCATGAGACTCTCCCCGTTTATCACGCAATACCTCGAGAGCATCCTCGCTGAGTGGGAAGCGTTCGCGCGCACCCAGGAGCCATCGGCCATCCATATGTCCTCGCTGGCGTTGCGCGACCACGCAAAACTGATCCTCACCACCATCGCGGCCGAAATAGAAACGGCGCAAACGCCGCATCAGCAGCAGGAAAAGTCGCGCGGCCTGGCACCCGAGGCGCTCGGCCAAAGCGCGGCGGCCACCCACGGCACGCTGCGCCAGCTGAGCGGCTTTTCCCTGATCCAGCTGACGGCTGAGTTCCGCGCGCTGCGCGCCACCGTGCTGCGGCTTTGGCTGCCGCACGTGTCCACGGTGACGGAAACCACGGCCAGCGACATGGTGCGCTTCAACGAGGCCATCGACCAGGCCCTGTCGGAATCGGTAGTCACCTATTCAAAGCGGGCCGGCGCCGCGCGCGACACCTTCCTGGCCATTCTCGGCCACGATTTGCGCAGCCCGCTCGCCACCATCTCGCTGGCCGGCGCCTACCTGGCCACTTCCCCGCTCGATCTGGACAAGAGCCGCGAAGTGGGCAAGAAGGTGCAGCGCGGCGTGGCGTCCATGACTTCCATGGTCAACGACCTGCTCGAGTACGCGCGCGTGCAGCTGGACGGCGAAATACCGATTGCTGCCGAGATGATGGATTTGACGGAGATTTGCCAGCCGGCGCTGGAGAACGCGCGCGCCGTGCATCCGAACTGCCCGTTCGAGTTTTCCGCCTCGGGCGACCTGCGGGCGCGTTTCGACCGGCACCGCATGCAGCAGGTGCTGTCCAACCTGCTGAACAACGCGGCCCAGTACCGCGACCAGAGCGCCCCGGTCAAGGTCATGGCGGTGGGCGAGCCGGATGCGGTGGTGGTGACGGTGCAGAACCACGGCCAGCTGATCCCGCCCGAGGCGCGCCAGGCCATTTTCGACCCGCTGGTACGCCTGCCGAGCGACGACGGCGGCAACGGACGCTCGGCCCGCAGCATCGGCCTGGGCCTGTTCATTGCGCGCGAAATCACGGTTGGCCATGGCGGCACGCTGGAAGTGGAATCGGACGCGCAGAACGGCACCGTGTTCACGGCCCGCATTCCGCGCTGAAGACTTTACCCGGCCTTGCGCACCTTGCGGCGCCGGGCATTCTTCGGGTCGGCGATCAGCGGGCGGTAGACTTCCACCCGGTCGTGCTCGCGCAGCACGGTGTCCAGCGTCTTCTTCTTGCCGTAGATCCCGACCGCCATCGCGGCCAGGTCGATGCCGGGCACTTCGAGCGCCAGGCCGCTCACGTCCAGCGCCTGCTGGATGGTGGCGCCGGCTTCCAGCCGCAGCGCGCGGCGGAACTGCAGCGTGTCGGTGGCGTAGCACACCTCGATGTTCATTTGGCCCATGAGTTGATCAGCCGCCATATACCGTGTCGGCCCGCTTGCAGAAGGAATCGACCATGCTATTGGCGATCATGCCGAACACCGGCCCCACCACCTGCTCCAGCAGGCGGCTGGAAAATTCGTAGTGCAGGTCCAGTTCGACCTTGCAGGCGTCCTCGCGCAGCGGCTTGAAGGTCCAGGTGCCGTCGAGGGTCTTGAAAGGACCGTCCACCAGCGTCATCTTCATGCTGGTGGACGGCGTATTCACGTTGGACGTGGTAAAACTCTGGTGGATGCCGTGATAATGGATGGCCAGGCTGGCCACCACGGTGTTTTCGCCGCGTTCGCGCACTTCGACGCCGCCACACCAAGGCAGAAATTTGGGATAATCTTCGACCGTGGCCACCAGCTCGAACATCTGTTCTGCGCTGTAGCCCAGGATAACCGACTTGTGCACTACTGCCATTGTGTTACCGTTTGCTATGATGTTGGTTTATCCGCGCTCCGCGCGCGGCGAAACCGTAGTTTAACCGACCCGCACTGTTTTACCCACCACCCATGACTATTGCCGATAACAAAAAAGCCTTTCACGATTTCTTCATCGAGGACCGCTATGAAGCGGGCCTGGTGCTCGAAGGCTGGGAAGTGAAGGCAATCCGCGACGCGCGCGTGCAGATCAAGGAGGCCTACGTCACCATCAAGGGCGACGAGCTGTTCCTGTTCGGCGCCCATATCAGCGCCCTGCCCACCGCGTCCACCCACATCAGCCCGGAAGCCGTGCGCACCCGCAAGCTGCTGCTGCACCGCGCCGAGCTGGACAAGCTGATCGGCAAGGCTACCCGCTCCGGCTACACGCTGGTGCCGCTCAACCTGCACTACAAGGGCGGCCGCGTGAAGTGCGAGATCGGCCTGGCAAAGGGCAAGAAGCAGCACGACAAGCGCGCCACCGAGAAGGACCGCGACGCCTCGCGCGAAGTGGCTTCCGCCATGAAACAGCACCGTCGTTAATTTGTCACTTCGGTGCCACTTCCTTCCGTGGGCGCGTCGATCTAGTTTCTATCTAGAAACTCCCATGGTAAACTGCCGTGGCAAGATACTTTAACGACGGCGAGGAAGAACATGGTGACGAAAACCGCAGCAATCCTGATATCCGGCGCACTGCTGGCCGGCTGCGCGGGCCAGCAGCTACCCCAGATTCCTCTGACTCCGTACAGCCCGGCGCCGGTCGCCAGCAACTTCCCCACCTCCAACCAGTACACGCTGCAGGCCGCCGCGCACTGGGGGGCCATCGCCCAGCATATCGAAAAAGGCCTGGCGGCGGACTTGAAGAAAAGCCCGCAGCGCCCCTTCTACATCGCCGAGCCGGCGCCGCAGGCCTCGCCGTTCCAGCGCGCGCTGGCCGCGCAGCTGGTGTCCGCGCTGGTGCGCGGCGGCCATGTCGTCTCGCGCACCCCGGCCGGTTCGTACAAGGTGGATATCGACGTGCAGGCCTATACCTTTGCGCCGGGCCGCCAGCAGTTCCGCTATCCCGGCGAACCCACCGTCCTCACCGCCGGCGTGCTGGCGCTGACCGCGCTGGAACCCGTGGTGGGCTTGCTGGCAGGCGTGGCCGCCTTCGACGCCTACCAGTACCAGCATTCCAAGTTCACGTCCGGCGTCACGCCGCAGACCGAGCTGCTGGTGACGGTGTCCGTGTCCGACCAGTACCGCTACTACGCGCGCAGCAGCTCGGCCTACTACGTGGCGGACAACGACCGCTCGCTGTACGGCATTGCGCCGGACGTGCCGGCGGAATCCAGACTCGTTAAAACGTACCAAGTAAAGGGTGACCGATAATGCGCTACCTCGCGCCGCTGTGCGCCTTGCTGCTGCTGGGCGCCTGTTCCAGCACCCCGCCCAAGGAAGAAACCAACTACGCCACGGTGTCGTCCAACCAGTTCATCGCCTCCAACTACAAAGCGGCCGACATGCTGCTGTCGCAGCTGAACGGCAAGCTGTTGGCGGACAAGCCGCTGATCATGGCCACCGTGGTCAACATCGACGCGCTGGAGCAGACCACCACGCTGGGCCGCCTGGTGTCCGAGCAGATCTCCACCCGCCTGTCTCAGGGCAATCTGAACATGGTGGAGATGAAGCTGCGTAACAACGTGTACCTGAAGCGCGGCCAGGGCGAGCTGATGCTGACCCGCGAAATCGGCCAGGTGGCGCAGACGCACAACGCGCAGGCCATCGTGGTGGGTTCCTATGCGGAGACCAGCGACATGGTGTTCGTGAACGTGAAAGTCATCCAGCCCAACACCAACTTCGTGCTGGCGGCGCATGACTTCGCGCTGGCCAAGGAAGGCATCGTGCGTTCGATGCTGATGCAGCACTAAACGCTGAACTGAACTTCAGGCACGGCTGGCCAGCAGCGCCAGCACCTGTTCGGCGGACGCGGTGACTTTCAGCGCCAGCAGATCGTCCGCCCGCGTCACGCCCGCATTGATGGCCGCAATCGGCTTGCCCGTTTCAGCGGCCAGCTTGCAGAAGCGGTAGCCCGAAAACACCATCAGCGACGACCCCACCACCAGCAGCGCATCGGCGTCCGCCATGGCGTGCAGGGCCGCCTCGGTGCGCGGCTTGGGAATGGTGTCGCCGAAGAACACCACGTCCGGCTGCAGCACACCGGCGCAGCGCGCGCAATGCGGCACATGGAAGTGCTCCAGCGCTTCCGGCTCCAGCTGCGCATCGCCGTCCGGCAGCCGCTGGGCGTCGCTATCGGCCAGTTGCGGATTCTCGCGCAACAGTTGCTGCTGGATGTCGGCGCGGGCGTATTGCGCGCGGCACGCCAGGCACACCACGCCGTGGATATTCCCGTGCAGTTCGATCAGGTTAAGGCTGCCCGCGCGCTGGTGCAGGCCATCGACGTTCTGCGTGATGACGGTGGCCACCCTGCCGCCATGCTCCAGCGCCGCCAGCGCGCGGTGGCCGTCGTTCGGCGCCGCCTGCGCCAGCGTGGGATAGCCCACCATGCTGCGCGCCCAGTAGCGGCGGCGCACCGCGCCCGAACGGCGGAACTCCGGTCCTTGCACGGGCGCGCGGCCGCGCCGCACGCCGTCCTTGTCGCGGTAATCGGGAATGCCGGAGGCGGTGCTCAAGCCGGCGCCGGTCAGCACCAGCACTTTGCGGTGGCGTCCCAGGAAGGCGCCCAGCTCCTCGGCGCCTGCGTGGGCTTCGTGTTCGGAAAAGATCTGCATGAGGCCATGCTAACCGAAAGCGGTTTACTTCGCCTGCGGGAAGCTGAAACCAGCCTGGTACTGGTGATAGCCGTCGAAGTCTTCCTTGCCCACGGGGACGCCGTGGCTGCGCAGAATGGCGTGCGCGGTCACCAGGTGGAAGAAGAAGTTCGGCAGCGCGTAGGAGACCACGTAGTCACGCCCTGAAAACACCGGCGACACCAGTCCGGCCGTGGTCACCACCTGCATGTTCTCGGCCGCGTCGATGCGGTCTTCCGGCACTTGCTCCAGGAAGTCCACGGTGGCGGCAATGCGGGCGCGCAGCTGGTCCCAGTCCTGGTCGCCCCCGCCCAGCACCGGCAGGTCGGCCTGCAGCAAGGGGCAGCAGGCGCGCACGGCGAAGCTGCACGCGGTGGTCACTTGCTGGGCAAAGGGAAACATCCCTTCGGCCAGCGCCACGCGCACCAGCGGCCGGCCGGTGCGCCGCTCATGGTTCTCGGCCACGCGCAGCGTGGCATGCAGCTGCTGCAGATAATGTATGAACACCGGCACGCTGGCCGTGTAAAGCGTGGTCCCCACGATAATCTCTGTTTTATTGACGACAAGCTACACTCTGCCATTGTGGAGAGGCAATAGCAATATCTCTGAGCACAAGCGTCGTTTTACAGTGTTATCAATGCGTTCATTTCTCCCCACTTATCGACCACGGTTTCCACAAAACCGAAGCTGGCATACAGATCTTTCGCGGCACTATTGTCGGGCTTATAAGAAATGGAGATGAATTTTGCGCCGGCGCGCGACGATATTTCTTTCAGCCCCAATCCCAGCGCGATGCGCCCATAACCCTTGCCCTGATGGCGGCGGTCCACCATGAAACGGTAGATGGAATAGCTGCCTGGCGCCTCTCCTTCCTCTTCCATCGACACATACATCAGGAAACCGATAACTTCTTCTTCCTTGTAAATGGCGCGGGTATGGAAGTTGGGATAGAAACTCGCCTGCGCAATCGAGTAGGCATTGCTGGCAATATAATCTTCCTGGTGTTTCAGTAATTCGAGATTGCAAACCCAATCCCAGTTTTCTTCGGTAACGGCACGTATGGTTATAGTCATATTGATGCGCTGATGCGCTGCTTCAGTTCTTCCACGGACGCGCGCCATTCTTCATAGTGCTCGCTGTCCTGCCATAGTTCGCGCAGCTCGGAGCGTTCGGACAGAATATGTTCGATGGCGCGCTGCGATTTTTCGATCAGGTCGGTGCGGCGCCTGGCGGCCTTCTTGCTGACCTCCGCCACCCAGGCATCCACGTCCTCCGTGTTCTCGTCGTCCTCGCCCGCCGTGCCGCGCTGGCCGTACAGGCGCGCCAGCACCTCGATGGCCGCCAGCCCTTCGGCCCCGAACGGCGCCTCCAGGTAATCGGCGCTGTCCGGCGACAGCACGTTGTTCAGCGTATCCTCGATAAAGAACAAGTCCTTCGATTCCTGCAAATCCTGCGCCCAATCCAGCGCGAAGTCATTGCCGAATGCGTCCACCGCCCAAGTACCCATATTAATCCTTTGAAAATTTGACGAGATAATACGCCCGCAGTCACCGCTACGCCAACAGGAAATCCGGCTCGCGCTGGAACAGGCCGGCGATCCAGTCGGCGAACACGCGCAGCTTGGGGGCGGCCATGCGGCCTTGCGGGTACAGCAACGAAATCGGCATGGGTGTGGGCGGCCACGCGGACAGCACTTGCACCAGTTCGCCGGCCTGCAGATGCGGGCGGGCCTGGTAGGCGCCCACCTGGGCCAGGCCCAGGCCCTGCAAGGCGCAGCTCAAATAGGCGTCGGCGTCGTTGACGGAGATGGCGCCCGCCATGTCCACCTTCATCACTTTGCCGTCCACCTGGAAATCCCAGTCGAAGGCGCGGCCGGTACGGCCGGAAAAGTGGATCACGCCACGGTGCGCGCGCAACTCGTCCAGGGTGCGCGGCACGCCGTGGCGCTCCAGGTAGGCCGGCGCGGCGCACGTGAGAAAACGCATGCTGCCGATCTGGCGGCCCACCAGCGACGAGTCCTGCAACTGGCCCACGCGCAGCGCGCAGTCGATGCCCTCCTGCACCACGTCCACGATGCGGTCGGTCAGGCTCAGCACCAGTTCCACTTCGGGATACGCCGCCGTGAACTCGGCCACGCGCGGCATCACCACGCGGCGGCCCAGCGTGCCCGGCAAGTCGATGCGCAGCTTGCCCTTCGGCTTGCCTGCGCTGGCGCCGCGAAAGTTCGCTTCCGCCGCCTCCACCGCGCCCAGGATCTCCACGCACTGGCGGAAATAGTCGGCGCCGTCCGGCGTCAGCGACAGGCGGCGCGTGGTGCGCTGCAGGAGCCTGGTGCCGAGGAAGGCTTCCAGGTTCTGCATGGTGGCCGTCAGCGCCGCGCGCGGCAGGTTCAGCGTTTCGGCCGCCTTGGTGAAGCTGTTCGCTTCCACAATGCGGACGAAGGTTTGCATGGCTTTCAGGCGGTCCATTGTTCACTCATTGCTCATTGATTGTTCAATTAATCCGAAAAGTGTATGAGGATTATGCCCTAATTATCTTCTTATGACTTCTCTCTAGAATGGCCTCATCGCATATCCATTCCGAGAGGCACATATGAACAAGGACATTTCAAAAGGCATGGTCTGGCTGCTGGCCATCGCCTGCGGGCTGATCGTGGCCAATCTGTACTACGCGCAAACGCTGGTGGGCCCGATCAGCGCCGCCACCGGGCTGTCGCCGCAAGCCGCCGGCCTGATCGTGACGCTGACGCAGGCCGGCTACGCAGTGGGACTGCTGTTCGTGGTGCCGCTGGGCGACCTGCTGGAGAACCGCAAGCTGGTGGTGGGCGCGCTGCTGTTCACGGCCGTGGCGCTGGCCGCCGCCGCCGCCAGCACCAGCGCCTGGGCCTTCCTTGCCGCCGCGCTGGCCATCGGCCTGGGTTCGGTCGCCGCGCAAGTGCTGGTGCCGTACGCGGCGCACCTGTCGCATGAAGCCACGCGCGGCCAGACCGTGGGCAAGGTCGTCAGCGGCCTGCTGATGGGCATCATGCTGGCGCGGCCCGTGGCCAGCCTGGTGGCGGACGCCAGCAGCTGGCACGTGGTCTTCGGCGGCGCCGCCGTCGCCACCGTGGTGCTGGCCGCCGTGCTGCGCCGCAAGCTGCCCGAGCGCGTGCCGTCGGCGCCCGTGCCGTACCGCGAGCTGATGACCTCGCTGTGGCAGCTGCTGCTGAGCCAGCCCGTGCTGCGCCGCCGCGCCGCCTACCATGCGGGCCTGTTCGGCGCCTTCAGCCTGTTCTGGACCGTGACGCCGATGATGCTGTCCACGCCCGCCTTCCACCTGTCGCAAAGCGGCGTGGCCGTATTCGCGCTGGTGGGCATGGCCGGCGCCATCGCCTCGCCCATCGCCGGCAAACTGGCGGACTCGGGCCACACGCTGATGGCCACCGCCGCCGCGCTGGCGCTGGGCGTGGCGGGCTTCCTGCTGCCGCTGTTCGCGCCGGACTCGCCGGCCATGCGCAACGTGGCGCTGGCCGTGCTGACGGTGGCCTCCATCGTACTGGACATGGGCGTGGCCGCCAACCTGGTGCTGGGCCAGCGCGCCATCTTCAGCCTGGGGGCGGAACTGCGCAGCCGCCTGAACGGGCTGTACTTCGCGCTGTTCTTCGCCGGCGGCGCACTGGGTTCGGCAGCGGGCGGCTGGGTCTACGCCAACTACGGCTGGCACGCCGCCCTGCTGACCGGCGCAGCCTTCCCCGGCCTGGCGCTGCTGTACTGGATGACCGAATACCTGGCAAGCCGCAGCGCCTCACGGCCGATTCATTACACGATGTAATAACAGTAGCTCCTGGCGCGATCTTTATCGGCATGGTTGTTGGAAGTAAAGTCCTTCTCACCAACAACCCAGCCCATCCATCAGGAGCTAGTCATGACCCAACAGCAAAAAACCATCATCGTCACCGGCGCGTCGCAAGGCATCGGCGCAGGCATCGTCGAAGCCTTCCTGGCGCGCGGCTACAACGTGGTCGCCACCTCGCGCAGCATCAGCCGGTCCGAGGCGTTCAAGCCTTCCGCCCACCTGGCGCTGGTCGATGGCGACATCGGCGAGCTGGCCACCGCCGTCAAGGTGGTAGCGGCGGCAGTGGAGCGCTTCGGCGGTATCGACGGGCTGGTGAACAACGCCGGCATCTTCATCGCCAAGCCCTTCCTCGACTACACCCCGGCCGACTTCGCCGCGCTGTCGCACACCAACCTGGAAGGCTACCTGTACATCAGCCAGCTGGTCATCAAGCAGATGCTGGCGCAGGAGCGCGGCGGCAGCATCGTCGGCATCTCCAGCACGCTGGTGGGCAGTCCGAACCGCGCCCTGACCGCCGCCGTGCCGATGATTACCAAGGGCGGCATCGAAGCCGTGACCCGCAGCCTGGCGTCCGAATTCGCGCCGCAAGGCATCCGCGTCAACGTGGTGGCGCCCGGCATTGTCGACACGCCGCTGACCAATGGCATTCCGTCCGACTTCCTCAAGTCGCTGGCGCCGAACAATTCCACCGCCAGCGTTGAGGACATCGCCCATGCCGTGGTATATCTGACGGAAGCCAAACAAGTCAGCGGCGAAGTGCTGCGCGTCGACGGCGGCGCCCACAACGGTAAATGGTAAGGAGAAGAACATGAAAAAAGGATACTGGATAGTCGCTTACCGGTCGATCTCGGACCAGGCGAAAATGAAGGCCTACGCGGAATTGGCGCAGGCGCCGATCGAGGCCGCCGGCGGCCGCGCGCTGGTGTTCAACAAGCGGCCGCAGGTGGAGGAAGACGGCATCGAGCAGCTCACCGTGCTGATCGAGTTTCCCAGCATTGAAGCGGCGCGCCAGGCGTACGACAGCCCGGCCTACGCGGCGGCGCTGGAAGCCTTGGGTGACGCCGCCGAACGCGACTTCCGCATCGTTGAAGGCTTATAGCTGAAGCCGAGCCAGGCCGGACACAAGCAGCCCGCCTGGCGTCTGACGCAGATCAATGTGCGTCGCGTTTAGCTGTTTGAATAAAGGTATATCATGAAACTCACCCGGATTTCCTATAGTTGCGGAAGCGAGGTTCATCATGAAACGCAAACAACAGCAGACAAGCGAAGAGGCCGAAATAGCCAAACTCTTTAGAAAACGCCCCGGCGAGCGGAGGGTGCATCCTCCGCCAAGCCGCGGCCGTATTCCGCCCGAGGTGATCAGGGCAGCGGTTGCAGCAGTGATTCTTGAACGGAACAAGCCCTGAGCCGCCCGATGGACTATGCGGCGAACGTCTTCATCAATTGTCCTTTTGACGCTGAGTACGAGCCGCTACGTAATGCCTTGGTGTTCGCCATATTCGACTGTGGTTTTATCCCTCGCTGTGCACTTGAGTACGTCAATAGCGGGGACGTCCGGTTCGAGAACATCAACCGGCAAATATATGAATCGAGATTTGGAATACACGACATCTCCAGAACCGAACTTGACAGCGTCAACGGCCTGCCACGCTTCAACATGCCTCTGGAACTGGGGGTGTTTATAGGTGCGGCGCGGTACGGTGGTCCAAACCAGAAAAACAAGAGCCTGCTTATCCTGGACACCGAACAGCATCGATACCAGAAATTCATATCGGACATTGCCGGTCAGGACATCCGTGCTCACGCCAGCAGCGCCACCTCGGTTATCAAGCACGTCCGCAACTGGCTAAGCTGCGAATCGAAGAGGAGAGACGTGCCCGGTGGCGACCATATAGCACTGCGCTATGCTCGGTTCATGCTGGAGCTGCCCGAAATGTGCCGAAAGGCGCGTGTTGATCCGATTGAACTTATCTACAGCGACTACACCGCGTTCGTCTCCGATTGGGTGGCGGGCACATCTCACGCTTAGCCCTTTCTATTTAGTTTGCGTCTTCACCACCTGCATCGCGGTGGCGATCAGGCCGCTCATGTCGCCCAGGTTGGCGGGGACGATGAGCGAGTTGTTGGTCCGGGCCAGCTCGGCGAAGGCTTCCACGTATTTCTCGGCCACTTTCAGATTCACCGCGTCCGAGCCGCCCGGCGACTGGATGGCGGCGCCCACTTCGCGCAGCGCGCCTGCCGTGGCGTCGGCAATCGCCGTGATGGCGGCCGCTTCGCCCTGAGCGCGGTTGATGGCGGCCTGCTTTTCGCCTTCGGAGCGCGCAATCGACGCTTCCCGTTCGCCGGTGGCGATGTTGATCTGCTCCTGCTTGCGGCCTTCGGAGGCGGCGATCAGCGCGCGCTTGCTGCGCTCGGCCGTGATCTGCGCCTGCATGGCGTGCAGGATCTCGGTCGGCGGCGTCAGGTCCTTGATCTCGTAGCGCAGCACTTTCACGCCCCAGTTGGCGGCCGATTCGTCGATGGCGTTGACGATGGCGGTATTGATGTGCTCGCGCTCTTCAAAGGTCTTGTCCAGTTCCATGCGGCCGATCACCGAGCGCAAGGTGGTCTGCGCCAGTTGCGTAATGGCGGCGATGTAGTTGGACGAGCCGTAGGACGCGCGCATGGCGTCGGTGATCTGGAAGTACAGGATGCCGTCCACCTGCAGCTGCGTGTTGTCCTTGGTGATGCAGACCTGCGGCGGCACGTCGAGCGGAATTTCCTTGAGCACGTGCTTGTAGGCGATGCGGTCCACGAAGGGCACCACGATGTTCAGGCCGGGCCCCAGCGTGGCGTGGTACTTGCCGAGCCGCTCCACTACCCAGGCGTGCTGCTGCGGCACGACGTTGATGGTCTTGAAGACGAATACCAGCGCCAGGATGAAGATGACGAAGCTGACGTTGCCGATGCCGATTTCCATAAGATTCTCCACGTTTTGTCTGTTCTTTCAGGGTTCAGGCGCCGACGATCAGCCGGCTGCCGCGTACTTCGCGTATGGTGTACAGGCCCGGCGCGGGCAGCGCGGACGCGCCCGGCGCCAGTTCCACGTCCCACAGCGCGCCGCGGTACATCACGCGCGCCGTGCCGTCCTGCCAGGCCGGCACGCTGACGGTCTGGCCGATATCCATGTTCACGTTCGGGTCCACCGCCGCGTCCACGCCACTGCGCTTGCCGTACTTGCTGCGGTACAGCAGCCCGGTGGCCAGCACGCCCACCACCGCCGCCGTCACCGTCTGCACCGGCCCGGACGCGCCGCCGAACGCCACCGCCGCGCCCGCCGCCAGCCCGACCGCGATCATCAGCAGGTAGAAGGTGCCGGTCAGCAACTCCAACACCACCAGCACGCCTGCGGCCAATAGCCACATGCTCCAGTCAGACATGATGCCTCCTCGTTGTGAAAAATAAAAAACCCCCGCTGCCTGCGAAGGCGACGAGGGTTCTTGCTGCAATGTGTAAGGTTTTGATGATTTTTTGCTAAACGTTCCAATAGCTCCAGTCTAACTCAAATCACCCTTACGTCAACTTGTTTTATTGCAATGCTGCCAGTTTCTGCCAGGTATCGATGACCGAGTCCGGGTTCAGCGACATCGATTCGATGCCCTGTTCCATCAGCCACACGGCCAGCTCAGGGTGGTCCGAAGGGCCCTGGCCGCAGATGCCGATGTACTTGCCCTGCTTCAGGCACGCCTGGATGGCCATCTGCAGCAGCGCCTGCACGGCAGGATCGCGCTCGTCGAAGTCGGCCGCCAGCAGTTCCATGCCGGAATCGCGGTCCAGGCCCAGGGTCAGCTGGGTCAGGTCGTTGGAACCGATCGAGAAGCCGTCGAAGAACTCCAGGAAGCGGTCGGCCAGCACCGCGTTCGACGGCACTTCGCACATCATGATCAGGCGCAGGCCGTTTTCGCCGCGCTGCAGGCCGTTCTTGGCCAGCAGGTTGACCACTTTCTCAGCCTGGCCCAGGGTGCGCACGAACGGCACCATGATCTCGACGTTGGTCAGGCCCATGTCGTTGCGCACGCGCTTCATGGCCAGGCATTCCATTTCGAATGCGCCGGCGAAGTCGGCCGACAGGTAGCGCGCCGCGCCGCGGAAGCCCAGCATCGGGTTTTCCTCGTCCGGCTCGTAGCGCGAACCGCCGATCAGCTTCTTGTACTCGTTCGACTTGAAGTCGGACATGCGCACGATCACCTTCTTCGGCCAGAACGCGGCGGCGATGGTGGCGATGCCCTCGGCCAGCTTGTCCACGTAGAACGCCTTCGGCGAAGCGTGGCCGCGCGCCACCGACTCCACGGCCTTCTTCAGGTCGGCGTCGATGTTCGGGTATTCCAGGATGGCTTTCGGGTGCACGCCGATGTTGTTGTTGATGATGAACTCCAGGCGGGCCAGGCCCACACCGGCGTTCGGCACCGACTGGAAATCGAAGGCCAGCTGCGGGTTGCCCACGTTCAGCATGATCTTGGTTTTCAGCGGCGGCAGTTCGCCGCGCGCCACTTCCGACACTTCGGTTTCCAGCAGGCCGTCGTAGATCTTGCCCTCGTCGCCCTCGGCGCAGGACACGGTGACGAAGGTGCCGTCTTTCAGGATCTCGGTCGCGTCGCCGCAGCCGACAACGGCAGGCACGCCCAGCTCACGCGCGATGATCGCCGCGTGGCAGGTACGGCCGCCACGGTTGGTGACGATGGCGGAAGCGCGCTTCATGACCGGTTCCCAGTTCGGGTCGGTCATGTCGGCCACCAGCACGTCGCCCGGCTGCACGCGTTCCATTTCGGATGGGTCGGAAATCACGCGGACCGGGCCGGCGCCGATCTTCTGGCCGATGGCGCGGCCGGAGGTCAGCACGGTGCCGGTTGACTTCAGCTTGAAGCGCTGCTGCGCGTCGGTCGATTTCTGCTGCGACTTCACGGTTTCCGGACGCGCCTGCAGGATGTACAGCTTGCCGTCGCGGCCGTCCTTGCCCCACTCGATGTCCATCGGACGCTGGTAGTGGTTCTCGATGATGACGGCGTACTTCGCCAGCTCGACGATTTCCTCGTCGTTCAGCGAGTAGCGGTTGCGCATTTCGATCGGCACGTCCACGGTCTTGACGGAACGGCCGGCTTTCGCTTCGGCGGTGAATTCCATCTTGATCAGCTTGGAGCCGATGTTGCGGCGGATCACCGGCGACTTGCCCTGCTCCAGCATCGGCTTGTGCACGTAGAACTCGTCCGGGTTGACCGCGCCCTGCACCACCGTTTCGCCCAGGCCGTAGCTGGAGGTGATGAAGACCACGTCCTTGAAGCCGGATTCGGTGTCGATGGTAAACATCACGCCCGCCGCGCCCACGTCCGAGCGCACCATGCGCTGCACGCCGGCCGACAGCGCCACTTCGGCGTGCGTGAAGCCTTTGTGCACGCGGTAGGAGATGGCGCGGTCGTTGTACAGGGAAGCGAACACGTGCTTCATGGCGTCCAGCACGTTTTCAATGCCGACCACGTTCAGGAAGGATTCCTGCTGGCCCGCGAAGGACGCGTCCGGCAAGTCTTCGGCGGTGGCGGAGGAGCGCACGGCGAAGGACATTTCGGTTTCGGAATCGGCCACCAGGCGCGCGTAGAATTCCTCGATTTCAGCCTGCAGGCGAGGCTGGAACGGGGTTTCCACGATCCATTGGCGGATTTCGGCGCCGGCTTGCGCCAGCGAGCGCACGTCGTCGATGTTCAAGCCGTCCAGGCGGTCGGCGATGCGCTGGGCCAGCGGCTTGCCGCCGGCAACGCTGTGCGACAGGAAGTCGCGGAAGGCCTGGGCCGTGGTGGCGAAGCCGCCCGGAACCCGGACCCCGGCGCCAGCCAGCTGGCTGATCATCTCGCCCAGGGAGGCGTTCTTGCCGCCGACGGACTCGACATCCGTCATGCGCAAGTTCTCAAACGAAGCGACATAAACGGCATCGCCGTTCTGCTGCTCCTTCAGTGCTGCGTTAGTCATAGTGACACCTTTACTGATGATAGAAATCTTTACGCAGGCTGGCCGATATTGATTCTTGTTATTCTTAGCATCGTGCAGCACAATCTTACCGTTGCTGTGCATTCTACAGCCTGCGGCGCAAATTGACGATTCACAACATAGCTCTAAGCACTCCCTCATGACACAAGAACAACGTCCGCCCCTCCCCGCCGCCGCGCGCACCGTGTTTTTCGTCTCCGACGGCACCGGTATCACTGCGGAAACCTTCGGCCATTCCGTGCTGACGCAGTTCGAATTGCGCTTCCGCCAGATCCGTTTGCCGTTTATCGACACGCTGGACAAGGCATATGACGCGGCCCGCAAGATTAATGAAGCGGCCGCCACCGACGGCCAGCGGCCGATTATCTTTTCCACGCTGGTGAAAACGGAATTGTCGGAAGTGATCCGCAAATGCAATGGCATGCATATGGACCTGATCCAGACTTTCGTGGCGCCGCTGGAGCAGGAATTGGGCGTGATGTCGACGCACACCATCGGCCGTTCGCACAATATCGTGGACAGCGAGGAATACAAGAACCGCATCGAGGCGATTAACTTCTCATTGGCGCATGATGACGGACAGTCGCACAAGAACCTGTCGTCGGCGGATGTGATCCTGGTCGGCGTGTCGCGTTCGGGCAAGACGCCCACCAGCCTGTATCTGGCGATGCAGTACGGCATCAAGGCGGCCAACTACCCGCTGATCCCGGACGATTTCGAGCGCGGCAAGCTGCCGTCCTCGCTGTACCAGTTCAAATCGAAGATTTTCGGGCTGACCATCACCCCGGAGCGGCTGGCCGAGATCCGCAACGAGCGCCGCGCCGGCAGCAAGTACGCGTCCATCGAGAACTGCCGCTACGAGGTGAACGAGGCGGAAATGATGATGAAGCGGGAAGGCATCCGCTGGCTGTCCTCGACCACCAAGTCGATCGAGGAGATTTCGACCACGATTTTGCAGGAAATCAAGCCGAACCGGCGCGAGTACTGACCTCCACCCGCGCCGCCTGCCGGCGGCGCGTCAGCAAATACACCAGCGGGGCGAACGAGCCCAGCGTCAGGGTGGCCACGATCCAGGGCCATGGGTTGCGCCCCGTCGCCCTGGCGTCCTTCCATATCCACGTCAGCACCAGCACCAGCGCTATGGCCAGGTCGGCCAGCACCTGCATGCCGGCCCAGGTGCGGAACTGCACTTCCCAGATGCCGAAATAGCCGTGCTGCAGCAGCGCCGGCAGACTCAGGGCGCTGAACAAAACCAGGACGACGGTAATCAGGGTACGCTGCATGATGATTCCTTTCAAGGTGTGAATGCCCATTATCGGCATCGCCGTTTCGACGCGCCATTACCTGCAAGGTAATGCTCCCGCGCCGCCCTCCCCGGTTAGAATGGGCCGCATGAATAATTCAACTTTCGGCGAACATTTGCGCGAGTGGCGCCAAATGCGGCATCTCAGCCAGCAGGGCCTGGCGGAATGCGCGGACCTCTCGCCCCGCCATTTAAGCTTCCTGGAAACCGGCCGCTCCAGTCCCAGCCGCGAAATGGTGCTGCGCCTTTCGGACCGGTTGAACATTCCGCCGAGGGAGCGCAATACCATTTTGGAGGCGGCCGGCTTTGCGCCGATGTATAAAATCAGCGCGCTGGACGCGCCCGAAATGCAGGCGGCCAGGCATTCGCTCGATATTGTTTTAAAGAGCCATATGCCGAATCCATGCCTGGTGATGAATGGCCGCTACGAAATTGTTGCGATGAACCAGGCGGTGGGCGTGTCGTTGCGCGGGGCCAATCCCGCCTTCCTGGCGGAGCCGGTCAACGTTGTGAAATTCAGCCTGCATCCGGATGGATTAGGTTCCAGCATCATCAATTACACGCAATGGCGAACGCATATATTGGAGCGCCTCAACCGGCAGCTGGAATCAACCGGCGATCCTTATTTGAAATCGCTTATTGCCGAAGTGGAGGACTATCCGCTGCCAGCACTGCGGAACGATGCTGCCGGCCAGGAATATGACCCTCTCGGCGTATTATTGCCGCTGCGCCTGAGAAGCCCTCTCGGCATATTAAGCTTCATCAGCACGGTTACCATCTTCGGCACGCCGCACGATATAACGCTGAAGGAACTGGCCATCGAGACATTCTTCCCCGCCGACGATTTCACGGCAGCCGAACTCGCGCGCCAGTCTGCAGAAACGCCGCCCTCGTGCCCGATACCAGCTTGATCGCGCCAATAACTGGCATGGCCTGCCTATGAAACAACAGCGGCCGCATCTCTGCGGCCGCTGTTGAAAGTAGATTCCGATTAAAAGAACTGGCGCCAGTCGTTCAGCCAGTCCGGGAATTCTTCGACCGGCATCGGCTTGGCAATGTAATAGCCCTGCGCATAAGTGCAACCCAGGCCTTGCAGAAAATCCCAATCCTGTTTGGTTTCCACGCCTACCGCCACCGAACGGCGGTCCAGGCTGCGCGCCAGGCCGAGGCAGGATTTTAATACCGTGCTGATGGCGCGCCGGCGCGATGCGCCGTCGACGAAACTGCGGTCTATTTTCAATTCGGTAAATGGCACCGCCGCCAGCAATTGCAGATTCGAACGGCCGGTGCCGTAATCGTCAATCGCCAAACCGAATCCCTGCATGCGCAAACGCAGCAGCCTTTCCAGGAAATGCGGTTCGGCAGACAGCACCGCCGATTCCGTCATTTCAAAAGTAATATAATCAGCCAATATACGGTGGCGTTCCAGGCAGGCGCCGATCTGCGCCATGAATTGCGGATGCGCCAGCGTGGCCTGGTCCACATTAATCGACACCGAAATCGGAATGCCTTTATCGTGCAGCGCGCGGCAGGCGGCCACCGATTTCTCTATCATGCTCCAGTCGAGAAAATCGATGCGTTTATTTTCCTCCAGCGCGCGCATGAATGCGGCCGGGCCCAAAACGCCGTGTTCCGGATGCCGCCAGCGGGCGAACATTTCCAGCCCTTTCACCAGGCCGGTTTCCAGTTCGATTTTAGGCTGAAAGAATGGATCGAATTCGCGCGCCTGCAATCCGCGTCCCACTTCGGCAAAACTGAATACCGGCCCGGGATTGGCGCCGGCAACGGCGCGCGCTCCCTGGTAATTGCTGATTAAGGTCTGCAGGCGCTGCTCGCCCACCGGTTTGGCAATGGCGCCGAGTAAATCCACGCCATAAGCCTGAGCCATGGTTTCAATCGAAAACAGCACGTCTGATTTTTGAGCACCGGCAACGATAATACCGGCGCGGCTGCCTGCTTCGGCCAGGCGGCGTATCAATTCCAGCGCGTCGATGCCCGGCAGCGCCAGGTCGAGGATGGCGATATTCACCGCCGGCACGAAGTCCGCGCTCAGGTGGCGCAGCACGCCGTGGCCGTCCGGAGCGTCGACAACCTGGGCCGCGCCAAGGCGGCGCAGCATGTCCACCAGCGCCTGGCGCTGGCCAGGATCCCCTTCCGCTACCAGAAACTGCAACTGCGCGATGTCCATGCCTGCTCCAGAGAAACTAGTTTATTGCTGATTCTGCCTGACTTGTTCGAAAAAGCATACTGCCGCGCATGCGGCAACGTTCAGGGATTCGACTTGGCCGAGATGGGGGATGACCACGGTCTGGGTCGCCAGGGACAGCAAATCGTCCGCCACGCCCTGCCCTTCGTGTCCGAACACCCAGGCCACCGGCTTGCTCAGGTCGGCGTCGTACAGGCGGGTGCTGGCGTAGCCGCTGGTGGCCAGCGTGGGGATTTTGGAGGCGGCCATCAGCGGCGCCAGGTCCACGTTTTCAAAGATATCGAGCACGAAATGGGCGCCCATGGCGGCGCGCAGCACTTTCGGCGACCAGCAGAACGCCGTGCCGCCGCTGCAATACACCTGCTTGATGCCGGCGGCGGCGGCGCTGCGCAGGATGGAGCCGACGTTGCCGGGGTCCTGCACGTTGTCCAGCAGCACGGCCGAGACCGTCATGGCGTCCGGCACGGCGCGCTCGGGGGTGTCGATCAGGAACATCACGCCCACGCCGTGCTCGACCTGGCTGACGGCGTTGTACAGCGCGTCCGGCAAGGCGATGGTGTGGCCGCGCTGGTGCTCGATTTTGCCGACGATGTCAGCCACTTCCGGGTTGTTCAGGGCGGATTCGCCGACGATGCACTGCACCGGCAGGCCGCGCAGCTCCAGGTAGGCCTGGCACAGGTGCACGCCGTCCAGCAGCGTCTGGCCGGCCTTCTTGCGGGCCTGCGAGCTGGTGGCCAGGTGCTTCAGGTCTTTGTATTGCGCGTTATCGCGCGAGGTGATGGTTTTCATAACAGATTATTCATAAACAGCAGCTCGCGCACGGGTGCGAACGAGCGGCGGTGCACCGGCGACGGGCCGTGCTCGCGCAGGCGCTCCAGGTGCAGCGCGGTACCGTAGCCCTTGTGCTGGTCGAAAGCATACTGCGGATAGGCGGCGTGCAACCGCACCAGCGCGGCGTCGCGCGCGGTCTTGGCGAGGATGGAGGCGGCCGAGATGGCGTCTTCCTTGTCGTCGCCGCCGATGATGGCGATGGTCTGTATCATCATGCGCGGGCAGTGGTTGCCGTCGATCAGCGCCAGGGTCGGCTTGGTGCCGAGCGCTTCCACGGCCCGTTTCATGGCCAGCATGCTGGCCTGCAGGATGTTGAGCTTGTCGATTTCGGCTTCCGAGGCCTCGGCAATGGCCCAGGCCAGCGCATTGCTCTTGATCAGCGGCGCCAGCATGTCGCGCTTGGCTTCGGTCAGTTTCTTGGAGTCGCGCAGGCCCTCGATCGGACGCTCGGGATGCAGGATCACTGCCGCCGCGAACACAGGGCCGGCCAATGGGCCGCGCCCGGCCTCGTCCACGCCGCAAATGATCTCGTCAAGCGAGCGCGGCAGATCGTCGAACAGGCCGGGTTGGGGAGTTTTCATTTCTTCAGTACTTTCATCACTGCCGCCGCGCTTTCCTGCGCACTATTGCGCAGCAGGCTGTGGTGCATCTCGGTAAACCGCTCCGCCAGGTTCAGGCGGTGCGGCGCGTCGCTCAGCTGGCGCCACATGGCTTCGGCCAGGTTCTCCGGGCTGGCCGCGTCCTGCAGCAGCTCCGGCACCAGGAAGTCGCGCGCCAGGATATTCGGCAGGCCGATCCACGGCTGATAGCCAAAATGGCGCAAAATCTGCCATTCCAGCGCCATCATCTTGTAAGCGATCACCATCGGCTTCTTGAACAGCGCCACTTCCAGCGACGCCGTGCCGGAGGCGACCAGCACCGCGTCCGCCGCCGCGATGGCGGTGTGCGACTGGCCGTCCAGCAGCTTGATCTCGACGTCCTGCAGGCCGGCTTCGGCCACCAGCTGCAGGAAGTACTGGCGCTGCTTCTCGCCCGCCATCGGCGCCACGAAATGCAGCGAACGGTCGCGCTTCTTCAGCAAACGTGCCGCCTTCATGAACGCTACCGTGTTGTACTTGATCTCCGACATGCGGCTGCCCGGCATGATGGTGACCACGTTGGCCACCTCGGGCAAGCCCAGCTGGCGGCGCGCGCCGGCCTCGTCCGGCTCCAGCGGCACCAGCTCGGCCAGCGGGTGGCCGACGTAGCTGCACGGCACGCCGGCCTTGCGGTAGATCTCTTCCTCGAAGGGAAACACCACCAGCATGTGCGACACGGCGCGGATGATCTTCTTGATGCGCCCGCCGCGCCAGGCCCAGATCTGCGGCCCGATGTAGTGCACGGTGGGGATGCCGGCCGCCTTCAGCCGCTCTTCCAGCCCGAGGTTGAAGCCGGGATAGTCGGCGCCGATGAAGACGTCCGGCCGCTC
Source organism: Massilia sp. BGA-UO-ETr-WB1 (assembly GCF_059567845.1). Taxonomy (NCBI): domain Bacteria; kingdom Pseudomonadati; phylum Pseudomonadota; class Betaproteobacteria; order Burkholderiales; family Oxalobacteraceae; genus Massilia; species Massilia sp. BGA-UO-ETr-WB1. Next base: position 432,896 of record NZ_JCAQOT010000027.1, on the reverse strand, counting down.
GGCCAGCAGCTGGTCGCGCAGCGTGTTCTGGATGCCCTTGATTTCGCGGTAGCGCGGGATCACGGCCAGCAGGCCGCGCACGGTCAGCTTGTCCATCGGCCATTGCGATTCGAAGCCGTGCTCCATCATCGCCGGGCCGCCGATGCCGTGGAAGCGCGCCTGCGGCAGCTGCGGCCGCAGGCCGGACAGCAGGCGCGCCGCCAGCACGTCGCCGGACGGTTCGCCGGCGACCACCGCGACCGATATGTCAGCGGACGATGCCACGATTCGCCGTATCGAGGAATTCGCGCATGGCGCGCGCGTGCACGGCCACGTCCTCGGCCAGGGCATGCTCCTGTTCGAGCATGGCCGCCTTGGCCTCTTCCAGCGTGAGGCCGGAGCGATACAGCGTTTTGTAGGCTGCGCGGATGGCGTTGATCTGCTCGCGCGTGAAGCCGCGGCGTTTCAAGCCTTCGATGTTGACGCCGTGCGCCGCTGCCGGATTGCCGTTCAGCAGCACGAATGGCGGCACGTCCTGCGTCAGGCTGGTGCTCATGCCGACGAAGGCGTGCGCGCCGATCTTGCAGAACTGGTGCACATTGGCGAAGCCGCTCATGATGACCCAGTCGCCGATCTCCACGTGGCCCGCGATCTGGGCGTTGTTCGAGAAGATGGTGTTATTGCCAACAATGCAATCATGCGCCAGGTGGACGTAGGCCGAGATCCAGTTGTCGTTGCCGAGCCTGGTCACGCCCTTGTCCTGCACGGTGCCGGTGTTGAAGGTGCAGAATTCGCGGATGGTGTTGCGGTCGCCGATTTCCAGGCGGGTCGGCTCGCCCGACCATTTCTTGTCCTGCGGCGCGGCGCCGATGGACGAGAACTGGAACAGCACGTTGTCGCGGCCGATGGTGGTGTGGCCTTCGATCACCACGTGCGGGCCGACCTTGGTGCCGGCCGCGATGCGCACGTTCGGGCCGATCACCGAGTACGGGCCCACCGTCACGCTGCTGTCGAGCTGCGCTTTCGGGTCGACGATGGCGGTAGCATGAATTTTAGCCGATTCGTTGCTCATTACTGCCCCGCTGGCTGGCTCGCGTCGGTGCTGCTGCGGATGGTGCACATCAGTTCAGCTTCCACGGCGGTCTGGCCGTCGACGGTGCCGACTGCCTTGTATTTCCAGATGCCGCGCGCCACGCGCAGGATTTCCACGTCCATCTTCAGCTGGTCGCCAGGGCCCACCGGGCGCTTGAAGCGCGCGCCGTCGATGCCGACGAAGTAGACCACCGAGTTCTCGTCCGGCTTGATGCCCATGGACTTGAACGACAGCAGCGCGGCGGTCTGCGCCATCGCTTCGATCATCAGCACGCCCGGCATCACCGGCTTGTGCGGGAAGTGGCCGTTGAAGAACTCTTCGTTGACGGTGACGTTCTTGATGGCGGTGATGGACTTGTTCTCTTCGTAGTTCAGAACGCGGTCCACCAGCAGCAGCGGATAGCGGTGCGGCAGGTAGGCCTTGATCTCGCAGATATCCATGGTCTTCGGGGCGGTGCTCAATTCAGGTGTAGTGGTCATGATTCGTCTTGATCTTTTGTTTTAATGTTTTTTTCCAGCGCGCGGATTTTATCGCGCATTCCCGGCAAATTGCGAACAATGGCGGCCGATTTTTCCCAATCGGCGTTTTTTGCCAACGGATAGAAGCCGGTGTACTGGCCCGGCTCCAGTATCGAACGCGATACCATGCTGCCGGACGAGACGTGCACGCCGTCCACGATTTTCAGGTGGCCCAGCACCATGGCGGCGCCGCCGAAGGTGCAGTACTTGCCGATGATGGCGCTGCCCGCCACGCCGACGCAGCCCGCCATCGCCGTATGCGCGCCGATCACGCAGTTGTGGCCGATCTGGATCTGGTTGTCCAGCTTCACGCCGTCTTCAATAATGGTGTCCGCCAGCGCGCCGCGGTCCACCGTGGTGTTGGCGCCGATGTCGACGTCGTCGCCGATGACCACGCGGCCGGTCTGCGGAATCTTGATGTAGACCCCGCCCTCGTTGGCGAAACCGAAACCGTCGGTGCCGATCACGGCGCCGGAATGGACGATGCCGCGCTTCCCGATGATGCAGCGCGCATGGAAGGTCACGTTGGCGAAGAAGTGCGTGCCCTCGCCCACCTGCGCGTCGCGGCCGACGAAGCAGCCGTGGTCGATCACCGCGCCGGGGCCGATCACCGCGCCCGCCTCGATGCTGACGAAGGGGCCGATGTGCGCGCCGGGGTCCACCTTGGCCGTGGCGTGCACCGCCGCAGAGGCATGGATGCCCGGCTCGGGCACGATGGCCGTCAGCGCTTCGAAGTATTGCGCGGCGCGGGCAAAGTACACATAGGGGTTTTTGACAATGATGCGCGCGCCCTGGTAGGTCGCGGCCACGGTCTCGTCGTCCTGTGCGGAGACGATCAGCGCGGCGGCCTTGCTCTGGCCGGCCTGGGCGCGGAATTTGCTATTGCTGAGAAAGCTGATGTGCGAAACGCCGGCGTCCGCCAGTGGCGCGATGCCGGACACTTCCAGTGCCGCATCGCCTACCAGCTGCCCGCCCAAGCGTTCGACCAATTCTCCTAGTCGAGTGCCCATCGGGGTGTTCCAATCTATATCTGTGTGACTATTTGTTTTTGTCGAGCGCCGCCAGCACCTTGTCGGTGATGTCGATGCGCGGGCTGGCCCACACCGCGTCCTGCAGCACGATGTCGAAGCCTTCGGTCTGCGCCAGCTGCTTGATGATCAGCGTGGCCTTGTCGGAAATGACGGCGCGCTCCTCATTGGTGCGCTGGTTCAAGTCTTCGCGGAACTCGCGCTGGCGGCGCTGGAATTCCTTGTCCAGTTCGAAGTACTCGCGCTGGCGCTTCACGCGGTCGGCTTCGCCCAGCGCCGGCAGTTCCTTCTCCAGCTTCTCGGACGCGGTTTTCAGGCGCGAGGCCAGGTCCTGCATGGCCTTCTCGCGCGCCTTGAATTCCTCGGCCAGCTTGTCGCCGGCCAGCTTGGCCAGGCGCGATTCGTTATAAATCCGCTCGGTGCTGAGCCACGCAATCTTGGACGACTGCGCTTGCGCCGGCCCCAAAGCGCTCAAGCCCAGTGCAAGCACGGCCAGATACTTGGCGGCCTTAGCCGATGCGGTAGCGGAAGCAGTCTTCAACGTGTTTCTCCGAATCAAAGTTAGTACCCTTAGAATCCATTACCCATCTGGAACTGGAAGCGTTCCAGGCGGTCGCCAGGTTTGGCGTTCAAAGGCTTAGCATAACTCAACTTCAGCGGACCAACCGGGGAAATCCAGTTTACGCCCAGGCCGGTGGAGAAGCGCAGCTCCGAGAAGCGCATCTTCTGGCCTTCCTGGTAGACCTGGCCGCCGTCAAGGAAGCCGAACCAGCGCAGGCTGCGGTCCTGGCCGGAGCCCGGGAACGGCATCTGCAGTTCGGCGTTACCGATCAGGCGCGAGGCGCCGCCCAGCGCATCGCCGTAGCGGGTGTCGACGATACCGAGCGAGGAGCTCAGGTAGCCGCGCACCGAACCGATGCCGCCGCCGTAGAAGTTCTTGAACACCGGGTACGGCTTGTCGCCGATGCCGTGGCCGTAATCGATCTCGCCCTTCAGGGCCAGCGTGACTTTCGGGTGCAGCGGCTTGAACAGCTGGTGCTCGTACACGGCGCGGAAGTACTTCGACTCGCCCACCACGTCCAGTTCCAGGTTGATGCGCTGGTACTGGCCCACGGTCGGGGTCAAGGCGCTGTCGCGGCTGTCGCGCGCCCAGGCGGCGGTCAGCGGCACGGCCACGGTCTTGGCGGTGCCCACCGGGCTGCCGGTGATGTCGCGCACGTAGTCCTGGTAGCGCACCGGGCTGGTTTCGTCGGTGGTGATCGACGAACGTTCCAGGCCCGCGCCGAAGAACACGGTGTCCACTTCCGAGAACGGCACGCCCCAGCTGATACGGCCGCCGTGCTGTTTAATCGTGTAGGAACCGATGTTCAGCGCGGGCGGGTTCAGGGTGCGGATGTACAGGTCGAACGAGCGGCTCACGCCATCATCCGTGTAGTACGGATTGGTGTTCGAGAACTCGATGGTGCGGCTGTACTTGCTGGTGTTCAGGTTGATGCCGACGGTGTTGCCCGAGCCGGCGAAGTTGGCCTGCTGGATCGACGCCGAGAAGGTGAACTTCTCGGCCTGCGAGAACGCGCCGCCGATCTGGAAGTTACCGGTCGGCTTCTCGACCACGGTCAGCTGCACGTCCACCTGGTCCGAGGTGCCCTGCGCTTCCGGCGTGTCGATGGTCACGTCCTTGAAGTAGCCCAGGCGGTCCACGCGGTCGCGGGTCAGCTTGATCTTGTTGGCGTCGTACCAGGACGACTCGAACTGGCGGAACTCGCGGCGGATCACTTCGTCGCGGGTGGTGGTGTTGCCGGCGATGTTCATGTGGCGCACGTAGGCGCGCTTGCCCGGGTCGATCAGGAAGGTGAAGCTCACTTCGCGCTTCTCGCGGTCGATCTGCGGATCGACGTTGACGTTGGCAAAGGCGTAGCCGAAGGTGCCCAGGCGGTCGGTGATCAGCTTGTTGGTGGCGGTCAGGCGCTCGCCCGAATAGACTTCGCCTTTGCGCAGCAGCACCAGCTGGCGCAGCTCTTCCTCACGGCCGAACATCTCGCCTTCGAACTTGTAGTCGGCGACCTTGTACTTCTCGCCTTCGCTGATGTTGATGGTGATGTAGATGTCCTTCTTGTCCGGGGTGATCGAGACCTGGGTCGATTCGACCTGCATCTCGATGTAGCCGCGGTTCAGGTAGAACGACTTGAGCGATTCCAGGTCGCCGGTCAGCTTGGTCTTGGAGTACTGGTTGGCCTTGGTGTACCAGCTGAACCAGCCGCCGGTGTTCAGCGCCAGGTTCTCGCGCAGTTCCTTGTCGGAGAAAGCCTTGTTGCCCACCAGGTTGATCTGCTTGATCTTGGCGATTTCGCCCTCGTCCACCGCGAACACGATGTTGACGCGGTTACGCTCGATCGGCGTGACCGTGGTGGTGACCTTCACGCCGTACAGGCCGCGCGACAGGTACTGGCGCTTCAATTCCTGCTCGGCGCGGTCCACCGACGCCTTGTCGAAGGTCTTGGTCTCGCCCACGCCGATGTCCTTCAGCGCCTTGACCAGCATGTCCTTCTCGAATTCCTTGGTGCCGGTGAAGTCCACCTTGGCGATCGCCGGGCGTTCCTCCACGATCACCACCAGCACGTCGCCGTCCTGCTCCAGGCGCACGTCCTTGAAGATACCCGAACCGTACAGGCCCTTGATGGCGGCCACGCTCTTCTTGTCGTCGAAGGTCTCGCCCACGCGCACCGGCAGGTAGCTGAAGACCGTGCCGGCCTCCGTACGCTGGATGCCTTCGACACGGATGTCCTTGACGACAAAGGGATTGATGGCGAACGCGCTGCCGGAGCAGAGAGCCAGGGCGGCGGCGCCGATCAGGCTGCGGCGAAAGGAAGGCAAGGCAATACGGTCAGAATATAATTTCATTGGTGGTATTCGATGGCTCAAATCAATGGCTCAAATTACAGACTACATAAACTTATTAAAGCAGGCGCGCCACGTCGTTGAATACAGCCAGTGCCATTAATGTCACCAGCAGACCAACGCCGAGGCGCTGCGCTATCTCGCCAAAACGCTCCGGCACTGGACGCCCGGTCAAAACTTCCAGCGAATAATACAGTAAAAGTCCACCATCAAGAACGGGAATCGGTAGCAAATTCATCACCCCGAGACTGATGCTGATGAAGGCAATGAAGCTCAGGTAGCTGGCAACGCCTATCCGTGCGGTCTGTCCGGCGTAGTCCGCAATGGTGATAGGGCCGGTCACGTTCTTCCACGAGACTTCGCCGACGATCATTTTCCCTATCATTTTCAGGGTCAGGACGCTGGTGTCCCACACCTTGACGGCGCCCTTGCCCACCGCCTCCACCGGCCCGGCGGTCACTTCGATCATATCCGGGCCCTGTCCGGCGTAAGCGCCGATCTTACTGACTGTTACAGATCCTTTACGCTCCACATCCGGCGTCACGGTCAGTTCGAACCGCTCACCGCCCCGCGGGCCGCCGCGCAGGCCTTGCAGCCGCAGCGCTTTGCCGTTCGAGCCGCGCACCACGGTGAGGAAGGCGATCCAGTCCTCCACCGGCTTGCCGTCGACGGCTTCGATCAGGTCGCCGCTGCGCAGGCCGGCGCGTTCGGCGGCGCTGCCCGGCAGGATGTCGCCCAGCAGCGCGGGCGGGCGCGCCAGGCCGAAGCCCAGCTTGCCGGCCACGTCGGACTCCAGGTCCATGCCCTGCGTGGCGCTGGCCGGAATGTTCAGCGTGTGGCGCCCGCTGCCGGGACGGTCCACTTCCAGCACCATGCCCTGCTTGTCGATGGCGGTCTGGATCACGGCCCAGCGCAGGTCGGACCATACGCGCACGCGCTCGCCGTTCACGGAGGTGACGATGTCGCCGCCTTTCAGGCCGGCCGCGAAGGCGGCGCTGTCGGCGGCGGGCGGCGCCACTTTGGAGGAAGGTTCGGCAATGCCGGCCATGTACAGGCCGGCGAACAGGAAGATGGCCAGCAGGAAGTTGGCCAGCGGGCCGGCGGCCACGATGGCGATGCGCTTCCACACGTTCTGGCGCGTGAACTCGCGCGCCTTGTCGGCTTCGGACAGCGGGCCGATGTCGGTCTCGCGGCTGTCCAGCATCTTGACGTAGCCGCCCAGCGGCAGCGCGGACACGGCCCACTCGGTCTGGTCCGGGCCCACGCGGCGCGACCACACCACCTTGCCCATGCCGACCGAGAAGCGCAGCACCTTCACGCCGCACCAGCGCGCCACCCAGTAGTGGCCCAGCTCATGGAAAATGATCAGCGATCCCAGCGCGACCGCGAAAGCCAGCAGGGTCGTGAGCAGGTTCATGGTGTGCGCAAGCCCGCAATAGTACTGTTAATAATACGTTCGGCGGCGGCGCGCGCCAGGCCGTCCTGCTCCATCACGGCGGCGATGCTGGCGGCGGCGCCGTGCGGCAGCTCCTGCATCACTTCGGCGATGACGCGGTCGATCTGGCGGAAGCCGATGCGGCTGTCGAGGAAGGCGGCCACCGCCACCTCGTTGGCCGCGTTGAGCAGCGCGGGCGCGGTGCCGCCGGCCTTCAGCGCCTCAAAAGCCAGCGCCAGGCAGGGGAACTGCACGAAGTCGGGACGTTCGAACTGCAAGGTGCCCACCTGCGCCAGGTCCAGCTGCGCCACCCCGGAAGCGATGCGCTCCGGGTAGGCCAGCGCGTGCGCGATCGGGGTACGCATGTCCGGGTTGCCCAGTTCGGCCAGCACCGAGCCGTCGTTGTAGGACACCATGGAGTGCACCACCGACTGCGGATGGATCACCACTTCGATCTGCTCGGCGGAGGCGCCGAACAGCCAGTGCGCCTCGATCACTTCCAGGCCCTTGTTCATCATGGTGGCCGAGTCGACCGAGATCTTGCGGCCCATCGACCATTTCGGATGCTTGCAGGCCTCGTCCGGCGTGACCGTGTCGAGCGTGTCGACGGCGCGCTTGAGGAAGGGGCCGCCGGAAGCGGTCAGCAGGATCTTGGTGACCCCGCAAGCGCCCGGCACGCGGCTGTAATGCTGCGGCAGGCACTGGAAGATGGCGTTGTGCTCGCTGTCAATGGGCAGCAGCACCGCCCCGCTCTCGTGCACCGCGTCCATGAACAGCTGGCCGGACATGACCAGCGCTTCCTTGTTCGCCAGCAGCACCTTCTTGCCGGCACGCGCGGCGGCCAGGGTGGGCGCCAGGCCGGCGGCGCCGACGATGGCGGCCATCACGGTATCGGTTTCAGCGGCGCTGGCGATGGCGCACAGCGCCTGCTCGCCGTATTCGACTTCGGTGCGCAAGCCTTTCGCCTGCAGCAGCGCCTGCAGCTGCGCGGCGGCGGCGGCAGTGCCGACCACGGCGCGGGCCGGTTTGAACTGTTCGCACTGCGCGGCCAGCTCTTCCACGCGGCTGTGCGCGCTCAGCGCGTAGACCGAGTAGCGCTCCGGGTGGCGCGCCAGCACGTCCAGCGTGGAGACGCCGATGGAGCCGGTGGCGCCTAGAATGGTGATGCGTTGCATGGTACTCCTTATGCCCAGCCGGCGATCAGCGCGGCCAGCGGCAGCACTGGCACCAGGGCGTCAATACGGTCCAGCACGCCGCCGTGGCCCGGCAGCAGGTTGCTGCTGTCCTTGGCGCCGGCGCGGCGTTTCAGCATGGATTCAAACAGGTCGCCGATCACGCTGAACGCGCAGATCACGACCAGGATAATAATGGTCAAGCCCCAGCCGCGCCTGGCCTGCAGCGTGACCACGAAGGTGTCCTGCAGCCAGGGGAAGGACGGCGCGGCCAGCACGCTCACGGCCGACAGCAGCACCACGGCGATGCAGCCGCCGATGGCGCCTTCCCAGGACTTGCCGGGCGAAATGGTGGGCGCCAGCTTGCGCTTGCCGAAGGCCTTGCCGCTGAAGTAGGCGCCGATGTCGGCGATCCACACCAGCGCCATGGCCGAGATGAGGAACAGCGGCGACTTCAGGTACAGCGCCAGGATGGCCACGAAGCAGCTCACCAAGGTGATGGCGTACACCACGCTGAGCATCTTGTTGCCCAGGCTTTCGCTGGGCGGCAGGCCGGTGTACAGCGTGGGCGTGAAGCGCAGCAGCCAGATGGCGAAACCGAGCGCCAGCCAGAACGTGACCGGGCCGCTCAGGCCGTGCAGCAAAAAGGTGTAGCCGAAGGCCGCCGCCCACACCGCCGCCGCCAGCAGCGGCCGGGGGGTCTGGAACAGCCGGAAGCTCTCCCACACCGCCGCGCCGAAGAAGGCCAGCACCACCACGGCCACGGCCGGATAGTAGTTGAAGAACAGCACGGGCAGCAGGACCGCCAGCAGCGCGACAGCGGTGATAATCCGGGTTTTGAGCATCAGGTGGTCTTCTCGGCCAGTTGGTCGCCGGTGCGGCCGAAGCGGCGCTCCCGGTTCTGGTAGGACGCGATGGCCGCGTCCAGGCTCTCGACGTTGAAGTCGGGCCAGTAGGTGTCGGTGAAAAACAGCTCGGTATAGGCCAGCTGCCACAGCAGGAAGTTGGAGATGCGCTCTTCGCCGCCGGTGCGGATGAACAGGTCCGGCTCGGGCGCGTAGGCCATGGCCAGGTGCGGCGCCAGCTGCTCTTCGCTGAAATCGGTGGCGCCGGGGTGGGCGGCCACCATCTTGCCGACCGCCTGCATGATGTCCCAGCGGCCGCCGTAGTTGGCGCAGATGGTGACGGTCAGGCGGGTGTTGTTGGCGGTCTTGCGCTCGGCGGCGGCGATCATGCCGCGCAGTTTCTCGTCGAAACGGCTCAGGTCGCCCACCACCTTGAGGCGGATGTTATTCGCGTGCAGCTTGGACACTTCGCGCTCGAGCGCGGTGACGAACAAGCGCATCAGCAGCGACACTTCCTCTTCCGGCCGGCGCCAGTTCTCGGAACTGAAGGCGAACAGGGTCACGTATTCCACGCCGCGCAGCGCGCAGCCCTCCACTACTTTGCGCACCGCTTCCACGCCTTTGACGTGGCCGGCGACACGCGGCAGGAAACGCTTGGTCGCCCAACGTCCGTTGCCGTCCATGATGATGGCAACGTGGCGGGGCACCTTGGGCGCATCCGGAACCGCAGTCGTCGAACTCGAATATTTCATGAACTCTAAAGCCAAAAAAGGTGTCGCCACAATGGGGACAGGCCGCCTGGTGCGGCCCGTCCCCTGTTTCCGATACGGGTTATTCCCCGTACTGTAACCGTAATGTAACCGTACTGAGCTTAGACGGTCAGCACTTCTTTCTCTTTTTCAGCCAGCAGCTTGTCGATGTCGACGATGGCCTTGTCGGTCAGCTTCTGGATGTCGTCCGAACCACGGCGCTCGTCGTCTTCCGAGATGGCCTTGTCCTTCACCAGCTTCTTCAGCGTTTCGTTGGCGTCGCGGCGGATGTTGCGCACGGCGATCTTGGCGTCTTCGCCTTCGCTCTTGACCAGCTTGACCATCTCCTTGCGGCGCTCTTCGGTCAGGGCCGGGGTCGGCACGCGGATCTGGTCGCCCTGCGACGACGGGTTCAGGCCCAGGTCGGCGTCGCGGATGGCTTTCTCGATGGTGGCGCCCATCTTCTTCTCGAACGGCGTCACGCCGATGGTGCGCGCATCCACCAGGGTCAGGTTGGCCACCTGGCTCAGCGGGGTCGGGTTGCCATAGTACTCCACCATCACGTGGTCGAGGATGCCGGTGTGGGCGCGGCCGGTGCGGACCTTGGCCAGGTCGCCCTTCAGCGTCTCGATCGACTTGACCATGCGGTCTTGCGCGTTCTTTTTAACGTCAGCTACGGACATGCTGTGCTCCTGTATAACTTGAAAAGTATCTTGGTAAAAAATCAAACGTGAACCAGTGTACCCTCATCCTCGCCCATAATCACGCGCATCAGCGCGCCCGGCTTGGTGATGGAGAACACTTTGATCGGCAGTTTCTGGTCGCGGCACAGCGCGAATGCGGTCGCATCCATCACTTGCAGGTGCTTGGCGATGGCTTCGTCGAACGAGATCGTGTGGAACAGGGTCGCGTTCGCGTCTTTTTTCGGGTCGGCGGTGTAGATGCCGTCCACCTTGGTCGCTTTCAGCACGATTTCCGCGCTGATTTCCGAGCCGCGCAGGGCGGCGGCCGTGTCGGTGGTGAAGAAGGGATTGCCGGTGCCTGCGGCGAACACGACAACCTTGCCCTCTTCCAGGTATTGCAGCGCTTTCGGGCGCACATAGGGCTCGACCACCTGGTCGATGCCGATGGCCGACATCACGCGCGCGGTCACGCCGGCGTGCTTCATGGCGTCGGCCAGGGCCAGCGCGTTCATCACGGTGGCCAGCATGCCCATGTAGTCCGCAGTGGCGCGGTCCATGCCTTGGGCGCCGGGCGCAACGCCGCGGAAGATGTTGCCGCCGCCGATCACTACTGCCAGTTCCACGCCCAGTTTCGCTACCTCGGCCACATCGGCCACCATGCGCTCGATCGTGCCGCGGTTGATGCCGTAGGCATCGTCGCCCATCAGGGCTTCGCCGGACAATTTGAGGAGGACGCGCTTGTAGGCTGGTTTTGACATGAGCTGGGGCTCCTTAGTTGGGTTTATTCGGGTGTGGCGGACGGAGGCGAGGTTATGCGACGCATATGATACCCGCACCTCCGCTTGCTGCACCACTCGCTTGCATTCAAGCAACAAGCAAGTGGTTTGGGCTTAAAAAAACGGGCCTTGCGGCCCGCTTTTAATTATGCGCCTTTGGAGGCGGCCATTTGCGCTGCAACTTCAGCAGCGAAATCGTCTACCTTCTTCTCGATGCCTTCGCCAACCACGTACATCGTGAAGGCTTTCACGGATGCGTTGTTCGCTTTCAGCATGGCTTCGATGGTCTGCTTGTCGTTCTTGACGAAGGCCTGGTTCAGCAGGGACACTTCTTTCAGGAACTTCTGCACGGAACCTTCCAGACGCTTGGCAACGATGTCAGCCGACTGGGCTGGCTTGCCGGCGGCTGCGGCCTGGGCTGCATCTTCGTCAGCTTTAGCCTGGGCAACCGAGCGCTCTTTTTCGATCAGTTCGGCAGGCACCTGGTCAGCCGACAGCGACACTGGCTTCATTGCGGCGATGTGCATGGCCACGTCTTTGCCGACCTGGTCGTCCGCGCCTTCGAACTCAACCATCACGCCGATGCGGGTGCCGTGCAGGTACGACGCCAGCTTGGCGGTGGTTTCGAAACGCTGGAAGCGGCGGATCGACATGTTTTCGCCGATTTTGCCGATCAGGGCGGTGCGCACTTCGTCCAGGGTCTTGCCTTCGCCGGCTGGCAGGGCCAGCAGGGCTTCCACGGTGGCCGGGTTGTTTTCGGCAACCAGGCGGGCCGCGGTGTTGGCCAGGTTCAGGAAGTCGTCGTTTTTAGCAACGAAGTCGGTCTCGGAGTTGACTTCGATCAGGGCGCCAACGCCGTTGGCGATGTAGGTTGCCACCACGCCTTCGGCGGTGATGCGCGAGGAAGCCTTGGAAGCCTTGCCGCCCAGCTTAACGCGCAGCAGTTCTTCGGCCTTGTCCATGTTGCCTTCGGCTTCGGTCAGGGCTTTCTTGCATTCCATCATAGGCGCGTCGGTCTTCGCGCGCAGTTCGCCTACCATCGCTGCAGTAATAGCTGCCATGTAATTCTCCTGTGTATTCGATGAGTGGTATGGGGTGGCTCGCAAGCCTGCACGCCCATACGCTGTCGTTAAAAAAAAGGGGGAGCAGATGCCACCCCTTTTAAACTGCTGATTTGCTGCTTGGAAGCCTGCCTTGCGGCAGGCAGCCAATTAGGCTTGTTCGCTAACTTCTACGAACTCGTCGCCAGATGCGGTCTTGATCGTTTCCAGCACGTCGGCGGTCGAATTTGCACGGCCTTCGATGATGGCGTCGGCCACACCGCGAGCGTACAGCGTGATCGCTTTCGAGGAGTCGTCGTTGCCTGGAATGACGTAGGTTACGCCTTCTGGGGAGTGGTTGGTATCGACCACGCCGATGACTGGGATGCCCAGTTTAGCGGCTTCGGTGATGGCGCCTTTGTGGTAGCCAACGTCCACGACGAAGATTGCGTCAGGAACGCCGCCCATTTCCTTGATACCGCCGATGGACTTTTGCAGCTTGACCATCTCGCGTTGGAACATCAGCGCTTCTTTCTTCGACAGCTTCTCAACGGAACCGTCTTCGATCTGGGCTTCCATGTCTTTCAGGCGCTTGATCGAGGTCTTGATCGTTTTGAAGTTGGTCAGCATGCCGCCCAGCCAACGCTGGTCAACGTAAGGAACGCCAGCACGTTGCGCTTCAGCAGCGATGATTTCGCGCGCTTGACGCTTGGTGCCCACCATCAGGATGGTGCCACGGCTCGATGCCAGTTGGCGAACGTGCTTCATCGCCTCCTGGTACATGCCCATGGTTTTTTCCAGGTTGATGATGTGGATTTTGTTGCGGTGGCCGAAGATGAACGGAGCCATCTTTGGGTTCCAGAAACGGGTTTGGTGACCGAAGTGGACACCGGCTTCCAGCATTTCACGCATAGTTACGGACATATTAGCTCCAGGGTTTGGGTCTGGAATCCGATCAGTCACCCTTTGACAGGCACCCTTGGCGACCGGATTCGCGTTTAAAAAATTTAAGGATTTACTACGTTGCTCAAAAACGAATTCAAGCAACCCGAAATTCTACTCTGAAAACACCGTTTCAGGCAAGTGCGGCGACGGCTTTCGGGCCAATAAGCTTGCATTGGATGCAATTTCGCGCGCGCGGCGTTGCGCGACAGGCGTATGATGAGCGAAACGGCATCGCCACTCTCATCTTCAACTCAACTTGGAGAGCCCATGGACAAGGACGCGTCGCAGCCCGACCTTCAGGAAGATCAACGCCCGGCCATGCCGTTCCGGACCCTGCTCTACCGCTTCATGTTCTTCGACTGGCTGTTCAGGGACGTGAGCGCGGCGCGCGACCTCTTTGAGCGGCACGCGGCGCTGGCGCACAACCGCTTCATGAGCCGCTACCTGCCGGTCTACCTGCGGCGCTGGTCGGTGGTGGCGGCCCTCGATTTCGCGCTGGGCTTCCTGTTCGAGCGCGCGCTGCAGGCCACGCTGCTGTCGGCCTGGTTCTTCACCTGGTCCTGCGTCACCATTTCCGGCATGGTAGTGATTACCGCCGCCTGGCTGTTCCTGACCTTCGGGCGGCTCTCCTGATCAGAACTCGCCGCGCGCGCCGCGTTCCAGCATTTTCAGGATGGTGGCGCGCACGCGCTGCACGGTGGCGCCGACATGAGGCGGCAGCTCGCCTTGCATGTCAATTAACATATCCATGTCCATGGTGTAGATCCACAGGCCGTCGTCCTGCTCGACCACGGAGATCCGGCACGGCAGCAGCGCGGCCATGCTGGGGTTGAAGTCGACCATGGTGCGGGCGGCTGCGGGGTCGCAGTAGGAATACACTTTGAGGAATTTGCCGGGCTTGCCGGAGCGCAGTTCCAGCTCCTTGGACAGGGGCAGCTCGCCCACCGCGCGGATGTTGTCTTCTGCCGCCACGCTGGCGAAGGCGTCTTCTATTTCGGTTATCGTGACGCCGGGCCGCACTTTGCGCGCCCAGGTGATGCTGGCGGCTGGATTGCCCGGGCCGGCGGCGCGTCCCGTGGCGCCCCTGCCACCCGGGCTGACCGTGTCAGCCGTGCTGCAGCCGGCCAAGACCAAGGCCAGGCAGCACGCGGCGGCGAGGCCGGTCGCGGGAATCCTGATGGTGCTACGCATGGTCGCGCCCTTATGTGGCTGGCAAACCGCGAGCATAGTGGCAAGCAGGACGCCGCGCAAGTGGGCCGTGCGGCGGGATTCGGCCGAATCCGGCGGATCAAAGGTTCAGGTCGTCCAGGATGGCGTCCAGGCCGGCGCGGGCGCATTTGTCGTCCAGGTCGCCGGACGGGGCGCCGGAGATGCCGATGGCGCCGTAGGGCGCACCGGCCGCTTCGATCAGCAGGCCGCCGCCGATGGCCGCCACGCGGGGGATTTCGCGGATGCCGCTGGAGGCCGAACCCGGCAGCGTGGCCTTGGCCAGCTCGGTGGTGTTCATCTTGAAGCTGGCGGCGGTCCAGGCTTTGTTGATGGCGGTTTCCGGGGTGTGCGCGCCAGCGAACCGGTCGCGCAGCACCGCCTGGATCTGGCCGCTGCGGTCCACCACGGCCACCGCCACCTGGAAGCCGCCGCTGCGGCAGGCTGCCAGCGCGGCGGACGCGGCTTTCAGTGCGGTTTCGGGCGTCATCAGGCGGATGGCGTAGCTGGCGTCGGCGGCCAGGACGGAGGAAGGCGCTCCCGGGAGGATGGCGGCGGCGGCCAGTGCGCTGGCGATGGCGTGCTTCATGGGGCGGTCCTTTCGGGTGGTGATGTGGCGGAGATGGCTTGCCGCGCGGTGGCGAGGCGGGCGTCGAGGTAGGCGCCGTACATGCCTGCCGTGTCGCCGCCTTTCAGCGGCGGCGCGAGCTCGGCGCCGTTCGGACCGACAAACAGGACGGTTGGCGCGAAACGCACGCCAAATTGGCGAGCCAGCGCGGCGTGGCTGGTGGCGGCGCCTTCCAGTCCGGTGGCGGCAACGCCGCCGCCAACCTCGATTTCGCGGATGGTATAGGCGCTGTGCAGCATGGGAGCGAGGTAGTTGTGGCGCACGGTGTGGCAATAGCGGCAGTCAGGCAGCGAGAAGAACAGCACCAGCGGCATCCCTGTCCGCGCGGCATGGCGGCTGTCGCGCTGCAGGTTGGACGCCAGCGGTATTGGCGGTACTTGAGGCGCCAGCGCCGCGGCCGGGGCGCCGGCATTGGCGATGGCGGCGGGCGCGGCGGCTGACGCGGTCGAGGCGTCTGAGATGGCAAAAAAAGAGGCCAATGTGGCCAGCATGACCGCCGCCAGCGCCGTCTTCATGGCTTGCGCGCGTCGCGGGCGATGTCGTCGAAGTCCTCGTCGAGCATCTCGCCTATTTCAGTTCTTGCCAGCCTGCCCTGGCGGTCGAACACATACAGCGCCGGGATGCCTTTCGGCTTGCCAAGCGCCGATTCGAAGGCGCGGTAGTCCAGCGTTACCGGATGGGTCAGCCCGTACTTTCGCACCCAGGCAGCCGCCTTGGCCGCCTGCGCCGGATCGCCCGCCTCGATGTTGACGCCCACCACTTCGAGCACCTGGCGGTTGTCGCGGTACAGCTTTTGCAGCTTGGGCGCCTCGTTCATGCAAAACGGGCAGGTGCTGGAGAAGAACGCCACCACCGTGGTTTTGCCCATGAGGCGCGCAGGCGCAACCGCCGTGCCGTCCAGCGCGGTAAATGCGGGCAGGCGTGGCGTGGCGGCGGACAAACCGGGCTGCACCGCCAGCACGCAGGCGGCAAGCCATGCCAGCGCGCCGCGCATCATGCCAGTATGCCCGGATTGCCCTGCACCCCGATCAGGCGCGGCGCGTTCAGCTTGCGCGGCTTGACCGTCTTCTGGCTGCGCAGCCACGTGCCCACCACGTCCCACACCGGCTCGCCGCTCGCGCCCTCGGCCACCGGCGCCCAACCGGCCACCTTGTACACCTTGGCCGCGTCGATCGGCTTGCCGTTCAGGCGCATGTCCTGGATGCGCGCGCCCATCTTCGCTTTCGGATCGATGGCGTAGGTCATACCCCCTACCCTCACCATGTCGCCGCCCTGCTGGTAGTACGGGTCCGGGTTGAACAGATTGTCGGCCACGTCCTCCATGATGGTCTTGATGGTGGCGCCGCTCAGTTCGGACACGGTAGTGTGCGAGTAAGTGGTCGCCGTCTGGTCCATCAGGTGCTCCATCAGGATGGGACTGTTCGGCAGCAGCGAAGTGCCCCAGCGGAAGCCGGGCGAGAAGGCGATTTCGGCCTGCTTCACGTCCATCAGCGCATCGACAATCAGCTGGTCGAAACTGCCGTTGAAATTGCCCCGGCGGTACAAGGTGCCCTCGGTCACCGCCAGCCGTTCGTTCAGCTTGCCCTCGTACGGCGCGCGGATGCGGGTAATCAGCGCGTCCATCTCCCGGTCCGCCGGCAGGATGTTGGAGAACACCGGCAGCAGGCGGTACTGGTAGCCCTGCACCTGCCCGCCGCGCACGTCGAAGTCCAGCACGCCGAGGAATTTGCTGTTGCTGCCCGCATTGGTCACCAGCGTTTTGCCGCCGCCATTGCTGACGATGACCGGCGCCGGCACGCCGTCGTGCGTGTGGCCGCCCATGATGGCGTCGATGCCGCGCACGCGCGAGGCCATTTTCAAGTCCACGTCCATGCCGTTATGCGACAGCACCACCACCACCTTGGCGCCCTTGGCGCGCGCCTCATCCACCGTCTTCTGCATGCTCTCCTCCTGGATGCCGAAGCTCCAGTCGGGAATGAAGTGGCGCGGATTGGCGATGGGCGTGTACGGGAAGGCCTGGCCTATCACCGCCACCTGCACGCCATTCATCTCCTTCATGGTGTAGGGGCTGAATACCTGGTCGCCGAAGTCGTTGGTCTTGATGTTCTGGGCCACGAAATCGACCTTGCCCTTGAAGTCCTTGTCGACGATCTCCTGCACCCGCTTGTCGCCCAGCGTCATTTCCCAGTGCGCCGTCATCACGTCCACGCCCAGCGCCAGGCAGGCGTCCACCATGTCCTGGCCCTTGGTCCACAGCGCGGTGGCGGAACCCTGCCAGGTGTCGCCGCCGTCCAGCAGCAAGGCGCCGGGGCGCGAGGCCTTCATACGCTTGACCAGCGTGGCCAGGTGCGCAAAGCCGCCCACCTTGCCGTAAGTGGCCGCCGCGCGCTCGAAATCAAGGCTGGTGAAGGCGTGCGCCTGCGGCGTATTCGGCTTGAAGCCGGACGCGCGCAGCAGGTGCTCCCCCACCAGGTGCGGCATCCTGCCCTCGGCTTCGCCGAGGCCGATGTTGACGCTGGGCTCGCGGAAATACACCGGCTTGAGCTGCGCGTGGCAATCGGTGAAGTGCAGGAAGTGCACATTTCCGTAACGCGGCAAGGCGTACAGCGCGTCGGCCGATTGCGCCGCCAGCGCCCCCCGGGCGTTGAGCGCCATGCCGCCGGCCGCCGCAATGCCCAGCACCTGGATAAAATCGCGTCGATTCATACCCATCGGCTCAGTCCTTGTTGACGGGGGATGCCGGGTCGAGCAGCAGCGCCATCACATCCTTGAGCTGCTGCTCGTCGAGTATGCCCTTGTGGCCGAAGCGCGGCATGTTGGAACACGCGGCGTAAGCCTGCGAGTTGTACAGCTTGGCCCAGGTGTACTTCAGGATTTCTTCGCTCTGCCCACGCAGCTTGCCGAACTGGTACAGCGACGGCCCGATATTCCCGAACGAGATTTCAGCCTTGGCCAGCTGGTGGCAAGCGTAGCAATTGCCGCCGTTCGGCACGCCCGGCTTGTCGGACGATTGCATGCCGCGCCCGTTCTGGGCGATCTTCTCGCCTTCCTGCCAGCGGCCGATGTACTGGCCGTCCGAAGGATACTTCACCAGCTTGAGCTGCTCGGCCTCCAGCTTGGCCGCCAGCTTCTTCGGCCGCTTTTCCGGCGCCGGATACTGGCTGCACAGCTTCTGCGCCTCGTCCTGCTGCAGCACGCCTTCCACCGTGGCCGGCCCCTTGGAGCGGAAGTCCGCCCTCATCAGTTCCTGCGCCTGTTTTTCGTAGTCGGCCGCCAGCAAGGGCTGCGCGGTCAGCCCGAAGGCGGCGGCGGAGGCCAACATTAATACGCTGTATTTCATGTGGTTCTCCTTAGCGCTTCAGCGCCGGTGCGTTGTAGGTGCCGCCGTCGGCGTTCTTGGCCAGGAACATGGTCAGCGCCGTGATCAGGTCCGAACCGTAGACCGGCTCCGGGAAGCGCTGCTGGCGGAAGCAGTCGTTCAGGCGGTGCTGCATGGTGCGCACTTCGCCCTGCGACACGCGGTACGCCGGCCAGGTGGTGTAGGCCGCCTGCGCGTTGGCCTTGTTCAGGATGTTGGGCAGCTCCTGCAGCCGGATGCGCTGGCCGTTGACGGAGTGGCAGGTGGCGCAGGCGAAATCGTGCGCGCCGCCACGGTAGTAGAACAGCTTCTTGCCCACCTCGTAGGCGGCCTTTTCCTGCGGGTGGCGGGTGGAGACCGCCATCTTCATGCCCTTGGACTGCGCCGTGATGTAGGACACCAGCGCTTCGATGTCGGACTGCTTGCCGGCCGCGCCGAATGGCGTCTTGGTGGCCTGCTCGAGCGTCAGTCCCTGCAGGGTGGTGCGGCAGTGCACCAGGCGCTGCTCCAGGTCCATGACCTTGTTCACGTCCTTGAAGTAGCGCGGCAGTTCAACGTAGGCGCCCTTCAACACGCCCGGGCCTTTGCCCAGGTCGCACTGTTCCAACGTGGCCTCGCGCGGGCCGTCCTTCTTCATCCACAGCTCTTCGCCGCGCATTTCCCACAGCTCGGCGGGATTGCCGTCGGCCAGCAGCTGCCGGTACTTTGCGATTTCATCGGTGGCCGATGTCTGCGCCAGCGCCGTGCCCAGCGCGGACACGGCCAGTGCGGCCATCAGGTAGGAACTAGTCCGTTTCATTGCATCTCCGTTTCTTATCAGGTGGGTGGTCTGCGCCACTTGCTGCCGGGTGCTACTTTTAAGCTACGACTACTTCGTCGGTACGGCTGTCGCCCTTGTTGTCGGTCCATTTGATGACCACTTTGTCGCCCTTGGCGCCGCCCTTGAACTTGAAGGACAGGAAGGGGTCTTTCGACACCGAGGTGCCGAACTGCGCGTCCAGCACGGTCTTGTCCTTGCAGGTGGCGACCAGGGTCTGGATGAAGTGCGCCGGCACCGCCTGGCCGGAAGCGTCCTTGCGCTGGCCGGTTTCCATGTCGTGGCGGATCAGTACTTTGACTTCAACCGTGTCGCCGGTAGCGTTGGCGCGGATGCGCATCGGATTGCCCATGATGTTTTCCTTAAGTTGGTTGATGGGGGCGGATCAACCGCCGCAGCCGCCGAGGGTGACCTTGATTTCCTTGCTGGCGGCGTACCATTTGCCGTCCGCCTTCACCAGCGCGTGCACGTTCGAAGTGCCCCCCATCTTCACGCGGGTGCTCACCGCCGCCTCGGTGCCGGCCGGGATCTTGAAGGTGGCAGACAGCGGGCTCGGATTCTTCTCCACCAGGATGGCGATCATTTCGGTGTTCGGCACGCTGCTCGATACCGACACCGGCACCACGGCGCCGTTTTCAGCGATGTCCGGACCGGTCACGGCGACGTCCTTGCTGACGGAGAACGTGTTGCCGCCCATGGCTTTCAGCGCGTCTTCCAGGGTCTTGGCATCGAACATGCCGGCTTGCCAGTCGGCGGCAAACACGTCGCTCGGTTTGAGCAGGCCGGCCGTGATGGCCAGGCCGAGGATGGAACCGATGCGCAGGGCATCCCGTCGATTCTGATTCATTGAAGTCTCCCTTTATTAATATGGCTGTCCCGGATTGCGCCTACTTGGCGCCGTCCAGTATCCAGCCGACCATCACTGCAATGTCTTCGTCCTTCAAATGGCCCTGGGCCGGCATCGGCACCGGTCCCCACGCGCCCGCACTGCCCGCCTTCACCTTGCCGGCCAGACGCTGCGCCGCCGCCGCATCGCCCTTGTACTTGGCGGCGATGTCCCGCAATGCCGGGCCGACGATCTTGTTGCCAACGCCGTGGCAAGCCATGCACGCGTTCTGCTTGGCCAGCGCCAGTCCGCCGGCGGGCGTCTTGGCTGCGGCCGGCGCAGGCGCTGGTGCCGCCATCGACACGGCGGCAACTGCGGCAGCCACCGGCGCCTTGCCGGCCAGCGCGGCCTGTGGCGCCGGCTGCGTGGTGTCCACGCCGCGCACCGCGCCGAAGCTGCGGTTCTGCGCCGACAAGTCGCCGTGCACATTGCGTGCCGCCGCAGGCAGTTCCGAGCGTAGCTTCACATCGCCGCAATTGCTCATGCAGGCCGTGCTGCGCACATCGGCCTTGCCCT
Source organism: Massilia sp. BGA-UO-ETr-WB1 (assembly GCF_059567845.1). Classification (NCBI taxonomy): domain Bacteria; kingdom Pseudomonadati; phylum Pseudomonadota; class Betaproteobacteria; order Burkholderiales; family Oxalobacteraceae; genus Massilia; species Massilia sp. BGA-UO-ETr-WB1. The sequence continues at coordinate 412,324 of NZ_JCAQOT010000027.1, read as the reverse complement.
TCACGTCCCACATGCCATGCGCCTGCGTCATGCCGTTCCGGTTCGGCATCCGCGCCTGCACCTCGGCGATATTGCGGTCCGACAGCACAAAGTCATCCGGCACCACTTCCGCCATGTTCAGGATGTAGGCGGTGACCGCATACACTTCCTCGGTAGTCAGGCTCTTGGGCGCGGTCCACGGCATGGCGCGGTTGATATAGTCCCACAGCGTGGACACCGTGGCCACCTTCATCATCGTGGTGCGCTGCGGCTGTTTGTTATCGCGCAACGACGCCACCCGGCCGGACTTGACATCCTCTTTCGTCGTGCCGCCGACTATCGGTGTAAACACCTCGTTGGATTCGCCGAACGTGCCGTGGCAGGAAGCGCATTTGCCCTCCCATACCTCCATGCCCTTGACCACGCTGCCCGAACCTTTGGGCAAACCCTTGAAGTCCGGCCGCACGTCGATATCCCACGCGGCCACTTCCTGCGGCGTGGCGGGCCGGCCCACGTTGGCGTAGGGCGGCGCGGCCAGCAGCGTGCACGAGGCGGCTGCGCACAGCAGCGCTACGGCGGCCTTAATAAACCTGGACATTCGACACCTCCCCGGACGCCGCCACTTGCCACGACTGGATGGCGTTGTTGTGATAAATGGAGCGCGTGCCGCGTACGGCACGTAGCTCGTTGATCTTCGGCTGCACGTAGCCGGTTTCGTCGATGGCGCGCGCCTGCAGCACGGCCGGCGCGCCGTCCCAGGTCCAGTCGATGTTAAAGCGGGTCAGGCACTTCGGCAGCAGCGGCGACTCCAGCCGCGCGGTGCGCCAGTTGCGGCCGCCGTCGGTGGACACGTCCACGCGTTTGATCTTGCCCCGGCCCGACCAGGCCAGCCCGGTGATGTTGTAGAAGCCCGTGTCGAGCAGGCGCTGCCCGGCCGACGGCGTGGTGATCACGGACTTGCATTCCTGGATGGCGGTGTACTGTCGGTACATCCCGTCCGGCATCGCATCGATATAGTGGATCGCCTCGTCCTTGCTGGCATAAGGCTGGTCGCCGACCTCGATGCGGCGCAGCCACTTCACCCAGGACACGCCCTGCACGCCGGGCACCACCAGGCGCAGCGGGTAGCCGTTCTCCGGGCGCAGCATCTCGCCGTTCATGGCCCAGGCCACAATCACGTCGTCCAGCGCGCGCTCGATGGAGATGGTGCGCGTCATGCCGGAACCGTCCGCGCCTTCGGCCAGCACGAAGCGCGCCGTTTTCTTGTCGCAACCGCAGTCCTCCAGCAGCACCGACAACGGCACGCCGGTGAACTCGCTGCAGCTCAGCATGCCGTGCGAGTACTGCACCGACGGCACCGCCACATTGCCCCACTCCATGGCCGTATTGGCGCCGCATTCGATGAAATGCATGCGCGACACCGACGGCAGGCGCATCAAGTCGTCCATCGTGTAGACCTTCTGCCGGCACACCAGGCCGTTCACCATCAGGCGGTGCTGGCTGGGGTCGATATCGTGCCAGCCCTGGTGGTGGCGCTCGAAATGCAGGCCGCTGGGGGTGATGATGCCGAACAGGCTTTGCAGCGGCGTGAACGACACCGAGGCCGCGTTCACGCGCGTCAGCCCCGGCGACTCGCGCCGCTGCAGCGCGCCTTCGAAGCGCGATGGGATGCCGTAGGGATTGGTCGCCACCGGTTTGCCCAGCGACGTGGAATGCTCCGGAAGCTTCAGGATGGCGGGGTCGCCGCCGGCTGCCGCCTGGCCGAGGGCCGTGCCGCTGGCCATGGCCGCGCCGGCTGCCAGAAAGCTTTTGCGCAGAAAGCTGCGCCGCTGGTCGTTCATGCCGTTGCTGGTGATGTCCAGCGCCAGCTGGCTGTCCACGAAATTCTCAGGGGCGCGCAAAATGCGCCCAGGCTTCGGTGCTGCGCCTGCCATGCCGTCTCCTCGTTCTTGTTGACTGCCTGAACTGGAGTATATGACTAATCACGCATATTTGCGAAAGAAAATTTCGCGATGTGACAAAAAAACACGCGGCTGGATTCAAGCCTCGGCGGCGACCAGGACAGCTTGCGGCTCGGGACGCTGGCCGCTGCGGGCCAGGATGTCGGCGCTGACGCGCGCGCACACGCTCTGGCAGATGCCCAGCGTGGCAGGATCGTCGATGCGGTAGTAGACCTGCGTGCCCTCCTTGCGGCGGGCCAGGATCCTGGCGCGGAACAGCATATTGATCTGGCGCGACACGTTGGCCTGGCTGGCCTCGATCTCGACCACGATCTCGTTCACGGCCCGTTCGCCATGGCACAGGCTGTGCAGGATTTTCAGGCGTGTCGGTTCGGACAGCAAAAAGAAGACGTTCGAGACTTCCTCGAACAATTCGGCCATCTGCTCTTTGCTTAAGCGGTTATCCACGGGGTTCTCATCGACGGTTGGGGTAACAATTATATCAAGGCTTCAGATAGACGAAGCCCTCCTCCGCCTGCAGCCGCGCGATCTCGGCCACGCCGGACGGCACGATCTTCGTCTCCGGCAGCAGTTTCGACTTGTCCAGCTTGCGCGCGTCCAGCGTGTTTTTGCAGACCCGGAATTCCACGCCGCGGTCGGCCAGTTCCTGCACCGGGATGTCGTAAGGATTGCCGTTGGCATTCTTGGCGCCGTCCACCAGGAAGTCGATGCCGGGGCCGTGCGTGACCACCACGATCTTGGCCGCAGGGCTGGCGTTCAGGTGGTTGCGGATGTTGTTCAACACGGCGGTGGCGGCGTCGCTGTTGTTGACGTGGTAGACCACCTTGATTTGCGGCGCGGCCATGCCGGCGGCGGGAATCAGCGCCAGCAGCGCCAGCAGCGCGAACAGGACAGCAACAAACGAGCGCAGCACCTTCATCGACTTCTCCTCGGATTGGTTTTGTTATTTGCCCAGGCTTTCGCGCTCAAGCAGCAGGTAAGTGCCGTAGGCATTGATGCGGTTGGCTTCCTTGAAAGCAGGATACTGCTCAAAGCGGCTCCAGTCCATTTGTTGGTAAGCCTCGTCGAAAGTCTGCATGTCCGCCACCGCCCTGCCCATCTGCTCGCGCAGATAAAGCAGATAGCTGGTGGTGAGCGCCAGATCGGCCTGTGGCTTGCTGGACGCCGGGCCGTGGCCGGGGACCACCACCTTCGGCCCGGCGGGAAAGCGCGCCAGCGCCTGCAGCCAGGCCTTGCTGTCCGCCTCGCCCACGAAAGGGATGCGGCCGGTGAAGAACAGGTCGCCCGCGAACAGCACCTGCGCGTCCTCCACGTACAGCATCAAATCCTCCGGCGAATGCGCGCCGCCCACGTCGAGCAGCGTGAAACGGGTGCCGCCCAGTTCGAACTTGAGTTGCTTGTCCGCGCCGAACTCCAGCCAGCGGTCGGCAGGCAGCAGCCGCGTGGCGCCATCCACCCACGGCGCCAGCGACGCGCGGCGCTCGGCGAGCCGGGTCTGCGTGAACTCGGACATGAGCGTGGCCTTGCCCGCGCCGTGCGCCCAGATCTCGGCGCCTTGCTGCTTGAACGCTTGCAGGCCGTAGAAATGGTCGGCGTGATAGTGGCTCACCACCACCCGGCGCACCGGCTGATCGGTTACGCGCGCGATCGCCTTCAGCATGGCCTCGCCCAGCGCCGGCGTGGCCAGCGCATCGAACACCAGCACCCCGCCGCGCGTGACGACAAAGCCGGCGTTCGACATGAAGCCCTTGTTCTGCGCGCTCGCCATGCCGGCCTGGCCCTGGAAGTAATAGACCTGCGGCGCGACCTGGATGGGCGTCAGCTCGATCGGCGGCGCGGACGCGGCAGCCGGCGCGCATCCGGGCAGAAGAAGGAGCAACAGCGGCATCGCCATGCCCACCGCAGCGGCATATATGCGCATATGACTATCCTCGCAAGTTAGATGCTTACATCTTGCCACAAAGGGCCAAGCTTTAGGTCATGTCCGGCCAGCAACCCTGTAGTATTATCATCCTAACCACACTCCTGGAGACAACATGAAACTCGGCGCATTCTCTGTCAGCCTGGCCGTGAAGGACATCGCCGCATCGCTGGCCTTCTACGAGAAACTTGGTTTCAAGCCCTTCGGCGGCGACCTGGCCAACAAATGGATCATCCTCAAGAACGGCGAGCACATCATCGGCCTGTTCCAGGGCATGCTCGACAAGAACACCCTCACCTTCAACCCCGGCTGGGACCAGAATGCCCAGCCGCTGGCCGAGTTCACCGACATCCGCGACATCCAGCGCCAGCTCAAATCCGACGGCGTGACCCTGACCGCCGAAGCCGACGAAACCACCACCGGCCCCGCCTACGCCATCCTGCTGGACCCTGACGGCAACCCGGTTTTCCTTGATCAGCACGTATAAGTAGCCGCTGCGGCAGCTTGTGGCCGAGGGTTTCCTGCTATAGTCATTCTATGGAAACCCCGCTGAAAATTGTGGCTGTCTGGGACCAGGAAGCGCAAGTCTGGATTGCGGACAGCGAAGATGTGCCCGGCTTGGTAGCGGAAGCCGAGGCTATACCTGCCCTGCTGGCAAAGCTCAAGATTCTGATTCCTGAGATGTTGATCGAAAATGGCCGGCCACAGCCGGCTGGGACTGCGATCCCCTTCAAGCTTGCGGCGAGCATCCGCGCTGTCGCCACCTGATGCACGGTTATACAGCAGATCTCAAAAAAATCCATGCCGGCACATGGATGCCACTTTAAGCGCTCGGGCAAAGGCGACCACGAAATCTGGTACAGCCCGCTATCGGGACTATCCTTCCCTGTCGATCACAACATCAAATCGCGCCACACCGCAAATGCAGTACTAAAGCAGGCTGGTCTGCCCAAACTGTTTTGATATTTATCGCGCCCGCCGTTCCTAGTGAGAATGCACGCATTTTCAGTTCCTGATGAGATGCTATCCTGACAAGCCCTATTGGCTTACAAGGACTTCAATGAAACGCATCTTACGATTCCTCGCGTGCGCAAGCATGGTCGTCTGCATGGCAGCGCAGGCGCAAAGCGCGCAAGTTATCGAGCAGGCTAAATCCGCCGCCGGCAACTGGCTTGCTTTGGCGGACAGCAACCGGCATGCCTCCACCTGGACCGAAGCGGCAGAGCCGTTCCAGAAGGCTGTATCGCAGTCGGATTGGACACAGGCGCTGCAATCCCTCAGGGCGCCCCTCGGGCCGCTGAAAAGCAGGACAGTGAAATCGGCCACGTTCGCCAAGAATCCGCCGGGCGCGCCGGAGGGCGAATACGTTGTCATCGTCTACGCCAGCACCTTCGCGAACAAGCCGGACGGGGTCGAAACCGTGACGCCGGCACGCGACAAAGACGGCAACTGGAAAGTCTCCGGCTACTTCCTTCGGTAGGGAACGCGCCGGCGCTGAGAAGCGGATCATTTTGACGGGTAATAACGCCGGTCGATGAAGCTCACGACGTCACGCGCAAGGTCCACCAGATGCCCAGCCATGGCTGGTCGACGCCGGTAAGCAAGATCAGCCCGCGTTCATCGTACGCCTTCTGAATTTCGGGCAAGGGGAAGTACGCTCCCCGGCGCACCGGGACTGCAACGTCTATCGCGGCCGGGGGAGGAACTGCGGTATCGGCGGCAGCAAGGGGATGCCGTCCGGCCCCAGCCCCGGCGCGCGTGCTGGATCCGGTTCATGCATGCGCGATGGGACAGACTTCGGCAACGACTCGGCAAGTGCAAAGATTTCACCCTGGCGGCGCTCCAGCGCCACATTCGCATCCAGCCATATTTCGAGGTAGCGCCGCCCCTCCACCCAGCTCAGCGAGGAAACCGCCTTGCCATTGGGCTCCTGCATCACCATCAGCCGTGCGGGCGATGCGCCTACCCGGTCCGGTTCATCTTTCGGATCGCGCCACATTGTTACGCCGTCGACCGACATGTCATGCTCGAACAGCGTCAGCACGTGGCCATCGCTCATGCGGAAGCTTCTGTAAAGGCGGGACCTGATATTACCCACGTCTTCCGTCATCCCGCCCAGGCTGGCCAGGCCAGCCAGCGGTGTGCCGGCCAGCTCGACGGGCCGGAACGGCAGACCTTGCAGCGCCACGGGCAGCGGCTGCAGCCTGGCGCCGATCTCGTAACGATTGAGATCGCCGCCGCAAACAGCCACATATCCAGTGCGCGCAAGCGTTTCCGCCGCCTGCGCCTTGTGCGCCGCGTAGTCCGGGGAAGTAGGCGGCGGCCCCAAGCCACACGATTCCGCGTGCGCAGGCAGCGCCAGCACGACTGTGGCGGCGAGAATTCATTGCTTAACTTGCATCTTTTCCTTAATGAAGGTCGCGCAGCAGGGTTGCCGGGATAATGTTATCCATACTACAACGACATGAATCCCGCGAGAAGGTGGTGGGTCGTTTATAATTTCACCTATACATTCACACAGATTACCTACCCCATGGCTATTACCATCCATACCGCCGAAGATATCGAAGGCATGCGCATTGCCGGCCGCCTCGGCTCCGAAGTGCTGGATTACATCACTCCGTTCGTCAAACCGGGCGTCACGACCGGCGAACTCGACCGCCTGTGCCACGAGTACATGGTCAACGTGCAGGGCACCATCCCGGCCCCGCTGAACTACTGCCCGCCCGGCTACACGCCCTACCCGAAAGCCATTTGCACCTCCGTCAACGACGTGATTTGCCACGGCATCCCGGGCGACAAGGTGCTGAAGAACGGCGACGTGGTGAACCTGGACATCACCGTCATCAAGGACGGCTACCATGGCGACAACAGCCGCATGTTCTTCATCGGCGAGCCGTCCATCCTGGCCAAGCGCCTGTCCGACATCACCTACGAATGCATGTGGCTGGGCATTTCCAAGGTCAAGCCGGGCGCGCACCTGGGCGACATCGGCCACGTTATCCAGCAGCACGCTGAAAAAGCGGGCTACAGCGTGGTGCGCGAATTCTGCGGCCACGGCATCGGCAAGGTCTTCCACGAGGAACCGCAAGTGCTGCACTACGGCCGCCCCGGCACGCTGGACGAGCTGAAGCCAGGCATGATCTTCACCATCGAGCCGATGATCAACGCCGGCCGCCGCGAAATCCGCGAGATGAACGACGGCTGGACCATCAAGACCAAGGACCGCAGCCTGTCCGCGCAGTGGGAACACACCGTGCTGGTGACCGAAACCGGCTACGAAGTGCTGACCATGTCGGCCGGCACCCCGCCGCCGCCGGCCATCATCGCCGCCCAGGCAGCATCCGCACCAGCAGCAGCGCCGGCCGCAGCCCCTGCCGCCGCCTGATCTGCGCATGCCAGCTGCCGCCATGAAGAAGGAGCTGCGCGAGCAGCTGAAAAGCCAGCTCAAAGCCGGCCGCCAGACCGTCATCGCCGGTTTCCGCGAGGACGGCATGCCCGAAAAACTGCTGCGCAACCTGCGCCAGGTAGTGGACGGGGTGCTGTGCACCGCGTGGCAGGAGGCGGCGCTGCCGCCCGAAACCGCACTGGTGGCGGTGGGCGGCTTCGGGCGCGGCGAGCTGTTCCCCTATTCCGACGTCGACCTGCTGATCCTGCTGCACCAGGCGCCGGATGCGGACACCCGCGCGCGGCTGGAAGAGCTGGTGCAGCTGCTGTGGGACCTGGGCCTGGAAATCGGCTCCAGCATCCGCACGGTGGACGAGTGCATGAGCGAGTCGCAGGCCGACATCACGGTGCAAACCAGCCTGCTGGAAGCGCGCCTGGTGTGCGGCAACCAGGCGCTGTTCGACGAGATGCAAACCCGCTACGACGCGGCGATGGACCCGCAGGCCTTCTTCCACGCGAAAATGCTGGAGATGAAGCAGCGCCATGCGAAGTATGAGGACACGCCCTTCAGCCTGGAACCCAACTGCAAGGAAAGCCCCGGCGGCCTGCGCGACCTGCAGGTGATCCTGTGGATGGTGAAGGCAGCCGGCCTGGCCAGCTCCTGGCGCACCCTGGCCACCAGCGGCCTGATTACGCAGACCGAAGCCAAGCAGCTGATGGAGAAGGAGCGCGCCTTCAAGGATATCCGCGTGCGCCTGCACCTGCACGCCGGCCGCCGCGAGGACCGCCTGGTGTTCGACGTGCAGACCGCCATCGCCGAAACCCTGGGCCTGACCGCGCAAGGCAGCGGCGCCCACATGCGCCGCGCCAGCGAGTTCCTGATGCAGCGCTACTACTGGGCCGCCAAGACGGTGACCCAGCTGAACACCATCCTGCTGCAGAACATCGAGGCGCAGCTGTTCCCGCAGCCTTGCGGCCAGACGCCGATCAACGCCCGCTTCAACGAAGTAAACGGCTTTATCGACATCGCCGAGGACGACACCTTCGTGCAGACGCCGTCGGCCATGCTGGAAGTGTTCGTGCTGATGACCGAGCGCCCCGCCCTGAAAGGCATGACGGCCCGCACCATGCGCGCGCTGTGGCACGAGCGCTTCAAGATCGACGCGGCCTTCCGCCACGACCCGGTGAACCGCGCCTACTTCCTGCGCATCCTGCAGGCGCCGGTGGGCATGCTGCACGCGCTGCGCCGCATGAACGAGCTGTCGCTGCTGGGCCGCTACCTGCCCAACTTCCGCAAGATCGTGGGCCAGATGCAGCACGACCTGTTCCACGTCTACACGGTGGACCAACACATCCTGATGGTGGTGCGTAACATGCGCCGCTTCACGATGACCGAGCATGCGCACGAGTACCCGTTCTGCAGCCAGCTGATGGCGAACTTCCCCAACCACTGGCTGCTGTACGTGGCAGCGCTGTTCCACGACATCGCCAAGGGCCGGGGCGGCGACCACTCCAAGCTGGGCGTGGCCGACGCGGCGCAGTTCTGCCAGGACCACGGCATGAACGAAGCCGACACGGAACTGGTGACCTTCCTGGTGGAGCAGCACCTGACCATGTCGCAAGTGGCGCAGAAGCAGGACTTGTCGGACCCGGACGTGATCGAAGCCTTCGCCAAGCTGGTGAAGGACGAGCGCCACCTGACCGCGCTGTACCTGCTGACGGTGTCCGACATCCGCGGCACCAGCCCGAAGGTTTGGAACGCCTGGAAGGCCAAGCTGCTGGAAGACCTGTACCGCATCACCCTGCGCGTGCTGGGCGGCGAACCGCATTCGGCCGACCGCGAACTGAAGAACCGCCAGCAGGAAGCGCTGGCCACGCTGCGCCTGTACGGCCTGCCGCCGGACGCGCACGAGCCGCTGTGGAAGCAGCTCGACATGGCCTACTTCCTGCGCCACGACGCGTCCGACATCGCCTGGCAAACCCGCGCGCTGTACGACCGCCTGGACAGCACCAAGCCGGTGGTGAAGTGCCGCCTGGCGCCGATCGGCGAAGGCTTGCAGGTGGCGGTCTACGTGCAGGACCAGCCGGACCTGTTCGCGCGCATCTGCAGCTATTTCGACCGCAAGAACTTCAGCATCCTGGACGCCAAGATCCACACCACGCGCCACGGCTATGCACTCGACACCTTCCTGGTGACGGAGCAGAACTTCGCCAAGAGCTACCGCGACATCATCAGCCTGATCGAGCACGAGCTGTGCGAGCTGCTGCAGTCGCAGGCCGAACTGCCGGCGCCCACCAAGGGCCGGCTGTCGCGCCTGTCGCGCACCTTCCCGATCCAGCCGACCGTCGACCTGCGGCCGGACGAACGGGGCCAGTACTACCTGCTGTCGGTGGCGGCCAACGACCGCACCGGCTTGCTGTATTCGATCGCCAATGTGCTGACCAAATACCGCATCAACCTGCACACGGCCAAGGTGATGACCTTGGGCGAGCGGGTCGAGGACGTGTTCCTCGTCGACGGCGCCGCGCTCAACAACGCACGCAACCAGCTCCAGCTGGAAACCGATTTACTGGAAGCGCTCAAGGTCTAGGCCCGCGCTTTCCTCCTTACCGAAGCAGAAAATGTCTGAAGAACTCTTACGCCTGTCCAAACGCATGTCCGAACTGGGCCTGTGCTCCCGCCGCGAAGCCGATGAATGGATCGCGCGCGGCTGGGTGCGCGTGGACGGCCAGGTGGTGTCCGAACTGGGCACCAAGATCTATCCGAGCCAGCGCGTGACCGTCGAGCGCCAGGCTGCCGCCGAGCAGTCCAAGCGCGTCACCATCCTGATCAACAAGCCGGTCGGCTTCGTCAGCGGCCAAGCCGAAGACGGCTACACGCCCGCCATCGCCCTCATCAAACCGGAAAACCGCTGGGCCGAGGACGACGCGCCGGAGAACTTCCACCCCACCCAGCTGCGCAGCCTGGTGCCCGCCGGCCGCCTCGACATCGACTCGGTCGGCCTGCTGGTGCTGACCCAGGACGGCCGCGTGGCCAAGACGCTGATCGGCGAGCATACCAACGTCGACAAGGAATACCTGGTGCGCGTACAGTACACCAAGGAAGGCAAGCTGCCGGACGCGGACTTGAAGAAACTGAACCACGGCCTGTGGATGGACGGCAAGCCATTGCTGCCGGCCAAGGTGCGCTGGCAGAACGACGACCAGCTCAGCTTCACGCTGCGCGAGGGTAAAAAGCGCCAGATCCGCCGCATGTGCGAGATGGTGGGCTTGCGGGTGGTGGGCCTGAAGCGCGTGCGCATCGGCAAGGTGAAACTGGGCAATTTGCCGGAAGGCCAGTGGCGCTATCTGCGGGCAGACGAGCAGTTTTAACCACAGATATGCCATGCCATCCGCTTTTCCTTGCTGTTTGGCAAGCCAAAGTCCTGATATGCTTGTAAACTACCCGGACCGGCCGGTAACCGCCCCTTATCAAAGAGACACGCAGCTGTGAACGATCCTATCCCTAACGAATTCCGCAAAGGCCCGCCCCGGCTGCAAGACGCCGTGGAACCCATTGCGGCCGGTTCCAAGCCGCACGAGATCACGGATGTGGACGATATCGGCGATTCGCTGGCGATCCTGGCGGAGAACGGCGACGCCGTCTCCGTCTACCCTTCGAGCAGCACCAACGTGGTGATGGCGCGCATCCAGTCGGTGTCGGACGACCAGCCGCGCTTCGTGCTGGAACTGAACGAGGGCGAGAAGCTGCCGCCGGGCGAAGCCACCTTCGTGGCCTGGCTGCGCAGCGCCAAGCTGCAGTTCACGCTGTCCGATCCGGCCTGGAATTCGTTGCCGGAACAGCCGCAGCTGATCCCGCTGGAATTCCCGGAACGCTGCCAGGTGCTGAACCGGCGCGCCACGGCGCGCCTGGAAACGCCGCTGGGCGTGTACTTCACGGCCTCGTTTGTCCTGAACGGCAAGCCTTACGAGTTGCAGCTGTACGACTTTTCGCAAGGCGGCGTGGGCATGCGCTGCGCGCCGCGCGACGCGCAGGGCTTGCACGTGGGCCGCAAGCTGCAGCGCGTGCGGCTGGAGCTGGGCCCGGACGCGGTGATCATCGCCGACCTGGAAATCCGCCTGTCGCGCACCTACCGCTCCTTCCTGCTCGGCGAGCAGGTGCAGATCGGCTGCCAGTTCCTGAACATGTCCGAGACCATGAAGGACGACCTGGCCAAGCTGATCGACAAGATGAATTCGCGCCATAAACGTTAATTACTAACGTTAATTACGTTAGTTGCGACGCTAGCTTATTTCGCCAGCGGCAGCGTCACCTGCACCAGCAAGCCGCCCCCTTCCCCATCCAGCAAATCGATCCGCCCGCCGTGGCGGATGGCGGCCGCCTGCGCGATCGCCAGTCCCAGGCCGCTGCCGCTCTGCGACTGCGCGGGGTCGCGGAAGAAGCGGTCGAACACCCGTTGCCGCAGCGCCGGCGGAATGCCCGGCCCCTGGTCTTCCACCGACAGCAGCGCCGTCGCGGAACCGGCGCGCTTCAGCGCCACCCGCACCACCCCGCCTTCCGGGCCGTATTTGATGGCGTTCTCCACCAGGTTGTCCACCAGCGAGATCAGGCTTTCGCGCTGGCCTTGCACGGCCACCTCCGGCTCGGCCGCCAGCTCCAGCTCCACGCCGCGCACTCCCGCCAGGCCGGACAGCACGGCCAGCCTGTCCTGCAGCAGCTCGGCCAGCGCCACGCGCCCGGCGACCTCGCTGGAGGTGGCGTCGCTGCGCATCAATGTCAGCAGCTGGCTCACCAGCCGGGTGGCGCGCCGCACGCTGCTGACGATGCCGTTCAGCAGCGTGCGGTCGCCGCCGGCCTCGGCCTGGCCCAGCAAGGCTTCCACATTCACCCGCATGGCGGCCAGCGGGGTGCGCAGTTCATGCGCCGCGTCCGCAATGAAGCTGCGTTCGCGGGCCTGGCTTTCGGCCACGCTTTGCATCAGCGTGTTGATGCTCTCCACCATGTCCGACAATTCCTGGTGGCGGTCGCTGTAGCCCAGCGCGGCCAGGTTGTGCGGGCCGCGCGTGGCCACTTCGCGCGCCACCTTGCTCCATGGCCGCAGCGCCAGGCGGATCGACAGCCAGGCAGGCAGCAGCAGTACCGGCAGGCTGAGCACCAGCGGCAGCAGGTAGAAGCCGCGCGAATTGAGCGTCACGAACACGAACCAGCCGCCGGCGGGCGTCATCACCGTCACCAGGCTGCCGGTATCGGGCGCGCGCATGGTGCGCGCGCGCCAGCGGCGCTCGCCCGAGCCCATCACCACCACCTTGTCCAGCACGTCCACATGCCGCGCGCCCTCGGGCGCCTTGGGTGAGCGGAAGATCTCGCGGCCGCCCTGGCTCACCAGCATGCTCACCGCCAGGATGGGGTCGCCCATGCCGTACCCGGCCGTGGCAGCGGCGTCCAGCAGCGCCAGCGTCCGCCGCCGCCGCTCGGGCTGGTCCGCCAGGTTGTCCGCCACGGCCAGGGCGGTTTTATACAGGTTCTCCTCATGCAAGGCCGCCTGGTCGTTGCCGGTCTCGTAGGTGATATAGCCGGTGAACATGGTCCACAGCAGCGTGAGCAGCAGCAATTGGGCCAGCAGCAGGCGGCGCACCAGGCTGGGCTGGGAAATGCGGCGCCACAGGCCGCGCAGCATGCCTTCGCGCCGCTGTGCGCCGACAAAGCTGAGCGGGGCGCTCATACCCGCTCCGGGCCGGCCGGCGACTTGGCGTCGATCACATAGCCCACGCCGCGCACGGTGCGCACATAGCCCTCGCCTATCTTGCGGCGCAGGTTGGCCATGTGCACGTCCAGCGAATTGCTGGCGTTGGCCTGCGAGCCGGGCAAGGCCTGCTCTTCCAGCATGCGGCGCGTCACCACGCGGTCGGCGCGCATCATCAGCATCTTCAGCAGCTCGTACTCGCTGGCGGTGAGCTCCACCGGCTTGCCGCCGGCGGTGACGCGGCGCGTGGGCGCATGGATCTCCAGCCCGCGCAGCTCCAGCGTTTCACCGTCGAAGCCGTAGCTGCGCCGGGCCAGCGCGCGCACCCGCGACAGCAGCTCGGCCAGTTCGAAGGGCTTGACCAGGTAGTCGTCCGCGCCCGAATCGAGGCCGCGCAGGCGGTCGCTGAGTGCATCGCGCGCGCTCAGTATCAATACCGGCAAGTCGCGCCGTTCGCGCCGCAAGCGGGTCAGCAAGGTGATGCCGTCGCCGTCCGGCAGGCCCAGGTCCAGCAGCACCAGGTCGCAGCCGCCGCTCTCCAGGTGGCGCGCCGCGTCGTCCAGCTGGCGGGTCCACACCACTTCCATGCCCTGGTCGGCCAACGCGATGCGCACACCGTTGCCCAGGTCCAGGTCATCTTCTATCAGCAGTATCTTCATGTCCCATATTAGAGCACGGCAAGCTGAAGATCAGCTAAAGCGTTGTCTTCATGGAATCTTCATAAACGGCTCAGGTTGGCTTCATGCCAAGTCATCACACTGCAGGCCTTCCCAACTCATTCCCAAAAATTGGAAAACTTATGAAGACCCGCAATCTGAAACTGATCCCCGCCCTGTTCGCCTTGATCGCCGGCGCCGCCGTTGCCGCCGACGGAGCCGTTACCACCATAGGCGCCGGGGTGGCGCTGGCGCCGCGCTATTCCGGCTCGGACGAAAACATGGTGGTGCCGGTGCTGGCGCTGGACTACTCGATGGCCAGCGGGTTCTACGCCAGCACGCTGCGCGGCCTGGGCTACGGCGCCAGCGCCGGCCCGTTCAGCTACAGCGCCGCGCTGGGCTACCGCGCGCCCCGCAAGGAGGACGGCAAGTTGCCCTTCGGCGGCAAGGCCAGCAAGTACCTGCGCGGCATGGGCGACGTGAAAGGCAGCGCCACCGCCAACCTGAGCCTGGGCTACGCCATCTTCGACGGCCTGGACATCAACCTGCACACGGCGCAGGCGCTGAGCGCGCGTGAAACCGGCAGCACCTACGGCGCGGGCCTGACCGGCACGCTGGTCAAGAGCGACTCCAATACGGTGACGCTGAGCCTGGGCTTCGAACTGGCCGACAAGAAGTATGCGCAAGCCTATTACGGCGTCACCGCGCAGCAGGCGCTGAAGTCGGGCTACAAGGTGTACAAGCCGAAGGCCGGCATGTACCAGGCGGAGGTGGCGATGAGCTGGCAGCACAAGCTGGACGACCACTGGGGCGTGACCGGCATGCTGGGCGCCACCAGCCTGCTGCGCGACGCGGCCAACAGCCCGCTGGCGCGGCGCACCACCTCGCCCACGGCGGCGGTGTACGCCAGCTATACGTTCTGAAACCGGCTAGCGCAGCGCCGCAAGCCGCTGCTGCTGATGGCTTGCATCGTTCTGCAGCATGGCGGCGCGCGCGGCGCGCAGCGTTATCGCGTCGCGTTCCAGCTGGCGCGCGGGCGCCTGCGGTTTGACGGCGGCATATGCGGACCGCACCCTGCCCGCCGCCGGTAGCTCGTCCGCAGTCAGCACGATGCGGGTGATGCTGCGCGGCTGCGGCGACGGCGCTTCCGCAGGCGTGGCGGCGGCGGGGGCAAGAGGCACGGTGTCGGCCAGCGCGGGCGGACTCTGCTCGCCGGCTTGCTGGCCGGAAGCGTACGCAGGGGCGGTGGCCGCCATGAAGAGCGCGCCGCGCAGCAGCGCGCGGCCAAGGCTTGCAATGGATGAGTTCATGGTGGCCTCCTGATTGAATGCCTCCATGATTGCGCGCGGCGGGTGCCCGCCTCTGTGCGTCTGCGCACGGACCGGGCCGCAACGGGCCGCAGTCCTACAGCGCGGCCCGGTTTATTTTTTGCAATCGCAGATATCTTGTCCTTTATCGAACACAATGCGCCACTTGCCGGGCGCTTCCTGGCGCCATACCGAGTTGAAGCGGGCGATGAGCTTGCCCTTCGGGTCGTACACCGGCCCGGACGAGTGGGCCAGCGTGCCCGAATCGGTCACATCCACCTGGTCCGGTTCCCACGAGAACGGCGCTTCCTTGCCCTCGTAAAACTTTTTCCAGAATGCCGTCACCTGCTCCTTGCCGCGCAAGGGCGTGGGGCCGGAATAGAACACGGTTTCATCGGACAGGAAACTGGTGAACGCGGCCAGGTCGCGCTGCTTCATGGTGGCGGCGAAGGCGCGTTCGGTGTCGGCCACCTGCTGCTTCAGCTCGGCGTTGGACGGCGCCGCGCCCGCGGCGGCAGTAGCCAGCGCGAGCGCGGTGATGGCGGCAAATTTGGGAAGGCTCATCGATAATCCTCAGGGAGTCGGCGAGCCTTCGATGCTACGCCTGTTTAGTGGCCTTCGGAAGCGTTGAACATGGACTTGGCGTAGATCAGGCCCAGGCCGTAGCCGCCGCCGTGGGCGATGGAAGTGGCCACGGTTTCGTCGTAGGTCTCGCTGCGGGCCCAGTCGCGCTGCAGTTCCAGCAGGTATTGCAGCGAGGTGATGGGCTTGGCGCCGGCCTGTATCATGCGCTGCATGGCGCGCTCGTGCGCTTCGTCGGTGACGTCGCCGGAAGCGTCGGCAATCACGTACACTTCAAAACCCTGGTCCAGCGCCGACAGTGCCGGGCCGACGATGCACACCGAGGTCCACAAACCGGCCAGCACGATGCGGCCACGGCCGATTTCGTTGACGCGGTCGGCGATGCGCTGGTCTTCCCAGGTGTTCATGCTGGTGCGGTCGATCGGCTGCTGCTCGGGGAACACGGACTGGATCTCGTCGAAGATCGGGCCGGAGAAGCTTTTCGCGGCCACCGTGGTCAGGATGGTGGGCACCTTGAATTCGCGCGCCGCCTTGGCCACCAGCGCGGCATTATTGCGCAGCAGGTTGAGGTCGATGGACTTGGTGGCGAACGACATCTGCGACTGGTGATCGATCATGATCAGGGTGTGGTCGTTGGCGTTCAGCAGTTCTTTACCTGGTTGGGCTTTTGCGAATGGCATGGTAGTTCTCCTTAGGGTTGTACATCGATTTTTTCGAAGGCCTGCTGTGTCTTTCAACATCTGCAGTGCCGATGAAATGAAGTATGAACCTGCCGGACCGAAAAGAAAAACGGAAAAAATGCCGCTCTATTATCGAATTTTTCGAATTTGCCTTTCATCCGAAATCGGAGTATAAATAATCCAGAAACGGAGGATTTATGCAAGCCGCCTATGCCTACCCAAGAAGCCGCTTTGAACCGGTGATCCCGGTGGACCTGAATGCCCGCGAAGAACGCGAGCGCCTGTCGAAATCGGCGCTGACCGCCTTTTTCCGCCTGGTGGAAGCCTGGTCCGTGCGCGAGAGCGACGCCCGCGAACTGCTGGGCGGCCTGTCCAGCAGCAGCTACTACGACTGGAAGAAGAACCCGGACCGGGTGCTGGAAGTGGACCGCATCACGCGCATTTCCTACCTGGTGGGCATCTACAAGTCGCTGCACATCCTGTACGGCGACCAACTGGCGGACCGCTGGGTCACGCTGCCCAACAAGAACATCATCTTCGGCGGCCGCACGCCGCTGGCCTATATGCTGGGCGGCGGCCTGCTGGCCATGCAAACGGTGCGCAAGCTGGTCGATGCGCGGCGCGGCGGGCTTTGATGGCGGCGGCGAACCTCCCTCCCCTGACCCTGCTGCGGCAATTCGACACCTGCCGCCTGATCCAGTCGCGCTTTGCCGACGTGGAGGATTCCGTGCTGGCCCCGCTGGCCGGCAGCGAAGACGAACTGCATGACCTGTTCGACCTGGACAACGCCACCAACGCGCGCCTGATCGCCGAACACGGCGGCGCGCCCGGCATCGGCATCGACGAGCTGGTGTTCCGCGTGCCGAACTACCGCATCGTCAACGCCGCCTTTACCTACGCGCGCCCCGAAGGCAGCCGCTTCAACGACGGCGAGCGCGGCGCCTGGTACTGCGCGTTCGACATCGACACGGCGCTGGCCGAAATCACCTTCCACAAGACGGTGGAATACGCCGAGATCGACTATTTCCACGACAGCGTGAGCTACCAGTGCATGCTGGCCGACTTCACCGCCCAGTTCCACGACCTGCGCCGCACCGAGCAGCACAACGACTGCCTGGACCCGGCCAGCTACGTGCAGTCGCAGCGGCTGGCCGAGCGGCTGCTGGAAGAAGGCTCGACCGGGGTGATCTTCCCCAGCGTGCGGCGCGCCGGCGGCGTCAACCTGGCCTGCTTCCGGCCTGCGCTGGTGGGCAATGTTCGCAAAGGCGCGGCCTATCGGTTAACATGGGAGGGAGCGCCCGAACCGCGCATTTCCCTACTGTGAGCTTCACTATGCAAACCAAACCTGAAAAAGACATCGAACTGCACGCCAAGATCAACCGTGAAACGGCGCGCCTGCCGTGGAGCGAGCTGGCCAAGCACTTCGCCTCCGGCACCGTGGTGTGGATCGCCGACGAACTGGACCTGGTCGACGTGGCCGTGCGCATCTCGCACGACGACAAGGCCAGCATCACGCAGTGGATGGCCGCCGGCCAGATCGCCAAGGTGTCGGACGAACAGGCCCAACGCTGGAACGATGCCAACGCCAGCCTGTGGGCCAGCGTGGTCAGCCCCTTCATCCTGGTGCAGCAAGAAAAGGGCAAAACGCACTAAGCGTCCTGCCCGGCCGCCGGCAGTAAGCTAGCGGCAATAAGCTACCGGCAGTCCAGCGGGCCGAAGTGTTCGGCCAGCGTGCGCCCCAATCCCTTCTCGACGGAATCCTCGACCTGGCGCGCCAGGCTGGCCGCTTCGCGCGCGGCCTGGCGGTCGCGCTCGTCCTCCTCGTCGTCCGGCATGCCGCTGTTGACGGCCACGCCGCCAAACACGAACACCCGGTACACGTCGGCCAGCGTCAGCTTCTCGGCGTTCGCCAGCAGCACCCAGTTGTCCGCGCCCTCGCTGACGCGCTTGCCCCACTGCACGCGCGGCGGCGCCTCAGCCTTCACCTTGCCCACCCAGCCCTGCGCCTGCATGCGCTCCAGCAGCGCATCCATTTCGTCGTACCCCATGCGGGTGGCCTGGCGGATCGCCGCCGAATTGACCAGCGCCGTATCTCCGCTATGGCCGGCCATGTGCAGCACCTTCAGGATCGCCATCGCGTCCACGAACTCGCCGCCCGGCACCGCCTCGTGCCACCAGCGCTCGTACTTCACCACCGGCAGCGCCGCCGTGAACAGCGCGCCCACCAGGGTGATCAGCCAGGACAGATAGATCCACAGCAGGAACAGCGGCAGCGCCGCCAGCGCGCCGTAGATGCGTGAATAAGTCGGGAACTGCGTGATGAAGACCGCGAAGCCGCGCTTGGCCAGCTCGAAGAACAGCGCCGCCATCAGGCCGCCCCACAGCGCGTCGCGCCAGTCCACCTGGCGGTTGGGCACCACCACGTACATCAAGGTGAAGCCGGCCGTGGTGGCCGCGATGGACAAGGTGGTGTACAGCAGCGCGCCCAGCACCGGTACATTGCCCACCAGGTCGCTGGTGGTGGTGTAGACGTGGGTCGACATGCTGAGCGACACGCCCACCAGCACCGGCCCCAGCGTCAGGATGGCCCAGTACACCAGGATGCGGCGGGTCCAGCTGCGCTCGGCCTTCACGCGCCAGATGCGGTTGAACACGCGCTCGATCATGCCCATCATGGCCACCGAAGTCAGCACCAGCGCCACCGCGCCCACCGCCGACAGCCGGGTGGCCTTGGCGGCGAACATGGTGAGGTTGTTCAGGATCGGCGTGGCGATCTGCTTCGGCATCACGCTCTGCGTGAAATACACCTCCAGCGCCTTGCGCAAGGCGGCGAACATGGGGAAGGTGGTGAAGATGGCCAGCGCAATGGTCAGCAGCGGCACCAGCGCGAACACGGTGGTGAACGTGAGGCTGCCAGCCACCTGCGGCAGGCTCTCCTCCCTCAGGCGGCGGCGCGCAAACAGGAACATGTCGCGGATCTCATGCCACGACAAGTCGCGCAGCACCGCTAAAAATGGATGGATATACTTGGAAAACATTGAACCCCGGGTTGAAAGCACTGTTGTTGCGGGAGCGCGGCATGCCTGCCGGACTCCAAAGCGCCCTATAATACCAAGATGACCACACCAGATCTGATAATTCTCGTCCTGTACTATTCGCGCCATGGCGCAACCCGCAAGCTGGCTGAGCTCATCGCGCAGGGCATCGACTCGGTGCCGGGCTGCGAAGCGCGGCTGCGCACCGTGCCGGCCGTGTCCACCGTGGCCGAGGCCACCGCGCCGGATGTGCCGTCCGAGGGCGCGCCCTACGTGGAGCTGGACGACCTGCGCGACTGCGCGGCCCTGGCGCTGGGCTCGCCCACCCGCTTCGGCAATATGGCCTCCGCCATGAAGTACTTCTGGGACGGCACCTCGGCCGAGTGGCTGTCCGGCACGCTGGCGGGCAAGCCGGCCTGTGTGTTCACCTCCACCGGCAGCCTGCACGGCGGCCAGGAGTCCACCCTGCTGACCATGATGGTCCCGCTGCTGCACCATGGCATGATGGTGATGGGCCTGCCCTATACCACCCCCGAACTGATGACCACCGCGAGCGGCGGCACGCCCTACGGCGCCAGCCACTGGTCCGGCCTTGACGGCAACAAGCCCTTGACCGAAGATGAAAGGCGCCTGGCCACGGCGCAGGGCCGCCGCCTGGCGGAGGTTGCAACCAAGCTGCGCGCCGGCACGCTGCAGGGAGCATGATGGAAACCAAGTCGCAAAAATTCTTTCACCGGGGCGCCATCGCCAGCATGGTGCTGCTCATCCTGTGGTGCATCGCCTGGGAGGTGTGGCTGGCGCCGCTCAAGCCGGGCGGCTCCTGGATGGCGCTGAAGGCCGCGCCGCTGCTGTTCCCGCTGGCCGGCATCATCAAGCGCGACGTCTACACGCTGCAATGGACCTCGATGGTGATCCTGCTGTACTTCACGGAGGGCGTGGTGCGCGGCTGGAGCGATATCGGCACGCTGTCGGCCTGGCTGGGTTGGGGCGAAGCGCTGATCGTGACGGTCTACTTCATCTGCGCCGTCATGTATGTGCGGCCTTACAAAAAGGCCGCCAAACAGCTGACCAAGGACCTGCTGGACAAGGTCAACCGGGTCAATTCGGCAAAATGAGCTCAACAAGATGAACGTCCCGTCCACCGCCATGCGGCACGCCTTCCTGGCCCATTGCCGCACGCTGCTGGGCGACAGTCACGTGCTGACCGTCGCGGCCGACATGGCGCCCTTCCTCACCGACTGGCGCGGCCGCCATACCGGCACGGCGCTGGCGGTGCTGCGGCCCGGCAGCGTGCAGCAGGTGGCGGAGGCGGTGCGCGCCTGCGCGCGCTGGGGCATCCCCGTGGTGCCGCAGGGCGGCAACACCGGCCTGGTGCTGGGCGGCGTGCCGGACCGCAGCGGCGCGGCGGTGGTGCTGTCGCTGGCGCGCCTGAACGGCATCCGCGAAACCGATGCACTGAACCGCACCATGACGGTGGACGCCGGCTGCATCCTGCAGCAGGTGCAGGAAGAGGCGGCGGCGCACGACTGCCTGTTCCCGCTGTCGCTGGCGGCTGAAGGCAGCTGCACCATAGGCGGCAACCTGTCCAGCAATGCGGGCGGCACCGCGGTGCTCCGCTACGGCAACGCGCGCGAGCTGTGCCTGGGGCTGGAAGTGGTGACGCCGCAGGGCGAAATCTGGAACGGCCTGCGCGCCCTGCGCAAGGACAATACCGGCTACGACCTGCGCGACCTGTACATCGGCGCCGAAGGCACGCTGGGCGTCATCACCGGCGCCGTGCTGAAGCTGTACCCGCAGCCGAAAGCCTGCATCACCGCGCTGGCCGCGCTGGCCTCGCCCGCCGCCGCGCTGCGGCTGCTGGCGCTGATGCAGGACTATTGCGGCGCCAGCCTGACCGGCTTCGAGCTGATGTCGTCGTTCTGCCTGCAGCTGGTGGCCACCCAGTTCCCGCGACTGCCGCGCCCCTTCAACGGCGAACACGCGCAGTACGTGCTGCTGGAACTGTCCAGCAGCGAATCGGAAGAGCATGCCGTGGGCCTGCTGGAGCGCGCCATCGACGCGGCGCTGGAGAACGGCGCCATCGAGGATGCCGTGGTGGCCACTTCCGTGGCGCAGTCGCGCGGCCTGTGGCAGCTGCGCGAGCATATCCCGCTGGCGCAGGCCAAGGCCGGCAAGAACATCAAGCACGACATCTCGCTGCCGGTATCCAGCATCCCCGGCTTCATCGAGAAGACCGCGCCGCTGCTGCAGCAAGCCTTCCCGGGCTGCCAGCTGGTGTGCTTCGGCCACCTCGGCGACGGCAACCTGCACTTCAATGTGGCGCCGCCGGACGGCGTCTCCAATGAAGCCTTCCTGGCCAACCAGGACGCGGTGAACCGCGTGGTGCACGACAGCGTGGCCGCTTTCAGCGGCTCGATTTCGGCCGAACACGGCATCGGCGCGCTGAAGCGGGACGAGCTGGCGCGCTACAAGTCGCCGCTGGAGCTGAACCTGATGCGCGCGATCAAAACGGCGTTGGACCCGCAGGGCATAATGAACCCGGGGAAAATACTGTGAAACCACGCGCCTTTGCCATGCTGCTGATGCTGTGCTCTGCCGCCGCCGCTGCGGAAGGCGGCGCGCAGGCGGTCCACAAATGCACGCTGGACGGCAAGGTCACGTACACCGAACAGCCCTGCCCCGGCGGCACGGTGATTGCCGTGCCGGACGCGCCGGCGCCGGACAAGTCGGCCGCCGCCGAACTGAGACGCGCGAAAAAGCAGGCCGACGCGCTGGAAAAAGACCGCCTCAAGCGCCAGGCGGCCGACGGGCGGGAGGACGCCGCAGCCAGCCGCGCGGCGGCGGCCCGCCACCAGAAATGCGAAAAACTCAGGCTCGACAAGAAGTGGGCCGACGAGGACCTGCGCCGCGCCCAGCCGCAGCACGAGGAGCGCGCCCGCATCAAAGCCCAGCGCGCAGCCGATAAACTCAACCTGTCGTGCGCCAGTTGAGCGCTGCGCGATCGGCCGCATCGCCCGCCGCAGCCGCGCTGCGCAAGCTGTCGCGCTGGCTGCTGCTGGGGGAATGGCGCGCGCATCCGGTGCGGGCCATCACGGCCATTGCCGCCATCGCCATCGGCGTCTCGCTCGGTTTCGCCATCCACCTGATCAACGCGGCCGCGTTCAACGAGTTTTCGTCCGCCATCAAGAGCCTGTCCGGGCAGGCCGACGTGCAGGTCAGCGGCGCCGAGGCCACCTTCGACGAGCAAATCTATCCGCGCCTGGCCGAGCGCGCCGGCGTGGCGGTGGCCTCGCCCATCCTGGACGTGCAAGCCTCGCTGCCGGGCCAGCGCCCGGCCCTGCAGATCATCGGCCTGGACGCCTTCCGCGCCGGCTTTGTGACGCCCGACCTGCTGGGCACGCCGGACCCGGAGCGCCTGGCCGACACCCTGGCCGACGATGCCATCTTCCTTTCCCCTGCCGCGCAAGCCTGGCTCAAGCCGCAGGGCGGCGTGCTGGCGCTGCAATCGGGCACGCGGACGGTCACCTTGCGCGTGGCCGGGCCGCTGCAGCGGGCGCGCGCCGGCCAGCGCCTGGGCGTGATGGACATCGGCGCGCTGCAATGGCGCCTGAACCGCCTCGGCCAGCTGTCGCGCGTGGACCTGAAGCTGCGCGGCGGCGTGGACCGCGAAGCGTTCAAGGCGCAGCTGGCGCGCGACCTGGAGCGCGACTATCCGGGCCGCTTCCACGTCGGCAGCCCGAACGACGGCGACCAGAACAGCCGCAACAACAATATGAGCCGCGCCTACCGCGTCAACCTGAGCGTGCTGGCCCTGGTGGCCCTGTTCACCGGCGCCTTCCTGGTGTTCTCCACGCAGGCGCTGTCGGTGATGCGGCGCCGCAGCCAGTTCGCGCTGCTGCGCGTGCTGGGCATGGAGCGCGGCCGCCTGCTGCGCCAGATCCTGCTGGAAGGCTGGGCGCTGGGCGTGGCCGGTTCGCTGCTCGGCATCGCGGCCGGCTACGGCCTGGCCGCCGCCGCCCTGCGCCTGTTCGGCGGCGACCTGGGCGCGGGCTATTTCGCCGGCGTGCAGCCGCAGGTGCAGTTCACGCCGATAGCGGCGCTGGTGTATTTCGCGCTGGGCGTGGGCGTGGCCATGCTGGGCTGCGCGGCGCCCGCCATGGAGGCGGCGCGCGCCACGCCTGCGGTGGCGCTCAAGTCGGGCAGCGAGGAAACCGCCTTGGCCCGCCTGGCGCGCGCCTGGCCCGGCCTGGCCTGCCTGGCGGTGGCGGCGCTGCTGTCGCAATTGCCGCCGCTGTGGGAGCTGCCCATTTTCGGCTATCTGTCGATCGCGCTGATGCTGGTGGGCGCCATCGCGCTGATGCCGCGGCTGTCGTCCGTCGTGTTCCGCTTCCTGCATGCGCGCTGGAGCGCCGCCACGGCGGGCCGCACGGACAGTTCGCCCGTGCTGGCGCTGGCGCTGGCGCGGCTGGCCAATGCGTCCGGCCAGGCCGGCATCGCGCTGGGCGGCGTGCTGTCCAGCTTCAGCCTGATGGTGGCGATGGCCATCATGGTGTCCAGCTTCCGCGTTTCGCTGGACGAATGGCTGCTGCAGATTCTGCCGGCCGACCTGTACGCCAGCAGCGCCAGCGGCGGCGCCACGGCGGGCCTGAACCTGCGCGAGCAGGAACAGGTGCGCAGCCTGCCCGGCGTGGCGCGGGTCGATTTCCTGCGCGCGCGCGGCGTCAGCCTGGCGCCCGAGCGCCCGCCCGTGCTGCTGATGGCGCGCGACATCGAGCCGGCCAACGCGGAAAAACTGCTGGCCATGGACGGCCCCACGCTGCCGGTGCCCGAGGGACGGCGGCCGGTGTGGGTGTCCGAGCCGATGTCCGACCTGTACGGCGTGACGGCCGGCAGCATCCTCAAACTGCCGCTGCAGGGCGGCCTGCATGAATTTTTCGTGGCCGGCGTGTGGCGCGACTACGCCCGCTCCTCCGGCTCGGTGCAGATGCGGCTGGCCGATTACCGCGCCATCACGGGCGACATGGATATCAACAGCACGGCCATCTGGCTGGCCAAGGACGGCGATGGGAACGAGGACGGGGATGACCGCCTGGCCAAGGTAAAAGCGGCGCTGAAGGCGCTGCCGTTTGGCGCATCGCTGGAACTGAGCGCGCTATCCGAACTGCGCGCCATGAGCCTGACGATATTCGACCGCAGTTTCGCGGTCACTTATCTGCTGGAGGCTATAGCGATTATTATCGGGCTGTTCGGCGTGGCCGCCACGTTCTCGGCGCAGACGCTGGCGCGCTCCAGGGAATTCGGCATGCTGCGCCATATCGGCGTGACGCGGCGCCAGATCCTGGCGGTGCTGGCGCTGGAAGGCGGCGCGCTCACCGGACTGGGCATCGCCACCGGCGCGCTGCTGGGCTGGATCATCAGCCTGGTGCTGGTGTTCGTGATCAACCCGCAGTCCTTCCACTGGACCATGCAGATGCACCTGCCATGGCCGCTGCTGGGCAGCGTGGCCTCGGCGCTGCTGGCGGCCGCCGCGCTGACGGCCCTGCTGGCCGGCCGCCAGGCCTTGTCCGGCGCGCCGATCCGCGCAGTGCGGGAGGACTGGTGATGTCGCGTCACCTTTTGCGTACTTTACTACTCGCCCTGCTCGCCGCCGCGTCGCTGCTGATGGCCGCGCACGCGGCGCCGCCGAACTTCCCGCCCGTCACGCCGTTGCCTGCCGGCAGCGCGCTGGCCTTCCCGCACGACTTCGGCGCCCATCCGGACTACAAGACCGAATGGTGGTACGCCACCGGCTGGCTGAAGACGGCCGACGGTAAGGAACTCGGCTACCAGGTCACCTTCTTCCGCCGCGCCACCGGCATCGACCCCGCCAACCCCAGCAAATTCGCGCCGCAGCAGCTCATCATCGGCCACGCCGCCCTGTCCGACCCGGCGCTGGGCAAGCTGCTGCACGACCAGCGCAGCGCCCGCGCCGGCTTCGGCCTGGCCTACGCCAAGGCCGGCGACACCGACGTGAAGCTGGACGACTGGCGCATGGCGCGCCGCCCGGACGGCAGCTACCAGGTCACGCTGGCCGCCGCCGGCTTCACCCTCAACCTCACGCTGGCGCCCACCCAGCCGGTGCTGCTGCAGGGCGAGAACGGCTACTCCCGCAAGGGGCCGGACCCGCAACAGGCCAGCTACTACTACAGCGAACCGCACCTGAAAACCAGCGGCACCATTACCCGCAGCGGCGGCAAGCCGCAGGCCGTCGCCGGCAGCAGCTGGCTGGATCACGAGTGGTCGCAGCAGGTGCTGGGCGACGACGCGCAGGGCTGGGACTGGATCAGCGCCAACCTGGACGGCGGCGGAGCCCTGATGGCTTTCCAGATCCGCAGCAAAACAGGTGCTAAACTATGGGCGCACGCGACATGGCGCGATGCATCCGGTAAGATCACGCATTACCCGCCGGACCAGGTCAGTTTTACCCCGCAACGGCGGTGGCGTTCGCCCCGCACCAATGCCGAGTATCCCGTCGCCACCCAGCTCGCCACAGGCACCACGCTGTGGCAGATCGCGCCCCTGCAGGAAGACCAGGAGCTCGATTCGCGCCGCAGCACGGGCGCGGTGTACTGGGAAGGCGCGGTGACGGTCAGCCGTGACGGCGCGCGCGCCGGGCGCGGCTACCTGGAACTGACCGGCTATGCCAGTGCCATGAAACTATGAATACGCTTACGAATAACAACACGATGACCGACAGTATCAACCGCAACGCCAGCGCAGGGGCAGCCAGCAGCAATAGCAGCAGTAATGGCAGCAGTAGCACCGGCAGCGCCGCGCCCTCCCCCCACAGCGAATCCCGCGAACTGAAGAAAGGCAGCCTGGCCGCATTCAAGGGCCTGCTGCCCTTCCTGCGCCCCTACCGCAAGCAGTTCGCCATGGCCGGCGTGGCGCTGGTGGTGGCCGCCGGCGCCACGCTGGCCATTCCCGCCGCCTTCAAGCAGATGATAGACCTGGGCTTCGGCGCCTCGGCCGGCGTGCGCAGCATCGAGCACGTGAACCTGGTGTTCCTGGCGCTGTTCGGCGTGGCCACCATCCTCGCGCTGGCCACGGCGGCGCGCTTCTACACCGTGTCCTGGCTGGGCGAGCGCGTCACGGCCGACATCCGCAGCGCGGTGTACCGCCACGTGGTCACGCAAAGCCCGGAATTCTTCGAAACCACACAGACCGGCGAGGTCCTGTCGCGCATCACCACCGACACCACGCTGATCCAGGCCGTGGTGGGCACCAGCATCTCCATGGCGCTGCGCAACGTGCTGCTGTTCATCGGCGGCCTGGCCATGCTGTTCGTCACCAGCGTCAAGCTGTCGTCCATCATCATCGGCCTGCTGATCCTCACCGTGCTGCCGATCGTGATGTTCGGCCGCCGCGTGCGCAAGCTCTCGCGCGACTCGCAGGACCGCATCGCCGACGCCTCCGCAGTGGCTGGCGAAATCCTGAACGCCATGCCCACCGTGCAGGCCTTCACACATGAAAAGATCGAGACCGACCGCTTCGGCGCCTCGGTGGAAGGCGCTTTCGTCACCGCCATGAAGCGCATCCGCGCGCGCGCCATGCTGACCGCGCTGGCCATCGTGCTGGTGTTCGGCACCATCGTGTTCGTGCTGTGGCTGGGCGCGCACGCCGTGCTGGAAGGCGCCATGACCGGAGGCGACCTGGGCCAGTTCATCCTGTACGCCTCCATCGTGGCCGGCGCCATCGGCGCCCTGTCCGAAGTCATGGGCGAAGCCCAGCGCGCCGCTGGCGCCACCGAGCGCCTGCTGGAACTAATGTCGGTCAAATCCGAAATCCAGTCGCCCGCGCATCCCCTGGCGCTGCCGCCGCGCGCCGCCAACGGCGCCGCGCTGACCCTGGCCGACGTCACCTTCAACTACCCGTCGCGCCCCGAGACGGCGGCGCTGGCGCACCTGTCGCTGGACATCAAACCCGGCGAAACGGTGGCCGTGGTGGGCCCTTCCGGCGCCGGCAAAACCACGCTGTTCCAGCTGTTCCTGCGCTTCTACGATCCGCAGGCCGGCGCCATCAAGCTCGACGGCGTGGACATCCGCCAGCTCGACCTGCACACCCTGCGCGACGCCATCGGCATCGTGCCGCAGGATACCGTGATCTTCTCGACCGACGCGATGGAAAACATCCGCTACGGCCGCGCCGGCGCCACCGACGCGGAAGTGATCCAGGCCGCCAAGCTGGCTGCCGCGCACGAATTCATCGAGCGGCTGCCGAACGGCTACCAGTCCTTCCTGGGCGAGCGCGGCGTGCGCCTGTCCGGCGGCCAGCGCCAGCGCATCGCCATCGCGCGCGCGCTGCTGAAGAATCCCCCGCTGCTGCTGCTGGACGAAGCCACCAGCGCGCTGGACGCCGAATCCGAACGCCTGGTGCAGGGCGCGCTGGAAGCGGCGATGGAGGGCCGCACCACGGTCATCATCGCGCACCGCCTGGCCACCGTGCAGCGTGCCGACCGCATCATCGTCATGGAAGACGGCAAAATCGTCGAAACCGGCACCCACGCCTCGCTGGTGGCGCTGGGCGGCATCTACGCCAACCTGGCGGCGCTGCAGTTCCACAACGTGCACGTGGTGCATTAACGTGCTGTCTTGACCCGGGTGCTGGTTTCCGGGATTTTCCGCGTGCTGCCGGCCAATGCCGCCGCGCCGACGCGCCAGTCCCGGTTCCGTTCCCTTAATTGAGCCGCAACCCTTGCGGCCGGCGCCAGTCCTGTAAAATCACGTTCTTTCAGGAGATTGAACGTGACCGACGCCGAACTGCGCCAGACGTGCCATACCGTATTGCCCGGCCATCGCCAGCCCGCGCCGGCCGAAACGTTCGCCGCCATGGCCGCCTGGTGCGCCGCCAACGACGTGGTGCACGACGTGTACGGCGAAGGTGCGCTGATCCAGTCTTTCGAGCGCAAGGTGGCCGACCTGCTGGGTTTCGAGGCTGCCGCCTTCTGCATCACCGGCACCATGACGCAGGTGACGGCGCTGCGCCTGGCCTGCGTGGAGCGCGGCAGCCCGCTGGCGGCGCTGCACCCTACCGCCCACATCTTCAGGCACGAACGCGGCAACCACCAGCTGCTGGGCCATTTCCAGGCTTTGCAGATCGGCGATCCGCACCGCCCATGGACACTGGAGGAGCTGCAGGCCCTGCCCGACCACCTCGGCGCCGTCTCGCTGGAACTGCCCGCGCGCGAAATCGGCGGCCAGTGCCCCAGCTGGGACGAGCTGCAAGCCATCAAGGACTACTGCCGCGCGCGCGGCATCCACCTGCACATGGACGGCGCGCGCCTGTGGGAAACCGCCGCAGCCTACGGCAAGCCGCTGCACGAGATCTGCGCCGGTTTCGACACTGTCTACGTGTCGCTCTACAAAGGCATCGGCGGCCTGGGCGGCGCCATGCTGCTGGGCGGCGTAGGCTTTGTGGCCAGGGCGCAGGAATGGTTCCGCCGGCAGGGCGGCAACGTCATCCACCGCACGCCCTACGTGGTGGCCGCCGCGATGCAGTTCGACGCGCGCCTGGCCGCCATGCCGCAGTACTTCAAACGCACCGAAGCGCTGTTTGAAACGCTGCGCGGCCATCCGCTGCTGGTGCCGAATCCGGCGCGGCCGCAAGCCAGCCTGCTGCACCTGCACATGCCCGTCAGCCGCGAGCGCGCCATCGCCATCCGCAACGCCTTCGCGGAAAAGCACGGCGTGTGGCTGTTCAACCGTGTCGGCCACGCTCAGCTGCCGGGCCATAGCGCCACCGAATGGTATGTGGGCGACAACCTGCTCGCCATCGGCGACCAGCGCCTGCACGACATCCTTACCCTGTGGAGCGCCGAACTGGCCGCTCCCGACCTATAACAATAAAGATCCCCATGACTTTCGCATCCCTCGGCCTCATCGATCCCCTGCTGCGCATGCTGGACACGGTAGGCTACACCACGCCCACCCCGGTCCAGAAGCAAGCCATTCCCGCCGTGCTGGCCGGCCGCGACCTGATGGCCGCCGCGCAGACCGGCACCGGCAAGACCGCCGGCTTCGCCATCCCGCTGCTGCAGCGCCTGAGCGAGGGAGAACGCGCCGCGCCGAACCACGTGCGCTGCCTGGTGCTGGTGCCCACCCGCGAGCTGGCCGAGCAGGTGTACGAGAGCTTCCGCAGCTACGGCCGCAACGTGCCGATGCGCTGCCACGTGGCCTACGGCGGCGTGCCGATCGAGCCGCAGATCGCCAAACTGAACAAGGGCCTGGACGTGATGGTGGCCACCCCCGGCCGCCTGCTGGACCTGTTCCGCCAGGGCGCCGTGCATTTCGAGCAGCTGCAGTCGCTGGTGCTGGACGAAGCGGACCGCATGCTGGACCTGGGCTTCGCGGCCGACCTGGAAGCCATCCTGCTCGCGCTGCCGGACGAGCACCAGACGCTGATGTTCTCGGCCACCTTCTCCGACGACGTGCGCGACCTGGCGCAGATACTGCTGAACGACCCGCTGTCGATCCAGGCCAGCCCGCGCAATGTGGCCGCCAAGTCGGTCAAGCAGTGGATCATCACCACCGACAAGGCGCACAAGGCGGAACTGTTCCTGCACCTGTTCAAGAAGCAGCGCTGGGGCCAGGTGCTGGTGTTCGTGAAGACGCGCAAAGGCGTGGACGTGCTGGTGAAAACGCTGGTGGAGCATGGCATCAGCACCGACTCCATCCACGGCGACAAGCCGCAGCCGGCCCGCCTGCGCGCGCTGGCGCGCTTCAAGGCCGGCGAAGTGCAGGTGCTGGTGGCCACCGACGTGGCCGCGCGCGGCCTGGACATCGAAGCGCTGCCTCTGGTGGTGAACTTCGACCTGCCCACCGTGGCGGAAGACTATGTGCACCGCATCGGCCGCACCGGCCGCGCGGGCGCCGAAGGCGTGGCGATCTCGCTGGTGTGCGCGGACGAGGTGGACCTGCTGTCGGCCATCGAAAAGCTCACCCGGCAGGTGCTGCGCCGCGAAGAGGAATCGGGCTTCGAGGCCGACCACCGCGTGCCCGAAACCGGCACGCCGAAACCCGCCGCCAAGGAGGCCGTGGCCGGCAAGAAGAAACGCCCGTTCACCGGTGCGCCCGGCGGCAAGGCTGCGCTGGCAGCCAAGACAGCGGCGGCGCCACGTCCTGCCGGGGGCGCGGCGGGCGGCGCTGCAGGCGGCAAAGGACGCGGCAATGCAGGCGCAAACGCGGGCAAACCCGGCGCCCCGGCCGCCAAGGCGCCCGCACCGGGCAGCCGCGGCAGCAATGCCGCCGCCCTGCGCGCGATGGCCGAAGCGGCCGGCGGCGGCCGCAATGCGGGCCAGGGCCAGGGCAAAGTCATCGTCGCCGGCGGCCGTGGCGCCAAGTCCGCAGCCCGCGCCGAAGGCCGCGCACAAGCCATCGCGCCGGGCAGGAAGACCGGCCGCGGCAGCGTGAAACGCTGAGCCGCCCCTGATACAATCACCGCCTTTGACGAACACGCACCACGCTGGAGAACCGCATGCAGCAATACCTTGATCTGATCCGTACCGTCCTTGAAACCGGCAGCTGGCAGGACAACCGCACCGGCATCCGCACGCTCAGCGTGCCGGGCGCCATGATGCGCTTCGACCTGCTGAAAGACGGCTTCCCGGCCGTCACGACCAAGAAGCTCGCGTTCAAATCCGTGGTGGGCGAACTGTGCGCCTTCCTGCGCGCCTCGCGCAGCGCGGCCGACTTCCGCGCGCTGGGCTGCAAGGTGTGGGACCAGAACGCCAACGAAAACCAGCAATGGCTGGACAACCCCTACCGCACCGGCACCGACGACCTCGGCCCGGTGTACGGCGTGCAGTGGCGCGAATGGCCGGGCTACAAGCTGCTCGACGCCTCCGCCTCCGCGCAGATCGCCGACGCCGAAAAGAACGGCTACCGCCAGGTGGCGCCGCTGGAAGAAGGCGGCGTGCAGAAAGTGCTGATGTATAAAGCCATCGACCAGCTGCGCGAATGCCTGGACACCATCGTCAACAATCCCGGCAGCCGCCGCATCCTGTTCCACGGCTGGAACCCGTCCGTGCTGGACCAGGTGGCGCTGCCGGCCTGCCACCTGCTGTACCAGTTCATCCCGAACGCCACCACCAAAGAGATCTCGCTGTGCCTGTACGTGCGCAGCAACGACATCGGCCTGGGCACGCCGTTCAACCTGGCCGAAGGCGCCGCCCTGCTGGCCTTGGTGGGGCGCCTCACCGGCTACGCGCCGCGCTGGTTCAGCTACTTCATCGGCGACGCCCACATCTACGAGAACCACATGGAGATGGTGCAGGAGCAGCTCACGCGCGCGCCCTTCCCGGCCCCCAGGCTGGTCATCTCCGAGCGCGTGCCCGACTTCGCCCAGACCGGCAAGTACGAGCCCGAGTGGCTGGAAAAGGTCGAACCCGCCGACTTCGCGCTGGAAGGCTACCAGCACCACGCGCCCATTACGGCGCCGATGGCGGTCTGACCCGGCTTTGTGTAGGATAGGCTGACCCGTCAAAGGAAAGCCTCATGAATACGTTCGAACTAGTCCGCAGCCACCGCATCGCCGCCCTGCAAGCCACCGTGGAAGAGTACGTGGCGCCGTCGTCCGGCGCGCGCCACATCCACCTGGCCACCGCCGGGGCCGACCTGGCCTTCCTGGTCGCCTTCCCGACCGTCCCCGACACCAGCGACGGCCGCGCCCATATCCTGGAGCACCTGGCCCTGAGCGGCTCGCAGCGCTATCCGGTGCGCGCGCCCTTCTTCTCCATGCTGCGCCGCTCCACCGCCACCTTCATGAACGCGATGACGTATGCCGACCGCACCGTCTATCCCTTCGCGAGCACCGACCGCAACGACTTCTTCAACCTGCTCGACGTGTACCTGGACGCCACCTTCTTCCCGCGCCTGGACTATCTGAACTTCCTGCAGGAAGGCTGGCGCCACACGCTGGAAGACGGCAAGCTGCGCTACCAGGGCGTGGTGTTCAACGAGATGAAGGGCGCGTTCGCCGAGCCCACGCGGGCGCTGTACAACGGCATCACCGCCGCCCTGCTCAAGGACACCACCTACGAGGTGGTGTCCGGCGGCGATCCGCTGGCGATCCCGGAGCTGAGCCACCAGATGCTGAAGGACTTCCACGCCAGCCACTACCATCCGTCGCAGGCGGTGTTCATGACGGCGGGCGACATTCCCGCCGCCGAGATCCAGCGCCACCTCGCCGAGCGCGTGCTGAACAGGCTGCCGGGCGCCGCGCCGCGCCGCATGCCGCAGCTGGCCACCGCCGCCGCGCCGCGCCAGGCCACCATACGGGTGCCGTCGCAGAGCGCGCGCGCCGACGAGTTCGGCTTCCAGCTGACCTGGCTGATGGGCGAATCGTCCGACGCCACCGTGCAGCACCACGCCAACCTGCTGCAGGCCGGCCTGCTGGGCGACGCCTCGGCGCCGCTGAAAAAAGCCATGGAATCGGCCGGCTACGGCAGGCCTTCGCGCTTGAACGGCATGGATAGCGGGCCGCGCCAGTTGCTGTTCCACCTGGGGATGGACGGCCTGGCCGAGCACCAGCTGGCCGATGCCCGTGCCCGCGTCTGGGCCGCGCTGGAGCAGACCGCCAGCGCCGGCGTGCCGCAATCGGCGCTGCAGGCCGCGCTGCGCGACATCAAGTACAGCCAGCGCGACACCTCCAGCGGCCGCATGCCGAACGTGATGGGCCGCATGCTGCAGGCGCTGCCCGTGGCCATGCGCGGCGGCGACGTGGTCGGCGCCTTCGACAGCGAACCCGTGCTGCGCCAGCTGGAGCAGGACATCGCCGATCCGGCCTTTTTCAAGGGCCTGGTGCGCCGGCTGCTCGATTCGCCGGCCCGGCTGGACGCCGCCATCGTGCCGGACGCGGACTTCTTCACGGCGCGCGCAGCCATTGAAGAGGAAGGCCTGGCCGCCAGGCTGGCGGCGCTCAGCGGCGAGGAGCGCGCCCGCATCGAGGCCGACAGCGCGGCACTGGATGCGCACCAGCGCGTGCCGTCGGACACCTCGCTTCTGCCCCGCATCAAACCGGGCGATGTCAGCCCGCATCCGCGCCCGCTGCCCGCCATTCCCGAGGCGCAGGACGGCAAGTACATCTTCCCCATCGCCTCCAACGGCATTTCCTACGCGCTGGCGCAATTCGACGTGAGCGCCCTGCCCGCCGCCGAGTGGCCATGGCTGCAGCTGTACGCGGACCTGCGGCGCGACCTGGGCGTGGCCGGCTACGGCTACGACGAAGCCGGGGCGTGGCGCCAGCGCATGGTGCCGGCCTTCAAAGTCGGCGTGGAAGCCGTGGTCCGGGCCGACGATACGCTGGAACTGGCGCTGCAATTCTCCGTTACCGGGCTGCGCGAGGAGCATGCCAATATGGCGGAGGTGCTTGCCGCCTATATCGGCAAGCCGCGCTTCGACGAGCATGACCGCATCGCCTTCCTGGTCGGCCGCATGGTGAAGAACCGCGTCAACAGCTTGGCCAGTTCGGGCAACGTCTATGCGTCGCTGGCCGCCACCGCGCCGCTGTCGCCGCTGCGCCGCTTCGAGAACGCCAGCGGCGGCGTGGCCATGCTGCCCTTCCTCGGCGAACTGCGGCGCCTGGCGGCCACTCCCGAGGGCGTGGCGCACATTGCGGCGCGCCTGGCGCAGATCCACGCGCAAGTCGTGTCCTGCCCCTCCACCGTGCTGTGCGCCGGCACCGGCGACGACGCGCAGGCGCTTGCCGGCATGCTCGCCGCGCCGGCCGCCGCATCCACCGCCGCGCGGCGGCAGCCGGCGGCAACGGCCGACGATGGCGCCGGCCAGCCCGCCAATCTGGCCCTGTACGCGGTCGGCCAGGTCAACCATTGCAGCATCGCCTGGCCCGCGCCCTCCCAGACCCATCCGCAAGCGCCGGCGCTGGCGGTGGCGGCCGAACTGTTGACGCACCAGCTGCTGCACCAGGCGGTGCGCGAAAAAGGCGGCGCCTACGGCGGCTCGGCCAGCTACGCCGGCGGCGTGCGGCTGTTCAGCATGAGTTCCTACCGCGACCCGCGCCTGGCGGCGACCTACGCCGACTTCGCCGGCGCCATCGACAGCCTGCTGGAAACGGATTTCAGCCCGGAGCAGATAGAGGAAGCCATCATCTGCGTGATCAAGTCCCTGGACCGTCCCGCGTCGCCATTCGATGCGGTGCTGAACGCCTGGAACCTGAAGGCGCGCGGCATCGGCGCGGCGCAGCGGCAACAGTTCCGCAGCGGTGTGCTGGGCTGCACGCTGGACGACGTGCGGGCGGCGGCGCGCCAGTGGCTGAAACAGGGCACGCCCAGCCGCGCGGCTTTCGTGGGCAACACCACGCAAGACCTGGACGGCATGGAAGTGGCCGACCTGCACGCCCTCAGCGGAGAAAGCCCGGCGCAGCCGACGGCGCCGGGGCAAGGCGGCTAGCAGTTGGCAGCCAGGTTCAGCGTCGCCCGGATCAGAACGGGCGGGTGGCGCTCAGCACCAGGCTGCCCCGGGAGTTCGGTGCTGCGCCGCCGTACCACGAACTGTAGCCGTTGCCGCGCGTCTGCGCCTTGGCCCAGGCCGCCTGCCAGCGCCAGCCGGCCCATCCGGTGCCCAGGCCCACCCGGCCGTCAAGCGTATGGCGGCTGGCATACAGCGGCACCCTGGACAGGTAGCTGAGGCTGCCCGCATGCAGGTACAGGCTGACGTCGCCGCCCAGCGCATAGCTGCCGTTCAGTTCCACATAAGCGGTGCGCGCGTTCAGGCCCAGGTAGTCGGGCGAATAGGAAAACCGGGCGTTGAGCTTGTCGACCGCCAGGCTGGCGTAGATTTCGCTGTAATTGAGGTTCGCCCCCGGCGTATAGCCGTAGCGCGACACGCCCGTGTCCAGCGTCAGACCGGATGCCAGGCGCTGCGCGTAGCCGGCGTAAGCGATGTATTGCGTGCCGCTGCGCCGGTCGCCCTGCAGTTTGTAGCGGGATGCGAACGCGCCCGCGTACCAGCCGGCGGCGCCATCATAATTGAGATTGAGCTGGGGCGCGGGACCGCCGTCGCTGAGGCTGACGCCGCGATACACGTGCTCGGACACCAGCGCGGCGCTGCCGCTGAGTTGCGCGCCGGCTTCGCGTGCCTGCCAGCAGCACAGCAGCAGGACCGCCCAGGCTCTACGCAACGGCGCCTCCGCCGCACGGGCGGCCGGCGCGCGGCCGCCTTTGTCGGCATGGCCGCAGCAACTGCTGCGAACACTGCTGCGAAAACTGCTGCACAAACATGTAAACTCCCCGATCAGGTGCGTAACAAACCCATCATGCCAGAGATGCGCGCCGCTGAACAGGACGATACAGGCTCCCGGCTGGAGTCAGCGCCACCCTCGCGCGGGAACCAAATCCGCAACAAAATCGCGCAATCCCATCCGGTCCATCTCATTTATTGCTATCCAAACTGCCCCGCCTGGGCTATTCTGAAATCTCACCAAATGTAACTCAAAGCAACACCAATTTCTTTCAGGCCACACCCTCGCCTGCTGATGCCGCGCCAGACGCTCCCCGTTCGCGTCCCCCAAGCCGCCGCATCGTGTGTGTTCCCTACCCTGGAGGCAATCATGAAATTCACCAATCTGTCCATTGGCACCCGGCTGGCTGCGGGCTTCGCGGTGGTATTGGCGCTGCTGGCCGGCGTCGCCCTGTCCGGCATCGCCGGCCTGAACACCGCCAGCCACGCGCTGCACCACATCGTCGACGTCAATCTCGAGAAAATCC
This sequence comes from Massilia sp. BGA-UO-ETr-WB1, assembly GCF_059567845.1. Taxonomy (NCBI): domain Bacteria; kingdom Pseudomonadati; phylum Pseudomonadota; class Betaproteobacteria; order Burkholderiales; family Oxalobacteraceae; genus Massilia; species Massilia sp. BGA-UO-ETr-WB1. Next base: position 376,313 of record NZ_JCAQOT010000027.1, on the reverse strand, counting down.
GCCTGCTGGAGGAAATGTCCCAGTCCACCCACGTGGTGGCCCGCGTCATCCGCACCGTCGCCCTGCAGTCGGACGAGGCGGCCGCGCGCGCCGAGTCGCAAAAGATCGCGGACGCCAAGGCGCGCTACGACAAGGCCTACGCAGAGCTGGAGAAGATGCCGCTGAACCAGGCCGGCCGGAAGCTGATGGCCGAGATCAAGGCCGACCACGACGCCGCCCTGCCCATGTACGACCGCTTCCTCCAGTTGAGCAAGAGCGACCGGGAAGCCGCGGTTGCCTACCTGCTGGGCCAGGCCGGGCCGGCCACCAACGCCTGGCAGGACGCGATACAGCAATACGTGGAAGTGCAACTGGCCGCCAGTCGCCAGGATGAGCAGGAGGCCGACGACAGCAATGCGCGCGCGCTGGCGCTGATGCTGGGGGCTTCCACCCTGGCGCTGGTGCTGGGCGGCCTTACCGCCTGGGCGGTGGGACGCTCGATCACCGCTTCCATCAACCAGGCGGTGCGCATCGCGCAGACCGTGGCATCGGGCGACCTGGGCAGCGTGATCGAAGCGCGTTCCAGCGACGAAACCGGCCAGTTGCTGCTGGCGCTCAAGGACATGAACGGCAGCCTGGCCGGCATTGTCGACCAGGTGCGCGGCGGCGCCGACGCCATCGCCACCGCCTCGCGCGAGATCGCCAGCGGCAACGCCGACCTGTCCGTCCGCACCGAGCAGCAGGCCAGCGCGCTGGAGGAAACCGCCTCGTCGATGGAAGAACTGGCCTGCATCGTCAAGCGGAACGCCGAGAACGCGGTGCGCGGCAACCAGATGGCGGCGTCGGCGTCGGCCGTGGCAGCCGAAGGCGGCAAGGCCGTGGCGCAGGTGGTCGAGACCATGGACGCCATCAACGCCTCCTCCAGGCAGATCGCCGACATCATCGGCGTTATCGACGGCATCGCTTTCCAGACCAACATCCTGGCCCTGAACGCGGCCGTGGAAGCGGCGCGCGCCGGCGAACAGGGGCGCGGCTTCGCCGTGGTGGCGGGCGAAGTGCGCAACCTGGCGCACCGCTCGGCGGCGGCGGCCAAGGAAATCAAGGCGCTGATCGGCAACTCGGTGCACCAGGTGGAACAGGGCGTGCAGCTGGTGGGCAAGGCCGGCGCCACCATGCAGTCGGTGGTCCAGGGCATAGGCGGCGTGGCCGGCGTGATGGCCGACATTGCCAGCGGCAGCCAGGAACAGAGCGCAGGCCTGGACCAGATCAACCAGGCCATCTGCCAGCTGGATGAAGTCACGCAGCGCAATGCCGCGCTGGTGGAAGAGGCGGCGGCGGCAGCCCTTTCCCTGCAGGAGCAGGCGGCCTGCCTGACGCAGGTGGTGTCTACCTTCAGTACCGGCTGCGGCGACGCCGCCCCTGCGGCGCCCGAAGCCGCGCCGCGCCGCGCGGCCGCCCCCACGCTGCGGCTGGTGCCCGGAGGGCTGATCGCCGCGTGAGCGCGCGGCTATCATCTCTGCGATACCGAATTCGTTATCGACAACAGAAAATTTGGCATTAGTCCCGGTTTGAATATTCTGCTAACGTCCGGCTTCGTCCAGGCCGTAGTCAATATATTCACAGACCAGGGAAACAGATGGGAAAACATACCCCACTACCGGTGTTTGCGCTGCTCGCCGCTCTCGCCGCGCTCGCTGGAGGGGCGAGAGCGGCGCCCTCCCCCTTCTCGTACTCGCCGATCGAGCACGGCGTGCAGGTCCGCGTGGCCGGCGTAACCAAGAACGTCACCTTTTACGGCCCCGCCACGGTGCGCGTGAACACGACGCTGGGCGAGAATTTCTGGCGCCATCCGAGCATCGTGGTGACGGGCAAGCCCGCCGCCATCGACTTTGAAACGCGCGACAGCGCCGGCGCACTGACGCTGGAGAGCAAACAGCTCCACATCGTCATCGACAAGTCGAGCGGCGCCATCACCTTCAAGGACGCCAAGGGCAAGGTCTATACGCGGGAAAGCCAGGCCGCGCCGCAGACCCTGAAAAAGATCGAAGTGGCCGGCGCGCCGACCTATGAAGCCCGCAACACCTTCACGCTCAAGCCCGAAGAAGCCATCTACGGCTTCGGCTTCACCGGCGAAGGCGAGCTCAATCGCCGCAACAAGGAACTGCTGCTGGTGCAGACCAATGTCGGCATCATCATTCCCGTCATGATGTCCTCGGAACGCTACGGTATCCTGTGGGATACCTATTCCAAGATGCGTTTCAAGGATAGTCCCGAGGGCGCGTCCCTGTGGGCCGAAAGCGCGCCGGGCGGCGTGGACTACTACTTCATGGGCGGGGCCACGCTGGACCGGGTGGTGGCCGGCTACCGCGACCTCACCGGCGCGGCGCCGCTGTATCCGAAGCAGGCCTTCGGCCTGTTCATGAGCAAGGAGCGCTACGAAACGCAGGAGCGCCTGCTGGAGGTGGCACAGACCTTCCGCAAGGAGCGCTTCCCGCTCGACTATATCGTCCAGGACTGGCAGTACTGGGGCAGCGACAAGGACGGCAGCTGGAGCGGCATGACCTGGAACCGCGAGCGCTTCCCCGATCCGAAGGGCTTGACCAAAAGCCTGCACGGCATGAACCTCAAGCTGATGGTGTCGATCTGGCCGTCGATCGGCAACGACACGGCGCTGGCCAGGGAGCTGGACCAGCAGGGCCTGCGCTTCGAACCGCTGCACTGGATTTCGAAGAAGGCCCGCATCTACGACGCCTTCAGCCCCGAGGGACGCAAGATCTACTTCAAGCACGTGAAGCAGGGCCTGCTCGATGCCGGCGTGGACGCGCTGTGGATGGACGGCACCGAAGTGGAAGTCGGCACGGCGGTCCATGACGCCGGCGAGACGGAGCGCGACATCAAGGGGCTGGGCAACAACGCCATGGGCGATTTCACCCGCTACCTCAATCCCTATTCGCTGATGACCACCCTGGGCACGTACGAGGGACAGCGGGCCACCAGCCGGCAGCGCGTGTTCACCCTGACGCGCTCGTCCTGGGCCGGCGCGCAAAGGACGGCGGCCGCCTCCTGGTCCGGCGACACGCGGGCCAGCTGGAAAACCTTGCAGGAGCAAATCAACGGCGGCGTCAACGTCACCATCACCGGCACCCCGTACTGGACCCAGGATACCGCCGGATTCTTCGTCTCGGATTTCCCGGGCGGCGAAAAGAACGCCTCGTACCGCGAGCTGTACGCCCGCTGGCTGCAATACGCGGCCTTCAATCCGCTCATGCGCATCCACGGCACCGACGTCGAGCGCGAGCCGTATATCTTCAAGCAATCGGATCCCGCGATGTACAAGGCGCTGCGCGACGCCGTCCACCTGCGCTACCGGCTGCTGCCCTATATCTATAGCCTGAGCTGGAAGGTGACCAACGACGGCTACACCATGATGCGCGCCCTGCCGATGGACTTCCCGGACGACCACGCGGTCCACAATATCAACGACGCGTTCCAGTTCGGCCCGTCGTTCCTGGTCCATCCGGTCACGCGCCAGATGTACCGGATTCCGCCGCCGCCCGCCGCCACCATTCCCGCCACCGCGCTGCGCACGCCGGACGGCAAACCGGGGCTGGCCGGGCAGTACTTCGAAGGCACCCGTTTAGAATCGCCGAAAGGCCAGACCATCGACGCCACCATCGACTTCCAGTGGCCGGGCCCGCCGCTGGCGGACATTCCCGCCGGGCTGACGAGCCTGGACAATTTCTCCGCGCGCTGGAGCGGCTCCATCGTGGCGCCGGAGGACGGCGAGTACGAACTGGGCGTGGAAGGCGACGACGGCTTCCGCCTCTTCATCGACGGCAAGCTGGCCCTGGAAGACTGGAAGAACGGCGGCAAGCGCTATGTGAGCGCGAAAGCCGCGCTGAAGCGGGGCCAAAGCGTGCCGGTCACGCTGGAGTACTACCAGGGGCTCTCCGAGCGCAACCTGCGGCTGGCGTGGCGCACGCCGTCGCAAATCGCCAGCGCGGGGATGGATGCCGGCGCGCCGGACACCACGATGCGGACCTACCTGCCCGCCGGTACGGACTGGTACGATTTCTGGACCCATGAACGCTTCGGCGGCGGCAAAACCGTGAGCAAGGACGTGCCGCTCGATGTGTTCCCGCTCTACGTGCGCGCCGGCGCCATCGTGCCGATGGGGCCTGTGGTCCAGTATGCGACCGAGCGCGCCGATGCGCCGCACGAGATCCGCATCTACCCCGGGGCCGACGGCAAGTTCACCGTCTACGAGGACGACAACGAAACCTATAACTACGAAAAGGGACAGTACGCCACCTATGAGCTGGCCTGGAACGATGCCGCCAGGTCCTTGACCGTGGGCGCCCGCAAAGGGACTTATCCGGGCCTGGTCAAAACGCGCAAGCTGAACCTGGTGCTGGTCAGCCCGGCGAACGCCAGCGCGATCGAATCGGCAAGCGCCACCAGGTCGGTCACTTACTCGGGCAAGCCGCTGTCGGTAAAGTTCCAGCGGTGAAGTTCTAACCGCCCGGCGCCACGATCCCCAGGCCGCGCAGGAAACTGCGCACGGCCTGGAAGGCCTGCTGGTGCTGCTCGGGCGCGAAGTCTCCGTGGCCGCCGCCCTTGATGGTGAACAGCTCGTTCTTCTCGCCGGCCTTGTCCATCGCCTGCTGCAGGCGCTGCGCATGCGCGTAAGGCACCAGCGGATCGGCGTCGCCGTGGATGGTCAGCACCGCCGGCCCGTCCTTGCGCACATAGCTCAGCGGCGAGAGGCGGCGCGCCAGCTCCATGCGGCCGTCCATGCTGCCGAACCACGCCACCGCATACGAGCGCACGTTCGGTCCCTGCAGCATGTCGGCCACGTCGGTGATGCCGAACCAGTTGACCACGGCCGCCACTTTCGGGGCCGCATTGACGTACGGCCCACTCCAGCTGTCGTTCGCCGCGCACTGGTTGGTGAACGGGGAATCGGACGGAATCATCGCAGTTGCCAGCGCCAGGTGCCCGCCCGCCGAGCCGCCCGTCGCCACCACCTTGGACAGGTCGAAGTTGTAGCGCTTGGCGTTGCGGCCCACCCACTGCAGCGCGCACAGCGTGTCCTGCACAGCGGCCGGCGCCAGCGCGGTCTTGGCCAGCCGGTATTCCACATTCACCACCGCGAAGCCCATCTGCATGTACGGCATCAGACGCAGCAAGTCCCCTTCGCGCGAGCCCGCCACCCAGCCGCCGCCGTGGAAGTTCAGCACCACCGGCGTGGCCGCCTTGCTGGGCCAGGGCTGGTAGACGTCGAGCTTGAGATCGCGCCCGCTGGCGGTCAGGTAGGTCAGGTTCGCGTTCACGTTGTAGCCGCTGCCCACCTGGACGGCGGCGCGCAGGCCGTCGTCGCCCGCGCCTTGCGCCGGCGCCGGAACCGGCAGGGTCAAACACAGGGCCGAGCCCAGAAGTACCAGTGCAATTCGCATCGTTCGTTCCTTACAGATAGGGGTAATGGGGCCGGCCAGGCCGCAATGCCGTCATGCCGTCACGCGCAGCAGCGCCGAGCCATGCGGCGCCAGCGCCTGGCGAATGGCCCCGCGCACCGGCGGCAGGTCCTGGCGCCGCCACAGATCGCGCAGCGCCACCGTCTTGTCGCCAAGATTCAGGCGCGACAGGTCGAATTCTATCTCCACCGGCGCCTCTTCAGTGTTAAACAGCGCCAGGTAGTGAACCGGGACCGGTTTGGCGCCGTTCGCCAGGGCACTCCAGATACGCGTGCCCGGATCGGCGCGGTGCGGACGGTTCTGATGGCTCTGCTGATTCACCGCCAGCACTTCCGGATTGGTCAGCAAGGCCAGTGTCGCCGGGTCCAGGCGCCGCAGGTCGCCTCCCATGATGAGCGGCGAGCGCGCGATGCTCCACAAGGTCATCAGCGTCTGCTGCTCATCCCGGGTGAACTTCGTGTCCCGCTCACCCATCGCAAGACGGCCCAGCGGCAACATGTCGGCGTCGGGCCAGGCGTTGGGCGCCATGCTGGGATTCCAGTTTTCGAGGCGCTGGAACTGCTCCTTCAGCAATCTCCACTCGTCCCAGAAATCGTCCGAGATGCGCCACATCTGCGCGTAGTGCGGCACGTGGCTGGCCCATTTGAGATCGGTTTCACCGGGCGACAGGCTCAGCGTCATCGCGCGGCCGGACGCCTGGATGGCTTTGTGCGCCGCTTCCACTTCGCGCCAGTTTTTGTCATAAGGCCGCGACATGTCGTCCATCTTGACGAAGTCGACGCCCCACGACGCATACAGCTTGAAGATTGAATTGTAGTAGTCCTGCGCACCGGGCCGTGTCATGTCGATGCCGTACATGTCGCCGTTCCATGCGCAGGTGGAACTGGTGTCGGCGATGTCTCGCGCGCGCAGATTCGTACCCAGGATCGGCGTATTCATCCGCACCGCCTGGCGTGGAATGCCGCGCATGACATGGATGCCGAACTTCATGCCCATGCGGTGAATCTGATCGGCGAGGCCCTGGAATCCCTTGCCCTTGGCGGCGGACGGAAATCTGTTCGGCGCCGGCAGCAGGCGGCCGTACCCGTCCATCGTCAATTCGGCGTCCTTGCGATATTCATAGCCGCTGGCGTTCGGCTCGTACCACTGAATGTCGACCGTGAATATGTCGTAGCCCGAAGGCAGCAGCTGCTGCGCCATGATGCGCGCGTTCTCAAGCGCCTGGGCTTCGGTGATGGTGGTGGCAAACGAGTTCCAGCTGTTCCAGCCCATCGGCGGCCTGGGCGCCAGCGGCGTGCTGCCGGCGGTTTTGGGTGCTGCCGCTGGTGCTGCGGCTGGTGCTGCGCCGGACAGGGCCGTGGCGGCGGCAGCGGCAATGGAGGTGGCAAGGAGTCGGCGGCGGGGCAGGTTTGGCATGGGATCTTTGACGAAGCGAGGGTTGGCAGGCGGGCGTACGGCCGTGCGGCTGTACTGCTGTGCGGGGCAGCATAGCGCAGCCTGCTCTCCTGATCTATTACGAATTTCACCAAACCGGGGGCAAAAATTGTCGTCAGGGGGGGCGCACCTCCTTCAACTGGGCCGTGCTGGCGCACAGGCAGGTGCACTTCCCGGTCAGGTGGCTGACCGTGGCGCACAGGTCGATGCCGGCCGACTGGGCCTGGCCCGCGGGTTGGGTGACGATGCTGGCGCGCAGCCGGGGCAGCGCCATGGTGGGCCGCAGCTCGCTCAGCAAAGCCATCATGCCTGAAATGTGCGCCGCCGAATAGGACGATCCGGACACCATGCCCCAGCGCGCGCCGGGTGCGGCGGTGGGAATGTCGCGCCCGGGCGCCAGCAGCACGCGCCCGGCCACCATCTGCGCCACCACGGCCGTGGCGGCGAACACGCCCGGATGCGAGGCCGGAAAGCCGCCGTTGGCGCTGGCCGGATCGACCGCGCTGACCACCCGCACGCCGCGCGCGCAGGCCACGTCGATCAGCTCGCGCAGCAGGCGGTCCGGCGGTCCGGACAGGCTGAGGTTGATCACCTGGGCGCCGTGCATCAGCGCGAAGTTCATGGCCTTGCCCAGCGTGAAGCTGTTGCAGCGGGTGGCGCCGTCGGCCAGCTCCCAGCACGCGCGCAGCGCCATCAGGCGCGCTTCCGGCGCCACGCCTTCGATGCCCACGCCGTTGCCGGCCCGCGCCGCAATCACGCCCGCCACGCCGGTGCCGTGGCGTTCGGCGGTGTACGGCTGGCCGTCGACGAAGTTCTCCTGGAATACCAGTTGCCCGGCCAGGTCGGGATGGGCCGCTTCCACGCCGCTGTCGATCACCGCCACCGTCACGTTGCGGCCGGTGGCGGCCTTGCGCATATCGGCCAGTTGCCATTGCTGGGCCGCCGGCTGCACCGGAAACAGCGGGTCGCTGCCGCCCTGCGCGGAAAAGGTTTCAATCGGCTGCGCCCACTTCACGCGCGGATCGCGCGACAGCGCCTCGACGATCTTGCCCGGTTCGGCGCCCTCCGGTTCGGCCATGCGGTAGCAATCGACGTTCAGCAGCGGCATGGCCCAGTCTTCCAGCAGGCGCAGGCCGTACTCGCGGGCCAGCGCTTCGGCGATGCGGCGCCGCGCGGCGTGGCCGGCGTCGTCGCGGTAGTTGGGCGGATAGTAGGCGTCGGGCCGGAAATGCGTGGCCGGCAGGCGCAGCATGACCAGGATCTCGCGCGCCGGCTGCGGGGCAGCAGTTGCCTGGGCTTGGGCCGCCTGCGGGTTTGCATGCTCGCTGGCACGCTCGCTCGCCTGCACGGTTGCCGGCGCCAGTTGCCTGGCGGCGGCGGACGCGGCGACGGCCAGCAGCGCGCAGCACAGCAGCCATGGCAAAGCGCGCTTCATGGCGCGCGCCGTGCGTTGAGCGGCTCCGCCAGCTGCACCACGGGGTAGGCTTTGAGCGCGGTCAGCGCCTGCGCCTGGTTCGCGTCCGGCACGTCCAGCACGTAGGCGCCGGTAACGGTCGGGCCGTCCACCACCCGCGCGCCCTGCGTCTGCAGGATCTGCTGCACCTGGCCAAGCTGCGCGTCGGGACGAAACACCACCACCACGTTGCCGGCCGGCGGCGGCGCGGCGTTGCCGCCGTTGCTCAGCGCACGGTAGTCGCTTGTGTCGCCTGGCAAAAGCTGGAACGCCAGACCGGCGATCAGCATGCCCTGCCCGGCCAGCGCCCACGGCATCCAGCCGCTGCCGCCGGACCAGAATGCCTGCCAGCGTGCGGCCAGCTGCCGCAACCAGCCGTCGGCAGGCGGCATGGACGGCTGCGCAACGGGCCGCACAGCGCTCTGCGGCGCAAGCTGTGAATCCAGCTGCGGTCCAAGCTGCGGCATCAGGCGCGCCAGTGCGCGTTCCGGGTCCAGCCCCGGCGGCAAGGCCGGTTCGGCAGCGCGCAGGCGCTGCTGCCAGGCCGCGTCGTCGCGGCATTGAGGGCACTCGCGCAGGTGCTCGCGCACCAGCGCCAGCTCGTCGGCCGTCAGGGTGCCGTTGGCGAACCAAGGCAGCAAGTCCTGCACCGCGCCATGCGTGTCCGCTAATTGATTGGTACTCATGATAACTCTTCCATATGGGCGGACAGCATGCCGCGCAAGCGCTGGCGGGCGTGAAACATCCGCGTCTTCACCGTATTGACCGGGCAATCCATCGTCAGCGCGATCTCCTGGTAGGCCATGTCGTGATAATAAGCCAGGCTCACCACCACCCTCTGCTCCAGCGGCAGCGCCTCCAGCGCGCGGCCCACGTCCTGCTGCATCTGCTGCTGCAAGGCCGCTTGCTCGGGTTCCTGGCTGGCGCAGCCGGGCTGCTGCTCGAAATCCGACTCCACCGGTTCGTCGAGCATGTTCACCGCCTTCAAGCCCTGGCGGTAGGCAATGCCAAAAATCCAGGTCGACACCTTGCAGCTGTGATCGTACGTTTGCGCCTTCTGCCACACCACCAGCATGGTGTCATTGATGATCTCCTCCAGCAGCGGCGCATTGCGCACCATGCGGTCCAGAAACCTGGCCAGCCTGGGGAAATAGAGGCGGTACAGCGCCTGGAACGCCGTCCTGTCTCCTGTCGCGATCTGCCGCAACAATTGCGGCTCGCCGCCATCCGCCCCCGCCAAGTTCCGCATCTGCCTGTTTCTCCCGCTGCCGCCCGTTATTTCTTCGTTGATTCTGCTGGTGACGGTTTATACGCCCGAGCACGGAAAAGGTTCAAAAAATTCCCAATCCATTTTACACGCCGCCATCACGTCAAAAATATTTCGCGTCCCTTTGAACCTTTTTCCAACTTACCAGTATTGACCGGGTGACATGACCACTTTGCTACTACTCCCGGCCCTGTGCGGCCCGTCGCTGCTGAAGACGAACCCGGCCACGTTGCTGCGCCTGCTGGTGCTGGCGCCGCTGCTGGAGGAATGGATCGTGCGTGCCGGCCTGCAGGAATGGCTGATGCGGCGTTTGGCGGCGCCAGGCACCGGGCCGGCGGCAACGGCGGCGGTGCTGGCGCCGACGGTAGCCGTGCTGGCGCCGGCGGCCTGTTTCAGCCTGCTGCACCTTGGCGCCGGCTGGTTCGCGGTAGCCGCCGTGTTCCCGCCGGGACTGGCCCTGGGCCTGCTGTACTGGCGCTGGCGGGACTGGAGGCTGTGCGCCGCCGCGCATGCGCTGTGCAACGGCTTTGCCCTTATTTTTTGCAACATGAATTTTTAACAACAAATTTGACAACGAACCGACCAGGAGCAACGATGACACGATCCACACCGCATCACCCAAGCTGGCTGCAACTGCGCCGTAACGGCCTCGCCACGCTGCTGATGCTCGGCGCCGGCCTCGGCAGCGCGTCGGCCCAGAACGCCCTCAACGGCAGAAGCCTGTACCTGAACGGCCCGGTGGGCGGCGGCGCGAACTGCGCCTCCTGCCACAGCGCCAATCCCGCCAACAACGTCAGCGGCATCCTGCGCGGCGCCAACTCGCCGGCCGTGATCAGCGCCGCCATCGCGGCCAACCGGGGCGGCATGGGTGCGCTGTTCAACGGCCGCTTCAGCGCCGCCGAACTGGCCGACCTGGCGGCCTTCATCGGCGACCCGACCGTGACGCCCGCGCCAACCGCCTCGCTCACCCCCGCCAGCCTCGCCTTCAGCAGCACCGCCGTGGGCCAGACCAGCGCCGGCCTGTCCGCCACGCTGGCCAACACCGGCTCGGCCGCGCTCAACATCAGCAGCATCGCGCTGGGCGGCGCCGCCGCCGGCGACTATGCCGTCAGCGGCGGCAGCTGCAGCGCCGGCGGCGCGGTGGCCGCAGGCGCCAACTGCTCCCTGGTGGTCAGCTTCAAGCCGGTGGCGGCAGGCACGCGCGCAGCCACCCTCACCATCGGCCACAACGCCACCGGCGGCGCCAGCACGCTCGCGCTGAGCGGCACCGGCAGCGCCGTGGCGCAGCCCACCATCGCCCTGTCGCCCACCAGCATCAACTTCGGCGCGCTGGTGGTGAACGCCCCGTCCACGCCGCAGGCCATCACCGTCAGCAACAGCGGCCAGGCCACCCTCAGCTTCACCAGCATCGCGCTGGGCGGCGCCAACAGCGGCTACTTCACGCTGGGCGGCAGCTGCTCCACGGCCGTGCCGCTGCCGGCCGGCGGCAGCTGCGCGCTGACCGTGCAGGCGCAGCCCACGGCGGCGGGCGCGTTCTCCGGCAATATCGTGCTGGCCTCCAACGCGTCCAACGGCAGCGCCGCCATCGGCCTGTCGGGCAGCGGCGCTGCCGCCGCGCCGGCGCTGGCGGCCAACCCCAGCGTGCTCGCTTTCGGCACGCAAACCGTGGGCGGCGCGGCCGTCACGCAAAATGTCACGCTGACCAACAGCGGCAACGTGGCCCTCGCCATCAGCTCCATCACCGCCAGCGGCGCGGCAAGCGTGACGGCCAGCGCCGGCACTTGCGGCGCCTCGCTGGCCACCGGTGCCAGCTGCGTCGTGCCGGTGACCTTCGCCCCTGCCGCCGCCGGCAACGTGGCCGCCACGCTGCTGGTGCGTTCCAACGCGCCCGACCTGCAGGTTGCCATCAGCGGCGCCGGCACCACGGCCGCCGTGGCCAAGCCAGTGCTGTCCGACAGCGGCCCGCTAGTGTTCGCCGACACCCAGCTCGGCAAGAGCTCTGCGCTGCGCAGCACCGTGCTGCGCAACGACGGCAGCGCGGCGCTGAAAATCGCCACCCTGCTGCTGGGCGGCACCAACCCGGGCGACTTCGTACTGGGCGGCAGCTGCGCCGTCAACGGCTCGCTGAGCCCGGCGGCCAGCTGCACCATCGACAGCAGCTTCAAGCCCACCGCCGCAGGCGCCCGCAGCGCCGGCCTGGTCCTGGTAACGGACGGCGGCGTGCAGCTTAACCTCAACCTGTCCGGCAACGGCGTGGCGGTGCCCGCCGGCGCCGCGCTGGCCGTGTCGCCGCAGTCGTTCGACTTTGGCGCCGCCACCGTCGGCGGCACCGCGCCCACCAAGCGCTTCACGCTGACCAACACCGGCAGCGCGGTGCTCAACCTGGCCAGCGCCACCTTCACCGGCCCGTTCTCTGCCGTCACCGACAGCACCAGCTGCGCAGCCGCGCCGTTCACGCTGCAGCCGGGCGCGTCCTGCGAACTGGCGGTGCGCTACGCGCCGACCGCCGCAGGCGCCAGCACCGGCGACGTCAAGCTGCAGGGCGACGCTGGAGCCAGCTGGAGCATCGCGCTGACCGGCCAGGCCAGCGCCGCAGCAGCCAACCCGACCGCTGCGCAGCCGCAGAACAGCGGCGGCGGCGGCTGCTCCGCCGCGAAAGACGGCAGCGACCCGATGCTGCCATTCCTGGTGCTGCTGGCGCTGGGCGTGATCGGTTGGCGCAGGACGACGCAACGGCAGGCGCGCCAGTCCGGCAAGAATCAACCAATGAACAAGGAGGCAGCATGAACTTCATCAACCAAGCCAGCCGCGTCGTTTCCGCCGCTGCCGTCACGCTGCTGCTCGCGCTGCCGGCCGGCGCGGCGGTGGTCCCGGGCCAACAGGCGCCCGCCTTCGAGCTGCCGGGTCCGGCCGGCGCCGTGCGCCTGGAGCAGTACCAGGGCAAGCTGGTCTACCTGGACTTCTGGGCTTCCTGGTGCGGCCCCTGCCGCCACTCCTTCCCGTGGATGAACGAGATGCAGGCCAAGTACGGCGCGCAGGGTTTGCAGGTGGTCGGCATCAACGTCGACGCCAAGACCGACGACGCGCGCAGCTTCCTGGCCAGCACGCCGGCGCGCTTCGTGGTCGCCTTCGACCCTGCCGGCGCGGCGCCGCGCCAGTACGGCATCAAGGGCATGCCGAGCAGCGTGCTGATCGGGCCGGACGGCAAAGTGCTGTTCGAGCATAGCGGCTTCCGCGAAGGCGACCGCGCCGAGCTGGAAAGCCGCATCCGCGCCGCGCTGGGAGCGAAGAAATGAGCCCGCGCGTGCATGCCTCCGTGCGCGCGCTGGCGCGCCTGGCGGCGCTGGCGGCCATCGCCGCCGGCGCCGCCGGCTGCAGCGCCATCAAGCCGGTGCAGGTGTGGGAGAAAGGCGCGCTGGCCAAGCCGGAGATGCTGATCGAGGGCGATCCGCTGGAAGCACGCTTCAACGAACATATCTACGCCAGCAAGGAAGCCGCCTCCGGCGGCAGTGGCGTCGGCGGCGGCGGCTGCGGCTGCAATTGAAGCGGGATATGGACAAGAACAAGGACAAGCATGAAACCACAAAACCCTGACCGCCCTCCGTTGGGCAATGCGCTGCTGGCGGCGGCGCTGCTGCTGCCGGGCCTGACCGCGCACGCCGAGGAGCCGCCGGAACGCACCACCCTCAGCTTCAAGTACCTGAACTACGAGGAAAGCCAGTCGGGCCTGGACCGGGTGAAAGTGACCGCGCCGTCGGTGGCGCTGGTGACGCCGATTGCCGGCGAATGGTCGCTGGCCGGCTCGCTGACCTCGGACCACGTGTCCGGCGCCTCTCCGCGCTACCACACGGCGGTGTCGGGCGCCTCGCGCATGAAGGACATGCGGCGCGCCGGCGACATCGCCGTTACCCGCTATCTGCCGTGCGGCAGCGTGACCGTGGGCGCAGCCTACTCCACCGAGCACGACTATGTGTCGCGCGCCCTGTCGCTGACGGGCACCGTGTCCAGCGCCGACAAGAACACCACCTGGTCGTTCGGCGTGGGCGGCTCGGACGATTCCATCGACCCGGTGAACAACATCGTCAGCGGCCAGACGCGCCAGACCGTCAATGTGATGCTGGGCGTGACCCAGGTGCTCAGCCCTGACGACATCGCCCAGCTGACGCTGACGCGCACCCAGGGCCACGGCTACTATTCCGACCCCTACAAGGCCTTCGACAACCGGCCGCGCGAGCGCGACCAGAACACCTTGCTGGCGCGCTGGAACCACCACCACGAGGGCAGCGGCGGCGCTACGCGCCTGAGCTACCGCTACTACAACGACAGCTACGGCATCCGCGCGCACACGCTGGGCGCCGAGTACGTGCAGCCGCTGGCCGATGGCTGGCGGGTGACGCCGTCGGCGCGCTATCACAGCCAGCGCGCGGCCAGCTTCTATTACGACCCGGTGTACGACGCCACGCTGGGCGAACCGTTCCCGCCCGGCTATGTGTTCGGCAGCACGCGCTTCTCGTCGGCCGACCAGCGCCTGTCAGGCTTCGGCGCGGTGACGCTGGGGATCAAGGTGGCAAAGGCCTTGAACCGCGACTGGACCGTGGACGTGAAAGTGGAAGCCTATCAGCAGCGCGGCGCCTGGCGCGCCTTCAGCAGCGGCAGCCCCGGACTGGACGCAATGCGCTCGCGCAGCATCCAGCTGGGCCTCACGCGCCAGTGGTAAATCATTTTGGGAGGATGTAATGCAACGTATTCTTAACTGGCTGCTGGCGCTCTGCGCCATGCTGGCCTTGGCCGGCCTGCCCGGCACGGCGGCGGCGGCCGACGACTTTCTCGCCCCCGAGCAAGCTTTCCAGCTGCGCGGCGAGCTACGCGACAGCGACACCCTGGTGCTGACCTGGGCCATCGCTCCGGGCTACCACCTGTACCGCGAACGGCTGGCCTTCAAGGGTAGCGCAGCGCTGGCGCAGCCCACGCTGCCGGCCGGCATCCGCAAGTTCGACGAGAACTTCAACAAGGAGATGGAGACGTACCAGCGGCAGCTGGTGGTCACGCTGCCGCTGACCGGCGGCGGCACCGCCGCGCCCTTTACGCTGACCGTGGGCTACCAGGGCTGCGCGGACGCGGGCCTGTGCTACCCGCCGCAGGAGCTGGCGTTCAAGGTCGACCCGGCCCAGCCTGGCGCACTGGCGGCAATCCCCGCCGTGGACGGCGGCGCCGCCGCAGCCACCGCAGTTGCCTCAGCCACCGCGCCCGCAGCACCCGCCACGGCGGCGCAAGCCGCCGCACTGCCCGAGGACGACAGCACGCTGGCCCAGCGCACGCTGCAAAGCGGCAGCCTGTGGCGTATCGGCGGCGCCTTCCTGGTGTTCGGCCTGCTGCTCTCGTTTACCCCGTGCGTGCTGCCGATGGTGCCCATCCTGTCCTCCATCATCGTGGGTGAAGGCAGCGTGTCGCGCAGCCGCGGCCTGCTGCTGGCGGGCGCCTACTGCATCGGCATGGCGCTGGTGTACACGGCGCTGGGCGTGGGCGCCGGGCTGGCGGGCGAAGGGCTGGCCGGCGCGCTGCAGAAGCCATGGGTGCTGCTGACCTTCGGCGCCCTGCTGGTGGGCCTGGCGCTGTCCATGTTCGACGTCTACCAGCTGCAGCTGCCGAGCGGCCTGCAGTCGCGCCTGAGCGAAACCGGCGGCAAGCTGCGCGGCGGGCGCTTCCTCGGCGTGTTCGCCATGGGCGCGCTGTCGGCGCTGATCGTCGGCCCCTGCGTGGCGGGTCCGCTGGCCGGCGCCCTGCTCTACATCAGCCAGACCGGCAACGCCTGGATAGGCGGCTGGGCGCTGTTCTCGATGGCGTGCGGCATGAGCGTGCCGCTGCTGCTCACCGGCCTCTCCGCCGGCAGCCTGTTGCCGCGCGCCGGCGCCTGGATGAACGGCGTGAAGAAAGTGTTCGGCCTGCTGCTGATCGCGGTGGCGGTGTGGATGGTGTCGCCGGTGTTCCCGGTTCCCGTGATGATGATGCTGTGGGGCGGCCTGGCCATCCTGTGCGCCGTGTTCCTGCACGTCGGCCAGGCGCTGCCGCCCGGCAGCAAGCCTGGCGCCTACGCCGCCAAGGCGCTCGGCCTGCTGTTCCTGGTGGGCGGCCTGTTCGAGCTGGTGGGCGCAGCCAGCGCCGGGCGCGACGTGCTGCAGCCGCTGGCCCACCTGCGCGGCGGCAGCGCCAACGCGGCCACCGTCGCCGACGAGGGCCACGGCGAGCCGCGCTTCACCCGCATCCGCACCGTGGCCGAGCTGGAAACCGTGCTGGCCGAGGCCAGGGAGCCGGTGCTGCTGGACTTCTACGCCGACTGGTGCGTGGCCTGCAAGGAGATGGAACGCATGACCTTCTCCAAGGCCGCCGTCGGCGCGGAGATGAAGAAGATGCGCCTGATCCAGGTGGACGTCACCGCGAACAATGCCGACGACCGCGCGCTGATGAAGAAGTTCAGCCTGTTCGGGCCGCCCGGCATCATCCTGTTCGACGCCAGCGGCAAGGAGATCCCGCAGGGCCGCCTGATCGGCTTCATCCCGCCCGAGCCCTTCATCCAGCAGCTGCAGCGCGCGCAGCGGGCGGGCTGAGTTCAACCATCGAAAAACGGAAAACCATGACCAAGAAACATGCCCGCGTACTGATACTCGGCTCCGGCCCGGCCGGCTACAGCGCCGCCATTTACGCCGCGCGCGCCAACCTGAACCCCATGCTGGTGACCGGCGTGGACCAGGGCGGCCAGCTGATGACCACCACCGACGTGGAAAACTGGCCGGCCGACCCGATGGGCGTGCAAGGCCCGGACCTGATGCAGCGCTTCCTGCAGCACGCCGAACGCTTCAACACCGACATCGTGTTCGACTATATCCACACAGCGAAGCTGAGCGAAAAGCCGATCCGCCTGATCGGCGACAGCGCCGAATACACCTGCGACGCGCTGATCATCGCCACCGGCGCGTCGGCCCAGTATCTCGGCCTGCCGTCCGAGCAGGCTTACATGGGGCGCGGCGTGTCCGCCTGCGCCACCTGCGACGGCTTCTTCTACCGTGGCAAAGAGGTGGCGGTGATCGGCGGCGGCAACACCGCCGTCGAGGAAGCGCTGTACCTTTCCAACATCGCCTCCAAGGTGACGGTGGTGCACCGGCGCGACAAGTTCCGCGCCGAAGCCATCCTGATCGACCGCCTGATGGCCAAGGTCGCCGAAGGCAGGATCGAGCTGAAACTGAACCACACGCTGCACGAAGTGACCGGCGACCAGGGCGGCGTGACCGGCCTGACGCTGGCGGCCACCGCCGACGGCGCGCTGAGCCAGGTCAAGGTGCACGGCCTGTTCGTGGCCATCGGCCACAAGCCGAACACCGGCATCTTCGAAGGCCAGCTGGAAATGCACAACGGCTACATCAAGACCCGCACCGGCACCGAGGGCATGGCCACCGCCACCACGGCGCCGGGCGTGTTCGCGGCCGGCGACGTGCAGAACCATGTCTACCGCCAGGCCATCACCAGCGCCGGCACCGGCTGCATGGCTGCGCTGGACGCGCAGCGCTACCTGGAGCAGTGAGTGAAGCGGTGAGCCGGAAAGTCTGCATTCAGCTCCGCGCTGCTCCCCTCTGCTCCGCAATGTCTGTACAATTTGACAGCGCGGAGCATACGGAAATCAACATGGAGACGAACATGCAGACCGAACAAACCCCTTTGCTGCTGCGGGAAGAGCGCGGCGGCGTGGTAACGCTGCGCATGAACCGGCCCTTGCAGTTCAACGCGCTGTCCGAGGCCATGCTGGACGCGCTGCAGAACGCGCTCGACGCCGTGGCCGTCGACCCGGCCATGCGCTGCGTGGTACTGGCCGGTGAAGGCAAGGCCTTCTGCGCGGGACACGACTTGCGTGAAATGCGGGCGCAGCCCAGCCTCGACTACTACAAGGCGCTGTTCGCGCGCTGCGGCCGGGTGATGCAGGCGATCCAGGCCTTGCCGGTGCCGGTGATCGCCCGGGTGCACGGCATTGCCACCGCAGCCGGCTGCCAGCTGGTGGCCAGCTGCGACCTGGCGATCGCGGCCAACAGTGCGCGGTTCGCCGTTTCCGGCATCAACGTCGGCCTGTTCTGCGCCACCCCGGCGGTGGCCTTGTCGCGCAACGTCTCGCCCAAGCGCGCCTTCGACATGCTGGTCACCGGGCGCTTCATCGACGCGGCGACGGCGGCGGGCTTCGGCCTGATCAACGACGCCGTTCCCGACGATGAGCTGGACATGGCGGTGGCGCGCAAGGTTGCCGACATCGTGGGCAAGAGCCCGGCGGCCATACGCCACGGCAAAGCGATGTTCTACCGGCAGCGCCAGATGGCGCTGGGCGAAGCCTACGACTACGCCGGCGACGTGATGGCGCGCAACATGATGGAAGAGGACGCCGGCGAAGGCATCGACGCCTTCCTGGAAAAACGCCAGCCGGCCTGGCGCGCCGCCTCCTAACTCATCGACGCCATCAAGGATTCGTAGTACTGCGGCTCGCGGGTGGAATACAGCTTGAACCAGGCGTCCACCGTCGCGGGCCGGAACAGGCCCAGCATCTTCATCACTTCGTACGAGAACTCCAGCGGCGCCAGGCCGGAAGCGGTGATCAGGTTACCGTCGCGTACCGCTGGCGCGTCCACGTAGCGCTGCTCGCCGGTGTAGCCGGGGCACACCGTCTTCAGGTAGCCCTTGTCGTTGCTGGTGTGCTGCCTGTCGTCCAGCGCACCCACCTGCGCCAGGCCGATGGTGGCGCCGCAGATGGCGGCTACGCGGTAGCCGCGCACCACCAGGTCCTTGGCGAAGGCCAGCAGCGGCGCCGCTTCCGGCGTCTGCCACAGGTCCGCGCCCGGCATCAGCAGCAAATCCTCCGCTTCCATTTTCACCGCGTCGAAGGTGATGTCGGGCGTCATCGCGATGCCGCCCATGGTGGCGATCGGCTCACGGGTCAGGCCTACCTTCACGATCTCGCACTCCACGCCGGGGTCCGCCATCATCCGCTTGCTGTGCAGCTCCGCCGTCAGGTAGCCGATTTCCCAATCGGCCAGGGTGTTCAGAACAACCAGGTATATCTTCATCGCTGCCTCCACAAATCAGAACGGGTCAAAAGCACATCTTATTGGCAATCTGGCCAATAAGCTAACGAATTCATCGATAGGCAACTTAATGGTTGCATATGTACTGAGCGCCGACTAACATGCAACCAGGAGGTGGCAAATGAAAAACCAGATTGAAAAACAGACTGAACTGAAAGCGCCCGTATCCCGCGTGTGGCGCGCGCTGACGGACCACGCGGAGTTCGGCCAGTGGTTCGGCGTAAAGCTGGAGGGGCCGTTCGTGGCGGGACAGCCGAGCCATGGGCACATCACCATCAGCGGCTTCGAGCACGTCCAGTGGACCACCGTCACCCAGGCAATAGAGCCTGAGCGGCTGTTCTCCTTCACCTGGCATCCCTACGCGGTGGATCCCGAAAAGGACTATTCCAGCGAACCGTCCACGCTGGTGGAGTTCCGGCTGGCGCCATCGCCGGCGGGCACGCTGCTGACGGTGACCGAATCCGGCTTCGACGCGCTGCCGGAGGAGCGCCGCTTCGAGGCTTTTCACATGAACGAGGGCGGCTGGGAGGCGCAGCTGGCAAATATCGCGGAACATCTCGATGCCAACCCAGGCTGACTCCGCGCGCGGCAAGGCTGTGCCGCCCCCGGCGGTGGTGTTCTCGGCGCTGGGGGATGAGACGCGGCTTTGGCTGGTCGAACGGCTCGCCGGCGGCAAGCCGCGCAGCATTGCCGAGCTGACGGACGGCTCGCACCTGACCCGGCAAGCGATCACCAAGCATTTGCGCGTGCTGCAGGACGCGGGCATGGTGCGCAGCGTGCGTGCCGGCCGCGAAAGCCGGTTCGAGTTCGAACCGGAGACGCTCACGCAGGCGCAAGCCTATCTGCAGCAGGTATCCGCGCAATGGGACCGCACCCTGGCAAGGCTCAAGGCGTTCGTGGAAAGCTAGACGGGTTGCAGGCTTACTTTGCTTTGGCCAGTTGGCTCACCAGGACGAACACTTCGTGGCGGATGGCGGATTTGGCGGCCTGGAATTCCTTGTCGGCCTTGATGTAGGCCGGCTTGGCCAGCTCCGCCTTTTCGGCCGGCGTCGGCTTCGGCGCTTCATCGTACATGCTAGGGCCGCCGTTGTAAGTCTTCTGCAGCACTTTCTGGCCGTAAGTGGACTGGTAGAAACGCGTCATCTCCACCGCCGTCTCGGCGGACACCAGCTTGGCCACCGGCGCGGAGAGGCGGTTGTAGACTTCCGTTGCAGGCACCTTGTCCAGCTTGGCCATGAAGGCCACGCGCTGCTGCTCGTTGGCGAAGCGGCTGCCGCCGGCCACCGTGCGGGTCAGCTTTTCGGCTTGCATGGCGGCCAGCAGGTCGTACGCGGCCTTCACCTGCATGGCGCTGGGGGCCGCGGTGCTGGCCGGGGCGGCGGCCGGGGCGGCGGCCAGGGCCAGGGTGGACATTGCCATCAGGCCGGCGGCGGCCAGCAATTTTAGTGAAATCATGCTCTTCCTTAATCAGTGGCCGCGCTGGCGCAGCGCATCCTGGATCTTCTGGTCGGTGCTGTACTGGCTGAGCGCATACACGGCCCAGATGGCGGCCGGAACCCAGCCCAGTACGGTCAGCTGGAGAATCAGGCAGATGATGCCGGCGAATGGACGGCCGATGGTGAAGAAGGTGAGCCAGGGCAGTACCAAAGCAATCAGCAAACGCATGTAAAACCTTTCGGAAAGATAAAAACGGCCGTGCAGCACGGCACGGCCGTCAAGTTAGCACAAAATACAGAAAATCCAAACCCGACTCCGCACGCCCGAGGATCAGCGGCGGAGCTTCTTATACGTCAATAGCGGGGATATTCCGGCCAGCCACATGGCGTATTGTTCCGGCTCGGGCCCCGGCGCCAGCACGTAGCTGGTGGCCTGCGCCACAACGGCGCCGTTATGAAAGCAACAAATTGACCGGCAAAATATGCCGGTCAATTAGATCACGATCAGAAACAGGGGACCGTTCAGCTCGCCCGCTTAAAACTCTTCCCAGTCGCTATCGGCGCCATTGGCGACGCGCGGTTTGGGCATGAATTTAGACTTGGGCGCATTGCCGCCCGCAGCGCCGGCCAGCTTGCGCACCGGGGCGGCGGCTTTGGCTGCGGTGGCAGGCTTGGAGGCCGCCGTCAGCGCGCGGGCCCTGGCCGGCGGCGCGTACGCGGCGGCGGCTTGCTTGCCGTCCAGCTTGAACACGCTGACCACGCGGGTCAGGCCCTGGGCGCGCTCGTTCAGCGCATCGGCGGCGGCGGCAGCCTCCTCCACCAGCGCCACGTTCTGCTGCGTCAGGCCGTCCATTTGCGTGATGGCGGAGTGGATCTGGTCCAGGCCCATGGTCTGCTCCTGGCTGGCCTGCGTGATCTCGCTCATGATGCTGGTGACGCGCTGGATGCTGGTGACGATCTCCTGCATCGTGGCGCCGGCCTGGTCCACCAGCTTGGCGCCGCTGCCCACCTTGTCCACCGAGTCGTCGATCAGGGCCTTGATTTCCTTGGCCGCCGCCGCCGAACGCTGCGCCAGGTTGCGCACCTCGGAGGCCACCACCGCGAAGCCCCTGCCCTGCTCGCCCGCGCGCGCCGCCTCCACCGCAGCATTCAGCGCCAGGATGTTGGTCTGGAAGGCGATGCCGTCGATCACGCCGATAATGTCCACGATCTTCTTGGACGAATCGTTGATCGAACCCATGGTGTCCACCACCTGCGACACCACCACGCCGCCCTTGATGGCCACTTCGGAGGCCGACTGCGCCAGCATATTGGCCTGGCGCGAGTTCTCGGCGTTCTGCTTGACGGTGCCGGTCAGCTCCTCCATCGAGGACGCGGTTTCCTCCAGCGAGCCGGCCTGCTGGCCGGTGCGGTCCGACAAATCCATATTGCCGGCGGCGATCTGGCCCGAAGCGCTCGAGATGGTGTCGGTGCTGCCGCGCACCTCGGCCACGATGGCCGCCAGGCTGGTCTTCATCTTGTCCAGCGCCGTCAGCAGCTGGCCGATCTCGCTGTTGCTGCGCTGTTCCACCTTGCCGGTCAGGTCACCCTCGGCTACCTGGATAGCGATGTCCATGGCTTGCTGCAGCGGACCGGCAATGGCTTTCACCAGCAGCATGCCGACGAACACGGACAAGGCCACGCCCAATACCAGCACCACGATGGTGGTGTTGCGCGCGCTGTCCAGGCCGGCCTGCACCGCCACGTCGTTGGCCTTGCCGCGCTGGTCGCTATGCTCGGCCAGCGCCTTCAGTGCCACGTCGCCGACGCGGTAGGAGGGGTTGATCTTTTTGATCAGCACCATCTCGGCGTCATCCCACTGGTCGGCCTTGATGGCGGCGGCCGCCGCCTTGATGTGCTCCAGGCCCAGGCCCGCGCTTTTCTCGTACCAGTCCTGCGCCAGCTTCTTCTCCTCCTCGGACTTGATGCTGGCCAGGTAGTGCTCCCAGCGCTTGGCCGCGCGCGCCGACGCTTCGTCGATGATGCCCCAGTGGACGGTCAACGCGTGATCGTGCAGCTTGGACCAGTCGAAGGCCGTGTTGTGCTGCAGCGCCTGCAGGATCTGGCTGCGGTTGGTTTCCATATCCAGGCGTATGGCGTTGCGCTCATTGGCGTTCGATTGATCGCTCAGCGTGACCTCCTTGAGCAGGCTGACGGAGCGATTGGCACTGTAGATACCCATCGCGCCGATCACCATGATCATTGATATCAGGATTGCCAGCGCGATTATCACCAGGTGTTTGATCTTCATATTAGCCAACATGTGATACTCCTTGCTTAGTCTTGGATTTTTAATGCCGTATTGCCAAAGAAACGGTGCAAGCCGCTTCGCAGTTCTTCCACTTCGTCAAACTCGATATAAGTCACGTCGCACAGGTCGTCCAGCTCGCGCAGCAAGGTGGTCTTGATCGGCGCGCCTTTCCACACCAGGAACAGCACCGGCGTGCGGCGGCCCTGGAAGATGTGGTAGGCCAGCTCGAAGGCGCTGCTCTCGCTCATGCCGACGCGGATGTTGATCATCACGTCCGCCTCCTGCAGCAGTTGCAGCCGGTGGCGGCGGAAGTTCTTCGGCGTGAACGGCTGCTGCTGTTTGCGCTCGAAAGACACGCGGAAGGTGTCCGCGCTTTCGGCCTCGGTGCCGGTCAGGTACTGGAACGGATGCGGCAGGCCGTTGGCGCTGTCGATCAGCTGCAGGATGTCTGCGATCATGCGCTGCTGCCGCTGGTCCGATTCGGTGAACGGCTGGCGGATGAACAGCCGCAGCGGCGGCACGCCCACGCTGCGTTCGCGCGCGCTGCGGCGCCGTTCCGGCAGCTCGGCCGCTGCGGCGGCCAGGTCCGCGGCGCTCGGCTCGCGGCGCGCCCGCGCCGCCGCGCTGGCCACGGCGATGGCTTCGCGCGTCGCTTGCGCCACGGATGCTTCCAGGTGGGCCTGCGCGGCCTGCCGGTGCAGTTCCTGCAGCGAATGCAGCGTGGTGTCGTCCGCGTGTCGCATGGCGTCCAGCGCCGCTTCGCCCGCCGCGATGGTGGTGAAGTAGGCCGCGCCCGACGCCAGCGCCGCCACCCGCAGCGCGCGCGAGGCGCCGATGGCGCTGCGCTTCTCGTCCACCGTGATGACCACCAGGCCGATTTCCTTGTTGGCCAGCATGGCCATGGCTTGCTCGTCCTGCAGCTCGCGCACCGGGATCTCGGCCGCGCCGATCACCAGCGCCGTCACGTGGCTGGCCAGCAGCTCGAAGCCGGCCGCAGACAGTTCGCGCGCCAGTGCCACCGCGCGCGCCTGGTCGCCCTTGCGCACCCGCAGATAGGCTTGGCCGCCGCGCGGCAGGCGCACATTGGCGCCCAACAGCGCCTTGAAATAGGCTTCGCCGAAAGTCGGGCCGCAGCCCATCACTTCGCCGGTCGATTTCATTTCAGGTCCGAGGATGGTGTCCACGCCGAGGAATTTGGCGAACGGCAGCACCGCTTCCTTCACGCTGAAGTACGGCGGCACGATCTCGGCCGTCACGCCCTGCTCCGCCAGCGACTGGCCGGCCATGCAGCGCGCAGCCACCTTGGCCAGCGCCAGGCCGGTGGCCTTGGACACGAAGGGCACGGTGCGCGAAGCGCGCGGATTCACTTCCAGCACGAAGATCTGGTCGCGCACGCGGCCGTCCACCTTGTTGCGCTGGACCGCGAACTGCACGTTCATCAGCCCCACCACGTGCAGGCCGCGCGCCAGGCGCTCGGTCTGGCGCTTGATCTCGGCCACGGTGTCGTGCGCCAGCGAATACGGCGGCAGCGAACAGGCCGAGTCGCCGGAGTGGATGCCGGCTTGCTCGACATGCTCCATCACCCCGCCGATCACCACCTGGGCGCCGTCCGACACGCAGTCCACGTCCACCTCGATGGCGTCGTTCAGGAAGCGGTCCAGCAGCACCGGCGAGTCGTGCGACACCTTCACCGCCTCGCGCATGTAGCGCTCCAGGTCGGCGCGCTCGTGCACGATCTCCATGGCGCGGCCGCCCAGCACATAGGACGGGCGCACCACCAGCGGATAGCCGATTTCCTCGGCCAGCATCACCGCGTCCTGCTCGGTGCGGGCGGTGCGGTTGGGCGGCTGGCGCAGGTCCAGCTGGTGCAGCAGCTGCTGGAAGCGCTCGCGGTCCTCGGCCGCATCGATCATGTCCGGCGAAGTGCCGATGATGGGTACGCCGTTCGCCTCCAGGTCCAGCGCCAGCTTCAGCGGGGTCTGGCCGCCGTACTGCACGATCACACCCATGGGGCGCTCGATGGCGACGATTTCCAGCACGTCCTCCAGGGTCAGCGATTCGAAGTACAGGCGGTCGGACGTGTCGTAATCGGTGGACACGGTTTCGGGATTGCAGTTGACCATGATGGTCTCGTAGCCGTCCTCGCGCATGGCCAGCGCTGCGTGCACGCAGCAGTAGTCGAACTCGATGCCCTGGCCGATGCGGTTCGGGCCGCCGCCCAGCACCATGATCTTGCGCGCATTGGTGGGCTGCGATTCGCATTCCTCGTCGTAGGTCGAGTACATATAGGCGGTGCGGGTGGCGAATTCGGCGGCGCAGGTGTCCACCCGCTTGTACACCGGGCGCACGCCCAGCAACTGGCGGTGGGTGCGCACGGCCTGCTCGGTCACGCCCAGCAGCGCGGCCAGGCGGCGGTCGCCGAAGCCCTGCTGCTTCAGGCGGAACAGCACCGGCTTGTCCAGCCCTTCCAGCGTTTGCGTCTGCACCCACTGCTCCACTTCCACCAGGTCGTGGATCTGGGCCAGGAACCAGGGATCGATGCCGGACAGGCGGTGCACTTCGTCCTGCGTCATGCCCTGCGCGAAGGCTTCGCCCACGTACCAGATGCGCTGCGGGCCGGGCGAGGACAGCTGTTCGGCGATAACGGCGGCGCCGGTGCTGGGGCGGCGCAGGCCGTCCACGCCCACCTCCAGCCCGCGCAAGGCCTTCTGGAACGACTCCTGGAAGGTGCGGCCCATGGCCATCACCTCGCCGACGGATTTCATCTGCGTGGTCAGGCGCTCGTCGGCGCCGGGGAATTTCTCGAAGGCGAAGCGCGGCACCTTGGTCACCACGTAGTCGATGGACGGCTCGAACGAGGACGGGGTGGCGCCGCCGGTGATGTCGTTCTGCAGTTCATCGAGAGTAAAACCAACAGCAAGCTTGGCCGCCACGCGGGCAATCGGGAAGCCTGTGGCTTTCGAGGCCAGCGCGGAGGAGCGCGACACGCGCGGGTTCATTTCGATGACGATCATGCGGCCGTCGGCAGGGTTCAGCGCGAACTGCACGTTGGAGCCGCCGGTATCCACGCCGATCTTGCGCAGCACCGCCAGAGAGGCGTTGCGCATGATCTGGTATTCCTTGTCGGTCAGCGTCTGCGCAGGAGCGACGGTGATCGAATCGCCGGTGTGCACGCCCATCGGGTCCAGGTTTTCGATGGAGCAGACGATGATGCAGTTGTCCGCCTTGTCGCGCACCACCTCCATCTCGAATTCCTTCCAGCCGATCAGCGATTCCTCGATCAGCAGCTCGGAGGTGGGCGACAGCTCCAGCCCGCGCGCGCAGATCTCGTTGAACTGGGCCGCGTCGTGCGCGATGCCGCCGCCGCTGCCGCCCATGGTGAACGAAGGCCGGATGATGACCGGGAATCCCAGCTCCTCCTGCGCGGCCCAGGCTTCGGCCATGCTGTGGGCGATGCCGGAGCGCGCCGATTCCAGGCCGATCTTGCTCATGCAGGCCTTGAACTTGGCGCGGTCCTCGGCCTTGTCGATGGCTTCCGGGGTGGCGCCGATCAGCTCCACGCCGTACTGTTCCAGCACGCCGTGGCGGTGCAGGTCGAGCGCGCAATTGAGCGCGGTCTGGCCGCCCATGGTGGGCAGCACCGCCTGCGGGCGTTCCTTCTCGATGATGCGCGCCACCACCTGCCAGGTGACCGGCTCGATATAAGTGACGTCCGCCATGTCCGGGTCGGTCATGATAGTGGCCGGGTTGCTGTTGACCAGGATGACCTTGTAGCCCTCCTCGCGCAGCGCCTTGCAGGCCTGGGCGCCGGAATAGTCGAACTCGCAGGCCTGGCCGATGACGATGGGGCCGGCGCCGATAATGAGGATGCTGTTGATGTCGGTACGCTTAGGCATGCTGCTGGCCTCCCATCAGATTAACGAAACGGTCGAACAAGGGCGCCAGGTCGTGCGGACCGGGCGAGGCTTCCGGGTGGCCCTGGAAGCAGAAGGCCGGACGGTCGGTGCGCATGAAGCCTTGCAGCGAGCCGTCGAACAGCGAGATATGGGTGACGCGGCAATTGGCCGGCAGCGACTCCGCATCGACCGCGAAGCCGTGGTTCTGGGACGTGATCATCACCTTGCCGCTGGCCAGCTCCTGAACCGGGTGGTTGGCGCCGTGGTGGCCGAACTTCATTTTCAGCGTGCGCGCACCCGAAGCGAGCGCCATGATCTGATGTCCCAGGCAGATGCCGAAGGTGGGGATGCCGCGCTCTATCAGTTCGCGCGCGGCCTCGATGGCGTAGCCGCAGGGCTGCGGATCGCCGGGGCCGTTGGACAGGAAGATGCCGTCCGGTTCCAGCTCCAGCGCGGCCCGGGCGCCCGCTTCGGCCGGCAGCACGGTGACGCGGCAGCCGCGTTCGGCCAGCATGCGCAGGATATTGGTCTTGACGCCGTAGTCGTAGGCCACCACGTGGAAGCGCGGATTGTCCACCCGGCCGAAGCCTTTGCCCAGGCGCCACTCGGTGGCGTGCCACTCGTAGGCGCTGGCCGTGCTGACGGTGCGCGCCAGGTCCATGCCGGCCAGGCCGGAGAAGCTGCGCGCCAGTTCCAGCGCCTGGGCGGACAGCTGCGCGGGCGTTGCGGCGCCGGCCACGATGGCGCCGTTCTGGGCGCCGTCCTGGCGCAGGATTCGGGTCAGCTTGCGGGTATCGATGCCGGCAATGGCGACGATGTTCTGTACCCGCAGCCAGTCGGACAGGCTTTGCGAGGAGCGGAAATTGGAGGCCAGCAGGGGCAGGTCCTTGATGACCAGGCCGGCGGCGTGGATGCGCGGCGATTCGCCGTCCTCGCCGTTCACGCCGGTGTTGCCGATGTGGGGATAGGTCAGGGTAACGATCTGGCGGCTGTAGCTGGGGTCGCTCAGAATTTCCTGGTAGCCCGTCATCGCGGTATTGAACACCACTTCGCCGCTGGTGTGGCCTGCGGCGCCTATCGCAACGCCTTGAAATAAAGTTCCGTCGGCAAGCGCCAGAACCGCGTGTCCTACTTCGCCCAAGGCATGCTTGAGTGGATGTTTCATTGCCGTCTCCTTCGTGACATCCATTTAACAATTCGTGCGGGTTTTCGCTTTCCTATGGGGAATACCGGCCACCGCTGGAAGTCACAATACGGGAAAAAGACGACGCCAATTCTCTCCAATCCTCACCTCACAGGAATATGCGGGCCAGCGTCCTGAACAAACTTATTTCCGTGATGCAATTACGCAACGTTCGTTGATCAAACTTTAATTCTAATTGTCCGCTTGATAAAAAGGCTGACCCAGCCAACAACATTGCCGATGCCGGACTGGGCGCCAAATTAATAGTCGCGCGATATTCAATTTTTGCCCTGGACAATATCTGCTATCTATAAAAATCGAAATGTCTCATGGTTGACTTTTCTCACACTTCCGCGTCCGCGACGCCGCCATTGCGCACCGCCCAGGACGGCCAGCCCCGCCGTCACCCTCCCATCAGGTCCGCTTCCAGACTGGCGATCGCGCCAGGGTATTGGGCGTAAGAACAAATGGCATGGTCTGGCTGCCGCTGCTGTAAGCCAGCGAATCGGCATTAAAGGCCTCCACGTTGCCGCTGCCGCTGTCCGGCAAGACAGTGGTAATGGCGATGCCGGTGCCGTTTGCGCCATGCAGCGTGCCGTAATAGCCGCTGTAATCCTCTAAATAGTCGCTGCGGTTGTAAATGCCGATAAATGCCTGCACCCAGGGTTCATAAGGAAAGGAGATCGCCGGCGTAATGCCGTCAGCGGTATTCATATCGATTAATTCGATCTTGAAGCCCGTGATGTCCGCATGCGCCGAGGCAGCGAAAGCGTTGGCCATGCACAGCGCGCACAACAGCGCTGCCGAAACTGAGTTTCTTTTAAACATAATTCCTCCGATGAATCGTCGCACCCACATATTCAAAATGAAGTCGGTGCTCGTCCGTTTAGCTCGTCTATTTAATCAGCGGAGGAACTACCGCTCTCGTCGCCTCACGCCACGCGTGGCACCCCAATGCAAAGAACCCATGGCGCGCGGCAAGCAGACGGCTTGTTGGCTGCCAGCTATAATGTCGGGCCAAGCAACATTGCCCGCGAGCGCACATGACACTCCTGACCATCATCGTCGCCACCGACGCCCAGCGCGGCATCGGCATCAACAACACGCTGCCGTGGAAGCTGCCGGAAGACATGGCGCATTTCAAGCGCCTGACCACGGGCCACCCCGTCATCATGGGCCGCAAGACCTATGAGTCGATCGGCCGGCCCTTGCCCAACCGCCGCAACATCGTCGTCACCCGCAGCGCCGAATGGCGCGCCGACGGCGTGGAGACGGCGCAGTCGCTGGGACAGGCGCGCGCGCTGGTGCAGGACGCGGAGGAGGCCTTCATCATCGGCGGCGCCCAGATCTACGCCGAAGCGCTGGCCGCAGGCCTGGCGGACCAGGTGATCCAGACCGAAATCGGCCAGGCTTTCCAATGCGACGCCCATTTCCCGCCGCTGGGCGCAGAATGGCAGGAGCTGGAGCGCCAGCAGTACACCTCCGCCAACGGCCTGCCGTACGCCTTCGTCACCCTGCGGCGCCGGCCGCAGTAAGCCCTCATTCGTTATCTCAACAAAGCAGCAAAGGAACCATCAATGTCAGGACACGGCTTTCACGTCCACGGCCCGCACGACCACGCTGTGGAGCATGCCGCCCACAGCGACGACAAATTCTCCGGCAACATCGCCGTCACCACCGCCATCCTGGCCACGGTAGGCGCGCTGTTCGGCTACCAGGGCGGCGCCACGCAGAACGAGGCGGCCCTGTACAAGAACAACGCCGCCATCGACAAGACCCAGGCCGCCAACAGCTGGAACTACTACCAGGCCAAGTCCAACAAGCAGAACCTGGCCGAGCTGGCCATGACGCTGCCGAACGCGGACCCGGAAAAGTACAAAGCCGAGGTGGCGCGCTACCGCAGCGAGAAGGAAGACATCAAGAAAGACGCCGAGAAGTGGGAAGCCTCGTCGGCCGAATGGAACAAAAAGTCCGACGCCGCGCTGCATCAGCACCACCAGTGGGCGCTGGCCACCACGGCCGAACAGATCGCCATTTCGCTGGCGGCGATCACCCTTCTGACGCACCGCCGCTGGCTGCTGTACACTGCGTACGCGGTGGCCGGCGCCGGGATCGCGCTGGGGCTGTTCGCGGCCCTGCACATCGATCCGGTCGGCGCGCTGATGGGCGGCGGCGCGGCCGCCGTCCACCATTAGGCACCACCAGGCACTGATATGAAAGACTATGCTGCCAGCAACGTAACTTTTTTCCCCGTTGGCGGCATTTTCTGCGAGAATCCCGTTCTTATTTTTTTTCGCCCAGCCCGCTCCGGCCACAGATCGCCCGGGGCGGTTCTTCTTTTTGGAGACAAGTAATGAAATTTCGTTTCCCCATCGTCATCATTGACGAGGATTTCCGTTCCGAGAACACGTCTGGTTTAGGCATCCGCGCCCTGGCCGCGGCGATGGAAAAAGAAGGCATGGAAGTGCTGGGCGTAACCAGCTACGGCGACCTGTCCCAGTTCGCGCAGCAGCAGTCGCGCGCCTCGGCCTTCGTGCTGTCCATCGACGACGAGGAATTCGGCGGCGGCACGGTGGAAGAAACCGACCACGCCCTGAAGTCGCTGCGCGCCTTCGTCGAAGAGATCCGCTACAAGAACTCGGACATCCCGATCTACCTGTACGGCGAGACCCGCACCTCGCGCCATATCCCCAACGATATCCTGCGCGAGCTGCACGGCTTCATCCACATGTTCGAGGACACCCCGGAATTCGTGGCGCGCCACATCATCCGCGAAGCCAAGTCCTACCTGGACGGCCTGTCGCCGCCCTTCTTCCGCGCGCTGGTGCACTACGCCAACGACGGCTCCTACTCCTGGCACTGCCCCGGCCACTCCGGCGGCGTGGCCTTCCTGAAGTCGCCCATCGGCCAGATGTTCCACCAGTTCTTCGGCGAGAACATGCTGCGCGCCGACGTCTGCAACGCGGTGGAAGAACTGGGCCAGCTGCTGGACCACACCGGCCCGGTGGCCGCCTCCGAGCGCAACGCCGCCCGCATCTACAACGCCGACCACTGCTACTTCGTCACCAACGGCACCTCCACCTCGAACAAGATGGTGTGGCACTCGACGGTGGCCCCGGGCGACATCGTGGTGGTGGACCGCAACTGCCACAAGTCGATCCTGCACTCGATCATCATGTGCGGCGCGATTCCCGTGTTCCTGATGCCGACCCGCAACCACCTCGGCATCATCGGCCCGATCCCGCTGGAAGAGTTCTCGATGGAGAGCATCCAGCGCAAGATCGACGCCAACCCGTTCGCGCGCGACGCCAAGAACAAGAAGCCGCGCATCCTGACCATCACCCAGTCGACCTACGACGGCGTGGTGTACAACGTCGAGACGCTGCGCGAAATGCTGGACGGTAAAATCGACACCCTGCACTTCGACGAAGCCTGGCTGCCGCACGCCACCTTCCACGATTTCTACAAGAACATGCACGCCATCGGCAAGGACCGTCCGCGCGCCAAGGAATCGATGATCTTCTCCACCCAGTCCACGCACAAGCTGCTGGCGGGCCTGTCGCAGGCCTCGCAGGTGCTGGTGCGCGAATCGGAATCGGTCAAGCTGGACAAGGACGCCTTCAACGAGGCCTACCTGATGCACACCTCCACCTCACCGCAGTACTCCATCATCGCCTCGTGCGACGTGGCGGCGGCCATGATGGAAGCGCCGGGCGGCACCGCGCTGGTGGAAGAATCGATCCTGGAAGCGCTGGACTTCCGCCGCGCCATGCGCAAGATCGACGAAGAATGGGGCAAAGACTGGTGGTTCAAGGTATGGGGCCCGAACGAGTTCGCCGAAGAAGGCATCGGCACGCAGGAAGACTGGATCTTCAGCGCCGACAGCCAGGAGTGGCACGGCTTCGGCAAGCTGGCGCCGGGCTTCAACATGCTCGACCCGATCAAGGCCACCATCGTCAACCCGGGCCTGTCGCTGGACGGCCAGTTCGGCGACACCGGCATTCCGGCCTCGATCGTGACCAAGTACCTGGCCGAGCACGGCGTGATCGTCGAGAAGTGCGGCCTGTACTCCTTCTTCATCATGTTCACCATCGGCATCACCAAAGGCCGCTGGAACACGCTGCTGACCGCGCTGCAGCAGTTCAAGGACGACTACGACAAGAACATGCCGCTGTGGCGCATCCTGCCGGAGTTCTCGCAAGCGAACCCGCGCTACGAGCAAATGGGCCTGCGCGACCTGTGCCAGCAGATCCACGACTTCTACAAGGCGTATGACGTGGCGCGCCTGACGACCGAGATGTACCTGTCGGACATGATCCCGGCCATGAAGCCGTCGGACGCCTTCGCCAAGATGGCGCACCGCGAGATCGAGCGCGTGGCGATCGACGAGCTGGAAGGCCGCATCACGTCCATCCTGCTGACGCCGTACCCGCCGGGCATTCCGCTGCTGATCCCGGGCGAGCGCTTCAACAAGACCATCGTCGACTACCTGCGCTTCGCGCGCGACTTCAACGAGCGCTTCCCCGGCTTCGAGACCGACGTGCACGGCCTGGTCAAGCGCGAAGTGAACGGCAAGCGCGACTACTTCGTGGACTGCGTCAAGCAATAAGCCACTAAGCAATAAATTGCTGTAAAAACAAATGGGGTCAGGGTTAATTATTTATTTAATTAACCCTGACCCCATTTTGCTTTTCGGCACGCTCGGCTCTTTCGGCGCGGCGGCGGCGCGCACCTTTGGCGCGCGTCAAACCGCGTGCGCGCGGCTGGGCATATAGTGCTGCCCTCGCCCTCGCCGAAACTGCTATGGAACGCCTGGATGCGCTTGCTGTGTGGCTGCATATGGTCGAACAGACGCAGCCGGACATCGGCCGGGTGTTGGTGGATGAGCTTGACAAGGCGGGCATCCGCGCGCGGACGGCGAATGCGGGCGCCGTGCCGGCCGGCAGCCTGGGCATCGTGCTGTTCGGCCAATGGGACGATGGACTGGCGGCGCAACTGGCGGCCCTGTCCGCGCGGGCGACCGTGCTGGCCGTCGCCTGCGGCAGCGAACCGCTGGCGCCGGACGCCATGTGGGCGGCGCTGGCGGCGGGCGCGGCGGATTTGCTGCAGTGGCCGGGAGGCGCTGCCGTCGAGCTTGCGGCGCAGGCGGCGGCCAGGCTGCGGCGCTGGCAGGCGGTGCAGCGGATGATGGAGTCGCGCGCCGTGCAGGCCAGCCTGGTGGGCGACAGCCCGGTGTGGCGCGCGCTGGTGCGCAACGTGGTCGAGGTGGCGGCATTTTCGCACTCTTCCGTCCTGATCACGGGCGAAACCGGCACCGGCAAGGAGCAGATTGCACAGTTGATCCACCGTCTCGGCGGCGCTGGCGGCGAACTGGTGGTGGTCGACTGCACCACGCTGTCGGCCGAGCTGGCGGGCAGCGAATTCTTTGGCCACGAGCGCGGCGCCTTTACCGGCGCGGCCAACGCGCGCGACGGCGCTTTTGCGCTGGCCGACGGCGGCATCCTGTTCCTGGACGAGGTGGGCGAACTGCCGCTGCCGATGCAGGCGCAGCTGCTGCGCGTGATCCAGGAGCAGAAGTACAAGCGGGTCGGCAGCAATACCTGGCAGCCGACCCGCTTCCGCCTGGTCTGCGCCACCAACCGCGACCTGGAGGCCGGCGTGGCCGACGGCAGCTTCCGCGCCGACCTGTACTACCGCATCGCGGGCTGGCGCTGCCGCCCGCCGCCGCTGCGCGAGCGGCCAAGCGACATCCTGCCGCTGGCCGAGCACTTCATCCGCCTGCTGGCGCCGGACGGCGCGCGCTGCGAGCTGGATCCGGCCGTGAAAGCCTACCTGCTCACGCGCGACTATCCCGGCAATGTGCGCGACCTGCGCCAGACGGTGGCGCGCATCTGGCACCGCCATTGCGGGCCGGGGCCGGTAACCATAGGCGATGTGCCGCCGGACGAACGGCCGCGCTGCAGCGCCGTGTGGCCGGACAGCTGCTTCGCCAACGCCATCCGGCAGGCAGTCGACCTGGGCATGGGACTGGGACGCATCACGCAGGCGGCGGGCGACATGGCAATCCAGCTGGTCCTGGAACAGGAGAGCGACAACAACCAGCGCGCGGCAGCGCGGCTGGGGGTGACGGACCGCGCGCTGCAGTTGCGGCGCAAGGCCTGGGGCGAGGCGGCCGGCGGCTTGCCCGCAGCGCCGCGCTAAGCCGTGGCCTGCCCGATCAGCCGCAGGAAATTCTCGCCCAGCACCAGCCGTTCGTCCCGCTCGGGCAGGTGCAGCAGCCGGATCTTTTCCAGTTCCAGGCCGGGATGCAGCCAGGGGCCGTCGGAACCGAACAGCATCTTGTGCGGCCCGGCGCGGCGCACCGCCTGCTCCAGCAGGTCGAAGCGCCGCACGCCGGAGCTGTCGGCGTAGATGTTCTTGTGCCGCGCCAGGTGGTCGATCAGCGCCAACTGCGCGGCCCAGTCGTCGCCGAAGCTGCCCAGGTGGGGGAAGATGAAATTGACGTCGGGGTACTGCGCCGCCAGCAGTTCGGCCACGGCCACGTCCCCCATCGGGTCGTACAACACCGGTACGCCGAAGGCGCGCGCCGCGTCGCACACTTCGCCGCTGATGCGCGCATCGTGCCGGTGCACCTTGATGCCGATGAAGCCGTAGTCCTGCACCGCCGTGCTCACCATGGCGGCGATCCGGCCCCGGTCGCGCGCGGCGTGCACGAAGGCGTAGGCGTAGAACTGCTGCGGACGCGACGCGGCCAGGCGCGCCACCTCGCGGTTGGCTTGCGCGTAGTCGCTATGGAAGGTGGCCAGCAGCGCGCTGCGGCCGATGCCGGCGGCGCGCGCGCGGCGCAGGTAGCGTCCCAGTCCCGCGTCGCTGTCCCACGGTCCGCTCAGGCCGTCGCCCGGGCCGGCATGGCAGTGGCAATCGATGATCACCGCCGCCTCACCATCCGTCGCTGTAGCCGGTGCCGTAGCCGCCGCCATAGCCGTACCCGCGCTGCGCGCGGCGCTTGCGCCAGCGCCCGCCGTACGCTTCGCCCGCCTCCTCGCCTGCCAGTTCGTAGTGCGGCACATGCTGCACCAGCGCCTCGCCCAGCGCCTTGCGCAACGCTTGCGGGCTGCCGTCGCTGCCGGCGGCCAGCTGCGCCGCCGTTCCCGCTATCCGCACGAAGCGGCGCGCCATTTCGAACTCCTGCTGCTCGTACTCCATGCCGCTGAACTCCAGCTCCAGCGCCTTGGCCACCGCACCGCCCAGCGCGGAGCCGATGGCGGTGCCAACGCCGGGGATGGGAATGAAGGAGCCCAGCGCGCCGCCAACGAAGGGCAATGCTTTCTTGGCGATGCCTTTCAGCGCGCCGCCCAGCGGCTTCGCCACCTTGCCTATCGCCGAACAGACCTTCTTCAGGCCCTTCAAGGCGCCCTTGAATACGCCGCCCAGGAACTGATCCAGCTCGGCTTCACTGGTGACCGACAGCAGCTCCAGCGCCAGTTCCATTTCCTGCGCTTCGTTGAACGGGCCTTCTTGCGCCGTGGTGAATTCCATCACCTCGAAGCCGCCTGCGGAGGTGGTGCGGCACAAGGTGCAGTTGCATTGTTTGCAGTACATGGTGCTCTCCTTTATTGGTGCATCGTTCAGCGACATTCTTCAGCGCCATTCATGGCCGAACAGCTCGGCTTCCAGCTCGCGGCGCTGGTTGGTCAGCACGCCGGCGCTGGTGCGGAACATGTCGTCGTGGATGCGGTATTCGACGGCGCGGCGCTGGGCCTCGGGCAGGCTGGATTGGGCCACGTAGACCGAATGCGCGGCCAGCGGCAAACCCATCATCTGCCCGCACAGCGCGTGCTGCTGGAGGCGGCGGTGCAGGTTGCCGGTCTGTCCGCTGTAGGCGCGCTGCACGCCATTGACGGTGAACTCGATCAGGTAGAACCCGGCGCCGGTGGCGCGGGGATCGCGCAGCGCGGCGGTGATCGGGCCCAGCGCAACGTATGCTGGCCGCTGCGCGGCGGGCAGGCGTCCTATGGTGGCTGCAATGGTGGGCGGGACTTCGCCCGATTCGGGTGGCGCATAGCCGTCATCGAAGACCGGCGCGCCGTCCGGCGGCGAGGCCGCGTCGGACCAGTCGTCCGGTTCGGACGGCAGCACCGTCACCTGGGTATAGGGCCAGAGCCCGCCATAGCGCGGACCGTAGTAGTAGGGCCAGGCGGGCCAGGGACGGGGACGCGGGCGGGGAAAGCCTGGACGGCCGGGGATGCCTGGACGCCCGGGCCGGCCCGGGCGGCCCACCATGCCGGTTCGCCCGCCGGCTTGCGAACCGCGCGAAACTGCGCTGCGCGGTCCGCGCGCCGGCCCGCGGCCCATGGACGGCGCCCGCGCAGCGCCGATCCGGCCGCCGCGCGCGGCGCCGCGCATCGCGCCCATCGCGCGGCCGCCGCGCTCCTGTTCGAGCTCCTGACCGAACTCGTACCCAAGTTCATATGCCTGCTCATATCCCATTCCGCCTTCCAGTTCGAAAGGCAGGGCTTCGAATTGCTGATTCATGCCAGCTCCTTCATGTGATGTTCAAGCGCGGCCACGGCGCGCGCCACGTCGTGCGCACTGTGCCCTGCGCGCAACAGGAAAGTCAGGCCTGCCGCGCCGCGGTGGACTTGCAGCAGCGCCAGTACGCCTTCGGACTGCAGCGCCGCCTGCAATGCCGCACCGTCGACGCCGGCCGCCAGCGGCACCACCTGCACCGGAAACGTGCCGCCACGGCACGCAATGCCCGCCTCCGCCATCCCGGCCCGGAATTGCCTCACACGCCGCAGCAAGGCCTGGCGCAGTGCGTCGCCGCAGGCGGCGTTGATGCGCAAGGCCTGCCGCGCGGCAGCCACGGCGGCCGCGCTGGGCGGGCTGGCGTGCACGCGCGTCAGGCTGCGCGCCTCGAAGCGCGCCAGCATCGCCGCGCTCCCGCCCAGCACCGCCAGCGGCGCGCCGAACGCCTTGGCCAGCGATGCGCCCACCAGCACCGCCCGGCCACCCGGGGCGGGCCGCTGTGTCCCCGCTGCGCCAAACGTTGCGCCAAACGCCGCGTCCAGGCCATGCAGCGGCAGCGAACCGCCGCCGTGGCGGCCCAGCAGGCCCAGCGGCTGGGTGTCGTCCAGCACCAGCCAGCCCCCTCCCCGCGCGGCGATGTCCGCGTAGGCCGACAAGGGCGGCGGCTGTTCGTTTCCGGGGCTGTAGCCGTCCGCCAGCACCACCGGCCGCCGCCCTTGCGCGCGCCAGCGCCGCGCCAGCCGCGCCAGGCCCGCCGCGTCGCCGTGGCGGAACACCTGCATCGGCGCGCCGCGCGCCACCGCCTGCTGCGCGCCCCAGCGCGCAATCGGGTAGGCGCCGCCATCGATCAGCAGCGCCACCGTCTCCTGGGCCAGCATGCCGAACAAGTCCCAGTACAGATGCAGCGTGGACGGCAGCACCAGCGCCGCTTCGCAGCCCAGCAAGGCCGCCAGCCCGCGCGCCAGGCCGGCCGCGCCGGGCGGCTGCTCCAGTGCCGCAGGCTTGCCCAGCGTGAGCGCGGCCCACGGCTCCAGCGCCGCCGCTGGGTGGCGCATGTCCAGATACAGTGCGCTCGTAAAATCCAGCACGCCCATCGCGCCGCTTCAGGCGCGGGCCTGCTGCGCGGCCAGGCGCTGTCGCAGCAGCACCGACGGCAGCGTGGCGTCCGACGCGGCATCGGCGCCGTCGACCGACAGGTCGACCCCGGTGGCCGCGCGGTAGGCATGGATGTAGCCCTGCGCCTGCGGCCGCCAGAAGCGCGCCCAGTTGAAAGCCTGGGTCGATTCGTAGATGTCGCTCCAGTTGCCATAGCGGATGGACAGCAGCAGTTGCTCGCCGAACATGGCCAGCGAGCGGAAATGCATCACGCTGGTGTCGGTCCACCCCTGCAGCTTCTTCATCGCGTCCACCCGGTCCATCCACGGCTCCGGGTAGGCCACCATCACCCGCGTGGGCAGGAACTCGCGGAACTCCGGGCGGCCCAGCAGCCATTGCTGCATCAGCATTTCGATGCGCGCCGTGGACGGCAGGTCGCCAAACTGGTTGTGCGCGCCCTGCGACAGGATCAGGTGCACTTCCTTGAGCGCGTTCAGCACCGGGAAGGCGTCCGCCTTGACGGTGGTGTCGTCGTCCTGCTTGTAGAACGACGTGAGCAGGCGCAGCAGATGGTGGAAGGCCTCCAGGAATTTCGAACGGCTGTCCGCCGGCCGGAAGTGCTGCACCGCCTTGCCGTCCAGCCGCACGCCGTAGTGGTGGTCGTACTCGTAGTTGCGGCGCACCACGGTGAGGCGGTGCTGCTCGTCCTGCGTATAGCCCCACAGCAGGTTGTTCAGCGGGCGCAGCATGTCGATCTCGGTGTTGGCCAGCGGGTCCAGGCCATGGCCGCTGCCCGGCGGGCGCAGATTCTGGAAGCGCTGCGTGATGGCGTTCATGGTCTGCACCAGCATGCCCTCCTCCAGCCAGTAGGACCAGATCAATTCGATCAGGCAGGGATTCGACAGGCGCTCCTGGATGATGCCGAAGCACAGGTCCGCCTCGCTGCCGCTGGCCGGGATGTTGATGGGGATGTCGGGCAGCTTGCGGCGGATCACGGCCAGGTAGGGCAAGGCCAGCGTGTTGCCGTCCACCGTCTCCAGGTATTCGTTGGCCAGCACGTCGGCCAGGCTGCCGCCGTTGGGAATGTCGCGCCGGTCCAGGTAGGCCGCGTCCTCGGCAGGATTGAAGGCCAGCGGCAGGCTTAGCACGCCGCAGTTGACCATCACGAACGCTTCCGTCGCCGCCTTCAGCACGCGGTAGGAGTCGGAGTCGCTGAACGGCAGCGCGCGGCGCGACTTGATCGCGTTGAAGGCCGCGTTCTTGCCGGCGAAGCGCAGGCGCTCAAATTCGGACACGGCCACGTTGGCGTCGCAGAACAACTGGTCCAGGAAGGCCAGGTAGTTGGTGAAGGACAGCGCCTCGGTGCTGTTGCGGATCAGGGTCCACAGCGGCAGGTCCTCGGTCGGCTCGGTCTCGGTGCGCGTGAGCGACACGCCGAGGTTGCCGCTGATGGGCTGCGGCACGCGCTGGTCCGCGTCGAAGTCGGCCGCCACGCCCAGCGAGGCCATCGAGCCGGGCGCGATCACGCCGGCCAGCTGGTCCGCCGTGAGCGAGGCGCCGGGGCCGCCGCTGCGCACCATGGGCATGCCGGCCGCGCCCTGCGCCGCCGCGCCTGCGGGCCGGCCGCGCCGCGCGAACAGCACCTGCGCCTCGAAGCGCTGCGGCCCGGCGTGGCGCATGATGCTGCTGAAACGGTGGCGGTCGCCGTTGCGCGCCTGCCACGGCGAACGGGGCACGATGCGCAGCGCGTCGTCGGCCAGGCCGGCGTCGCCGTCCACGTGCACCTCGGCGATCGCCTTGTCGCCGACGAAAGCGCAATTCTGGTCCAATTCACGGCAGTTCGACTCGAACGTCATCACCACCGAGGGGTTGAAGGCGAAGTCGAAGCAGACGTTCTCGGTGCAGCCGTTGCGCACCGCCGCGCACTGGTAGAACAGGGCGTCCATGCGCATCGGCACGATGTTGTCGAAGGCGGCAATGTAGGCGCCAGCGTCCAGCGCCGGGAACACCACCGCGCCGTCGGCGGCGGTGAAGCCCACGGCCACCAGCAGCGCTTCGTCCGGCAGCCACTTCTTGACCTCGTCCACGTCGCACTCCAGCATGGGCACGCCCTGCTGCGTTTGCGCCTTGTACAGCTTGATGGCGGCGTTGACCAGCGGCGCGCCGGTGAGGCTGTCGTGCACCGTCACCTGGACCGCCCCGCGCAGATCCGCCTTGGCCGCCGCGTTCTTGATGTTTGCCATGTCTATCTCCTTAAAGGATGGTGCTACGGTATTCGGTGCGCCGGTGCTGCCGGTGCTGCCGGTGCTGGGCCGCGTCGCCGCACAGGGCGCTCAGGTCCAGGGTGCTGCGCAAGGCCCAGTGGGTGAGCAGCCTGCCCAGCAGCAGGCTCTCGTGCTCCGGGCTGAGGCGGCCGTCGGCGCGGGCCTGTCCCAGCACGGCGAACGCCAGCGAGGGCGCGGCGTCGTACATCTTCTGCGGCGCCGCGCTCCATAGCCGGAACAGGCCCGCCAGGCGGCGCGGCTGGCGCGCGCGCACCGCCAGCACGTCCGGCAGGGTGCGCCCGCGCAGCAGCGCCGGGCGGTGCCGCGCCAGCAGCGCCGCCAGTTCCGGCAGGCTGTCCTCCAACTGCAGCAGCAGGCGGCGCTGCTCCGCCGGCAAGCCGGTGAGCGGATAGAACGATTCCCACAGCGCCGCCACGCGCCGCCACTGCGGATGCGGAAACAGCTGCTGGCCCAGCGCGCAACTGAGTTTCACCCGTATCCACGGCGCCGGGTGCGGGTCGTCCGGGTTCACGCGGAACACGAACACGCGCGGCAGGCTGACCACGCCGATCAGCCCCATGGTGGCCGCCACGCCCACCCGCGCCAGCGACCACAGGTCGGCCACCACCTCGGAAATCCAGCGCTCCCACAGCTGCCACACGTGAGCCGGAATCCCGTTGCCATCGCCGCTGCCGGCGCCGCGCTGCATGGACTGCAGCACCGGGCGCAGGGAATTGACCAGGTCCAGCAGCGCCGCGCCCTGGTGCCCCACTTCGTGGAACAGCGAGGATGCGATGCTGCTGCCGACCATGCGCTCGCGCGGCACCCGCACGATGGCCACCGGGTTGTCGCCGCCGCCGGGCAGCCGGGTGCGCGCGCGGCGGATGGCCGCGCCCGGACCGCGGTCCAGGTAGCAGATCACCGGCGGTGCGCGGTAGTAGTTGCCGGGCAGCGCCAGCGCGTCGGCCGACACCACGTCCAGCCCCGATAGCCAAGTGCCGTTCTTGTGTTCACTGCGTTGGGTGATGACGTCGTTGAACAGGTCGAACTGGGTCAGCGCCGCGTTGAACTTCAGGCGCAGGAAGGTGAAGCGGCGCTGGGCCTCGGCGGCGGTGGCGTTGCGCGCCGCCGGACCTTGCAGCCACGCCAGGAAAGCCATCACCATGCCATGCAGCCCGCGCCGCCCTTGCGCCAGGTGCGCCTCGATCGCCGTCTGCGCCGAGGGCAGCAAGGCCGCCGCCGGCACCATGGGCTCGATCAGCACGAAGGGGCGCACGCGCCGCAGGCGCGTAAGCAGCGAACGCGCTTCCTGCGCCAGAATCCACCGGGCATAGGAGCTGATGGCCATGGCAAATCAGGCTCCGTACAGGACGATTTTGCGGCCCTGGCGCGCCCAGCGGCCCGACGAACCAGCCGCGCCGCCCGAGCCGCCCATGCTGCCGCCCATGCCACCCGCACTGCCGCCACAGCTGCCGCCGCGCTGCCCGCCGGCCATGCCGCCCTGCTGGCCCCGGCCCTGCTGCCCGGCCGCCTTCAGCAGGCCTGGCGCATGCTGGCGCGCCGCAGCCGTGGCGGCAGCCTGCGCCACCGCGCGCGGATCGCCGCCGCGCGCCTGCGCGGCGCGGTTCACGGTGTCCGCCGCCAGCCGCACGAAAGTCTTGGCGCCTTCGTACTCGCGGTCCTCGCCCATCATTTCGCCCTCGGCCTCCAGACCCAGCGCGCCGCCCGCCGCCGACGCCAGGCCGCTGCCGATCTTGGCGCCCAGCGGGCCGCCGAAGTAGCCGCCGATGGCGCCCCCGGCCAGCGGCAGCGCCTTCTTGGCCACGCCTTTCAGCACCCCGCCCACGGCCTGGCCGACAGGAGACCGGATCACGGAACCGGCCACCGAGGCGGCCTTCTTGAGGAAATTGCCAAGGAACTGTTCCAGCTCGGCCTCGTTGGTGACGGACAGCAGCTCGTTGGCCAGC
This sequence comes from Massilia sp. BGA-UO-ETr-WB1, assembly GCF_059567845.1. NCBI lineage: Bacteria > Pseudomonadati > Pseudomonadota > Betaproteobacteria > Burkholderiales > Oxalobacteraceae > Massilia > Massilia sp. BGA-UO-ETr-WB1. The sequence continues at coordinate 334,930 of NZ_JCAQOT010000027.1, read as the reverse complement.
TCCATCTCGTCCGCTTCCGACAGCAAGCCGCCCTCGCCGCTCCATTCGCCCTGGCCAAACTCGTACTGCTCGCCTTCATATCCCATTTCCTGGCCAAATTCCAGGGTGGTACGATCGATGTCATGCATGATTAGCTCCCGATGGTGGTTAACAATTGAGGACCACGATGCGCTTGCCGCTGCGCTGCCAGCGTCCCCCTGCCGGCTCCTGCTGTGACGGCCGGTGCAGCAAGCCCGGCGCGTGCTTGCGCGCTGCCTGCGCCAGCGCCGCCTGCACTCTGCTTTCGGCCTCCGCCGTGTCTACGCCCGCTGCGGCCGGGCCGGAGGCCAGCGTACCGGCGATCAGCTCCCGCGCCATGCGGATGAAGTGGCGCGCCAGCGCGAACTCCTTGTCTTCCGGGCTGAGGCCTTCCAGCTCCAGGCCAAAGATGGCCGCTGCCCGCTGCTGCCCCGCCCTGCTGCTGAAGGGCATGACCGCCGTTGCCGCCTGCACCAGCGCCGACATCAGCGCCCGACCCAGCGGCGTGCGCAGCGCGGCGCGGCCGGCCGGGCCCGCGCTTGCCACCAGGCCGGCCAGGAACGGCGCCAGGCCGGCGCCGTTGCCAAGGCCGGCCTCCAGCAGCTCCGCGCCATAGGACATTTCCGTGTCGGCCTCCAGCGCCAGCGCGGATGCGGATGCCGCCACCGGCGCAGGACCTGCAGCGCCGGGCGGAAACGCGATCTCAAGTTCAGGCATGTAGTCGAGCAGACGGTTCATACGAAGCTCCAGTCAGGCGTGTGTACACCTGCCATTGCAAGCCGCGTGCCTGCCCGCATAAGGCGGAACGGCCGCCGCGATGCCGAAGAAGGCTTCGCGGCGGCCGCCGTGAGGGGGAAGTTGCGCGAAGCGGACTTCGCGCGGAGGGGTTGCCGGGGGGATTAAGCGACCACGGCCAGCGTCAGCGTGGCGACATAACCGTCGGTGACGTTGCCCGTTACGCTCGCCAGCTGCAGCGAGTAGCCGTCGCTGAAGATGTTATCGGTGGCGAAACTGATCTGCGAGAAATTGCGCACGCTGGCGCTGTAGCCGGTGGTGGCGTACACCTCGTTGCAGGTCGCGTTGGGGAAGGCGAACTGCGAAGTCTTGATGCGGTTGGAGGCGTTGCTGGCCTTGGCCAGCGTGGGATACACCTCGAAGTGCACGTGCGGCATGCGGCCCGCGTAGCAGCCGGGGAAGATGGTGGTGAAAGTGACTTCGCCGTTGGCGTCCGCTTCCTGTACGCCGCGCAGGTAGTTCTGGTTGGTGACGCCGCTCGAGTACAAGGAGTAATTGCCGTCGCGGTCGCAATGCCACAGGTAGACCGCGAAGCCGCCCGCCGCGCCGCAGCTGCTGTTGGCGTTCTGGATCTTCAGCTTGATGGTCAACAGCACGCCGGCGGCCGCGCCGGTGGCGCCGCCGAAGCTGCCGCGGATATCCTGGCGCACCACGCCGCTCTGGGTCAGCACATTGACCACGCCGCTGCTGTTGCTATTGGTGCCGTCGCCCGGATAGGGGCCGCCGGTCTCCTCGGGGATCACGGTGCAGGAGCCGGTGGTGGTGGTGGTGCCGCTGGTGGTGCTACCGGTGGTGGTGGCCGTGGAATCGCTGCTGCCGCTTGATCCGCCGCAGCCGAGCATGGGCAGCGCCGCTGCACTGGCCATCATCCAGCGCAGGGTCTTGCGGCGGCCGGTCGCCATTTGCATCATCTTGTTCATGTCTTCGGCCAGGCTGTGTCCGTGCTTTTGCATGATTTCTCCGCTTATACCGAGGTGTTGATCAAATTGCCGCTGCTGCCGGCATTGGGCAGCTTGTCCGACAGCGCTTGCAGGAAGCTGGCCAGTTTGCCGCTGGCGTCGGACGTATCGCTGCCGAGTGCTTCGAGCAGGCTTTGGAACGAGGTTTCCAGCGAGCTGCCGGCAGCATCCGTGCTGTCGTCCGCGCTGCCGCTGGTTTCGCTGCTTTCGCTGGATGAGCCCAGTTTCGCGATCAGGCTTTGCAAGTCCGCCTCCAGCTTGCCGGGGCCGCCGGCACCACCCGGGCCGCCGGGACCGCCGCCGCCCTGCGGGCCGTACGCATGAGCTTCGCCGGAGGAAGAAGTTGAGGACGAGGACGCGCCCTGCTCGTGCAATGCGCCCATCAGCTCGTGCAGGAAACTGCCTAGTGCCTGCGCGGCGTTGCCATTGCCCGTGCTATCCGTGGTGCTGCCATCGGCGCCGTCGGCAGCGGTGCTGTCGCTGCTTGAAAAGCCCAGCGACTCCAGCGCGCTGGCGATGGCGCCGACAAAGCCGCCGCCGTCCGGCGGTGGCGGCGGGCGGCTGCCCACTTGGCCGTTCTCGCCGCCGACGCCTGCGGCGCCGGAACCGGATTTGCTCACATAGCTCAACTGGCTGGCTGCGCTGCTGGAAGTCAGGGAACTGATCGTCATACTTTACTCCTTGCTAAGGTTAAGGGCGCGGGGGCTTGCGTTGGTCCAGCTGCTTGCGCTGCTCTGCGTTCAACACGCCCAGCAGCTTCTGATCGGTGCGCACGCGCTGCAGTTCCAGGTTGGACATGGCTTGCGCGGCGGCTTGCGCCAGCGAGGCGGCTTTGGCGTCGTCGTATTTGTCGGCCTTGCCCATGCTGTCCAGCGCTTGCTGCGCCTTGCGCAATGCCCTGGATTGCTCGCGCACATACGGCTGCTGGGCGTGCAGGATGCCGAACACCTGGTCTTGCTGCGCCTCGCTCAGGTCCAGGCCGTGCAGGAAACCGGAGCCGCGATGCGGGCCGGGGCCAGCGAAGCCGCCAGGACCGCGCTCGCCGGCGGGGCCGCCCGGCGGCATCCCGGGACCGCCGCCGGCACGGTGGCCGGGGCCGTGGCCAGGCCCGTCGAACGGGGCGTCTGCTGCGTCGGACGCCCCCGCGGCGTGCGATGCCAGCGGCAGCGTCAATGGCAGCGTCAGCGCCGCCGCCAGCAGCAGGTGATGCAGGGAGATCTTCTTGGTTTTCATGTCTGCTCCGGAGTGTTCGTAAGGAGCAGCCATTGTCCGGCCGGCGCATGTAAAGCGCGGTTAGCGCAACGTAAAACGGTGTAAAGAGCGCAGGTGTAAATCGGGGTAAAAGCGCGCTTCGGTGGCTATCTTGTTTGTTATGATGGGTCAATCGACATTCACGAAGCACGCCGCAATGAGCAAGGTACTGTTAATAGACGACGACATCGAACTGGTGGGCATGTTCCAGGAATACCTCGAGCAGGAAGGCTTCGAGGTGCGCACCGCCCACGATGGCGAAGCCGGCGCCGCCGCCGCCCTGTCCGGGCTGTACGCCATCGCCGTGCTGGACGTGATGATGCCGCGCATGAACGGCCTGGAGACACTGCGCCGCATCCGCGCCCATAGCCGCATGCCCATCCTGATGCTGACCGCGCGCGGCGACGATACGGACCGCATCGTCGGCCTGGAACTGGGCGCGGACGACTACGTGGCCAAGCCCTGCACGCCGCGCGAGCTGACCGCGCGCATCCGCGCCATCCTGCGCCGCACGCTGGGCACGCCGATGGACGCCGGCGGCAGCGCGCAGCTGACCGTGGGCCAGCTCACCATGTGGTCCGAGCAGCGCCGCGCCACCTGGGCCGGCACGCCGCTGGAGCTGACCAGCACCGAGTTCAATCTGCTGGAAGTCCTGGCCCGCAACGCGGGCAAGCCGGTCAGCAAGAACACCTTGTCCGAACAGGGCCTGGGGCGGCCGATGGCGCGCTTCGACCGCAACATCGACGTCCACCTGAGCAGCCTGCGGCACAAGCTGGGCACCATCGCCGACGGCCGTTCCTGCCTGCAGACGGTGTACCGGCTGGGCTACCAGTTGATCAAGGAGTAGCCGTGGGCCGCCTGTTCTGGAAGTTCTTCTTCTCCATCCTGCTGGCGCAGGTGGTGGCGGCGGTGGGCATCGGCGGCGCCATCTGGCTCAAGAACCGCGATGCAGCCGCGCCGCGCCAGCAGGACATCGACACCGGCCCGCGCGCGGAGGACGCGATCGAATCGGCCGCCGCCACGCTGGAATTCGGCGGCGTGAACGCCTTGCAAAGCCTGCTGGAGAATATGAACCGGCACCGCGTGTACGCGGTGAACGAGCAGGGGCGCGAGCTGCTGGGACGCATCGTCAAGCCGGCCGCGATACTGGAGGCGCGCCGCCTGCTGAAGCAGGACGGCGCGCGGCGCGTGGTGCGCGAAGTGAAGGCGGCCGACGGCCACCGCTATGTGCTGTTCCTGCCGTCACGCGAGAACCTGGGCGGCATCGGCATGCAGGCCGGCGGCACGCCGCTGCTGCGCAGCCTCGCCAATATCGCCAGTGTACCCATCGACAGCCGCGATCCCGCCTATCCGCGCGGACCCGGCGACTGGCGCGGACCCGGCGGCGGTCCGGGTCCTGGTCCGGGTCCAAATCCGGGCCCTGGACCTGACATGGGCCCCGGCCATAACGCCGGGCCCTTCCCCGGCACCGGCCCGGCCCCGGGCATGGGACCTGCCCCCGGCCCGCCAGGCCCGCCGCAGCGCCTGAAGCCGATAACGCCCTTCATCCCCATCGCCGCCGCCGTGCTGGCCAGCCTGCTGTTCGCAGCCCTGCTGGCCTGGTACTTCTCGCGCCCGATCCGCTCCCTGCGGCAAGCATTCGAGGCCGCGTCCCACGGCGACCTGGCGCCCCGCTTCGCCCACGCCACCGGCAAGCGCGGCGACGAACTGAGCGGCCTGGGACGCGACTTCGACCGCATGACCGCCCGCCTGCGCAGCCTGATGGATGCCCAGACCCGCTTGCTGCATGACGTCTCCCACGAGCTGCGCTCCCCGCTGGCGCGCCTGCAGGCGGCGATCGGCCTGGCGCACCAGCAGCCGGAAAAGGCCCACGCCACCATGGAACGCATCGAGCGCGAAAGCGTGCGCATGGACAAACTGGTGGGCGAGCTGCTGACGCTGGCGCGCCTGGAGACCAGCCCGATCAACCCGGCCCACGAGCAGATCAGCATGGCCGAGCTGCTGGACGAAATCGTGGCCGACGCCGAATTCGAAGCGGCCTCGCACGACCGCGCCATCGAGCTGCGCGGCAGCGCCGACGTGGCGGTGAGCGGCCAGGCCGACCTGCTGGCGCGCGCCATCGAGAACATCGTGCGCAACGCCATCAAGCACAGCCCGGCCGGCGGCACCGTGCGCGTGGAAGTGGACGCCGACGAAGCCACCGACCGCCTGCACATCCGCGTGCTGGACCGAGGCCCCGGTGTGGCGCAGGCCGACCTGCAAGCGATCTTCGAACCCTTCTTCCGCAGCAGCGACACGCTGAAGGACGTGGAAGGCCACGGCCTGGGGCTGGCGATCGCGCAGCAAGTGGTGCTGGCGCACGGCGGCAGCATCGCCGCCCGCAACCGCGAAGACGGCGGCCTGTGCGTGGAGATCGCGCTGCCGATTGCGCAGCACGATAGCGAAGAACGGGCTTAAGACCGGGGCTGGTTTACAGCTCCAGCCGCGAAATCTTGGTCCCTTCCAGCGTCAGGTTCGCCATCAGCCCGGCGTTGGTCAGTACCAGCGCCTGCACAGGGCTGTTGACGGTGGCGGTGTCGATCTCGCCATTCACGCCCACCTTGACGATGGCCACCGACGCATCCACGCCCGCCGTCCAGCCCTTGCTCTGGCCGAACTTGTTGAACGCCTCCTGCGTCATGAACAGCAGCACCACGGCCTTGGACTGCGCGCCCGCCTGCAAGCCCACCGACGCCGACGCCATGCTGTAATAGCCGCCATGCTCGCCCTTCACGCGCAGCGCTCCCTTGCCGTACTCGCCGCCCACCACCAGGCCGGCCGCCAGCACGCGCGGGAACACCAGTACCGCATTGGATTTGCCCACCAGCTCGCGCGAGCCCTTCACTTCCGCGTACAGGCGGTTCAGCGTGCTGTCGACGCCATGGTCGATTTCAGTGCGGACCGCGCTGGGTTCCGCCTTGCCGGACGTGGTGGTGGTGGTGCAGCCGGACAGCGCAGCGCCGGCGAACGCCAGCGCCGCTGCGGATTTGAACAGGAAGGTACGCTTATGCATGGAGCTCTCCAGTCGTCAGGGTCAGGGATATCTTTGCGATTCTGACACCTTCCGAGCAGGAGAACCTCTCCCTTCCGAAGCAGGCTTGAGGAAAATCAGGCTTTCGGCAGGGTAACGCCGTGCTGGCCCTGGTACTTGCCGTTGCGGTCCTTGTACGAGATTTCGCACACTTCGTCGCTCTCGAAGAACAGCACTTGCGCGCAGCCTTCGCCGGCGTAGATCTTGGCCGGCAACGGCGTGGTGTTGGAGAACTCGAGCGTCACGTAACCTTCCCACTCCGGCTCGAACGGCGTCACGTTGACGATGATGCCGCAGCGCGCGTAAGTCGATTTACCCAGGCAAACGGTCAGCACATTGCGCGGAATGCGGAAATACTCGATGGTGCGGGCCAGCGCGAAGGAATTCGGCGGGATGATGCAGACGTCGCTCTTGATATCGACGAAGGAGTTGGAATCGAAGTTCTTCGGATCGACGATGGTGCTGTTGATGTTGGTGAAGATTTTGAATTCGTCGGCGCAGCGGATGTCGTAGCCGTACGACGAGGTGCCATAGGAAATCACCTTGCGGCCGTCTTCCATCCGCACCTGGCCCGGCTCGAAGGGTTCGATCATGCCGTGCTGCTCCGCCATGCGGCGTATCCATTTATCGCTCTTAATTGCCATCGAAAAACCATTTCTCAAGATTGCAGGGAGGCCCCGGCCTGCGCCAACGCCATTTCACCCGGGATTTTACGCGAAAGCCCTGCTTCCAAGAACAATTCTGCAAGTTTTTGCTGGCTTCAGCCGGAATTGATTTCAGCAGCCGTCAGCGCCCTACGCTTATGCAAGACGCCCAACACAGCGAGCGCGCCATGGTCGACACGGTAAAAAATCAGAAAGGGAAAGTGCTTGAGTTGCCAGACTCACAAGGATCTATCAGGTAAGAAGTGCGCGTAGCGAGGCGATCCTATGGCGGGATTGCCACTCAGCCTCTTTACGAGGACCGGCAGCACCGTCATCAGGCAGGATCTCTCCGAATTCGTCAGATTTGGCTCGCGTAGTCATTCGACCATTATATGCCGCGCCGGGGCTTTGACTTTGCTCAATAGGCGACTTCGGCAAAAACGCTGGTTACGCCAGTCGAAAGCAAACCCTGGATCATCTCGTGCGTGACCTGGGCCGTCAGCTCGGGAGATTCCATGGGGAACAGGTGGCCGCCGGGGATGATGCGGAAGTTGTCGCCGACCAGGCGGCGGGTGGCGTCCAAGCCGGCCTGCCGGTTTTCCACGGACTCCGTGCCGCCGATGAAACCGGCCGGCACTTTCAGGCCCGGCTTGACCAGCGCGCCGATGTGGTGCGGCAGGCTGCGGTAGACGGCGGTTTCGTTTTCGCGTGTGAAGCGCAACTGCACGCCCTCAGGGTGCGGCTTGAGGCCGGCGGCGATGTAATCTTCCAGCACGCCGGGCGCCCAGGCGGCGAACATCTCCTTGCTGGCGAAGTGCTGGTAGGCGGCAGCGGCGTCGGGCCACACGTTGCGGCGCCTTTCCGAGAAACGCGCGGGGGAGAATTTATTGGCCAGCGACCAGTTGCGCGTGACCCGCAGCAGCATGGCGCGCCAGCCCGCCACCACCGGCGAATCGAGCATCACCACGCAGCGCACCAGGTCCGGCCGCATGGCGGCCACCATCACGCTCAGCATGCCGCCCAGCGAGTGGCCCAGCAGGATCACCGGCTCCGAATGGCGGCTTTCCAGCTCCGCTATCAGCTCCCGTACCAGTTGCGGCCAGCCGGTGTCCACCGGATAGGCGGGATTGTGGGCGTGCATGTCCAGCGCCGAAATGTCGTAATGCTGGCCCAGCAGCTCGAACAGGCGGCGGTAGGTCCCCGCCGGATAGCTGTTGGCATGCGAAAAGTGCAGCTTGGGTTTGTTCATTTTTATAGTATCTCCTTAGCTGCATTGTAAGGAGAGTCGCGGCCGGAAAAATAGAACGGTTGCTCTAATTTTTCACCTTGGCCTGCAAATACCGGTGCAGCTGCGACACCACCGCCGCGCCTTCGCCCACCGCCGACGCCACGCGCTTGGTGGAGCCGGCGCGCACGTCGCCAATGGCGAACACGCCTTCCACGCTGGTCTGCAAGGGCAGCGGCTGCGCGCCAGCGCCGGGCACGTCCGTTCCGGTCATCACGAAGCCCTTGCTGTCCAGCGCCACGCCGCAGGTCTTGAGCCACGCCGTGTTCGGATCCGCCCCGATGAAGATGAACAAGTGGTGCGTGGTCATGCTGCCCTCCACGCCGCCGGCGCCGCGATAATGCACCCGCTCCAGCCGCGCCTCGCCTTCCAGCGCGCGCAGTTCCACCCGCGCGTGCAGCGTGACATTCTTGAGCGCCATGATGCGTTCGATCAGATAGTGCGACATGCTGTGCTCAAGGCTGCCGCCCCGTATGAACATGTGCACGTGCTCGGCGTGCGACGCCAGGAACACCACCGCCTGCCCCGCCGAGTTGCCGCCGCCGACCAGCAGCACCGGCTCCTTGCGGCACAAGCGCGCCTCGATCGGCGTGGCCCAGTAATAGACGCCGCCCTGCTCGAAGCGCGCCAGCCCTTCCACGGCGGGACGCCGGTATTCCGCGCCGCTGGCCACCACCACGGTGCGCGCCAGGATGCGGCGGCCGTCGCCCAGCTCCACGGTGCGGGGCTCCCTGGCGCAGCACAGCGACTTCACTTCGCACGGAATGCCGATGTGCGCCCCGAACTTCTGCGCCTGCACGAACGCGCGGCCGGCCAGCGCGTGGCCCGTAATCCCGGTCGGGAAGCCCAGGTAGTTCTCGATGCGCGCACTGGAGCCGGCCTGGCCGCCCGGCGCATGCCCGTCGAACACCACCACGGACAGCCCTTCGGACGCCGCATACACGGCCGTCGCCAGCCCGCCCGGTCCGGCGCCGACGACGGCCACGTCATACACCTTGGCCGGCTCGAACTCGGGCACCAGGCCGAGGCAGGAGGCAAGCTGGCCCTCGTCGGGGTTGCGCAACGTGGTGCCGTTGGGGCAGAACACCAGCGGGAAGTCGTCCGGCTGCGGCATCAGCCGTTCCAGCAGCGCCACCGCGTCGGCATCCATGCCCGCGTCCAGCGTGGAATGGGGAAAGGTATTGCGGCGCAAGAAGTTCTGCAGCGCCAGCAGCCGCGCGTTCCCGGGCGAGCCGACCAGTATCACGCCCTCCCCGCGTTCCAGCACCAGCACGCGCCGCAGTATCAGCGCGCGCATGATGGTCTCGCCGATATCGGCCTCGACGACCATCATGGCGCTCAACTCGTCCGGCCGCAGCAGCACGGCTTCCACGTCGGCCACCACGTGCGCGTCCACCACGGCCGGCTTGCTGGACAGTTGCGCCACGTCCGACGTGAATTCGCCGCGCTTGGTGTAGGTGTGGATGGTGCGCTCGTGGCCCAAGCCGTCGCGCGCAACGATGCGCACCTGCCCGGACAGCAGCACGAACATGCCCGGGCAGATGCTGCCGGCGCGGTACAGCAGCTCGCCCTTGGAAAAGTGCGTGAGGTTGCCGAATCGGCATACCCGGGCCACGTCGTCTTCCGACAGCACGGGGAACATCTGGTGGTAGCGGGGATGGTCGCGCACCGTCGAGTCTTCGGTGGCCGAGGCGTCATCCGGCGGGGACTTGGTCATGGCAGGCGCTCCAGAAGGACTGCTGCAAAACTCCTGCAATGATACTCCTGTCCACGGTCAAGGCCGGCGCCAGTAACGGGGGTGGGATTCGCGGTAACGCTCCACGCCGAGGCGGCCGTTGAAATCCAGCGTCAGCGCGCCGGATTCGTCGGTGCGCAAACGGTCCGCCCCGAGGCTGCCGTAGCGCTGGTAGACCTGCGCTTGCGGGTGCTGGTAGCGGTTGCGGTAGCCGACCTGGAAGACCGCATAGCCGGGCCGTACCGCCGCCAGGAACGCTTGCGTCGACGAGGTGCCGCTGCCGTGATGCGGCGCAAGCAGCACGTCGGCCGCCAGGCGCCCGGCCGCGCGGCCCAGCAGCTCGGCCTCCTGCGCCGCTTCGATGTCCCCCGCCAGCAGCATGGCCCTGCCGCCGGCGCTGATCTTCAGCACGCAGCTGCGGCCATTGGTCTTCAGCGCCTTGTCCGCATAGCTGACGGCGGCGGGATGCAGCACCTCGAACAGCACGCCGTCCCAGGTCCAGCTCTGACCCGCCACGCAGCGCGTGTGCAGCCGCGAGGCGCGGACGACCGGGTGGCCGGACGGCAGCGAGCTGAGTGTCCATGCGGCGCGCACGTTTTCCATCACGGACAGGGCGCCGCCCGCGTGGTCGGCGTCGGCGTGGCTGACCACCATGGCGTCCAGCGCCGTGATGCCGCGCGCCCGCAGATAGGGCGCGATCACCCGGTTGCCGCCATTGGACTCGGGCGTGTAGGCCGGCCCCGTGTCGTACAGCAGGCGATGGCCGGCCGTCTCCACCAGCAGCGCCATGCCCTGCCCCACGTCGAACGCCAGCACCCGGAACGCGCCGTGGGGCGGATGGCTGGGCGCCGCCGCCAGCAGCGGCACCCACGTCACCACGCCCAGCCAGCGCACCGGCCAGCCTCGCGGCGCCAGCATCCATGCGGTGCCGAACAGGGCCCAGCAGAACACCCACGGCGACGGCACCGGCGCGGTCCAGACCGCGATGCGGCTCGCGCTCAGCCATTGCAGAGCCTGGGCCAGCAGCCAGATGATGGCGTGCGCCAGCTGCAGCAGCGGCGCCGCCAGCAGGTCCGGCAGCACGGCGCCCGCCAGCGCCAGCGGCGTCACCAGCAGGCTGACCAGCGGAATCGCAACCGCGTTCGCCAATGGACTCACCACCGACACCTGCGCAAACAGCAGCATGGTCAGCGGCACCAGCCCAACCGTGACGGCGTACTGCACGCGCGCGCCCATTTTCAGGTCCGCCATCCAGCGCTGGCGGCGCGTTAGTCGTATGCGGTGCGGCCGCCGGTGCGGCTGCATGTGCGGCAGCGTGCCGCTGCTGGCGGCACCGGCGATCGCCGCGCCCACGCCCAGCGCCACCATATCGCCGCTGCGGTGATGGGCTTCGGTCCGCCCCACCGTGGCATACAGGATGGTGGCGACAGCACCGAACGACAGCCAGAATCCCGGCCACATCACGGCCCATGGATCGAGCAGCACGACCACGCCCGCCGCCAGGCAAAGCACGTGGGTGACGCTAGTGAGCCGGTCGGTCCACAGGGCCACGGCGATCACCGCCAACATATATAGCGTGCGCTGCGCAGGCACGCCGAAGCCCGCAAGCAGCACATAGGCCAGCGCAGCCGCCATGCCCGCCAGTGCCGCCACCTTCTGTGCTGGCAGCAGCAACGGCAGCTGCGCGCGCGTGAAGAAGGAGCGCCGCCACAGCGCCGACGCGGCCAGCGCCACCAGGCCGGCGATCATGGTGATGTGCAGGCCGGAGATGCTGATCAAGTGGCTGATGCCGGTGCGGTTGAAGACCTGCCAGTCGGATTGCGGAATGCCGCGCTGGTCGCCCACCACCAGCGCCACGATCACGCCTGCGTACTCCTTGCCCTCCAGCGCTTTGAGTATGCGTTCCCTCAGCACCGCCCGGCAGCGTTCGACCACGTTGCCGAAGCTGACCACGAACGGCGCCAGGCGCTGGTTGCGGCCGTTCTGCCGCACATAGCCGGTCGCGCGCACGCCCTGCTCCAGCAGCCACAGTTCATAGTCGAAGCCATGGGGATTGGCATTGCCGTGCGGGCGCTGCAAGCGCACCGTGAGCCGCCAGCGCTCGCCCGGCTGCACCTCGCCTATCGGCAGCACTTCCCCGCGATAGCCCGCATACCAGGACAATGCAACCAGCGGCGGCACGCGCATCGTCCGTCGCTCGACCTCCTCCACCGCGAAATTGAAGCGCGCGCCGCCGTCGAAGCGGTTGGGCAAGTTGGCGATGGTGCCGACCAGCGTGACGTCGCGGCCTTCATCGGCCTTGGCCAGTTCGGGCTCCAGGGCCGATTGCGCCAACAGCGCCGCCCAGTAGAACCCGATGGCTGCGCCCGCGAGCGCCGCCAGCACGTGCCGCAGCCACTGGCCCCGTTCCGGCAGCCAACGCCGCAGAGGCACCAGCGCCAGCGCCCCGGCAGCGGCGCCCGCCAGCGCAACCGGCACGTGCGCTGGCAGCGCCGCCTGCATCTGCAGGCACGCCGCACCACCGACAAAGCCAAGAATCGCGCATCGCATACCGGCACCAGCCAAAAGAACCGATTATTGCGGAGCAATGGCCAGCGCGTACTACGCGCGATCAAACTTTGTTGCTGCAGCGGCGCGGGACGTTTTGCGAGTCAAACCTGAAGCACGGGAGCGCTTAGTTCGGTCCGGCACTGCGGCACCTCAACAGCGCCGGCAGTCATGGCAAGGGAATCGCAAATCGCGGCACTATTTGTCCGAATATCAGGCCTCGCTGCGCTTACCGCTCCGCTTGCACGCCACGGCACCTACTACGGCTAGTCCGCCAAGCAGCATGCCCCATGTTCCCGGCTCAGGCACTGCTGAATTTGCATACGCTTCCGTGGTAAAACGCAATTCGCCGTAGGTCACAGAAGTATCACTGAGGAACTCTCCATAGAGCACGCCAGTTGATGTGTTGACGGCCGGAGTCCCCAGCGAGCGAAGCTCGTCGAAGAAGTATTGGTCCGACCCGCCAGAGCCGAACATCGAGGCGATGCCACGCGCCCAGCCGCCGCCTTGCCGGTCCATGGTGAATATCACTTCCGCACTAAATTTCGCCAACGTATTTGGCGTCAGGTCGAATGCCAGGGTATGCACCGCGTTGCTGAACGCCAGTGAGCTCCCGCCCCAGTTCGTGGCCTCACTGCTTTGACTATCGGGCAGCACCGTTGTAACGGCCACACCGGTGTCACCTCCCTCGATTGTTACGCCGTAAGAATAAGCGGCGCTTTCCCTGACGTCGTACGGGTTATACACGCCGGCGAATCGAAACACATCACCGGTGCCGAAGGTCAGCGCAGGGACGATGCCATCCCCGGTATCGGTATCGATCAGCTGTACTGAAAAGCTTTTGATTTCAGTCTTGCCCTCAGAAGCGTGTACACTCGCACTAATGAACGTCAGGCCCAAAAAAATCATGCAGGAAACTAATTTTTTCTTATTAAGCATAATTTCTCCTTATAATTAAATATTGAATTTATTAATTAATAAGTCTGAATTGCCGTTCTATTTAACCAGAAATAAAAACTGTAAGCGAGCGATATTAATGGCTGCGTGCGCGGCGAAGAGTGTTCCGGCCGCCCCCGTGAATTGAACTTAGGACGGTAACTGTATGTGAACTGATTTTATGCGGAGGTGCGTCATGATGTGTCGGTCAATGCTACCAGGCGCCCCGTTTGCCGCAGCAGTACTACCAGCGCACGTTGTCACTATCCAAGGAACTGGATGCCGGTCATGCCACGGTTGAGCTCAAGAACGGGGGCTGACAGTGCGGATCCCGAAAACCCAACAGGCGCAGCCGAGGAAAATCGAGATCACGAGCACGTGAGCACCCATGCCAGCAAAACGCGGAGGCGCCATGAGCAGAAGGCAACGCTATACGAACATCGTCGAACGAGCCTTGCTGGCTAAGTGGGCCGCGCTGGCCGTACTGGCCTGCGCCGGCGCGGGCGGATGTTCCCGCTCCGATCCGCCGGCGCCGCCGCCCCCCGCGCCGGTGGCCCAGGCCGCGCCGTCCGGCAGCACAGGCGCGACGGTTGAATTGCCGCGCTTTGTGGATCTGGTCAAACAGCAAGGCGGCGCGGTGGTCAATATCAGCGCGGTTCGCACGCTCGCCCGGCCGCCGGTGCCGCCGGGCCACCCGTTGTACGAGTTCTTTCGCCGCTTCGGCGGCTTGCCCGACACTGGCGAACCCGACATCGGCAGCGTGGGCTCGGGGTTTGTTATCCGCCCGGATGGCTACATCCTGACCAACGCGCACGTGATTGACGGCGCCGACGCGGTAAGGGTCCGGCTGACCAACAAGCGCGAATACGCCGCCAAAGTGATCGGCGCCGATCCGTACACCGACGTTGCGCTGCTCAAGATCGACGCCAGCGGTCTGCAGACCGTGCACGCTGGCGACCCGGCACGGATGGAACCGGGCGAGTGGGTCGCTGCCATCGGCTCGCCGTTCGGGTTCGACAACAGCGTGACGGTCGGCGTGGTCAGCGCCAAGGGCCGCTTGCTGCCGAATGGAAGTTACGTTCCATTCATCCAGACCGACGTCGCCGTCAATCCCGGCAATTCGGGCGGGCCGCTGTTTGACACGCGCGGCAATGTCATCGGCATCAATTCCCAGATCTATAGCCAGACCGGCGGCTACATGGGGATCTCGTTCGCGATCCCGATCGATATCGCGATGGACATATCGGAGCAGCTGCGCCAGCACGGCCGGGTTGTGCGCGGACGCATCGGGGTGCAACTGCAGGAACTGACCTACCAGCTTGCCGACACGCTCGAGCTTGCCGACACCCAGGGTGCGCTGGTCACCGCAGTCGAGCGTGGCGGCCCAGCGCACCGCGGCGGCATCCGGCCCGGCGACGTGATTCTGTCGCTGGACGGCCAGGCGGTAGCAACCACGGCCGACCTTGCGCGGCTGATCGGCAGCGCCCGCCCCGGCTCCACCGTTACTGCGGAAGTCTGGCGCAACGGCGCGAAATCCAGCGTGAAAATTGAAGTGGACGAACAGCGCGGCATGGGATAGTCCTTGGCTGCACGATAACGACGGGCCGTCGGTGGCGCCCTCCTACCGATCAGCGCCTTATACTGGGCTTGTGCACCGCACGAACCCGCTGCGGTCCCTTCCACCTGGCCTAAAGGAACCGCCATGCTTCCCTACTTCCCGAATTTCACTTCGCTAACCATTCCAGCGGTGTCCTCCGCAGGCAGCATGTGGGACCAGATCTTTTCCGTGTACCACCGCGCGTTCGAGCGCAGCAATCACGAATTGTGGACCAGCTCGGCCTGCATCATCCAGGAGCATGCCACCCGTGCCTGGATAGACGCGTCGCAATCGTGCATGGCAGCGCTTGCTGAGAACGCCGCCGAAATCCAGCAGCGTGCAGTCGCAGGAATGCTTGGCGCCCAGCAGCAGGCGGCTACGATTGCCGCTACGGAAGTTACTCAGGCTCTCAATGGGCAGTAAGGCACTGCGGAAAAAGTTCAAAGAGAAATGACGTATCTCAAGAAAATAAAGGTAGCCGCAGAACAGCCAGGTCCAATTATGGGGAGCACGTCATGAGGGCGTACTAATCGAAATCAAACTCGGTGGCGGCGGCGAGGCGCTTGGGGGCTTTGCGGGTCCAGCTTTGCGCCAGCAGACGGTGCACGGTAGCCGGCTTGGCCTGGGCAAGGGTCACGCGGACGCCGGCCACGTGCGCGCCCCATGGCAGCGGGGCATAGATGTCGGGATCGGCCGCGATCAAAGGGTCGCGCTGCTCGTCGTCGACGAAGATGTGGAGAAACTCGCCGCCCGGCGGGGAGGTGGCGAAAATCTTGCCCTTCACACGGAACGAGGTGTAGTCGAAATGCGGCTCTTCCGTCGTTTCAGGAAGGGACAGGGCGTACTTGCGCGCTTGCTCGAGTTTCATCTAGACCTCCAGGAGACTGGACATCCGGGGCAGTATGGCGCGCGCGTTGGCGCCGGTGGCGATGCGGACTTCGTCCACGCCAATGCCGCGCAGCTCGGCCAGCACTTCGCCGATGCGCGGGATCTGCTGCGGGGTGTTCACGCCGGGATGGACCCAGGCCGGCGAGATGTCGGGCGCATCGGTCTCCAGCACGATGGACGACAGCGGCAGCTCCGCCGCCAGGCGCCGGATCTGCAAGGCGCGCGTGAAGGTCATGTTGCCGCCGAAGCCGAGCTTGAAGCCGACGTCGATATAACCCTGCGCCTGCTGGAAGCTGCCGTTGAAGGCGTGCGCAATACCGCCGTTGGGCCTGATCTGGCGCACGTGCTTGAGCACCTGGTCCTGCGACTTGCGCACGTGCGTGAGCACCGGCAGGTTGAAGTCGCGCGCTATCCTGAGCTGCTCGCGCAGGAAGTGCACCTGCTTGTCGCGCATGGCCGGTTCGGCCAGCTCGGGAATGAAGAAGTCCAGCCCGATCTCGCCGACGGCCACGAAGCGCGGATCGTCCATGGACGCTTCCACCTTGGCGCGCAGCGCGGCCAGATCCTCGTCGGTGGACTTGGGCACGCAAATCGGGTGGATGCCCAGCCCGTAGCAGGCGTTGGGCGCCTGCGCGCCCAGCCCGGCCACGGTGTCCAGGTTGTGCCGGTCAATCGCCGGAATCACGATCATGGACACGCCCTGCTCTGCCGCCAGGCGCGCCACGTCCAGCGAGGCGCCGCCGTACTCGCGCGCGTCCAGGTGGCAGTGCGTGTCTATCCACATAACTATCTCTCCGGGTGCAGGCCTTCATCGGTCAGGCGCAGCACGCGGTCGCAGCGGCGCGCCAGTTCGGGGTCGTGCGTGACGATGACGAAGGCCGTGCCAAGGGTGCGCGACAGCTCCAGCATCAAGTCGAAAATCTGCTCCGCCGTGCTGTGATCGAGGTTGCCGGTCGGTTCATCGGCCAGCACGCAGGCAGGCTGCGTCACCAGCGCGCGCGCCAGGGCCACGCGCTGGCGTTCGCCGCCCGACAGTTCGCCCGGCACGTGCGTGACGCGCTTGGCGAGGTTCACGCGGGTGAGCACCTTCTGCGCTTCTTCCTGCGCCTGCGAGCGTTTTACGCGCCGTATCATCAGCGGCATGGCCACGTTGTCGAGCGCCGAGAACTCGGGCAGCAGGTGGTGGAACTGGTAGACGAAGCCGAGCGACTGGTTGCGCAGGTCGCCGCGTTCGCGTTCGCCCAGGTTGGCGAAGTCCTTGCCCAGCAGGGTCACGTTGCCGCTGCTCGGCGTATCCAGGCCGCCCAGCAGGTGCAGCAGCGTGGACTTGCCGGAACCGGATGCGCCGACGATGGCCACGCGCTCGCCGCGCCGCACGTCGATGTCGATGCCGTTCAGTACCTGCACCGAGTAAGTGCCCTGGGTGAAGGTCTTGCCCAGCCCGCGGCAGGAGAGGACGATGGATTGCTCATTCATAGCGCAGCGCCTCCGCAGGTTTCACGCGGGCGGCCCACCAGCTTGGATAGATGGTGGCCAGGAAGGCCAGCGCCACCGCCACCACGCCGATCTTCGTCACGTCCGGCCAGCGCATGTCCGAAGGCACGGTGCTGATGTAGTAGATATCCTTAGACAAGAACTGCACTCCCAAAGTTGATTCAATAAACGGTACGATCACATCGATATTCAAGGCCACCAGCACGCCGCCGGCCACGCCGATCGCGGCGCCCATGATGCCCACCAGCGCACCCTGGATGACGAAGATGCGCATGATGGACTGCGGCGAGGCGCCCAGCGTGCGCAGGATGGCGATGTCGGGCTGCTTGTCGGTCACCGTCATCACCAGCGTGGACACCAGGTTGAACGCGGCCACCGCCACGATCAGCGCCAGGATGATGAACATCATGCGCTTCTCGGTCTGCACCGCCGCGAACCAGTTGGCGTTCAGCTTGGACCAATCGCGCACCTCCATCCCGGCGGGCATGATCTGCTTCAGGTCCTGCGCCACCTGCGGCGCGCGGTGCATGTCCGCCAGGCGCAGGCGCAGGCCGGCCGGCGCGGACAGGCGCAGCATTTTTTCGGCATCGACAATATGGATGAAGGCCAGGCCCGCGTCGAACTCCGCGTGGCCGGCCTGGAAGATGCCGGTGACGGTGAAGGAGCGCATGCGCGGCACGATGCCGGCCGGCGTGACCGTGCCTTGCGCCAGCGCCATGGTCACCTTGTCGCCCAGGTTCACCTGCAGCGCGCGCGCCAGGTCGATGCCCAGCACGATGTTGAACTCGCCCTGGCGCAGCGCGTTGAAGTCGCCGTACTTGGTGTGCTTGGCCACGTCCGACACATTCGGTTCCTGCTCGGGCAGCACGCCGCGCACGATGGCCGGGCGCAGGGTGTCGCCGCCATGCTGCAGCATGGCCTGCGTTTCCACGAACGGCGCGGCGCCCTTCACTTCCGGATTCTTGAAAGCGTTCTTGGCCTGCTGCTCCCAGTCCGGCATGCCGTCGCCCTCGGTGTTGAACACTTCCACGTGGGCCAGCACGGACAGCATGCGGCCGGTGACTTCCTTCTGGAAGCCGTTCATCACCGACAGCACGATGATCAGCGCCGCCACGCCCAGGGCAATGCCGCCCATCGAAATCAGCGAGATAAAGGAGATGAAGCTGTTGCGCGAGCTGCGCTTGCCGGCGCGCGTGTAGCGCAGGCCCACCAGCCACTCGAATGGTAAGTTCTTAAGCATATTCATAATCATTCATAGCGCAGGGCGTCGGCCGGCTTCACGCGCGCGGCGCGCCAGCTCGGATACAGGGTGGCGACAAAGGCCAGCGCCACCGCCGTGGCGGCGATCACGGTCACGTCATGCAAACGCAGGTCGGAAGGCACGGCGCTGATGAAGTAGATGTCCTTGGCCAGGAACTTCATGCCCAGCATGCGCTCGATGGCCGGCACGATCACGTCCACGTTCATGGCCAGCAGCACGCCGCCCGCCACGCCCAGCGCGGTACCGATGATGCCCACCAGCGCGCCCTGCACCATGAACACATACATCACCGAGCGCGGCGAAGCGCCCAGCGTGCGCAGGATGGCGATGTCGGCCTGCTTGTCGGTCACCGTCATCACCAGCGTGGCCACCAGGTTGAAGGCCGCCACCGCGATAATCAGCGTGAGGATAATGAACATCATGTTCTTCTGGGTCTGCACCGCCGCGAACCAGTTGGCGTTCTGCTTGGACCAGTCGCGCACCAGCAGTTCGCCCGGCACCGACAGCTTCAGCTCATGCGCCACTTCCGGCGCGCGCTGCACGTCGGCCACGCGCAGGCGCAGCCCGAACGGCAGATCCAGGTGCAGCAGCTCCATGCCGTCGCCCAGATGGACGTAAGCCAGCCCGGAATCGAATTCGTTGTGACCGGCCTCGAATATGCCGGTGACGGTGAAGTAGCGCATGCTCGGCGTGCCGCCGCTGGTGAGGTCCTGGCCGCGCTGCGCGAGAGCCAGCGCCACCTTGCCGCCCACTTCCACGTCCAGCGCCTTGGCCAGGCCCACGCCCAGCACGATATTGAATGCGCCGGGCTGCAGCGCATCGAAGCTGCCCTGCTTGAACTGCTTGTTCACGTCGGACACGGTGGCCTCGGCCTTCGGCAGGATGCCGCGCACGATGGCGGGACGCAGCTTGTCGCTGCCGTGCACCAGCATGGCCTGGGTTTCGACGAAGGGTGCGGCGCCGCGCACCTCCGGATTCTTGAACGCTTCCTTGGCCGTGGCCTTCCAGTCCTGCAGGCCGCCGCCGCGCAGGTCGTACATCTCGATATGGCCCAGCACCGACACCATGCGCTCGGTCACTTCCTTCTGGAAGCCGTTGTACACCGACAGCACGACAATCAGCGCGGCCACGCCCAGGCCGATGCCGAGCATGGAAATCGCCGAGATAAACGAGATAAAACTATTACGCCCGCTGCGCTTGCCCGCGCGCGTGTAGCGCAGGCCGACCAGCCATTCGAAAGGCAGATTCTTGATGATGCTCATGGGCCCTGTGAAAGATGAATTACGTTCCGAGCCCGAAGTGTGCCATACAAATCACATTTCGTGAGTGAAACACCGCACCCAGGCCGCAAGGTCCGGGCGGCGGGCTGATACAATCGCGGGTTATGAATCAGCTTACCCTCGTCCTGCCCTTTGCCCTCACCCCGCCCGAACTCGCCTCCGACCTGGCCCGCGCCCTGCAAGTGCCGTCGCTGGAGATGTTGCTTGAACGCAATGGCGCGCACCGCGTAACGGAGGAAGACGGCGGCAACCGCCTGCTGCCGCACGAAAGCTGGCTGTCGCGCGCCTTCAGCACCGGCGCCGACACCGCCCCCTTCGCACCCGCCATGATGCGCGCGCTGGGCGTGGCGCAGCCGGAAGGCTACTGGTTCGCCGTGCAGCCGGTGCACCTGCAGCTGACCCGCACCCACATGGTGCTGGGCGATCCACGCTCCCTGAATGTGAGCGAAGCCGACTCGCGCGCCCTGTTCGACCTGGTCCAGCCCTACTTCGACGAAGTGGGCAAGCCGCTGATCTACGCCGCGCCGGACATGTGGTTCATGCGTGCGGACGACTGGAGCGAACTGCGCACCGCCTCGCCCGACGCCGCCGTGAACGACAACCTGGCCGACTGGATGCCCGAAGGCGCGGCCAAGCGCGACTTCCGAAAGCTGCAGAACGAGGTGCAGATGCTGTGGCATGAACATCCCATCAACGAAGCGCGCCAGCAGCGCGGCCTGCAGCCGGTGAATTCGTTCTGGCTGTGGGCCGGCGCACCGGCTGCCCAAGAAGCAAGAACCGGCACGCTGGCGGTGGACAATTGCCCGGCATGGCTCACGCTGCTCGCGGACCCCGCCCTGCGCGCTGCCACGGTTGAACAAGTACTCCCGCTGCCCGGCGACGCCACCGTCGTGCTGGGCGAACTGATCCCGGTCGGCAAAGCGGGCGACTGGTCGCCCTGGCTGGCCCACATGCAGCAGATCGAGCAGCAATGGTTCGCGCCCCTGCTGGCGGCCCTGAAATCCGGCCGCCTGGGCAGCCTGAAGCTGGTCTTCAGCAGCCACCTGAAGCTGGCCGAATTCACCATCACCAAGGGCTCATTGCGCAAATTCTGGCGCAAGCCCGCCCTCACCAAGTTGACCCCATGACCCGTATCGCCACCCGCCCCTGCCCATTCCGCACCTCGGAAATGCTGCGCCAGGGCGGTATCCACCCTGTACTGGCCCGCCTGTTCGCCGCGCGCGGCCTGACCGACCCGAAAGACCTGTCCAGCGAACTGGCCGCGCTGATCGCGCCCTCCGGCCTGCTGCACATCGACGCCGCCGCCGTATTCCTGGCCGACTCCATCGCCGCGCAAAAGCGCATGGTGATCGTGGCCGACTACGACTGCGACGGCGCCACCGCCTGCGCCACCGCGCTGCGCGGCCTGCGCGCCATGGGCGCCAACGTCGACTTCATCGTGCCCAACCGCTTCGAATACGGCTACGGCCTCACGCCCGAAATCGTGGCGCTGACGGCGCGCGAGAAGCAGCCGGACATCATCATCACCGTCGACAACGGCATCGCCAGCATCGACGGCGTGGCCGAAGCGAACCGGCGCGGCATCGAAGTGGTCGTCACCGACCACCACTTGCCGGCCGACGTGCTGCCGGACGCGCGCGTCATCGTCAACCCCAACCAGCCGGCCTGCGGCTTCCCGAGCAAGAACCTGGCAGGCGTGGGCGTGGTGTTCTACGTGCTGCTCGCGCTGCGCGCCGAACTGCGCCGCCGCGGCGTGTTCGACGCCGCCACCCAACCCAAGCTGGACCACCTGCTGGACCTGGTGGCGCTGGGCACCGTGGCCGACGTGGTGAAGCTGGATCCGAACAACCGCATCCTGGTGGCGCAAGGCCTGAAGCGCATGCGCGCCGGCCGCATGCATCCGGGCGTGGCCGCGCTGTTCCGCGTGGCAGGCCGACAGGCCCGCACCGCCAGCCCGTTCGACCTCGGCTTCGCGCTCGGCCCGCGCCTGAACGCGGCGGGGCGGCTGGAGGATATGTCGCTCGGCATCGAATGCCTGCTCACCGACGACGAAGACCGCGCATGGCAGTTGGCGCAGCAGCTCAACGAAATCAACCTGAAACGCCGCGAAATCGAAGCCGAGATGCAGGACGCCGCCTTGCTGCACCTGGACCGCTTCGAACCGTCCGCCAGCAGCACCATCAGCGTATTCGACGAAACCTGGCACCAGGGCGTGATCGGCATCGTCGCCTCGCGCCTGAAAGAAAAATTCTTCCGCCCGACGATCACCTTCGCGCCTGCGGGCGACGGCTGGATCAAGGGCTCCGGCCGCTCCATCCCCGGCTTCCACATGCGCGACGCGCTGGACCTGGTATCGAAGCGTGCCCCCAGCCTGATCGACAAATTCGGCGGCCACGCCATGGCGGCGGGCCTGAGCCTGCGCGCCGAAGCGTTCGACGCGTTCTCGGAAGTCTTCGAAGCCGTCGGCCGCGCATGGCTGACGGAGCAGCAGCTGGAACGCGTGATCGAAACCGACGGCCCGCTGGAGGACGCCTACTACACCACCCAATTCATCGAGCTGATGGACGGCCAGGTGTGGGGCCAGGGCTTCGCGCCGCCCGTGTTCTGCGACGAATTCCGAGTGGTCAGCCAGCGCATCCTGAAAGAGCGCCACCTCAAGCTGCTGCTGGAAAAGAACGGCACGCGCTACGACGCCATCTGGTTCGGCCACACCGAGTCGGTGGGCGAACGCGCCCGCGTCGCCTTCAGGCTGGACGCCAACGAATACAACGGCACCACCAAGGTTCAGCTGATGGTGGAGCACGCCGAACCGGCATAAGCCCGGCCTCCAGGGACCTCGAAAAGGCCGCGCCCTATCCGTATTTCACTAGAGGGTCTGCCTTCATTGCTTTGTAGATATCATTCACTTGTTTTCGCACTTCTAACAACACGGCCGGGCCAACAACTACTCCCATGCTGGTATGACCATTCACAGTCAAACTCGACGGTTCATGCCCATGGAACCATTGTTCCCTGTGAAAATATCCCTCAGTGGGCCTATGGAATCCGCCATGTTCACTTCTCAGCCTTCTGTATTCGGCCCTCGAAAGCTTCGGCTTTCCTAATGCGTGCAATGCTCTGACAAAGTTTTCCAACTCGATTTTCGTAGGAAAAAACGCGTGCGTATAATGCTTTACAATATTTTTTATCAGAGGCCCACTGGGGTGCTCTTGCCTCAATCTACCAGACCCATGATTGGTTCTGAAATATAAGGTCGGTTTACGACCCGGCGATTGAGTACAAAATATTAAGTTTTCAGGCAGATACACCTGATCCATGGTGTAAGGCACTTGATTCTCCTTTGAGAATACACACGGCACTACCGGGTGTTCGGTTCCTGTCAGGACCCCAATTCCTGCGCATTGCAATTGACATTATGATCTTATTTGGATCAACCAATTCTATCGAATCGTCACATTTCTTCGCAGTGCAAGAGCAGGATTCAAGGCCGAGAAGCGGCCTTGCCGGCCTTAGTCGTCGTCGTTCGGATCAAGGTCGGGGAACATCACCGAGGTGTAGCCGAACTGGCTGAAGTCGGTGATGCGCATCGGGTACAGGATGCCGTGCAGGTGATCGACCTCGTGCTGCACCACGCGCGCGTGGAAGTCTTCCGCGTCGCGCACGATGGGCTTGCCGTATTGGTCCACGCCTTCGTAGTGCAGCTTCTTGTAGCGCGCCACGCTGCCGCGCAGGCCGGGCACGGACAGGCAGCCTTCGAAGCCGTCTTCCTTCTCTTCCGTAATCGGCGTGAGCACGGGATTGATCAGCACCGTCTCCGGCACTTGCGGCGCGTCCGGGTAGCGGGCGTTGTTCTTGAAGCCGTAGATCACCAGCTGCAGGTTCACGCCGATCTGCGGCGCGGCCAGGCCGGCGCCGTTGGCCGCGTGCATGGTGTCGAACATGTCCGCGATCAGCGCGTGCAGTTCCGGGGTATCGAATTCGAGCACCGGCTCGGCCACGCGCAGCAGGCGCGGGTCGCCCATTTTCAGAATTTCACGTACCGTCATTTTGCCTCCGCTCCCTTAGCCAATTCGAGCTGCATCTCCTGCAGATATTTGCGGAACTCGTCGCCCATCTCCGGGTGCTTCAGGCCCATCGCCGTGGTAGCTTTCAGGTAGCCCAGCTTGGAGCCGCAGTCGTAACGGGTGCCGTCGTAGCGGTAGGCCAGCACGCGCTCGTGCTTCATCAGCGCGGCGATGCCGTCGGTGAGCTGGATTTCGCCGCCGGTGCCGGCGCCCAGGTGTTCCAGGTAGTCGAAGATGCGGCCGGACAGCACATAGCGCCCCACCACCGCCAGCGTGGATGGCGCCTCTTCAGGTGTCGGCTTCTCGACGATGCCGGACACCAGCTCCAGCCGATTCTGGTATGGCGACGCGCTGACGATGCCGTACTGGCGCGTGTTCGCACGCGGCACGTCCTGCACCGCCAGCACGCTGGCGCGCTCGTAGGAATACACTTCCGTCATCTGCGCCAGCACAGGGCGGGCGCCGTTGTCGGTGTCCATGAAGTCATCCGCCAGCAGCACGGCGAAGGGCTCGTCGCCCACCACCGGACGCGCGCACAGCACCGCGTGGCCCAGGCCCAACGGCTCGGACTGGCGGATGAAGATGCAGTTGATGTGCTTGGGGATGATATTGCGCACCTGCTCCAGCAGCGCGGTCTTCTGCGCCGCCTCCAGCTCGGCTTCCAGCTCGTAGGCCTTGTCGAAATGGTCTTCGATGGCGCGCTTGTTGCGGCCGGTGATGAAGATCATGTCGGTGATGCCGGCGGCAACGGCCTCCTCCACCGCGTACTGGATCAGCGGCTTGTCGACGATGGGCAGCATCTCCTTCGGCTGCGCCTTGGTCGCGGGAAGGAAGCGGCTGCCCAGGCCTGCGACAGGAAATACGGCTTTGCGGATCTGCGTCATTTATTATTCTCCAGCAGGGCCAGCAGGCCCGCTTCGTCAAGGATAGGGATCTCGAGTTCTTCCGCCTTCGCCAGTTTGCTGCCAGCCTCCGCGCCCGCCACCACATAGCCGGTTTTCTTCGACACGGAGCCGACCACCTTGCCGCCGGCCGCTTCGATCATGGCGCCGGCCTGGTCGCGGCTCAGGTTCGGCAGCGTGCCTGTCAGTACAAAGGTTTTTCCGTTCAGCGCGCCCGCAACTTCCACCACTTCCGGCAGCTGCGCCAGCAAATCCTTGCGCAGCGCGTCCAGCGCCAGCAGCTGCTCGCGGTTGCCCGGTTGCGCCATCCATTCTTCCAGCGCGCCCGCCACGGCGGCAGGCAGGCCGAAGACGGTGAACACGCCCAGATGCGCCAGCACTTCCAGCGTCACTTCCTGCTCCACCAGCTGCTTGCAGCGCGGCTCGGTCATCTTGGGAATGCCGAGTGCGGCCATCAGCTTGACGGTGTCCAGCTTCTCGCGCAGCTTGGCGCTGGGCGGATGCTCGCCTTGCGGCGTCACGCCCGCAGCCAGCAGCGCGTCGATGGCTTCCTGGTTTTTCGGCTCGGCGAAGAATTCGGCGATGGCCTCGGCCACGGTGCCGCCAATGTCGGGCAGCACGCGCAGCAGCGCCACCGGGGCGCGGCGGATCAAGTCAAAGCGGCCCAGCCATTCGGCCAGGGTCTTGCCGGTCGACTCGCCCACGTGGCGGATGCCCAGCGCAAACAGCAGCCGCTCCAGCGGCGGGTTCTTGCTGGCGGCGATGGCTTCCAGCAGGTTGTCCGCCCACTTGGTGGCGATCTTGCCTTGCTGGACGGTCTCTGGAGTGGTGCCGTCGCGTTCGTCGGCCAGGCGCTTCATCTTCAGCAGGTCGTCCAGCGTCAGCTTGTACAGATCGGCCACGCGCGTCACCAGGTCGCATTCGACCAGGTTGTCGATGTAGCGGTCGCCCAGGCCTTCGATGTCCATCATGCGGCGGCCGGAGAAGTGGCGGATGGCTTCTTTGCGCTGCGCGCGGCAGAACAGGCCGCCGGAGCAGCGCGCAATCGCTTCGCCCTCTTCGCGCACCACGTGCGAACCGCACACCGGGCATACCTTGGGCAGCACGTAGCGCGGCGGTTCCGGCTGCGGGCGCTTTTCCAGCACCACGGCCAGCACTTCGGGGATCACGTCGCCGGCGCGGCGCACGATCACCGTGTCGCCCACGCGCACGTCCTTGCGCTGCACTTCGCCTTCGTTGTGCAGCGTGGCGTTGGTGACGTTCACGCCGCCCACGAACACCGGTTCCAGGCGCGCCACCGGCGTGATGGCGCCGGTGCGGCCCACCTGCACTTCGATGTCGTGCACGACGGTGGTGGCTTCCTCGGCCGGGAATTTATGGGCGATGGCGAAACGCGGCGCGCGCGAAACGAAGCCAAGCTGCCGCTGGTCTTCCAGGCGGTTGGCCTTGTACACCACGCCGTCGATTTCGTACGGCATGCCGGGACGGTCCTGGCCTATCTTCTTGTAGTAATCCAGCAGGCCGGCGGCGCCGCGCACCACGGCGCGCTCCTTGGCCACCGGCAGGCCCAGGGTCTGGTACCAGTCCAGCAGCGCGGAGTGCGATACGGGCATGTCCGCGCCTTCCAGCGCGCCGATGCCGTAGGCGAAGAAACGCAGTGTGCGCAGTGCGGTGATGCGTGAATCGAGCTGGCGCAAACTGCCCGCCGCAGCATTGCGCGGGTTGACGAATTCCTTCTGGCCAGCTTCGCGCTGGCGCTCGTTCATGCGCGCAAAGTCGCCCTTGAACATCAGCACCTCGCCGCGCACGTCCAGCACGGCCGGCACCTTGTCGCCGTGCAGGCGCAGCGGAATGGCCTTGATGGTGCGGATATTGGCGGTAACGTCTTCGCCGGTGTAGCCGTCGCCACGGGTGGCGGCCTGCACGAACAGCCCGTTCTCGTAGCGCAGGTTGATGGCCAGGCCGTCGAACTTCACTTCGGCGGCGTACTCCACCTGCAGCACGTCCAG
The DNA here is from genome assembly GCF_059567845.1 of Massilia sp. BGA-UO-ETr-WB1. Lineage (NCBI taxonomy): Bacteria > Pseudomonadati > Pseudomonadota > Betaproteobacteria > Burkholderiales > Oxalobacteraceae > Massilia > Massilia sp. BGA-UO-ETr-WB1. Next base: position 308,195 of record NZ_JCAQOT010000027.1, on the reverse strand, counting down.
GCCTTCGCGCACGCGGCGGTCGAAGTTCTCCACGTCCTCGTCGCTGAAGCCGTTGTTCAGAGACAGCATGGGCACGGTGTGCGTCACCTGCGCGAACTGCGGCAGCGGCGCCGCGCCCACGCGCAAGGTGGGCGAGTCCTGCTTTTGCAGCTCAGGGTATTCCACTTCCAGTTTCTGCAGCTCCAGGTAGAGCTGGTCGTATTCGGCGTCCGGGATGGTGGGCGCATCGAGCACGTGGTAGGCGTGCAGATGGCGGTTCAATTCGGCCGTCAGCCAGGCCGCGCGTTCAACCTTGGCCTGGTATTCCTTGTCACTCATTGCTCACCCTTAGCAGAACAGGCGCAGCGCGCGGGTGGAACCGGCTGGAATGTCGGACGACTCCATGTCGGCGTAGAAGTCGCGCACCTGGCCGGCGATTTCAGCCAGCGCTTCGTCGGACAGCGGCTGGCTGTAGTCGTCCACGATGGTGCCGTCCAGGCGGCCCGCCAGCGACTTGGCGCAGGCGATCATGGCGCCGAAGCCGTCGCGCGCGGGCGCCACGCACGGCACGTCCAGGAGCAGCGTCAGGCGCGGCGTGGTTTCCTCGGCCAGCGTGACGTTGGTCGACAGCGAGAACAGATGCCCGCCTTCGCCGTCCGGCATCACGTAGCGGCCGTCCGGGCGCACGTCGAAGCCCTGCTTCTCCAGCGCGCCCAGCAGCGTGCTGATGGCCCACGGCGCGCCGTTGGTGTGCAGGTTCACGCCCAGCTGGGCGTCGTGGCTGGAGACGAAGCGGTGCAGCGTTTTGGCTTCGGCCATCACTTCCATCATGTCCGGGATGGCCGGTTCGGCGCCGATTTCGTCTGCCATGGCGCGCAGGCGCGTCACCAGCTCGGAGTATTCCAGTTCGTTCAGCGCGGTGCTGCGGCTGGCCAATTGCACGCCGCCTTGCAGCTCGGTGTACACGCCGCCGTGGACGATGGGTTCCCAGTCGCCGTTCACGTGCAGACCGATGTAGTGCACCGGCTTGTTGCCCACCAGGCGCAGCTTCTGCAGCACCGGCAGGATCTTGTCGCCGCGCACCGGCGCTTCCAGCGCTAGCGGCAGCAGGCAGTCGATCAGCGGATCCACCAAGGCGGTGGCCTGCTCGGCGGCCGGCGTCAACGTGCCGGCCTGCTGCACGGGCGGGACGTAGGCTTCGCCGTCGGCGTCGCCCCCTGCGGCCGCACCTGCACCGGCCGTGGCGCCGGTGGCGCCTGTGGCGCCCGTCCCGGCAGCGTCGTGGCCATGTGCGCGCGCGGCGGCCGCGTCGTCGTCCAGCGAGAAGCTGGGTTCATGGCGCGGTGCGGCGGGCTCGCCGTCGGGCCGCATCAATACGTCGTCATGGTCGGACGAAAAGGCCCGCTCCACGGTTTTCTTGGCCTTGTACTCCTGCCATTTGTTGTACGAGAAAACGCCGACGATAAAGACGCCGCCGGCTGCGATCAAACTCATTTGAAGATCTGTCATGCTGCTTGTGCCTCGGAAGCGAAATTGGCGGCGGCTTCCATATCCACCGCCACGATGCGCGATACGCCCTGCTCCTGCATCGTCACACCGATCAGTTGATTGGCCATCTCCATCGCAATCTTATTGTGCGAAATGAAGAGGAATTGGGTCTGGTCGGACATCCGTTTCACCATGCGGCAGAAACGTTCCGTATTGGCGTCGTCCAGCGGTGCATCGACCTCGTCGAGCAGGCAGAACGGCGCCGGGTTCAGGCGGAACATGGAGAACACCAGCGCGGTTGCCGTCAGCGCTTTTTCGCCGCCGGACAGCAGATGGATGGTGGCGTTCTTCTTGCCCGGCGGCTGCGCCATGACCTGCACACCGGAGTCCAGGATTTCATCGCCGGTCATGATCAGCTTGGCCTGGCCGCCGCCGAACAGGATCGGGAACAGCTCGGAGAAGTGGCCATTCACGCGGTCGAAGGTGTCCTGCAGCAGGTCGCGCGTTTCCTTGTCGATGCGGGCGATGGCGTCTTCCAGCGTGTTGATCGCTTCGGTCAGGTCGGCGTTCTGCGAATCGAGGAAGTTCTTGCGCTCGGACGCCTGCGCCAGCTCCTCCAGCGCCGCCAGGTTGACCGCGCCCAGCATCGAGATGGCGTTGGTCAGGCGCGTGACTTCGCCCTGCAGGTAGGACGGCTTCATGTCCGGGTTCAGCTTTTCGCTCAGCGCCGCTTCGTCGGCGCCGGCTTCGGCCAGCTGCGCGGCGAACTGCTCCTGGTTCAGGCGCGCGGCCTGCTCCTTGAGCTGCAGCTCCATGATCTTGTCGCGCTGCGGCTGCAGGCTGCGTTCGTTGTTCATGCGCGCATCCTCGAAGGAACGCAGCTGCTGCGTGATCTGGTCCAGCTCATGGCGCGCGTCCGACAGCGCGCGCTCCTGCTGCGTGCGGCGGTCCAGCAGTTCCTGCAGGCCTTCGCTGGCGGTGCCGGCCTCCAGGCTTTCCAGCTCGCGCTGGCCCGCGTGCAGGCTCTCGGCCACCTGCGCCGCCTGCGCGGTGGCGGTGGCGATGCTGCGGCGCAGTTCCTCGATCTTGCTGCGCTGGGATTTCTCGGCGAATTCGGCTTCCTGCGCACCGCGTTCCAGGTCGCGCAGCGCCTGGCGCGCGTCGGCCAGCTTCTGTTCCTTTTCCATGAACAGGGTCTGGCCGTCCTCATGCTCGCCCTGCAGGTTGCCCAGTTCCATGTCGAGCTGCTCGAACTTTTCCTCGGACTCCATCTTGACCTGCATCTGCTCCGCTTCCTGCGCGGCGATTTCAGCCAGGTCGGCGCCGATCTGCGTGCTGCGCTGGTTGAAGCGCGCCTCGATCTCGGACAGCTTCACCACCTCGATCTGCAGCGCGTGCACCGACTGCTGCAACTGCTGCACCTTCTGGCGCAGCTCGGCCAGGTTGCGCGCATGGTTTGCCACTGCGGCGTCCGCGCGCACCGAGCGGGCACGCGCCTCGTCGGCCAGCAGGGTCTGCGCGCGCAGCTGCTTGGTGATGTTGTCGATCTCCTGCTGGCGCGCCAGCATGCCGTCCTGCTCCGCGTCGGCGGCGTAAAAGCGCACGCTGGACTGCGTGATCACGTGACCCTGCGCGGTGACGAACACGCCGCCCGCAGGCAGCGTGGCGCGCGCCTTGAAGGCGGCGTCCGCATCGGCGGCGATGAAGACGTTGTGCAGCCAGTCCTGCAGCACCGCGCGCAGACCGCTGTCGTTCAGTTTGAGCAGCGAAATGAAGGGCTTCAGGCCGTTCTGCTCCGGCGGCATGGCGGGAGCGGAAGCGCCGGGCGCGAACAGCGCCAGCTTGGCCGGCGGCGCGTCGCTGAAGAAGTGCTTGGCCCATTCGATGTTGGACACCTGCAGCGCCGAAGTGCGTTCGCGCAGGATGGCTTCCATCGCCGTCTCCCAGCCCGCTTCGATCTGCAGTTTCTGCCACAGGCGCGGCAGCGCGTCCAGCTCGTGCTTCTGCAGCCATGGCGTGACCTTGCCCTGGGTCTGCACCCGTTCCTGCAACTGGCGCAGCGCATTCAGGCGCGCTTCCAGCTGCGCATTGGCGGCCGCCTCGGCGTTCACCTGCAGCTGCGCGTCCTGGCGCTCGGCTTCCAGCGCGGGCTGCTGCTCCAGCGCTTCTTCCAGGTGGTAGGTCTGCTCCTCCAGCGCCTGCTGCTTTTCCTCCAGCTGCATCTTCAGGTTGGACAGGTGCGCCGAATCCGGCAGGCTGAGGCCATTCTTCTCCTGCTGCAGACGCTCGCGCCGCACCGCCAGGCCGTTCAGGATATTGCTGGCGTTGCGCTGGTGCGCCGACTCCAGCTCCAGCTGCTGCTGCGCCTGCATGATGCGGGCGCGCGACTCGCTGCTCTTGTCCTGCGCGGCGCGCCAAGCCGCTTCCAGCACCGGCAGCGACTCGGCCTTCTGCTCGGCCATCATGCGCGCCTGCTCCACCTTGGCCGACAGCTCTTCCAGGTTGAATTCCGCTTCCTCGATCTGCTCCGAATACTCGGCCGCCTGGTTCTGCCACTGGTCGCGCTGCGCGGCCAGGGTGCCCAGCTGGTTCTGCAGGCGGGTGCGCGATTCGACCACGAACTTGATCTGCGCCTCCAGGCTGCCGATTTCCGAATTGGTCTGGTACAGGTGGCCCTGCGCGGTGTGCAGGCGGTCGCCGACGGCGAAGTGCGACTGGCGCATCTGCTCCAGCGTCAGCTCCACGTTGCGCAGCTTGGCGGTCTGCTCTTCCAGGTCGGTCTGGGCCTGCTCCACTTCGCGGAAGTACTTGGCCTGCTCGTACTGCGCCTCGTTCTTGCGCAGCAGCCAAAGCAGTTTCTGCTTCTCGTCCTGGTCGGCCTGCAGCTGGTGGAAGCGGTGCGCCACGGCGGCCTGCGCTTCCAGCTTTTCCAGGTTGGCGTTCAGTTCGCGCAGGATGTCTTCCACCCGCAGCAGGTTCTCACGCGTGTCGTGCAGGCGGTTCTCGGTTTCCCGGCGGCGCTCCTTGTACTTCGATACGCCCGCCGCCTCTTCCAGGAACACGCGCAGCTCTTCCGGGCGCGATTCGATGATGCGCGAGATCATGCCCTGGCCGATGATGGCGTAGGCGCGCGGACCGAGGCCGGTGCCGAGGAAGATGTCCTGGATGTCGCGCCGGCGCACCGGCTGGCCGTTGATGTAGTAGGTGGAGGTGCCGTCGCGCGTCAGCGTGCGCTTGACCGCGATCTCGGCGTACTGGCCCCACTGGCCGGCGGCCTTGCCGTCATTGTTGTCGAACACCAGCTCGACCGAGGCGCGCCCGGCCGGCTTGCGGTGCGTGGAGCCGTTGAAGATCACGTCCTGCATCGACTCGCCGCGCAGCTCCGACGCTTTCGATTCGCCCAGCACCCATCGCACGGCATCGATAATGTTCGATTTGCCGCAACCGTTTGGACCTACCACGCCGACCAGTTGACCGGGCACCTGGAAATTGGTGGGATCGACAAACGACTTAAATCCCGACAATTTAATGGAAGATAGACGCACGTTTTAGGACGAATTGAATTGCCACAATGAAAAGTGGCTTATCATACCATTTCAAAGCCGGATTCAGGCTAAAAACGCGCGCGCTGCGGGGCGAGACGTCCCTCCAGGCGGCACAGCGGATCGGGCGTTGCTATACTGGCAGCGCCGGGCAGGTCCGCCCGCCTCATGGGAGAACATTTTGCAGATACAAGCGGGAGCCGGAGCCGGCTCGAACAGGACCGCCGCCAGCATGGATACGCCGGCGCGCATCGCCATGCTGCGGTCGCAGATCAAGGGCTTGCTGAAGAAAATCCAGACCTTGCGCAAGGCGCTGATGGAAGCCACCGATCCGAAGGAACGCATGGCGATCATGAAGCAGATCATCGACCTGCAGGACCAGGTGCGCATGGCGGAGGCGCAGATCGCCGAACTGCAAATGCGCGCCAAGCGCCGCGCGCAGCCTGCACCCGAGCCAGCGCCAGAGCCCGAGGAAAAGGATAAGTGGGAGGATGCTTATGGCCCAGCCTGACTCCTCATCCGGCGCCCCGCCCGGCGCCCGCAAGCCGGCCGTGCTGTTCGTCTGCATGGGCAATATCTGCCGCTCGCCGACCGCCGAAGGCGTGTTCCGCCAGCGCGCCGAAGCGGCCGGCCTGCAGCTTGAGATTGATTCCGCCGGCACCCACGCCTACCACGTCGGCAATCCGCCGGATGCGCGCTCGTCGCGCCACGCCGCCCTGCGCGGCTACGACCTGAGCGCGCAGCGCGCACGGCAAGTGTCGGCCAGCGACTTCGAGCACTACGACCACCTGCTGGCCATGGACCACGAGAATTTCGCCCGCCTGCAAGCAGCCTGCCCGCCCCGGTACCGCCACAAACTGGCGCTGTTCATGCAGTACGCCACCCGTTCCGGCTCGGACGTGGTGCCGGACCCGTACTACGGCGGCACCAACGGCTTCGACCAGGTGCTGGACTATATCGAGGACGCGTCGGACGGCCTGATCGCCGCGATGAAGAAAGCCTGAACGGATTGATCAGGCTGCCACGCCGGCCGGGAGATCGAGGTTGTCGTCGTTGACGGCCAGACCGCCCATGGCGGCGGACAGGGCGCGCGCCACCACGCCGTCGGCGCGCACCGCGCGCACGCTGCGTTCGCGGAATTTCTGCACCAGCGCTTCGCCCGACAGCGAAAACGCTTCCTGCCGCGTGCTGGTGGAGAAGATGTAGAGCGTGCGCAGCGGGCTGATCCAGGCGAGCTTGACCTTGCGGGTGCTGCCGTCGTCCTGGTCGAACTCCAGCCACATGCCGCGCGCCAGGCTGTCCGCCTCGATGGTGGCGTCGTCGTCCAGCGGCAGTTCCGGCTCGGGCTGGCTCTTCGCGGCCGCTGCGGCGGCCTTCGCTTCCAGCTCCAGGCGCCGCTCGGCGGCTTTCTGCGCCACTTCCATGGCGATTTCCACCTGGCGTTCAGGCGACAGCTCCAGCGGCGCGCGCACGATGGACGCGTGGCACTCGGCCAGCTCGGCGAAGAATTGCAGGCGGTCGGCGTCCTGCCACTTGATAACATCCAGCCACTTGTTCAGCGTGGAGAGCAGCTTGGGCAGCTTGGAGATCAGCTGCTTGCGCTCGTCGGCAGTGATCTTCGGCTTGACGCTCCAGATCAGGTCGTCCATGGTCTGGGTGGCGCTCTGCACCGCGCCCGGCTTGCCCTCTTCCACGCTGTAGGCGATGGTCAGCACGGACACCCATTTGTTTTCCAGGAAGGCTTCCACCATGGCGATCACTTCGCCGGTGCCGATGCGCAGCGCGACGGCGTTCTTGGCGGACTTGGCCGCCACGGCCATCTTTTCCTGCTTCAGCGCGGCGGCGATCGGCTCGGCGATGGCGGCGGCCGACGCGGCCTCCTCGGCCTTGATCGACGCTTCCAGTTCCTGCACCGCCTCGCTGAAAGCCGAGACTTCCAGGTCGTGGTCGCGGCCGACGCGCTCGACGCTGCGCTGCATGGCCTGGAACAGCGGATCTTCCGGGCTCTTGCGCTGCTCCCAGCCCATCTTGGACAGCAGGTCGATCATGCGGCGCGCCGGATGGCTGTCCTGGAAGAAGAAGTCCTTGTCCACCAGCGCAGCCTTCAGCACCGGGATCTGCAGGAAGCGGATCAGGTCGCGGATTTCCTGCGAAATGTTCTGGTCGCGGAACACCGTGTCGAAGATGGCCGACAGCAGGTCGATGGTGCTTTCGTCCGAGCGCGTCAGGCTGCCTTGGGGGGCGTTTTTCTTGATGTTGGGCAGGTAGAACACATTGGGCGCCGCGCTGCCCGCAGTTGCGTCGCCCGCCTGCGCGGCTGCACCCAGGCTGGCCACGCCCTGCACGCCTGCGGCGCCTGCAGCGGCGTTCAGCAGACCGAGCAGGCCTTGCGCGCTGCCGCCCTGCCCGCCGCCTGGTCCACCCGCAGCGCCACCCGCCATGCCTGCCAGGGTCACCGGCACCGCAAAGCTACCGGCCGGCACCGCCACCATGCCCCCGGCCGGCACGAAGCCTGCCGCAGGCGCGGGGTAGCCGCCATGCGCTACGCCGGCCGGGCCGGAGACGCCATGCAGGCCGAACATGCCCGGCGCGGCCGCAACGAAACCGCCGCCAGCAGCCGCAGCCGAGAATCCGGCGCCGGCCGGCGCGGAACCCGCCGCCGCCACGCCAGCCTGCATGAAACCGGTCGACGCCGCGCCGCCGGGCATTGCGCCCGCCGGCACGAATCCGGTCGCAAAGCCGGTGGCGAAACCCGGATAAGGCACAGCCACGCCGCCGCCCTGCCCGCCCGCCATCATGAATCCGGCAGCCGGAATCGCGCTCTGCTGCACCTGCGCCAGGTAATTCATCAACGGCTGCTTGGACGCCGTCTGCACCGCGCGCTGCGCCACTTCATTCGGCACCCCGCCCAGAGGCCCCTGCGCCGCGCCTTGCGCCCACGCGCCCGCCTTCAGATTGGCGATATCGGGCAAATCGGGAATCATCAGGTCAGGATCGAGCGGCGCATCCTGCGTCGCCGAGAAGAACTGGCGCAACTGCTGGGCCAGTTCGGCCTGCTGCTTGCGCTTGCGCGCCGGACTGGCGCTGCTGGCGTCGTGCGAATCGGCCTTGCGCATCTTGTAACTGTCCGTCGAACCCGGCAGCACGCCCTTGCGCTGCAAGGTCAGGCTCAGCTCCTCCAGCATGGCCGACAGCTCCATGAACATGCCGGGCTTGAGCAAGCCCAGCAACAACCCGGCCGCTTCCTCCTCCGGATTGAACTCCAGCCAGGCCAGCTGCAGCGCATTCAGGAATACTTCGGGCCGGAAGGGATTCTGGTTCACGCGCAGGATGTCGCGGTCCAGCAGGAAGGCCAGCCGCACGTTCAGCGTGGCCAGCGCGTCCGAATACTGCACTTCAAACGGCTTGCTGATGCCGCCCAGCGTCACCTTGTTGTCCATCTCTTCCATCGACACCAGCGACAAAGGCTGGTCCAGCACGCGCGGCTTGGCCTTGGCGCCCGGGGCCAGCTCGGCGATCTCGTGCCGCAACGCCCGCTCCAGCTCCTTGATGGCCAGGTTCAGATAGCGATAGTGATCATTGCGCAACAGATTGCCGGCCCGGATGCGGGCCTGCAGCTCGCGCACGTCGCCGCCGCCGTCGACCACGTCGACCAGCGCCCCGGCGATGCGGGTGGTGAAATCCAGGAATTGGTCGCCGACATGCCGCTTGACGATCTCGATCAGGTTCTCCAATAGCGCATGCCGCGGGGTGACCGCTTTTTTTGGCGCTGCCGGAGTTGTCGGATGTGAAAGCATGGTCTAACCTGAATGCGACAGGCTGCGCGGCCGGCCTGTCCGTTTCATGTTAACAGCCGCGATACCGCATTCTTGCACATTCTTGCCACATGGCAATAGCCTGCGAGAAACAAAAGTGATTTTGTTTGATTTTTCCCTCACTGCATAAAGGACAGCGACATGAAATCGAAGCAAAGAAGCGACCGGCAGAGCAAAGATAGTGATGCCAACAGCGCCAGCCGTCAATCCGGAAATCCCGGCTCGGCCTCGGTAGGCCGCGCCGACGTCCAGGGCGGCGCTATCGACCGCAAGGAAGAAAGCCGCCGCTCGCGCAGCGACGAAGCACGCAGCGAGGTCAGCCGCAGCACCAGCCGCAGCGGTTCGCGCAACCGCTAGAGGGCGTTCCTGTCCGCGCCAATCGCCGCCCGGCCCCTGAGCCGGGCGATTTCACGTGGGGCTCAGATGTTGGTGATGCGGCGGCCCGGCGGCGGGCGGAAGTCGGCCACCTTGTCGATCATGTTCACCTTCACCGCCTCGGCGGCGGTCATGTGCAGGTCCGAATAGGCGTGGATGCGCCAGTGCTCCTCGCTGAACTGCACATGGCTGCGCAGGATTTGCTCGGTGCGGGCGTCGTCCGCCTGCAGGCCTTCGACGATGATGCGCAGCGCGTCAGGCCGCGCCCCGGACGGCGCGCTGGCGTGCGACTTGTGCACCATGAAGCGGGCGGTGCTGCTGGCGTAGCGCTTGTGGCCGGCCAGGAAAACGATCACCGCGATGGACGCCACCGCGCCGGCGTTATACAGGTGGAAGCGGACCGGCAGGTTGCTCATGTAGTTATACAGGCAGATGCCGTCGCTCACGTAGCCGCCATTCGACTGCAGCAGCACGTGCGCATCGGTCACCATATCCTCGCTCATGTCCGCCGCCGCATCGAACATGCGGTGCACCATGTCGCTGTTGACGTCGCCGGACAGGGTAAACCACGAATGGCCCTGTAGTTTGTCCTGGTCTTCCATGAATGTATCCTCACTTTTATGCATGCAATGATTCTAACAAAACACGCGGCTTCATAGCGGGACCGTACGGCATTCGTGCGCGCCGGGCCCTACCGCAAGCAGGCGCCAGCCGCGCTACAATCGGGGCCAGATCATAAGGACACAGATGGACAACCTCACTTCGGCATTAACCAGACTCTACCTTCCCGCCGGCGCGGCGCAAACCACCCTGCTGGCCCAGCGCGCGCAAGGCCAGACCGGCGTGGACGTCCGCCTGGCTGCGGACGGCCGCACGCGCGCCATCGCCATCCCGTTCCGCCCCATCCAGGGCGGCCTGGAGGCCCAGCACTGGACCCAGCTGTGCGACGTGGCAAATGCACTGCAAGCGGATCTGGGCTTGCCGGCGCCCGCGGTAAGCATCTCCGGCGACAGCGGCTACGGCCTGTGGCTGTCGCTGGCCACGGCGGTGCCGGAAGCGCTGGCGCAGCGCTTCGCCGCGCTGCTGTGGACCAAGTACGTGCCCGACGTGCCGCCGCCGGGCAGCGCCGTGATGGACCTGCCGCCCTATCTGCATCAAAGCACCGGCAAATGGGCCGCCTTCATCAATCCCGGCCTGGGCGCCTCGTTTGCGGAAGAGTCGGGCCTGGAGATGCCGCCGCCCCACGCCGGACAAGCGGCGCTGCTGGACGGTCTGCACAGCATCAGCGAGGAACAGTTCCGGCATGCGCTCGGCATGCTGCAGCAGTCGCCCGCTGCCGAGCAAAGCGCCGCGCCGCCAGCGCCCGCCTCACCGCCCGCTGCCACGCCAGCCGACGGGCTGCTGCTGAAAGACGCCACGCTGGAAGACATCGTTCAGTTCCTGCACGCGAAGAACATCGAGCCGACCTTCCGGCATTTGATCCGGAAATAAAGAGCCGTCACTTCAGGTTGTACTTCCCCCAGAGCTTTTTAAGGATGCCGGCGCTCTCCATATCCGACAGGATCTTGTTAAGTTCGGCGACATCCGGCTTGATGCCTTTACGAACAAGAATAGTGTACGAATTTACGGCATCATATTTTGTAGAGATCAGGATTTTCTGTTGCACTTCAGGATGCTTAAGGAGGTAAATCTGCAGATACTCTTTAACCACCACTGAAATATCGGCACGTCCAGAAACTGCCGCTTCAATAATACCGTCTTGCGAGGTCGTCATGTGGGCGTTGAAATTTCTCTTCAGGAATTCGTAGTCAGAATTAAAGTTTGCGAAGCCGTAGTGGTAACCAAGAATCCCCCAAACCGTCTTCCCTCTGAGATCGTCAAAATACCGCTGATCCTTGTATTTTTCCTTCCGGGTAATGTAGACAGTGCCACCATGCATGATGACATCGGACGCCTCAATCTCTCTCCCCAGCCAGCCCCAGTCGAGTGCTTCAAAAAAAATAAGATCAAATCGCTTTTCGTCAAAATGAGAAAAGCGGCGCTTCGACGACGTGTGAACAAACTCGAAGACATACTTCTTCTGAAACGCATTCAAGGCTGCAATCAGGTCAAACGTGAGGCTCGCGCTTCCCGCAGTTTTATCCACAAATGGTGGAAAATCATATCCGCCGACTTTGACAACTTGCTGCGCATTTGCCGGAATAGCGCCTAGTCCAAAAAGAAAAGCAAGGGCGAAAGTACCGATAATCGGACCGAGCCTTTTGCAAAACCGTGGATTGGCGAGCATCGTGGATTTCCGTTCTATCGACGAGGAAGGACGGTATCCACTCTACCAGCATGTTGCCGGTACGCGCCGCAGCGCTGCGAATTCAGCCGCCCACCCGCCTCCCCGGCCGACGGGCTGTTGCTGAAAAACGCCACGCTGGTTCAGCCCAGCTTCTTGGTCAGCGCATACCTGGCGCCGCCGGGAGGGAAGTCCGGCAGCCGGCTGAAGACCTGGTAGCCGCATTTTTCATAGAATGGGAGCGCCTGGAAACTGAGCGTTTCAACATACGCTTGCTTGCAGCCGCGCCGTAGCCCCTCGGCTTCCGCCACGGCCAGCAACTCCCTGCCGTAACCGTGCCCTCGCTGGGCTTTGTGCAGCCACATGACCTGCACATGCAGCCAGCCCAAGTAGGTGGCGCCGAGCAGGCCGCCGGTGAGCTCCCCGGCGCGAACCAAGTCAATCTCACACCAGGACGTGACGGACGCTGTTGAAGTACTTGAAAATTTCCGCCTCAACGTCGAGTGCGATCATTTCCGCCGGCCGCCGGCCGTTTGGACAGGCGAGGCGCGGCGTGGCGCCAAACAAGCGGCAAATCAACGGACGCTCGGCGTAGACCTCACATCCTCGATCGCCGAGATAGGGGCAAGTCCAAGCGGCAAGCGCGGCCTCACGATCAGCCGCGCTCTTCACTGGCAGCCTGGCCATCTCTTCCGTCGATGTCATAACCGGGCCACAACAATCGTGACAGCCCGGTACGCAATCGAACGCCGGAATTCTGCCACGAAAGAATTTAATCGTCTGACTATGTCCAACCATTCAGGATGCCTCCTCCTGGCGCTTGCAGGAAATTTCCGGGCTTTCGGCTGCAACCGCCTCCAACTCCGTAACATGACCTGGTCTGCAAACCAGCGTATACAATGATAATCACATTATCATACAATGGTAACACGGACACACTGGGTTCCAGCTGAGAAGCCAGCCCGTCAACCGTCTCGCCAGCACGCAAGGAGTCTCGCAAATGGAAACAACGACAACTGAGCATTACTGCGGTGCCATGACCGGCATCAAGACATGCCCCCGGCATGCCGACACGGGAAGCCCCTGGCAAATCAGACCGCGCACAGTTATGGAAAATGCGCAGCGCATGCTAGCGATCAGCTGCACACACTTGTGCTACGAACCGGACTGCAGTGGCAGCACTCCGGCTAACCGTGCCCACACTGAAACGGCCTGAGCTTGAATGTGAATTATGCGATATCAACAATTACCCTCGCCCAGCCCCGCACCATTCTTTGAATTGCAGGTAAGAACCAATTTGGAACAGTGTCTGGCCGTCATCCAATCATCGATGCTGCCCCCCAGCCTGGTGAGAGCATTGACGTTTTATATTTGCTCCATGCTGCTTGCCAACAACCTTCCACCGCACCCGGACTACATCATCAATTTCCTGGAAAAATTCTCGCAATTACTCATTCACCCCAGCGGCGGCAAACCAATCTTGCATAAGAAGGGCAACACGCTTTCTTTGATGTTCGACGCATTTTCGGTCCAAAGCGAAATGAATCTCGAGGAGCCAGACGACTTGATACTGGCTTACACGCAGACAATGATGGGATGCCTGCTGTTTAAGCAAGCCCCACGGAATATTGGAATGGTCGGGTTAGGTGGCGGTTCATTGGTGAAATTCTGCCACCGGCATCTGCCGCAAGCCACCATTTCCGTGGCGGAAATTGATTCGCAGGTCATCGCGCTTCGAGACCACTTTCTCATTCCAGGCGACAGCGAGCGACTCGCCATTGTCTGCATGGATGGCGCCGAGTTCGTTCGGCGAGACGAAGCCAGGTTTGATGTGTTGCTCATCGATGGATTTGACAACCATGGTCAACCCCGACAGCTTTGCAGCCAGCAATTCTATGACGATTGCTATCGATCCCTGACGCCCGATGGCGTAGTGGCGGTGAATTTGCTGGGGGGCGATATTTGGGAAACAGAAGGATATCTCAATAGAATGCGGCACAGTTTCAAAGGCTCTGTCATCGCGGTCCATTCACTGGACTCCTTTAACATCATCGCATTCGCCTGGAAAGATAAGGCATTGAATCTGGATCGGGAAAAATTATCAGCACGCATGCGCCAGCTGACCATGCTGCATCCCGTGATATTGCGCTCAACGGCGCGGGAAATATTATCCGGTAGAGAGGAAATCGCCCGGCGCCTTGATTCAAGCGCGCAGTACATGCATCGCATTGCGACGCGCACATAAGAAAAAGTATTATGAGCGTTGAAGAATTTCGCAAACGCCCGCGCCAGACAGCCGGCTCCAAAGATGCGCCTATTGTCTACACGGACGGGGATCGCCGTGTGTTGATGTTCGGCGACGCGATAGTGCAAAGTGAAATGCAGCTGTCGGCGCCAGACGAGCTGGTGCTGGCATATACGCGGGCCATGATGCTCTTTGTGCTGTTTTGCCCCAGGCCACGCCGCATCCTGCTGCTCGGTCTCGGTGGCGGGTCGCTGGCGAAATTCTGTTGGCGTTACTTCCCAGGTGCCGACATTACAGTGGTAGAGGTCGATGCCCGGGTCATTGCTTTGCGCGAACAGTTCAGGGTGCCGGACGACGGGCCGGATTTTCGGATCATCCACGCCGACGCCATCGACTACGTTGCGAGTCAAAACCCGCAAGTCGACGTGATCCTGGTCGATGTCTATGCGCTGGGCGGCATGCCGCCTGCGTTTGGATCGGCAACATTCTATGCGGATTGCCGACGGGCCTTACGCGATGGTGGCGTCCTGGTCGGCAACCTTCATTGCCGTGAACGCGATTATCAGCCGATCACCAGGCGCCTGGCCAGCGCTTTCGATCAAAAGACTTGCCGCCTCAAATGGGTCGCCGGCCCCAACCATATTTACTTTGCGGTCGCCTCGCCGCCGCCGGGCGGCCGCCTCTCTTTGCCACCGCGCGCGCTGCTGGCGCACGGCCTCATTGCGCCGTGCGGGGGATTCGGCCGCCTCCTCAACAACTTATTGATGCGCAGGACTTATCAATCCCTGTGCCGCCAGTCTCCGCGCGCCTGACTCAGACTGGGATGCCAGCCACGGCCCGCTCGGTCCGCAAGGCACGCGCCAGGGCATAGAGCGCCACGGGAGAGACGATATCCAGCTGGTCAATGCGTTGTTGCAGCTCGCCCGTGTCCAGGACTGGCATCCCATTCTTGCATGCGAAAATGATGCGGTTGGAAGAGTCCAGCGCGTCGATGGCAAGTACCGCTCCGTGAAAGCTGGCGCGCATGCGCCCAACGCACTGGAGCGTTTCCAGCATGCTGTCCCCAAGCAAATTCACGACCATGACGCCGCCTGGCGCCAGCGACCGGTAACAGCTATCGTAGAAGGTCTTGCTGCAAAGCTGCGCCGGCTGCCCGCGCCGGTCGAAACCATCGACCATCAGGACGTCGTACTGCTTCTTACTCTCCCGGACAAACTCCGCCCCATCAACGCAATGCACGGTTAACCGCGCGTCGTCGGCGGGAATGCCGAATTGCTCGCGCAGCGCGATCACCTCAGCGTCAATTTCCGCCACCTCGATCACGGCACGCGGCAAGTGGCGATAACAGAACTTGACCAAGGAACCACCGCCGAGGCCGATCATGGCGATATCGCGGGGGGACGGCCTCAGTAACAAGACGCCCATCATAGACTGCGTGTAACCCAGGATCAAATCATCGGGGCTGCCTATGCTCATTTCGCTTTGAACTGAGAAGGCGTCGAACATCAATGCCAGCGTGCCGCTGCGTCTTTGCACGACCGGCTTGCCGGATGCAATCTGTCGGGAGAATTGCTTATACCTGTGCAGCAATGCCAAGATGGCAGCGGCACCGGGCGCATGGTTTTCTGCGAGCAACATGGATTCGATGTAATAACGCAGCCGCACACGCAAACGCGGCGGGGGCATTACATCGGGAAAGGCCGGTGCCAGCCGCGCCAGCACGCTCGTCACGCCCAGTTCGAACAACGGGGGCGGACGTGAGGGCATCGGCTGGTATTTCATTACACTATCACCTTATGATAATACTATTCACCCGAAAGATCATAGCACGCACATCTGATGTGTGTACATTAAGGCGTAGCACTGAATCGCGTTGAGACATGCAAGCGATCGCAAGCCGCAACGGCAAGGAAGCGCAAGCCTGGCGATGCAGGAGCGCGTATGCTCAACGATTCGTGGGATAGAGGCGGACGGCTGGCTTAGCCGAACTGGTCAGACGAACTTATTTCGTGGCGCCAATTTTTGCTTTGGTCGCATAATCGACATTGTGCCGCTCGAGGTATTCGCGGATCATCTGCCGGATAACTTGCGAAGGGGTCTGGTCCTGCATGGAGCACAATTCTTCAAACGCCTTCTTCTTTTCGGGATCGATCAGTATCGTCAGCCTTGCAGTCTTGGATTCCATGGCACAGCAAACCTATATGTAAATGTGATTAGCATTATACACACATCCCATCCTCCATTTCGTTCCACGTCCGGAAGCGCCGACGCCTTGCTGGCATCGAACGGGCAAGGTGCCAGCTACCGGGCCGAATCAGGGCTGAGATTGACATAAAGCCCCTTCTGACATATATTCCTCAGTCTTGATCGGGAGAGGGCAAACTCGCGTTGCCGCCGAAGGGGCACTACCCAAAAACTCTCAGGCAAAAGGACCGGTCAAGGGCCAGCGGCGCACTGCGCAGCTGGGTCAAACTCTGGAGAGCGGCTGCGGCAACATGCCAGCAGCCCACCGAAGGGGCGTGCGGATTTTCATCCGCTATCTCTCAGGTACCAAGGACAGAGGGGTTCGTCGCATTGTGCTGTGCATTCTGCTTCCGTAAACCCCTTTATCTATTGGACTGCCCCATGACGCTCAAAGCGACCCCACTCAATAACGCTCACCGCGCCCTGAACGCTCGCATGGTCGATTTCGGCGGCTGGGACATGCCTGTCAACTACGGCTCGCAAATCGAAGAGCACCACGCCGTGCGCACCGACGTCGGCATGTTCGACGTGGCCCACATGTGCGTGGTCGATATCAAGGGCGACAACACCCGCGCCTTCCTGCGCGGCCTGCTGGCCAATAACGTCGACAAGCTGCAAGTGTCCGGCAAGGCGCTGTACTCGTGCATGCTGAACCCGCAAGGCTTCGTGATCGACGACCTGATCGTCTACTTCATCAACGAGGGCTGGTTCCGCCTGGTGGTCAACGCCGGCACCGCTGAGAAAGACGTGGCATGGATGCAGTCCCGGAACGAAGCCACCGGCTCGGGCGTCACCATCACCCAGCGCCGCGATGGTGCCGACGCCATGGCCCTGATCGCCGTGCAAGGCCCGAACGCCCGCGCCAAGGTGTGGGAAGTGATCGCCGGTTCGCAAGCGGCAACCGCGGAAATGAAACCCTTCAATGTGGCCTTCGTGCAGGATACGCCGTTCGGCGAGGCGATGATCGCCCGCACCGGCTACACCGGCGAAGACGGCTTTGAGATCGGCGTAGCCGCCGACAAGGCCGAGGCGCTGTGGAACGCGCTGAACGCGGCCGGCGTGAAGCCTGCCGGCCTGGGCGCGCGCGATACGCTGCGCCTGGAAGCGGGCATGAATCTGTACGGCCAGGACATGGACGAAACCGTGAACCCGCTGGACGCCGGCCTGGCGTGGACCATCGACCTGGTGTCCGAGCGCGACTTCGTCGGCAAGGCAGCGCTGCAGGCCATGGGCCAGAACGCCCAGTTCGTGGGCCTGATCCTGCGCGAAAAAGGCGGCGTGCTGCGCGCGCACCAGAAGGTCATCGTGGCCGGCTCGGAGCAGGCCGGCGAGATCACCAGCGGCACCTTCAGCCCGACCATGCAGCAGGCCATTGCGCTGGCGCGCGTGCCGAACGGCGTGGCCGTGGGCGACACCGTGCACGTGGAAATCCGCGACAAGAAGCTGGCCGCCACTGTTGTGAAGCTGCCGTTCGTGCGTAACGGTAAAATCCTGGTAGCTTGACCCCAATCCTTAAGAACATAACCAACTGGAGCCACACATGAGCAATATTCCTGCAGACCTGAAGTACACCGAGTCCCACGAGTGGGTACGCGCTGAAGCGGACGGCACCGTGACCGTCGGCATCACCGAGTTCGCGCAGGACGCACTGGGCGATATCGTGTTCGTCGAACTGCCGAAAGTCGGCACCACCTACGGCGCCGGCGACGACGCGGCCGTGGTGGAATCGGTGAAGGCCGCTTCCGACATCTACGCGCCGATCGCCGGCGAAGTAGTGGCCGTGAACGACGCCGTGGTCGATGCGCCCGAGTCGATCAACACCGACGCCTACGCCGCCTGGCTGTTCAAGATCAAACCGGCCGACGCCGGCGCGATCAACGGCCTGCTCGACGCAGCAGCCTACGGCAAGACCACCGACGCTTAATTCCGCATGCCCCCGGGCCAGCATTCCGCTGGCCCATTTTTTTGCCCGCCCCCATATCATGACCCGTACCAGCCTGACCCAACTCGAAGCCCGCGATGCTTTCATCGCCCGCCACATCGGCCCGGACGCCAACGAGCAGCAGCAAATGCTCGACGTGCTCGGCTACGCCACCCGTACCGCGCTGATCGATGCGATCGTGCCGCCGTCCATCCGCAACAAGAGCGCCCTGCCTCTCGGCCAGTTCTACGAGCCGATGCCGGAAACCACCGCGCTGGCCAAGCTGAAAGGCATCGCCGGGCAGAACAAGGTGCTCAAATCGCTGATCGGCCAGGGTTACTACAACACCCACACGCCTGGCGTGGTGCTGCGTAACATCTTCGAGAACCCGGCCTGGTACACCGCTTACACCCCATACCAGCCCGAGATTTCGCAAGGCCGCCTGGAAGCCATCCTGAACTTCCAGCAGGTGATCACCGACCTGACCGGCATGGGCATCGCCAACGCGTCCATGCTGGACGAAGGCACGGCCGCCGCTGAAGCCATGACGCTGATCCAGCGTGTCGGCAAGTCGAAGTCGAACACCTTCTACGTCGCCAACGACGTGCTGCCGCAGACCCTGGAAGTGGTGCAGACCCGTGCCCTGCCGCTGGGCATCACCGTGAAGACCTTCGACCCGGCCGAACTGGCCGGCGTGACGGACGCCTTCGGCGTGCTGCTGCAGTACCCGGGCGTCAACGGCGTGGTGCGCGATTACCGCGCCGCCGTGGAAACCGTGAAGGCCACCGGCGCCATGGTGGTCGTGGCAGCGGACCTGCTGGCACTGACCATGCTGACGCCACCGGGCGAATGGGGCGCGGACGTCGTGGTCGGCAACTCGCAGCGCTTCGGCGTACCGCTGGGCTTCGGCGGCCCGCACGCCGGCTACCTGTCCACCCGCGACGACTTCAAGCGCTCGATGCCGGGCCGCCTGGTGGGCGTGACCATCGACCAGCAGGGCAACAAGGCTTACCGCCTGGCCCTGCAGACCCGCGAGCAGCACATCCGCCGCGAAAAAGCCACCTCCAACATCTGCACCGCGCAGGTGCTGCTGGCCGTTATCGCTTCGATGTACGCCGTCTACCACGGCCCTGCCGGCCTGCTGCAGATCGCCAACCGCGTGCACCGCTACACCGGCATCCTGGCCGCCAACCTGCGCACGCTGGGCTACAGCATCAACGACACCTTCTTCGACACGCTGACCGTCAAGACCGCCAACGCCGCCGCGCTGCACGCCGCCGCTGAAGCGAACGGCGTGAACCTGCGCAAGATCGACGCCAACCACGTCGGCATCTCGCTGGACGAAACCATCACCCGCGACGACATCGCCACCCTGTGGACCGTGTTCGCAACGGGTGTCGCCAACGCCCCTGCCGCGCCGGACTTCGACGCCGTGGAAGCAGGCGTGGACAACAGCTTCCCTGAAGCGCTGGCCCGCAGCTCGGCTTACCTGACGCACCCGGTGTTCAACCGCTACCACTCCGAGACCGAAATGCTGCGCTACCTGCGCAGCCTGGCGGACAAGGACCTGGCGCTGGACCGCACCATGATCCCGCTCGGTTCGTGCACCATGAAGCTGAACGCCACCAGCGAGATGATCCCTGTCACCTGGCCCGAATTCTCGTCGATCCACCCGTTCGCGCCGAACGAGCAGACCGTGGGCTACCGCGAGATGATCGCCCAGCTGGAAGAGATGCTGTGCGCCGTCACCGGCTACGCCGCCGTGTCGCTGCAGCCTAACGCCGGTTCGCAGGGCGAATACGCCGGCCTGCTGGTGATCCAGAAGTACCACCAGTCGCGCGGCGAAGGCCACCGCAATATCTGCCTGATTCCGTCCTCGGCGCACGGCACCAACCCGGCATCGGCCAATATGGTCGGCATGCAGGTGGTGGTCACCGCCTGCGACGAGCGCGGCAACGTCGACCTGGCCGACCTGAAAGCCAAGGCCGAGCTGCACTCGAAGAACCTGGCCTGCGTCATGGTCACCTACCCTTCGACCCACGGCGTGTTCGAAGACGGCATCCAGGAACTGTGCGACATCATCCACTCGCACGGCGGCCAGGTCTATATAGATGGCGCCAACATGAATGCACTGGTAGGCGTGGCCGCACCGGGCGCGTTCGGCGGCGACGTGTCGCACCTGAACCTGCACAAAACCTTCTGCATCCCGCACGGCGGCGGCGGTCCGGGCGTCGGCCCGATCGGCGTGGGCGCGCACCTGGCCAAATTCCTGCCTAACCAGCGCTCGAACGGCTACGTGCGCAGCGAAGACGGCATCGGCTCGATCTCGGCAGCGCCGTTCGGCTCTGCATCGATCCTGCCGATCTCGTGGATGTACATCGCCATGATGGGCGGCGAAGGCCTGACGGCAGCCACCGAAACCGCGATCCTGAACGCCAACTACATCGCGCGCCGCCTGGCGCCGCACTACCCGGTGCTGTACTCGGGCCACGACGGCCTGGTGGCGCACGAGTGCATCCTGGACCTGCGTCCGCTGACCGATGCCACCGGCATCAGCAACGAAGACGTGGCCAAGCGCCTGATGGACTTCGGCTTCCACGCCCCGACCATGAGCTTCCCGGTGCCGGGCACGCTGATGATCGAGCCGACCGAATCCGAAGCGAAGGCCGAGCTGGACCGCTTCATCGACGCCATGATCGTCATCCGCAGCGAGATCGCCAAGGTGGAAAGCGGCGAGTTCGACAAGCTGAACAACCCGCTGAAGTTCGCGCCGCACACCGCCGAAGTGCTGACCTCGGACAACTGGGACCGCAAGTACAGCCGCGAAGTGGCGGCCTTCCCGGTGCCGGCGCTGCGCAAGCAGAAGTACTGGCCGTCGGTAGGCCGCGCCGACAACGTGTACGGCGACCGTAACCTGATGTGCGGCTGCGCACCGATCAGCGACTACGAGTAAAACCAAAAACCCGGCACTGCCGGGTTTTTTTTGGCCTGCTTACCGGGCTTGCCGGCTTACCAGCCGAGATCCAGCTCGATATTGCCGTCCTCGTTCAGCTGCACGCGGCGGCAGCCCGGCTGCGGGCCGTTCGGCAGCACCAGCTGTCCCGCCATCTGGTTGAACAGTTCCGTGGCCGCCTCGCCGAAGCCGCCCACCACTTCCTGCTGCAGCGCCGCCAGGCTGGCCGGGTTGCCTTCCCATTCATTGCTCAGCTTGTTCATATTGAGCAGGTGGCCCAGCGCGTCGGACACCATATACATGCCCACCACGCCAGAATCCGTCGCCGCTGGCGAACGCTTGGGCGTGACCGCCAGGCGGATTGCGCCATGGTCGTCGGCCACGAACTGCAGCCGCATCGCCCAGTGCATGGTGCTGCGCGCCCAGCCCTTGCCCAGGTTCACCTTGCGGTTGAACAGCGCCATCTTCTGGCTGGCGCGGTCCCACTCGTAGCGCATCAGCGAGCTGTACAGGTCTACCGTCAGGCGCGGCACGCCCATGCTGTCCGGCTGGCTGGACACGGTCACGCTGAACTGCAGATCCTGCTCCGATTCGCGCACATGCGACAGGCGGTTGCCTTCGCGCCAGTGCAGCAGCACGTGGTCGCGGTAGCCCCAGCCGCTGGCGTTGGGCACGAACACGGCGCGCGCCGCGTTGTCCATGGTGGCCGAGACGCCGGATTTCTCGTTGAACGATTCCTCGCGGTTCAGCGCGCCGTCCGGCGCCACCCGCAGGTTGCGGTAATCCGGCAGCTGGGTCAGGCGCTGCTGGATGGGGTCGATCAGCAGCGGTTTCAGGAAACGCTTGAAGAACACCTCGCGCGACAGCACCGCGCGCGCGGCGCAGCCGGGCGCATAGCCGGGACGCAGCGTCGCCAGGCCGGGGCCGCCCGCAGCGCCGCGCCCGTCCGTGCTGGCCTTGCGGCCCAGCATGTGCAGCAGGTTCAAGGTGCCGGCCGCCGCCACGCTCACGCTGCCGGCCTGCAGCTTGCTCAGCGCGTCCTCGCCGGGAATGGCGCGCACGGCGGCGTAGCCGAGCACGAACGGCGTGCCCGCTTCGGCCAGCCCTTTCAGCCAGGCGCCGATGAAATTGACAAAATTACCAGCCAGCACCTTGTTCTCGGTGCCGAGATGGGTGCGGGCCGGATCGGCGTGCATCAGGTCGCTATGGTCGAAGTCCAGCGCCAGCGCATGCAGGCGGTAGCGCGTTTCGTCGAAACGCATCAGGGCGCGCGCGCAGTCCGGGCTGGCGCCCTTCATCGCATCGCCCAGGGCCACCGGCTCCAGTTGCAGCTTCACGTTGAACGTTAGTTTCCATCCAGCAACAGACTGCTTGAGCACATTGTGGCGGCTGCCGACGCTGTCGTAATAGCTCATGTTGCCGCTGGTAAACAGCAATTCCAGGCTGGCGCTGCGCGGGGCGCCGGCGTCCAGGGTCAGGTGCGGCACCGCCAGGCGGACGCGGTCGGCCTCGGCGCCACCTATCATCAGCCCCGATTCTTCGAGGTTGCCCACCAGCACTTCGGCGGGCAGCTTGCCCGCTTTTTGCAGACCGGACAACTGGGCGCGCAGGGTCTCCGGCGCCAGCGCCCAGACCAGGTCGTAGCCGCCCAAAGCGGCCGGCGTGTGCAAGGCCGAGCCCTGGGGCGGCAAGCTCAGCGTGCGCATGCCCCCGGCTTCAACGGCGTTGCTAAAGGTAAACATGGATACGTTTGACATCTTATATTCTTTCTTGAGGAAATGCTAATATCTAGCCTGATGGCATGGATCTACTGTAATGTTGAATACCTTCCGGCGCCTTCCTGAAATCTTCCGGTGACGCAAGGCATTGATTTTTATCAAGAAATAATTTGATCATAGGCAGCACAATGAGCGACAGGGGCTTTCGTTTCGGCGAATGGCAAATCAATCCAGACAGCAATACGTTGCATAATGGAAATGAAAGTAGTCAATTGGAACCACGTGCGATGGATGTCCTGCGCTATCTGTGCCGTCACGCCGGTGCCGTAATCCCGGCCGAGGAGCTGCTGCAAGCCTGTTGGGGCAACGTCGAACTGGGCGACAATCCGGTGCACAAAGCCATCACCCAGCTGCGCCGCGCACTGGGCGATTCGAGTACCGAGCCGCGGTTTATCGAGACCATCCGCAAGCGCGGCTACCGCGCCATTGCGCCCGTGGTGGCCAACGTGGCCGCCGACGAGGGCGGCTGGCTGCAAGGTTCCCCCTTCCGCGGCCTGGAAGCCTTCCAGGAAAATCACGCCGCCGTGTTCTTCGGCAGGATGCAGGCCATCGCCCAGCTGCGCGACGTGGTGCGCAAGCAGGCCGCCTCCGGCTGCGCCATGGCGCTGGTGCTGGGGCCGTCCGGCTCGGGCAAGACCTCGCTGGTGCGCGCCGGCCTGCTGCCGCAGTTGATGAAAAGCCTGAGCAGCGTGGCCGAACCGGTGGCGCTGGAATGCACGCTGTACATGGATTGCGCCGACCTGGCCGAAGGCGGCCTGTTCCAGGCGCTGGCCGCCGTGCTGCTGGATACCGAACTGGACGGCAAACTGATGTTCAGTGGCGACAACGCCGAAGCCCTGGCGCGGCGCCTGGAAAGCGCGCACAGCGAGGCGGTGGTCGAGCGGCTGCGGCTGGGCGGCCGCCGCCCGCGCGTCGGCCTGTTTGTCGACCGCCTGGAAGCCATTTTCCGCGCGCCCGGCATGAACGACGAGACCCGCGCCCGCTTTATTGCCCTGCTGGAACAGCTGGCGCGGTCCGGCGCGGTGCTGGTGATGCTGGCCTGCCGCAACGATTTCTACCCGGACGTGATCGCCCTGCCGGCGCTGATGGCGCTCAAGGCGCGCGGCGGCCACTTCGACCTCAGCCCGCCGGAAGGGGCGGACATCGCCCAGATCGTGCGCCAGCCGGCGCGCGCGGCACAGTTGCATTTCGAGCAAGACCCGGTCAGCGGCGCCAGCCTGGACGACGTGCTGTGCGACGCCGCGCGCGGCAGCCCCGACACCTTGCCGCTGCTGCAATATTGTCTTAACGAGCTGTACCGCCAGCGCAGCGAGGACGGCATGCTGCGCTTTGCCGTGTTCGAACAGCTGGGCGGCATCGACGGCGCCATTGCCGCCCGCGCCGAGCAGGTGGTGGAAGCGCTCGAGCCCTCGCAGCGGGCCGCCTTGCCGCACGTGCTGTCGCTGCTGGTGGACCTGTCGGAAGAGCAAGGCGCGGTCACCGCGCGCCGCGCCGCCTGGTCCTCGCTGCACGGCGCCGAGGCGCAGGCGCTGGTGCGGGCGCTGGTCGAGGCGCGCCTGTTCGTCAGCGAACTGGCCAGCGACGTGGCCAGTTTCGGCGTGACGCACGAGGCGCTGCTGCGGCGCTGGCCGCGCGTAGCCGAATGGATCGAGCAGCACCGCCATGCGCTGCAGGTGCGCACCCGCATCGGCCACGACGCCGAACGCTGGGCCGCCGCCGGCCGCCCGCGCGACCTGCTGCTGCCGCGCGGCAGCCAGGTCAACCAGGCGCGCGCGCTGCTGGACCTGGACGGTTTCACGCTGGCGCCGCTGGAACAGGAATATGTGCGCGTCTCGGTGCAGGGGGTCAAGCTGGCCGAGCGCGTCAAGGTGGCCATGACGGCGGGCGTGACCCTGCTGGCGGTGCTGGCGGTGATCCTCGGCATCGCCGCCCGCAACGCCGAGCGCGACGCCGAGCAGCAGCGCACCGAGGCCGAAGGCCTGATGAGTTACATGCTGGGCGAATTCGTGGAAAAACTGCGCCCGCTGGGCCGGCTCGACCTGTTGGACGGCATCAGCGGCAAGGCGCTGGCCTATTTGTCGTCGGCCCAGAGCGCCGACGTCAGCCCGACCACCCTGTCGCAGCGCGCCAAAGCGCTGCACGTGATTGCCGAAGTGAACATTGCGCGCTCCAATTTCGCCAAGGCCAGCGAAGCGCTGCAGGCGGCGCACACCATCCTGCTGCGGCTGGAGCATACCAATAGCGACCGCAAGGTGCTGTACAAGACGCTGGGCGCGAACGCGTTTTACCAGGGCCAGATCCACATGATGCGCAGCGAGCTGGAGCTGGCCAAGCAGCAATTCGACGCGTACCGCGTGCACAGCGACAGCCTGGCCGCCGTCGACCCCGACGACAGCGACGGCTGGATGGAGCAGTCCTACGCGTACAGCAACCTCGGCGCGGTGGCCATGTCGGGCGGGCGCTACGCGGCGGCGGCCGACGCCTTCGCCGCCTCGGTGCAACTCAAGCAGCGCGCCCTGACCGCGCAGCCGGGCAGCACCAAGCTGCCGGCCGACCTGTCCAACACCCTGTCCTGGCTGGCCGAGGCCAAGTCCAAGCAGGGCTTGCTGAGCGAGGCCATGGCCCTGTACCAGCGCGAGGAAGAACTGCTGCGCCCATTGCACACCGCGGCGCCCAACGACGCCCTGTGGACCTACCGCATGGCCAACGCGCTGACTTACCAGAGCGAGCTGAAACTGGCGCTAGGCAGCCAGGCCGAAGCGCGCGCCAACTTGCTGAAGGCCGAAAGCCTGCTGCTCGAAGTGGTCAAACAGGACCCCAGCAACCGCCACTGGCAAACCGGCTTGTACACGGTGCAGCTGAAACTGTTCGACCTGGACAGCGAACTCGGCCAGCCAGCCGAGGCCCTGCCCCGCCAGCTGGCCCTGCTGGGCAAGCTGGCCGGCTTGCGCAGCGGCGACGGCAAACCGGCGCCAGCGGGCCTGCAGCAGCTGATCGCCGTGGCGCAGCAATCGCTGGCGACCAGCCAGCTCAAGCTGGGCCTGTGGGCCGATGCGCGGCGCCAATTGGCCGACAGCACGGCCGTGCTGGAGCAGCTGTACGCCGACAGCAAGAGCGCCACGCAGGCGGCGCCCCGGCTGGCCAACGGCCTGCTGCTCCAGGCCCAGCTTGAGCGCGCCACCGGCCATGCCGATGCCGCGCAGCGCGCCTGCGTGCAGGCCCAGCAGGTCCTGGCCGGGCGCGCCGAGCAAAGCGACGACTTTTCGCTGCTGGCGCCCCTTGTCCGCGCCCATCTGTGCACCGGCGACCAGGCCCGCGTGGCCCAGCAGCAGAGCCGGCTCGAACGCATGGCCTACAAGGAAACGTATTACCTGCTGGCGCTGGCGGCGGCCCCGCCCCGCCCCGGCCGCCCGTGACCGGCCCTGTTGACCTGTTTTTCACTGAAGTTGTAGCAAGCGGATGTGCGTCTGCGCATTCATTTACCGAGTAGTACTTATTGCAGTTACTTAAGGAGTTCACCATGCTGAAAAACATCATCGCTACCCTGACCCAAACCAACGCTGCTCCAGCCGCACCGGCTGTCCGCGTGCTGTCGGCAAGCGAAATCGCCGCTGTCGCCGGCGGTCCTGAAATGGGCCACGACGTCAAGCCTAACGCACTGATCGCCCCGCCAGCGCCAGCAGCATAAGTACCTGCCGGGCATACGCTACTGAAGTAAGCCGGTCCGGCCTTGAGCCGGACCGGCGTTTACCCGTTTCCCCTATGACATTCCCCGCATGAGCAGCCTGTTCCGCGAACAGGCCATCCACCACAAGTCGCACCGATTACATGGCGCCGTCGTCCTGGCACGCACCTGGAGCTATCCAGCGCTGACGCTGTTCTTTTGCGCGATCATCGCTGCCATCGCCGCGTTCGCCCTCAACTTCGGCTTCACCCGCAAGGAAACCGTGAGCGGCATGCTGGTGCCCGAGCGCGGCAGCGTGCGCCTGGCCACGCCGCAGGCCGGCGTCATCAGCCGCCTGTACGTCAGCGAAGGCCAGGCGGTGCGCGCCGGCGACCCGCTGTACCTGCTGTCCAGCGAACGCACCAGCGCCAGCGGCGCCACCCAGGCCGCCGTCAACCAGTCGCTGCAGGCGCGCATCGCCCATTTGCAGCAGGAACTGGAACAGCAGGGCCAGCAGCGCGGCAACAAGGGCGAGGAACTGACCCGGCGCCTGGCCAATCTGCACGCCAGCCTGCGCCAGATCGACAGCGAACTGGCGCTGCGCCGCAAAAAAGTACAGATCATGCGCGAAGTGAGCCGCAACGTCGCCGATCTCGCGCGGGACGGCGCCGTCCCGCGCAACGCGGCCAGCGACAAGGCCGCCGAACTGGTCGAGCAGGAAGCGCGCATTGCCGCGCTGGAAGTGACCCGCCTGGCCACTCAGCGCGATATCGGCGCGCTGGCCGCCAGCCGCGCCGACCTGCCGCTGCAAAGCGGGCGCGAAGCGTCGCAGCTGCAGCGCGACATCGAGGCGCTGAAGCAGGCCGCCAGCGAAAGCGAAGCGCGGCGCGAACTGCTGGTGCGCGCCGAACAGCCCGGCCGCGTGGCGGCCATCGTGCTCGACCAGGGCCAGGCCGTGACCGCCGACCAGCGCGTGGCCAGCCTGCTGCCGCAGGACAGCGTACTGGAAGCCGAGCTGTACGTACCGACCCGCGCCGCCGGCTTCATCCGGCCCGGCACCGAGGTGCTGCTGCGCTACGACGCCTTTCCCTATCAGAAATTCGGCCAGTTCAAGGGCCGCGTGCGCGAAATCTCGCAGGCCACGGCGCCGTTCGGCGAGCTGCAGCGCGCCGGCGCCGGCACCGCGGGCGCCTCGGGCGCGCCCGCGCTGGGCGCCGCCGAACCGGTCTACCGCATCCGCGTCCGGCTCGACGCGCAACAGATTGCCGCCGCCGGCCAGCGGCGCGCCCTGATGCCGGGCATGCAGCTGGGCGCCACGCTGGTACTGGAACAGCGCACGCTGGCCGAGTGGGCGCTGGAACCGCTGCTGGGCATCCGGGGCCGGCTATGACGGGCACCAAGCAAGAAGGAAGAAGGCTAGCTGAATGATCAACCTGGGATGGCGCCGCAAGGCGCCGGTCTTCCTGCAAACGGAAGCGACTGAATGCGGCCTGGCCAGCCTGGCCATGGTGGCCGACTACCACGGCTACCGCACCGGCCTGGCCGCGCTGCGGCTGCGGTTTCCAATTTCGCGCAAGGGCGCCACGCTGGAGAGCCTGATGCGCATCGCGCGCGCGCTCAAGCTGGAGAGCCGGCCGCTGCGGCTGGAGCCGGCCAACCTGCCGGAACTGGCCCTGCCCTGCATCCTGCACTGGGACCTGGACCACTTCGTGGTGCTGGTGTCGGTCTCGGCGCGCCGCGTGGTGATCCACGACCCGGCCGTGGGCCGGCGCAGCATGACCCTGGCCGAGTTCGGCAAGCATTTCTCCGGCGTGGCGCTGGAGCTGCGCCCCGCCACCGACTTCCGCCCGGCGCGCCAGGAACTGCAGTTCACGCTGCGCGGCCTGATGGGCCATATCACCGGGCTGCGGCGCGGCATGAGCCAGATCCTGCTGTTGGCGCTGGGGCTGGAGTGCATCGCCATCGGCCTGCCGTTTTTCCTGCAATGGGTGGTCGACCAGGCGCTGCTGTCGGCCGACCGCGACCTGCTGGCTACGCTGGCGCTCGGTTTCGGGCTGCTGGTGGTGATCCAGGCCGCCATCACCGCCGTGCGCGGCTGGTTCGTGGTGGCCCTCAGCGCCAGCATGAACTTCCAGTGGTTCGGCAATGTGTTCTCGCACATGATGCGGCTGCCGCTGGAATATTATGAAAAACGCCACGTCGGCCGCATCATCGCCAGCTTCGGCTCGATCGCCGCGATCCAGAAGACGCTCACCACCGGCTTCGTGCAGGCGCTGGTGGACGGCGTGATGGTGCTCGGCACGCTGACCATGATGATGCTGTACAGCCGCACCCTGGCCGCCGTGGCGGTGGGTGCCGTGGCGCTGTACGCGCTGCTGCGCTGGAGCCTGCTGCACGCCCTGCGCGACGCCACCGCCGAACAGATCATCCACGCCGCGCGCCAGACCACGCACTTTTTCGAAACCACCAACGGCATCCAGAGCGTGCGCCTGTTCGGCAAGGGCGAGCAGCGCCGCGCCGGCTGGCTCAATATCCTGGCCGAGCAGTTCAACGCCGAACTGCGCATGCAACGCCTGCACATCAGCCACGACACCGCGCGCACCCTGTTGTTCGGCGCCGAGCGCATCCTGGTGGTGTGGCTGGCCGCGCGCGCCGTGCTCGACCACGAGTTTACAGTCGGCATGCTGTTCGCGTTCATCGCCTACCAGGACCAGTTCTCGCAGCGCCTCGGCGCGCTGATCGACAAGCTGGTGGAGTTCCGCATGCTGCGCCTGCACGGCGAGCGCGTGGCCGATATCGTGCTGACGGAAACCGAAGCCGAAGGCCCGCACGACGCCGACGAACCGGACCTGCCGCCCGGCGCGCCCAGCCTGGAATTGCGCGGCGTGGGCTTCCGCTATTCGCCCACCGAACCGCTGGTGTTCGAACACGCCGATCTGAAAATCCAGGCCGGCGAATGCGTGGCCATTACCGGCGCGTCCGGCTGCGGCAAAACCACGCTGATCAAGATATTGCTGGGCTTATTAACGCCGGAACACGGCGAAGTATTGGTCGGCGGCGTGCCGATTAAAAGACTGGGATTAACCAATTACCGCCAGATGATAGGCACCGTCATGCAGGAGGACCGCATGTTTTCCGGCTCGGTGGCGGAGAATATCAGTTTCTTCGATCCGGAACCGGATTGGGCGCGCATCCGCGCCTGCGCGCAGCAGGCGGCGGTGCACCACGAAATCGAGAATATGCCGATGGCTTATAACACCATTACCGGCGATAACGGCGTGGGCATCAGCGGCGGCCAGAAACAGCGCATATTACTGGCGCGCGCTTTATACCGCCGCCCGAAAATCCTGGTGCTGGATGAAGCCACCAGCGAACTCGACATCGCAAACGAAAAAAGCGTCAACGCCACCATCCAGGCGCTGGGCCTGACCCGCATCATCGTGGCCCATCGCCCCGAGACCATCGCCATGGCCGAGCGCGTGATTGTCGTCAAGAACGGGCGCCTGGAAGCAGAAGCATGCCAGATTCTGGCAGCTTCGTGCTGACTTCAGGCACGCCGGGCGGCTTTGGCGGCGCCGTTGCGGCGGCGGCGCCCCATGCCCATCACGGCCAGGCCGACGCCGGCCAGCACCAGCTGGCCTGGTTCCGGGGCTGCATTACGGTCGTCCGCATTGCTGAATGAAATAAATTGGCCATTGCCGATTTTGAATTGCGCCTGCCGCACGCCATCGCAGCAGCTTTCAAGACCGTAAATGGGCAAGGTATGATTTCCCTTGGCCAGCTGATTAACTGTGAAATCCGGATGGCGCGCAGTATTCGAATAGCCTGGATCCCGGAAATCGCTGTTGAGATAATCGTTCTCCCACACCGTCCAGGAAAATAGCGCAGCGGCCGCCGAAATCCGGCCAGGCAAGGAACGTCCAGTTCGCGGTGCTTGCCACGTTAAAAGTAGTGGCGGCTTTCCCTGCATGGTTTTCCGTGCCGCCAAATAAAGCGGCATGCGTCAGCTGGTCGTTGGAAGTTGCATAAGCGCCGGCATAGCCGGCGCCCTTCAAGGGCGATGGCGGCCGCCAGGAGGTGCCGCTTGATAGTGGAATGATAGTGCCATGACTGCAATCGTGGTTACCATAAAGCAAATCCACCATTGCTCGATGCATGCGCATTTTGTGCCACGCAACAAACAACACGTTCCCTTGGTTTTGCAAAAAGAGTAAGATAAGGACTCACTGTTCAGGAGGACGGCCATGAAGCAATCGATCAAGGCGGCTTTGATTTCGGGCCTGCTGTTTCCAGGGCTGGGGCAGATACTGGTGCTCAAGCGCTTCGCGCGCGGCTGCATTTTCCTGCTGCCCACGCTGGCCGGCGCGCTGTACATATTGCGCGTGGTCATGGCGCAGGTGAACGTGCTGGCCGGGCAGCTGGCCAACGGCACCCTGCCCTTCGACGTCACGATGATCGCCCAGCAAATCGCCGCGTCGCGCACCGAGGGCCCGGCCATGACGGCCGCCACGCTGGCCTGCGTGCTGTGCTGGTCGGCCAGCATACTCGACGCGATTTTGTTCGGCAACGACCAGCACTACCACCATCCCCATCCACAGCAAGGACAGCCATGAGCCATTCCCGGTTGGCGGCGGCACTGGCCGCAGCGACGGCATTGGCCCTGCCCGCGCACAGCGTGCAGGCGCAGGGCGGCGGCATCCAGCGCACCGTGGTGCAGAAAGGCGACGTGTCAGTGCCGGGCCGCGAAGCGGTGGTGGCCACCGTGGAAGTGGCGCCGGGGGTGCTGGGCGGCCGCCATACCCATCCGGGCGACGAAATCAGCTATGTGATGGAAGGCGAAGGGGAGCTGCTGATCGACGGCCAGCCGCCGCGCAAGCTGAAGCCCGGCGACGCCTTTATCCTGCCGGCGGGCACCATCCATGACGCCCGCAACACCGGCAGCGTGCCGATGAAGCTGGTGGGCGTGTTCATGGTGGAAAAAGGGAAGCCGCTGGCTTCCCCCGCAAAATAGGCGGCCGGGCCGCCTGGCCCGGCTGGCCCGGGGTAGCTTAGGTCAGCTTGGCCGCGTGCTCGCGCGTGGCGTGGAACTGCAGCTTCGGCCAGCGTTCCTGCGTCAGGCGCAGGTTGACGCTGGACGTTGCCAGGTAAGCCATGTTGCCGGCCGCGTCGTAGGCCACGTTGTGGCCCAGCGCCGCTTCGAAGTCCACCAGGGCTTTCTTGTCGTCCGACGACACCCAGCGCGCGCTGCTGATGCTGGTGCCCTCGAACACGGCGTCCACGCCGTACTCGTTCATCAGGCGGCTGGCGACCACCTCGAACTGCAGCACGCCGACCGCGCCCAGCACCAGCTCGCCGCCCTGCACCGGCTTGAAGACCTGCACCGCGCCCTCTTCGCCCAGCTGCTGCAAGCCCTTGTGCAGCTGCTTGATCTTCAGCGGATTGCGGATGCGTACCTGGCGGAAGAAGTCCGGCGCGAAGTACGGAATGCCGGTAAAGGTCAGCAGCTCGCCTTCCGAGAAGGAATCGCCGATCTGCATATTGCCGTGGTTCGGCAGGCCGATGATGTCGCCCGCGTACGCCTCCTCCACCTGCTCGCGCGACGATGCCATGAAGGTCACCACCGACGACACTTTCACTTCGCGCCCCAGGCGCAGGTGCTTGACCTTCATGCCGCGCTCGAAACGGCCCGAGCACACGCGCAGGAAGGCGATGCGGTCGCGGTGCGCCGGGTCCATATTGGCCTGGATCTTGAACACGAAGCCGGTGAACGGCTGCTCGGTCGGCTCGACCACGCGCACGGTGGCGTCGCGGCCGCGCGGCGCCGGAGCCCAGTCCACCAGCGCCGAGAGGATCTCGCGCACGCCGAAGTTGTTGATGGCGGAACCGAAGAACACCGGGGTCTGCACACCGGCCAGGAACTCTTCCAGGTCGAACGGGTGCGAAGCGCCCTTGACCAGTTCCACTTCCATGCGCAGCTGATCCATTTCCAGCGGGAACATTTCCTGCAGGCGCGGATTGTCGATGCCCTTGATGATTTCCACCGCCTGGTCGGCGCTCTCCGAACCGGCGCGGAACAGCAGGATCTCGTCGTTCAGCAGGTGGTACACGCCGCGGAAGTTCTTGCCCATGCCGATCGGCCAGGTCACCGGCGCGCACTGGATCTTCAGCACCGACTCCAGCTCGTCGAGCAGTTCCAGCGGATCGCGACATTCGCGGTCCAGCTTGTTCATGAAGGTCACGATCGGCGTATTGCGCATGCGGCACACGTCCAGCAGCTTGATGGTCTGCGCCTCCACGCCCTTGGCCGCGTCGATCACCATCAGCGCCGAGTCCACCGCCGTCAGCACGCGGTAGGTGTCTTCCGAGAAGTCCTGGTGGCCGGGGGTGTCGAGCAGGTTGATGATGTGGTCGCGGAAGTCGAATTGCATCACCGAGGACGCCACGG
The DNA here is from genome assembly GCF_059567845.1 of Massilia sp. BGA-UO-ETr-WB1. NCBI lineage: Bacteria > Pseudomonadati > Pseudomonadota > Betaproteobacteria > Burkholderiales > Oxalobacteraceae > Massilia > Massilia sp. BGA-UO-ETr-WB1. The sequence goes on along the minus strand of NZ_JCAQOT010000027.1, from coordinate 275,462 downwards.
AAATGCCGCGCTGCTTCTCGATCTCCATCCAGTCCGAGGTGGCGTGGCGGCCGCTCTTGCGCGCCTTGACCGTGCCGGCCATCTGGATCGCGCCCGAGAACAGCAGCAGTTTTTCGGTCAGCGTGGTCTTACCCGCATCCGGGTGGGAAATGATGCCGAAGGTGCGGCGGCGCTTGGTTTCGCGCGCGATCAGTGCAGGCGTCTTGCCGCCGGCGGCTGCCGGGGCGTCGTCTGGAGTGTCTGGAATGCTGTTGTCGATGTCGTTGGCCATGTTCGCGACCATAACAATGGCCCCGCATAAAAACCTGCTATTTTACACGGGGCCGCCCGCCGGGGCCATCCCTGCTTGGCCGATTGCTTATTCGATTGCCTAGTCGATCTTGATCCTGCGCCAGCCGGCGCGGTGCGCGGCGGTCGATTCCAGCTCCACCAGCGGCCGGGTCAGCGTTTCGCCCTTGGCGGTGGTGGTGATCATCTTCAGCTCGCCCTTCGGCAGGCGCACAATGATGAAACCCACCGCCGCCGAGGTGTTCGACAGCGTGCTGCCGGCGATGGTGCCGAGCGCCGCGTTGCCGTTGCACACGTTCACCGCATAGGCGTTGCTGGTGCCGCCCACCGAACACGACGAGGACGAGGTCGGCAGGTTGGTCACCACGTTGGCCACCCCGCTGACCACTTTCGGGTCCAGGTTCATGCGCTCGCCCTGGTTCAGCGACCAGTCGAAATACCAGCCGTCCTGGGTCACCAGGTTGACCGGGTTGCTGGTGATGGTATAGGTGTTGGTGTTGCTGCTCGAACCCTGCAGCGACAGGGTCTGCTTCACCATGCCGGTGCCGCGCGCCGTGATGCAGGGCGTGCTGGAGCAGGTGTCGGCGTCCTTCACCAGGTACAGGCTTTGCAGGTCGATATTGACGGTGTCGGGCACGTCCAGCAGGCGGCCGGTGCCGAACAGCACCACGCGCTGGGCGAAGGAGGTCACCTCGCCGCTGGCCTCGTCGGTGCTGCTGGCCGCGCACAGCGTGACCTCGGGCCGCGTGGTGATCGGCTGCAGCGCGCCGGCGTCCGACATCATGCGCTTGGTCAGCGCGTTGACGTCGAAGCGCCACAGCTGGCCCTGGTTGTCGCCGCCGTACACATAGGTCACGGCCGGGTCGGTGGCCGGATTGTTGGTGATGGCGGTGATCTTGGCCAGGCCGGACGGCGTGGTGGTGTCGCCCGAGCCGGTGTCGATCTTCTGCAGGATGGCGCCGGTGGCCACGTCGATGATGAACAGGATGCCCCTGCCGCTGCCGCCGGCCACGCCGTCGATGCCCGGCACATTGTTGTAGCCGGAGGTGACGAACACCACCCACTGGCCGCGCCAGGTGCCGAACTGCGGGTTGCCGAAACTCAGGCCCAGGTCGGGGTCGGCGTGCGCGCAGACGGTACTGTCGGCGCAGGTTTCCCACAGCGCGCGCGGCGCGGTCGGATCGGTCACGTCCAGCGCGTAGTAGCCGCGCCCGCCGCCGTTCAGGCCGGCCACCAGCACGGTCTTCCACGCGCCGCCGATTTCCACGTCCGCCACTTCGGGCGAGCCGTCGGTGGTGAACTGGTGGTTGGTGCCGTAGGTGGTGCTGGCCAGCGCGTGCAGCTTTTTCATCGTTATGCGCGGCACATAGGCCCACAACTCGTGGCCGTCCGAGGCGCGGAAGGCATGCAGCATGCCATCGTTGGCGGCGGTGAACACGGTCGGCACGCGCTCGGCGGTCCACTTGGCGCGGTAGGCTTCATAGCTGGCCGACGGGTAGCCCTTACGCGGCTCGCGCAGGTAGGCCGGCTTGGACGAGGCGATGTCGCCCAGCACGATGGGCACCGGGCCGGACTGGCCGGCCGGGGTGTGCGGGGTCAGGCTGTAGGCGCGGAAGATCTCGTCGTTGGCGTAGGTTTGCTCGCCGCGCAGCCAGTTGACCAGGTTGGCGCCGTTGTTGACGATCACGCGGTCGTCGGCCGACAGCAGGGTGCACTGCGCCAGCGCCAGGCACTTGTTGCTGAACCAGCTCTGCATCAGCGTCGAGGCGCCCATATTGGCGTAGCGGAACTCGGTCAGCGTGGTGGTGCCGGCCGGGTCCAGCATGTAGATGCTGCGCCCGCCCGCCGAGGCCGGCGTGCCGCCGGTGCCGGCGATGGCCTGCGGGCCGACGGTGTCCGAACTGATCCACACCGGGGTGGTGCCGACGATGCCGGTGGCCGGGTCGATTTTCTTGTCCGACAGTTCGCCGTACCATTTCACGGTGGTGAAGGTGTCCGAGAAGATGTCGTTGTCCTGCAGCGAAATATTCGGCGTCGAGGTCGCCGCAGCGGCAGCCGCGCCCACCGACACCTGCATATTGGCCAGCGCCGAGGCCAGGCCCTGCACCACTTCCTTCGGCTCGTTGGCGCTGAAATACTTGCCGTGGCCGGCGATCGCCGCATGCCACAGGTCGTCCACCCGTTCCTGCACGGTGCTGGCGGTGCTGCTGGTCTGCGGGTCCGGCCACACGTAGGGGCCGTTGTTGTTCCACGGGCAGCCCGAGGCGGCGGCGGTGATCAGGTTGTAGAAGTCGCCGCCCGGCCGGGGCGCGGTGTCGTAGTTCGGCTCGTAGGTCATCACGCCGTCCATGCCCAGGCCCAGCGTGTAGGTGTTCATGTGCAGGTGGGTGTTCTCGCCGCCGGCCGCCGGCACTTGGCCGGGCTTGCTCATGTCCGGTTCCAGCGACGGGCGCAGCGACACGGTGCCGGTGCTGGAGCCGCCGTTGTACCAGTGCAGCGCCACGTCCGAGATCGACGGCTGGCTCTGGGCGCGCGTATCGACGCAGCCGCGCGCCTGGGTGCAGAAGCGCGACGGGTTGTCCACGTTGTCGTTGTTGACCACGTTGGCGGTGGTGCTGCCGTTCCAGTAGCCGTCGGTGGTCAGTATCAGGAAATTGGGCTGGCAAGGGAACTGCACCACTTCCTGCCCGGCCGCGTATTCGTAGGGGCTGAGGTTGGCGTACATGCGGCCGACGTTGTCCATCGCCGCGCGGATCGGCGTCGAGCCGCTGGTGGTGGTGCCGTACAGCGTGCTGTACCAGGTGGTGCGCGCGCTGCCGGCGAAGTCGGCCGGTTTCATGTCGATGGCGCCGCCGGCGGCGGACTGCGACAGGCGCACGAAGCCGGCGCGGTAGTTGCTGTTGAGCGCGGCGAACGCGATGCCGACCGAGGTCTTCATCATTTGCAGGCGGCTCTTGTAGTAGCTGTACCAATTGGCGAAGTTGGTCATCTCTTCGGCGTAGGTGCAGGTGGCGCCGGCGCAGTCGACGCGGTCCGCCGACTTCGGATAGGTGGCGCCGCTGGTGAGGTTGACGCGCTCAAAGGTGCTGGGCGGCTCGGTGCCGGACGAGATGGCGGCGGTGGTGGTGGGAATGGCCTCGCTGACGGCGTTGACGGCGGCCACGTAGCCGCTGCCGGCGGCGAAGCTGAAGCTGACGCCGCCGCCGCTGACCGTGCCGGCCGACGGCGTGTTGGAGTTGCTGGTGGCGGCGGTGTCGACCAGGCAGATCCTGGTGTTGCCGCTTTGCGCCGCGCAGGTGGGCGTGACGCTGTTGCCGGCTGCGTAGGCGCGGATGGTGCCGCTGTTGCCGATGTCCGAAATGATGCTGGCTGCGACCTGCGCGGCGCTGCGGTTCCTGCCCAGCGACAGATCGCTCACCAGCGTGCTGCCGCCCCAGCTGAGGCTGGAGAGCCGGGGCGTGCCGGAATTGGCGGTGCTGCCGGACACGGTGACCATGGCGGTGGGCGACACGCGCGCCACGGCCGGCGTCACCGTCACGCTGGGCGCGTTGACGGTGATGCCCCAGCCGGCGCGGCTGTTGTCGGTGATCGGCAGGCAGCTCGCCTGCGACTTGGTGCCGCTGCAGACCACGGCGATCACCGCCACCACGTTCTCGGCCGTGAGGGTGATGCCATAGCTCGAGCAGGCCGGCACCGTGGTCTGGCCGATCGGCGTTTTCACGCAAGCGTAGTACTGGTTGGTCAAGCCGGTCCTGGCGATGATGCTGGCGGCCAGCGCGCTGGCCATGGTTTGCTGCTTGAGCGCGGTATTGGTGCCGTTGGGCGCCGTCACGGTGCCGTTGGTGATGGTGCGCGCGGTGCTCGGGTCCGGTATCGTGACGCTGGTGATGGTCATCGAGGCGCTGCTGGTGGAGGCGCCGATGGCGATGGTGCCGAAGGCGGCCACGCCGCCGCTCGCGGTCGAGTAGCGCGGATAGATGTAGCTGCCGACGCGCTTGGCTTGGCAGTTGATCAGCGCGGTCTCCCGGCACCAGCGCACCTTCACCGGCACCGGATAGCCGCTCGGCGCCGTGGCGCCGGCCGCCGTGGAGCGGCAGTTGGTCATGGTCTCGTCGGTGCAGAACTCCGCCACGCCGATGTTGTAGTAGTACGGGCTGGTCGAGATCGCCACCGCGCTGCGGTAAGTGTTGTTCGGATAGGTGTAGGTGGCGCTGTTGAGGCGGCAGTCGCTGCTGTCGTTCGGGTCGCACCACTTCAGGTCGGGGAATTCGGTCAGCAGGTTGATCTCGGTGTCGCTGCTGGCGTACAGGTTGCGGTTGTAGACGCCGAAACCGTCGCTCACCACCCGGGTCCAGCCGGTGGTGTTGGCCGAGTTCTGCTCATTGTAGTACGTGCCGTCGGCCTTGATCGGCGGCTGGTAGCGGATCTTGGGGTTGTAGTACTGGCGGTTGAACTCGGCCGCCATGAAGGGCGGGTGGCCGACATTGCAGGCCGTGGTGCCGCTCGACAGCTTGGCGCTGGAACGGCACAGGTTGTCGTTCACATAATCCGGCGTGTAGTGCTGCTCCATCGAACCGGAATTATCGAACAGCAGCATCAGGTTGGGCTTGACGGTGCCGGTGCCGGCGATGTTCAGCAGCGGCACCTGCGCGATCTGCGTGGTGCCGGCCCAGGCGGCCGGGGACAGCATGGCCAGCAGGCAGGCCAGCTTGAAGGTGAGCTTGTTCATATATCGGTCCAATCTATCGGTGCTAGCTAAGCGGGCCTCACGGGCCCATCATCACCACGGACTGCGTCACGACGTTGCCGCCGCGCGCGCCGTAGATGCGCGCAGTGATCACGTAATGCAGTTCGGGCATGGTGGCGTACTCGGAACGGTCGGTCGACAGGCTGTTGCCCAGGCCGGCGGGGCTGGCCACCTTCTGCTTGGCGGCCGACAGCGTGCAGTTATTGGCCGGGGCCGACGCGTTGTAGGCGCCCGGCAGCATGCACATGCGGTGGATGACGTACTGCACCGTGTTGTTGGCGCCGTCCTGCACGGTGGCCGAACCGGTCCAGAAGTCCGGGTGGTTGACGCCCCGGTTGGGCGCCATGCTGGCCACATAGCCGGCCGCAGGAATGTCGGCCACCAGGTTGGCCTTCGGCTGCGTGGCCAGGAACTGGAATGCCGTGTGCAGGCCCAGGTCGGCCGCCTTGGCCAGCGCCGAGTCATAGGCCAGGTTGCTGGTGGTCATGGTGGTGGAATTGGTCGAGCGCAGCAGGTATATGCTGCTGAGCATCATCACCGCCAGCATGATCAGCATCACCGGCAGCGCAATGCCGCGCTGCCGCGCCGGGCCCGCTTGCCGTTTCAGCGCTTTGGGTCTCAATTTTCCCACGTCGGCCTCCAGCCCGCATTGCGGATAGGGATGATGGTTTCGAACACCCGGTAGCGGTAGCACTTCCAGCTGATGCTGTCGCCCGCCTGCGCCACTTCCACCGTCACCGGCACGGCCGCCACGCTGGCCGGGCTGGCGGCGGCGAACACCACCGGCTTGTCGGTGGTGGCGCTGCACTGGCCGTCGGTGGTGGACGGCTTTTCCGGTATCTTGCTGCGCGCCACCACCGCCACCCGGATCGCGGCCACCCGCTGGTAGTCGCCGGGGCTGCCGGTGACGGCGTCGCCGTCGGCGTTGACCATGGTGTTCGACCACTGCGCCACCTGCAGGCCGGTGGCCGGGTTGAAGGCGCCGGCGGCGAAGCCGTACTGTGCCTTGAGCGCCACGATGCCCTCCACCACCGTCGAGCGCGCCGCCGCGGCGCCGGCCAGGTTGGAGGCGCGCAGCATCAGCACGCTGTTCTGCACCGACCAGGTGTGCAGCGCCAGGTTGCGCGCCGGCCCCAGGTTGTAGACCCGCGCCAGGTTGGCGCTGAACGCCGCGCCCAGGCCGTTGCGGTTGTAGCGCGCCTCGGGCACGGCGCTGAAGGTGAGCGTGGTGCCGAGCGGATCGGCGGTCAGCTGGGCCAGCGCGCAATTGCCGCCGCGCGGCTCGGGCACCACGATGATGGCGTCGCCGTTCAGGAAGCCGAACGGCGCGGCGGTCGAGATGCTGAGGGTGTCGGCGCCGCCGTAGGCGTCGCTGACCTTGACCGAGCCGACGCCGGACGGCGAGCTGCCGCTGTTCAGGCTGAGTTCGTCCGAACCGTTGGCGTTGTTGCGGATCACCACCGCCGCCAGCGGCGTGATAGCCACCCCGCCCCGGTCCGCCGCCGCCAGCGCGTAGCCGGCCGTGTCGGAAAACACGGTGTTGCAGCCGGCGATCAGATCGTCGTTCATGCCCCAGCCGGCCTGGGCGGCGTCCTCGCTGATGGAAAACAGCGCCAGCATGCCGTTCTGCATCTGGTCCGAACCGCCCAGCGACACCGACTTGTTCTGTTCGGAGCTGACGATCAGCCGGGTGGCGAACATGATGGCCAGCATGCCGACCGTGACGGCCACCATCAGTTCCACGATGGAGAAGCCGCGCGCGGCGCGCCGGCGGCCGGCGGGCGGGCGGAATGCGGTCGGGCGGCGCATCAGGTAGCCCTCGCGATGTAGGACGTGAGCACGTGGCGGTTCTCGGCGGCCCCGGTCTTGCGGGTCCAGCGGATGCTGATCTCGACCATGGTGGTGGTGGCGCTCTGCTGCACCAGCCGCACCGACACGATGGCGCCCGGGATCTGCGCCTTGGTTTCGGCCAGCCAGGGCGCCACGGCGGCGCCGGGGGTGCCGTTCTCGGCCAGCGCATAGCTGGCCAGGTTGGGCTGGTCGTTGCTCATGATGCCGAACAGCCGTTCGCCGGCGATGGTGGCTTCGGCGCGCATGCTGGCGTCCGACAGCGCAGAGTAGGACCGCGCCTGCAGGCCCACCGTGCCGAGCAGGCCGATGGCCAGGATGACGATGGCGATCAGCGCTTCCAGCATGGCCACGCCGCGCTGCCGGCGGGCCCGGATAGGGAGTCGATAAGTTCTCATGGCGCGCTCACGGTGGGCAGGCGCGCGAATCGGGCGCGCTCAGCACTGGGTTGCACTTGATGGCCAGGCCGGCCAGCGACACGGCCACCGCCACCGGCTGGAGTTCGCTGGCGTTCTGCCCGGCCGGGTCGAGCCGGATGCGGGTCAAACGGTCTTCATAGCCGGTGTCGACCCAGCCCAGGGACGTGAAATACACCGCCGAGGTGCCCTCCGGTTCCAGGCGCGGCACCAGCAGGTCGCTCTGCGGCAGCGCGTCGGCCGGGCGCAGCACCGACTTGTAGCCGTTCGCGCCTTCCGGGTCGAGCGGCGCCGCGTCGGTGGTGGTGGACCAGGTGCCGCTGCTGGCGTTGCACGGCACGCCAGGCGCCGGGAAGCACAAGTCGACCTGCCAGTCCATCTGGCCGTTGTTCACGTTCGGCGTCAGCACGATGCGGCTGGCGGCGTTGTGCAGCACGGCCTGGCGGCGCGCCATGGCGAAGCCCTCGGCATAGAACTCGCCGGCCGAGATCACCTTGTTGCCGCTGATCCAGTTCACCATGCTGGGGATGCCGATCGCCGCCAGCACGGCCAGGATCACCAGCCCCACCATCAGCTCGATCAGCGTGGTGCCGCGCTGGCGCGGCAGGATGCTCAGTTGCTGCATAAGCCACCCGCCCGGTCTATCCAGCAGCTGGTGCTGGTGCCCCAGGCCGGCGTGGCGGTGGTGGCGCGGCCGCCGTTCTGGTTCACCGTGTAGGAAAAGCCGGCCGCCTTGCCCTTGCCGGTGGCCGTGATGGTGTAGGCCGAGGCGGTGGCGTTGGACAGGGAGTAATCGAAATTGGCGGTGGAGGCCGGGAACGTGCTGACGTTCTGGAAACCGTCGTAGGTGCGGGCGTTGGCCCAGAACTGCTCGGCCGCCGGCTGCGCGCCGCCCAGCGAGGTGAACGCTTCGGTCAGCCGGGCACGGGTCACGTAGGTGGTGTACGCAGGCAGCGCCACCGCCGCCAGGATGCCCACCACCGCCACGGCTATCATCACCTCGATCAGCGTAAAGCCCTTGTGCGTGCGTTTCATCGTGGTGCGCTCCCGGTTATGTTGTCGTACGTCATGACAGCATGGTAGCGTCCCTAGCTTGCATTTCCCTGAAGAAATACTGACAAATTCCTGACAAGCGCACACTGGGCGGCAAACCAGCACGCAACCGGCACACTGCCAGCATGCTAACGCGCCGGAAACCTTACCGAAAACAGCGCGCCCCGCCCGCCTGCCGGGCTGTCGATGGTGATGCGGGCGCCGTGCGCGGCGGCGATGTCGCGCACGATGGCCAGGCCCAGGCCGCTGCCGGCGATCTTGTCGTCCAGCCGCACATAGCGCCGGAACACCGCCTCGCGCAGCGCCGGGGCGATGCCGGGGCCGGAATCCTCCACCTCCAGCACGGTGCCGCCGGTCAGCGCGCCGCCGCCCGGCTCGCCGGGCAGGCAGCGCACCGTCACCGTGCCGTGCGCGGGGGTGTAGCGGATGGCGTTGTCGACCAGGTTGTCGATCAGGTCGCGCAGCAGGAAGCGGTCGCCCTGCACGGCGGCGTGCTGCAGCTCGAAGCCCAGGTCGATCGCCTTGCGCGCGGCCTGCTCCACGAAGTGCTGCACCGTTTCCTCCACCAGCGCGTCCAGCGCCAGCGGCTCCAGCCGGGTCTTCTCGAAGTGGCTGGGTTCGGCGCGCGCCAGCGCCAGCAGCTGGTTGGTCTGCCGTATCATGCGCTCGGTGGACTGCAGCATCAGGCGGATCGAATGCGCGGTCTCCGGTTCGGCATGGCGGTGGCCCAGCCATTCAAGCTGGGTCTGCAAGCCGGCCAGCGGCGTGCGCAGCTGGTGTGCCACGTTGGCCAGGAAATCCTGCTGCGCCTGCGCGCCTTCGCTGACGCGGGCCAGCAGGCCGTTGAAGGCGTGCACCACCGGCGCCAGTTCGTAAGGCACGTCCTCCTGCTGGATCGGCGCCAGCTGGTCGCCCGCGCGCGCGTTCAGGCCGGCGCGCATGCGGTCCAGCGGGCGCAAGCCGTTGGTGACCGAAAACCAGATCAGGCCGACGCAGGCCAGCGTGAACAAGCCGTCCAGCAGCACCAGCGCGCGGAAAATCGCCTGCCGCACTTGGGTGCGCTGGCGCAGCGTGCGCGCCACGCCGACATAGGCCGGCCCGGCCTGGCCGTCGGCGGCCGCCACGCGCCGCGCGCCGATGCGCACCGCCTCGCCGCGCATGGCGCCGTCGTAGGCCAGCGCCGCGCCGCCACCGGGCTGGCGCAGCGCCGGGAAGTCCGCGTCTCCTGCCACCACCCGGCCCGCGCTGTCGCGCACCACGAAATAGACCGCGTCGGCGTCACCGTTGCGCAGCACCTGCTCGGCCTGCGGCGGCAGATCGATGCGCCAGGCGCCGCCGGCGGCGGACAGGCGCGCGCCTAGCGCGCCGGCGGCGTCGGACAGGCTTTGGTCGAAAGCGGTTTGCGCCGGCAGCCAGGCCAGCATATAGGTCAGCGCGCCGCCCGCCAGGTTGATCAGCAGGATGGGCGCGATCAGCCATTTGAGCAGGCGCAGCCGGATGCTAGGCATGCGGCGCCAGCTCCAGCATGTAGCCGAAGCCGCGGATGGTGCGGATGGTCACCCCGGCGTCGGCGATCTTCAGCCGCAGGCGGGAAATGTAGACTTCCACCGCGTTCTGCGTCATGTCTTCGCCCCAGGGCAGGATGGCGTCGATGATCTGCTGCTTCGAGACCACCCGCGCGCCGTGCTGCAGCAGGTATTCCAGCACCGCCCACTCGCGCGCCGACAGCTCGATGAAGCGGTCCTTGACGCGGGCGCGCTTGGTGTCGCTGTCCAGCGCCAGGTCGCCCATGGCCAGCGCGGCGGCCTTGGGCGCGTGGCGGCGCGCCAGCGCGCGCACCCGCGCCACCAGCTCCGGCGTGGCGAATGGTTTGACCAGGTAGTCGTCCGCGCCCAGTTCCAGGCCGCGCACACGGTCCTCGATGGCGTCGCGCGCCGTCAGCAGCAGCACCGGGATGGCGCTGCCGCGCGCGCGCAGGCGGCGCACCACTTCGAAGCCGTCGATGCCGGGCAGGCCGATGTCGAGCACCAGCACCGCCAGCTCGGGCTGGGCCGCCAGGGTGCCCGAACCGGCTCCCGTGCCCGCGCGCTGCAGCAGCGCGTCGGCCTCGGTGCCGCTGCGCAGCACGTCCACCACCATGCCGTGGCCGCTCAGCACGCGGTGCAGGCCGTCGGCCAGCACTGCGTCATCTTCCACCAGTAATACGTGCATAGCCTGCCTCATGATGTCGCGCGGTCAAGGCCGCGCCTGCAGGCACTATAAGGGCAAGCAGGGCCGATGTACAGCCGTGCCAGAGGGGGGAGCGCTCAGCCTATGGTGCGGCGGCGGGTGCGGACCCGGCTGCCGGTGCCGTCGGCCATGCTGTAGGGTTTGACGACGGACAAGCGGTACATCAGCACGTCGCCCGCCACGCACACCAGCAGCGGCACCATCAGCATCATGGCGTCGATGCGCTCCATGTTGGCGGCGAAGCACACTTCGAAGAACAGCAAGGCGATCACGGCGCAGGTACAGGCGGCCAGCGACAGGAAGCACAAGGCTTTCACCTGCTTCGACTTGCGCTTTCCCGAGGCCACGAAGTAGGCCGCGCTGACGCAATGCACCAGCAGCAGCAGGGTGCTCCCCAGGTAAAAATACAGCTTGGCGTCGATGGCGTCGATGACGGCTCTCCCTTCTTGTCACTTCTTCATCAAAGGCAATTCAAATTCCCACATGGAAAATTCTACCAAGAATGACACGTTTCGCGTCGGAAAATCTCTCAAATAGTCACAACCGGGCCGATTTAGTTCACGGCCTTGTCACATTTGGCAGGCATTATTGCGGGATGGCAATTTTACGGCTCGAAACATTGATGAATACCCTATTTCGCCCCGCCATCGCGCTGATGCAGCGCCTGCGCCTGTTTCCCAAGTTCGTGCTGGTGACGCTGATCTTCCTGCTGCCGCTGCTGCTGGTGACCACGCTGCTGATGCGCGAGCTGCACAAGTCGCTGGACGTGACGGAGCGCGAGCAGCTGGGCGTGGCCTACATCGGGCAATTGCAGCAGGTCAGCCAGCTGGCCCAGCAGCACCGCGCGCTGGAACGCCTGCGCCTGGCCGCGCGCCAGCCGCTGGACGGCGCCGCGCTGCGCGCCGACATCGACGGCCGCTTGAAGCGCCTGGACGGCTGGCAGCAGGAGCAGCCGAGTGCGTCCGGCCTGGCCGCGCTGCCGGAATGGGGCGCCGTGCGGCAAGCGTGGAAAGCGCTGGCCGAGCGCCAGGCCAGCGCCGACGCCAAGGACAGCATCGCCCTGCACGGCGCGCTGCTGGCCCGGCTGGCCAAGCTGAGCGCGCTGGTGGCGGACCGCTCCAGCCTGAGCCTGGACCCCGAAGTGCAAACCCACTACCTGATCGCCGCCTTCCAGAAGACCTTGCCGGAAGTGGCCGAAGACCTGTCGGTGATCGCCGCGCGCGGCGGCGCCTATATCGACACCGGCCTGTTCGAGGGCAATGAAGACCAGCTGCTGAATGCCACCGCCATGCTGGCCCGCCACCAGCTCGAGCGCCTGCCGGCGCAGGCCGACGCCATCCTGCTGCACAACCCGCAGCTGAAAGCGGCGCTGCAGCCGCACCTGGCGGCCATCCCCGCCGCGCTGGCCTTCCTGGAACGCAACAAGAACGAAGTGAGCAACTCCTATAACCAGACCAGCGGCAAGGAATTCAGCGCCGCCGGCAACGAGGCGATCGGCAAGCTGTACGGCTTTGCGGCCGCCTCCGCCAAGGCGCTGGACCAGCTGCTGGCCGAGCGCCTGGCGCGCGACCAGCTGCGCCGCAACCTGATGCTGGCCGCGGTCGGCGCCGCGCTGGCCGTGGCGGCCGTGCTGTTCGCCGGCTTCTACCTGTCCTTCGCGCGCGACGTGGGCAGCCTGAACCGTGCCGTTCAGGCCGCCGCCGCCGGCGACCTGGCGCTGGAAATCAGCTCCCCCGCGCGCGACGAAATCGGCAGCCTGGTCAATTCCTTCGGCGGCATGACGCAAGCGCTGGTGATACTGGTGGACGACATCCGCAGCGGCGCCGGCCGCATCGCCGACGGCGCCGACGAACTGGCCAGCGGCAACACGGCGCTGTCCGGCCACACCGAAGCGCAGGCCGACGACCTGTCCGCCACCGTGGCCTCGATGCGCGCGCTGACCGCCACCGTGCAGCGCAACGCCGCGCACGCGGAAAACGGCCGCAAGCTGGTGCAGACCGCCTCCGACATCGCCCTGCAGGGCGGGCGCAGCGTGGCCGCCGTGGTCGACACCATGGCCGGCATCCGCGCCAGTTCGGACAAGATCAGCGACATCATCGGCGTGATCGACGGCATCGCCTTTCAGACCAACATCCTGGCCCTGAACGCGGCGGTGGAAGCGGCCCGCGCCGGCGAGCAGGGGCGCGGCTTCGCGGTGGTGGCGGGCGAGGTGCGCAGCCTGGCGCAGCGCTCGGCCGCCGCCGCGCTGGAGATCAAGAAGCTGATCGTCGATTCGGTCAAGGAAGTGGAAGCCGGCAGCGCGCTGGTGAACTCGGCCGGCGCCACCATGACGCAAGTGGTGCAATCGGTGCAGCAGACCGCCGCCATCATCGAGCAGATCAGCGCCGCCGAGGCGGTGCAGCGCAGCGAGATCGAACAAGTCGATCACGCGCTGGCCCGCATCGACGACATGACGCGCCAGAACGGCGCGCTGGTGCTGCAAGCCTCTGTAGGAGCGGACCGCCTGCACGAAGAGGCGGCCCAGCTCGGCCAGGCCGTGAGCCGCTTCCGCCTGGACGGCCAGCCGGCCGCCGCCCGCCCGCCGGTGCTGGACACCGTGGCCCCGCCCCTCGCGTGGAGCGCCAATAAACCGACCATCGTGTCCCGCAAGCGCGAGCGCCTGCTCGGCTGACTGCCGCTAACCGCCGGCTAGCTGCCGGCGAACGGCGTGCCGATCAGGCCGACCGCCAGCTCCAGCCACACCAGCGCCATCAGCGCCGCCAGCGCCATGCCCAGCACCAGCCGGCGCTGCGCGGTGCGCAGCAGCCGCGCAGCCGCCACGTAGGCCAGGCCGGCGCCGGCCAGCAGCACGCCGGCGATGACGAAGTCCGCCCCCGTCCACACCACCTCGTCGGTGAACTGCATCGCCGCCAGCGGCACCAGCAATATCAGCGCGGTTCCCAGCGCCACCAGCAGCACCTGCCGCCCTGCCCCCTCCCTCAGCGTGCCCATCTGCGTCCTCCTTTTTGATTGAACCGGCACCATCTTAAGGCCGCTGCATGAAGGCAGCATGCGCTCCGTGTGAAGCCGCGCGGGGCATCCTGCAGCCTGCCGCTCATTATTGCAGTAGGACTAGGCTGACAAGGCGCCATGCATCGAGCCTACACGGGGGCGCTGCCCCGTCTTATGTTCGTAAAGTACATACAGACTTAAAGTACTAACAACGCGATGGATAAAGTGGAGCGAGAACAGAAGCCCACCCGGACTGAGCAGCACCGGCATCCAGCGCTACTTTGTACTTAGCCTGTGAGGAATAAAATGAACAACACTCAACTTAGCGATACCGTCACACAGTCGCTCTCCCAGACGATGCCCGTAGGCTCGCGGGAATTCAAAGTTGCGTCCCGGCCGGTTGTCAGCTATAGCGGTACACAGCAGAACGAACTGCTGGCCGCCTTGCCTCGTGAAGTCCTGGAATCCCTGTTTGAACACCTGGAACTGGTGACCTTGCCGTTCGGCAAGGAATTATTCGAATTCGGCAGCAAGCTGGAAAACGTGTATTTCCCGACCACTGCCATTGTTTCCCTGCTGTATGTAATGGAAGACGGCGCCACCACCGAGATCGCAGTGGTCGGCCATGAAGGCGTGGTGGGCGTGTCGATGTTCCCCGGCGAGCGCGCCATGTGCAGCGCCGTGGTACAAAGCGCCGGCTACGGCTACCGCCTGAAGGCGCAGCACCTGCGCGAAGCGTTCAACCAGGGCGGCGCCCTGCCCCAGCTGCTGATGCGCTACAACCACGCGCTGTTCGCGCAAATGGCGCAGAACGCCGTCGGCGGCCGCCACAGCTCGATCGAGCAGAAACTGTGCCGCTGGCTGCTGGACCGCCTGGACCGCTCGCTGAGCAATGAGCTGAAAGTGACCCAGGAAATGATCTCCATCATGCTGGGCGTGCGGCGCGAAAGCATCACCGCCGCCGCCGGCAAGCTGCAGGACGACGGCCTGATCACCTACCGCCGCGGCAACATCACCGTCATTGATCGTTCAGGCTTGGAACGCTACGCGGGCGAGTGCTATAAGGTGGCGAAGACAGAGTACGATCGCCTGCTGGTGGACGTGGCGGGCTGCTAGGCTCGCGCTGCTCCGTGACATCGACCTTGGCGCGCAGCGGAATATGCACTTCGATACAGGTTCCCTTGTCGCTGCGGCCGCGCCGTATCGTCAGCGTGCCGCCCAGCAGCAGTGCCCGCTCGCGCATGCCCAGCAAGCCGTGCGACATCGGCTTCACCAGCGTGTTCGATTCGATGCCCACGCCATCGTCGATCACGCGCAGCACCAGCAAGTCTTCACTGCACTGCAGCGTCACGGTCACCTTGGTGGCGCGCGCGTACTTGCGGATATTGGTCAGCGATTCCTGCACGATGCGGAACAGTGCAATGGCCAGGCTGGAATCGCGCCCCTTGGCCACGCCGTCGATGTGGCTGGCGATGTCGGTTTCGCACGGCAGCGCGGACATGCGGCTGAACTCTTCGCAATAACTCTCGATGGCCGCGCACAGGCCCAGGTTGTCCAGCAGGCTGGGGCGCAGATTCTCGATGATGCGGCGCTTCATTTCCACCGCGTCGAGCAAGGTGGCGCGCGCCCGCTTGAGCTGGGAAGCCAGTTCCGGATTGGTCTTTTGCAGCTGGTGCATGACGGCGCCCAGGTCCATGCTGATGGAGGTCAGGTGGGCGCCCATCTCGTCGTGCAGTTCGCGCGACAGCCGCACTTTTTCCTCCTCGCTGATGCTGATCAGGTGGCGCGACAGCACCGACAGCTGCTCGGTGCGCTGCGCCACCATGGATTCGAGGTTGTCGTTGGACACCTGCAAGGCGTGCTCGACCGCAGCCTGGTTGCGGAAACTGCGCCGCACCAGCTGGTAGAACATGATCAGCACAAAGATCGCCACCGCGTTGATGCCGGTGCCCAGCAGCACGGCCTTCTGGTACTCGTGGTAGAAGCTGGCGCTGCGCGCGGCCAGCGTTTCATTCTGTTCCTGCACCATGATCACCACCAGCAGGCGCAGCTCGTCCATCGAGGCGCGGTCGTCGGAGACCTTGGCGATGTTGACGATCTCTTCCAGCCCGCCGTGGCGGTAGACTTCGATCGATTCGCTCATCAGGGCCAGCTTGCGGCGCACGATGGTGTGCAGCTGGGCCAGGTTTTTCAGCTGCGACGGGCTGTCGGCCAGCAGCAGTTCCAGTTCCTTGAATTCGGTTTCCGTTTCCACCGTGACGGTGCGGGTCGGCCCCAGGTAGGATTCCTTGCCGGACACAAAGTAGCCCCGCATGCTGCTCTCGGCGTCGAGCACCAGCACGTTCAGGTATTGCAGCCGCTCGGCCACCCGCGAGGACTGGCTTAACAGGAAGTTGGCGCCCTTTAGCGACTGCAGGTTATGGAACAGGCTGAAGCCGTTCACGATCAGTATCAATGCGCATGTTACGCACAGTACGGTCTTGTACAGCGGCAGTCTGTGGTGGGGCGCCGCGTCGACGGTGAAATACATCCTGATAGGCATCCTTTGCTAGATGAGCAGCCGTTATGGCTGGGCCATTATAGACCCTGCCGTTTTTTGCTGCGCCGCATCAGTTTCCTAACGTGCGCGCCTGGGCGGCGCTCTGCGTTAATCCAGCAGGTTGTTCTTCATTGCATAATAGGTCAGATCGCTGTTCGATTGCAGGCCCATTTTTTCCATGATGCGGGTACGGTAGGTACTCACCGTCTTGATGCTCAGCGACAGGGCCACGCCGATGTCGCTCACGGTGGCGCCGCGCGCCAGGCGCAGGAACACCTGGAACTCGCGGTCCGACAGCTCGGTGTGCAGCGCCGTGTTGGGATCGCGGTCGAAGCTCTGCGCCAGCAGCTCGCCCACCTGCGAGCTGACATAGCGGCGCCCCTGATGCACGGTGCGCACCGCCGTGATCAGCTCGTCCGCCTCGCATTCCTTGTTCAGATAGCCGTTGGCGCCCATCTTGAACAGGTTCAGCGCGTACTGCTGCGCCGGATAGCCCGACAGGATCAGCACCGGCAAATCCGGCTGGCCCTGGCGGATGGTGCGCAAAGTATCAATGCCGGACTGGTCCGGCATGGCGATATCCAGCAGCAACACGTCGCAAATCTCGCGGCGGGCGATGTCCAGCGCTTCGCGCCCGGTGCTGCCTTCCGCCACCACACTGAAATCGTCCTCGGACGAGAAAATCTGCTTGAAGCCGGCCCTAACTATTTGATGATCGTCACATATGGCAACGCGTATCATGTGTTCCCTCGTGTCTTCCTTGCATGGGAAAGTCCCGCGCTTCCGCTAACAAAATAATAATCTTATTATTGTAGCACTACTATTGTATGCGAAAAAAAAGGCGCTAGCGGCGCGCCCCTGGTGCCACCCGCCACCGAGCCGCCCGGCCGACCAGCGAACTGATCAGCTAAGCAGGCCGAGGATGGCAAGCAGCTCGCTGCGTATCATGTCCCGGTCCAGCGGCGCCGGCGCCGGCACGGCCGGCGCTGCGCGCTCATATTCAGCATCATACCCTGCCTGCGCCGGATCGGCGCTGCGGCTATCGAGTTTGTTGCGCGCCCCGCTGATGGTGAAACCTTGTTCGTATAACAGTTCCCGTATACGGCGTATCAGCAGCACCTCATGATGCTGGTAATAGCGCCGGTTGCCGCGCCGCTTGACCGGCTTGAGCTGGGTGAATTCCTGTTCCCAGTAGCGCAGCACATGCGGCTTCACGCCGCACAGCTCGCTCACCTCGCCTATCGTGAAATAGCGCTTGGCTGGAATCGGCGGCAACACCACCAGTTCGGACTTGCCTGGCCTATCGTTCATACTGCGGCCTCACTCAGGCGGCACGCGCCATGGGACTGCTTTCCTCGACCATGCTCTTCAGTTTCTGGCTGGCGTGGAAGGTGACGACGCGGCGCGCCGTGATCGGGATTTCCTCGCCGGTCTTCGGGTTGCGCCCCGGGCGCTGCGGCTTGTCGCGCAGCTGGAAATTGCCGAAACCGGACAGCTTGACGGCCTCGCCGCGCTCGAGCGCATTGCGGATCTCGTCAAAGAAGGTTTCCACCATGTCCTTGGCTTCACGCTTGTTCAGTCCAACCTGCTCGAACAGCAACTCTGCCAGCTCCGCCTTGGTCAGCGTGGGCATGTCCTTTTCCGCTTCCTGGCGCACCTTGGCCACCAGCATCGCGCTGTGCAGCTCGGCATCCAGAGCGGACTCGAGTACGGCGGTATCAACGTCGTTGTTATTAATTTTGCTGCCCTGCCTATAAAAAGAACAGGAATCCGGCGAACGCCGGATTCCGGGGTGGCATATTGCCCGTTGTGACTTACGGCCCGCTTAAGAACGCAGTTTGGCGCCGTGCTTTTGCTGCGCCGACTCGGCCAGCGCACTCATCACAGCGTCCACCACATCGTCCTGCAGGGTATTTTGAGTATCTTGCAAGCTAAAGCGGAAAGCAAGCGATTTCTCGTCCGCTTCCAAGCCCTTGCCGCGATATTCATCAAACAAAACAATGGCTTGCACCAGCTTGCCGTGCGGGTGGGCAGCCTGCGCGGCGGCGAAAGCGTCGAGCAGATCCTGCGCCGGCACGGCCTGCTTGACCACCAGCGCCAGGTCGCGCGTGGCGCCCGGGAACTTGGAGATTTCGCTGTACTTCGGCACATTGCGTTGCTGCAATGCAACGGCATCAACCTCGAACAGCACCGGCGCCTGCGGCAGGTCGTATTTCTGCAGCCAGCGCGGGTGCAGTTCGCCGATAAAGCCGATCACTTTGCCGTCCAGCTCGATATTCGCCGAGCGGCCCGGGTGCAGCGCAGGGTGCGCGGCCTTGGTGAAGCGCAGCGTCTGCGGCGCGAACAGCTGCTCCAGGTCCGCCTTCACGTCGAAGTAGTCGACCAGGCGGCTGTCCTGGCCCCACTGCTCGTCGGCCACCGGGCCGTAGGCCAGCGCGGCCACGCGCTGCGGCTGGCTGTAGCCGGCCACGCTCAGCGGGCCGTCCTGCACCGACGCGTCGCGCTGGTAGATGGCGCCCAGCTCGAACACGCGCACGCGGCTGGCTTTGCGGTTCAGGTTGTAGCGCACATTGGCCACCAGGCTGCCGATCAGCGAGGAACGCATCACGCTCAGCTGGCTGGCGATCGGGTTTTGCAGCTTGATCGGGTTGTCGTTGGCGCTGAAGTCCAGTTCCCACTGGGCTTCCACGAAGCTCATGTTGACCACTTCCTGGTAGCCCAGGTCGGCCAGCTGGTGGCGCACGGCGAACAGCGAACGGGTGTTCTCGGGCGCGATGCGCATGGTGTTCGGCGCCACCGGCGCCACCGCCGGGATGTTCTCGAAGCCGTACACGCGGGCCACTTCCTCGATCAGGTCTTCCTCGATTTCGATGTCGAAACGGTAGGACGGCGCGGTCACACTGAACACGCCTGCCTCGAGCGTGAACGGCAGGCCCAGGCGCGTGAAGATGTCGGCCACCAGCGCGTCGGTCAGCGGCACGCCGATGACTTTCTGGGCGCGCGCGGTGCGCATCTGCACCGGTTTCGGCTGCGGCAGGTTGGCGATCTGGTCGTCCACCGGGCCCACTTGCGTGGCCGGGGTGCCGCAGATCTCCACCAGCAGCGAGGTGATGCGCTCGATGTGCTCGACGGTGGTGGCGTAGTCCACGCCGCGCTCGAAGCGGTGCGCCGCGTCGGTCGAGAAGTTGTACTTGCGGGCCCGGCCCTGGATGGCGTTCGGCCACCAGAACGCCGCTTCCAGGTAGATCGATTCGGTGTCCAGCGAGACGGCGGTGGCGTCGCCGCCCATGATGCCGGCCAGCGATTCGAGTTCCTTGTCGTCGGCGATCACGCCCACCCACTCATCGACGGCCACGGTGTTGCCGTTCAGCAGCTTGAGCGTTTCGCCGGCCTTGCCCCAGCGCACGTCCAGGCCGCCATGGATCTTGGCCAGGTCGAACACGTGCGACGGGCGGCCCAGCTCCAGCATCACGTAGTTGGAAATGTCCACCAGCGCCGACACCGGGCGCTGGCCGCTGCGCTCGAGGCGCTGCTTCATCCATTCCGGCGTGGCGGCCTTCGCGTTCAGGTTGCGGATCACGCGGCCGGAGAAGCGGCCGCACAGGTCCGGCGCCGAGATCTTCACCGGCAGCACTTCGTCCATCGTCACCGGCACGGTGCGGAAGGACGGCAGGGTCAGCGGCACGCCGGTCAGCGCCGACACTTCGCGCGCCACGCCCAGCACCGACAGGCAGTCCGCCTTGTTCGGGGTCAGCTTGATGGTGAATTTCAGGTCGTTCAGCGCATAGTAGTCGCGGAAGTTCTGGCCCACCGGCGCGTCGTCCGGCAGTTCCAGCAGGCCCGAGCCCTCTTCCGACAGCTTCAGTTCCTTGGCCGAGCACAGCATGCCCTGCGACTCCACGCCGCGCAGCTTGCCCACCTTGATTTCGAACGGCTTGCCGTCCGCGCCGGGCGGCAGCAGCGCGCCGGCCATGGCGCACACCACCTTCAGGCCCGGGCGCACGTTGGGCGCGCCGCAGACGATGTTGAGCAGGGTGCCGGTGCCGACGTCCACCTGGCACACGTTCAGGCGGTCCGCGTCCGGGTGCTTGGCCATTTCGCGCACGTGGCCCACCACCACGTTGGAGAACGGCGGCGCCACCGCTTCGACTTCTTCCACTTCCAGGCCGGACATGGTCAGCATGTGCGCCAGTTCATCCGACGTCATTTTCGGATCGACGAGAGTGCGCAGCCAATTTTCAGAGAATTGCATATTCGTGGTGCCTCAGTTGAACTGTTTCAGGAAACGCAGGTCGCCTTCGTAGAACAGGCGCAGGTCGTTGATGCCGTAACGCAGCATGGTCAGGCGCTCCAGGCCGGAGCCGAACGCGAAACCGATGTAGCGCTCGGGATCGAGGCCGAAGTTGCGCACCACCGACGGGTGCACCTGGCCGGAGCCGGACACTTCCAGCCAGCGGCCCTTCAATGGACCGCTGCCGAAGGCGATGTCGATCTCGGCCGACGGTTCGGTAAACGGGAAGTACGAGGGGCGGAAGCGCACCTGCAGGTCGTCGGTCTCGAAGAAGGCCTTGACGAAGTTCAGGTACACGCCCTTCAGGTCGGCGAAGCTGATGTCCTCGGCGATCCACAGGCCTTCGACCTGGTGGAACATCGGCGAGTGGGTGGCGTCGCTGTCGACGCGGTAGGTGCGGCCCGGCGCGATCACCTTGATCGGCGGCGTGTGGCTGCGCGCGTAGCGCACCTGCATCGGGCTGGTGTGGGTGCGCAGCAGCAGCGGCTTGCCGGTGCTGTCGTTGCCGTCCACGTAGAAGGTGTCCTGCATCGAACGGGCCGGATGGTTTTCCGGGCTGTTCAGGGCGGTGAAATTGGTCCAGTCGGTTTCGATCTCGGGGCCGCCGGCCACGTCGAAGCCGATCGAGCGGAAGATTTCCTCCACGCGCTCCCAGGTGCGCATGACAGGATGCAGGCCACCGCCGGCGCGGCCGCGGCCTGGCAAGGTGACGTCGATTTCTTCCGCGTTCAGGCGGGCTTGCAGCTGGGCTTCGGCCATGGCGTCGCGGCGCGCGGTCAGCGCGGCCTCGATCTGCACTTTGGCGGCATTGATCAGCGCGCCCTGCGCCTTCTTCGCGTCCGGGTCGAGCTTGCCCAGGCCCTTCATCATTTCGGTGATCTGGCCGGTCTTGCCCAGATACTTGGCTTTGGCGTTTTCAAGTGCGGCGGCGTCCGCGGCGGCGATAAAGTCAGCACGTGCCGAGACGACCAGTTCTTCCAGGGAGTTCATGCAATATTCCTGTCTTGGAAATTAAAAACGGGGCACAGGTTCACACCTTGCCCCGCTCTCATGCGCTGCCGGAAGCAGCGCTACGCATCAAACGCTGATATTAGGCAGCGATTTGTGCTTTGACGGTGTTGACAATCGCGGCGAATGCCGGCTTGTCCATCACAGCCATATCGGCCAGAACCTTACGGTCCAGCTCGATGTTCGCCTTCTTCAGGCCGTTCATGAACACGCTGTACGTCACGCCATGCTCACGGGAAGCGGCGTTGATACGGGCGATCCACAGGCGGCGGAAGACGCGCTTCTTGTTACGGCGGTCGCGGTATGCGTACTGGCCAGCGCGCATGACTGCTTGCTTGGCAATACGGTATACCTTGCTACGACGACCACGGTAACCCTTGGCCAGGTTCAGTACTTTTTTATGACGGGCACGCGCAGTAACCCCACGTTTTACTCGAGGCATATTAGCTCCTTAAATGAGTGTGAGATTAAGCGGTAGGCATCATACGCATGACGGACGTGACATCCGACGCGTTGATGTTACGGGTACCACGCAGCTGACGCTTGTTTTTGGTGGTTTTCTTGGTCAGGATGTGGCGCTTGAAAGCCATACCCGATTTAACAGTACCACCTGGACGCACGCGAAAACGCTTTTTCGCGGAGCTTTTGGTCTTCATTTTTGGCATAACACATCTGCCCTCTTACGGGCAGCTCCAAATTAACAGGATTGCAGGTGGCAGCACTACGCTGCGCTTAGAGGCCTGCTTTCACTTGTTGATGCAGCGGTCCGTCTTGCTGTTGGCCACTACATTTTGCGGAACGCGATTATACCCTAAGGTGTCCGCAATTCCGCAAATTCTTGTTTACTTCTTCTTTTTCGGCGCCAGGACCATGATCATCTGGCGGCCTTCCATCTTCGGGAACTGCTCGACCTGGCCGTACGGCTCCAGGTCAGCCTTCAGACGCTCGAGCATGCGGAAACCGATATCCTGGTGCGCCATCTCACGGCCGCGGAAACGCAGCGTGATCTTGGTTTTGTCGCCTTCATCGAGGAACTTGATGAGGTTGCGCAGCTTGATATTGTAATCGCCGTCATCGGTGCCCGGACGGAATTTGACTTCCTTCACGGAGATGACTTTTTGCTTGAGCTTCGCTTCGTGGGCTTTCTTCTGCTCCGAATACTTGAACTTGCCGTAGTCCATCAGACGGCAGACTGGCGGGACCGCCGTAGGGGCGATCTCCACCAGGTCGACGTTCGCCTCTTCCGCCAGGCGGAAGGCTTCGGCCAGGCTCACGATACCGAGCGGTTCGTTTTCAACCCCGCTCAGACGCATTTCGGGAGCGGTGATTTCGCCATTGATGCGATGCGACTTGTCAGTAGCTATTGTAGTTTCCTTTAAAAATCTGATGATCGGCCGGTATGCGAGTTTCCTCGGAGTCAGGCTTTGTCGGCGACGTCTTTAAGGAGTCGCTCAACCAGGGAGTCGAGGGACATTACGCCCAGATCGACATTCCCACGCGCCCGCACGGCCACAGTGTTGGCATCCCGCTCCTTGTC
Source organism: Massilia sp. BGA-UO-ETr-WB1 (assembly GCF_059567845.1). Taxonomy (NCBI): domain Bacteria; kingdom Pseudomonadati; phylum Pseudomonadota; class Betaproteobacteria; order Burkholderiales; family Oxalobacteraceae; genus Massilia; species Massilia sp. BGA-UO-ETr-WB1. Next base: position 252,515 of record NZ_JCAQOT010000027.1, on the reverse strand, counting down.
GCCGACGACCAGAATGTACGGCAGTTTTTGGACGGAATGTTCACGTATTTTATACGTAATCTTCTCGTTGCGCAAATCGGTCTGCACGCGGAAGCCCTGTTGGCGCAGCTTGGCGGCCACATCGTTCACATAATCGGCCTGCGCGTCGGAGATGTTAAGCACCGACACTTGCACCGGCGCCAGCCACATCGGCAGCGCGCCGGCGTAGTTTTCGATCAGGATGCCGATGAAGCGCTCCAGTGAGCCGACGATGGCACGGTGCAGCATCACCGGCACCTGGCGCGAGTTGTCGGCCGCCACGTATTCGGCGCCCAGGCGCTGCGGCATGAAGAAGTCGACCTGCATGGTGCCGACCTGCCACGGGCGGCCCAGCGAATCCTTCAGGTGGTACTCGATTTTCGGGCCGTAGAAGGCGCCCTCGCCCGGCAGCTCGGTCCACTCGACGCCGCAGGCGCGCAGGCCGGAGCGCAGCGCTTCCTCCGCCTCGTCCCACACCTCGTCGGTGCCGATGCGGCTGTCGGGGCGCAGCGCCAGCTTGACGTCGATGTTGGTGAAGTCGAAGTCGGCATACACCTCCATCGCCTGGGTGTGGAAAGCCACCACCTCCGGCTCGATCTGCTCCTGCATGCAGAAGATGTGGCCGTCGTCCTGGGTGAAGCCGCGCACGCGCATGATGCCGTGCAGCGCGCCGGACGGCTCGTTGCGGTGGCACTGGCCGAACTCGCCGTAGCGCAGCGGCAGGTCGCGGTAGGAGCGCATATTGCTGTTGAAGATCTGCACGTGGCCCGGGCAGTTCATCGGCTTCAGCGCGTAGGAACGGTTTTCCGATTCCGTCACGAACATGTTCTCGCGGTAGTTGTCCCAGTGGCCGGTCTTGCCCCACAGGCTGGCGTCCAGGATCTGCGGCGCCTTCACTTCCTGGTAGCCGTTGACCTGGTATTTGTTGCGCATGTACTGCTCAACCTGTTGCCAGATGGTCCAGCCTTTCGGATGCCAGAACACCAGGCCCGGCGCCTCGTCCTGGAAGTGGAAGAAGTCCAGCTGCTTGCCCAGTTTGCGGTGGTCGCGCTTTTCCGCCTCTTCCAGCTGGAACAGGTACTGCTCCTGGTCTTCCTTCTTGGTCCAGGCGGTGCCGTAGACGCGCTGCAGCATCTCGTTTTTCGAGTCGCCGCGCCAGTAGGCGCCGGCCAGCTTCATCAGCTTGAACACTTTCAGCTTGCCGGTCGACGGCACGTGCGGGCCGCGGCACAGGTCGGTGAACTTGCCTTCCGAGTACAGCGACACGTCCTGGTCGGCAGGAATCGAGGCGATGATCTCGGCCTTGTAGTGCTCGTTGATCGACTTGAAGTAAGCCACGGCCTCGTCGCGCGGCAGCACCTGGCGGGTGACCGGCTCGTCCTTCTTGGCCAGCTCGGCCATTTTCTTTTCGATCGCCACCAGGTCGTCCGGGGTGAACGGGCGCTTGTACGAGAAGTCGTAGTAGAAGCCGTTTTCAATCACCGGGCCGATGGTCACTTGCGCATCGGGGAACAGCTCCTTGACGGCGTAGGCCAGCAAGTGGGCGGTGGAGTGGCGGATCACGTCCAGGCCTTCGGGGTCGCGGTCGGTGACGATGGCGACGTCGGCGTCCTTCTCGATCAGGAAGGAGGTATCGACCACCTTGCCATCAACCTTGCCGGCCAGCGCGGCCTTGCCCAGGCTGGTGCTGATATTGGAGGCCACCTGGGCCACCGTGACGGGCGCATCGAACTGACGCACGGAACCATCGGGAAGTCGGACTGCAACCATCATGCTCTCCAGTCGGCACAAATGCCGGATAGTGGGTAAACGAAATAAACGAAATTGGGAAACTGCGTATTGGGAACTGCGGACGAAAAAAAACGCGGGCTAGCCGCGTTTTTCTTCAATGTGATAGCGTGAGAAAGCCGGTGACTAGCGTTACTTACTAACCTTGGTAGTAGTTCGCGGTGTCATAACCGGATTGCCTTTCTCGCTCTTACATAATGTTGGTGGTGGGCGGTGAGGAATTCGAATCCCCGACCCCTTGGATGTCGACCAAGTATTCTAACCAGCTGAACTAACCGCCCTTTGGTACTGCCTGCACTACTACTTTACTGCTGAAAACCATCTTACTACATGTTCTGGTGGGCGGTGAGGAATTCGAATCCCCGACCCCTTGGATGTCGACCAAGTATTCTAACCAGCTGAACTAACCGCCCGAAGACCAGCATTATAGAGAGTGGAAATCGACTCCGCAAGGGGCAAATGTGAAAACATTGCTCTACCCCACTATGCTATATTCAGTTGTTGCACAGAAAACCAAGAACATGAAACAGTTGTTAATTTTCCTGGCCGCGGCGCTGTTCAGCCTGGGCGCCGCCGCCAGCGGGCACGGCACGCCGGCCGACGCCCTCGCCCTCATCAACAAGACCGCCGCCTACCTGGTCGACCAGGGGCCGGCCAAGACTTTCTTCGAAGCCAGCAATCCCAGGGGCCGCTTCATCCACCGCGACCTCTACATCGTTATTTACGACAAGCATGGTAAGGTAATGGCGCACGGGGCCATTCCACGCCTGGTGGGCCTCAATGTATACGACTACCGCGACGAGGAAGACAAGTACTTCGTGCGCGAGATCCTGGACAAAGCCCGCAAAGGCCAGCAAGGTCCGGTCGACTATAAATGGGTACATCCGCTGACGCGGCAGATGCAGGCCAAGTCGGCCTGGTTCCGCCAGGTGGGCCAGTACGTCATCACTTGCGGCACCTACAAATAATCGCGCACCATGCATACCGACACCGATACCGCCCGCCTGCACGCCCACCGCGCCGGCGACGCCAAGCACAAACACTTCGTGGGGGACCGCAGCCTGAAGGTGCTGGGCTGGGCGGTGGCGCTGACCCTCGGCTTCGCCGGGGTGGAAGCGGCGTCCGGCTTCCTGGCCAATTCGCTGGCGCTGATTTCGGACGCCGGCCACATGGTGACCGACGCCGCCGCGCTGGGCCTGGCCCTGCTGGCGCAGCTGATCGCCAAGCGGCCGCCGTCGGCGCGCTACTCCTTCGGCTACGGCCGCGCCGAGGCGCTGGCCGCCTTCGTCAACGGCCTGCTGATGCTGGGCGTGGTGGGCTGGATCGTGGCCGAAGCCATCCAGCGCTTCAGCGCGCCGCAGCAGGTGCGGGGCGGCATGGTGTTCGTGGTGGCGGGCATCGGCCTGTGCGTCAACCTGGCCGTGGCCTGGGTGCTATCGCACGACAAGCAAAGCATGAACACGCGTGCCGCGCTGGTGCACGTGATGGGCGACTTGCTGGGCTCGATCGCCGCGCTGGTGGCCGGCGCGGTGATCTGGCACACCGGCTGGACGCAGATCGACCCGCTGCTGTCCATCCTGGTGTCGCTGCTGATACTGAAGTCGACCGCGGCGCTACTGCGCGAGTCCTATCACCACCTGATGGAAGGCGTGCCCCTGCAGGTCGATTATTTGCAGGTGGGCGCCGACCTGGAACAGGTGGCGGGCGTGCTGTCGGTGCATGACCTGCACGTGTGGTCCATGTCACCCGGCCAGCCGGCGCTGATCGGCCACATCGAAGTGGACGACCTGCAGCACTGGCCGGCCATCCTGGCCGCCATCAAGGCCATGCTGCTGGAACGGCACGGCATCGACCACGTGACGCTGCAGGCCGAGCTGGCGCAATGATGGCGGGTTACGGCTTCGCCTGACCCGCCACCGCGTCAGGAACGGCGCGCTTCCAGCACGCCGCTGACTTCGGCGATCGCCGACAGGGCTTTCTGCAGCTGCGCGGTGGAGCCGATTTCAGCGGTGAAGGTCATGCGCGCCTGCCCTTTCGCGCTCTGCGTGTTGACGCCGATCACGTTGAGCTTCTCGCGCGAGAAGATCTCGGAGATATCGCGCAGCAGGCCCTGGCGGTCGCCCGCCAGCACGAAGATGCCGACCGGGTACACCGTCTCGTTGACCGCGCGCCCCCATTCGGTGACGATGACGCGCTCCGGCGCCTTGGCGCGCATTTCGGCGAAGTTCTTGCAGGTGGCGCGGTGGATCGACACGCCCTTGCCGCGCGTGACGAAGCCGACGATGCTGTCCGGCGGCGCCGGCTTGCAGCACTTGGCCAGCTGCGTCATCAAGCCGTCCGTGCCCACCACCAGCACACCCGACTTGGCGCCCTGCTCCACGCTGGAGGCGCGGCTCTTGCCGAGCACCACCGCGTCCTCCACTTCAACCGGCTCGCCCGTGTCGTGCAGCGCCTGCTCCACGTGGCGCAGGCTGAACTCTTCCTTGCCCACCGAGATGAACAGGTCGTCCACCTTGGCGAAGCCCAGCTTGTTCGCCAGCGCCTCCAGGTTGACGGCGGTCTTGCCCTCCCGCTGCAGCGATTTCTCCACCATGGCGCGGCCATGCGACAGCGTTTCCTGCTGGTCGATGGCGTGGAACCAGGCCCGGATCTTGGAACGGGTGCGGGTGGCAACCGTGTATTCCGGGTTGAGCCAGTCGCGCGACGGTCCGGCCGTGCCGGGCGCGCCCTTGGCGGTGATGATTTCGCAGGTCTGGCCGTTCTTCAGCGGCGTGTTGAGCGGCACCATGATGCCGTCCACGCGCGCGCCGCGGCAGCGGTGGCCGACGTCGCTGTGCAAATGGTAGGCGAAGTCGATCGGCGTGGCGCCCACCGGCAGTTCCAGCACGCGCGCCTGCGGCGTGAGCACGAAAATGCGGTCGTCCAGCGAGGCCGACTTGAGTTTTTCCACCCACTCGCGCTGCACCTCCTCCTGGCCCACCACGGTGTCGGCCACGTCCGATTTCCAGGCCAGCAGCTGGCGCAGCCAGGCGATCTTCTCGTCGTACTTCTGGCCCTGGAAGTTGGAGCCGCCCTCCTCCTTGTAGCGCCAGTGCGCGGCCACGCCGTACTCGGCGAAGTTGTGCATTTCCTGGGTGCGGATCTGCACTTCCAGCGGGCGGCCGTCGTCGGCCGTCACCACCGTATGCAGCGAGCGGTAGCCGTTCGGCTTGGGCCGCGAAATATAGTCGTCGAATTCCTTCGGGATCGGGGTCCAGATATTGTGCACCACGCCCAGCACGGTGTAGCAGGTCTTGACGTCGTCGACGATGACGCGGAAGGCCCGCACGTCGTACAGTTCCGTGAAGTCCAGCTCCTTGCCGCGCATCTTGCTCCAGATCGAGTAGATGTGCTTGGGCCGGCCGAACACCTCGGCCTTGATGCCGGCGCTGTTCAGCTCATTCTGCAGGCGCGTGATGGAGGACGACACGAAGCCCTCGCGCATCATGCGCTTTTCTTCCAGCATCTTGGCGATGCGCTTGTACGCCTCCGGCTCGATGAAGCGGAACGACAAGTCTTCCAGCTCCCATTTCAGCTGCCAGATGCCGAGCCGGTTGGCCAGCGGCGCGTACAGGTCCAGCGTTTCGCGGCCATAGCTGTGGGTCACCTCGTCGAAACGCTTGATCTCGGCGAAGTAGCGCAAGGTCGTCACGCAGGAAGCCAGGCGCACCAGCACCACGCGCATGTCGCTGGCCATGGCCAGCAGCATCTTGCGCAGCGTTTCAACTTGCGCCACGGCCTGCTGGGCCGCGTTCTTGCCGCGCCCGGGCGCGCCGGCGGGCTGGGTCTGGGTCAGCTCGCGCAGCCGGATCAGCTGGCGCACGCCGCTGACCAGCTCGGCCACGGCGGGGCCGAAGCGGGGTTCGATATTCGGGGCCTGGGACGGGTCGAGCAGGGTTGCTTCGAACATCAGGCCGGCGATGCGGGTTTCCGCATCGATGCGCAGGAAGGCCAGCGTGCTCGCGACGCCGACGGCGAACTCGAACGCACTCTGGCCGCTGCTGCAGGTCTTGTCGCCATACGCTGCGCTGGCCAGGTCAAGCGCGGCCAGCACCCGCGCGCCGTCTTCGGCCGACAGGCCTTGGACCAGCTGGTCCGACGTTGCGCTGTTGAGCGCTGCGATAGAAACCATGTTACCTCTCAGTTACCGCTTACTTCAGTTAAAACCGGTGCCGCTGCCGCTGCGCGGCAGCGGCGCAATCTCACAATATCATTAACGCTGTGCCGCCACCACCACCACTTCGACCAGGCAGGCCGGGTTGGCCAGCGTGGCTTGCACGGTGGCGCGCGGCGGGGTGTGGCCCTGGGCGACCCAGCTGTCCCACACTTCGTTCATGCCCGGGAACAGGGCCATGTCCTTGATGTAGATGGCGGTGCTCAGGATGCAGGTCTTGTCGCTGCCGGCTTCGGCCAGCAGGCGGTCCACGGCGGCCAGCACTTCCTGGGTCTGGCCCACGATGTCCTTGCTGGTGTCTTCGGCGATCTGGCCGGCCAGGTAGACGGTGCCGTTGTGGATGGCAACTTCGGACAGGCGTTTGCCAACGTGCAGGCGGGTGATTTCCATACTATGTTCTTTCTAAAGGTTTATAGGTCAAGTAAAAACTTCCTGGCAATGGCGATCTGGTCGTCATGCAGGAAGGTGGGAGCGTGACCGACGTCCGGTATCTCCACCAGCGTGGCTTTTGGCCCGCGCTGCGTCATGCTCAATGCCGTCGCCGGCGACAGCAAATCGGATTGGGCGCCGCGCACCAGCAGGGTCGGGCAGCGGATCGCGTCATAGGCGGCCCACAGCATGGCCTCGTCGGCGCGCGCCGATTCCGGCGTGGCCGAGCGGAACGGCTGGGCCAGTCCCATATCATAGTGGCGCACCCACTGGCCGTCCTTGTCCTGGCGCAACACATCGGCGGCCAGCTTGTGCCATTCTTCCTCGGTGTGCGGGCCGAACGGCAGCGACACGTCGCGCACGAATTTGGCGCCCAGTTCAAAGGTGGGGAAGCGCAGGTCCTGGCCGATGTAGTCGCCGATGCGCTGCAGCGCTTCCGGGTCCAGCACCGGGCCGATGTCGTTGAGCACCAGCTTGCTGACCGGGCTGTCCGGCAGCGAGGCCAGGCCCATGCCGATCAGGCCGCCCATCGAGGTGCCGAACCAGTCCACGGTCTGGCGCGGGCCGCGCGCGGTCACGCGCGCCACCAGGGTCACCATGTCGGCCACGTATTGCGGCAGGCGGTACAGTTCGGGATTGCGCAGGCGGCCGGAGCGGCCGCGGCCCACCACGTCCGGCGCCACCACGCGGTAGTGGCCGGCCAGCGCGCGCGCCATGTTGTCGAAGTCGTCGGAAACGCGCGTCACGCCATGCACGCACACCAGCACGTCGGGATTGTCCTCGTCGCCCCACTCCTTGTAGGCCATCCGGTGCAGTCCGCTGGGCGAAATGCACTGTACAGACTTTATTTTTGCCTCGATCATGCTGATTCCTTTTTTTCAACGTACGACATTTTACCCGGCGTTGCGCTTAAAATCTTGAAGAAGTGTAGCGCACGCATTTCCCATCCGACAACCCGCAACTTCCGATTCACTCTATAAAGGAATTCCATGGCCAGCACCCTCCTCCGCGGCAAGACCGCACTCGTCACCGGTTCCACGTCCGGCATCGGCCTGGGCATGGCGCGTTCACTGGCGGCCGAAGGCGCCAACATCCTGTTCAACGGCTTCGGCGACGCGGCCGAAATCGCCCGGCTGCAGGCCGATACGGCGCGCGAGTTCGGCGTGCAGACCGCTTACCACAACGCCGACATGTCGAAAGCGGCCGAAATCGAGGCGCTGTTCGCGTTCGCGGCCGACAAGTTCGGCGGCCTGGACGTGGTGGTCAACAACGCCGGCATCCAGCACGTGGCCAACGTGGAAGACTTCCCGGTCGAAAAATGGGACTCCATCATCGCCATCAACCTCACTTCGGCCTTCCACACCTCGCGCCTGGCGCTGCCGTACATGCGCAAGCAGAACTGGGGCCGCATCATCAACCTGGCCTCGGCGCACGGGCTGGTGGGCTCGGCCGGCAAGTCGGCCTATGTGGCGGCCAAGCACGGCCTGGTGGGCCTGACCAAGGTGACCGCGCTGGAAACGGCGCAGACCGGCGTCACCGCCAACGCCATCTGCCCCGGCTTCGTGCTGACCCCGCTGGTGCAGAAACAGGTGGACGCGCGCGCGCTGAAGGACGGCCTGAGCAACGACGAGGCCAAGAAGGCGCTGCTGGCCGACAAGCAGCCGTCCGGCGAGTTCGTCACGCCCGAGGAACTGGGCGCGCTGGCCGTGTTCCTGTGCAGCGACGCGGCCAAGCAGGTGCGCGGCGTGGCCTGGAATATGGACGGCGGCTGGGTCGCGCAATAACAGCGCAGTAAAGCCGCGGCAAGGCTGCAATAAGGGGAAGGCGTAAGCCGCGCCATTGTGGATTGCCGCAATGTGGTTAACCGCAATAGTGATTGCCACAATAGTCCACACAGTTATTTTCCCTCATGATCGGCCCCATTCGATTCATCAATGGGGGAGACGATCATGAAAAAACCGTTCTACAAAGTCCTGTATGTGCAGGTCTTGTTCGCAATTCTGTGCGGCGTGCTGCTGGGCATTTACCTGCCCGGCGACGCCGTCGCCATGAAGCCGCTCGGCGACGGCTTCATCAAGCTGATCAAGATGATCATCGCCCCGGTGATCTTCTGCACCGTGGTGTCCGGCATTGCCGGCATGCAGGACGTCAAGAAAATCGGCCGCGTCGGCGGCAAGGCCCTGCTGTATTTCGAAGTAGTGTCGACCTTCGCGCTGGTGATCGGCCTGTTCGTGGCCAACCTGCTGCGCCCGGGCGACGGCTTCAACGTCGACCCCGCCACCCTGGACACCAAGGCCATCGCCCAGTACACGGAAAAAGCCAAGCACCAGTCCACCACCGACTTCGTGATGAACATCATCCCGAACACCGTGGTCGACGCCTTCGCCAAGGGCGACATCCTGCAGGTGCTGCTGATCTCCGTGCTGTTCGGTTTCGCGCTGTCGCTGATGGGTGAAAAAGGCCGTCCGCTGGCCAAGCTGATCGACGAACTGGCGCACGCCATCTTCGGCATCGTCAACATCGTCATGAAAGTCGCCCCGATCGGCGCGTTCGGCGCCATGGCCTTCACCATCGGCAAGTACGGCATCGACTCGCTGCTGCCGCTGGCCAAGCTGATGGGTTCGTTCTACCTGACCTGCATCCTGTTCATCTTCATCGTGCTGGGCTCGATCGCCAAGTTCACCGGTTTCTCGATCACCCGCTTCATCAACTACGTGAAGGAAGAACTGCTGATCGTGCTGGGCACCAGCTCGTCGGAAAGCGCGCTGCCTTCGCTGATGCGCAAGCTGGAAAAACTGGGCTGCGCCAAGCCCGTGGTGGGCCTGGTGGTTCCTACCGGCTACTCCTTCAACCTGGACGGCACCAACATCTACATGACCATGGCCGCCCTGTTCGTGGCGCAAGCCACCAACACCGACCTGACCCTGGGCCAGGAGCTGACCATCCTGGCGGTGGCGATGCTGACCTCGAAGGGCGCCTCCGGCATCACCGGCGCCGGCTTCATCACCCTGGCCGCCACCCTGGCCGTGGTGCCGACCATCCCGGTGGCGGGCATGGCGCTGATCCTGGGCATCGACCGCTTCATGAGCGAAGCCCGCGCGCTGACCAACTTCATCGGCAACGGCGTGGCCGCCGTGGTGGTGTCGAAGTGGGAAAACGAGCTGGACATGGAAACCATGCACCGCGAACTGGCCAACCCTTCGCCGATGGGCGAGGCGCACGCCGCCGAGCCTGCAGCTGCCCCGGCCGCAGCCAAGGCAGCGTAACAGCCGGCTAGTCCGCGCCAACGGCGGTGCGCTTCCTGCGCACCGCCGTCAGTCCAAACAAGCCCCCGGCCATCAGCAGTAGCGACGCCGGCTCCGGCACCCCCACCCTCACCTCATCGATCGCGCTGCCGCTGAAGCCGCTTTGCCTGTTGGCGGTGGAAAAGGCGTAATAGCGCACCTCGTCGAAGCCGGCCCCGTCGGCCAGCGCCAGCACCGCGCCATGCGGCTGGCTGAAATTGCCCGCCCCCGTCTGCACGCTGTCGTTGAAGGTCTTCCAGTAGCCGTTCAGGTTGAGGTAGCTGCTGTCGGCCGCGAACTCCACTTTGTAGAAGTCCAGGCCGCTCGCCAGGCGGATGCTGATATAGGCGTTGTTGCCGGACGAGGCCATATAGTTGCCGCTGAACGCCGGGCTCAAATCGGTCGGCGCGCCGTAGCAGTGCGCGCCCGCGTAGCCGCAGCCGTTGTTGTTGGCCGAGCCCGTATAGCTGAACAGCAGGCCGTCCTCCACGTAGCCGCTGGCCATGGCCGTGTTGCGTTCGAAATGGGCGGCGTTGGTGACCGTTTTCACGGCCGTGCCGCTGCCCAGCGTGGCGATCACGGCGGCCCCGGCGCTGCCGGGCAGCAGCATGGCGGCGGCCAATGCCAACGCCGGCGCCAATGCCGGCGCGCGTTGCAAGATGCTCTTCATCGTCGCCCCCGTCATTGCTTGATCATGTCCACCGCGTCCCAGGAATAGCCGGGACTGAGGTAGGTGACGCCGCTGGAGCCGCTGATGGCGGTCAGGGTCAGCACGTTCTGGCCCACCTGCAGCTCCGAAGCCGGCACCGTGAAGGTGTACATGGTGTTGTTGCCGCGATACGTGCCCACCGTCAGCGTGCGGGTGGACGGCTGCGTGGACGGCGACGGGTTGGCCGGGATCCAGCCGTTGACCTGCGGCTTGGGCCGGCCGCCGGCGAACGCGGCGGTGATGCCCAGGCGCAGCTGGTAGTCGGCGATCTGGCTCTGCGTCAGGTTGAACTTGATGGTCAGCGTGCCGTTCACGTTCTTCCACTGGTAGGCCGGGAAGCCGGTGGCGGCGCTGGAGGCGCCGACCTGGTAGTCGCCCGGCACCCAGGACGCCATGCGCACGTCGGACGGGTGCATGGTGGTGACCTTGTCGCCGTTGATGAACTCGGCCGGCGTGCCGTCCCAGTCGCCGATGCGCCACAGCGGCGCCGCCGCGCTCGGGTCGCCGGCAATGGCGATGGTGTTCAGCGCCACCGTGCCGCCTGCCGTCACCGTCACGCTGCGCGTGTCGACCGCGTATTCGTTCTTGTAGATCTTCATCGTGTAGGTGCCGGGCAGCATGCCGGTGCTGTCGAAGTGGCCTGTGGCCGGATCGGCCTTGGCCCAGTATTGCGCGGTGGCGTTGGCGAAACCCACCGTGTACTCGTAGCCCGCGTTGCGCCCCGTGATGCCGACGCCGGCCACCCGCCCGCGCCCCGCCGGGCCGACATAGCCGGCCAGGCCCAGGCCGCTGAAGAAGGACGTGTCGACCGCCGAGGGAGCGCTGCCGTTGTTGAACACCAGGGTGTAGCTGTTGAGGATATTGGTGCGCAGCGTTTCGGTCTGGGCTTCGCCGTAGTTGATGATATAGGTCAGCTCCTGGTTGGTGGCGGTGGCCTGGTTCAGCAGGCTGCGGTAGAACGGCCCGCCGGAATTGCCCTCGTTGTTGTCGCGCACCACCCACATGCCGGCGGTGGCGCTGGTGGCGCCGATGTACTGCCAGTCCTTCAGGCGCATATTGGAATAGTGCTTGGAGCGGGTCTGGCCGTTCGGCAGGCCGAACACGTCGCCCGACTCCACCGTGGTGGTGGTGCCGCGCAGGTCGGACGGCACCGGGCCGTTGGGCAGCGCCGCGACCGGCACGCGCAGGATGAAGCGCGCCAGCCCCAGCGTGCTCGGCTCGGTGGTGAAATAAGTGCCCATGTAGATGTTGTTGACGCCCTTCTTCACCATGTAATAGTGGGTCAGGTTGCCGGCCACCACGGTGACCTTGATGTAGTCGGCCCCGATCGCCTCGGCGTTGACGCTGACGGCCGACACGCCGGTGTACAGGAAGTCGAAGCCGGAATTGACCTGGCTGCCGCGCGACTGGTCCTGGTACTGCACGCCGTTGTAGACCATGGATGCGATATCGCCGGCCGACTGGGTGCTGACGCCGTTGTCCAGGCGGCGGATCTTGAACACCAGGCCGGCGCCGGTGTCGATGGTGTAGAAATTGGCGTCCGAGCTGAGGCCGAAGCTGCTCGCCTCCTCCGCGGCCAGCGCCAGGCGGACGGCGGAGCGGGTCTGGCTTTGCTCGGCCACGGGGTCGCTGCCGCCGCAGCCGGCGGCCAGCAGCAGCACGGCCAGGCTGGCCGCAGGGGTTTTCAGGATAGGCATGGTGTCTCCAATTGTTAATTTTTAGTAGGAGAGCCAAGTATCAATTTGTCCTTTAAGAAAGGTCAACCGCGCACGCCGGACTATGCCGAAAGAATCACCGGGTTGATTGGCGCGGCCCGTTCCAGCGCCGCAAACGCGGCTGGAACGCCACGTTTTGCGGGCCGCGCCGGGATGGGTTAGAGTATTGCCATGAACAACACCATGACCATCACCGTCGCCCGCGCCACGCTGGCCGAGCTCCAGCCCACCCAATCGCTGCTGTACGAATATTTCGACGCCATCGGCGTGGTCGTGCGCGACGCGCCGGAAGACATCGTCGCCTTCCTGTGCGAACCGCACTCGGCGCTGTGGCTGGCCTACGCGGACGGCCAGCCGGCCGGCTGCGTGGCCCTGCGCGCGCTGCCGCTGGACGGCGTGGCCGCCGCCACCGAGTGCAAGCGCCTGTACGTGCAGCCCGCCTTCCGGGGGCGCGGCATCGCCGAAGCGCTGCTGGACGCCATGGAAGCGCACGCCGCCGCCAGCGGCGCGGCCTGGATCTACCTCGACAGCAAGGACGACCTGGCCCACGCGCTGCGGCACTACCAGCGCCGCGCCTACCAGCCCTGCGCGCGCTACAACGACAACCCGCAAGCCACCATCTTCATGCGCAAGCGGATCGCGTAAAAAAAAAGCACGCCGCAGCGTGCTCTTCAGAGTGCGGGCCGGATTACAGCGCCGAGAAGTCCAGCTCGGTGCCGGTGGCGGCCGCGATCTGCTCCTTGGTGACGCCGGGCGCCAGTTCGGTCACTTTCAGGCCGGCAGGCGTCACTTCCATCACGCCCAGGTCGGTGATCACCAGGTCCACCACGCCCACGCCGGTCAGCGGCAGGTCGCATTTCTTCAGCAGCTTGTGCGAGGTGCTGCCGTCCTTGGCGGTGGCCACGTGCTCCATCAGCACCACCACTTTCTTCACGCCGGCCACCAGGTCCATGGCGCCGCCCATGCCCTTCACCATCTTGCCGGGGATCATCCAGTTGGCCAGGTCGCCCTGCTCGGACACTTGCATCGCGCCCAGGATGGCCAGGTTGATCTTGCCGCCGCGGATCATGCCGAAGGAGTCGGCCGAGCTGAAGTAGGCCGAGCCGGGCAGCGCCGTCACTGTCTGCTTGCCGGCGTTGATCAGGTCGGCGTCGATCTCTTCTTCGGTGGGGAACGGGCCGATGCCGAGCAGGCCGTTCTCGGACTGCAGATACACTTCGATGTCGTCCGGCACATAGTTCGCCACCAGCGTGGGCAGGCCGATGCCCAGGTTCACATAAAAGCCGTCCTGCAGCTCCTTCGCCGCGCGCGCGGCCATTTCATCACGAGTCCATGCCATGTCCGTCTCCTCAGTTGGCGCGCACGGTGCGCTGTTCGATACGTTTTTCCGGCGCCGCGTTGACCACGATGCGGTGCACGAAAATACCCGGGGTATGCACCGCGTCCGGATCGATCTCGCCCACTTCCACCAGCTGCTCGACTTCCACGATGGTGATCTTGCCGGCGGCGGCCACGTTCGGGTTGAAGTTGCGCGCCGTCTTGCGGAACACCAGGTTGCCGGCCTTGTCGGCCTTCCATGCTTTCACCAGCGACACGTCGGCCACCAGCGAGCGCTCCATCACGTACTGCTCGCCGTCGAATTCGCGGATTTCCTTGCCGTCGGCCACGATGGTGCCGACGCCGGTCTTGGTGAAGAAGGCCGGGATGCCGGCGCCGCCGGCGCGCAGCTTCTCGGCCAGCGTGCCCTGCGGCGTGAATTCCAGCTCCAGCTCGCCGGCCAGGTACTGCCGCGCGAACTCCTTGTTCTCGCCAACGTAGGAGGCGATCATCTTGCGGATCTGGCGGGTCTCCAGCAGCTGGCCCAGGCCGAAGCCGTCCACGCCGGCGTTGTTCGAGATCGCGGTCAGCTGCTTGACGCCGCTGTCGCGCAGCGCGCCGATCAGCGCTTCGGGGATGCCGCACAGGCCGAAGCCGCCGACGGCAATGGTTTGCCCATCCTGCACAATGCCGGCCAGGGCGGCGGCGGCATCGGGATACACTTTATTCATACATCTCCCTTATGTTTTAATAAGCTTGCACTGTTGTTCACATGGGGTATCAGCATAGAATACGCCTAGTGAAACCACAATACCGTAGAACTACCGGCCCGCAACGATGAACGCTCCGCTCGCAATCGACTACGAAACCATCTTCCTGCATGCGCCGGTGGGGATGTGCATCTCGGAGAACCGCACCATCCAGTCCTGCAACGAGGCGCTGGCCGGCATGTTCGGCTATGCGCGCGCAGCGCTGGTGGGCAAATCGTTCTGCCTGCTCTACCCGTCGCCGGACGAATTCATCCGCACCGGCGACCGCATCATCCCCATCATGAACGCCAAGGGCCGCTATTCGGACGAGCGCATCATGCGCCGCGCGAACGGCGAACTGTTCTGGTGCCACGTCACCGGCCACGCGCTGAAGGCGCGCGAGCCGCTGGGGCCGGGCATCTGGACCTTCGAGGACGTGAGCGAAAAGCGTCCCGTCACGGCCGAGCTGACCCCGCGCGAACGGGAGATCGCCGCCCTGCTGGTGGAAGGCAAGACCAGCAAGGTCATCGCGCGCCAGATCGACCTCAGCCCGCGCACGGTGGAAATGCACCGCGCCAAGCTGATGCGCAAGTTCGAAGCGGCCACCTCGTCCGAGCTGGTGCACAAGCTGGTCGGCGTTCAGCTGTAAGCCGCAAGCATGAAAAAAAAGCGGCCCGGGCCGCTTTTTTACATCGCCGTCATGCCGTCGTCGGCCGAGATCACCGCGCCGTTGATGAAATGCGAGTCCTCGCCGGCCAGCAGCAGCAGCAGGCCGTCCAGGTCTTCCGGCTTGCCGGGGCGGCGGCGCGGCAGCATGTCGATCAGCTTGCGGCCCTGCTCGCTGGCGAAATAATCCTCGTTGATCTCGGTCGAGATGTAGCCGGGGCAGATGGCGTTGGTGTTGATGCCGTATTTGCCCCATTCCACCGCCATGGCCTTGGTCATCTGCACCACGCCGGCCTTGCTCATGCAGTACACGCCGATCTGCGGCAGCACCCGCAAGCCGGCCACCGAGGCGATATTGATGATGCGGTGCTGCTTCTTCGGGTCGCCCTTGGCGCGCGCGATCATGCGCTTGGCCGTTTCCTGGGCCACGAAGAAGGCGCCGCGCAGGTTGGTGTCCATCACAAAGGCGTAATCCTCCGGCGTCACGTCCACCAGCCGTTGCGTGGTGGAGACACCGGAATTGTTGACCAGGATGTCGATCTGGCCCGCTTCGGTCTCGGCGTGCGCGATGGCCGACTTGATGCTGGCGTAATCGGTCACGTCCAGCGCCACCACGTGCGCCGCGCCGCCGTCCGCCTCGATCTCGGCGCGCAGCTCCTTCAGGCGCTCGATGCGGCGCGAGGCCAGCACCACCTGCGCCCCCGCTTGCGCCAGCACCTTGGCGAAGCGTGCGCCAAGGCCGCTGGAGGCGCCCGTCACCAGCGCAATTTTGCCTTCAAAGTTCACTTCTATGCCCACGGCGCGGCTCCTGTATCGGTTATTAGCATGTACGTAATCATTACACAAAATGCCAGTATTAGATTGCGGCGTCTAAGATTGTCCCGCAAAATGGCGCCCATCTTGCTAAACTGGCGAAAAAGAAGCACACTCGTGCTAATTTCTCGCCTCATTCTTATAAGAAGCTACAGACCATGACACAAGCAAACACCCTGCTCGAACAGTACGGCCCGCGCGACGCGATGGAATACGACGTCGTGATCGTCGGCGGCGGCCCTGCCGGCCTGTCGGCCGCCATCAAGATCAAGCAGCTGGCTGCGGAAAAAGGCCAGGAAGTGTCGGTCGTCGTGCTGGAAAAAGGCGGCGAACTGGGCGCCCACATCCTGTCCGGCGCCGTGATGGACCCGCAAGCGCTGACCGAACTGATCCCCAACTGGAAGGAACTGGGCGCGCCGCTGAACACGGAAGTGACCGAAGACCGCTTCCTGTTCCTGACCGAAAGCAAGGCCTTCCAGGCCCCCAACCTGCTGCTGCCGAACTGCTTCCAGAACCATGGCAATTATGTCATCTCGCTGGGCAACGTGGTGCGCTGGCTGGGCCAGCAGGCCGAGGCGCTGGGCGTGGAAATCTTCCCCGGCTTCGCCGCCGCCGAGGTGCTGTACAACGACGACGGCTCCGTCAAGGGCATCGCCACCGGCAATATGGGCGTCAAGCGCGACGGCGAAGCCGGTCCCGACTTCCAGCTGGGCATGGAACTGCACGGCAAGTACACGCTGTTCGCCGAAGGCGCGCGCGGCCACCTGGGCAAGCAGCTGATGGCCAAGTTCGACCTGAACAAGGGCAAGGACCCGCAGTCGTACGGCATCGGCATCAAGGAACTGTGGGAAATCGACCCGGCCAAGCACAAGCCGGGCCTGGTGATCCACACGGCCGGCTGGCCGCTGGACAGCAAGACCTATGGCGGCTCCTTCCTGTACCACCTGGAAAACAACCAGGTCATGGTCGGCTACGTGGTCGGCCTGAACTATGAAAACCCCTACCTGTCGCCGTACGAGGAATTCCAGCGCTACAAGACCCACCCGGCCATCCGCACCTTCTTCGAAGGCGGCAAGCGCATCTCCTACGGCGCGCGCGCCATCACCGCCGGCGGCCTGCAGTCCCTGCCCAAGCTGGTGTTCCCGGGCGGCGCGCTGATCGGCTGCGACGCCGGCTTCCTGAACATGAGCCGCATCAAGGGCTCGCACGCGGCCATCAAGACCGGCATGCAGGCCGCGCAAGCGGCCTTCGACGCGCTGGCCGCCGGCCGCCAGCACGACGAACTGGCAGCCTACCCCACCGCGTTCGAGCAGTCCTGGCTGCACGAGGAACTGCACGTGGCGCGCAACGTCAAGCCTTGGCTGAGCAAGGGCCTGTACCTGGGCGCCGTGATGACCGGCATCGACCAGCTGATCCTGCGCGGCAAGGCCCCGTGGACCCTGCGCCACAGCCACGGCGACCACGAATGCCTGAAGCCGGCCGCCAACTTCCAGCCCATCGTCTACCCCAAGCCGGACGGCAAGCTGACCTTTGACCGCCTGTCGTCGGTGTTCATCTCGAATACCAACCACGCCGAAGACCAGCCTATCCACCTGACGCTGAAAAACGCCAGCGTGCCGGTGGACGTGAACCTGGCCAAGTACGCCGGCCCGGAGGCGCGCTACTGTCCGGCCGGGGTGTATGAATTCATCAAGACCGACGACGGCAAGGACAAGCTGCAAATCAACGCCCAGAACTGCGTGCACTGCAAGACCTGCGATATCAAGGACCCGACCCAGAACATCGTCTGGATCACGCCGGAAGGCGGCGGCGGCCCGAACTATCCGAACATGTAACCCTAGCCAACTGGCAATAAAACAACAGCGCAGCCCCGCCGGGCCTGCGCTGTTGTGCTTTTAGGAACATAATCGGCAAGCCCGAAGCGAGCATTTCCGATAAAAGAAATTATTTTCACGAAATTTCTCTAAAGCATTTAATGCCCGCTTCCAAACGGTCGTCTTGTACTTGGGAGAGCGCAGAAAAGTACCGCTGCTCTGAATCGAACCCACCTACCAGGAGTTATTCATGCTGAGTCTTCACACCAACGCTGCGGCCCTTTCCGCACAAAACTCGATCACCCGCACGCAGGACAACCTGTCCACGTCGATGACCCGTCTGAGCACCGGCTACCGCATCAATTCGGCAATGGATGACGCAGCTGGCCTGCAGATCGCCACCCGCCTGAAAGCCCAGACCAGCGGTATGGCCGTGGCAATGCGCAACACCCAGAATTCCATCTCCATGATGCAGACCGCCGAAGGCGCGCTGGACGAAACCACCAACATCCTGGTCCGCATGAAAGACCTGGCCACCCAGTCCGCCGACGGTTCCTCGACCGACGACGACCGTACCGCGATGCAGTCGGAATTCGACGCGCTGACCATGGAACTGAGCAACATCCTGTCGAACACCTCGTTCGGCGGCACCACCCTGCTGAGCACCAAGGCCGATTCCAAGTTCAACGCCAAAGTGACCTTCCAGATCGGTTCGTCCAAAGGCGAAACCATGGACGTCGACCTGACCGCCACCGGCGACAGCTCGCTGACCGACATGCACGCCGCCATCGTGGCTGCAGCCGCCAACTACAAATCGGACGGCACCGCCACCGCCGCTGCCGGCACCGAGATCGCCACGTCGGCCGCCGCCAACACCAACATCGACACGCTGAAAGACGCGATCGACTCGGTCGCCAAGACCCGCTCGGCCCTGGGTGCTGCTTCGAACCGCCTGGACCACGTGTACAACAACTTGTCGAACATCTCGACCAACACCAAGAACGCAACCGGCCGCATCATGGACGTGGACTTCGCTTCCGAATCCGCTTCGATGACCTCGAGCCAGATGCTGCTGCAAGCCGGCACCGCGATGCTGAAGCAAAGCAACAGCCAGTCCTCGCTGGTTCTGTCCCTGCTGCAATAATAACCAGGGCATCCCGGGCGCCCGCGCGCCCGGGAGCACAAGAGCCAACCGGACACCCGGTTGGCTTTTTTCGTTTAAGGTCAGTGTAAAATCGCGTTATGGCAATAGACCGACTCAGTCCGATCAGCTCCTCGCTCAACATCCCCGACCGGGTGGCGCGCGAGCAGCCCGGCCAGCCCCAGCCCATCCCGCCGGTCGCCAACGTGCCGGGCGAGGAAGCCAGCTTCTCCCTGCCGCCGGGCCTGTCCCAGGCGCTGAACGGCGTGGCCGACGCGCAGGAAGCCCTGCTGGCCCAGCAAGGCCTGAAGTCGCTCGCCAACGCGGTGCACGCGCAGGCCGCCAATCTGGCCGACCCGGCCGCGCTGCGCCCCGATCAATTGCAGATGTCGCGCCAGCTGGTCTGGCAGCAGCCGGACGCCAACACCATGGCCATGTCGTGGGCGGTGATGGTGCGCACCTACGGCGAGCAGCGCGCCGCGCTGATGGAACAGGCCCATGGCCGGCACCTGCCGTCCGGCCTGTTCATGACCGAGCACGGCCAGTCGGCCATGCGCGAAGGCCGCGTCACGCCGCAGATGCTCAGCGAGCTCGAGTCGTGGCGCTTCGCGGTGTACGCGTGGGGGGCGGAAAAGCTGGTGCTGCGGGTGGTCTCGCGCGACCCCGGCCAGCCCGACGAGCCGCGCCGGCGCCGCGCGCGCGTGGCGATCCGGCTGGAACTGCACATCGACGGCATGGGCAAGGTGCTGGTGCAGATGGAGCCGGCCGGCGACGGCGTGGTGCTCGAGATCGGCGCCAACCAGAACGCCACCATGCAGTTCATGCGCGCCATGCTGCCGGAACTGGCCGCCATCGTCAGCCGCAACGGCCTGTCGTTGGTGCGCTGCCACCTGATGCGCGAACTGGCGCCGGTGCGCGACGAATACAACAATCCGACCCGGGTCCAGACCGCCATGCTGACCCAGGCCATCTTCAAGGCCATGGCCGAGACTGCCGTGCTGCTGTCGCAGCCGCAGCAGCCGGCCGACCTGTTCTCCGAGTCTGCTTGACCTCGCCTGGCCCGGAACCCATGCGCGGCCCGGGCGCCCTGGGCTAGCCCACCGTGCCGATGATGCTCACTTCGCGGTTTTCCGGCACTTCATTGTAGGACAGCACGTGCAGCCCCGGCGCGAACAGGCGCGCGTAGCGCGCCAGCAGCGGCCGGATCTGCGGCAGCACCAGCAGCAGCGGCGGCGTGGCCTGCTGCTTCATCTGCTCGCGCGCCACCGGCATGTTGACCTGCAGCTGCGCCAGCAGGTGCGGATCGATCGGGTAATTGTCCAGCACCACCTTGCCGCTTTGGCGGGCCTGGTTCAGCGAACCCAGCAGCATATTCTCCAGCTCGCCGCCCAGGTTGAAGGCAAGCATCTCGGCGCGCTGGCCGAACAGGCCGGTGACGATCTGGCGCCGCAGCGCGCAGCGCACCTCGGCCGCCAGCAGGATCGGGTCCTTGGTGGTTTCCGAGCTGTCGAGCAAGGTGGTGGCGATCGGCACGATGTCCTTCAGCGACACGTTCTCGGCCAGCAGCACGCGGAACACGCGCAGCAGCTGGGTGTGCGTGAGCGCCTTGTCCAGCGAGGCGGCCAGCTTGGGCGACAGCGCCCCCAGGCGCTCCAGGATGGCCGGCACGTCCTCGTGGCGGAACAGCTCCGGCAGGTATTCGCGGATCAGCTTGGAGACGTGGGTGGCGATGGCGCTGGGCGCCTCCACCACCTGGTAACCGAGCCCGAGCGCATTGGCCTTCTCGCCGCTCTCGATCCAGATCACCGGCATGCCGTAGGCCGGCTCCACGCCGGGAATGCCGTCCAGCTTGCCGTACACGGTGGGCGACGGGATCGCCATCAGGCGGTCGGCGAACACTTCGGCCTGCGCCACCACGCTGCCGCTGAGCACCACCGCGTACTGCGACGGCTTCAGGCCCAGGTCGTCGCGCACGGCCACCGGCGGCAGCACCATGCCCATCGACTCGGACAGGCTCTGGCGCACGCCGCGGATGCGCTTGGTCAGCGGCTCGCCGTGCGCCTTGTCGATCAGGCCCACCAGCTTGTAGCCCAGGGTCAGCTGCAGCGGCTGCACGGCCGGCAGGCTCTGCCATTCCAGCTCGGGCGCCTTCTCCTCGCGCAGCGCGGCCTCGATGGCCTGGATGGCGCTGGTGTCGGGCGCCTTGACCTTGCTGCTCAGGCGCCAGGCCACATAGCCCAGCACGGCGGCGAAGGTCATGAACATCAGCCACGGCATGCCCGGCACCACGGCCAGGATGGCCATCAGGCCGGCCGCGCCGCCGATCACGCTCGGCGAGGTCAGCAGCTGGTGCTTGACCGTGTCCTCGAAATCGCCCGAGTCGCTGATGCGGGTCACCAGGATGGCCGAGGCGGCCGACAGCAGCAGCGCCGGGATCTGCGCCACCAGGCCGTCGCCGATGGTCAGCAGCGCGTACTGACGGAACGCGTCGCCGAAGGACATGTCCTGCATCAGCGCGCCGATCGCCACGCCGCCCACCATGTTGATGATCAGGATCAGGATCGAGGCCACCGCGTCGCCGCGCACGAACTTGGAGGCGCCGTCCATGGCGCCGTAGAAGTCGGCCTCGTTGGCCACGTCCTTGCGGCGCAGCTGGGCCTGCTCCTGGTTGATCAGGCCGGCGTTCAGGTCGGCGTCGATCGCCATCTGCTTGCCCGGCAAGGCGTCCAGCGTGAAGCGCGCCGAGACCTCGGAAATCCGCTCGGCGCCCTTGGTCACCACGATGAAGTTGATGATCATCAGGATCACGAACACCACCAGGCCGACCACGAAATTGCCGCCGATCACCACATTGCCGAAAGCCTCGATCACGCGGCCGGCCGCATGGGTGCCCTCGTGGCCGTGCAGCAGCACCACCCGGGTCGAGGCCACGTTCAGGGTCAGCCGCATCAGGGTGGTGGCCAGGATCACAGTCGGGAACACCGAGAAGTCCAGCGGCCGCTTGGCCGACACGCTGACCAGGATCACGATCAGCGCCAGCACGATGTTGAAGGTGAACAGCACGTCCAGCAGGATCGGCGGCAGCGGCAGGATGATCATCCCGAGGATGGCCATCACGAACAGCGGCGTGGCGAACTTGTGGCGGCGCATCTCTGCGACGATACGGTTCAGGAGATTCATCAGGGTCTTACCTCACTCATGGAAGATGGCACGTCGACGTCAACCGGCAATCCGGGTTCGGCGCTGCGGCGGCCGGCGCGGAAGGCTTTGATCTGCAGCACGTAATTCAGCACCTGGGACACGGCCTGGTACAGCTGCACCGGGATCTGCTGGTTGACCTGGCTGGTATTGTAAATGGCCCGCGCCAGCGGCGGCAGGGGCAATACTTCGATTCGGTGTTCCTGCGCGATCTGGCGGATGAACAGCGCCATCTCGTCGACGCCCTTGGCCAGCACATAGGGCGCCTCGGCGCGCTGCTCGTCGTACTTGAGCGCCACCGCGTAGTGCTCCGGGTTGACGATCACCACGTCGGCGTTGGGCACGGTCTTGCGCGCGGCGCGCTGGGCCAGCGCGCGCTGCAGCTGGCGCACCCGCTGGCGCACTTCGGGCCGGCCCTCGCTGCTCTTGTATTCTTCCTTCAGGTCCTGCTTGCTCATGCGCTGGTTCTTGGCGAAAAAGAAGGCCTGCGCCGGCACGTCGACGATGGCGAACAGCACGAACACGGCCACCAGCGCCATCAGCCCGTCCAGCATCAGCGCCGAGCCGTTCAGCAGCGCCTCGTTGAGCGGCATGCCCTGCAGCCGCGTGTAGTCGCGCACGCTGGAGGTGGCCACGTGCACCAGCACCCAGATCAGCACGCCGGACTTGGCCAGCGACAGGCCGAACTCGAAGGCGTGCTTGCCGGAGAACAACCGGCCCAGGTTGGTCACCGGGGAAAAGCGCTCCAGCTTGGGTTCCCAGTGCTTGCCGGTAAACACCCAGCCGCCCGGCACCAGGCCGCCCAGCACGATGGCCAGCGGCACCGCGAACAGCGGCAGCACCATCTTGATAAGCAGCCACATCGACGACATGAAGATGGTCGACATGGTGTTCTCCAGCGCGCCCTGGCTGTCGTACTGGGCGAAGCTCTGGTGGAACAGCTCGCGGAAATCCATCAGGTAGGACGGCAGCAGCCAGACGAACAGCTTCAGCGTGACCAGGATGCCGAGCGCGGTGGCCAGGTCGCGCGACCGCACCACCTGCCCTTCCTCGCGCGACTTCTTCAGCTTCTGCTGTGAAGCCTTTTCCGACTTGTCGCCGGTGCTGCTCTCAGCCATGGGCCACCTGCATCTGCTGCCGTATCATTTCCAGCACCCGCCCGGTCATGCGGATGTAGTGCTCCGGGATGAAGCGCACCACCTGGCCCAGCATCAGCAGGCCGAAAATGGTGATCACCGAAAAGCCCAGCGCGAACAAATTGAGCGTGGGCGCCACGCGGTTCAGGAACCCGAAGCCGATCTGCACCACCATGGTGGCGAACACGATGGGCACCGCCAGCAGCATGGCGGCGGCGAAGATCCAGGCCACGTTCCAGGCCACCGTCTGCAGCAGCAGCGGGTGGTAGCCGCCGCCCAGCGGCCAGGCCTGGAAGCTGCCGCCGATCACGCCGGCGATCACCAGGTGGCCGTCGATGGCGAAAAACACGATGATCACCAGCATCGACAGCAGCGCCGACACCACGTCCGACGACTGGCCGTTGACCGGATCGTTCATGACCGCCATCGAAAAGCCGATCTGGCTCGACACCACGTAGCCCAGCACCATCATCACCGACACGCTGAAATAGAAGGCCAGCCCCAGCACGCCGCCGATCACGGCCTGCTCCAGCGTGGCCACCGCGCCCTGCAGCGAAATCGGGTCGATCGCCAGCGCGTTCTGGGTCAGCGGCAGCATCAGGATCGACAGCACCAGCGCGGTCAGGATGCGCACCGTCACCGGCACCATGGCCTCGCCCAGCACCGGCGCCGCGCTCAGCATGGCCAGCACGCGCACGAAGGGCCACCACCAGGCGTTGAGCAGCGGCAGCAGCTGGGCCAGTACGGATTCCATGGCCGCCGCCCTACCCTACCAGGGTGGCGGCGCGGGTGAAGATGGACACGCAATAGTCCATCAGGTAACCGGCCATCCAGCGCCCGGCCAGGATCAGCGCCAGCAGCGTGACGAGCAGGCGCGGCAGGAAGCTCAGCGTCTGCTCGTTGATCTGGGTGGCGGCCTGCACCAGCGCCACCAGCAGGCCCATGATCAGGCCGGGCACCACCAGCACCAGCACCAGCAGCATCACGATGTGCAGCGATTCGACGATCAGGTCGACCGCGATGTCGGGCGTCAGCATAGCTCTTCCCCGCCCTAATACGCCTGGATGCTCGTGACGAGCGTGTTGACGGTCAGCGTCCAGCCGTCGACCAGCACGAACAGCAGCAGCTTGAACGGCAGCGAAATGACCAGCGGCGAGAGCATCATCATGCCCATGGCCATCAGCACCGACGACACCACCAGGTCGATGATCAGGAAGGGGATGAACAGCAGGCAGCCGATCTGGAACGCGGTCTTCAGCTCGGACAGCACGAAGGCGGCCAGCTTGACGGTGAAGGCGTGGTCGGCCGGCTTGGCCACGTTGCTCTCGCCGGCCAGGTGGGCGATCTGCTTGAGCGCGGACTTGCTGGTCTGGGCCAGCATGAAGCGCGAAACCGGCTGCTCGGCGATCTTCAGCGCCTCCTGCAGGCCGATCTTGTCCTGGTCGTAGGGCACGAAGGCGTCCTTCCACACCTGGTCGCCGATCGGGCGCATCACCAGCAAAGTGAGGATCAGCGCCACCCCGGTGATCACGCGGTTGGGCAAGCCCTGCTGCAGGCCCAGGGCCTGGCGCAGCAGCGACAGCACGATGACGAAGCGGGTGAAACTGGTCATCATCATGACCATGATGGGCAGCAAGCCCAGCAAGGTCATGATGATGAGGATCTGCGTCTTGACCGTCAGTTCGGTCTTGGCGCCGGGCACCACGTTGGCCAGCAGGTCGACCGCGTGGGCCGGCGCGCTCGCCAGCAGCGACAGGGCCAGGGCCGCCGCGCCTGCGGCAGCGAGCGTCCTGCGGGCAAGCAGGGTCATGGCGTCATCATGTCGAGGTTCAGGCCGTCCAGGTCGATCACCTTCAAACCGTAGTTTTCGCCCGCCACCACCACTTCGGCGCGGCCGATGGGGGTGCCGTTGACCTTGATGATCAGTGGCTCGCCGGCCAGCACATCCAGCTCCACCACGCTGTCCGGGCCGATCGCCATCAGGTCCTGCAGCGAGATGCGGGCCGAGCCCACCTCCAGCGTCAGCGTGACGGGGATCTTGCGCATCATCTGCGGCAGGTCGCGCCGGCCACCGGCGCCGCGCGCCGGGGCCACGTCGGCCAGGTCGTTGCTGACCTGGTCGATGATCATTTCTTCCGACAGGTCCTCCAGCAGCGCGTCGCTGGTGCTGTTTGCGTTGATGTTCATCATGGATTTACTCGACATCTTCAAAAGAGGTTAAACAGAGCTTGCCCTTGTGCTCGCTCACGGCGGCCGTGAACAGGCGCGAATCGTCGAGCAGGACTTCGGCCCGGTGCATGCTGATGGGAATCACGTCGCCGATGCGCAAGTCGAACAGGTTGCCCAGTTCCATTTCCTTGCTCACCAGGCGGCCCTGCAGGCCCACCTGCAGGCGCGCGCCCAGCGGCGCCTGGTTGCGCCCGGCGCGCCGGGCCGGATCGCGCTCGGGCTGCAGGCCGCGCAGCACGCTGGCCATCAGGTTCTTGTCGAGGGCGAACAGGAAGCGGCCGCTGAGCGGCTGGCCGCCTTCGCTGTCGGGGTCGCTCACCGTCACGCTGATGACCCAGCCGCCCTTGTGCGGCAGGCCGCCGCCGGCCGGCTTGAAGCCGTCGTCGTCGCCCGGCTGGGCGGGGGCGGCCGGCGCCGGCAGGTTCGATTCGATGCGGCCGGCCAGGGTGCCGGCCAGCTGCTGGCCCAGCACCACGGCCAGGCGCTCCTCGGTGGCGGTGATGCGCACGGCCGACTCGTCGGCCGCGGCGTTGCTCTTGGCGCGGCCGTAGCGGTAGTTCAGCACCGCCAGCAGCACCTTGCGCTCGAGCGAAAAGGCGATCTGGCCGGCCGGCGCCGAGAAATTGGTCCAGCGCAGCGCGGTTTCCTCGCCGTCCAGGCGGGAAAAGGCCACGCTGTCGACCTGGAAGGTGCCCCAGTAGCGGCGGTTCACATTGAGCCGCATGGCCTGGCCCAGGTCTTCCTTCAGCTGGGCGGCAAAGGCAGGCAGCCTGTGCACCGGCCTGCCCAGCAGGCAGGGGTCCAGAACTTGATGTTGCGCAGTCTGTTTTATGATGGTCATGTCAGTGGTCTGGTCGGTACGCTGTGAGTGCGCTGGCGATACGCCGATTGTTGCACAACCGCATGCCATATCCTAGCTTAAAAAGCGCCTCCTTAGCTAGGGCGATCTGGCCGCGCAGCGGAGCCGAAGCTTACAACAATTCCCCTGTTATTGCTACGCGTCAATAAAGCAGCGATAAAACGTTTTCTCCCTCTGGGGGCTTTACAGGGAAGTTGCCAGCGGGTAAGCTTATTCGTAGCATGACGGCGTTGCAGCCGCGATGCAACAAAAAACCGCGAAAGTGATGCTTAGTGCATGATTAAAAAGGAAATTCTGTCGTTTTCCTGCGCCACTTGCTGGTCCATCCGCGGCTTTTTTGTTGTTTCGATGCACGTCGATACGCCGAACTAATTTCCAGCATGTATCATTCCCCTGAGTCCGCTTTGAGACGCGTCGCAACCGGCGAATTTCCGCCGGGCACTGTCCGAATATGGCCGACATGGGGCTATGGTAGCCATGTGTGAGCAACGTTGCAATTAAGTGGAGGTTTCATGGCTAATGAATTTGCCAGCCTGATCCAGGCGGATCTGGCTTCCCTGACGAACGCGGCGGCCGACCTGTCGGCCAGCGCGATCGCGCCAGCGGCCCAGTTCGGCGCCCTGGCGGGCCATGCCGGCCAGGCCGGCAATGCGTCCTTTTCCTTTGCCCAGTCGATGCGCGACGCGGTGACCCGCGTCAACAACGACGACGCGATGGCGGCCCAGAAAATGGCCGACGTCGACGCCGGCCGCAGCGACGACCTGGTGGGCGCCATGCTGTCCAGCCAGGAAGCGAGCCTGTCGTTCTCGATGCTGATGCAAGTGCGCAACAAGGTCATGGGCGCGGTCGATGAACTGATCAAACTGCCGCTTTGATCGTTACCGCAGTATTGAACGCTGACATGCAGCGTACCAACGCCGGCCCGCGCCGGCTGCAGTTCCCCGTTCCGGCTTCAACCTTTCCACGCGAAAGTTCACAGTGATCAACACCATCAAGTCCGCCTTCGGGCGCTGGCGCTCCGGCGACGGCGCGAGTCCCTCCCTCCCCCCCGCCTTGCTCAAAAACCTCACTCCCATCTTGCTACTGGCGGTCGGCCTGACGGCGCTGGTGCTGATGGTGCTGTGGAAAGACCAGTCGGCCTACAAGCCGGTCTTCGGCGCGCGCGAGAAAGTGGTGGCGGCCGACATGATGACCGTGCTGGACGGCGAACAGATCCCCTACCGCGTGCACCCGGACAGCGGCCAGGTGCTGGTGCCCGAGTCCATGCTGGGCAAGGTGCGCATGCTGCTGGCCTCGAAAGGCGTGACGGCCCAGCTGCCGGCCGGCCTGGAGCTGATGGACAAGAACGACCCGCTGGGCGTGTCCCAGTTCGTGCAGGACGTGCGCTTCCGGCGCGGCCTGGAGGGCGAGCTGGCGCAGTCGATCATGACCCTGGACGCGATCGCCTCGGCGCGCGTGCACCTGTCGATCGCCAAGTCGACCTCCTTCGTCACCAGCGACGGCGACAAGTCGTCGGCCTCGGTGGTGATCGCCACCAAGCCGGGCCAGAAACTGTCGCCGGAAACCATCGCCGCCGTGGTCAACATGGTGGCCGGCAGCGTGGCCAGCCTGAGCCCGGCCCGCGTCAGCCTGGTGGACCAGGCCGGCAACCTGCTGTCGTCCCACGTCGACCTGGCCGACGGCTTCGATTCCTCGGCCGCCACCAATGAAAACGGCAAGCGCCTGCAGGACGACATCCGCAACAACATCCGCGGCCTGCTGGGCCCCATCGTCGGCGAAGACAATTTCCGCCTCAGCGTGACGGCCGCCGTGAACAACAACAAGGTCGAGGAAACGGTCGAGAAGTACGGCGAGACGCCGAAAGTGACCAGCGAGGCCATGCGCGAGGAGCAGGACCGCAACCGCCTCGTGATGGGCGTGCCGGGCACCTTGTCGAACCGCCCGCCCGCCGCCGAGGCGCCCAAGACCAACCCGGCCGACCCCAACCAGCAGCCGGACGGCTCGGCGCGCAAGAACGCCACCACCCGCCAGTACGCCTACGACCGCAGCATCGTGCAGACCAAGCACGCGCGCGGCACGCTGGAAAAGCAGAGCATTGCCGTGGTGCTGGCGCACGCCGCCGCGCCGTTCCCGAAAACCGGCTGGACCGCGGCCGAACTGGCCAATATCGACAAGGTGCTGCGCAACGGCCTGGGCATCAACGAGGAGCGCGGCGACACGCTGATGGTGACCGCCATGAACTTCCCGGCCAAGGCGCCGGTGGTGCCGTGGTGGCAGGAACGCGACACCGTGGTCGACTTCAGCTCCTGGCTGAGCTACGCGGTGGGCGCCATCCTGGCCTACTTCCTGCTGCTGCGTCCGCTGCTGCGCCTGCTCACGGCGCGCTTCGCGCCGGCCGCGCCGGCCCCGGCGGCACTGCGCGGTGCGGCGGCCCGCGCCGGCAGCGCCGAGGCCAGCGTGGTCGGCGGCCATGCGCCGGGCGACAAGGCGGCCGCGGGCGCGCCGGCCCTCGGCTCGCCGGAGGCCGCGCAAGAAGGCAAGGCGGCGCAGCTGGAAGAACAGGCCGCCAAGCCGGGCATGCCGGTGGTGCCGCTGCTGGAGAACTACGACCTGCCGCCGACCGGTTCCTCGGTCGACGTGATGGTCGATCACCTGAAGATCCTGGCTGAAAAAGAGCCGGAACGCGTAGCCGAAGTCGTCAAACAATGGATGCAGAAAAATGGCCGAACTCAATAACGATATGCCCGACGGTTTGGGCCTGACCCCGGTCGAGCAGGCCGCCATCGTGCTGCTGAGCATAGGCGAAGAGCCGGCCGCGGCCGTGCTGCGCTGCCTGTCGCGCGAGGAATTGCTGGAAGTGACGCAAGTGATGTCGCGCATGAGCGGCATCAAGGTGGAAGCCGTGAAGACCGCCATGCAGTCCTTCTTCGACGACTACCGCGAGCAGTCCGGCGTGCACGGCGCCTCGCGCGCCTACCTGAAGCGCTCGCTGGACCTGGCGCTGGGCAACGACATCGCGAACACCGTGCTCAACAACATCTACGGCGACGAGCTGCGCCCGAAAATGGCGCGCCTGCAGTGGGCCTCGCCGAAATGGCTGGCCGAGTACATCGCCAACGAGCACGTGCAGATGCAGGCCGTGTTCCTGGCCTTCCTGCCGCCCGCGCTGGCCGGCCAGATCATCGACGCGCTGCCGGTCGACGGGCGCGACCTGGTGCTGCTGAACCTGGCGCGCCTGGACGAGATCGACCGCGACCTGCTGCAGGAGCTCGACGAACTGGTCGACCGCTGCCTGGGCAGCTTCGACTCGCAAAGCACCAGCGTGGAAGGGATACGCCAGACCGCCGAGATCCTCAACCGCCTGCCGGGCAACCGCGCCCAGATCGTCGAGCTGCTGCGCGCGCACGACCCGGAAGTGGTGAACCAGATCGAACTGTCGATGTACGACTTCCTGATCCTGTCGACCCAGACCGAGGCCACGCTGTCGCGCCTGATCGAGGAAGTGCCGCTGGAGCAGTGGGCCATCGCGCTCAAGGGCGCCGAGCTGGCGATCCGCGACGCGGTGCTCAAAACCATGCCGAAACGCCAGGCGCAAGCCTTCGAGGACATGATGCGGCGCGCCGGCCCGGTGCCGATGTCGCGCATCGAATCGACGCGCCAGGACATCATGGCCACCGTCAAGGCGCTGGCCGACGCCGGCGAAGTCGAAGTGCAGCTGTTTGCCGAAACGGTGGTGGAATGATGAAGCAGTTCCGTCCCTACCGCTTCCCGCCGCTGTCGCAGTTCGCCCCGCCGCCGACCCGCGGCGGCGGCGTCGGCATGACCACCGACAGCGCCCAGTGGCAAGCTTCCGTCAGCGAAGGCTTCGAACAGGGCCAGCGCGACGGCTACGAGATCGGCCTGCAGCGCGGCCAGGAGGACGGCTTCGAGGCCGGCCGCAACGCCGGCTTCGAGCAGGGCCGCGAGGAAGGCCGCAACGAAACCCTGGTCGGCTTCGACACCATGGCGCGCCCGGTCGAGAGCATGCTCAAAGGCCTCAAAAAACTGCGCGCCGACTACCGCGCGGCGCAGCGCAAGGAAGTGGTGGACCTGGTGGCCAAGGTGGCGCGCTCGGTGATCCGCGCCGAGCTGGCGCTGCAGCCGGTGCAGATCATGGCGCTGGTCGACGAGACGCTGGCCTCGATGCCGCCCACGCGCGAAGACATCGACGTCTACCTGAACCCGGAAGAACTGAAGCGCATCGCCGACCTCGATCCGAAGCGCACCAAGCGCTGGAACCTGATCCCCGACCCGCGCCTGGACATCGGCGAATGCCGCATCCGCGCCGGCGACAACGAAGTCGATGCCGGATGCCATCAGCGTCTTGCTGCTGTCATGGAACAGGTCGATAATCAACTGCAGGCCGCCGACAGCGGCGACGAGTCCGAGAGCGAAGAATGATAGCTGATGCCTTGCGCAAGCTGGAGCTGGACGCGGTCCCCATGGCCACCCCGACCGGGCGCCTGGTGGGCGCGTCCGGCCTGCTGCTGGAAGCCATGGGGTGCCCGCTGCACACCGGCCAGCGCTGCCAGATCGAAACCGTCAACGGCGAATGGCTGGACGCGCAGGTGGTCGGCTTCCGCGACAAGCTTTCATTCCTGATGCCGTTCAAGAAGGCCATCGGCCTGACCACCGGCGCGCGCGTCATGCCCTCGCCCGACAAGGTCAGCCTGAGCATCGGCCCCGGCTGGCTGGGGCGCATGGTCAACGGCCTGGGCGAGCCGATCGACGGGCTGGGCAAGCTGGGCGGCGATTTTCCGCTCGACTACACGCCGCCGCGCGTGCATCCGCTGCGCAAGAAGCCGGTCACCGAGCCGCTCGACGTGGGCGTGCGCGCCATTAACAGCATGCTGACCCTGGGCAAGGGCCAGCGCGTCGGCCTGATGGCCGGCTCCGGCGTCGGCAAGTCGGTGCTGCTGGGCATGCTCACGCGCCAGACCGTGGCCGACGTGGTGGTGGTCGGCCTGATCGGCGAGCGCTCGCGCGAGGTGCGCGAATTCGTCGACATGTCGCTCGGGCCCGAGGGCCTGCGCAAGGCGGTGCTGGTGATCGCGCCGGCCGACGAATCGCCGCTGATGCGCATCATGGCCACCGAGCTGTGCCATTCGATCGCGGCGCACTACCGCGACCAGGGCAAGAACGTGCTGCTGCTGGTCGACTCGCTGACGCGCTACGCGATGGCGCTGCGCGAACAGGCGCTGGCGCTGGGCGAGCCGCCGGCCACCAAGGGCTATCCGCCGTCGGTGTTCTCCAACCTGCCGCAGCTGGTGGAATCGGCCGGCAACGGCGAGAACCCGA
Organism: Massilia sp. BGA-UO-ETr-WB1; assembly: GCF_059567845.1. Taxonomy (NCBI): domain Bacteria; kingdom Pseudomonadati; phylum Pseudomonadota; class Betaproteobacteria; order Burkholderiales; family Oxalobacteraceae; genus Massilia; species Massilia sp. BGA-UO-ETr-WB1. Next base: position 221,100 of record NZ_JCAQOT010000027.1, on the reverse strand, counting down.
ACGGCAGCATGAGCGCCATCTACACCGTGCTGGCCGAAGGCGACGACCAGCAGGACCCGGTGGTCGACACCGCGCGCGCCATCCTGGACGGCCACATCGTGCTCACGCGCGAGCTGGCCGAGCGCGGCCATTATCCGGCCATCAACATCGGCGCCTCGATCAGCCGCTGCATGAACCAGGTGATCGGCAAGGAGCATGTGCTGGCCGCGCGCGCGCTGAAAGCGTCGATGGCGCGCCACGACCGGGTGCGCGACCTGATCCCGCTGGGCGCCTATGTGCCCGGCGCCGACCCGGTGACGGACAAGGCGGTCAACCTGCATCCCCATATCGAAGAATTCCTGTGCCAGGGCACCAAGGAAGCGGCGCCCTACACCGCGTGCGTGGAAACCCTAGAAAGGCTGATGGCATGAGCGATTCGAAACCCCAGTCCCACATGATACGCAACCTGTCCACCCTGGTGGACCTGCGCTCGAACGAAGTGACGCGGCTGCAGACCGAGATGGCGGCCAAGGAATCGGTGCGCGAGCGCTACCAGAAGAACCTGGACCGGCTGACCGGCTTGTACCAGAACAGCGGCGCCAGCGGCAAGCTGCCGATGGCGCTGGCCTCCAACTGCGGCGACTACAAGCAGGCCGTGATGCAGATGGCCGACAGCCACCGCCTCGACCTGTCCATGCACGAGGCCGACATGGCCGTGTCGCAGCGCGCCCTCACCGCCGCCTACGTCAAGCGCGAAGTGCTGGACCAGGTGCTGCAGAAGAAACAGTTGGCCGAAGTGCACCAGGAACGGGCCAAGGAACGCAAGCAGCATGACGAACTGGCAACGCAACTGTGGTTGCGCAGTCAAAAACCCGGATAAACCATAAAAATTTCATAGGGAAACATTTTCGGTCGCCTGTTAGCACTGTACACTTCCCTCTAATTTCTCTGGAGCACATCATGGCAACCTCAGTCCCCGGCAGCGGCAGCGCCGACTACCCAGCATATATGGCAACGCAGCTGGCGACCCGTTACACGGAAGCTTCGCAATCGCTGCTGGACGACAAGACCAAGCTGGCCTCCAGCGGCGCCAGCGGCATCAGCAAGCTGAGCTCGGCGATGAGCACCTTCAGCAGCGCCTTGCTGGCCATGACCACCAAGAAGAGCGTGCTGGCCAACACGGCCGGCTTCAGCACCGACGTCGGCAGCGCCACCGCCGGCCCGGCCGCGGCCGCCGGCACCTACAATTTCTACGTCGAACAGCTGGCCACGGCCGGCCAGATCGCCTATGGCGGCATCACCGACACGGCGGCCGCCGGCAGCGGCAGCCTGAACGTGGTGCTAGCCGACGGCACCAACTTCAACGTCAACCTGGTCAACGCCGACAAGAACCTGGACGGCAACCTGACGGCGCAGGAAGTGGCCACCGCCATCAACCTGGCGGCCGACAACAATTCCACCGTCACCGCCTCCACCATGACGGTCAACGGCTCGACTACGCTGGTGCTGACCTCGAACGCCACCGGCGAAGACAACGCCGCCACCATCGACGCCACCAACGTCACCAGCGCCAGCCTCAAGGCCGAGCTGGAAGACGTCAGCAAGCAAACCCAGCTGGTAACCGCGCAGGACGCCGTGGTCTGGGTCGGCGCGCCGGACGGCAACCCGGCCAGCCCCAACCGCATGCAGCAAGCGTCGAACACCTATGCCGTGGTGAACGACGTCAAGATGACCTTCACCAAGGCCCAGGGCGTGGGCGACGCGCCGGTGACCCTGACGGTCAAACCCGACAGCGCCGGCACCAAGGCCAATGTGCAAGCCTTCGTGGACGCCTACAACCAGCTCAACAAGGTGCTGGACGAGCTGACCTTTGTCGGCGACACCCCGAACAACAAGGCCCCCGGCCCGTTCGCCAACGACGCCGGCCTGAAGGCGCTGCGCGGACGCATGCAGGACATGCTGCGCGCGCAAACCGACGGCGTCAGCCTGCCGGTGTTCGGCATCACCGCCCAGCGCGACGGCACCCTGGCCGTCAACGCCGACCGCCTGGCCAAGAGCATCGCCGTCAACCCGGAAGCGCTCGACAAGATCTTCGGCACGAGCAGCCTGAGCAACACCTCCGCGCTGCTGGGCGGACTGGACAAACTGCTCGACACCTGGACCAACAGTGTGGACGGCTACATCGGCGTGCGCCGCGAGGCCAACGAGCGGCTGCAGAGCACGCTGACCGACCGCCAGAACGCGCTGGACAACCTGTTCAACAATTCCTACAAGCGCTATCTGCAGCAGTTCACCACGCTGCAGCAGCTGCAAAACCAGATGTCGCAGAACACCGGCCTGTTCGACGCCCTGTTCTCCAGCAGCAAAGACAGCTAAGCCCGCACGCAACCTTATCCGAGAATCATGATGAACCAGGAAGCCTATAGCAGTTATCACTCCGTCAATCTGGACGCGCAGACGGCGCGCGCCTCGCCGATCGAGCTGGTGCTGGTGCTGACCGACGGCCTGCTGGAAGAGCTGGCGCGCGCGCGCGGCCACGTGGTCGGCAAGCGCTACGAACTGAAGGCCCTCAGCCTGAACAAGTGCACCGAGATCATCAATGGCCTGTCCAGCTCGCTCGACTACGACCAGGGCGGCGAAGTGGTGGCCAACCTGGGCCGCCTGTACGACTACTGCGTGGCGCGGCTGTACCGCGCCGGCGTGGACATGGACCCGGCCATCCTGGACGAGGTGGTCGGCTTGCTGACCACCATCAAGCAAGGCTGGCTCGGCGTGCAGGCCAAAAATGGATAGGCAACAGCAACTGCTGCAACTGGCGCAGAAAATGAGCGCGGCCACAGCCGCCTCGGACTGGACGGCGCTGTCGGCGATCAACACGCTAATGGCCGCCGCGCTGCCGGCCATGGCCGCGCAAGGCCCGTGGAACCCGGCCGAGCGCGCCGCGCTGGCCGCGCTGCGCCAGCTGCACCGGCAAGCCGAGCACTGCGCCAAGCTGGCCAGCGACCAGCTGTCGGCCAAGCTGAGCGAGCTGCAGGCCCGCAAGGAAGGCTGGATGGCCTACGCCATGACCAACCCCGACCACGAAAACATCGACGAACTACGCAACCGCAGCGAAGCTGCCGACACCGGAACCACTGCATGACTATGATTTCCTCTTCCGCGCCCGGCGCGCCCGTCCCTGTCCCGTCCGCGCCCGACGGCGCGCCGCCCGCTGCCGCCGAGTCCGGCGCCGCGGCGGGCGCGCTGCCGCTGTTCGCGCAGATTTTCGGCCAGGCCGATCCGGCCGCGCCGCTGGACGGCGCCCCCGACGACGAGAGCGCCGGCCTGGACAACGACACCGGCGCTGGCACTGACGCGGCCGATGCGGCCGGCGCCGCCAACGCGCTGCTGGCCCTGCTGCTGCCGACCGCCGCGCCGGCCGCCGCCCCCACCGCCGCCCCCGCCGGCCAAGCGAGCGTGGCCGCGCTGAACGCCGCCGCCAGCTACGGCCCCTACACCAGCACCGCCGCGCCCACCGGCGCGCCCACCGGCGCGCCGGTCAACGCGGCTGCCAATGCCGCCGTCAGCGCCGCGCAGGCAGCCTACGCGCCGACCGGCGCCCCCGGCACCGCCGCCCCTGCCGCCATCGCTTCCGCCCAGGCAGCCGGCCAGTCCAGCTATGGCGCCGCAGTACAGATTTCAGCACAGCAAGCCGCGCGCGAGGAGCGTGCCGCTTACGCGGCCGCCACCGCCGCCCCGACCGGCGCTCCAAGCTCCGCGCCTGGCGCTCCCGCCGGCCTTGCGCAGCCAATCCCTGCCCCGGCTATTTCCAGCGCCCTGCAGCAAGCGGCCGACCAGCTGCTGCAAGGCCAGCGCCGCAGCGGCCAGCGCGCCGAGCTGGCCACCATCAGCGGCGCGGCCCTGGCCGCCGGCGCGGCGCCGGGCGCCGCCATGGCTGCGGCCGGCGACGGCGCCAGCTTCAGCGCCGTCCATCAACTGAACCTGAATCTGGCGGCCGCGCCTGCCACGGCAGGCGCCCAGCCGGCAGCGGCCGGCGGCGACGCGCTGCGCCTGGCCGGCACGCCGGAACAATGGCAGCAGCCGCTGCGCGACGCGCTGGGCGACCGCCTCCAGCTCAGCCTGCAGCGCAATAACGATCACGCGGTGATCCGCCTGGAGCCGCCGAATATGGGCACGGTCGAGATTTCGATCCGCCATAGCGCCGGCGCGCTGCAAGTGAACCTGTCGGCCAACAACGCCGAAGTGCTGCGCCAGCTCAACAGCATCGGCGACAGCGTGCGCCAGGACCTGTCCCAGCGCAGCTTCGGCGACGTGGCCGTCACCGTGTCGGCCGCGCCGCGCGGCGGCAACCAGTCCTCGCTGGCCGACGGCGGCGCCGGCCGCCAACAGGGCCAGGAACAGCAGCAGCGCGCCCCGGGCCGCGCCCTGGGCGACGACGAGCAGGCCGCCCCCACCTTTGCCATGACCACCGAGCGGGAGTAAGTAATAGATGAACAAGAAACTGGTAATAGCCATGGTGGGCGTGCTGCTGCTGGGCGGCGGCGTGGCCGGCGGCGCGGTGTGGTACATGGGCAAGCAGGCGGCCGCGGGCCCCGAGGGCAAGACCGTCAAGCACGAAGAACCGAAGGTGGATACCGAGCCGCCCAAGTACATCACGGTGGACAAGGTGATCGTCATGCTCAAGCGCAGCGAGGGCGAGGCGGTGACCCATTACCTGTCGGCCGACCTGGTGGTGGCCACCACGGCCAAGCAGGAAAAGGAATGCAAGGAACATCTGCCGCTGTTGCGCAGCGTGGCCGTCAAGGCGCTGTCGGCGCTGCCGATGTCGAAGGCGGCGACGATGTCGATCGACCAGTTCGCCGACGAACTGAACAAGGCTTTCGACGAGACCTACGCCAAGGACAAGCGCGAACGGCCATTCTCGGAAGTGATGATCGGGAAACTGATCCTGGAGTGATGCGGTGGATATGAGTGGGGCGGGCATGGCATACATAGAGCAATACGCAGACAGCTACGCCGAGAGTTACGGCGTCGCCGGCAGCGCGCCGGTGGTGCACAGCGTGGCCGAGGAGCAGAAGTACCTGCTGTCGTATGCGCCGCTGGTCAAGCGCATCGTGCGCCAGCTCAATTCGCAGATCGCCGGCGCCATCGACCGCGACGACATGGAGCAGATCGGCCTGATGGGCCTGCTCGAAGCGCTGCGCCGCTACGGCACCCCGGACGCCGCCTTCGGCAGCTACGCCAGCCTGCGCATCCGCGGCGCCATCCTCGACGAGCTGCGGCGCCAGGACTGGCGCCCGCGCGCGGTGCGCCAGCACAGCCACAAGCTGCGCGACGCGGTGCGCGAGCTGACCCGCAAGCTGGGGCGCGAGCCGGACGAGCGCGAAATCATCGCCGGCCTGGGCATCACCGCCGAGGCCTACCAGGCTTACCAGCTCGACGAGAGCGCCGAGCTGATGGCCAGCTTTGACGAAGTGCTGCAGGATACCGTCAGCCCCGGCAGCGACGTCGCGCCCAGCCCGGAGGAACAGCTGATGGTGCGCCGTTCGCTGGCCCAGGCGCTGGGCGGGCTGGACGAGCGCGAACAGCGCGTGGTGCAGATGTACTACGAGTTCGAGCTCAGCTACAAGGAAATCGCCGCGGTGCTGGACCTGACCGACGCCCGCGTCTGCCAACTCAACAAGGCGGCGCTCAACAAAATGAAAGCGGTGCTGCAAAGCGCCTGATAAGTAAATGACGCAGAAAGGCGTATCATGCAGCAACTAATCGGCATCATCATTGTCCTGGGCAGTGTGTTCGGCGGCTTCTTCATGATGGGTGGCGTATTCCACCAGATCTGGCAGCCGATCGAACTGTTCGTCATTGCCGGCGCCGGCCTGGGCGCCATCGTCATCGGCAATCCGGCCCACGTGCTGAAGGAAATGGGCACCCAGCTCAAGAAGATCATTACCCGCAAGAAGTACGACTCGGAATTCCAGCGCCAGTTGCTGCTGCTGATGTACGAGCTGCTGCAGCTGGCCGCCGGCGGCCTGAAGGCGCTCGACGCCCACGTCGAGGCGCCCAAGGACAGCCCGCTGTTCCAGCGCTACCCGCTGGTGCTGGAAGAGCCCAAGCTGCTCGCCTTTATCGTCGACAACTTCCGCCTGATGGCCATGGGCAAGATCAACGCGCACGAGCTGGAAGGCGTGCTGGAGCAGGAACTGGAAGCCATCCACGAGGAACTGAACCAGCCTGCCAAGTCCATCGCCAAGATCGGCGAGGCGATGCCGGGCTTCGGCATCCTGGCCGCAGTGCTGGGCATCGTGATCACCATGAACACCGTGTCCGAAGGCGCCACCTCGGGCGAAATCGCGGAACACGTGGGCGCGGCCATGGTCGGCACCTTCATCGGCATTTTCCTGTGCTACGGCGTGCTGGACCCGATCGCCAACGTGATGAAGCAGCTGGTCAACCAGGAAGCGTCCAACAAGGAATGCGTGAAGGTGGTGCTGGTGACCCACGTGGCCGGCAAGCCGCCGCTGCTGGCGATCGACGCCGGGCGCCGCCTGGTGCCGCTGAACATCAAGCCGAGCTTCGCCCAGCTGGAGCGCTGGATCAACGAGCTGGAAGGCCGCGACAGCGAGCCCGAGTCCGGATCGCGCCGTGGAGGTGGCCGTGCTAAAGCCGCATGAGAAGCATGAGGAAACCATCATCAAGCGCGGCGGCGGCAAGCACGCGCACGATGACCACGGCGGCGCCTGGAAAGTAGCCTTCGCCGACTTCTGCCTGGCGCTGATGTGCTTGTTCCTGGTGCTGTGGCTGATGGCGGCGCGCAACACCGAATCGCTGCAGCACATCATGACCGAGCAGGACGGCAACAAGACCGACCAGGGCAAGGGCGTGATGCCGGAGCAGGTGGGCGGCCCGCGCGGCAGCCTGATCGAACGCTTCCCGATGCCGCGCACCGGCAAGAACGATTCGCCCGGCCAGGCCCTGGCCAGCGGCGAGAGCGCCTCGGAAGTGCAGGACAAGGTCAGCTATGAAACCCCGGGCGAGCTGCACAAGCTGGCCAAGGCGCTGGCCAAGCTGAGCGCGGAAACCGGCCTGGCGGCCAACCTGGAATCGGTGATCACCCCGTACGGCTTGCGCGTGATGCTGCACGACACCGACAAGCAAGGCATGTTCGTGCGCGGCTCGGCCGTGCCGACCGACCGCTTCCGCGCCCTGCTGCGCAGCATGGGCCCGCTGTTCGAGCGCATGCAGAACCAGATGCTGGTGGTCGGCCACACCGATTCCACCCAGTACGCCGACACCGGCTATTTCGCCTATTCGAACTGGACCCTGTCGTCCAACCGCGCCATGGCGGCGCGCTCCATGCTGCTGTCGGGCGGCATGCGCAAGGACAGCGTGCTGCAGGTGGTGGGCATGGCCGACCGCGCGCCGATCGACACCCAGAAGGCGGACGCCGGCGTCAACCGCCGCATCGAGCTGCTGATCCTGACCGCCGGCCAGGCCCAGGCGGTGTCGGCCATGTTCGGCATGCCGGGCAGCAAGAACATGCTGGGCGGCGAAGTCGACACTGCCCTGCCGGACGCCGAGTCCTTGCAGAAGCTGCGCAACAAGCTGGGGCCGGAGGGCAAATACGGGACCGGGCGCAATGGGAACTGAACATTTACTTCGCGCGCGGGCGTAAGGCGGGTTACTATGCAAACTTCCAAGACCAGAGGTCAACGTATGAGAATTTCGACTGGCAGCGTGGACGGCGCGGCCGTCCAGCGGGTAGCCGACAGCGCGCCGGCCGAGGCCGCGCACGCGCCTGCGGCGGCGCCGGCCGCGCCGGCATTGCAGTCGGCGGTGCTGCAGCCGGCACTGGCCGCGCTGAAGGACATGCCCGAAGTGGACCACGAGCGGGTGGCCATGCTGCGCGACGCGCTGGCCAAGGGCGAGCTGCCGTTCGACGCGGACAAGCTGGCCGGCCTGATCCAGCGCTTCCACGGGAGCGACAAGTGACATCTGCAGCATCCGCAGCGGCCCATACTGTTGCGACGCAGCAACAGCCGCCGCAGCCCAATCGCCAGCAATCGATGCAGGTACTGCTGGACGGCATCGGCGCCGACATGGCGGCCTACGCCGAGCTGCAGGCTTTGCTGGAACAGCAATTCGACGCGGCCGTGCGCCACCAGCGCGCCGCCCTGGAGCAGATCGCCGCAGCCGTGTCGGCGCTGGTCGAGGCCATGGAGGCGCGCCGCGTGCAGCGCGTGGCCTGCGCCGTGCACCTGCTGGGTCCGGCGCCCTCGATGGCGCAGATGTTTACCCTGCTGAAACCCGAACCGCGCACCCGCCTGGAGCAGCAATGGCAGGAACTGGAGCTGCGCGTGCTGGAATGCAAACGGCTGGGCAAGCGCAATAGCGACTTGCTGGTTGACCAATACACCATCATGCAGCGCGTGCTGCACGGCGAGGACCAGATTTATGAGCCGGCCTGACCTGCTGCGCCCCCTGCAGGCAACCGCTGCCACGGCGGCCACCGCCAGCAATATGCGCCCCACCGCCAGCCTGTCGCCGATGGCCGGCGGATCGTCTGCTGGCGGCTTCGGCGCGGCCTTCCGCCAGGTGCAGGGCGACGTCGCCGCCCTGATCAGCGGCGGCTGGACCAATAGCGGCGGCAGCGGAAACAGCGGCGACGCCCTGCCCTCGCAGGCGCTGAGCACGGCCGCGGCGGCGCTGCGCGCGCGCGCCGCCGGCGTCATCGACGGCCCGGCCGGGGACGGCAATGGCGCCACCACCGCCGAGCAGCAGGAATTCCTGGCCACCATCCAGCCGTGGGCGGCCGACGCCGCCAAGCGCCTGGGCGTGGCGCCCGAACTGGTGGCCGCGCACGCGGCGCTGGAATCGGGCTGGGGCCAGCGCCCGGTGGGCAGCAGCAACAACCTGTTCGGCATCAAGGCCGGCGGCCAGTGGCAAGGCGCGGTCGCGGCCGCCACCACCACCGAGTACGAACAGGGCCTGGCCTTGAAAAAAGTGGAACGCTTCCGCAGCTACCCGGACCAGGCGGCCGCCTTCCACGACTACGCCAATTTACTGATCGACAATCCGCGCTACCAGCAGGCGCTCAATACCGGCAACGACGCGCGCGCCTTCGCCAGCGGGCTGGCCCGGGGCGGCTACGCCACCGACCCGGCCTATGCCGACAAGCTCAGCAAGCTGGCCGGCAAAGTCCAACAGATGAAAAATCACCTGGGCGACTGAATGGACACGGGCAAATCGGCCGGTTCCACCGTTCCAGCGCCCGTCACCCGCGCCTTGATGATGTTGCCGTTGTTGTTGCGCACCCGTATCAGCGCGCCGCGCGCCCCCGGGTCCATCGCCTCGCCCGCCATGCTCACCTCGATCTGCTCGTTGCGCGCCACGATGCGCACCGCCTCGCCGCGCTTGACCAGCAGCTGGGCCGTGAGCATGTTCTGGCGCAGCAGCTCGCCGCTGCGCAGCGCGCGCCGCGCCGCCATGCCTTCGAGCAGCGCCAGGTCGGACACGGTGTCGCTCACCAGGCTGATGTCGCGCCGCTCGAGCGCCACGTCGGCCGCGTCCACAGGCCTGCCGCTGGCCACGTCGGCCGCCATCACCGCCACCCGCGCCGTCAGCTTGGCGCGCACCACAAACTCGTATTTCCAGCCCGCCTCGCCGGGGCAGCTCGCCACCAGGCGCATACGGGTGAGCTGGCGCGCGTCCAGCACGCCCACCGCCACCGGCGCCGGGCACACCGGCAGCACGCGGCTGGTGCGCACTGCGGCCACCTCCAATTCAGGCTCCACCAGGCCGTTGCCGTCGGCCTGGCGCAGCAGTGCGTCGCGCGCGGTTTGTTCCACCAGCGCCACAGTCTGCTCCGCAGTCGTGGCCGCTTCGCCAACAATTGGCACGATGATCGCCAACGCGGCAAAAATCGGATGTAAAATGGGATTGTTGAACATGGGCAATACCTTTACTATGATGGCTGCGGCGCGCGCAGTGCGCCCGGTCGCCATTTTACATGGGCAACGTACTTACGACAGGAGGGAATCAATGGGCATCAACTTCAAAGACGCACTCGGCTTGCATGGCGACGCGCTCCATTTGCGTGCCGAGCGCACGCGCATCCTGGCGTCCAATATCGCCAACGAGAACACACCCGGCTACCAGGCCCAGGACATGGACTTCGCGGCCACCCTGGCGCAGAGCCAGGCGCTGCAAACGGGCGAGCCGGAACTCGATTCGGACGGCAATGCGCTGTACCGCGTGCCCTACCACCCTACCCGCGACGGCAACACCGTCGAGATCGGCGTCGAGCAGGCCGCCTTCTCGCAGAACGCCAGCGACTTCCAGACCAGCTTGACCTTCATCAATATGAAGCTCAAGGGCCTGGCCAAAGCGATTAATGGCCAATAACCCGGTCAATAAGGTTTTCCCATGAGCTTCAAAGACATATCCCAGATCGCCGGCTCGGCGATGGCGGCGCAGACCGTGCGCCTGAACACGGTGGCCAGCAACCTGGCCAACGCCGATTCGGTGGCCGGCAACGAGAACGAAACCTACCGCGCCCGCAAACCGGTGTTCGCGGCCGTGATGAACGAAGGCGCCAACGCCGACAACGGCGGCCGGGTGCAGGTGCTGGACGTGGTCGAGAGCAGCGAGCCGCTGCGCAAGGTGTACGAGCCGGGCAACCCGCTGGCCAACGCCGACGGCATGGTGTACTACCCCAACGTCAACCAGGTGGCCGAGATGACCGACATGATGTCGGCCTCGCGCGCCTTTGAAACCAATGTGGAAGTGCTGGGTCGCATCCGCTCCATGCAGCAGTCGCTGCTCAAACTCGGTGAAGGTTAAGCCATGCAAACCAATTTCTTCGCAAATACCCCCGCCGGCTCGACGCCTGGCAGCAATCCACTGGCCAACGGCAGCGAAACCAGCCAGATGTTCACCAAGCTGCTGGTGGCCCAGATCCAGAACCAGGACCCGCTGTCGCCCACCGACCCCAGCCAGTTCATCAACCAGCTGACGCAGCTGTCGCAGACCGAGGCGCTGCAAAACGTCGGCAATCTGACCAGTGCCAACGCTAGCATCCTGCAAAGCATGCAAGTGCTGGCGCTCGGCGCGCAGGTCGGTTCAGACGTGCAAGTTACCGCTACCGAAGTGCAACTCGACGGCGCCAAGGTGAAAGGCGAAGTCACGCTGGAGGCCAGCAGCAGCAAGACCACGCTGGTGCTCACCGGCCTGGACGGCCGCGAACACAAGGTGGAACTGGGCTCCCAGTCGGGCGGCGCGGTGCCGTTCGCGCTGGATCCGCAAGCCATGGGCCTGCCGGCTGGCACCTACAAGATGCGCGTCGAAACCAGCACCAAGGAAGATCCAGCCATTGACGTGATCGGCCGCCTGAACAGCGTGCGCCTGGGCTCCGGCGGCGCCGTGGTGCTGAATGTGGCCAACGTGGGCGAAACCTCGCCGGCCAAGATTACCGCATTCAACGGCGCCTCCGGCACCAAAACCGCAAGCAACTAATTTACGCAGCACACCTTAGAAAGGTATCCGCCATGAGTTTCGATATCGCACTGTCCGGCATCCAGGCCATCAACGAGCAACTGGGCACCATCTCCAACAACATCGCCAACGCGGGTACCTATGGCTTCAAGTCGAGCCGGGCCAACTTCGCCTCGCAGTACGCCGGCACCCAGGCCGCCGGCGTGCAGATCGGTTCCGTGACCCAGAGTATCGGCCTGAACGGCGGTGTGGTGGCCACCGGGCGCGGTTTGGACGCGGCCATCAACGGCCGCGGCTTCTTCGTTGCGAAAGACGCGCAGGGTCAGATGAATTTCACCCGCGTAGGCATTTTCGACGCCAACACCGACGGCTTCCTGGTGGACTCCTCGGGCCGCAAAGTGCAAGGTTTCAGCATGAAGCCGCCATCGACCGCCCTGGGCCCGATGGGCGACCTGAGCGTGCCAACCGGCCAGATCCCTGCCGTCCCGAGCAGCAAGCTGACCTACGTCAGCAATATGTCCGACGACTGGAAAGTTCCGACAGGCACCTTTGCCGCCCCCGACCTGACCGCCAGTCCGCAGACCTTCCCACCAGTGGACTCGTACAACATGTCGCGCGTGTCGGTGCTGTATGACAGCAAGGGCAACCAGCACACGCTGACCCAGTACTTCATCAAAGCGTCGCCGAACACGGTCTCCATTCGCTACATGCTGAACGACCTGGAAGTGGGTACCGGCAATACACTAACCTTCGATGCAAAAGGCCAGCTCGATACGACCGACCCGGCGACCATCAAGTTCGAACTCCCGGACGCCGGGCCGCAAATCTACGATCCGGTAACGAACGCCTATGTCAGCACCGGCGCGGCCGACATCGGCATCGACATCGATTACACCGGCACCACCCTGCTGGCCGGCGAGGCTACCAATTCCACCAACAAGGCCGACGGCTATGCTTCGGGCACCTACATCGGCGTCGAGCTGGCCAAGGATGGTTCGCTGATCGCCAAATACAGCAACGACCAGCGCCAAGCCGTCGGCAAGGTGGCGCTCGCCACTTTCCCGGCCGAAGGTGAATTGACGGCGATCAGCGACACCAGCTGGATGGCGTCCAACACCTCCGGCACGCCGCTGTACAGCACCCCCGGCACCGGCATGACCGGTGCCCTCAGTACTACCTCACTGGAGCAGTCCAACGTCGACATCACTTCCGAGCTGGTGGGCCTGATGACTTCGCAGCGCAATTACCAGGCGAACTCCAAGGTCATCCAGACCGAGAACGCCATGATGCAAGCGCTGATGCAAGCGCTGTAACCGGGCCGCCTGACACATGGACGCACTGATCTATACCGCCATGAGCGGCGCCGAACGGGCGCTGCGCGGGCAACAGGTCCACGCCAACAACCTGGCGAACATGGACACCACCGGCTTCCGGGCCAACCTGGAAATATCCACCGCCCGTCCGCTGAGCGGCTACGGCTACGACGACCGCCACATGGCCGACATGCAGGCCAACGCGGTGACTACCCGCGGCGGCACGCTGAAGTCGACCGGCCGCGAGCTGGACGTGGCCATTTCCGGCGACGGCTTCTTCGCCGTGCAGGGCCCCACCGGCGAAGCCTACACGCGCGCCGGCGCCATCACGCTGGACGCCGACGGCGCCATGACGGTGGGCGGCATGCCCATCCTCGGCGACGGCGGCCCGATCACGCTGCCGCCGCACACCAAGGTACAAATCGGCCAGGACGGCACCGTCTCGGTGCAGACGCCCGGCACCGCGCAGATGCAGGTGGTCGACAAGCTCAAGCTGGTGAAGGCCGAGGCGTCCGAACTGACCAAGAACGAAGCGGGCCTGCTGGTGGCGCGCGACGGCCAGCTGCTGGCCACCGACGCCACCGTCAAGGTCAGCGCCGGCCACCTGGAAGGCAGCAATGTGTCGGCGGTCGAGGAAATGGTCGCCACCATGAGCTTGAACCGTACCTTTGAAATCCAGATGAAGCTGTTCAAAGCCAGCGACAGCATGGCCGAAGCCGGCAACCGCCTGATCGGCGGCTGACCCCAACACACCAGGAGCAATCATGAATCCAGCAATGTGGATCGCCAAGACCGGCGTGCAGGCGCAAGACGCGAAACTGCAAACCATCGCCAACAACCTGGCCAACGCCAACACGGTGGGCTTCAAGCGCGACCGCGTGGCCTTCCAGGACCTGTTCTATTCGATCGAACAGCAGCCGGGCGCGCAGCGCGCCGACAACAACACGCTGGCCCCGTCCGGCGTGCAGCTGGGTAACGGCACGCAACTGGTGGGCACGCAGAAGATCTTCACCAACGGCACCCTGCAGAACACCGGCAGCGCCTACGACGTGGCGATCCAGGGCAACGGCTTCCTGGCCGTGCGCCGCCCGGACGGCGAAACCGCCTACACCCGCGCCGGCCAGCTGCAGCCGAATGAAAACGGCATCCTGGTCAACAGCAGCGGCCTGCCGGTGATCCCGCAGATCACGCTGCCGGCCAACGCCACCGCCATGACGATTTCGGAAAACGGCGTGGTCTCGGTGGTGGTGCCCGGTTCGGCCACCGCCAACGTGATCGGCCAGCTGACGCTGACCTCCTTCATCAACCCCACCGGCCTGCAGGCGCTGGGCGAGAACCTGTTCGCCGAAACGGCCGCCAGCGGCGCGCCGACCGAGGGCAATCCTGGCACCGACCAGTTCGGCAAGCTGAAACAGGGCTCGCTGGAAGGCTCCAACGTGCAGGTGGTGGAGGAAATGGTGGACATGATCGCCGCGCAGCGCACCTACGAGATGAACACCAAGGTGCTGACCGCCGCCGACAACATGCTGCAGTACCTGTCGCAGGCGGCACGCTGATGAAAACCGCCCTGCCCGCCGCCCTGGCGCTGCTGCTCGGCGGCTGCGCCGCCGTGCAGCCGCCCGTGGTCCGGCCGGGCCCCTTCGACGACGCGCCCACCATGGCGCGCGCCGCCACGCCGCGCGGCACCTCGGGCGGTGTCTACGCCGTCGACGCCGGCCTGTCTCTGACCTCGGACAGCCGCGCCTTCCGCGTCGGCGACGTGGTCACCGTGCTGCTGGAAGAAACCACCCAGGCCTCGAAGAGCGCCGGCACGTCCTTCAAGAAGGATTCCGGCATCAACGTGGCAGCGCCCAGCCTGCTGGGCAAGATCCGCCCGAAAGCGGGCATCGACCTGAGCGCCGGCCGTTCCTTCGAGGGCGACGCCACCAGCACCCAGCAGAACGCGCTGTCCGGCGCCATCACCGTGATCGTGCAGGAAGTGATGCCGAACGGGCTGCTGCGCCTGGCCGGCGAAAAAATGCTGACCCTGAACCAGGGTGAGGAATTCGTGCGCCTGCGCGGCTACGTGCGCGCGGCCGACATCGACGCCGACAACCGCGTCTCCTCGCTGCGCATCGCCAACGCCCGCATCGCCTATTCGGGCCAGGGCACCCTGGCCGACGCCAATTCCCCCGGCTGGCTGACACGCTTCTTCGCCAGCCCCTACATGCCTTTCTAAGGTGGCACCATGCGCCGTACTTCATTCCTTTCCACCGGCACCGCTGCCGCCCTGGCCTGCGCCGCGCTGCTGAGCGCGCTCCCCATGCAGGCGGCCCAGGCCGCGCAAACCCTGCGCAACCTGGTCAGCATCGAGGGCGTGCGTGAAAACCCGCTGGTGGGCTACGGCCTGGTGGTGGGCCTGAACGGCAGCGGCGACTCGACCCAGGTCAAGTTCTCCAGCCAGTCCGTGATCAATATGCTCAAGCAGTTCGGCGTCAAGGTGCCGGACGGCACCGACGCGAAAAGCAAGAACGTGGCCACCGTCATGGTCAGCGCCGTGTTCCCGCCCGGCTACCGCCGCGGCCAGGCGATCGACATCACGGTTTCCTCGCTGGGCGACGCCAAGAGCCTGCGCGGCGGCGCCCTGCTGCTGACGCCGCTGCGCGCGGCCGACAATGAAGTGTACGCGCTGGCCCAGGGCAACGTGGTGGTGGGCGGCCTGTCGGCCGCCGGCAAGAGCGGCTCGTCGGTGACGGTCAACACGCCGACCTCCGGCCGGGTGCCGAACGGCGCCACCATCGAGCGCGAAATCCTCACCGACTTCGCCACCAGGCCCACCGTGCGCCTGTCGCTGCGCCATCCGCATTTCCAGACCGCCACCAATATCGTGGAGTCCATCAACAAGAAGTTCGGCGACGTCGCCAGCACCACCGACGCCACCAGCGTCGACGTGGTGGCGCCGGAAAATCCGACCCAGCGCGTGGCCTTCATGGCCAAGCTGGAAAGCCTGCCGATCGAGGTGGGCGACGACAACCCGAAAGTGGTGTTCAACTCGCGCACCGGCACCGTGGTGATCGCCGACGGCCTGCGCGTGCGCGCCGCCGCCGTCACCCACGGCTCGCTCAAGGTGGTGATTTCGGAAAGCAGCAAGGTCAGCCAGCCGAACGCCTTCGCCCAGGGCACCACCCAGGTCACGCCGCAATCGAACGTCAGCGTGGACCAGGGTTCGGGCCAGATGTTCAAGTGGCCGGCCGGCGCCAAGCTGCAAACCATCATCGACACTGTCAATTCGCTGGGCGCCTCGCCGGACGACATCATGGCCATCCTGCAGGCGCTGGACCAGGCCGGCGCCATCGAAGGCGAACTGGTCGTCATTTAAGGAAAGCATACCGCCATGCAACGTCTCGACCCCATTTTGCCGCGCCAGCTCGACCTCGGCCCCTCGGCCAAGCAGGAACTGGCCCCGGTGGCCAGTGCGGCAACCGAGCCGGCCGACCCGGCCGACGCGCATTACCGCGCCAAGGCCACCGAGGCGGCCGTCAAGTTCGAATCGTTCTTCATCGGCGACATGCTGCACCGCATGCGCACCTCGACCGAGGCGCTGAAGGACGAGGAGCGCAAGGACAGCATCAACCGCGACATGCTGGACATGGCCGACAACCTGGTGGCCGACCAGATGGCTGGCCAGCGCGCCTTCGGCGTGGCCGACGCCATCCTGCGCCAGCTGCTGCCGTCCGCCGCACCGGTGGCGCCGCACGTGCCCGGCGCGCCGATGCCGCTGGCTCCAGCCACAAATAACGCCAAAACCATTTAATGCGGCGCAGAAAGTGGTCGCCTTTATCAGTTAACGGACCAGTGAAGATGCTTTAAAGCAACTGGTCCACGCCTACACCAGGAAAGACCAGCACCAATGAGCATACTCAGCAACGCGCTATCCGGTTCGATCGCCGCCCAAACAGCGCTCAATACCACCAGCCAGAACATTGCCAATCTGCAAACGAAAGGCTATACCCGCCAGGGGGTGCTGCTCAATGCCATGGCGCCGGGCTTGGGCTCCAAACTGGCCGGCAACGGCGTGGAAGTGGGCGGCCTGCTGCGCTTTTCGGATTCCTACAAGAACCAGCAGATGTGGCGCGCGGCGTCCGACCTCGGCTCCCACAGCCAAACCCAGCCGTACCTGTCGCAGATGGAACGCGTAATGGGCGACGACAAGTCCGGCCTGAGCAACGGCGTGGACGAATTCTTCAAGGCCCTCAACGCGGCCGGCGTTGACCCGACCTCGACCCCGCTGCGCCAGCAGGTGGTGACGGCGGCCAACTCCATGTCGCAGCATTTCAACAGCATCTACAACGTGACGGCCAACCAGCGCCTGTCCGTGCGCCAGCAGCGCGACGCGCTGATGCCCTCGATGAACCAGAGCATGGCCGGCATTGCCGCCTTGAACGCGCGCATCACCGGCGCGTCCGCCGTGGGCACCAACGTTTCGGCCCTGATCGACGAGCGCGACATGGCCATCGACCAACTGGCCTCGATGGTGGCGATCGAAGTGATCGACCAGCCTGACGGCTCGCGCAGCGTCTCGCTGCGCACCGGGCAGCCGCTGGTGGTGGGCAACCTGTCGAGCAGCGTCTCGATCGACGGCACCAGCGGCGAGCCGGTGCTCACGCTGACCTTCGGCCACTCCAAATTTTCGCTGGACGACACCAAGGTGGGCGGCCAGATGGGCGGCCTGGCCGATTACGACAAGAATATATTGGTGCCGCTGCAGAAATCGATTCAAGACATGGCCGAGCAACTGGCCGACAAGATGAACAGCCAGCTGGCCCTCGGCTTCGATTCGGCCGGCAACCCGGGCAAGCCGCTGTTTTCCTTCGACTCGGCCAGCACCACCGGCATGCTGCAGATCGACCCGGCCTTCCTGGCCGGCGACCTGGCCTTCTCGGCCGACGGCACCCCGGGCGACAGCGCCAACCTGCAGCTGCTGATCGACATCAAAAACCAGCCGGTGACCCTGACCTCGATCGGTTCGGTGCTGCTGGGCGACGCCGACACCCAGCTGGTGGGCAAGCTGGGCATCGACAGCCAGCAGAACCAGGCGCTGCTGAAAACCGCCACCACCATCCGCCAGCAATCCGAGGATGACTGGAAGTCGACCAGCGGCGTGAACCAGGACGAGGAAGCGATCAACCTGGTGGAATTCCAGAATATGTACCAGGCGAACATGAAGGTGATCGCCGTGGCCAACAGCCTGTTCGACGCCACGCTGGCGATGTTCAACTAAGAGGATCGCCATGCGCATCGCCACTTCCCAATCGCAAGCCACGATGAACCGCTCGCTGACGATGAACCAGGACGCCCTGACGCGCCTGTCCCAGCAGATGGCCTCCGGCTCCCGCATCCAGGTGCCGTCCGACGACCCGGTGTCGAACGTGCGCATCTCGCGCCTGAACCGCGAGGAAGCCATTGTCGGCCAGTACCGCGAGAACATCGACGCGGTCCAGATCCGCCTGCAGAAAAACGAAACCTACCTGAGCAGCGTGGTGCGCGACATCAATGAAGCGCGCGACCTGTTCGTGTGGGCGCTGGACGGCGGCAGCACCACGCCGGACGACTTGCAGTCCATGGTGACGTCGCTGCAATCGCTGCGCGAAAGCATGCTCTACAGCGCCAACGTGAAGGACCAGGAAGGCAAATACATCTTCTCCGGCACACTCACCAGCACCCCGGCGATCACCTTCGACGCCGGCGCCGCCGCCGGCGCGCGCTATACCTACACCGGCAACAACGGCAAGCAGCAGGTAGTGGTCGGCAACGGCATCGCGCAGACCGCGAATGTGGACGCGCAAGGCCTGGAAACCTATCTGAACCAGATCGACGCCGTGCTCGACGGCCTGACCGTGCCGGGCGTGTCGCCCAACGACCCGACCTTCCGCACCCTGCTAACGGACGCGCTGACCGGCTCGGACGACACCTTGACGCTGATTTCGAGCAAGATCGCCGCTTTCGGCGGCGCGCAGAACATCCTCGCCACCCTGCACGACAATCACACCAATGTCAGCCTGTCGAATCAGATGGCGCTGACCGATATCGGCAAGCTGGACTACGGTCTGGCCGCCACCGAGCTGAACGGTTACACTATTGCATTACAATCCACTTACAAGGCCTACGCTAAAGTAAGCAATCTGTCGCTGTTTAACGTCCTCTAACTAACGCCGTCCAACTCGCATGCAAATCGCTCCGCGCCCCAGTTCCAGCGGTCTTGCCGCAGGCAATACCAGCTCCACCAGCAAGGTCGACGAGACCAAGCTGGCGGCGCCGGTAGGCACGCCTGAGCCTGCCGCTAGCGGCGCCGCCGCGCCGGCGCCGCGGCGCGGCGTCAGCAACTGGGACCAGCCGCTGCAGAGCGATATCTCGGGCGCCCAGCAGGCGGTCGATTTCCTGGAGCAGAGCGCGGCCCAGCTGCGCATGCTGAAGGCCGAACTGAGCGCCAAGCTGGCCAGCCGCGCCGGCCGCGACGGCCAGGTGGAGGCGCGCGTGCGCCAGTTCAACGACACCTGGCGCAACCGCCAGGACGCGTCCGGCGGCACGCTGGACAGCCAGCTCGGCTACAACTCCAGCCAGTCCCTGCAGCGCTTCAAGGTGCGCGGCATGAACATGGCCAACCTGCGCAGCGGCGCGCGCGAAACGCTGGCCATCGCGGTCGGCGGCGGCGCGGCCGGACTGCGTTCGGTGGCGCTGGAACCGGGCCTGTCGGACCAGGAGATCGTGCAGCGCTTCAACCAGGCGCTGGTGCCGGCCAATATCAGCGTCGGCCTGGGCGACAATGGCGACCTGGAGTTCGCGGTGCCCGAATCGGCCTGGGCCAGCGTGCGCGACACCATGGCCATCCAGGGCGGCGGCATCCGCTTCCCCACCGGCCAGCTGCACCGCGTGCGCACCGAGCCGGAAGCGCCAGCCATCGCGCCGGAAACTTGGAGCACCAGCGACGCCGAAGCCATCCGCCAGACGCTGGCGCAAGTGATCCAGGCGCTGAGCCACGTGGAAGCGGCGCTGGCCAAGGTCAACCTGGCCCTGAGCGACGCCAGCGCGCGCGCCGCGTCGGCCATGCCGCAGGTGAGCGCGGCCGGCATGGACCAGGCGGCCCAGAACTTCGTGACGGCGGCCAACGAGCCCAGCTACGCTTCCCTGCTGAGCCTGACCTCGGCGCTGACCGGCATCAACCGCGAACGCGTGATGGCGCTGCTGGGCCTGCGCTAAGCTTACCAAGCCCGGCCTCCAGCCCGGCCCTCCGCAGCAACCGCTTCCCCTACCGTTCCAGCAGCGGCATGCCGCGCCGCGCCAGCGCGACGAACTCGTCCGGCGCCAGCGCGTGCGCGAACACATAGCCCTGCGCATAGTCGCAGCCGGCCTGCACCAGCAGCGCGTGCTGGGCCGCCGTTTCCACCCCCTCTGCCACCACCTTCAGCCCCAGCTTGTGCGCCATCACGATGATGGCCTCGCACAGCGCCAGGTCGCCCGAATCGCCCGCCATGTCCTGCACGAAGACCCGGTCCAGCTTGAGGAAGTCGATGTCGAACTTCTTCAGGTGCGTCAGCGAGGCGTAGCCGGTGCCGAAATCGTCCAGCGCCACCTGCAGGCCCATGGCGCGGTAGCTGCGCAGGCGCTGCAGCACTTCGGCCGCGCCGTCCAGCAGGATGCCCTCGGTGACGTCGATGACGATGCTGCGCGGCGCCAGCTGCAGCCCGGCCACGTAGGCCGGCCAGCCCTGGCACCAGGCCGGATCGCCGCGGAACTGTCCCGGCGACTGGTTCACGCTGATCTGGAACGGCCGGCCCAGCTCGCTCTGCCACTGCCGGGCCTGGTCGGCGGCGCGGCGGAACACCCAGTCGCCGATTTCGCTGATCAGGCCGCTGTGCTCGGCGTGCGCGATGAACTCGCGCGGCTGCAGCAGGCCGCGCTCCGGGTGGCGCCAGCGCAGCAGCGCCTCGGCGCGCTCGATGGCGCCGCTGGCCAGGTTGACGATGGGCTGGTACACCAGCTCGAACTGCCCGGCCGCCAGCGCGCCGCGCAGGTCCGCCGCCAGCCGTTGGCGCTGTTGCGCGGCCAGCTGCAAGTCCTGCGTGAAATAGTGGTAGCGGTTGCGCCCGGCCTGCTTGGCCGCGTACATGGCCTGGTCGGCGTGCTTGAGCAGCTCTTCCGGCGCCTGCGCGTCGGCCGGGTAGAAGGCGATGCCGATGCTGGCCGACACCAGGCCGCTGTCGCCGTCCAGCTCGAACGGCCGGGCCAGCGCGCCGACGATGTCCTGCGCCACCCGCTCGACGCTGGCCAGCTGCTCCAGCCCGGCCAGGATCACGGTGAACTCGTCGCCGCCCAGGCGCGCCAGCGTGTCCGAGGCGCGCACGCAGCCGGCGATGCGGCCGGCCGCCTGGACCAGCAGCGCGTCGCCCTTGTCGTGGCCCAGGCTGTCGTTCACCTGCTTGAACTGGTCCAGGTCGATGAACAGCAGCGCCAGTAGCATGCCTTCGCGCTTGGCCTTCTTGATTTCCTGGCCCAGACGGTCCTGGAACATGTGGCGGTTGGGCAGCGCCGTGAGGGCGTCGAAATTGGCCTGCTGCCAGATCAGGTCGGACGATTCCTTGCGCTCGGAAATGTCGGTCACCAGCGCCAGCGCGCCCAGGTAGCCGCCTTCGGCGTCGAAGATCGGGTTGGTGGCCAGCGTGGTCCACAGCGCGCTGCCGTCGCTGCGGATGAATTTGAATTCGTGGCGCTCGCGGATGCCCTGCTGGCGCCGCGCGATGTTGCGCTCGAGGATGGCGCGGCCCTCGTCGTCCATGAACGCCACCAGCGGCTGGTCGACCATGTCCTCGATCGCGTAGCCCAGCATGCTGGCCATCTTGGGATTGACGAAGGAGGTGCGCGACTGCGCGTCGATCTCCCAGATGCCCTCGTCGGCGCTGTGCACGATGCGGCGGAAGCGTTCCTCGCTGCGCTCGAGCGCGGCCAGCTTGCCTTCGGCCAGCTCCAGCACCACGCGGAAAGCCTGGCCGCTGCCGTCGGCGCTGGCGCGCAGCGTGACCGGGTAGCCCTGCTCGCCTGGCCGGCCGCGCGTCATCTGCAGGTCGCAGCGCTGCGCCGTGCTGGTGTTGAGCGCGCTTTGCACGAAGGCGTCGAAATCGGCCGCGAAGCGCGGCGCCACGTAGTCCCGGAACTTGGCGCGCGCCGGATTGCTGCGCGGCAGACCCAGCAGGTCGGCGCCGACCAGGTTCATCTGCAGCACCGTGGTGTCGAAGGCGAGCACGAAATAGCCCACCGGGGCCAGCAGGTAGATGTCGTTGAAATAGCCCTGTTCCTGCTCGTAGCGCAGGCGTTCCGGGCTGAGCGCCACCTCGTCCGCGCCGGGCGGCGGCGCCGCCAGTGGCGCGAGGGCCGGCAGCGGGGCTTGTACCGACGCGTGCAAGCCGGCCAGGCCCCCCAGCAGGGGGCCGCTCACCGGTGCGGCCTCGGCGGCCCCGGCGGCGGAAGCTTGCATATCCTTATCCATGTCACCCTTGGTCACTATGGCCAGGCAGTGGCCGAACGCGATTCTAGACTAACATGTCTCTATTGCAATGTCGAGCGCCTGGCTGGCAACTAGCGCGCGTGGGCCCGGTTCAGGTGGCGCTCGGCGCGCCGCTGCAGCGTTTCAAAGCCCAGGCTGAGCAGCCAGTAGATGGCGGCGGCCGCCAGGTACAGCGGCAGCGGCTGGAAGGTGGTGGCGATCAGTTCCTTGGTGGTGAGCATCAGCTCGGTCATGGTGATGACCGACACCAGCGAGGTGTCCTTGATCAGGCTGATCAGGGTATTGCTCATGGACGGCACCGCCACCCGCAGCGCCTGCGGCAGCACCACGTGGTACAGCGTGCTCCAGTAACCCAGGCCCAGGCTGTAGCTGGCCCACCACTGGCCGCGCGCCACGCTCTGGATGGCGCCGCGCAGGCTCTCGGACAGGTAGGCGCCCGCGTTCAGGCTCAACGCCAGGATGCCGGCCGTCACCGGCGTGAATTCGATGCCCACGCTGGGCAGGCCGTAATAGATGACGAACATCTGCACCAGCAGCGGCGTGCCGCGCATCACGCTCACGTACAGCCCGGCCGGCCAGGCCAGCAGCTTCCACGGCAGGATGCGCGCCACGGCGGTGGGAAAACCCAGCAGCAGTCCGCCCAGCATGGACGCCACCGCGTACACCAGGGTGTAGCCGGCGCCGGTCAGCATCACCGGCGCCGCTTCCCGGAACAGCTCCTGCAACTCCTGCAGCCCCATCGCTTACGGCGCCTTGCTGACGTCCACGCCGAACCATTTCACGGAAATGGCTTTCAGGCTACCGTCGGCGGCGGCCTCGGCCAGCGCCTTGTCGATCGCGGCCTTGAACTGCGGATTGCCCTTCTTGAAGGCGGCCGCCACTTTCTCCACCTTGCCCACCTTGGCGCCGGCCTTGATCGGCAGGTCCGAGGTTTTCAGCAGGTAAGCCGTCATCAGGCTGTCGTTCAGCGCGGCGTCGACGCGGCCCACGGCCAGGTCGCGCAGGTTTTCCGGCGCGGCCGGGTAGCTGCGCACCTCGATGCCGGGCACGGCCTTGGCCTGCTGCTCGTACACGCTGCCCTGCCCCACGCCCAGGCGCTTGCCCTTCAGGTCGGCCAGGGTGTTGTACTGCGCCTTCTCGTCCTTGCGCACCACCAGCTGCGGCATCGAGTATTCATACGGCACCGAGAAATCGAAGGCTTGCTCGCGCTTCGGGTTCACCGTCACCTGCGACACGATGACGTCGTACTTGCCGGCCTGCAGGCCGGCCAGGATGCTGGCCCATTCCGAGGTGACGAACTCCGTCTTCACGCCCAGCTTGGCGGCCAGCAGCTTGGCCACGTCCACGTCGAAACCGGCCAGTTCGCCGCTTTTCTGGTCCTTGTAGTTAAACGGCGGATACGTGCCTTCCAGCGCCACCTTGATGGCGCCGCGCGCCTTGACGGTCTCCAGCAGGTCGGCCGCATGGGCCCCCACATGAGCGCCTGCGGCGGCGGCCGCCAGCAACAGGGAGGACACCGCCAGTTTCAAAGGGGATCGGGAAGTGCGCATGGTTATCCTTGTTATCAAGTTTAGTAGCGGCGGCGCTGGCCGCGTCCGAAATTGTGGCCCACCACCAGGATGGAAGTGGCGATCAGGCTGCTCAAGCCCATGACCAGCTGGATCAGCTTGTCGTCCGGCAGCACCCACATCGAGCCTTGCGGCGGTTCGGCCTGGGCGATGGCCGCGATCAGCGGCGACACCCATTCGGCCTCGGCATCGACGTCGAGGATGATGGCGCCGTCGGCGCTGGTCTGCATGTGGATGGTACCGCCCGCGGCCAGCGTGAAGCACACGCCATAGCCGGTCTCGCTGGGGCCGATGTGTTCCTTCAGCGCGAGGTTGTGCTCCTCGATCCACAGTTCGACATCGCCCGGGCTCTCGAGCGCCGTCCACGGCACCGGGCGGAAGCGCGGCTTGGCTTCGATATGGTCTGCTGCGTCCTGCATGGATTTCCTGTCGGTAAAACTAAAATAATCCGGCAGTGTAACCCGGCCCAGCGAAAACGTCAGCCTTTCCAGGTGCGCTTCAGGCCGGTGTCCGCGTGGATCCAGCCGCCCTGCGGGGTGTTGCGGTAGTAATAGCCGACCCCGCCCTGGCGGAAGCTGCGCACCAGTCCGCCCAGCACTTCGGCGTTCAGGTTGCGGATGCGGATATCGGCCGCGCGGCCCAGGATGTGCAGCGACTGGCGCGCGGCCGGCACGCCCTGCTCGATCAGTTTGTTGTTCGAATTCGGCGTGCGGTAGCCGGACAGGATCTCGACCGGGCTTTCAATGCCGTAGCGCGCCACGAACGCTTGCGTGCCCCACAGCGTTTCCAGCAGCTTGGGATCGATCGGCGCGGTTTCCTTGCCGTTCACGTCGCGCAGCAAATGGCACAGCTCCTGGTAGGCGGCGTCGATCATCTCGCCGTCCTTCCAGTACAGCAGGCTGGCTTTCTCGCCGCTGGCCGGACGGATCACGCTGATGGTGCGCGGCTTGAGCCAGAATTCCATGTCCAGCAGCTGGGCGTCGAAAATGTCCGGCGGCGGTTCCAGGTTCGGGTCGGCCTGCGGCGCCGCCGAAGCCAGCTGGATGGCCGGCTGCGCAGCGGGCTGCACCGCCGGCTTGGCCTTGGCCACCGCCTTGGCCGGCGGCGACGCGCAGCCGAGCAGCGGCGCGCCGATGAAACTTGCGGCTGTCAGGCCGAATCCTGTCTGTAAAAAATTCCTGCGGGTAGCCATAGCGATTCCAGTGTAACGATATTGATTACTATAGCGTATAGCAGGGGGAGTTGAGAAACCTCTTTAAGTATACGACGCAGGTTTAAGAAAAATTTAAGCCGCGCCATGGCTTTCTACGCACCCGCCCCGGTTCCGCAGGGCGGGCTGGCGGGGGCCGCCGGGTCCGAAGCGTCGTAACCCGCCAACGCGGTACGCGGCGCATCCAGCAGCAAGCCCTGGGCCAGCAAAGCCTGCCCGGCCCCCTCGCCGATGCGCTGCAGCGCCAGCAGCGCTTGCGCCGTCTCCACCCGCTTGAACACCACGCGCGCGCCGGCCTGGCGGGCCTGCTCCAGCAACTCCAGCACGTTGCCCTCGTCGGCGCGGCTGCCTGCATCGAGCCGGACCACGTCCGGCCGCACCCGCTCCAGCAGATGCAGCCCCTCGCGCGCGCTGGCGGCGTTGACGGCGAAGCGGAAGCCGTTGCGGCGGTAATTGTCGGCCACGTAATTGAGCAGCCAGCCCTGCTGCGCGGTCACCGGCGGCAACAGCAGCACGATGCGGCCTATCGGCAAGTCCAGCGCGTCCAGGATGCGCTGGAAAGCGTAGCCGTGATTGCTGCTGACGGCGCTCAGCAGCCGGTCATGCACGTTCAGGTGGAGGTCGGCGCCGCCGCTGTCGTCCTGGCGGAAGAAGTTAATCGCGTGCAGCATGCGGCACAGCCGGTCCAGTTCGATGGACTCGTCGTCGCTGGCCGCGTGGTCCAGCAGCTTCCACAGCGACAGGCCCTGGTCCGCCGCCGACACGCTGCGCGCCAGCCCCTCGTACGCCACCGGCCGGCCCTGGCCCAGCTCGCGCACCGGCTGGAAGGCGCTGGTCATGGTGCAGTTGAAGAAGCGGCCCTGGGCGCGGCCGTCCGCGTCCAGCCAGATGCTGGTGCTGTCGTTCGGACCTGCGCTGCCCTGCCCGGACAGGCGGGCCAGGTATTGCTTCAGTACGGGATAGGTCATTCGGTGCTCCAGGCTGCAAGGTTAGGCTGCAAGAGTTGGGTTGCAAAACCCGCAGACTAACCGAGCCCGGGCAGCGCCAGAACGAATCGTTTCACCGTTCCATATGCGGATTCCGCATGAAAGCGCAGGCACAAGTTGCGTATATGCATATGCCGAAAGATTCGTTCCCGTCCCGGCGGCGCGCCCGTATCGTAAGCTCATCCGCCACCACCCGCTCAACGCGCCGCCGCCATGTGCCAGTTACTAGGAATGAACAGCAGCAAACCAGCCGACCTGCGCTTCTCCTTCGCCGGCTTTGCCGAGCGCGGCGGCCGCACCGGCGAGCACAAGGACGGCTGGGGCATCGCCTTCCATACCAAGCGCGGCTGCCGCCTGTTCACCGAGCACCGTTCCACCATCGAGTCGCCGCTGGCCGAGCAGATCAAGCGCCGCCGCATCAAGGCCAGCAATGTGGTGGCCCATATCCGCAAGGCCACGCAGGGCCGCGTGGCGCTGGAGAACAGCCATCCGTTCACGCGCGAGCTGTGGGGCAAAACCTGGTCCTTCGCCCACAACGGCGACCTGAAAGGCTTCCATCCGGACACCGGCGCCTACACGCCGGGCGGCGACACCGACAGCGAGCGCGCCTTCTGCCACCTGCTGTCCGGCCTGGCGGACCGCTTCAGCGCCGCGCCCAGCCGGCGCGCGCTGTACGTCGCGGTGTCCGAGCTGAGCGCGGAGATCGCCGTGCACGGCAGCTTCAACTTCCTGCTGTCGAATGGCGAAACCCTGTTCGCGCACTGCTCCACGCAGCTGCACTATGTGGCGCGCGCCTGGCCGTTCTCGGTGGCCAGCCTGGTCGATTGCGAGCGCAGCATCGATTTCCGCAACCATAACGGCGTGGACGACCGCATGGCCGTCATCGCCACCGAGCCGCTCACGTCCAACGAGCGCTGGCTGGCCTTCGTGCCGGGCGAACTGAAGATGTTCGTGGATGGGAAGGTGCAGGACGGCGCCGCGCTCACCGCGCACGGCAGCCGCGCCGCCGGCCAGGGCCAGGCCTGCGCCATGTGCTGAGGCAAGGGCATGCCGCGCCGCCAGCGGCGCAGCCAGGGCGAACCACAGCGTGGCCGGGAAAATATCCTGGCGGGCGACTGTCGGGCATGGGAAGGCGGCTCAGGCCGAGTTGCAGTTGCAGAATCGCTTGCGCTGGCTGGTGTCCGGCTCGGCGCTGCGGTCGAGTTGTTTCCAGAAAAAGATGGTGTCCACGCCGTAGGGCGAACGGACGTGGCCGGAGCGGATATAGCCCTGGCTGGCGAAAAATTCCTCGCCGGTGGCCGTGCTGTGCAGCTGCACCGCCTTCACGCCCCAGTTGCAGGCGGTTTCCTCCACCTTGGCCAGCATGGCCTTGCCGGCGCCCTGGCCGCGCGCCTCCGGCAGCAGATAGCACAGCGCCAGCTTGCCGGCGCCGGTCAGCAGCGACACGCCGATCACATCGCCGTCCTTCAGCGCCACCACGCAATAATTCGTCGGGGATTCGAACCAGCTCGCCACGGTCTGCGGCGTCTTGTTGCCCAGCCATGCGCCCAGGATGCCGGGGTCGTTCTTATGGTCGAGCACGCAGCACTCGGTAATGGAGCGGCGCAGCACATTGCACGCTGCAAAAGCGTCATCCGGTGCAGCAATACGAATTTCAAGACTCATGTGTGTTCAAAAAAATTACCCGCCGCACGGCGTCACAGGCCGACTATACACCAGCACCGGAAAAACCGTCGGAGCCCAGGCATCCGCCCCGGCGGACGCCTGTCCGGTCTAAGCATATTACAAAAAATTCGTATCTTTTCCGGGCCGAATTATAGACCATGCATATATGTTTTTTACGAGAGCCCATAATGTCTAAGAAAATTTCCGTATTAGGTGCAGGCAAGTTGCCACGCCGTTTCTTCCTCGCCGCCGTGGCCGCAGCCGCGCTGCCGCTGGCCGGCAACGCCTGGGCCGCCGACCCCGTGCTGCTCAACGTTTCCTACGACGTGATGCGCGAAGTGTTCAAGGATATCAACCCGGCCTTCATCGCCGACTACAAGAAGAAGACCGGCGTCACCCTGACCGTGAACCAGTCGCACGGCGGCTCGTCCAAGCAGGCGCGCTCGGTGGCCGACGGCCTGGAAGCGTCCGTGGTGACGATGAACCAGGCCAACGACGTGGACCTGCTGGCGGACCGAGGCCTGGTGGCGGCGGACTGGAAAACCAAGTTCCCGCACGGCGCCGCGCCGTTCTACTCCACCGTGGTCTACTTGGTGCGCAAGGGCAACCCGAAGCAGATCAAGGACTGGACCGACCTGGCCAAGCCGGACGTGAAGGTGGTGATCCCGAATCCTAAAACCTCCGGCAACGGCCGCTACACCTACCTGGCCGCGTGGGGCTCGGTGCTGAAAAAAGGCGGCACCGAAGCGCAGGCGCGCGAGCTGGTGGGCAAGATCTTCAAGAACGTGCCGGTGATGGACACCGGCGGCCGCGCCGCCACCACCACCTTCACCCAGCGCCAGATCGGCGACGTGCTGGTGACGTTCGAGAACGAGGTGAAGCTGGTGGCCAGCGAGTTCGGCGACAACTTCGAAGTGGTCTACCCGGCCGTCTCCATCCTGGCAGAATCGCCGGTGGCGGTGGTGGACAAGGTGGTCGACAAACGCGGCTTGCGCAAGGAGGCGACCGCCTACCTGAACTTCCTGTACTCGGACGCCGGCCAGGAAATCCTGGCCAAGCACCACCTGCGCCCGACCTCGGAAGCGGTGAGCAAAAAGTACGCGGCTACCTTCAAGCCGATCACGCTGCTGAGCGTGGACACGGTGTTCGGCGGCTGGCGCGCAGCCCAGAAGAAGCACTTCGACGACGGTGGCGAATTCGACAAGATCTACGCCACGAAATAATGTTTAGCTAAGCGTTTTCGCCCCATCCCGGCCCCGCAGTTGCACTGCGGGGCTTTTTTTTCGTCCTGCAGAGCCGTGCGCCTCACATTCAATAGACGAGTTACCCGATTTCCTGTATTGTCGATTCTGGGGAAACGTTGCCGCATAGATAGTAAACTTCTATCCCGCCGTTCCCGCCCGAATCCTCTCATTCCGAAGACAAAAATGATCAAGAAAACAGTAGCAGCCCTGCTGATGTCCTTGAGCGCCGCCGCTATGGCGTTGCCGCTCGGCTCGCAGTCGGTGCTGGTGGTCGAAGACGACACCGGCAAAATCCTGGTGGAAAAGAACGCCAACGCGGTGGTGCCGATCGCCTCGCTGACCAAGCTGATGACCGCCATGGTGGTGCTGGACGCCAAGCAGGACATGAATGAGGAAATCGAAATCGACAAGGTGGACGTCGACACCCTCAAGCACAGCACCTCACGCGTGCCGGTGGGCGCCACCATCCCGCGCGGCGAAGTGCTGCAGCTGGCGCTGATGTCCTCCGACAACCGCGCCGCCGCCTCGCTGGGCCGCACTTATCCGGGCGGCACGCCGGCCTTCAAGGCCGCCGTCAACGCCAAGATCCGCGCGCTGGGCCTGACCCAGACCGTGATCGAAGAGCCCACCGGCCTGTCGCCGAACAACAAGTCGACCGCCGCCGAGCTGGTGAAGATGGCCGCCGCCGCGTCCAAGTACGACGCCATCCGCCGCATGACCACCGACAAGAACGAGATCATCAACATCAAGGGCCGCAAGGTGGAGTACCACAACACCAACCGCCTGGTGGGCGCCAAGGGCTGGGACATCGGCATGTCCAAGACTGGCTACACCGAAGAAGCGGGCCGCTGCCTGATCATGCGCATCACCTCGGCCGGCAAGAACGCCACCGTGGTGCTGCTCAACGCCAAGGCCAACTCGGCGCGCCTGATGGACGCCTTCAACATCCGCCGCTTCATCTCCGGCGCGGAAGAAGTGACCAAGCCGCGCGTGATGCGCGCCTCCAGCCGCAAAAAGGCGCCGGCCACCAAGAACCCGCGCCGCCGCCGCGCTTCCTGATGCCGCTTATGCGCTGATCAAGAGCTGATCAGCGCGCGCAGGCCGCTGGCGCGCTGGGTGCGCTGGGCGATGGCGGTGTCCAGCACCGCCGCCGACGGCGTGCAGAGCGTGAAGTATTCCTTGGCGCGCGTGATGCCGGTGTAGACCAGTTCGCGCGCCAGCACCGCGCCGCCTTCGCGCGGCAGCACCACCACCGTGTGGGCGAACTCCGATCCCTGCGATTTGTGCACCGTCATGGCGAACGCCGTTTCGACCTGGCGCAGCCGCGTGGCCAGCACGCTGCGGATGCTGGCGCCTTCGCTGAAGTACACCCGCAGCGAACCGGGCCGCGCCGGGTCGGGCAGGGTCAGGCCGATGTCGCCGTTGAAGACGCCGGTGCCGTAGTCGTTGCGGGTCACCATCACCGGCCGCCCCACATACCATTCGCTGCGCTTGCGCAGCAGCCCGGCCGCTTCCAGCCGCTGCTCGATGGCTTCGTTCAGCCCCGTCACGCCCCACTCCCCTTCGCGCACCGCGCACAGGATGCGGAACGCTTCGAAGCTGCGCAGCACCTCCAGCACCCAGGCATCGTGCCCCGGCCCCGCCGCGCCAAGCAGGCTGGCATCGGCGGCCTTGATCATGCGCAGGTAGCCCTGATAACCGCCGCCCGCGCCGGCACGGCCGGACAGGGCCAGCTGCAGCACGTCCTGCTGCTGCGCCGGGTCGATCCACGCCAGCTTGCCGCCGCTGTCGGCGCCCAGCACGGCCCGAGCGGCGGCCGCGTCTCCCGCGTTGACGGCCAGCGCCAGCTGCCCGATCGGACCGCCGAAGCGGCGGCTCTCGCGCAGCATCACGGTCTGCTGCGCCAGCGCACCGGCCTGGCCCTGGAAGCCGGGCGGGATGTCCTGGCCGGTGGCGGTGCGGATGTAGTCCACCGTGGCGGCGTTGTAGCCGCCGGCCTGCGCGTCGTGGCACAAGTCGCCCAGCACGGCGCCCGCCTCCACCGACGCCAGCTGGTCCTTGTCGCCCAGCAGGATCAGGCGGGCGTTGGACGGCAGCGCGTCCAGCAGCACGGCCATCATTTCCAGGTGCACCATCGACGCTTCATCGACGATCAGCACGTCCACGTCCAGCGGGTTGCCGCGGTGGTGGATGAAGCTGCGCGTGTCGGGCCGCGCGCCGAGCAGGCTATGCAGGGTGCGCGCGGCGCCCATGCGGGCTGCCAGTTCGGGCAGGTGCAGTTCGGGAACGCGCTTGGCCAGGTCTTCCAGCGCGTGGTCGATGGACTGCTTGAGGCGCGCGGCGGCCTTGCCGGTCGGCGCGGCCAGCGCAATGCGCAGGCCGTCCGCCGTGGCAAACAGCAGCGCCAGCAGGCGCGCGACGGTGTAGGTTTTGCCGGTGCCGGGGCCGCCGGTAATGATGCCGAGATTGCTGCGCAAGGCGGCCGCGCAGGCGATCTTCTGCCAGTCCGGCCCGCCCTCGCGCGGCACGTGGTCGAACAGGATGTCGAGCCAGTGGCGCACCCGGCCCACGTCCACCAGGCGCGGCGTGGCGGCGCGCTCGCGCACCGCGTGCGCCACCGTGGTTTCGTCGCGCCAGTAGCGGCGCAGGTAGAGGCGTTCGCCGTCCAGCACCAGCGGCTGCTGGAAGTCCAGGTCGTGCACCGGCCACACCTGTTCGCACTGGTACAGCATGGCGCGCCAGGCGGCGGCGGATTTGGGCAGCGGGCCGGCGGCGCTGCGCAAGGCGCTCCAGTCCTCCTCGTTCCAGCCCAGCAGCGCGCGCGGATCGCCGGCCAGCTCGGACAGCAGCAAACAGCTGTGGCCGCGCCCTTCCAGTTCGGACAGCAGCACGCAGGCCAGCATCAGCGGCGGCGAACTGTGGCCCAGCGAGCCGACGAAGCGCGCGAAGGCGCCGCTCAGGCGGCGCAGCTGGCCCGCTTCGGTCAGCGCGTCGATCTGCTCCAGCAGCGCAGCGGCTTGCAGTGCTGCTGCCTGCGGAGTCGCCGCATGGGGGTCAGGTTTCATGGATTTGTTCAAGCTGTGGTGCCTCGTTCAGTAGTTCGTCCAGCCCGTCCAGCAGCGCCGCCTCCGGCTCCAGCAGGTAGCAGCCGCGCGTGTGCGCGTTGCCCACGCCGCGCAGGAAGAAGAAGATGGCGCCGCCCAGGTGCTGCGCCGGGTCGTAGGCCTCGCCCATGCGGTTGCGCAGCAGGCGGTGCAGCGCCTGCATGTAGATGGCGCCCTGGATGTCGTAGCGGTGCTCGGCCATGCCGGCCGCCAGCGACGGCGTCTGGTACGCCGCGTCGCCCGCGCCCAGCGCGTTCGATTTGTAGTCCAGCACCCAGTAGCGCCCTTGGTGTTCGAACACCAGGTCGGTGAAGCCTTTCAGCATGCCGTGCAGCTGGCGTTCCGGCAGCGTGGGTCGCGGCACGCCGCGCAGCAGGTGGCGCCGGCACAGGCGGTCCAGCGCGCCGGTGCTCAGGCGCTCGCTGGGGAACCAGAATTCCATCTCGGGCAGCACGGCGTCCAGCTCGGACAGCGAAGCACCCAGCTGCGGCAGCGGCGTGGTAGCGATGGCGCGCAGCCAGGCCAGCGTGTCCTCCTGCCGGTTGGACCAGCCGGCGCGCTCGATGCGGCGCAGCAAACGGGTCTCGAAGTGCGGGTCGTGCACCTCGCCGAAGCCTTCCTGGCCCATCCACTCGAGCTGCTCGTGCAGGAAGTTGCCGGGTACCGAGCCGCGCGGGAAGCGGTGCCAGGGTGCGTCCTCGGGGCGCAGGATGGGCGGCGCGTCCAGGCCTTCCAGCAGTTTCTCCTCGCCCGAGCTGCGCGGCACGTGGCGGCTGCCCGCCAGCCTGTCGAATGGCCCCGCCGGCCCGGTATCGGCGCCGGCATGGGCTCCGGCGGCCGCCGCGCGCGCAGCTTCGCCCGTTGGCGCCGTGTGGACGGACGCCAGAGCGCCGCTGTAGACGCCGGGCGCATTGCCGCGCCGCGCCAGCGAGGTGAAACTGCCGACCGACCAGTCGCGTTCGAAGTCGCCTTCGAAGCGCTGGGCGTCGATCAGCTCCGGGCGCTGCTCGACGCGGTTCAACACGGTGAGCGCGCCGGCCTGCTCCAGCGCGCGCACCGAGATCGCCTCGCAGCCGCCTTTCACCTGCTCCCAGCGCGCCAGCAGTTCGGCCCCCGGCAAGGGTTCGCCGCCGGTCAGCAGATAGCCCAGCGCCGAATCATGCAGCAGGCTGGCGCCGCGCGCGGCCACGCCCAGCCACAGGAAGTGGCGCGGCCGCGTGAGCGCCACGTACAGCAGCCGCAAGTCCTCTTCCAGCCGCGCAGCTTCGGCCGCCGCCAGCGCCTCGTCCGACAGCGACATGTCTATCCTGCGCTTGCCGTCTTCCCCGGTGTATTCGAAGAAGCTGCGGTTGCGCCGGTCCACCTTGCGCGCCGTGGTGGCGAACGGCAGGTACACCAGCGGATACTCCAGGCCCTTGGACTTGTGCACCGTCACCACCTGCACCAGTTCCGCGTCGCTTTCCAGCCGCAGCACCCGTTCGTCGCCGCCCTCGCCTCCGCCTTCCACCTGCTCGGCCAGCCAGCGTATCAGCGCCTGCTCGCCGTCCAACTGGCGGCTGGCCGACTGCAGCAGCTCGGCCAGGTGCAGCAGATTGGTTAGCCTGCGCTCGCCGCCGGCCTGCGCCAGCAAGGTGGCGGGCAGGTTCAGTTCGTGGATGAAGCGGCGCAACATGGCCAGCACGCCCTGCCGCTGCCACACCACGTGCAGCGCCTTGAGCTGCTCCACGCGCCCTTCCCAGGCCAGTTCGTCGGCCGACAGGCGCGCCAGTTCGGCCAGCGGCAGGCCCGCCGTGCGGGTGGCGAATGCAGCCCGCGCCAGGCCGCCGTCCAGCGGATTGGCCAATGCCGACAGCCAGCGCAGCACGTCGCCCGCTTCCTCGCTCTCCAGCACCGAATCCTTGTCCGACAGGTAGACGCTGATCACCTTGCGCCGCTGCAGCGCGCGCCGGACCGCCGCCGCCTCTTTGCCGTCCCGCACCAGCACCGCGATGTCGGCCGGCTGCAGGCGCTTGAAGCCGTCCGGGCCTTCGAAGCCGGCGCGCGGGTCGTTCAGCATGGAGGTGATGTGCTCCGCGCAGTGCCAGGCGAAGAACTCGCGGTAGGCGTCCGCCTTCATGTCGTCGGCCACGCTGCAGGACACCGTCAGCGCCTCCACCTGGCCCATGGCGCCGACCAGCCGCTCCTTGCGCCCGTTCGCGCCCACCGCGTCGAACGGCAGCGGGTTGCTGCCGTCGGCCTTGCGGAAGCGGAAGGCGCCGCGCGCCAGGCCTTCGCCGGGGGCCGCCCCTTCGGCGTGCAGGAACACCTGGTTGACCGCCGCCACCAGCGCCGCCGTGGAGCGGAAGTTGGTCCCCAGCTGGTAGTGCCGCCCTTCGGTGGCCAGCCGCGCCGACAGGTAGCTGTGGATGTCCGCGCCGCGGAAGCCGTAGATCGACTGCTTGGGATCGCCGATCAGGAACAGGCCCGTTTCGAGCTCGTTGGCCGCCACGCGGTACAGCAGGTCGAAGATCTGGTACTGGATCGGCGCGGTATCCTGGAATTCGTCCACCATGGCCACCGGGTACTGCTCGGCGATGCGCTTGCGCAGCGCGGCGCCGTTCTCGCCCAGCAGCGCGGCGCGCAGGCGTTCCAGCATGTCGGCAAAGCCGAACTGGCGCGTGCGGCGCTTCAGCTCCGCCATGCGGCGGGCGATGGCCGCTGCCGCGTGGCGGTACAGCGGGTGCGCCAGCGGCTCGATCTCTTTCAGGCCTGCCGCCAGCAGCGCGGTGGCTTCGAAGTCGTCCGGCACCGCCGGGCTGTAACCCTTGGAGCAGGCGTCGGCGATGCCGTCCGGGGTCAGGCGGCGCCAGGCCGTGTCGCTGATGTCGGGGAAGACCTGGTAGTCGTCCTGGGCCCAGGCGCGCAGGCCGTCGAACCATTTGACCAGCGTTTCCGGCTTCATCTTCACGCCGTTGAAGCACTTGGGCGCGGCTTCGCGCTGCTGCGCGATCCACTGTTCCATGCGGTTGGCGCGCTCGCTCCAGCCGTGCTTCAGCTCCAGCAACTGGGAGCGCTGGAAGCGCAGCACGCGCGCGATCAGGGCGTCCAGCGGCTCCAGCTGGTCCCCATCCGCCTGGGCGATGAATTCGCTGCGGCGCGACAGCTCTCGCACGCTGCGCTTGAGCGCTTCCACATCCGCCCAGCAGCCCAGCAACTGTTCCAGCGCGGCTTCCTTCAGCGGGTAGACATGCTGGCGCCAGTAGTCGTGCGCGGCGTCCTCGAACAGCGCGCCTTCGTCGCTCACCAGTTCCTCGTCGAACAGGCTGCCGCTGTCGAAGGCGTGCTCGCGCAGCATGCGCTGGCACCAGGCGTCGATGGTGAAGATGGCCGCTTCGTCCATGGTCTCGGCGGCCAGCATCAGCCGGTGCGCGGCCTGCTGGCGCTCTTCATGCGAGGGATACGATTCGAGCAGCGCGTCCAGGTAGCCGTCCTGCTTATCGGACTGGCCACGGAAATAGGCCGCCGCCTCGAGCAGCCGCTCGCGCACGCGGTTGGACAGCTCGCGCGTGGCGGCGCGGGTGAAGGTCATCACCAGTATGTCGGCCGGCAGCAGCGGCCGGCGGTAGGCGTGTTCGCCGCCGTGGCCCAGCACCAGCCGCACATACAGCGCGGCGATGGTCCAGGTTTTGCCGGTGCCGGCGCTGGCCTCGATCAGGCGCGAACCGTGCAGCGGGAAGGTCAGTGGTGCGAGCAAGCTCATTATTCGTCCTCGCCTGCGATGGGCATGATGGTGATCTGCTGCGCCATCCATTCGGCCAGCGGGCCGTAGAGCTCCTGCGCGACGTCGCCCCATTCGGCTTCGGCGGCCAGCGCGGCGAAGTCCGGCCAAAGGCGCGCCAGGCACAAGTCCTCGTTCTCGCCGCTCACTTCGAAGCCGCCGTCGTAGGTGGCGCGCGGGTCGCCGCCCTGCACCAGCGCCAAACCGGTCTTGCAGGCGGTGGGCAGCGGGCGGTTCATGCCGTCCCGCCAGATGGCGACCACGCGGGCCAGCGCTTCGCGCGCGGGCTCAAGGCCGAGCGGGTCCATCTTGACGATCACGTCGCGCGCGGCCAGGTAGCCGGTGACGGATTCGCCTTGCGCGGCGGCTGCCAACTGGCGCAGCCACATGAGGATGAGCTTGTCGCCACGGCCCTTGTATTCGTCCTTGGACTTGGTGGCGGCCTTGGACGAGATTTGCGCCAGCCAGACCTTGTCGGTGCCGTTGCTGCGCAACTGGTCGACCCAGTCTTCCAACACTACGCCGCAGAATTCCAGGCTGACCGGGAGCTTTGGCGCGGGCAGCGGGTAGCGCGCGCACAGCTGCAGCCAGGCGGTGCGCACCGGCACCAGGGCTTCGACCAGCTTGGCCTGCTCCTGCTTGCCGATCAACCCTATCGGCAGGCGGCCTTCGCGGCCCAGCTGTTCGGCGCGTTCGACCAGGTTGGCGCGCACGTCGGCCATCGGTTCGGGTTCGCCGCTGTCGTCCAGCATCATGTCTTCCAGCTGGTAGCGCTGCAGCGCGTTCAGGGCGAACGGCTCTTCATCCTCACCCACCACGGCCGCTTCGGCGAACATCACACCCAGGCGCTGGCGGAAGAAGTAGCGCACCGGCTGGCGCATGAAGCTGGCCAGGTTGTTCAGGCGCAAGCGGAAATTGGGTTCCAGCTCATAGGGCGGGATGCCGGCGGCCGCGGAAGGCGCGGCGGCATCGGCGGCATCAGGCGCGGCGACGCCGGCGACGGGCTCGGAGGCGGCGCTGTGCGCGGTGCGCCATTCGCCGGCGTAGGTCAGCAGGCCGCCGGCTTCGAAGTAGCGGCGGCTGAAGGGCTGCAGGGCGTGCTCGGTGGTGCGCTTCGCCAGGTCCACGTTCCAGCCGGCTCTCAGGTAGTCGCACAGCTGCGCCACCAGCACCGACGGCGGCTGTTCGCTGTTGTCGCGCACGTGGCGGCCCACCCAGCTGATGTACAGCTTGTCGCGCGCGGCCAGCACGGCTTCCAGCATCAGGTAGCGGTCGTCGTCGCGGCGCGAGCGGTCGCCGGGGCGGGCCATGCCGGGCAGCGCCAGCAGGTCGAAGTCGGCCTTGCGGGCGCGGCGCGGGAAGTCGCCGTCGTTCATGCCCAGCAGGCAGACCACGCGGAACGGCACCGCGCGCATCGGCATCAAGGTGCAGAAGGTGACGCCGCCGGACACGAACTGGTGGTCCAGCGTAGGCTCGTCCAGCGCGCCCAGCCACGACTCGCGCAGCACGGCCAGCGGCACGGCTTCGTCGAAGCCCGCGCCTTCGCAGGTTTCCAGCCAGCGGTTCAGAGTGTCGTCCAGCAGCGCCAGCGTCAGGCGGTCGCCCTCCTCGCGGGCGTTGAAGAAGGCGGCCAGCAGCGCGCGCGCCTGCACGCCCCATTCGGCCGGGGAGCGCGGCTGCGCCAGCAGGGCGCGCCAGTGCAGCAGCGCTTCCACCAGTTGCGCCAGCGAGCCGGCCAGCGCGGCATCCAGCCCGCCCACTTCGCCATAGGATTCGATGCCGCTGAAGGCCGTGTCCCTGCCGCTGGCGTAGCCGAGCAGCATGCGCCGCACGCCGAAGATCCAGGCGTTCTGCTCGCCGGCCGGCGCCAGGCCAAGGCCGGAACGGTGCTGCTGGTCCAGGCCCCAGCGCACGCCGGCGCCCTCGATCCACAGGCCCAGCGTGGGCAGGTCGTCTTCCTCCAGGCCGAAACGGGCCGCCAGCGCCGGCACGTCCAGCAGGTCGCGCACCTCGCTCTGGCGGCAGCGCTGCTGCGGCAGGCGCAGCAGCCACTCCAGCGCCACCAGCAGCGGGTTCACGCTGCGGTCGTTCACGTCGCCGATTTCAAACGGGATGTAGCGCGGGTCGCTGCGCTTGTGCTGCGCGAACACGGCGTGGATGGCGGCGCTGAAGACGTCGATGTCCGGCACCATCACCACCACGTCGCGCGGACGCAGCGGACGGTCCGTGTGCTGGGCGGCGGCGAACATGGCCAGCAGCTGGTCGTGCAGCACTTCCACTTCGCGCTGCACGCTGTGCGCCACGTGCAGCTCGATGGAGCGGTCCTCGTCCGGCGGCTGCGGGTAGTGGTGGTCGGACAGCGGCAGCAAGTCGCGCACGGCGGCCTGCATCTGCGCCAGCATGGTGTCGCCGTCACCGTCGCTGAACAGGTCTACGCGCAAGGGCGCCACGGCGCCATGGCCATCACCTTCGCCCTGCTCCTGCGCCAGCTGCGCGGCCTCGTTGGCCGCCACATCGAATTCATCCAGCATGCGCACGAAGTCGCGCCCCTGGCGGCCCCAGCTCGCCAGCAGCGGGTGGCTGTGCGCGTGCAGTTCCTCCAGCGGGATCAGGCCCAGGTCCACGCCGTTGCGCAGCTGCTGGCGGCGGTGCGCGGAGCGCAGCAGGTCGCGTCCTTCGATGATGTCGCCCCAGTAGAACCGGCAGGGATTGGGCACGGCCAGCACCACCTGGGTGTAGCGCGCCAGCGAGGCCAGCGCCTGCAAGGTCTGGTACGGCAGCGCGGACACGCCGAACAGCACGATGCGGCGCGGCAGCCTGCCCTGCGGCTGTTCGCCGCGCGCGGCGGCCTGCACGAATTCGGTATGCACGGTGGCGCGGCCCAGCCCGCGTTCCTGTTCCGGCACGCTGGCGATCACCGCGCGCCACAAGGCGCCCTGCCACTTCTGGTCCGGCGCCAGCGCCATGCTCTCGCCGCGCGCGGTGCGCAGCGCGTCGCGCCCTTCGGCCCAGTCGGTGAGCCAGTCGGCGCGGTAGACCTGGTACTGGTCGAACAAGTCGGCCAGGCGTTCGGCCAGCTGCAGGCGGCGCTCCGGGTCGCCGTCGCCGAGGAAGTGGCGCAGCGGCGCGAACACTTCGTCGGCCAGCAGTGTGGGCAGCAAGCGCATCAGGCGCCAGGTCAGCGGCCCCTTGTCGAAGGCGGAAATGCGCGGCACGCGGTCGCGCCCCAGCATGCCGCGATAGGTCTCCCACAGGAAGCGCGCCGGCAGCGCCACGCGGTTGGCGGCGCACACGCCCATTTCTTCGGCCAGCGCGATCTTCAGCCACTCGGCCACGCCGTTCGACTGCACCAGGAAGATGTCCGATTCCAGCGGCGCCAGCGGATGGTTGCGCAGCCACTGGAATACGGCCGCGCGCAGCAATTCCATCTGGTTGCCATGCAGGATCAACAGGCCTGGGGTGATGCTTGATTCCATAGGTGAAGTGTAAAGGCGGCGCCGGAACCGCCATTATCACCCCAGACCGGCTTTAAGTGTAGGCCGGCATTCGGGCCAGCAGCTTGTCCAGCGTGACGGGGTAGTCCCGCACCCGCACCCCGGTGGCGTTGTAGATGGCGTTGGCCACCGCCGCGCCCACGCCGCAGATGCCCAGCTCGCCCACGCCCTTGGCCTTCATGGGCGAGGAAACGGGGTCGGTTTCGTCCAGGAAGATCACCTCCTGGTGCGGGATGTCGGCGTGCACCGGCACCTCGTAGCCGGCCAGGTCGTGGTTGACGAAGAAGCCGTGGCGCTTGTCCAGCACCAGGTGCTCCATCAGCGCGGCGCCCACACCCATGGTCATGGCGCCGATCACCTGGCTGCGCGCCGACTTGGGGTTGAGGATGCGCCCGGCCGCGCACACGGCCAGCATGCGCCGCACCCGCGTTTCGCCGGTGGCCGCGTCCACGCCCACTTCGACGAAATGCGCGCCGAAGGTCGATTGCTGGAATTCCTTGTCCAGTTTGCCGAACTCGATGGCGTCTTCGGCCACGATTTCGCCGCTTTCCGCCACCTTGGCCAGCGGCGTGGATTGGCCGCCCGCGCTCACCTGGCCGTCCGCGAAAACCGCGTCGGCCGGCGGGTAGCCCGCCCGGCGCGCCACCTCCTCGCGCAGCTTGACGCAGGCTGCGTAGACGCCGGAGGTGGCGCTGTTGGCGCCCCATTGCCCGCCGGAGCCGGCCGAAACGGGGAAGTCCGAGTCGCCCAGGCGCACCGCCACGCTGGCCAGCGGCACGCCCAGCATCTCGGCGGCGGTCTGCGCGATGACGGTGTAGGTGCCGGTGCCGATATCGGTCATGTCGGTTTCCACGGTGACGCTGCCGTCCCGCTCCAGCCGCACCCGCGCGGCCGACTTCATCACCAGGTTGTTGCGGAACGCCGCCGCCACCCCCATGCCCACCAGCCAGCGGCCGTCGCGCACGCTGGCCGGCACCGGGTTGCGCGCGTTCCAGCCGAAGCGCTCGGCGCCGCTGCGCAGGCAGTCGATCAGGCGCCGCTGCGAGAACGGGCGGCTGGGCTTTTCGGGATCGACCTTGGTGTCGTTCAGGATGCGGAAACGCACCGGGTCCATCTGCAGCTTTTCCGCCATCTCGTCCATCGCGATTTCCAGCGCCATCAGGCCGGGCGCTTCGCCTGGCGCGCGCATGGCGTTCCCCTCCGGCAGGTCCAGCACGGCCAGGCGGGTCCTGGTCATGCGGTTGGCGCCCGCGTACAGCAAACGGGTCTGCTGCACAGCCACTTCCGGTTGGCCGCCGGGCAGGTCGCCGGACCAGGATTCATGGCCGATGGCGGTGATCTTGCCGTCGCGCGTGGCGCCGATGCGGATGCGCTGTATGGTGGCGGGACGGTGCGTGGTGTTGTTCATCATGAGGGGCCGCTGCAGCGCCACCTTAACCGGCCGCTTGGCCGCACGCGCGCCCAGCGCCGCCAGCAGCGCCTCGGCGCGCACGAACAGCTTGCCGCCGAAGCCGCCGCCGATATAAGGCGACACCAGCCGCACCTTGTCCTTCGGGATGCCCAGCGTTTTGGCCATGTCGCCCTTGCCCCAGTCGATCATCTGGTTCGAGGTCCAGACCGTGAGCCGGTCGCCCTGCCAGGCCGCCACCGAGGCGTGCGGCTCCATCATGGCGTGCGACTGGTCGGGCGTGGTGTAGTGCAGGTCCAGCTTCACCGGCGCCGCCGCGAAGCCGGCATCGAAGTTGCCCGCTTTGGAATCGGCCGGCGAGTTCGGGTCCGGCTTGGGCGGCTTGGCCTTGTCCTTGGCTTTCGCCAGGTCGTAGGCGCCCTTCTCGCGCACGTATTTCACCTTGATCAGCTGCGCCGCGGCGCGCGCCTGCTCGAAGGTTTCCGCCACCACCAGCGCCACGGCCTGGTGGTAGTGCTCGATTTCCGGGCCGCCCAGCAGCCTGGCGGTATTGAACTTGCCCTTGCCCAGCTTGCCCGCGTTGGCGGCGGTGACCACCGCCAGCACACCCGGCGCGCGTTGCGCAGTGCCGGTGTCCATGGCGGCGATGCGGCCTTTGGCGATGGCCGCGCCCAGCACGTAGCCGTAGGCCGCATCGGGCGCGGCGCCGTGCTGCTCGTAGGCGTAGGGCGCGGTGCCACAGGTTTTCATGGGGCCGTCGATGCGGTCCGTGGCGCGGCCGACCACCTTGAGCTGGTCGATGGGATTGGTGCCTGCGGGTGTGGTGAATTTCATCGCTTACCCTTTCTTCGCTTCGGCCAGCACGGAAGCCAGGGTGCGCTGCACCAGCTGGATCTTGAAGGCGTTGTCCGGCGTGGTCCTGGCGCCGGCCAGCAGTTGCTCGGCCACCGGACCGGCGCCGCGCGCCAGATTCTGCTCGGCCGCTTCGATGCGCCAGGGCTTGTGCGCCACCCCGCCCAGCGCCACCCGCCCGCTGCCGTCGGGCTGGATGACGGCGGCCACCGACACCAGCGCGAACGCGTACGACGAGCGGTCGCGCACCTTGCGGTAGACATGCTTGCCGCCGATGGGTTTGGGCAGCTTCACGGACGTGATCAGTTCACCCGGCTCCAGCGCCGTTTCGATATGCGGCGTGTTGCCCGGCAGGCGGTGCAGCGAAACGATGGGGATGGTGCGCGCCGTGCCGTCCGGCTTCACGGTTTCCACCTCCGCGTCCAGCAGCCGCATGGCGACGGCCATGTCGCTCGGATGGGTGGCGATGCAGGCGTCGCTGCCGCCGACCACCGCGTGATGGCGCGTAAAGCCGCCGATGGCCGAGCAGCCGCTGCCTGGCTGGCGCTTGTTGCAGGGCAGATTGGTGTCGTAGAAATAGGGGCAGCGGGTGCGCTGCAGCAGGTTGCCGGCCGTGGTGGCGCGGTTACGCAGCTGCATCGAGGCCCCGGCCAGCAGCGCGCGCGCCAGCACGCCGTAGTCGCGCCGCACGCGTTCGTCGGACGCCAGGTCGGTGTTGCGCACCAGCGCGCCCACCCGCAGGCCGCCGTCCGGCAGCGCTTCGATCTGCTCCAGCGCCAGGCCATTCACGTCGATCAGGTGGCCGGGCGTTTCGATTTCCAGCTTCATCAGGTCCAGCAGGTTGGTGCCGCCGGCGATGAAGCGGCTGCCCGGTGCGCGCTGCGCGGCGGCCGCCGCTTCGGCCGGGGATTGCACGCGCTGATAGGTAAAGGCTCTCATGCCGCCCTCCCCGCCGCGCCGTTGCCTACTTCGGTGATCGCGTCCACGATGTTGGAATAGGCGCCGCAGCGGCAGATGTTGCCGCTCATGCGCTCGCGGATTTCCTCCACACTCAGCATGGGCCTGGCGGTCAGGTCCGCCGTCACGTGGCTGGGCTTGCCCTGGCTGATCTCCTCCAGCACCGCCACGGCCGAACAGATCTGCCCGGGGGTACAGTAGCCGCACTGGTAGCCGTCGTGCCGGATGAAGGCCGCCTGCATGGGGTGCAGCTTGTCCGGATTGCCCAGGCCTTCGATGGTGGTGATCTGCGCGCCCTCGTGCATCACGGCCAGCGTCAGGCAGGAATTGATGCGGCGGCCGTCCAGCAGCACGGTGCAGGCGCCGCACTGGCCGTGGTCGCATCCCTTCTTGGTGCCGGTGAGGTGCAGGTGTTCGCGCAGGGCGTCCAGCAGCGAGGTGCGCACGTCCAGGTCGAGTTCATGCCTGGCGCCGTTCACCGTGAACGCGCATTTGACGGGCGGCAGGCTGGCCGGCGGCGCCGCGCCGTCCTGCGCCTTGGCCAGCGCCACTGGCGGAATGGCGGCCGCCGTGGCGGACAGCGCGCCCGCGATCAGCAGGTCGCGGCGGGAGATCTTAGTGCCAGGCAATTCATCCATGGTTCGCTTCCTCCGGGCTGGTGACGCGAACCATTCTAGGACAACTATCGAACACGACCTGCACTGTTGCCTGCCGGATTCGGGACGGGCGGCGTGCTATTCCAGCGGCTGTGTCAGTTGCGTGCGCCAGTCCTGCTGCGGCGCGCCGTCTCGGGCCCGCGCAGATAAGTTTCCAGCAGGTCAGTGCAGCGTCTGGTGGGTGGGCTTGCCATCAGAGCAAAACATGATCGGGAATAGTGGCGCTCTTCAGAGCTGGCGCGGTTCCAGCCATGAGCCTTGAGGAAGACGAGGCGGCGGCTCGCACAGCAGTACCGCCCGTCCTCCGCCGGATCAAGCCGTAACGTTGGTGACGTTCAGCCGAATCGTCGCATAGTCGCCGCCTTCGTCGTCATTATTGACACGGACAAAGTGGTTGAGTGTGGCGCCCGCTGGAATATAGAGCTGGAACTGGCGCACGCCATCCAGGTCTCCTGTACTTTCGGACGTCCCCTCGTACAGCTTGACTTCACCGTCGACGATCGCGTTGCCGACGCCGTCGAACAGAGATGCTGTGACAGTAAATTCCACCCGGATCTCGCCGCCCATCCGGACCTCAAAGTCCATGACAGACTGCGCCAGGCCCTGGACGCTCAATATTGCAGAGTTGGTTTTCTGCCGGCGCACCGTTTCGTTGGAGCCAAAGTTTTCATCGTCCTCAACGTACATGTCGGCAGAAACCGTGATTCTGCGGTTTGAATTGGTCAGCGCGATCCGCTCCTTCAGCAGAGGCTGCAATAGCTGAAGTAATTTCGCGTCAAGCGCGATGCCCTTGAGTTCCCGCAACGATTGGCCTTTTATTTCGTGAAGCGCGTTCCTGGATTTCCCTTTTATTGTGAGCATGGACGTAGTGCGGCGCGCAGATTCTTGCATGATGAATCTCCATTTTATGGGGCCTCATAGAAATGTTCAGCAGCGGCGACCCCGTCCCACTGCTAAACTCAGAATTTATTCACCACGGTAGATAATATTAACTTGCCAGCATTCAGCAATTGTCCAGCACAATGCCGAACCATCGAGATATTCTTGCCGAGCAGTGAAACTGAGTATATTCAGCGTGCGCGGCGAGAAATACGCGGAATGTCACGGGGGCGAGATATTTTCTTCTTGACATGCAAACCAAATTAACCCGGATCCGTTTTTACCCTAACTCGCCCGTATTGATACCGCAGTGAATGGCAAGACAACAGGAAGCTATGCGCGGGGCGAGTAAGCCCAGGAGGCATGGGGAGGCGCACGGCGGTCAATGTCCATTGAAGAGTGACGACATGATTTAATTTTCTGGAAACCGGATTGCCGTCCGGGGTTGCTTTAATAAGAACGTGCCCCGCACCAACCCCGGTTCAGGATGGTGGGCAATATCGATCTCCTGCGTGCTGGCGGCGCGTATCAGCATGCTCCTGATCCTGCCGGCCACGGAACCGCGTTTGGCAGATCGTCGCAGTGATATACATTGACCTCGATAATTTCAAACCCATTAACGATACTGCCGGCCATGCCGTTGGCGGCGAAGTATTCAAGACTGTGGCCACCCGCCTGATGGGCTGCACTCGCAGTACCGACGTATGCGCACGCGTGGGCGGCGACGAATTCGTCGTCATTTGCACCCAATT
Organism: Massilia sp. BGA-UO-ETr-WB1; assembly: GCF_059567845.1. NCBI lineage: Bacteria > Pseudomonadati > Pseudomonadota > Betaproteobacteria > Burkholderiales > Oxalobacteraceae > Massilia > Massilia sp. BGA-UO-ETr-WB1. The sequence goes on along the minus strand of NZ_JCAQOT010000027.1, from coordinate 176,248 downwards.
GGACACCCCAGAGCAGGCCGCCGGGGTCGCCCGGAAGGTTCTCTCCCAGCTGGAAAAAATACCCGCCAGCGGAAAGACCTATGCGCTGGGCGCGAGCATTGGGGTTTCCGTGTATCCGCAACATGGGACTAACCTCAACGAACTTCTACTCAGTGCGGACCAAGCCATGTATCGAGTCAAACGCAACGGCAAGGGCGGCGTTGCGGTATTCCACGCCGTCAGCGTGCGAGGAGAAAATGCCGGATCCCTCGCCGGCCGGGACTGTCGCGTCATAGCAAAGCCATGGTTCACGCCGGCTAGCATGTGGCATATGGCTAGCCCGCCGCATGGGCGGTCAGCTCTTGGGCTATGTGGTCTTTCAGCACATCCAACAGGGGCTGCATCTGGGCGACGATTTGCTGGGCCTGGGCAGGGGCGGCGTCGGGCGGGAGGTGTTCGAGGGCCAGGCACAGCTCGGCAAAGCTCATGGCGCCGACGGCGCGCGCAGAGGATTTGATGCGGTGCCCCAGCTCGGCCAGGCGCGCCATGTCGCCTTCGGACATGGCCTGGTTCACTTCCACCATGCCGTCGCGCGCGGCGTCCAGGAACATCAGCGCGTACTTGCGCATCTTGTCGTGCTTGTTGCCGAAGGTCTGCGCCAGCGCGCCGATGTCGAACAGGTCGGCGTCCGCAACGGGCACCGGACGGGACTCGGCCGGCACGGTATCGGCAACAGCGGCGGCGGCCGGCGCGGCGGACAAAGTGTCGTCCAGCGCCGCCGGGCTGTCCGGCAGCGGGGTTTCGATGCCGGCGGCGGCCGAGACGGCAAGCCTGCCGTCCAGGCGCGGCGGCCGCGTGCCCTCCCCGGCGCGCTGTATCATCCAGCGCGACAGCACCGTGAACAGCAGGTTCGGCGCGATCGGCTTGGTGATGAACTCGTCCATGCCGGCCGCGATGCAGCGCGCCTGGTCGTCGCGCCCGGCGTTGGCGGTCATGGCGATCACCAGGGTGCCGGTGAGCTTGGGGTGCGAGCGGATCAGGCGCGTGGCTTCATAGCCGTCCATCACCGGCATCTGCACGTCCATCAGCACGCAGTCGAAGCGCTCCTTGAGCAGCAGGTCGATGGCTTCCTTGCCGTTGTTGGCGATGCACACCGTGGCGCCGGCGTCCTCCAGCAGCTCCTGGCCCACCTGCTGGCTGAAGATGTTGTCTTCCACCAGCAGGATGTTGGCGCCCTGGATGGTGGCCATCACGTCGGGCTGCAGCACGTCGCTGTGGCTCTGCTCCAGGAAGTTGGTGCCCTTGGCCAGGCGCGCGGTGAACCAGAAGGTGCTGCCGTGGCCGCGCACGCTGTCGACGCCGACCGTGCCGCCCATCAGCTCGGCGAGCTGCTTGCTGATGACCAGCCCCAGCCCGGTGCCGCCGTACTTGCGCGTGGTGGAGGTGTCGGCCTGGTGGAAGGACTGGAACAGCTTGTCCATCTGCTCCTTGGTCATGCCGATGCCCTGGTCCTGCACTTCGAAGCGCACCAAGGTGTGGGTGTCGCGGTCTTCCTCCGGGCGGGCGCGGATGTAGATCTTGCCGTTCTCGGAGAACTTGATGGCGTTGCTGGTGAAGTTGAGCAGCACCTGCTCCAGCCGCAGCGGGTCCCCGCGCAACTGGTGCGACAGGCCGGGCCATATTTCGAACAGCAGCTCCAGGTCCTTGCGCGCGGCGCTCTCGCCCAGCTGGCTGGACACATTGCCCAGCAGGGTTTCCAGCGCGAAGTCCAGCACCTCCAGCTCCAGCTTGCCGGCCTCGATCTTGGAGAAGTCCAGGATGTCGTTGATGATGCCCAGCAGGTGCTGGCCGGAGTGGTAGATTTTCTGCAGGTAGTCGCGCTGCTTGGGATGGGTGACCGACTTCAGCGCCAGGTGCGCCATGCCGATGATGCTGTTCATCGGCGTGCGGATTTCGTGGCTCATATTGGACAGGAAGTCGCTCTTGGCCTGGTTGGCGGCCTGCGCCTGCTCCTTCAGGTTGTGCAGCTCGGTGATGTCGGTGGCCAGGCCGATCACGGCCGCCACGTCGCCGTCGATGCGCACCGGCGCCTTCACGGTCCACAGGTGCTGCACCGCGCCGTCGCGCCCCACGTAGCGCTCCTCGCCGGCGCGCTTCACGCCGTCCAGGAACACTTCGCGCTCCTCGGCCCAGGCAGCGTCGGCCTGCGCGGCCGGCATCAGCTCGCGGTCGCTCTTGCCGATGATGTCCTCCACCGGCAAGCCCATGGCCTCGGCGGTCTTGGCGTTGGCGTAGATGTAGCGGCGCTGCTGGTCCTTCATGAAGACGCGCGCGTCCACGTTGTTGAGCACGCTGTCCAGCAGCAGGCGCTGCTCGACGGCGCTGCGGCGCGAGAAATACAGCGTCAGCAGGTAGCCGTAGATCAGCATGGTGAGGGTGAAGCCGGTGGCCATCGCGATCCATGGGAAGTAGGCGTCCAGCCCGGTGTGCATGTCGGAGCGCTTGACGCGGAACAGCGCCTTCCACAGGGTGCCGTTGAAGTCGATCGGCAGCACCGTTTCCATGTACTCCTCGGGATTGGAAGGAGCGATCGGCACCGCTTCGATCGAGCCGTTGTCGTTGTACAGCAGGCGGTCGGTCTTTTCGATGGCGAGGCGGCGCTTTTCCACGTCGGTGGAGCTGTCGGCGTACAGCAGCATGTGCACTTGCCGGATTGCCATCTCGTCGATGGCGCCCTGCACCAGCTTGGCCACCGAGAACCCGATGCCGACCGAGCCGACATAGGCGGCGCGGCGGCTGGCCACGTCGTGGATCGGCATGCCGCGCTTGTACACCGGCAGGCGCATGCCGAGGCCGATGTGCGGCACCGGCTTCTTCACGATCACCGGCTGGCCGGAGGCGCTGATCTGGCCGGTATCGCGCGACAAATCCATGGCGCGCGCGATGGCGGGGTTGACGCCGATGTCCACGCCGAAGCGCTCCATCACTTTTTCCATCGGCTCCAGGTAGAGCAGGACGGTGTACTGGTCGCGCCGGCCGGGCGGCTTGATGTCGAAATTCGGGTAGCCGAGCGGATTCAGGCTACGGTCGTTGCGCACGGCGGCCACGAAGGCGTCGCGCTCGGCGTCCGTCACCGGCACCGCGTAGTTGAGCGCTTCGATGGCCGGGAAATGCTGCGGCAGGTTGAGGCTGGACACGTACTGGTGGAACTGCTGGCGGCTGAGCGAGTCGCTGGTCTGGAACAGCGCCACCAGGCCGCGCACCACGTCCGAGTAGGATTTCACGCGCTGCGAGATGCTGTATTGGGTGCTGCGGGCCAGGTTGTCGAAGCGCTGGCGGTCGTCGTCCTCCACGGCGCGCGCCGCGTTCGAGTACAGCACCATGCCGACCGACAATGCCAGCGACAAGCCTATGCCCCAGAGCACAGTCCTTATATTGATCAGACCTTTGAACAGGGAACCCAGATTACGCATTCACGGTCACTTCATGCCAGGTTGTTTTGCATTGGAGCAGCATACTATCAAACACCATTTATCAACCAGAATTAACTGGCCGCATCCGCTGCTAGCAACACGCTAGTGATGCGCGGATTGGTTTTATGGCAAGCACGGAACTAACTTCCCATTTTGCGCTCTAACCGACGAGCAGGAGGGAATCATGTCCGTCATTCCACGAGCATCCGCCATGGTAATCGCTGCCGGCCTCGCATGGGGCGGGAATTGCGCGGCCGCAGAGCGGGAACACAATGAATTCGAGGCGCTGCTGGAGGCGCCGGGCAGGCTGGCCAGCGGCGGCGCGGCCAGCGCCGAAGCGGCGCTGCGGATGCACTTCACGCTGCCCCGCGCGCTGGGGCGCAAGGTGAGCTGGCGCCTGGCGCTGGTGGACCCGGCCGGCAAAACCGTGCGGCAATGGCGTGGCGCGGCAACCACGCAACGCGGCGCGGCAGGGGAGCGCGTGGGCGGCGATGACGCGGCCGGCGGCATGGCTGGCGGCGGGCCCGCTGCCGGTGCCGCCACGGTGACGGTGAAGTGCTGCGCACCACCTCGTCCGAAACGGGCACAACTGACGCAACGGCCCCGCGCAACGAGCGCGGCCAGCGCCCTGCCCGACGGCGTCTACCAGCTGCGCCTGCGCGCCGAGGCCGGCAGCGGCCGGGCGCACGAAGTGATCCGGCAACGCTGGGATATCGCCTTAGGTAGCCCCGCCCCGCTGGCCCTGCCGCAATTCAGCCCCCTGCCTACCCTGCGCGCGCCGCGCGGCCCGAACCGCGCCGCCACAGCTGCGGCGGCCGCCGAACTGCCCTACACGGTCTACTACGGCAACCTGCACAGCCAGACCAGTCACAGCGACGGAGGCGGCGCGCTCAACCACTGCACCGGTTCGCAGGAGCCGCAAAGCGCGCCCTTCGGCCCGGAGGATGCCTACGACTACGCGCGCCGCCACGGCCTGGACTTCCTGATGACATCCGAGCACAACCACATGTACGACGGCTCCGAAGGCACCAACTCATCCGCCGATCCGGCCCAAGCCACCGGCCTGTACCGCAGCGGCATCTCGGCGGCCGCCGCCTACACCGCCGCGCACCCGGACTTCCTGGCCATCTACGGCATGGAATGGGGCGTCATCAGCGGCGGCGGCCATCTGAACATCCTGAACAGCCCCGAGCTGCTGGGCTGGGAGCGCAACGCCGGCGGCGCCCTGCTGGCCGACACCGCCACCGCCAAGGGCGACTACGGCGCGCTGTACGCCCTGATGCGCGAGCGCGGCTGGGTGGGGCAGTTCAACCATCCCAAGGAAAACCAGTTCCGCGCCGGCGGCAAAAACCTGGGCTACACGGAAGACGGCGACGCCGCCATGGCGCTGTGCGAAGTGATGAACACCAATGCCTTCTCCGTCAACACCACGGAAACGGAGACCCGCCGCAGCACCTACGAGGAAGCCTGCCAGCGCATCCTGGAAGCGGGCTACCACGTGGCTTTTGCCACCAACCAGGACAACCACTGCGCCAACTGGGGCATGTCGGCGCCCAACCGCACGGCGGTGCTGATACCGGAAGCCAGCGCGCTGTCGTCCACCACCTTGCTGGACGCCATCCGTGCCCGGCGCGTGTTCGCCACCATGGACAAGCAGGCCCAGGTCATCCTCACCGCCAACGGGCGCCTGATGGGCGAACGTTTCAGCAACAGCGGCCCGCTGACGCTGGAAGTGCGGCACGCCAGCGCCGCCGGCAAGCAGGTGGCCGCGCTGGCCATCATCGAAGGCCAGCCCGGCCGCCGCAACTCGGCAGCCCCGCTGCCCGGCGCCGGCGCCAGCACCACCATCACGCCCCCGCCCGGCGATCACTTCTACTACGCCCGCATCACCCAGGACGACGGCACCGTGCTGTGGTCGGCCCCGGTCTGGGTCAGCCAGCAGCCCGCGCCGCCCTAGCCCACGGCCCGCAGCCAGGCATGTCACAATACGCGGATGAGCCCACTCGCTGCCTTGGAGACTTGCATGCCCGCAGAACCGAATACCGCCCCGCCCGACAACAGCGCCGATCCCCACCTGTGGCTGGAGGACGTGGCCGGCGAGGCGCCGCTGGAATGGGTGCGGCGGCAGAACGCCGTGGCCACCGGCGAACTGGAAAGCACGCCGCCGTTCGCGGCGCTGCACACGCGGCTCAAGACCATCCTCAATTCGCAGGACCGCATCCCCTACGTCAGCCTGCACGAGGGCTACTATTACAACTTCTGGCGCGACGCCACCCATGTGCGCGGCATCTGGCGCCGCACCACGCCGGAACAGTTCCTGCTGGCCGAACCGGCCTGGGACACCGTCCTCGACATCGACGCCCTGGCCGCCGACGAGGGCGAAAACTGGGTCTGGGCCGGCGCCGACTTCCTGCACCGCGCCACGCGCTGCCTGCTGTCGCTGTCGCGCGGCGGCGGCGACGCCTGCGTGCTGCGCGAGTTCGACGCGGCCACCCGCTCCTTCGTGGCGGACGGCTTCAACCTGCCCGAAGCGAAGACCCGCTCGGCCTGGATCGACCGCGATACGCTGTTCGTCGCCACCGATTTCGGCCCAGGCTCCATGACCAGCTCCGGCTACCCGCGCATCGTCAAGGAATGGCGGCGCGGCACGCCGCTGGAACAGGCAGTCACCGTGTTCGAAGGCGCGCCGGACGACCTGGCCGTGGGCGCGGCCAAGGATTTCACGCCCGGCCACGAGTTCCAGCTGATCTGGCGCTCCATGAGCTTCTACACCAACGAGCTCTACCTGCGCGACGGCGCCACGCTGACCAGGGTGGACAAGCCGGACGACGCCACCGCCTACACCGTGCGCGACCAGCTCGTCATCGAGCTGCGCTCCGAGTGGACGGTCAACGGCGCCACCTATCCGCAGGGCGCGCTGCTGGCGGCCGACTTCCGCCGTTACCTGCAGGGCGAGCGCGAGCTGGCCGTGCTGTTCGCGCCCACGCCCACCAGCTCGCTGGACGGCGTCAGCGCCACCCGTTCGGCGCTGCTGCTCAACGAGCTCGACAACGTGAAGAACCGCATCGTCGAGCTGCGCCACGTGGACGGGCAATGGACGCGCCGCGTGGTCGATGCGCCTGCCTTCGGCACGCTGGACGCAAGCGCCCTGGACAGTATCGACAGCGACCAGTACTTCCTGTCCGTCACCGACTTCCTCACGCCGACCACGCTCTACCTGGCCCAGGCCGGCAGCGACGAGCGCGTGCAGCTGAAAGCCCTGCCCGCCTATTTCGACGCCGCGCCCTGCCAGGTGCAGCAGTTCCAGGCCACCTCGCGCGACGGCACCGCCGTGCCCTATTTCGTGGTCAGCGGCAAGCACATGGCGCCCGGCGCCGAACGCCCGGCGCTGCTGTACGGCTACGGCGGCTTCGAAGTGTCGCTGAAGCCCTTCTACAGCGCGGTGACCGGCTCGGCCTGGCTGGAGCAAGGCGGCATGTACGTGCTGGCCAATATCCGGGGCGGCGGCGAGTTCGGCCCGCGCTGGCACCAGGCGGCGCTGAAGGAACACCGCCAGCGCGCCTTCGACGACTTCATCGCCGTGGCCGAAGACCTGATCGCGCGCGGCCTGAGCAGCCCGCGCCGCCTCGGCATCATGGGCGGCAGCAACGGCGGCCTGCTGGTGGGCGCCGTCATGGCGCAGCGCCCCGAGCTGTTCAACGCCGTGGTGTGCCAGGTGCCGCTGCTGGACATGAAGCGCTACCACCAGCTGCTGGCCGGCGCCTCGTGGATGGGCGAGTACGGCGACCCGGACGATCCCGCGCAATGGGCCGCCATCGCGCGCTACTCGCCCTACCACAACGTGCACGCCGGCCGGCGCTATCCGCGCGTGCTGTTCACCACCTCCACCCGCGACGACCGGGTCCACCCCGGCCACGCGCGCAAGATGGCGGCCCTGATGCAGGACCAGGGGCACGACGTGCTGTACTGGGAAAACACCGAAGGCGGCCACGCCGGCGCCGCCAACAACGACCAGCAAGCCATGATGTGGGCGCTGACCTACGCTTTCCTGCTCAAGCAACTAGGATAGGAGTTTGATCGGCCTCAACCCAGTCTTCCGCTACGAAGTGCATTGTGACGCTGACACGTATCACAATGTCCAATCGCATCGGCGGGGGTACAATTGTTTTCCTGGAGTGAAGAGAAAAACAAGCTAAACCAACACAAACACCGCATCAGTTTTGCGACTGCCCAGTCGGTGTTTGACGATCCGTTGCATATCTCCAGACTGGAGCGGATTGAATGCGGGGAACAGCGCTGGCAAACAACAGGTATGGCTGCCAACGGCGTGATTTTAATCGTCGCGCACACTGGAGGAGCGGCAATGACGAACACATCAGAATTATTTCCGCGCGCCGAGCCAACCGCGCCGAGCGCCGATCCTACGAGCGCGGAGCGGCTCGATGACGAAGATGGCGAGATAGACTATTCCGATATTCCAGCGACCACAGAAGCGGATTGGGACCATGCTGTCCAAGGCAAGTTCTACCGTCCCAAGCATCCGCCCCGCCAGCAACCTCCCACTGCATTTCCTTAGCTAGCCTTTAAGCTGCGCGGCCAACGCTTATCGCCTTCATTCAACATCCTGGGGAAGGCCCAATAACGTGATTGCGCTACCCCGCCTATTGTGCGCGGCGGAAAGGCAAAAAGTTTTATCTTAGGAAATAGTTCCCAGCACTATTGCCTTATTGTTAAACTGGCTATTGTTGCAGCGTGTTGCTTCGGGCAACATCTGCTTGACTCCGCTATTTAGCGGAGTATCTTTTACGTCCATATCCGCCACCCCTGCCGAGGATTTTCGCCGATGAACAACATGACCGACTTTGCCGAGGAACTGGACATCAAGCTGCTGCTGCAGACCTTGATGGCGCTGAAGAAAGGCGACTTCTCGGTGCGCATGCCCTCCGACTGGACCGGCATGCCGGGCAAGATCGCCGACACGCTGAACGAGATCATCGAGACCAAGGAAAAAATGGTCAAAGTGGTCACCGAAGTGAGCCGCGTAGTGGGCCGCGAAGGCCGTTTGACGCAGCGCGCGCTGGTGCCAAACGTGACCGGCGGCTGGCAGACCATCCTCAGTTCCGTCAACACGCTGATCGACGACCTGGTGCGCCCCACCACCGAAATGGCGCGCGTGATCGGCGCCGTGGCGAAAGGCGACCTGTCGCAGACCATGGCGCTGGAGGTGGACGGCCACCCGCTGAAGGGCCAGTACCTGCGCGCGGCCACCACCGCCAACACCATGGTGGAGCAGCTGTCCTCCTTCTCCTCCGAAGTCACGCGCGTGGCGCGCGAAGTGGGCACCGAGGGCAAGCTGGGCGGCCAGGCGCAGGTGAAAGGCGTGGCCGGCACGTGGAAGGACTTGACCGACTCGGTGAACTCCATGGCGGGTAACCTGACCTCCCAGGTGCGCAACATCGCCGAGGTGACCACCGCCGTGGCCAACGGCGACTTGTCGAAAAAGATCACGGTGGACGTGCGCGGCGAGATCCTGCAGCTGAAGGACACCATCAACGTGATGGTGGACCAGCTGCGTTCCTTCGCCTCGGAAGTGACGCGCGTGGCGCGCGAGGTGGGCACCGAGGGCAAGCTGGGCGGCCAGGCCTACGTGCCCGGCGTGGGCGGCACCTGGAAGGACTTGACCGACAACGTGAACTTCATGGCGTCCAACCTCACCGGCCAGGTGAGGAACATCGCGGCGGTGACCACCGCCGTGGCGAACGGCGACTTGTCCAAGAAGATCACGGTGGACGTGAAGGGCGAGATCCTGGAACTGAAAAACACCATCAACGTGATGGTGGACCAATTGTCCTCCTTCGCCTCCGAGGTGACGCGGGTGGCGCGCGAGGTGGGCACCGAGGGCAAGCTGGGCGGCCAGGCGCAGGTGAATGGCGTGGCCGGCACCTGGAAGGACTTGACCGACTCGGTCAACTCCATGGCGGGCAACCTGACCGGCCAGGTGCGCAACATCGCGGACGTCACCACCGCCGTGGCGAACGGCGACTTGTCCAAGAAGATCACGGTGGACGTGAAGGGCGAGATCCTGGAACTGAAAAACACCATCAACGTGATGGTGGACCAGTTGAACTCCTTCGCCTCCGAAGTGACGCGGGTGGCGCGCGAGGTGGGCACCGAGGGCAAGCTGGGCGGCCAGGCCAACGTGCCCGGCGTGGCCGGCACCTGGAAGGACTTGACCGACGGCGTGAACTCCATGGCGGGTAACCTGACCGGCCAGGTGAGGAACATCGCGGAGGTGACCACCGCCGTGGCCAACGGCGACCTGTCCAAGAAGATCACGGTGGACGTGAAGGGCGAGATCCTGGAACTGAAAAACACCATCAACGTGATGGTGGACCAGTTGTCCTCCTTCGCGTCGGAGGTGACGCGGGTGGCGCGCGAGGTGGGCACCGAGGGCAAGCTGGGCGGCCAGGCTTACGTGCCCGGCGTGGGCGGCACCTGGAAGGATTTGACCGACAACGTGAACTTCATGGCGTCCAACCTGACCGGCCAGGTGAGGAACATCGCGGCCGTGACCACCGCCGTGGCGCGCGGCGACTTGTCGAAGAAGATCACGGTGGACGTGAAGGGCGAGATCCTGGAACTGAAAGACACCATCAACGTGATGGTGGACCAATTGTCGTCCTTCGCATCGGAAGTGACGCGGGTGGCGCGCGAGGTGGGTACCGAGGGCAAGCTGGGCGGCCAGGCCAACGTGTCCGGCGTGGCCGGCACGTGGAAAGACTTGACCGAGAACGTGAACCAGCTGGCGGCCAACCTGACCAACCAGGTGCGCGCGATTGCCGAGGTGGCGACCGCCGTGACGCGCGGCGACTTGTCCCGCTCCATCCAGGTGGAAGCGCGCGGCGAGGTGTCCTACCTGAAGGACAACATCAACGAGATGATCCGCAACCTGAAGGAAACCACGCAGAAGAATGCGCAGCAGGACTGGCTGAAGACCAATCTGGCGCGCTTCACCCGGTTGCTGCAGGGCCAGCGCGACTTGCAGGCCGTGACCAAGCTGATCCTGTCCGAACTGGCGCCGCTGGTGTCGGCCCACCACGGCGTGTTCTATATGATGGACTCGCAGGAAACCGACGCCCGCCTGCGCATGATCGCCAGCTACGGCTACCGTTCCAGCCGCAAGCTGCCGACCTCCTTCCTGCCTGGCGAAGGCCTGGTGGGCCAGTGCGCGCTGGAGAAGGTCCGCATCTGGCTGACCGACGTGCCGCGCGATTACATCGTGGTCTCGTCCGGCCTGGGCGCGGCGCCGCCGACCAATATCGTGGTGCTGCCCATCCTGTTCGAGCAGCAGGTGAAGGCGGTGATCGAGATCGCCTCGCTGGACCGCTTCACCGAAACCCACCTGTCCTTCCTGGACCAGCTGATGGAATCGATCGGCGTGGTGCTGAACACCATCGAAGCGAACAGCCGCACCGAGTCGCTGCTGACGCAGTCGCAGTCGCTGGCGCAGGAACTGCAGCAGACCAACCAGGAACTGGCCGAAAAAGCCCGCCTGCTGTCCGAGCAGAACATCGAGGTGGAACGCAAAAACCGCGAGGTGGAGCAAGCCAAGCTGGCGCTGGAAGAGAAAGCCACCCAGCTGGCGCTGTCGTCCAAGTACAAGTCCGAATTCCTGGCCAATATGTCGCACGAGCTGCGCACGCCGCTGAATTCGCTGCTGATCCTGGCGCAGCAGCTGGGCGACAACCCGGAGGGCAACCTGTCGGGCAAGCAGGTGGAGTTCGCCAAGACCATCCACGGTTCCGGCTCGGACTTGCTGACGCTGATTAACGACATCCTGGACTTGTCGAAGATCGAGTCCGGCACCGTCACGCTGGACGTGTCCGAATACCGCTTCGCCAACCTGCGCAACTACGTCGACCGCACCTTCCGCCACATGGCCGAAGCCAAGCACCTGGGCTTCTCGGTGGAACTGTCGGACAACCTGCCGACCGCCGTGATGACCGACACCACGCGCCTGCAGCAGGTGCTGAAAAACCTGTTGTCGAACGCCTTCAAGTTCACCAACCACGGCCAGGTGTCGCTGGCCATCGGCCTGGTCACCAGCGGCTTCAGCAGCGACCACCCCAACCTGCTGCACGCGGACGCGGTGCTGGCCTTCGCCGTGACCGACACCGGCGTCGGCATCGCCTCCGACAAGCTGCAGCTGATCTTCGAGGCGTTCCAGCAGGCCGACGGCTCCACCGCCCGCAAGTACGGCGGCACCGGCCTTGGCCTGTCGATCTCGCGCGAACTGGCGCGCCTGCTGGGCGGCGAGATCCGCGTCGAATCGGTGGTCGGCAGCGGCTCCACCTTCACGCTGTTCCTGCCTTACAACCGCGCCGGCTTCGTCAACTACGACCTGTCGCGCCAGCCGCCCACCCGCGCGCCGGTGCAGCCGCCCAAGGTGGTGTACGTGCCGCCGGTGCAGGACGTGCAGCCGCAGATCGAGCCGGAAAACGACGTCACGGTGTACTACTCCACCATCGACGACCGCGGCCTGGTGGCGCCGGGCGATCCGTCCGTGCTCATCATCGAGGACGACGAGCGCTTCGCCAAGGTGGTGCTGGAATATGCGCGCGAGAAGAACTTCAAGGGCATCGTCACCCACCAGGGCGACTCCGCGCTGTCGCTGGCGCGCGACTACCTGCCGTCCGCCATCCTGCTCGACATCGACCTGCCCGACATCGACGGCTTCACGGTACTGGACCGCCTGAAGCGCGACCCGAGCACGCGCCACATTCCGGTGCACGTGATGTCCAGCCTGCGCGAGCGCGAACGCGCGCTGCGCCAGGGCGCGATCTCCTACCTGAACAAGCCGGTCAGCAAGAATGCGCTGCACGAGGAATTCAGCCGCATCCAGAAGTTCCTACTGGGCGGCAAACGCAGCCTGCTGGTGGTGGACGACGAGCAGCACCAGCGCGACGCCATCGTCAGCCTGATCGGCGATTCCGACCTGCGCATCGTGGCGGTCGACACCGGCGAGCGCGCGCTGCAGGCGCTGCGCGACAACCATTTCGACTGCATGGTGCTGGACCTGACGCTGCCCGACATCAGCGGCTTCGACCTGCTCGACATCATCGGCAAGGACTCCTCGCTGCGCGACCTGCCCATCGTCATCAACACGGCGAAAGAGCTGGACCGCAAGGAAGTGGCCAAGCTGAAGCGCTACGCCAAGACCATCGTCATCAAGGACGCCCGTTCGCCCGAGCGCCTGCTGGACGAGACGGCGCTGTTCCTGCACCGCTCGCAGGCCAGCCTGCCGGAGCTGCAGCGCCGCATGCTGGAGGAGATCCACGCGGCCGACAGCGGCCTGGCCGGGCGCAAAGTACTGATCGTCGACGACGACCTGCGCAACATCTTCGCCCTGTCCTCGCTGCTGGAGCGCCAGCAGATGCAGGTGTCGTTCGCCGAGAACGGGCGCGACGGCATCGAGGTGCTGGAGCGCGATCCGACCATCGAGATCGTCCTGATGGACATCATGATGCCGGAGATGGACGGCTACGACACCATGCGCGCCATCCGCCGCATACCGAAGTTCAAGTCGCTGCCCATCATCACGCTGACCGCCAAGGCCATGAAGGGCGACCGCGACAAATGCATCGCCGCCGGCGCGTCCGACTATATCACCAAGCCGGTGGACGTGGCGCAGCTGCTGTCGCTGATGCGCGTTTGGCTGCACTGATGGGCAATCAAGGCAACGTCGCGCCGCTGCTGCGCGACGCCCCTCCCGAGGTGGAAGAGCTGGAGCTGGACCTGCTGGCCGAGGCCCTGTTCCAGCGCTACGGCTACGACTTCCGCGGCCACGAACGCGCCGCGCTGCGGCGCAAGCTGCGCGGCGTGATGCAGCAGCGCAGCCTGCGCACCTTGTCCGCCCTGCAGGGCCAGGTGCTGCACGAACCAGGCGCCGCCGGCGCCGTGCTGCGCGCGCTGCACGTGCCGCCGGCCGCCATGTTCGACGACCCGGAAGAAGCGCGCCTGCTGCGCCAGGCCTGCGCCGCCTGCCTGCACGGCGCGGCGCTGCCCAAGGTGTGGCTGGCCGACTGCGCCGGCGCCGAGCAGGCCTGGACGCTGGCCGTGCTGCTGGCCGAACAGGACCTGCTGGCGCGCACCGAGCTGCACTGCACGGTCGCCAGCGACGAACTGCTGACCGGGGCGCAGGACGCCTTCATCGCCACCGCGCGGCTGGCGGAATGCCAGGCCGCGTATGAACGCAGCGGCGGCGCCGGGCGGCTGGCCGACTACTTCCAGGTCGACGGCCAGCGCGCCGTGCCGCTGCCGCAGCTGCGCAACCGCATCACCTGGGCCCAATACAACCTGGTGACGGACGCCTCCTTCAACGAATTCAACCTCATCGTGTGCCGCCGCGCCCTGCCCGACTTCGGCCCGCTGCTGCGCCAGCGCGTGCTGCAGCTGTTCCATGCCAGCCTGGCGCCCTTCGGCGTGCTGGCCCTGGACCGCCAGTTCGACCAAAGCGAGGCCCTGGCCGCCTTCTACCGGCCCTTGCTGCCACTGCAGCCCTGGTACAAGCGCATCGCATAAGGCGCTGCGCTCCGCCACGCATTGACCGCGCCCGCCAATGCGGCTACATTGCTCACTTGACAAAATCATCATTGGAGCACCGCATGCAGCGCAGCCTGATTTCCGCAGCCATCCTGTCACTGACCGCGCTCGCCGCAGCCGCTCCGGCGCAGGCCGGGCAAGCCGCCCAAGCTGGCGCCAAGGCGGCCAAAGCCAAACCGGCCAAACCCGGCAAAGGCGCCGCTGCAGCCGGCGCGGAAAGCCTGGCCACCACCCAGCTGCCGCGCAACGTGCGCCCCAGCCACTACGCCATCTCCCTCAAGCCGGACGCGCAGGCGGCCACCTTCAGCGCGCGCGTGGTGATCGCCATCGACGTGCTGGAGCCCACCGCAGCCATCACCCTGCACGCGCTGGACCTGGCGCTGGCCAGCGCCGGCATCGCGGCCGGCCCCGGCCAGCCGGTGCAGCAAGCGGCCGGCATTGCGCTCGACGCCGGCAAGCAGACCGCCACGCTGACCTTCGCCCAGCCGCTGGCCAAGGGCAGCTACCAGCTGGCCATCGACTACAGCGGCAAGATCGGCAACCAGGCGGCGGGCCTGTTCTCGCTCGACTACGACACCCCGGCCGGCAAAAAGCGCGCGCTGTACACCCAGTTCGAAGCGGCCGACGCGCGCCGCATGGTGCCGTCGTGGGACGAGCCCGCCTTCCGCGCGACCTTCGCGCTGGAGGCGAACGTGCCGGCCGAGCAGATGGCGGTGTCCAACATGCCGGTGGCCAGCAGCAGCGCCATCGACGGCGGCCGCAAGCTGGTGCGCTTTGCCACCACGCCGCGCATGTCCACCTATCTGCTGTTCTTCGGCCTGGGCGACTTCGAGCGCACCACGGCCACCGAGAACGGCACCGAACTGGGCGTGATCACCGTCAAGGGCCGCCTGCCGCAGGCGCAGTTCGTGCTCGATTCGTCGAAAGCCGTGCTGCGCGAGTACAACGAATACTTCGCCCATCCCTACCCGCTGCCCAAGCTGGACAACGTGGCCGCGCCCGGCCGCAGCCAGTTCTTCGGCGCGATGGAAAACTGGGGCGCCATCATGAGCTTTGAAGCCGCGATGCTGCTCGATCCGGCCATCGCCACCCAGGCCGACAAGCAGACCGCCTTCAGCATCGCCGCGCACGAAACCGCGCACCAGTGGTTCGGCAACCTGGTGACCATGCGCTGGTGGGACGACCTGTGGCTCAACGAAGGCTTCGCCACCTGGATGGCGGGCCGCAGCACCGCGCTGCAGCACCCGGAATGGGAAACCTCGCTGAACCGCGTGGCCGGCCGCAACTCCGCCATCGAACGCGACGCGCTGGCCACCACCCACCCGGTGGTGCAGCGCGTTGCCACGGTGGAGGAAGCGCATGCGGCCTTCGACGAGATCACCTATGCCAAGGGCGGCGCGGTCATCAACATGCTGGAAAACTACGTCGGCGAGGACGCCTGGCGCGCGGGCGTGCGCAGCTACATCAAGGCCCATGCCTACGGCAACGCCGTGTCGGACCAGTTGTGGCAGCACATCGAGCGCGCCGCCGGCAAGCCGGTCAAGGCCATCGCGCACGACTTCACGCTGCAGCCGGGCGTGCCGCTGATACGCGTGTCCGACTACAGCTGCCGCAACGGCAGCACCAGCGTGACGCTGACCCAGGGCGAATACAGCAAGGACCAGCCGAACAAGAAGGCGCTGTCCTGGCGCGTGCCGGTGCTGGCCAAGACGGTGGGCGCGGCCGAGACCAGCCGCACCATCGTTGCCGGCGGCAAGGCCAGCGTCACGCTGCCCGGCTGCGGCCCGGTGCTGGTGAACGCGGGCCAGGCTGGCTACTACCGCACGGTGTACGCGCCCAAGGCTTATGCCGCGCTGGCGGCCAGCTTCGACAAGCTGGCGCCGCTGGACCAGCTCGGGCTGATGACGGAAAGCTGGGCCCTGGGCCTGGCCGGCAAGCAGCCCGCCTCCGACGCGCTGAGCCTGGCGCGCGCCACGCCGGTGGACGCGGCGCCGCAGGTGTGGGGCCGCATCGCCCGCATGTTCGACGAGGTGCGCATCTACGCGCGCGACAACGAGGCCACCCGCGCCAAGCTGTCGGCCTTCGCCATTTCGCGCCTGGCGCCGGTGCTGGCGCGTGTGGGCTGGGAAGCCCGCAGCGGCGAAACCGCGCCCACCGCCATCCTGCGCGAACAACTGATCTACACGCTGGGCGCGCTGGGCGACGACGACGTGATGGTGGAAGCGCGCCGCCGCTACGACGCCTCGCTGGCCGGCGACAAGACGGCGCTGCCGCCGGCGCTGCGCCGCGTGGTGCTGGCCGTGGTGGCGCGCAATGCGGACACCCGCGTGTGGGAACAGCTGCACGCGGCGGCCAAGGCCGAGCAGTCCTCCATCGTCAAGGCTGAGCTGTACGGCCTGCTGGGCCACGCGGTGGACCCGGCGCTGGCGCAGCGCGCGCTGGAGCTGGCTGTCAGCGGCGAGCCGGACGCCACCATCGGCTCCGGCATCATCGCCGCCGTGGCGCAGGAGCACAGCGAGCGGGCCTTCGATTTCGCCATCGCCAACCTGCCCAAGGTGAACGGCCTGGTGGAAAGCAGCTCGCGCGCAGGCTACTTCCCTGGCCTGGCCGGCGGCTCGGCCAATCCAGCCATGGTGGACAAGCTGAAGGCCTATGCCGACGCCAACCTGCCGGCCAGCGCGCGCAGCCATACCAACACGGCGGTGTCGCGCATGCAGTACCGCGCCGCCGTGATCCGCGACCGCATGCCGGAGATCGACGCCTGGCTGGACCGCCAGGCGCTGTAAGCGCTTTCTGCTAGCCCGCCGCCGCGCTGGGACGCTCGGCGATGCGGTCGCGCCAGGCTTGCAGGTGCTCCATGCCTTCCGCGCCCGGGCGGAATTTCATCAGCCCGCGCGCGAACTCCATGGCGCAGAAGGCCGTGATGTCGGCGATGGTGAAGCGCTGCCCCGCCACGTAAGGCTGCGCGGCCAGGGTCCGGTCCAGCCAGCGCGCCCACTCGCGCATCTTCTCGCCCTGCGCCGCGCCGTATTCCGGGAACTGCGGCTGCTCCAGCGCCGCCAGGCCCGGATGCGTGTGGCGCACGCAGTTGGCAATGCCGGCGAACACGTGCAGCTCCACGCGGCGGTCGGCCATCTCGATAAAGGCGTGCTCCTCGAAGCCCTCGCCCATCAGGTTGGGCTGCGGGTAGACGCCCTCCAGGTAGGAGCAGATGGAACGCGTTTCGCACACCACGCGGCCGTCGTCCAGCTCCAGCACCGGCACGCGGCCGAAGGGATTCCTGGCCAGGAAAGCCTCGCTGCGGTTCTCCAGCTTGCCCAAGTCGATCAGCTCCGTTTCCATGCTGATGCCCTTCTCGGCCATGAACATCGCCACCCGGCGGGGATTGGGCGCGCGCGCGCTCGTGTACAGTTTCATGCCTAGACGCCTTTCTCGCGTGATTGACCAGTCTCCAGCATTTTGCGCGCTTCGGCCGCAAATTGCTCGGCTTTTTCCGGGCTGGCGGTGCGGTCCAGCCTGGACGGAGGCAGCAGGATGCCGCGCCGCACCGCGGGCCGCTCGCCCACCAGCGCCAGCCAGCGCTGCAGGTGCGGCAGGCCGTCCACGTCCACGCCGGACCAGCTGTGGGTGCGCACCCAGGCCCAGTTGGCGATGTCGGCGATCGAATAGTCGCCCGCCAGGTACTCGTGCTGCGCCAGGCGGCCGTCCAGCACGCGGAACAGGCGCTTGCTCTCGCCCTGGTAGCGGTCGATGGCGGCCTGGATCTTTTCCGGGAAATAGCGGTGGAACACATTGGCCTGCCCCATCATCGGGCCGACGCCGCCCATCTGGAACATCAGCCATTGCAGCACCTGCGAGCGGCCCTTGGGATCGGACGGCATCAGGCGGCCGGTCTTCTCGGCCAGATAAATCAGGATCGCGCCGGACTCGAACACGGCGAAATTATCGGCCGCGCGGTCGATGATGGCGGGGATGCGGCCGTTCGGATTGATGGCCAGGAACCACGGCTCCTTCTGCACATTGGCCGCCAGCTCCAGCTCGTGCATTTCATAGGGCAGCGCCAGCTCTTCCAGTGCGATGGAAATCTTGTGGCCGTTCGGTGTTGCGGCGGTGTACAGGTCTATCATCGGAAAGCCCCTTTTTCAGTTGCAGTGCACGCCAGTGTAGGCGAAACTGCTTTGTCCGGTACAAACAGACAAAAAAAGACCGGCGATCTTTGGAGGGAGCCGGTCAAAACGCTTTTTAGAGCGCGGGGATATCGTGCCGCATCTAAGGGATACGGCAACCTGGCGCGCGGAGGAGGCCGCGCGCTACAGGTGACACTTTGCCAGCAATCCGCCCGGCAAGGCTTAGGACTTCATTAAATTTACATAAGTATAAAAGTTGCGATCCTAGAGGGGGCCATTATGCGAAAAACCACGTTCGATCCCCGCCAATGGGGCGTAGGCGCCAAGATCACCGCCTTCACGTTCGCCCTGGTGAGCGCCATCATCGGCGTCCTGATCCTCATGATCAGCAACGCCACCACCAGCCTGCTGGAAGAGGACAGCATCCACGCGCTGGGCCAGGAACTGCAAGGCGTGACCGACATGGTGGACATCTTCAACGCCACCGTGAAGGGCCAGGCGGCGGGCTATGCCGGCATGCTGGCGGCCTCCTTCGACGACAAGTTCACGCTGGACGAAGCCACCAGCACCCCGGTCGACGGCAAGCCCGCGCCCACGCTGAAGAACGGCGAGCGCGTGGTCAATATGGACTTCAGCGTGCCCGACAAATTCCTGCGCAACAGCGGCAGCGTGGCCACCATCTTCGCCGCCAGCGGCGAGGACTTCATCCGCGTATCGACCTCGCTGAAGAAGGAAAACGGCGAGCGCGCCATCGGCACCATGCTGGACCGCGCCCACCCCGGCTACGCCAGGCTGCGCGCCGGCGACAACTACACCGGGCTGGCCAACCTGTTCGGCAAAACCTATATGACGCGCTACGATCCGATCCGCGACGCGGGCGGCAAGCTGATCGGCATCCTGTTCGTCGGCGTCGACATCAGCGCCGCGCTGCAGGCGCTGAAGGACAAGATCAAGGCCATCAAAGTAGGCCAGACCGGCTACTTCTACGTGCTCAATTCCACCCCCGGCAAAAACTACGGCACCCTGCTGGTGCACCCGGCCAAGGAGGGCTCCAACATCCTCGAGAGCAAGGACGCCGGCGGCCGCGAGTTCATCAAGGAGATCCTGGAGAAGAAGCAAGGCATCATCCGCTACCCCTGGCTGAACCCGGGCGAGAGCAGCGCGCGCGAGAAGGTGGTGGCCTACACCTCCTTCCCGGACTGGAACTGGGTCATCGCGGGCGGCGCCTACACCGAGGAAATCACCATGGACGCGGTGCGCCTGCGCAACCGCTACGTGCTGTTCGGCTTCATCGCGCTGGGCGCCTTCGCTTTCGCGCTGATGATCGTGGTGCGCAACTACGTGACGCGGCCGCTGGCCGAGGCCGAGGGCGCGGCCGGCCGCATCGCCGAGGGCGACCTGACGGTCAAGCTGAACGCCGACAACAAGGACGAGATCGGCAAACTGTGCGGCGCCATGAACGGCATCAGCGGCAACCTGTCGCGCGTGGTGGGCCAGGTGCGCGAAGGGGCCGAGCACATCGCCACCGCCACCACCCAGATCGCCACCGGCAACCAGGACCTGTGCCAGCGCACCGAACAGCAGGCCTCCAACCTGGAAGAGACCGCCGCCGCCATGGAGCAGCTGACCTCCACCGTGCGCCAGAACGCCGACAACGCGCAGGAAGCCAACCGCCTGGCGCTGGCTGCCTCCGACACGGCCGCGCGCGGCGGCCAGGTGGTGTCGCAGGTGGTGGACACCATGGGCAGCATCAACCAGTCCTCGCACAAGATTGTCGACATCATCAGCGTGATCGACGGCATCGCCTTCCAGACCAACATCCTGGCGCTGAACGCGGCGGTGGAAGCGGCGCGCGCCGGCGAACAGGGGCGCGGCTTCGCGGTGGTGGCGTCCGAAGTGCGCAACCTGGCCCAGCGCAGCGCGGCGGCGGCCAAGGAAATCAAGGAGCTGATCAACGCCTCGGTCGAGCAGGTCGAGGCGGGCAGCAAGCTGGTGCAGCAGGCCGGCTCCACCATGGACGAAGTGGTGTCCAGCGTGGCCCACGTGACCGGCATCATGACCGAGATCTCGGCCGCCAGCCAGGAGCAGAACGCCGGCATCGCCCAGGTCAGCACGGCCATCACGCGCATGGACGAGGTGACGCAGCAGAACGCCGCGCTGGTGGAACAGGCCGCTGCGGCAGCGGCCTCGCTGCAGGAAGAGGCGGCCGCGCTGGCGCAGGTGGTGCGCGTGTTCCAGCTCCGGTAAGGGGCGCGGGCAAAAAAAAACCCGCAATGTTCGCCATTGCGGGCCAAGGGATCCAAATCGGGAGAGATTTGAGCGGAACCATCATCGCACAGCGGTATGACGGGAGGATGACAGCGCGCTTAGTTGCGCATCCTTGCTTGTCCTCTTGCTCGTGCTCACAGGCATAGATTAGTACAAAGAAACACCAAAAAAACTCTCCAAAAGTCACAATGCCGCTTAACTAGTTTCTTTGCAGCTAATTCACAACAATTGCGTCCAGCTGGACTACAATCGAACAACTGCGGGCTCCGCTGCGCATGAGCCGCAGTCCCGCCATGACGGCAAGCCAGCCATCCGTTACCTGACCCACTCGGCTCATCCGGCCTATCCGACCCCATTGCCCTCTTCCATGCCGCACAAAACTACTCAAAAGAACAAAGATACAGCAAGGGGATTGCCGAAACTCCATTCATATATCGCTGCGCCGGCCTGGGCCGCCATGGCGCTCGCGCTTGCCGCCTGCGCCCCCTTCTCCAGCACGCCGCCTGCTGAAAAGGGCGCGGCACAAGCCGCTCCCTCCGCTGCGTCCCGTCCTGCGGCGCCGGCCCGTCCCGCCCCGGCAGTTGCGCCCGCCCCGCCCGCCAAGGCGGACGCGGCACAACTCCAGATCGACACCCGCAACTCCCGCATCCTGGTGGTGGTGCGGCGCGGCGGCCTGCTCGCCAGGCTGGGGCACGACCACGTGGTGGCCAGCCGCCACATCGAAGGCCAGGCCGTGGCGCCCGCCAACGGCCAGCCGGGCAGCACCAGCTTCCGCTTCCGCCTGGATCAATTGACGGTGGATGAAAGCGCGCTGCGCGCCGAGACCGGGCTGCCCAGCGTGACGACGGCGGACGCCATCGCCGGCACCCGCAGCAATATGCTGACCAAGGTGCTGGACGCGGAAAAATATCCCTACGTGGAAGTGGCGGCCGTGACCACGCCGCAAGGCCCATTGCAGGCCGACATCACGCTGCACGGCGTGACGCGCCGCTACGCCATCCCCGCCGCGCTGAGCGCGCGCGCGGACGGCATCAGCGCCAGCGGCGCCTTCACGCTCAAGCAAAGCGACTTCGGCATCAAGCCGTTCTCGGTGATGGGCGGCGCGCTGGCCGTGCAGGACGAACTGGAACTGCGCTTCAACATCAGCGCAGTCAAAGTTAACGGGAAGCGATAAGCCGGATGCCCAGGCCGACGAAAATGGTGCCGGCCACGCGGTCCATCCACAGCCCGGCGCGCGGGCTGCGGTTGAGCCACTTGCCGATGGTCCCGGAGAAATAGCCCAGCAAGCCGAACAGCACGCAAGCCTGCAGAGTGAACAGCAGGCCCAGCTGCGCGGTCTGCCAGCTCACCGGGCCGTTGCCGGCCACCACGAACTGCGGCAGGAAGGACAGGAAGAACAGCACCACCTTGGGGTTGATGCTGTTGGCAAACAGCCCCTTGCCGAACAGGCGCAGCAGCGATTCGTCCGGCAAGCCGCCGCCTTCCACGCGCGCGCCGCCAGGGCTGCGCAGCGCGCCCCAGCCCAGCCAGATCAGATACACGCCGCCCAGCACTTTCAGCGCCGTAAACGCCAGCGGCGAGGCGGCGATCAGCGCGCTCACGCCCAGCGTGGCCAGCAGCGTGTGGGTCAGGCAGCCGAGCGCGCAGCCCAGGCCGAACACCACGCCCTTGGCACGTCCGCGCGACATGCCGACACCCAGCACCATCAGGTTGTCCGGGCCGGGCGACACAGTTATCACGATGGCGGCGGCGAGAAAGGCAACTATTTGTTCGGGAGCGATCATCAAAATAGGGATTCCATGAATAGTCGATTAGAATAAGGCAAGATTTCCGCCATTTTACTATCCTCACGCGATGCCTTTGGCAAACAACATGAGTACAGCCAGCAAGATATCCGGACGCTACACTGCACTGTTCGCCTGCGTTTCGCTGTTCGCTTCGCTGCTCGTTTTGCTGATCGCCGCCATGCTGGCCGCGCCTTCCCCGGCGCACGCGCAAGCCGCCCATGGGGTCCAGGCCATCGAAGCCGACAGCCGCCTCGGCCAGGCCGTGCTGACCGGCTCGCGCTCGCTGGACCTGATGCGCAGCGCCCGCCTGTACCATGCCGGCGCTGCTAACGCCCCCTTCCCGGCCGGCGCGGCCGATCTGCCCGCCTTCCTGGCCGCACTCAAGCCCGCCAAGGAAGTGGACCTGCTGGGCGGCAGCTACTGGCTGCATGCCCGCCTGCGCAACGACACGCGCCAGACCGCCTGGGTGATCGACCCCAACGACACCCTGATCGACACCGTGGAGAGCCGCATCTACGGCCCGGACGGCGCGCTGCAGCAGCGCGTGTCCGGCTACCGCGCCCAGCGCGAATACCTGCTGCATTACGGCAAAGATATCGAACTGCACCCGGGTGAAAGCTACGAAGTGCTGATACGCTTCAGCAGCCCGTTCTACGCGCGCACCCCGGTGTTCGCCGTGACCCAGCGCGACGCCTACCGCCAGCTGGTGGCGCGCGAGAATTTCCTCATCATCGGCTCCATCGGCGCCCTGCTCGCGCTGGCCGTGTTCAACTTCTTCATCTACAGCTACACCCGCGAGCGCTCGCCGCTGTATTACTCGCTGTACGTGCTGTGCTACGCGGCCGGCTGGGGCCTGACCTTCCACCTGCCGGCCGACCTGTTCGACTGGCACAACCTGCACGTGCACTACATCCCCTTCTTCCTGCTGCCGGTGCTGAGCACGCTGTTCTACCGCACCTTCCTGCAGCTGCGCGAGACCTCGCCCATCCTGTACAAGCTGAGCACCATCAACATCGTGCTGCCGCTGGTGCTGCTGCCGAGCTGCTTCATCGCGCTCAACTGGGCGCACACCCTGGCCACCGTCGCCATCATGATCTGGATGACCATGGCCCTGGTGAGCGGCATCATCGTGTGGAAGAACGGCTACCAGCCGGCGCGCTTCTTCGTGCTCGGCTTCGTCGCGCTGATGCTGCCCGGCCTGCTGATCCTGCCGGCCAACGTGGGCCTGATCCCGGCCGCCGTCGAGAACGCGCAACTGTTCACGCTGCTGGGCGGCACGCTGGACGGCATACTGCTGGCCTTCGCGCTGGCCGACCAGATCCGCCTGCTGCGCAACCACCTGGAACAGCGCGTGAACGAGCGCACCGCCGAGCTGACCGAAGCGAAGGAACACGCCGAGATCGTCAGCCGCCACCGCATCGACTTCCTGTCCGCCATGAGCCACGACATCCGCACCCCGCTGGCGGGCGTGATCGGCATGCTCAAGTTCGCGCTGCGCGACCAGACCGTGCAGGGCCGCACCGAAGAATACCTGCGCATCGGCCTGCAGAACAGCGAAGCCCTGCTGGCCATCCTCAACGACATCCTCGACTTCTCCAAGATCGACGCCGGCAAGCTGTCGATCGAAACCATCAACGTCGACCTGCGCACGCTGATCGACGAAGCGATCGGCATCCTGCAGGCGCAGGCCGACGCCAAGAGCCTGCTGCTGCGGCGCGAGCTGGCGCTGGACCTGCCGCGCTACGTGCTGGGCGACCCCACCCGCATCCGCCAGATCCTGCTCAACCTGCTGGGCAACGCCATCAAGTTCACCGACCGCGGCGAAGTGCGGCTGGAAGCGGCTGCCGGCAAGGACCAGCGCGGCGTCACCATGCTGCACTTCAGCATCAGCGACACCGGGCCCGGCATCAACGAGACCACGCTGGGCCGCCTGTTCCAGAAGTTCGAACAGGCCGACATGTCCACCACGCGCCGCTACGGCGGCACCGGGCTGGGCCTGGCCATCTGCAAGGAGCTGGTGGAACTGATGGGCGGCGACATCGGCGCGGCCAGCCAGCCCGGCGTCGGCTCCACCTTCTTCTTCACCTTGCCGCTGACGCTGGGCGTACCGCCCG
This sequence comes from Massilia sp. BGA-UO-ETr-WB1, assembly GCF_059567845.1. Taxonomy (NCBI): domain Bacteria; kingdom Pseudomonadati; phylum Pseudomonadota; class Betaproteobacteria; order Burkholderiales; family Oxalobacteraceae; genus Massilia; species Massilia sp. BGA-UO-ETr-WB1. Next base: position 151,898 of record NZ_JCAQOT010000027.1, on the reverse strand, counting down.
AAACGGACGTGCTGGCCGCGCCGCGCGAACAGCGCCACGCCTACCGGCTGCGCATCCTGTGCGCCGAGGACGTGCGCACCAACCAGATCATCATCAGCACCCTGTTGGAAACCATGGGCCACGAAGTGGTGCTGGTGGAAAACGGCATCGAAGCGCTGGAAGCGCTCAGCGCCGGCGACTACGACCTGGTGCTGATGGACGGCCGCATGCCGGCCATGGACGGCGAGCAGGCCGCGCGCCTGGTGCGGCGCGGCGGCAGCGAAGACTACCGGGTGCGCGACACCTGCGTGCCCATCATCGCGCTGACCGCCAACGCCAGCGACCACGACCGCGCGCGCTACCTGGCGGTCGGCATGGACGGCTTCCTCAGCAAGCCGGTGGACGAGCGGCTGCTGTACGACCAGATTGAAAAAACCATCGCCCAATTGCTCAGCCGGGGCCGCACGCTGCCGCCGCTCGGGCCCGCTCCGGAACGGGATGCCGATGCCGATAAGGCTGCCGCAGCGTCCGCGCAGGAAGCCAGCAGCTGGAATTCCGGCTACACGCTGGCCGCGCCCGGCCCGGCGCCGTCGGAAGCCGACCTGGCCGCCCAGTTCGGCGTCGAACCGCTGTGCAGCGCCGACGATGGCGGCGCGGCCGCGCAGGGCAAGATCAGCATCATGCCGCTGGCCGGGCTGTCGCCCAAGCACATGCAGCGCATCACGCAAGCCTTCCTGGACGAAGCGCCGCGCCGGCTGGAAGTGGCCCGGAACGCCGCCCTCAGCGGCAAGAGCCACGCCGCCTCCGCCGCCTTCCACGCGCTCAAAGGCAGCGCCGGCTACCTCAGCGACACCGGCCTGCACAGCCTGTGCCACGACCTGGAAAAGCTGTCCGCCGCCGGCGAGCTGCAACTGGTGATCGATTCCCTGCCCGAAGTGGCCGCCGCGCTCGAGCAAGCCTGCGCCGACCTGCGCGCCTGCAACCGCAGCGCCGCCGAAGCCAGCCTGGCCACGGAGTAAGCTGCGGCCGCAGGACTATGTGCGGCAAGCAACGGAGCCACTGACGGAAAAGTCCTACCATCGCCTCATCCACCCTAAAGACTGCGATGAAACGCGACGCCCCCTCCGCCAACAGCCCCCTGCCGCCCGCCGCCGCCAAGGCGGCCGGGCTGCGCTACGTGGGCGACCACCAGCCCGGCATCGGGCGCAAGCGCAGCGCCAAGGGCTTCCGCTACGTCGACGCGGACGGCAAGCCGGTGCGCGATGCAGCCACGCTGGCCCGCATCCGCGCGCTGGCCATCCCGCCGGCCTGGGAACAGGTCTGGATCTGCGCGCACGCCAACGGCCACCTGCAAGCCACCGGGCGCGACGCGCGCGGGCGCAAGCAGTACCGCTACCACGCGCGCTGGCGCAGCGTGCGCGACGACGTCAAATACGAACGCATGCTGGCCTTCGGGCGCGCCCTGCCCGGCATCCGCGCCGCGGTTGACGCCGCCCTCGGCCTGCCCGGGCTGCCGCGCGAAAAAGTGCTGGCCACCGTGGTGCACCTGCTGCAAGTGACGATGATGCGGGTCGGAAACGAAGAATACGCGCGCGAAAACAAATCCTTCGGCCTGACGACCCTGCGCAACCGCCACGTGCGGATCGACGGCAGCGCGGTCGAATTCCATTTCCGGGGCAAGAGCGGCGTGGAGCACCGCGTCACGATCAGCGACCGGCGGCTGGCCCGCATCATCCGGCGCACGCGCGAGCTGCCCGGGCAGGACCTGTTCCAATACATCGGCGACGACGGCGCCACGCACAGCATCGGCTCGGCCGACGTCAACGACTACCTGCGCAGCATCAGCGGCGAGGACTACACCGCCAAGGACTTCCGCACCTGGTACGGCACGGTGCTGGCCGCGCTCGCGCTGCAGGAATTCGAGCGTTTCGACAGCGAAACCCAGGCCAGGAAAAACATCGTGCGCGCCATCGAAGCGGTTGCGCAAAAGCTCGGCAACACGCCCACGGTATGCCGCAAATGCTACGTCCACCCCGCCGTCATCGAAGCCTACCTCGACGGCAGCGACCTGGCCGCGCTGCGCGCCAGCACCGAGCGCGAATTCAGCGCCGAGCTGCACGCCCTCAGCCCCGAAGAAGCCGCCGTCCTCGCCCTCCTCCAGCGCCGCCTGCACCCCTGATTACGAATTGCCGCACCGACAAATGGGGTCAGGGTTAATTATTCGAGAAATATTTCCCAAATAATTAACCCTGACCCCATTTGTCTTGGCGGCATTTTTAGAAGTCGGTTTCGCCGTGGATGACGGCGGGGTGGCCGGTCATGGCGCGGGAGGTTTGCATGCCGGCCATGACGGCGGCTTCGACGCAGCCGGCGTTGAGGCCGGTCTTGATCCAGTCGCCTGTCAGGTAGAGGTTGCTAAAGCCGGATTCGTCCGTCGCGAGCCGGTATTGCGTGCTGCCGACTACCGACATGACGTAGCGCTCGGAGGGGTCGACGTTGGCGCGCCAGTATTGGCTGTCGAAACGCGCCGGCCCCGTGCCGCCGGCCGGGTCGGTCAGCCATTGCCACGGGAAGGCGCCGGACGGGCCAGCCGCCGACCACAGCGCGCAGATTTCCTTGCCGACCTGGTTCAGCGCGCCCTCCCTGGCCACCTCCGCCATGCGCGCCGGGAAGCCGTGGTCGCTGATCGGGGGGTATTCCGATACCGGCAGGGCGCTGCAGAAGTAGGAGACGTTTTTCGGGTCGCTGCCGGCCGGCCATTGTTCGCGGCACAGCAGCTGGTCCATCGGCGCCCAGGTGTCGTACGGTTCGGTGAAGCCGCTCAGCACGGGCTGCTGGCCACCGGGCTGGTGGGTCCAGCCCATCTGCGCCAGGTCTTTGTCGAGCCAGACCTGGTAGGCCTGGGTGGCGACGGTTTGCACTTTTTCGGCGGCCAGGCGCAGCTTGGGGCTGCGCGCCAGCAGTTGCGGACACACCACCGGCAGGGAGCCGACCGAGATGCCGAACACGATCTTGTCGAAGTCCACGCCGCGCCGGAGCACGCGCTGCGGCAGCGCGCGGCCGAAGGCTTCCTGGTACACCGCCGGCCAGTCGCTCCAGTGCGATTCGAGGTTGATGTCCCGCACTTGCAGCAGCTCGGCCTGCTCGGGGTCGAGCTGCCGGTAGTTGGGCACCGAGGGCCAGCAGCCGAGGTTTTTCACGGTCACCAATGGATCGTATGCCGCGCCGGCCAGCTTGACTTGCTGCGTCATGCGGATGCTGCCGACCGTGTCGCCTTCCGGCACCAGCTCTTCCACTTTGTGGAAGAACTCGAACTTCACGCCGCGCGCCTTGAGCACTTCGTACAGCGGCGTGAAGATGGTGTCGCCCATGCCGGCCTGCATCTTGAACATGATGCCGCCCTTGTAGGCCAGGCCGATGCGCGCCATCGAGCGCAGGATGGTGCCGGCTTCCACGTTGGGCTTGCCGAAGTCGCCGCCTTCGTAGGCGAACACCAGGTCGTAGAAGCCGCGCACCGGGGCCGAGTTGACGCTGTATTCTTCGTCGCCGCCGTGCTTGCGCAGCCAGTCGCGGAAGTCGATGTCGTTGATGACGTCGAAGCCTTCGGAGAAGACGTCGTCTTCGAACATGCCTTTCATCACCGTGATGCCGAGGTCCAGGCAGATGAAGATGCGGCGCAGGTCGTCGTTGTTGTCGATCAGCCCCCGGTAGCGCGCGTGCAGCCAGGCGCGGATGCCGCCCAGCGAATTGGACAGCAGGCGGTGCTGGCCGCGCTCGTGCCGGCTGGCGTCCGGCGACAGATTGCTCACCAGCGCCAGCAGCGCGCCGGCCGACACCACCACGTCGTCCGCCAGGTCGAGCGCTTCGGCGCGCACCGCGTCGGCCATGCGGTAGAGCCAGTCGGGCAGGCTGTCGCTGCCGGCACGGGGCAGTTCGCGCTGGTGCTCCAGCTCGGCGGTCACGGAGCGCACATTGCGCAGCCACTGCTCGATCCAGCCCACCATGGCCACCGCCATCTGCCACAGCGTGACGTCGCCGCCGCCCTCGCCCGGTTCGCCCGGCAAGGTGGGGAACACGATGGACCAGTTGCGCCATTCCTTGCCGACCTGCTCGGACAGGGCCACGTAGTCGTGCTGCTTGAAGGCGTCCTGCCAGGTGGCGAGCGCCTGGCCCGGGGTGCGGCCGGGGTCGGCGTAGGCGGCCTTGATCATCTGGAAGGCGTTGGCGTAGAAGCCGAACCAGATGTGCAGGCCGTGCTCTTCGATGCGCTCGCCCATGGCGGGGTTGCGCCCGCTGGCGCCCTTGCCGCCCAGGCGCCAGCCCTGCTGGTAGACGGTGATGTCGTAGTTGTTCTGCCAGCCGGGCTGGTCGGTCAGGTAGTAGGCGGCCGTCATCGAGCCGACGCCGCCGCCCAGCACGGCGATCTTTTCCGGCGCGATGCGGGAGTTGTCCACCAGTTCCTCGCCCGGCATGGCGGTGAAGTCGAAGTTCACATTGAAGGGCAGGATGGCTTGCTGCGGGCCCAACTGCAGGCCCAGCGTGTCATGCAGCGGGAAGCTGTCGAAGGCGTGCAGCACGCATTCGTATTCGTAGCCGAGCAAGCGCGCGCTGTGCAGCCGCTCAATCTCGGCCGGCGCGGCCACGATGGCCTGGTACACGGCCTTGACGCCGGCGCTGTCGGGGAACTGCTTGAGGAAAATCTGGTCGATGCGCGGGTTGCGCAGCAGCGACAGCACGTCGTCCCAGCCGTCCCGGTCCATATTGAAGAAGTCGGGCATGGCCAGGAACAGCGTGATGGCTTCTTCCAGCAGGTCGGCGATGCTGCCGACCGGCTTGTCGAGCCCGGTCTTTTCGGTGGCGTTTACTTCCAGCAGCGGGTGCATGGCGATCCGCGTTTCGGGCGAGAACGGGTGGAAGCCCTTGGCCGACACCGAGCAGCGCAGCGGCGCCGTGCCCGCCTCGGGGATCTCGTATTCGCACAGGTATTTGGGGTAGCCGAACAGCTCGCGCCCGTTGATCAGCGCCATGGCGTCGTCGACGAAGATGTGGCAGGGATACCAGTAGATATGGTCGAGCTTGCCTTCCGCGTCCATCGCGCCCGTCATCACCCAGGTGACGATGTCGACCTCCGTGATCCAGCCCTTGGCCTGGTCCACGCCCACGGCCGAATCGGCGTGGTTGACGCGGGTGAACGTCAGCATCACATAAGGCGACAGCGCCTTGAAGCGCATGCGGCCGTTGGCCACCGCGTTCAGGCTGGTATCGAGCGTGCGCTGCAGCTTGGCCAGGTCGCCCTTGACGAAGTAGCCGTACATCTCGGCCTGCTTGAGCTGCAGCGGGGAATGCATCATCACCGAGCCGCCGGGATAGAGGTAGGAAGGACGTGCCGCCATGGTGTCTCCAGAAAGTTTTATGGACAGCCCCCAGTGTATTGCAAAAAAGCACAGTATTGCTCTAAAGCATACGAATTTCCCTAATAGGCGTGGCCAGATTACAATGCGGGATGAGCCGCGCTATTCATCAACACAACGGCGGTCACGCCCGCGCCTGGGTGCGCATGCCATCGGGAAAGAGACTGGATTTACTCGATCCCACGCCGTTCGACTGGGACGACGGCGACCTGGCGCTGGGCCTGGCGCGCACTTACCGCTGGGGGGGGCATTCCGCGTGGCCGCTGCCGCTGTCGGTGGCGCAGCATTCGCTGTCGGTGCTGCAGCTGCGGCGCGGCTGGGCGGCCCGGCCGATGGACCCGGTGCTGGAGCTGCGCGAACTGCTGCACGACGCCGAGGAAGGCTTGCTCGGCTTCGATTGCATCTCGGTGCTGAAACCCTTCCTGGGCGACAGCTTCCGCGCGCTGAGCCAGCGCCTGGAGAGCGCGGTGTTCCTGCGCTACGGCGTGCCGGCCTGGTCACCCGCCGAGCACCGCATCCACAAGAAGGCCGACCGCCTGGCGGCGGCCAGCGAGGCGGTGCACGTGGTGGGCTGGTCGCGCGATGAGGTGCGGCGCACGCTGAAGATACGCGCCGCCGTGCTCGATACCGACCCGCTGCACGCCTTGTATGGCGGCGCGCCGTGGGAACCGTGGCCGCCGGCGCTGGCGTGCGAGCGCTTCATGGCGGAATTGGAGAACTTGAAGAAACGGCTGTAAAGAGCCGTTTTTAAAGCGCTTTTTCAGCTTATCCACATCAACTGTGGATAACGATGTGGAAAAGTGCCACTTGACAGCCCGCAAAGCCAGTATTGGCGCGGGTTTCAATAAAATGCCAATTTGGCAGGCAGTTTTTAAACCCAATAAAATCAACCACTTAGAAAGACATCTGGACGCATCGCCGACTGGTTTTTTGCCAGTTGAAAAAATATTTCAGCCTGCCGGGGGATGCCCAATAGAATCCTTTGACAAAAATGCAGGCAAGGAATAGTGTTGACGGAAGCAGATGCACTCACAGATTTACTAGCCCACGGGATTGTGCATGGACGTGAAAGAAGATACCAGCGCCGACTGGATGATAGAAGAAGATATGCCTGCCAATGCGGGCCAGCCCGGCCCCGCGCCCATCCTCGCGCCCTGGCGCGTCCTGATAGTCGACGACGACGTGGACGTCCATGTGGTCACCAAGTTTTCCCTCAGCAACGCCTGTTTCCAGGGACGCCGCCTGAGTTTCCTGCACGCCTATAGCGGCGACGAGGCCTTGCACATCCTGCGCACCACGCCGGACGTGGCGCTGGTACTGCTGGACGTGATCATGGAAACCAGCGAGGCGGGCCTGAAGGTGGCGCGCCAGATCCGCGACGAACTGCACAACAAGCTGGTGCGCATCGTGCTGCGCACCGGCCAACCCGGCCAGGCGCTGGAGCACAGCATCATCCTCGATTACGACATCAACGACTTCTGGTGCAAGAGCGACCTGACCACGCGCAAGCTGTTCACCACGGTGATTTCCTCGCTGCGCGGCTACGCCAACCTGGTGGAGGCGGAGCGCCACCTGGCCGAGGTGCAAGCCCAGCTCGACAACAGCGTGCGCTTCGTGCTGGACGAGCAGCGCCGCATCCTGGAGCTGAACCAGATGGCCGCCGCACTGCTCGGCGCGCCGGATGCGGAACTGCTGGGCCGCAAGCTGGTGCTGAGCACCGAGCCGGACGGCGGCGCGGACTGAGCGCAGCAAGCCCGGCAAACCACTGTACACCCGTACAGTAGTTATCTTTCCCCGAACTCCCTGCATCTTGCCCCGTAAACGCCGGCATCTCGCTACTCCCATGCGCTAAGTGGCGGATTCTGAAGCGCTTTTTCCGATATCCACAGCGAATGTGGATATCTTTGTGGATAAGGCCCACTTGACAGCCCATACAGCCCGTATCTATGGGCTTTTCTACAAACTGCCCGTTCAAAAGGCAGATTTTATACCCTTATAAATCAACCACTTAGCGCAACATGCAAAGCCGCCGGAAAATATTTTTACGCATTTTCTTATTATCAATTTTTGTGCATAAGTAGGCCCGGTGCGGCAGCGTTGCGGCACCGGGCAAAAAATTGCGGAAGTTAGGGCTTAATGGGGGAATTTTCGGCGCAAATCGGGGTGCAGCAACACGCGCTCGATGACGTCCGGCCGGACATTGTTGGACTTGAGATACTCTATCGCGCACAAGGTGCTGAAGCAGTTCTGCACTGCGATGCCCTTGTTCACGATCTCGCTGCAGCGCTCATCCGAGCGCTGTTGAGGTGGCGCCAGCCTTACGGTCTGGGCGGGAAGTGTCATTGCATCCATCATCATCCTTCACAGGTCGGGCGGGTCGGTGAAGCCCGGTGAAAGGAGTATCGAACAATAAATCCCAAAGTCAAGGATAATGCCAGCATGATATCCAGCAATGAATTCCATCTTGAAACGGACGCGCCGCGCCCCCGTCCCAAGTCGCTCGGCGACCTCTTCTTCTCCTTCACATTGCTCGCACTGCAAGGCTTCGGCGGCGTGCTGGCCGTGGTCCAGCGCGAGATGGTCGAGCGCAAGCGCTGGCTGACGCAGGAGGAATTCCTGGAGGAATGGGCGGTCGCGCAAATCATGCCCGGGCCCAACGTGGTCAACCTGTCGCTGGTGATCGGGGCGCGTTATTTCGGCCTGCGCGGCGCGATGGCGGCGCTGGCCGGCATGCTGGCCGTGCCGCTGCTGGTGGTGCTGATGCTGGCGGTGCTGCACGCGCACTACGCCAGCCACCCCGGCGTGCAGGGCGCGCTGCGCGGCATGGCGGCGGTGTCAGCCGGCATGATAGGGGCAACCGGGCTCAAGCTTGCCACGGCGCTGCGCAAGCATCCGCTGCCGCTGGCCTGGAGCTTACCGGCCGCCGTGCTCGGCGTGGCCCTGGTGGCCTTTCTGCGCGTGCCGCTGGCCTATGTGCTGCTGGGCCTTGGCGGCCTGTGCTGCGCCCTCACCTACCGCAGGATCAAGACATGACGCCACCCATCCACATCGTGCTCAGCGTGAGCGACTGGATCAGCCTGTTCGGCCATTACATGCTGCTGTCGCTGATGTCGATCGGCGGCGCCATTTCCACCACCGCCGAGATGCACCGCTACCTGGTCGAGCAGCACCAGTGGCTCACGCCGGCGCAGTTCAACGACGCCATCGCCATTGCCCAGGCCGCGCCCGGACCGAACGTGCTGTTCGTGGCGCTGATGGGCTGGAATGTGGGGCTGAACGCGGGCAGCTGGCTGGCCGCCGTGCTGGGCGTGCTGGTGACGATGACCGGCATCATGCTGCCGAGCACCACGCTGACTTACCTGGCGGCGCAATGGCTGCACCGCAACCGCGAACGGCGCGGCGTGCGCGCTTTCAAGCAAGGCATGGCGCCGGTGGTGGTGGGCTTGCTGGTGTCGACCGGCATCATCCTGGCCACCGCCAACGCCGGCACCGCCGAGCACTGGCCGCTGTGGGCGCTGTCCGCCGCCGCCGGCCTGGTGATCTGGCGCACCCGCCTCCATTTGCTGTGGCTGCTGGCTGCGGGCGCGGCGCTGGGCTGGTTCGGGCTGGTCTAAGTCGGCTTAACTCAGCGCGGGATGGTGTAGTTCACCGGCACGAACTGGTAACCCTTGCCCTGGCTGCGGATGTGGCCCAGGCCTGGGAACTGCAGGTGGGAGGCGCCGATCAGGTAGCCCTGCTTGGCCGCCTCGGCAAACACCAGCTTGCGCTGCGCCAGCGCCGCTTTGCTGTCGCTGTCGAAGTCGATGGTCACGGAAGGATCGTCGAACTGCACCGCCTGCACGTGCAGCAGGTCGCCCAGCAGCACCAGTTTCTGGCCCTTGCTTTCCACCACATAGGTGGTGTGGCCCGGCGTGTGGCCGTAGCGGGTCACGGCCTTGATGCCGGGCACCAGCTCGGTGTTGCCTTCAAACGGGTTCAGCTTGCCTGCGTCGCTGTACGGCGACACCGATGCGATCGCGCCCTGGAAGAAGCCCTTCTTGTCGGCCGGCGCTTTCTCCAGATTCACTTTGCTCAGCCAGAAATCGGTGTCGTGCTTGTCTGCGCGCAGCACGGCGTTCGGGAACGCAGCCTTGCCTGCCGCAGCCGCGCCGCCCACGTGGTCCGGATGCAAGTGGGTGATGTAGATTTCGTCCACCTGTTCCGGCTGGTAACCGGACGCTTTCAGGTTGGCCACCAGCTTGCCCAGCGTGGGACCGAACAGGCCGGCGGCGCCGGTGTCGATCAGCACCAGCTTGCTGCCGGTGTTGACCAGGTAGCCGTTGACCGAGGTTTCCAGCGGCGTTTTCAGGAAGGACTTGCCCAGGGCCTGCTGCGTCTTGGCCGGCTTGTCGTGCAGCAGCTTGTCGACCGGCAGGTCCACCGTGCCGTCGTTCAGCGCGGTCACTTCGAAGTCGCCCAGCATGATGCGGAAGTAGCCGGGCGCCTGGGTCTTGGCCAGCGGCGCGGCGGCGTATGCGGGCGCCTGGCCCAGGATGGCGGCGATGGCGAAAGCCAGGCTGGCGGCTGGAATGCGGCGAGAGATCATGTTTTCCCTTGTTGAGTGATTGTCTAAATGGTCAGAATAACCAGGAACATGAGCATATCGTAAAAATACGATTTATGTGCGGATACCCTTAAAAGTTGATCGGCATGCGCACCGACAGCGTCACGTCCGGGGTGTCGCGCGTCAGCCCGGCGCCGACCGAGACATTGAGCGAGCGCTTGTCGTTGAAGCGGTAGGAAAAGCCCATCAGCAAGGTGCCCAGCTGGGTGCGCACGGAGCCGGGCACGGCCACGCCGTTCTGCTTGGTGCGCGCCACGGTGTCGTGGTTGTAGCCCAGGCTGAGCGAGGCCTTCTCGTTGAGCGCCAGGCCCATGCCGAAATTGAAGCCGATCACGTCGCCCGGCTTGATGGTGCCCAGGTCTTCCCATTCGCCGTTCAGGATCATGCGTCGCACATTGCTGCGCTTGACGTTGCGCAGGTAGCTGAAGCTGCCGAAGAAGATGGCCGGGTCGGACGGGAACAGCCACGTCACGCTGGGCTGCACCGCGTAGAAGCCCGACCCCGTCGGCAGGTCCAGCGGCAAGCCGGTGCCGGACGCGTTCGGGCCCACGCAGCGCACGGCGCAGTCCGTCACCACCTCGAACGGATCCTTGCCGGTGCGGCTTTTCAGCTTCAGGCCGGCCACGTAATATGGCTTGTCCACGCCGCCGTCGTTGAGCTGGTGGCGCAGCGCCAGTTCCACGTCGCCGATGCCGCGCCCGCTGGTGGAAAACACGTTTTCCACCGCCGTGCCGGTGAAGATCTCGCGGCTGACGGTGGAGTCGCTGCGGTAGACATAGGGCACCCGCACTTCGACCTCCGTGCGCGAAGTGAGGCCGTAGCGGCCGGCCAGCGCGGCGGTCATGGTGTTGCGCTTGAGTTCGCGCACATCGATCAGGCCGATCAGCAGCGCGGGGATGATGGTGTAGCCGACCAGCGCCACGCGGTTGCTCGACGAGTAGCCGAACTGGTAGGACGGCTCGAGCACATAGCGGCCCTTGGGGGTCAGCACGCCGGGCTGCTCGAACAGCGGCGCCACTTCGGGCGGGCGGCCGTCGCGCTGCGGCGCCTGGCCCACCGCGGCCTGCCGGTTCTCGGCCGGGCGCTGCGGTCCCGCCTGGGCCGGCGCGGCGGGCGCCTCGGCCGGCGCCTGGCCGCCGCCGGCCGGCCCGGCGCCGCGCTGGCTGGCCAGGCGTTCGGCCGGCACGGCCGCCGGCGCGGGCTGTACTGCGGCTGCCGGCGCCGGCAGCGCGGCGACGCCGCGCTGCTGCTCGGCGATTTGCTGCTTGAGGGTGTCGAGTAATGCGCGCTGCTCCGCCAGCTGGCGCTTGACCGCAGCCAGTTCGGCGGCCAGTTCGGCCATTCCGGGCGTCTCCGGCTGGCCCTGGGCCAGCGCACTGCAAACTATCATGGACATGCCAGCCGAGCCGGCGCGCAACACTCGTACTAGGTGCATACATCCCCCATTATCGACAGTGAAAGAAACTGTTGCGAACGGCGTCCCGGCGGCGCGGGAGCGCTCAGCGGGGAGCCAGCGCGCCGGCCAGCGCGGCGCGCATGCTGCCTTCGAAATTCATCGCCGTCAGCAGCGCCTGGCTGCTGACCGACGCATTGATGGTGGTCTGGCTGCGGATGGCCTGGTCGTTCATGGTGTTCTGGATCAGCAGCGCCGACATGGCCTGCACGCCTGCGGCCGGCAGCAAGGCGCTGTTGCCGGCGCCGTTCTGCACCACGGCGAACTGCGGCACCGCCTCGCGCGCCAGCTGCGCCTCGCCGGCGGTGATGCGCGACAGGTCGGCAATACTGAACTGGCTGCTGGCCACGGTGCTGCCGTTGATGGACACCAGGCGCTCGACGCCCAGCGAGACCACCATGCCGCCGCCCAGGTCGAAACCGCCGCGCACGTCCTCGAGCGCGCTGTCGGGAACCGGCGTCCAGTCCAAGCCAGGGCCGGAGCCGGGGCCGCCGTCGGCGGCGCCGGCCGTGAATATCGGGCCGCACATCAGGCCGCACGCGGCGGCCGCGATCCAGCGCAAGCGTCTCATGCCAGCCTCCTTAAAAATTGCCGTCGCCCAGCTTGGGCAGGGTCACGCGCAACAGGCTGTCGCGCTCCAGCACCTGGTCCGGCGCGGCGCGCGGCGCCACCTGCCAGTCCGCCGCCTCGTTGAAGCGCGGCTTGCCGGGGCGCCCGTGCACCACGAACAGCAGCCGGTTTTGCCACATGGCGTCAAACGCGCCGCGTCCCACGGCGCGCGTGCCGCCGGACGGATCGCCCAGCAGCACCCGGTCGGGACGCACGCCCTTGATGACCACGAAATGATGGTAGCCCTTCTCCGCCACCAGCACAATGGCGGGCAGGCCCGCCTCGGCCAGTTTTTCCAGCGGCAGTTCGAAACCGTCCGCCGCGAAACCCCGGCTGGCCAGGAAGCGCTTGATGTCCAGCAGGGAGAAGCCCTCGCGCCGGATGCGTTCCTGGTCGCCGGTGCGGTACATTTGATCAAACGCAAGCTGCTCGGAAACCGGATGATCGAAGTGGTAACTTAACAACGTCGCCACCGCAGCCGAGCCGCAACTGTAGTCGTACTGCTGGCGCACGGTCGAGCGGTAGCGCGCTTCCTTCAGGCTGGCGACCCGGACGTGATAAGTGGCGCCGCCGATGCTGGGCAACTCGGCGGCGGGACAAGCCGCCACCGCCGCCGCCAACAGTGCGGCGCCATAAACACAGCGGGCATGCTGCGCGTTCATTTGAATTGAACATTAACGATGGTTGCGTTCTGGATCAGCACATTGGCACCGGAGTTCTGTATCACCATCGGCAAGCCGGACGCATTGCTGAACGCCCCCTCGGTGATCACGTTCGCCCCGGTGGTAACAGCCATGGCGCTGTTACCGCTGACCGCCCCGTTCAGCTTCATATCGCTCCACGGCGTAGCACTCCCGCCGCGCAGGTGTTCCAGGCGCGCCTCCAATAGCGCCACGCCCAGTATGCCGTCATCGCGCTGCGCCGTTCCGCCGATGCTGCGCGCGGGTGCGGCCGCCTGGTCAACCGCCACAATCGCGGCAGGCACCGGCGGTGCAGGTGCGGATTCCGGCAACGGCGCCTGCTGGGCCGCTGCGTGCAGGCACAGGGTCAGGAGCGACGCCGTCCATCCCGGTCTGGATACATATAACATGTCTACCTCCCGTTCAAACCATGGCCGGCGGCCCCGCGCTGGAGGCCGCCGGCCCCGCCGCTGCGGCGCGCCCGAGGCGCGGCCCGCAGCGGCAGCCCCGCTCACCGGCCCACGGACAGGTTGGCCTGCACGTTGACGCTTTGCTGTATCAGCGAAGAGAAGCCGTTGTTCTGGCTGACCGTCATGATGCCTGCCGCCGACTGGCCGACACTGGACATGGTGTTGGACATGTTGAACTCGCCGGCGCTGACGGAGATGGCCCCGCCCGCACCGCCCGTGCCGCCGGCCCCGGCGCCGCCGGTCGCGTTGCCTGCGGTCTGCGTGCCGCCGCTGCCGCCGTTGCCGCCAGTGGCATTGCCGCCGGCCGCGCCGCCGCCGCCGGTGGCATCGCCGCCGGCCGCGCCGTTGCCGGCCGTGGCGTTGCCGCTGGACGCACCCGCGCCGCCCGTGGCGCTGCCGCCGGCAGCCCCTGCGCCGCCGGTGTTGCCGCCGCCGCCCGCGCCGCCGGCGCCGCCGTTACCCGCCGTGGCGGCGCCGCTGCTGGCCGCGCCGCTGCCCGCGTTGCCGCCGGTGGCGCTGCCGCCTGCCGCCCCTGCGCCGGCGTTGTTCTGCGCCATGCCGCTGTTGCCGCCCGCCGCGCCGCCGGCGCCGTTGCCGCCGGCGCCGCCGGTGCTGCTGCCGTTGCCGCCGCTTGCGCCGCCGCCGCCGGCGCCGCCGGTTGCCGCCGCGCCGGCGCCGCCGGTGTTCGACGCCATGGCGCCGGCACCGCCCGCGCCCGTGCTATTGCCGCCGCCCGCCGCGCCCGCGCCGCTGGTGTTGGACGCTGCCGCGCCGTTGCCGGCGGTATTCGACGCCGCCGCGCCGGCGCCGCTGGTGTTGGACGCCGCCGCCCCGCCGCCGCCCGCGCCGCTGGTGTTGCCGCCGCCTGTGGCGCCGGCGCCGCCGGTGTTGCTGGCCATGGCGCCGCTGCCGCCCGCGCCGGTGCTGCCGCCTGCCGCGCCGGCCCCGCCTGCGCCGCCCGTGCCGGCACCCGATGTCGAGCTGTTGCCGCCGCCGCCGCCGGCGCCGCCGGTGCCGTTGCCGGCGGTCGCGCCGGAGGTCTGGTTGCCGCTGATGGCAGGCGTGCTGCCGCCCAGGCCGCCGCCGCCGGTAGCGCCGTTGCTGCTGGTTGCCCCGCCAGCCGCTCCAGAGCCGCCATTGGCAGCCGCGCTGGTGCTGGCCGAACCGCCGGCAGCGGAGCCGCCGGCAGCGCCGTTGCCGCCCGACGCGCCCGCGCCGCTGCCGGCGCCGGAGCCGCCGTTCGCATCGCCGGTGCCGCCGCCGGCGCCGCCGATGCCCGAGGCCATGCCGCTGCCGCCGCCGGCGCCGCCGTTCGCGTTGCCGTTGGTGCCGCCGGCGCCGCCGTTGGCGTTGCCGGTGAAGCCGCCCGCGCCGCCGCTGGCGCTGCCATTGCTGCCGCCGGCGCCGCCGTCGGCGCCCGACGCCATGCCGCTGCTGCCGCCGGCGCCGCCCGCGGCGTTGCCGGTGAAGCCGCCCGCGCCGCCGCTGGCGGCACCGCCCGCGCCGCCGCTGCCGCCGCCGCCGCCGACGCTGGCGCCGGCCAGGCCGCCGCTGGCGCCGCTGCCGCCGCTACCGCCCGCGCCGCCTGCGCCGCTGGTGGCGCCCGTGGCGACGCCGCCCGCGCCGCCATCGGCGCCCTGCGCCGAACCGCCGCTGGCGCTGCCCGACGTCACGCTGCCGGTCGTGGCCACGCCGCCTGCGGCGCCGGCACCGCCCGCGCCGCCGTTCGCACTGGCCCCGTTGCCGCCGTTGCCGCCGGTGGCGCCGGCGCCGTTGCCGCCGCTGCCGGTGCTGGCCGATGCGCCCGCCCCGCCTGCGCCGCCCTGGGCCGCCGCGCCGGCGCCGCCGGCGCCGCCCGTGGCGCTGGCGCCGTTGCCGCCGTTGGCGCCGTTGTTGCCGCCGCCGCTGGCGTTGCCGCCCACGCCGCCATAGCCGACGCCGCCGCTGGTGCCGCCGTCATTGCGGGCCTGGTTGCCGATATTGGAAATCTGGTTGCCGCTGACCGTGCCGTTCAGGCGGCTGATCGCGGTCGCCGACGAGGTATTGAAGGAGTTGCTCAGGTTGGCAGTGGCGGTACCGCCGTTGTTGGCTGCCGCCGAGCCTTGGGCCAGCGCGCGCGCCGTGCCGTCGGTGTTGTTGTTGTTGTTGCGGTTGCTGCTACTGTCTTGCTGCGCAGAAGCTTGGTCGGTCGCGAAGGCGCCGGCACCGCTTTGGTTGAGATTGTTACGGGCATCTGTCGTTTGGGCGTAAGCGTGTACGCTGAACAGCATCGCGATGGCACTCGCCAGTATCGTTCTTTTCATTTTCCTTGCCTCACCAGGTTAGGTTCTAGAAAGATGGTTAACCGAAACATTATCGATCCGGCCATCTACCTATGCATAAGTGATGCCAGTGGCTCGGTGTTTTGTAACTCTTTGAAAAACAAGGGAATTATCCGAACGCGGATGTGTTTGGAAGGTCCGCGCCTGCGCCTGGGAAAAATGTGGCACGCGTGCGTCACACGGCTGTGACAAATTCAGCCGCGCCCTTTACGGTTGAGTTAGCTCAAGTGCTTGATTTCTTGGGTGGCCAGGGCGGCCCGTGAACAGGGGGAAATGTCACAAATCTGTGCCAGGCCGGCGCGGCCGTTGGGCCGCGCCGCCTACTTGGCGCGGCTGCGGGAAGGGACGTCGATGCCGTGCTTGGCCATCAGGCGGTACAAGGTCATGCGCGACACGCCCAGTTCCTGGGCCACCCGTGTCACACTCTTCCCATTGCGCAAACGCACTTCGATCGCCTGCCGCTCCGCGCGCACGCGCACGCCGCCCAGCGGCACGCAGTCGACCGGCCCGTCGCCGGCGTCGGCCAGACCGAGGTCGGCCGGCTGCACCAGGCGCCCCTCGGCCATCACCAGTGCGCGCCGGACCCGGTTGATCAACTCGCGCACATTGCCCGGCCAGTCGTGCCGGCGCATGGCTGCGTGGGCGGCGCTGGAGTAGCCCTGCAGGCGCGGCGAACGCTCGGCCGCATAGCGCTCGAAGAAGTGGGCCGCCAGCAATTCCAAGTCTTCCTTGCGCTCGCGCAGCGGCGGCACCGCGATGGTCAGCACGTTCAGGCGGTAGAACAGATCCTGCCGGAACGCGCCGCAGGACACGGCCGCCTCCAGATCCACGTGGGAAGCGGCGATCACGCGCGCATCGACCGGCACGGCGCGCGTGGCGCCCACCCGCAGCACCGATTTCTCCTGCAGGAAGCGCAGCAGGTTGGCCTGGATGCCGAGCGGCAGGTCACCGATTTCGTCGAGGAAGATGGTGCCGCCGTTGGCCGATTCGAGCAGGCCCGGGCGGCATTGGTTGGCGCCGGTGAAGGCGCCGCGTTCATAGCCGAACAGTTCGGACTGCACCAGGCCGGGAGCGATGGCGCCGCAATTGATGGGGACAAATGGGCCGTCCGCATAGGGCGACTGCTCATGCACCGCTTGCGCCACCAGTTCCTTGCCGGTGCCGCTCTCGCCCCAGATCAGCACCGGGGCGCGCACCGGCGCCACGCGGGCGGTCTGGACCAGCAGGCGCTGGGTGGCCGGCGCGCGCCCCACCAGGCGCTTGCCGACGGCCACAGGGGCGCGCGGCGCGCGGTGCAATGCCGCCAGCCCGTGCGCATGCCCCAGCGTGTGCTGCAGGCGCTGGCCGTCCACCGGCCACGTGTGGAAATCGCAGCAGTGTTCGCTGACCAGCTGGCGGTAGCGCTCCTCTTCCAGCACCGCCGGATGGCACACGGCCACCCATTGCACATGGCCGTGCTCGCGCAGGAAAGCATCGATTTCCGGTACTGCCCGGGCCTCGCAATTCAGCATCAGCAAAGCCACGCTGACGTGGCGCGCTCGCAACAGCTTGGCCGCTCCCGTCAAACTGCTGGTTTTGCAAATGTCCCAGCCGTGAATGGCACCTTCCACCGTATCGAAGGGCGACAAATCCCCCATCGCTACGCATAGCAACGTTTTCGTGGTCATGTTTACCTACCCTGCACTTCAGTGCCGCAGCGCGCAGTCACCGATGCCGCTGCCAGGGCGCGCGCAAGCACGCGGGGGCAGAGACCCGCTCATTATGGGCCGCGCCGAGACGACAACCAGGCGGCGGCGCAGCATGTGATCTTCGGCTTGCATTGTTGATCCGATTGTCATCAATATAACGTATTCGGTAGCGATTTCAACGTCTCAATCATGTTGCAAGTCCGCTGGGTCCGCCAAGTGTTGCGTGGTTGCCGCGCTTGCGGCGCGCCCCCGCCCCCGGCTAAAATGTCGGCGCGTTTTTCCCACAGGCAAGCACTCGTCACCATGAACAATGATCAACTGAAACCGGCAGACCTGCCCAAGCTGGGGCAGCGCGTCGCGCTGCGCGTGTTGACGCTGTTCGGCTGGCGCGTGCTGTACCGGCCGCTGCCCGGGCCGCGCGGCATTTGCGTGGTGTATCCGCACACGTCGAACTGGGATTTCATGGTTGGCATCTTCGCCAAATGGGCGCTGGACCTGCCGTTCCGCTGGCTGGCCAAGGACTCGCTGTTCAAGATCCCGCTGCTGGGCAAGTGGTTCCACGCCATGGGCGGCGAGCCGGTGGACCGCAGCGCCAAGACCGGCATGATACAGCGCCAGGCCGAGCGCATGAACGCGGCGGACTGGTACTGGGTCGGCATCACGCCGGAGGCCACGCGCGGCTACCGCGACAGCTGGAAGAGCGGTTTTTACCACTTGGCGCTGGCGGCCAGGGTGCCGCTGTGCCTGGTGTACATCGATTATCCGAACAAGACGCTGGGCGTGAAGGACCATCTGTTCCTGAGCGGCGAGCCGGAAACCGACATGGCCGCCATCCGCGCGGTGTATGCGGGCCACCAGGGCCTGCATCCGGAAAACGCAGCGCCCATCGTGCTGTCCGACCGGAAACCTAACTAAGCGGCCATCATCAGCACGCCGGTGGCGGCAATGCCGGCGCCGGTGATGCGCACCATGCCGAGTTCGGCCGCCCGGCCGAACCAGCGCCCCCCCAGCATCAGCAAGCCGCTCGCGGCCAGGAAGCCGAAGGCGCTGCCCGCCTGCGGCAGTTCGTGGCCGTGCGCGTTGCCGTGCAGCACAGCGAAGGCGGCGATCAGCGCGGCGCCGGCCCACAGCGGCAAGCGCGCGGCCATGGCGATCAGCACGCCGGCCAGCACCACGGTGGCGGCGATGCCGGCTTCCAGGCCGGGAATGGTGGCGCCCGCCACGCCGCTCAGCGCGCCCAGCAGCATGGCGCCGAGGAACACCAGCGGCAGCGCCTTGCCCTGCGGCTGGCGCGCGCTCCAGATGCCGACCGACAGCATGGCCAGCAAATGGTCGAAGCCGGTGAAGGGGTGCAGGAAGCCGGACTGGAAAGCCGCCATCCAGCCGGCCTGGGCGGCAGCCAGCAGCGGCGCGGCGTCGGCGGCATGGACGTGCGCGGCGCCGGCGGCGTGGGCCCCATCCGGATGGGCCAGCGCCGGCAGGCACAGGCCGGCGGCGAGCAGCATCGATACAGCGTTGCGGGTGTTCAGTTTCAGGCCTGCTTTCATGCTTGCTCCTTGTGCGCCTGTTCCAGCAGGCCTTGTTCGCGAATGAAGTCGATCACGGCGGCCACCCCTTCGCCGCTGCGCAGATTGGTAAACAGGAACGGCCGCGCGCCGCGCTGCTGCTTGGCGTCGCGCGCCATCACGGCCAGGTCGGCGCCGACGTGGGGCGCGAGGTCGGTCTTGTTGATGATGAGCAGGTCCGAGCGCGTGATGCCGGGGCCGCCCTTGCGCGGAATCTTCTCGCCGCCGGCCACGTCGATCACGTAGATGGTGAGGTCGGACAGCTCGGGGCTGAAGGTGGCGGCCAGGTTGTCGCCGCCCGACTCCACCAGGATCAGGTCCAGGTCAGGGAAGTCGGCCTGCATGCGGGCGATGGCTTCCAGGTTGATGGAGGCGTCCTCGCGGATGGCGGTGTGCGGGCAGCCGCCGGTCTCCACGCCCATCAGGCGCTCGGCCGGCAAGGCGTCCGCACGCAGCAGGATCTCCATGTCCTCCTTGGTGTAGATGTCGTTGGTGATGACGGCCATGTCGTAGTGGTCGCGCATGCCTTTGCACAGCATTTCGCACAGCGCGGTCTTGCCGGAGCCGACCGGGCCGCCGATGCCGACGCGCAGCGGATTGGATGGGTTCATGTGTGAGTCCTCTTTATGATCGGTATTTATGACCGGTACAGCCGGCTGTACTGCACTTCGTGCCGCATCGACAGCAGCGACAGGCCGGGCGCCCAGTTGCTCAGGTCCTCGTCGGCCAGCCGCTGCGCGTGCAGCGCGGCCGCTTCCAGCTCGGGGCGCAGCGCCAGCAGCATGCGCTGGCCGGCCACCTGGCCGAGCGGCACGGATTTGACGCACACCAGCACCTGGTTCTCGGCCCAGGCGAACAGCATGGCCAGCAAGGCTTCCCGGTGCGGGATGTCGAGCGCGGCCACGGCGCAGGCGTAAGCCACCGGCAACGCCAGCTCGGTTTCCGGCGGCAGCATGGCGGTGATGGCGGCGTCGGCGATGCCCAGTTCGGCGGTCAGGCGCGCCAGCGAGTAGCCCATCTGCAGGGTCTCGGCGCGGAATTCGGCGCTGTCGCGCGAGGCCAGGAAGCGCTCGCTCCATTGCGCCACGGCGCCCGCGTCGCGCTGCTGGAAGGCGCGCATCAGGCGCCAGCAGACCGGCGCTTCCCATTGCGCCATCACTTCGTGCAGCTGGCGCGCGATCCAGGCGCGGGCGGTGTCCGCGTTGTGCACCGCGCCGGATTCCAGCGCGGCCTCCAGCCCCTGCGAGTAGCTGTAAGCGCCGATCGGCAGGGCCGGACTGGCGAACTGCAGCAGGTGCAGCAAGGCGGAGGCCTGCATCATGGCGAGCCGTCGCCGGGGCGGTGGATCTTCTGGCGCAGCGGGATCGGCGCCAAGGGGTGGCCGCCGTGACCGCCGTGGCCGCCGTGGCTGTCATGGCTGTGGCCATGGCCGCCGCCGTAGGCGCCGGATTCCGGTTCGAAGGCGGCGTCTTCGGCCGTCACGGTGGCGCCCAGGCCGGCCAGCATCTCCTTCAGCACGGCGTCCGCGCGGATGCGCAGGAAGCCGTCGCCCACCTGCGCCTGCGTGTGGCGGTTGCCGAGGTGGAAAGCGCAGCGCAACAGCGTGTGGGCGTCGGCGCAGGTGACCTTGTAGGTCGGTTCGCGCGCGGCCACCACTTGCACCACTTTGCTGCGGTCTTCGCCGACCAGCAGGTCGCCGTCGCGCAGCACGGTGCCGCGTACGGTGAACACGCCCACTTCTTCGCCGTTGCTGAGCACCGCGCGCAGGCGGCATTTTTCGCGCAGTTCGTAAGGCAGCACCAGGCGCGCGGCCGGCTGCACCGCGCCGGGGCCGGCGCTGGCGGGCAGTTTGGTATGGAGGGTGAGCATGCGGGCCTCGTCAGAACAGGAAATAGCGCTGCGCCATCGGCAGCACGGCGGCCGCTTCGCAGACCAGCAACTGGCCGTCGGCGCGCACTTCATAGGTTTCGGGATCGACTTCCATGCGCGGCGTGGCGCCGTTGTGGATCATGTCGCTCTTGCGCAGCGCGCGCATGTTTTTCACGGCGATGGTCTGCTTCTGCAGCCGCAGCTGGCCGGCGATGTCTGCGTCGAACGCGGCCTGCGATACAAAGGTGAAGGACTTGCGCAGCCCGCCGCCATAGGCGCCGAACATCATGCGGTAGTGCACCGGCTGCGGCGTGGGAATCGACGCGTTCGGGTCGCCCATCTGCGCGGCGGCGATCATGCCGCCCTTTAAAATCATCGACGGCTTGACGCCGAAGAAGGCCGGCTTCCACAGTACGATGTCGGCGATCTTGCCCACCTCCAGCGAACCCACCACGTGCGAAATGCCGTGCGTGATGGCGGGGTTGATGGTGTACTTGGCGATGTAGCGCTTGGCGCGGAAGTTGTCGTGGCGCGCGCTGTCCGGCGCCAGCGCGCCGCGCTGCACCTTCATCTTGTGCGCGGTCTGCCAGGTGTGCATGATGACTTCCCCCACCCGGCCCATGGCCTGCGAGTCGGACGACATCATGGAAATGGCGCCGATGTCGTGCAGGATGTCCTCGGCCGCGATGGTCTCGCGCCGGATGCGCGATTCGGCGAAAGCCACGTCCTCGGCGATGGCCGGATCGAGGTGGTGGCACACCATCAGCATGTCGAGGTGCTCGTCGAGCGTGTTGACGGTGTAGGGCCGGGTCGGATTGGTGGACGAGGGCAGCACATTGCCCTGCCCCACCGCCGCGATGATGTCCGGCGCATGCCCGCCGCCCGCGCCTTCGGTGTGGAAGGTGTGGATGGTGCGGTCCTTGAAGGCGGCCAGCGTGTGCTCGAGGAAACCGCCCTCGTTCAGCGTGTCGCTATGGATGGCCACCTGCACGTCGAGGCGGTCGGCCACCGACAGGCAGTTGTCGATGGCGGCCGGGGTGGTGCCCCAGTCCTCGTGCAGCTTCAGGCCGATGGCGCCGGCCCGGATCTGCTCCTCCAGCGGCAGCGGCTGGCTCGCATTGCCCTTGCCGAGGAAGCCCAAGTTCATGGGGAAGGCGTCGGCCGCGCTCAGCATGGCGTGCAGATGCCAGGGGCCGGGCGTGCAGGTGGTGGCGGCGGTGCCCACCGCCGGGCCGGTGCCGCCGCCCAGCATGGTGGTCACGCCGCTCATCAGCGCTTCCTCGATCTGCTGCGGACAGATGAAGTGGATGTGCGAGTCGATGCCGCCGGCGGTGACGATCAGCCCTTCGCCGGCGATGATCTCGGTGGCCGCGCCGATGGCCATGGTGACGCCCGGCTGGATGTCGGGATTGCCGGCCTTGCCGATGGCGGCGATCAGGCCGTTCTTCAGGCCGATGTCGGCCTTGACGATGCCCCAGTGGTCCAGGATCACCGCGTTGGTGATGACGGTGTCCATTACCTCGGCGTGCGGGCGCTGCGACTGGCCCATGCCGTCGCGGATCACTTTGCCGCCGCCGAATTTCACTTCCTCGCCGTGGATGGCGTAATCGTGCTCGATCTCGATGAACAGTTCAGTATCCGCCAGGCGGATGCGGTCCCCGGTGGTGGGGCCGTACATTTCGGCATAGGCGGCGCGCGGGATAGTGGCCATGTTTTACGCTTTCGGCGGCGTGTCGGCCAGCTTGCCGTTCACGGCGCCGTTAAAGCCGTGCACCACGCGGTCGCCGGCCAGCTTCACCAGTTCGATGGTGCGGGTCTGGCCCGGTTCGAAGCGCACGGCGGTGCCGGCGGCGATGTTCAGGCGCATGCCGTAGGCTTTCCAGCGCTCGAACGAGAGCGCGGGGTTGACCTCGAAAAAGTGGAAATGCGAGCCGACCTGGATCGGCCGGTCGCCCCGGTTGGCGACGACGACGGTGACGGTTTCACGGCCCTGATTGAGGCCGATCTCTCCTTCTTCGAGCATGAATTCACCAGGGATCATGATGTGCTCCTTAAGGTATGGGGTGGTGTACGGTGACGAGCTTGGAGCCGTCGGGGAAAGTGGCCTCGACCTGGATGTCGGGAATCATCTCGGGCACGCCCTCCATGACGTCGGCGCGCGTGAGGATCTGCGCGCCGTCGGACATGAGTTCGGCCACGCTGCGGCCGTCGCGCGCGCCCTCCATGATGGCGGCGCTGATCAGGGCCACCGCTTCCGGGTAGTTCAGCTTCAGGCCGCGCGCGCGGCGGCGCTCGGCCAGCAGGGCGGCGGTGAAGATCAGCAGCTTGTCTTTTTCGCGTGGGGTCAGGTCCATGTCTTGTCCTAGGTGCGCCAGCTGCGCGGGTCGAAGGGTGCGCGGCCGAGCAGTTGCGGCCGCAGGGTGCGCCAGGCGGCCAGCATGATTTCACGGGCGGCCTCGCTGTCGTCGCCCAGATAGCGCACGGCCAGCAGGCCTTTCATTTGCGTGGCGCCGAATACGGCGGAGGCGGAAGCGGCAGCGATGGCGTCGGCGCCGCCGCTGCGGATGGCGGCCAGCACCGCCGCCGGCAACGGCGCGCCCACCGCCAGCAAGGTGGCGCACACGCTATGCCCGTCCATGCCCAGCGGGCTGGCGATGCCGTTCGGGGTCAGTGCGCCCTGCTCCCACCACAGCAGCCGCGCGCCCTGGCGGATACGGGTGCGCTGCGCCACGCGGCCGCTGCGGAACGTTTCGCCGGAGGCGCGCCGGCCCATGCACAGGATTTCGCAGCCGATGTAGCTGGCGCCCGCGTCCAGCGTGATGTCCTGCTCCAGCTCCACGTGGGCGTCGTCGAAGAAGATGGTTTCCTGCGGCAGCCATTCGATGGCGGCGCCGGCGCCGGCGTGCAGCCGCACCGTCTGGCGCGACACCTTGCCGTTGGCCTTGTACCACTTGGCCGCGCCCGGCGTGGTGAGGAAGGCGCGCGCGCCCTCGCCCACCGTGGCGCCCAGTTCCAGCTGGTCGCCGCCGACCACGCCGCCCGGCGGGTGCACGATGATGGCGTGGCACACCGCGCCGCCCTCCGGGTACAGCGGCTTCTGCACGCGCAGCGGACCGCTGTGGCGGCGCTCCACCAGGCGCGTGGTGCCGCCGTCGTCGGCGAAACGCAGCGACAGGCTGGCTTGCCACGGCGGATGTGCCGCGCCCTCCCCGGCCGAAGGAGCGGCAGGGGCGGTGCTGGTGGCGCTGATAACGCTGGTAGCGCTATAAAGCGGGCTGGCGCTGGCGGCGGTGTCGGGCATGCGGCGGATTTGCGTCTCGTAATGTATGGACATGCATTACGCAAGTAGCGTGCCAGCACTGGTGCGCCATTCCCCCGCCGCCGGCGACAGGCAGCGCACCAATTCGGCCCGCACGCACCAACTTGGCGCATGGACCGCCCGGCGCCACGATTGAAACAAGGTCAAAGCAATGCCGCGCCATTGCAGCAAGGCACAGCGTATATTGTTTAAGCATGAGTACCACTCTCTGGTTCATCCTGATCGGCTGCCTGATGCTCGCGCGCGGGCTGGCCGCCACCACGCTGGCGCGCCTGCCGGTGACGTCGGCTATCGTCTATCTCGGCGTGGGGCTGGCGCTGGGGCCGGCCTTCTTCGGCGTGTTCGCAGTCGATCCCTACGCCCAGGCGGGCGTGCTGGAAGTGATGACGGAACTGGCGGTGCTGATTTCGCTGTTCTCCGCCGGCGTCAAGATGCCGGTGCCGTTCTCGCTGGCGCGCTGGGCGCCGTCGCTGCGGCTGGCGTGGCTGTCGATGAGCATTTCGGTGGGGCTGATGGCGGCCTTCGGCACGCTGGTGCTGGGCCTGCCGCTCGGCGCGGCCGTGCTGCTGGGCGCCATCCTGGCGCCCACCGATCCGGTGCTGGCCACCGACGTGCAGGTGCGCCACGCGGGCGACCGCGACAAACTGCGCTTCGCCCTCACCAGCGAGGCCGGCATGAACGACGGCAGCGCCTTCCCCTTCGTGATGCTGGGATTGGGCTTGCTGGGCCTGCACGAACTGGGCGACTTCGGCTGGCGCTGGCTGGCGCTGGACGTGCTGTGGGGCACGGTGGGTGCGGTGTTGATCGGCATCGCGGGCGGCGCGGCGCTGGCGCAACTGGGCTGGGCGCTGCGCAACACCGATCCGAAGCACGAGGTGCTGGACGACCTGGTGGGGCTGGGGCTGATCGCGGTGGTGTACGGCGCCTGCCTGTGGCTGCACGCGTGGGGCTTCCTGGCGGTGTTCTTCGCCGGCGTGGCGCTGCGCCAGCGCGAGCTGGTGCTGGCGGGGGCGGGCAAGGACCGCCACGGCTTGCTGAAGGCGCCCTGCGCAGGCCAGGCGGCTGCGCCGGGCGCTACGGGCGCGGCGGCAACCGGCGCGGCGGGCGCGGGAGCGGCTGCCGCAACCGCCGGCCAGGGCGATGCCCGGCCCGCCGCTTCCGGCGCGCCGGCACCGTCCGCTGCCGCTGCCGATGCAACGGCGGAAACGCCGGCCGAAGCACCGCTCACCGTCAGCGGCGAATCGCTGATCTTCAAGGAGCACCTGGAGCGGCTGTCGGAGCTGACGCTGGTGCTGCTGCTGGGCGGCGCGGTCACGGCGCAGGCGTGGGACTGGCGCGCCTGGAGCACGGCGCTGTTCCTGTTCGCGGTGGCGCGGCCGCTGAGCGTCTACCTCGGGCTGGCGCGCTCCACCGTGCGCGGCCGGGTGCGCGGCATCAGCGCGTGGTTCGGCGTGCGCGGCATCGGCTCCGTGTACTACCTGATGTACGCCATCAACCACGGCCTGCCCCAGCCGCTGGCGCGGGACCTGATCGACATCACGCTGGTGGTCATCATGCTGTCCATCGCGGTGCACGGCATCAGCGTCAAGCCGCTGTTCGACCGATTCTGGAGCGACTAGCCGCAGGTTCTCAAATTACCTGTACTATACTTCCAATTGGTTCACTGGTCAGGCCCGCGCCGGCATCGCCGAAGTGCCGGCCCTGCCGCAGTGCATTCAAGCGCAGCCACCGCAATCTGCCGCACTGTTGACGCATTCGTAGTCCGGCTACCGGGCGGCATGGAATATTGGTCACTCCCCCACCACCGAGAGTTCCGATGATTTCGACCCTGAATCAAGCTTGGCAGAAAGCCGCCTGGTCCAGCTGGCTGTCGCTGCTGCTGCACTGTACCTTCTTCTGGATGGTGGCGGCGGCCAGCTTTTCCGGCTATATCGGCAAATGGGGCTTGCGCGACAACACCGCGCGCTTTTCGCTCGAAGCCATGCTGGACGCCACCGCCGACCGGCCCTATGTCTACCGCCAGCTGCTGCCCTTGATCGCCAACGCCGCCGACCGGGTGGTGCCGGAGCACATCAAGGCCCGGGTGGCCGAGAAGCTCAACCCCAGCAAGGTCTACGTCAAAACCTACGGCGCCGCCAAGCCGGCCTTCAGCTTCCGCTACGTGGTGGTGTATTACCTGTCCTTTTTATCGCTGCTGGGCAGCCTGTTCCTGCTGCACCGGATCGCGCTGGACGCCGGCATGGGGCGCATGGCCGCCATTTTCGCGCCCACCGTGCTGTCGCTGGCCTTTCCCTATATACAAACCATAGGCGGCTATTTCTACGACACCGCCGAACTGATGTTCTTCTGCCTGGCCTACCTGCTGGTGTCGCGCAAGCGCATCGGATGGTTCTTCGCCATGCTGGTGCCGGCCACGCTGAACAAGGAATCGTTCTTTTTCTTTATCGTCACGCTGCTGCCGCTGTTGCTGGCCGGCTACCCCAGGCAAAAAGCCATCGCCATCGTGGCGGCGGCGGTGCTGGTGTCCGGGCTGGTGAACGTGGCCGTCAAGCTGCAGCTCGCCGATGCCGGCGGCAGCCCGGTGGAAATCCACTTCGCCGACAACCTGGCGGCCTACCTGTCGGCGCAGACTTATGGGCAGATGGAGCTGACCTACGGCATCATGGGGCCGCGCCAGGCGTTCGTGCTGACGCTGATCCTGATCGCCGCCGTGTTTGCCCGCGGCTGGCGCGCCAGTCCGAAAGAAGTGCGCCAGCACATCCTGCTGGCGGCCGCCATCAATGTGCCGCTGTTTGCAGTCTTTGCCGCCGTGGGGGAATTGCGCAACCTGAGCCTGATGTTTGTCGGCTTCGCCATCCTGATCGGCAAGGCGCTGGAAGCCGAGCCGGCGCCCCCGCAGGGCGCGCAAAGCGGCTAGATGCCGTACTCGGCCGCCGCCTTGGCGGCCCAGACCGCCTGGTCGCGGCTGGGGAATGGCTGGTCGTAATCGTCCACTTGGCCGTCCGGGCCGACAAAGCAGGTCCACCAGCCCGCATCATCATGCCGGATTGCAATGCAATTCGGTTTGCAATGTTCCTGCACGGCCTCGCCGTCGTCCAGCGTGACGATGGCAACGCCGCGGTGCGTGATCTTGCTCGCCATGGGGAGTCCTTTAAACAGTCCCTACAGTGTAGTCCGCCCCGCGCGCGGCCGCAAAACAAACCGCACCGTGCTCATTCCTCCTTGGGGTACGGGCTCTTGCCGCCTTCCGCGATGAAAGCGTCGATGCGCGCGTGCAGCACCGGCAGCGGCACCGAACCGAGATTGAGCACCGTGTCGTGGAAGGCGCGGAGGTCGAATGTCGGTCCCAGCGCGGTTTCCGCCTTCTTGCGCGCCTCCAGGATGGCCATCTGCCCCAGGTAATAGGACAGCGCCTGGCCCGGCCAGGAAATGTAGCGGTCCACCTCGGTGGCGATCTCGTGCCCGGACAGCGCGGTGTTGTCGCGCAGGTAGGCCTGCGCCTGCTCGCGGCTCCAGCCCTTGGCGTGCACGCCGGTGTCCACCACCAGGCGCGAGGCGCGCCAGGCCTGGTAGCTCAGCATGCCGAAGATTTCATACGGCGTCTCGTAGATGCCCATCTCCACGCCCAGGCGTTCGGTGTACAGCGCCCAGCCCTCGCCGTAGGCCGAGATATAGGCGTTGCGGAAGGCGGGACGGCCCTTCTGCTCGAGCGCGATCGGCATCTGGAAGGCGTGGCCGGGCGCCGATTCGTGCAGGGTCAGCGCGGGCAGGCTGTACAGCGGGCGCGCCGGCAGGTTGTAGGTGTTGACCATGTAGACGCCGGGACCGCCGCGCCCGGACGTGTAGTATGGCGCGATGTCCGGCGCCACCGGCGTGATGGCGAAGCGGCTGCGCGGCAGGTAGCCGAAGTAGTTGGCCACCTTGCCGTCGAAGCGCTTGGCCACGTAGGCCGCGCGCATCAGCAGCTCCTCCGGGGTGCGCGCGTAGAAGCGCGGGTCGGTGCGCAGGAACTGCAGGAATTCCGGCAAGCCGCCCTGGAAGCCGACCTGCTTGATCACCTCCAGCATCTCGGCGCGGATCTTGGCCATTTCGGCCAGGCCGGTCTGGTGAATCTGTTCGGCGCTCAGCGCGGTGGTGGTGTACTCGGCGATCTTGGACTGGTAATAGGCTTTGCCGTCCGGCAGGCGTTCGGCCGCCAGCGCCTCGGCGGCGCCCGGCAGGTATTCGGTGCGCAGGAAGGCCAGCAGGCGCTGGTGCGCCGGCACCACGGACTCGCGCAGCGCCTTCAGCGCGGCCGCGCGCAGTTCGGCCTGGCGCGCCGCCGGGATGGCGGCCGGCATGTCCTTGAAGGGGCGGTAGAAGGCCAGCTTCTCCAGCGCGGTTTCCTCGGCCACGGCGGCCACCGACTTGTCGCGCCCCTGCAGCGTCACGCGCGGCGGCGTGAAGCCGCGCTTCAGGCCCGCGCGCATATTGGCGGTGGCCTCGGCGAAGTAGCGCGGCATGTCGTTCAGCTGCTGCACGTAGGCGGCGTATTCGGCCTCGCTGCGGAAGCTCTTGTCGGCCTCGCCGGCGATGTTGGACCAGAAGGCTGAATCGGAATTGAGCGGCTTTTCGTATTCGCGGAAGCGCTGGTTCTCGACCAGCGCGGCGATCTGCGCGCGGTACACCGCGTAGTCGATGCGCTGGGCCGGTTCCAGCGCGGCCACCGGGATCGCGTCCAGTTTGGCCAGCACGCGCTGCCAGTAGGCCAGGCGCGCCTGCTGCGTGGCGGCGTCGATGCGCGGCAGGTCGGGCCGGATGCCGTTGACGTCGTCCTCCTCGTCCTCGAGGCGCTGGCTCATGCGCCACTGCCATTCCTCGGTGTACAGCGCCTTGAAGGCGGCGCCGGCGTCGGCCGCGTAGGCGGGCAGCGCGGCGGGCAGCGTCATCAGCAAGCCTGCGAACAGGCCCGCGGCGAGGGAGACAGCGGTTTTTTTCATGAACGTCCTTCTTCAGGTAACAGATTGAGCAAGCGCTTTTCGCGCAGCAGCGCGGTATAGGCGCTGGCCGGCAGCGGCCGGCTGAAGTAATAGCCCTGCATTTCGTCGCAGCCGTGCGCCGCCAGGAACTCGACCTGCTCGCGCGTTTCCACCCCTTCGGCGATCACGCGCATGTTCAGGTTGTGCGCCAGCGAGATCACCGACAGCGCGATGGCCGCGTCGCTGGCCTTGGTGGTGACGTCGTCGACAAAGGACTTATCGATCTTCAGCACGTCGATCGGGAAGCGCTTCAGATAGGCCAGCGAAGAGTAGCCGGTGCCGAAGTCGTCCAGCGAAATGGCCACGCCGATGTCCTTCAGGCGGCCCAGCGCGGCCACCGCCTTGTCCGGGTCGCCCATCACCGTGCCCTCGGTGATCTCCAGCCCCAGCGAGGCCGGCGGCACGCCGTGGCGGCGCAGCGCCTGCTCCACGCTGGCCACCGTGCTGTCGTGCGCGAACTGGCTGCCGGCCAGGTTGACGGCCACCTTCAGCGTGCCCAGGCCCTGGTCCTGCCAGGCGGCGATCTGCGCGCACACGGTGTCCACCACCCACACGCCGATGGCCGCGATCAGGCCGTATTCCTCGGCCAGCGGGATGAAACGGTTGGGCGGCACGTGGCCCAGCACCGGGTTGTGCCAGCGCAGCAGCGCCTCGGCGCCCAGCATGGCGCCGGTGCGCAAGCACATCTGCGGCTGGTAGTGCACCTCGAACTCGTTGCGCGCGATGGCCCCGCGCAGCTGCGCCTGGATGGCCAGCTTGGCGCGGATGTCGGCGTCCATGCGCTCGGTGAAGAAGGCATAGTTGTCGCGCCCCACCTCCTTGGCGCGGCACAGCGCGGTGTCGGCGTTGCGCAGCAGTTCGTCGAGCGTGCCGCCGTCGGCCGGGCACACGGCAATGCCGATGCTGGTGGTTAGCCCCAGCTGCTGCGTGGACAGCGGCGCGGACGGCGGCTGCGCCGCGCCCTCGGCCGGCACGCCCACCGGCAGCCCGTCGCGCAGTCCGGCCAGGATGGCCTGCGCGGCCGCCACGGTGGCGTTCAGCTGGGCGTCGTCGGGCACGATGATCTGGAACTCGTCGCCGCCCTGGCGCGACACGGTGGCGCCGTCCGGCACGCAGCGGCGCAGGAAGCGCGCCACCGCCTGCAAGGCCTGGTCGCCCACCGGTGCGCCGTAGGAGTCGTTCACGCTCTTGAAGCGGTCCAGGTCCAGGCACATGACAGCCACGCACTGGCCGCCGCGCTGCGCGGCGGCTTGCGCCTCGTCGAAGCACTGGCGCGCCAGCAGCCGGTTCGGCAGGCCGGTCAGCGCGTCGTGGTAGGACAGGAAGTCGATCATGTGCTGCTCGGCCTTGCGCTCGGTGATGTCCATGAACACCACGATGTAGTTCTCCACCGCGCCGTCGGCGCCGGCCACGGTGGACACGCTGAGCAGGCCGGGAAAGGTGGCGCCGTTCTTGCGCCGCGCCAGCATCTCGCCCGACCAGTGGCCATGGCCGGCCAGCGCCGCCATCATGGCCTGGTAGGCGCTGGTGTTGTGCTGCACGGTCTGCAGGGTGCTCACGTGGCGCCCCACCATCTCGCTGCTGTCGTAGCCGGAAATGTCGGTGAAGGCCGGATTGGTGGCGACGATGGTGCCGCCGGCGTCGGCGATGACGATGGCGTCCTGGGTGGCGGCGAACACGCGCGCGGCCAGGCGCAGCGTGTCCTCGTTGGCGCGGCGGCGCTCCACCTCGCGCTCCAGCGAGGCGGCCAGTTCGGCCAGTTCGGCGGTACGCTCGCGCACGCGCTGCTCCAGGTAGGCGCGCTCGGCGGCCAGCGCCAGCTGGGCGCGGCCCAGGCGCACCTGGGCGTCGGTGCGGGCCAGGATTTCCTCGGCCTGGAACGGCTTGGCGATGAAATCGGCGCCGCCCAGCGCGAAGCCGCGCACCTTGTCGTCGGTGTCGTGCTGGGCCGACAGGAAGATCACCGGCACATGGGCCGTGGCCGGCGCCGCCTTCAGGCGGCGGCACACCTCGAAGCCGTCGATGCCGGGCATGCGCACGTCGAGCAGGATCAGCTCGGGCGGGCGCGACTGCACCGTCCACAGCGCCAGCTCCCCGTTGGGGGCCTGGCGCACATAGTAGCCGGCCTCCGTCAGCAGGTCGCTGAGCAGCTTGAGCGAAGCCGGCGTATCCTCCACGATCAGCACTTCGCCCTTGCTGCCTTGTTCCGACAAATCCCGATGCATCGCCTTGCGTCCTCTCCTGGTCCTGGTTCCCTCGCCACCCTACCATAGAATGGGCGGCCGCCCAAGGGCTGAGGCTGGGGCTGGCAACGCCGGCGCCTGCAGCGGCAGGCGCATGGCGAAGCAGGTGCGCCCAGGCGCGCTGGCCACCTCGATGGCGCCGCCCAGCACATTGACCACCAGGTTGTGCACGATGTGCAGCCCCAGGCCGCTGCTGCGCCCCATGCTGGCGGTGTTGAACGGCTCGAACGCGCGCGCCAGCCCCTCGGCCGGCATGCCGGCGCCATTGTCCTCGAACTCCAGCTGCACCGCCGCGCCTTGCACAGCACCCTCGGCCGCCCCGTCGCCCGACATCCGTATCGTGATGGCGCCGCCGTCCGCGCCGAACGCGTGCAGCAGCGCGTTGCGGGTGAGCTGGGTCAGGATCTGGCACAGCGCGCCGGGATAGCTGTCCATGGCCAGCCCGCCGGCCGCCTCCACCCGCAGCGTGGCCCCGGCCGCGCGCAGCGACGGCGCCAGCGTCTTGGCCATGCCGTCCACCAGCCTGGCCAGCTCGAAGCTGCGGCGCTGGGAGCTGGTCTGGTCCACCGCCACCTGCTTGAAGCACTCGATCAGGTCGGCCGCCTTGTGCAGGTTGCGCAGCAGCAGGGACGTGGCGTGGGCGGTGTCGGCGCCGTACTGCTCCAGCTCCGAGCGGCGCACGCTGCCGCCTTGCGCCAGCGCGCCGAAAAAGGCGCGGCTGCGCTCTTCCAGGGCGCTGGCGGCCAGCACGCCGTTGCCGATCGGGGTGTTCAGCTCGTGCGCCACGCCGGCCACCAGCGCGCCCAGCGCCGCCAGCCGTTCCGAGCGCACGATCTCGGCGCGCGCCGTGCCCAGCTCCTCCAGCGTGCGCGTGAGCTGCGCATTGCTGGCGGCCAGCGCCTGCTGCGCCCGCGCCAGGTGGATGTGGGCGCGGGTGCGCGCCAGCACCTCCTCCGACTGGTAGGGCTTGGCGATGAAGTCGACCGCGCCGGCGCCGAAGCCGCGCACCTTGTCGTCGGTGTCGTACTGGGCCGACAGGAAAATCACCGGGATGTCCTTCAGGCCGGGATCGGCCTTCAGGCGGCGGCACACTTCGAAGCCGTCGATGCCGGGCATGCGGATGTCGAGCAGAATCAGCTCGGGCGGACGGGCTTGCGCGCTCCACAGCGCCAGTTCGCCGTCCGGCGCCTGGCGCACCAGGTAGCCGGCATTGCCCAGCAATTCGCTGAGCAGCTTGAGCGAGGCCGGGGTGTCCTCCACCACCAGGATTTCGCCGCTTGAGTTCTGATCCGCGCGCTGCATCATGCCGCTCTCCTCACCCGTTCTGGTGTACTTGTACTTTTTCCTGCTCCCCCGGGGCCGGCGCCAGCATGGCGCACAGCTGCGGATACTGGTGCAGCGCCAGCATACGCCCCATGGCGGCGGCAACCCCGGCGCACGCCGGCGGCAGCGCCTCCAGCAGCCGCGCCGCGCGGCCCAGGTTCAGCTGCTGCACCGCCTCGCGCAGCGCTTCGGCGGCGCCCGCAGGCAGCGCCGCCAGCGCCGCCGCCGTCAACGGCGCGGCGCCGCCGCCGTCGTCCTCGGCCCCGGCCGCGCCGCGCCCGGCCGCATCGGCCGTGCCCTCCAGCGTTGCAGGCGCCTCGCTGGCCACCGCGCCGGCCGGCACCGCAAAGCGGAACACCGCCCCCTGCCCCAGCGCCGACTGCACCGTCAGCGCCCCGCCCATCAGCTGCACGAACTCGCGCGAGATGGCCAGCCCCAGGCCGGTGCCTTCGGCCGCGCCGTCCTGGTCGGCCTGCACGAAGGGTTCGAAAATGCGCTCGTGGTCGGCCGCCGCGATGCCCGGCCCGCTGTCGCTGACGGCGAATTCGAGCTGCCAGCGGCCTGTCCCTTCCGCGTCCATGCCATCCACCCAACAGGCCTGCGCCTGCAGCGTGATGCGCCCTGCGCGGGTGAACTTGACCGCGTTCGACATCAGGTTCAGCAGCACCTGGCGCAGCTTGGTGCCGTCCAGTTGCGCCCGCAGCGGCAGTTGGCCGCTGTCCAGCCGCAGCGCCACGCCGGGCGCTGCGCGCATGCTCACCATGTCCATCACTTCCTGCAGCATCTCGGCCAGCAGCACCGCTTCGGTTTGCAGCGCGATACGCCCGGCCTCGATCTTGGACAGCTCCAGGATATCGTTAATCAGGGTCAGCAAGTGCTGGCCGGAGCGGTGGATGATGCCCAGGTTGCGCTTCTCCTCGGCCTGCATGCCGGGCGAATCGGCCATCAGGCGCGAAAAGCCGATCACCGCGTTGAGCGGGGTGCGCAGCTCGTGGCTCATATTGGCCAGGAACACGCTCTTGGCCTGGCTGGCCGCCTGCGCCTGCGCCACCGCCACCGACAGCGCGCGCGTGCGGTGGTCCACCAGCTCTTCCAGGTGGTGGCGGTGCTGGCGCAGCTCCTGCTGCGCCGCCTTGTGCGCGCTGATGTCGTAATTGACACCGACCATGCGCAACGGCCGCCCGGCGCCGTCGCGGAACAGCATCGAGTCGGCCTGGATGTGGCGCACCGAGCCGTCCGGCCAGACGATGCGGAAGACCTGGTCGAACTGGCCGCAGCCGTCCAGCGTGCGCTGCAGCGCAGCCTCGGCCTGCTCCTTGTCGTCCGGATGCAGCGCGGCGCGCCACAGTTTCAACGGCTCGGGCACGGCGGCGCGCTGCACGCCGAACAGGCGGTACATCTGCTCGTCCCATTCGACCACGCCGCTGCCGATGTCCCAGTCCCAGATGCCGATGGCGGCCGCCCGGGTGGCGATCTGCAGGCGCTGCTCGCTGGCGTGCATGGCGCGGTAGCGGCTCTCGAGCAGCGCGATCATCTCGCGCAGGGACGCCTGCAGGCTTTTCAGTTCGCCGAACAGCCAGGCGCGCGGCGCCGCCGCGGCCGGGTTCAGGCCGGCCTTGACGTCGGCCGCATAGCGCCCGATGGCCTGCACCGGCTTGAGCATCATGTGCCACAGCACCAGGTACAGGCCCGCCACCAGCGCCAGGTCCAGCACCAGTATCATGCCGGCGATGGCGTAGCTGCGGCTGCGCAGTTCGGCCAGCAGCCGGGCCGGCGAGGCGTACAGCGTGATGCTGCCGATGTCCTGGCTCGCCGAGCGCATCACGCGCCGCTCCTGCAGCAGTTCGGCGCCGCGCGGGGCCGCGTCCACGCTGTGCAGCCGGCCATCGTCGCCGCGCACCAGGATGTAGGGCCGCACGCCGGCCGGCGCCACCATGCTGGCGTGCAGGCCCCGGTTGCTCAAGCCGCTTTTCATGATGGTGACGATTTGCGCTTCGTCGTAATTCCACACCGGCAGCGCGGCGGCCGCCGCCAGTTCGTCCGCGCTGGCGGCCAGGTCGGCCCGCAGCTGGGCCCAGCGCTGGGCCTTTTCACTCTGGTAGAAATAGGCGGCGAAGGCCGTCAGCACCAGGGTCACCACCGCCGTCACCGCCACGCTGACCAGCAGCGCGATCGAAATCTCGCCCGTGGCGCGCAGCCCGGCAATGCGGCGCGCCGGCGCGTGCATCAGAATTCTTCCCAGTCGCCTTCGGCCGCCGCCGGCACCGCCTTCAGGTGGCGCGGCGCGGGCTGCGCCGCAGGCCTGGCCGCCGGCCTGGCCACGGCGCGCGGCGCCGGCCGCGCCAGCGCAGCGCGCACCGGCTGCGGAGCCGGCCTGGCCGCCGGCCGCGCCGATGCCGCCGCCGGCGCCGTGCGCACGGCGCCGGCGTCCAGCCGGAACACGCTGACCGCCTGCTCCAGCGCGCGCGCCTGGTCCTGCAGCGACTCGGCGGCGGCCGCAGCCTGCTCCACCAGCGCCGCGTTCTGCTGCGTGACGGTGTCCATCTCGGCCACCGCCTGGTTGATCTGTTCGATGCCCGAGCTTTGCTCCACGCTGGCCGTCAGGATGGCCGACATCATGCCCGTCACGCGTTCCACGCTGGTCACCACTTCCTCCATGGTGGCGCCGGCCTGGTCGACCAGCTTGCTGCCCGCGCCCACCTGGGCCACCGAATCGCCGATCAGTTCCTTGATCTCCTTGGCCGCCGCCGCCGAGCGCTGCGCCAGGTTGCGCACCTCGGACGCCACCACGGCGAAGCCGCGCCCCTGCTCGCCCGCCCGCGCCGCCTCCACCGCCGCGTTCAGCGCCAGGATATTGGTCTGGAAGGCGATGCCGTCGATGGTGCCGATGATGTCGGCGATCTTGCTGGACGACTGGTTGATGGCGCCCATGGTGGCCACCACCTGCGCCACCACCGCGCCGCCGCGCTGCGCCACCGCCGCCGCCTCGTGGGCCAGGGTGTCGGCCGAGCGCGCGCTTTCGGTGTTGTGCTGCACGGTGGAGGTCAGTTCCTCCATCGAGCTGGCCGTCTCCTCCAGGCTGGAGGCCTGGGTTTCGGTGCGCGAGGACAGGTCGGCATTGCCGCTGGCGATCTCGCCGGAGGCCACAGTGATGGTCTCCGCGCCCTGCCGCACCTGCGCCACAATGGTCACCAGGCTGTCGTTCATGCGTTTCAGCGCGGCCGTCAGCTGGCCCATTTCATCGTTCGAGGTCACGTCGATGCGCTGCGTCAGGTCGCCCGCCGCCACCGCCTCGGCCACCTCGATGGCGCCGCGCAGCGGCGTCAGGATGGCGCGCAGCAGCCAGTAGCCCATCACGGCGCCCACCACCACGCCCAGCACGATGGAGGCGACCGAGATCGCGCGGAAGGTGTCGTAGCGCGCCTGCGAGTCCTGGTATTCCTGCTTGCCCACCGCCAGCTGCAGCGCCACCAGCGCTTCGAGCGCATGGTCGGCTGCCTCCATGGCCGGGTCCAGCTTCTTGTGCTGCAGGGCCGCCGCCTGCTCGCGCTCGCCGGCCGCCAGCGCCGCCGCCATCGGCTGCATGGCTTGCTCGCGCATGGCCGCATGCGTGGCCGCGAAGGTCTTGGCCAGCACCTCCTCTTCCGGCGTCAGGTAGGTGGCCATGTAGGCCGCCCACACCTTGTCGATCTCGGCGCCGCGCCGCTGCGCCTGGGCCACCAGCGCGCTGTGGGCGCCGTCCTGCGCGTCGACCGCGTTGCCCAGCGCGATCTGCTGGGCCAGCAGGCCGGTGCCGATCTGGTTCAGCATGCCCATCGCCACCAGGCGGTCGTCATAGACGGTCTGCAGCGACGCGTTGGTGCGGCTCAGGCTGTTCAGGCCGGCGAAGCCGATGGCCGCCAGCAGCAGCGTCAGAAAAGCGATCGCGGCGATCAGCCGGGCTTTGATCGTGAGGTTTTTCATGATGGTATCCCTGGTCGTATTTTTTTGGACTGCGTACTATTGGACTGGCTGCGGATCGGTGTTACCGGTGGCGGCGGCCTGCTGCAGGGCGGCCAGCAGGTCCTGCGAAGCGAAGGGCTTGCGCAGATAGGCCAGGCAGCCCAGCCGCAGCGCCGCCGCCTCCATGCCGCCGTCGATCTGGCTGGTGACAAACACGATGGGCGGCGCCTTGCCGGCGCCGACCAGCATTTGCTGCAGCTCGATGCCGGACAGGCCGCCCAGGTCGATGTCCAGGATGAGGCAGGCGATGTCGCTGTGGTCGTCGCGCTGCAGATACTGCTCGGCCGAGGCGTACAGCTGGGCCATGTAGCCGGCCGCGCGCAGCAGCCGTCCCAGCGCCTTGAGCATGCCGGAATCGTTTTCCACCACCGCTACGACGAGTTTTCCTGTTTCCATGACGCCATCCCTCAGGGTGCAAGCACCGATAGCTATGACTGTAGGGAGATTTCACGCGGCTGTAACGTGTCCTTTGGTACAGGTAGGTGCGGCCGGGGCGGGCGCCACCGGCCCCGCCGGGCCCCGCCCCTAGCCCCTATGCGGCGGCCAGTCCCAGGCGGTTGGCCATCTGCACCAGCTCGGCCAGCGAGCCGGCGCCCAGCTTTTCCATCAGGCTGTGGCGGTGCGCCTTGACCGTGCGTTCGGTGTTGCCCAGCTCGAAGGCGATCTGCTTGTTCAGCATGCCCTGCACCACCAGCACGAACACTTCGCGCTCGCGCGCGGTGAGCGTGGCGGCGCGCTTGCGCAGTTCGGCCAGCTGGCTGTTGTGCAGCGCCGCCGCCTCGTAGCGCACCATGGCGCGGCCGATGGCGTCCAGCAGCTGCTCTTTGCCGATGGGCTTGGACAGGAAATCCTCCGCCCCGGCCTTGATGGCGCGCACGCTCATGGCAATGTCGCCATTTCCAGTGAGAAACACAATCGGCAGGATGCTGTTGCGCGCGCGCAAATGGTCCTGCAGCTGCAGGCCGGTCAGGCCGGGCATGTCCACGTCCAGCAGGATGCAGCCGGCCTCGTCGCCGGTTTCAGCCCGCACGAAGGCGTCGCCGGACTCATAGGCGCAGACCCGGTAGCCGCAGGCGCCCAGCAGGCGCGACAGCGCGGTGCGCAGCGGCTCGTCGTCGTCGATGATGTGGATCTTCATGCCGCCTCCCCCGCCTTGACGGCCAGCGGCAAGGCGAAGCCGACCGTGGCGCCGCCGCCGGGGTTGTTGTCGGCCCAGATCTGGCCGCCGTGCGCCTGCACGATGGCCGCCGCGATCGACAGGCCCAGCCCCATGCCGTGCGCCTTGGTGGTGAAGAAGGATTCGAACAGCCGTTCGCGGTTGGCGCCGAAGCCGCAGCCGTGGTCGCTCACCTGGACCTCGGCCATGGCCGCGTCGCGGCGGCGCGCGCACAGCGTGATCGCGCGCGGCCC
Organism: Massilia sp. BGA-UO-ETr-WB1; assembly: GCF_059567845.1. Classification (NCBI taxonomy): domain Bacteria; kingdom Pseudomonadati; phylum Pseudomonadota; class Betaproteobacteria; order Burkholderiales; family Oxalobacteraceae; genus Massilia; species Massilia sp. BGA-UO-ETr-WB1. The sequence goes on along the minus strand of NZ_JCAQOT010000027.1, from coordinate 113,935 downwards.
GGCGGGCGCGGCGGCCTGCGCGCCGATGGCCTGCGGCGGCGCGCCCATCGCGTCCATGCCGTTCAAGACCAGGTTGATCAGGATTTGCTGCAGCTGCACCGGGTCGGCCGACACCATCAGCGGCAGCGGCGCAGGCTGGGTGCGCAGCTGCACGCGCCGCATGCGGGCCTCGCTGCCCAGCAGGGCCGCCACCTGCGCCATGGCCTCGTTCAGGTCCAGCCGCTGCGCCACCGGGTCGGACTTTTTCAGCAGCTCGCGCATGCGCTGTATCAGCTCGCTGGCGCGGCGGTCGTCGCGCCGGATGTCGCCCAGGATTTCCTCCACGTCGGCCAGCGCCGGCGGGTCCATCTTCAGGAACAGCTCGGCCGCCTCGGCATTGCTCATGATGGCCGCCAGCGGCTGGTTCAGCTCGTGCACCAGCGCCGCGCAGTACACCGAGGCGCTGGCGTTGCGGTTCATGTGCGCGATTTCGGCCAGGCGCTGGCGCGATTCGCGCTGCAGCTGGTCGTTGTGGGCCGCCAGCTGCTGCTGCAGGCGGCGGATCTTCAGGTGCGCCATCACGCGCGCGTTCACTTCCTCGAACTGGAAGGGCTTGGAGATGAAATCGACCCCGCCCACCTGGAAGCCGCGCAGCTTGTCGTCGGTGTCGCTGTGGGCCGACAGGAAGATCACCGGCACCTCGTCCAGGCCTGGCATTTTCTTCAGGCGGCTGCACACTTCATAGCCGTCGATGCCCGGCATGCGGATGTCGAGCAGCACCAGCTCGGGCGCCTGCGCCTGCGCGCTCCACAGCGCCAGCTCGCCGTTGGGCGCCTCGCGCACGCGGTAGCCGGCGTCCGTCAGCAGCTTGGACAGCAGTTGCAGCGAAGCCGGCGTGTCCTCCACCACCAGGATGTCGCCGCGCACCTGCTCCGGCTGCGCGGGCGCCTGTTCGTCCTGCGCATGCGCAGGACCCTGCTGCGCCTCGTCCCTGGCCTGTTCCCGCCGCCCTGCTGCTCCCATTCCCGCTCCCGTATACGACATCGCCCGCACGCGCGGTGCCCAGACGATATCGGCCACGCCAGTATATTGCAAGTAAGTGTGGCCGTTGCGCTACAGTAGCCCTACAACGGGCTCATGATCAGCGAGGCATGCGCCGACACCCCCGCCAGCACCCCGGCCGCGCTGGCCAGCGTGCCGCTGTGGCGCGCGGTGGCCGCATCGCCTGCAGCGAACACGCCGGGCACGCTGGTCTGCTGCCCGGCGTCGACCTGGATGTGCGGGCCGGTCGGCCCCGCGTCAAAGGCGCAGCCCAGCTGCGCGGCCAGCGGCGAGGCCATGCTGGTGACCGGCGCGGTGAACACGGCGCGCAGCGGCAGCACGCGGCCGTCGGCCAGGCGCACCGCCTCCAGCTGCGGCGCGCTGCCCAGCAGCGCCACCACCGGCACCCGCTCGACGCGCGCGCCGCGCGCCTGCAGCTGCGCGGCCTCCCCGGCGGTCGGCTCGTGCAAGCCCTGCGTGAAATAAGTGGTGTCGCCCCAGTCCGGCAGCAGCAAGCCCTGGTGGACCGACTGCGGGAACGCCGCCAGCACGCCCAGCGCGCCGCCGCTCACCTCGAAGCCGTGGCAGTATGGGCAGTGCAGCACCGTCCGCCCCCAGCGTTCGGCCAGGCCGTCGATGGGCGGCAGCGTGTCCTTGACGCCGGTCGCCAGCACCAGCCGTGCCGCCTGGGCCGCCTGGGCCGCATCCGCGCCCTCCGCGCCGGCGCTCCACTCGACAACAAACCCGGCCCCTTCCCAGCGCGCCGCGTGCGCGATGCCCCGCGCATACGCGAACGTCGGATAAGCCTGCAGCTGGCGCAGCGCCTGCGCGTTGATGTCCGCAGGCGCCATGCCGTCCAGCGCCAGGAAACCGTGCACCGCCGCCGACCAGCGGTTGCGCGGCTGGCCGCCGTCGATCAGCAACACCCTGCGCCGCGCCCGCGCCAGCTGCATCGCCGCCGACAAGCCCGCAAAACTGCCTCCCACCACGATGACGTCGTACTGATGCATACAGCCTCCTCCCGTTTACGTATCATTGAAAGTTACATGATAGCAGCAAACCAGACCAACGTAACTTTTCTTGTTACGGAAACCGGAAACCGTTAAGATGGCCGCATGAGACAAGACAGCCGCCTATCCCGCATGCTCCACGTGCTGATCCACATGGAGCGCCGTGGCGGACCCGCCACCTCGGAAGACATCGCCCACATGCTGGGCACCAACCCCGTGGTCGTGCGCCGCACCATGTCGGGGCTTCGCAACGACGGCTACGTCACGTCGGGCAAAGGGCACGGCGGCGGCTGGACGCTGGCGCGCCCGCTCAAGGAGATCACGCTGCTGGACGTGCACCGCGCCCTCGGCAACCCGTCCGTGTTCGCCATGGGCGTGGAGCAGGAAAATCCCAGCTGCCTGGTGGAACAGGCGGTGAACGCCGCGCTGGCGGACGCCATGCGGCAGGCGGAGCAGATTTTATTGGACCGGCTGGGCAGTGTGACCCTGGCCGACCTGGCCACCGACGTGGACCGCCGCTTCTGCGCTTAGCGCAGGTGAAGCGGCGCGAGGGGAGCGGCTCAGCCCAGCCGCCCCAGTTCCGCCTCGGTGAAGCCCGCCAGGCGGCGCGCCTCCAGGTTGAACGGGCCTTTCAGCACCGGCGCGCGGTAGCGCAGCGCCAGCTCGTCATAGGCGGCGCGCGGCTCCAGGCCGCGCTGGCCGCACATGTAGCGGTACCAGCGGTTGCCGATCTCCACGTGGCCGATCTCGTCGCGCAGGATGATGTCCAGGATGGCGGCCGCCGCCATGTCGCCGGCCTGCGCAATCTTGGCGCGCAGCGGCGGAATGGCGTCCAGCCCGCGCGCCTCCAGCGTGCGCGGCACCAGCGCCATGCGCGCCGTGATGTCTTCGCGGGTGCGCTCCACCATTTCCCACAGGCTGTCGTGGGCCGTGAAATCGCCGTAACCGTAGCCCAGCGTTTGCAAATGCGCCGACAGCATCGAGAAGTGGTAAGCCTCTTCCTTCGCCACGCGCAGCCAGTCGGTGTAGTACTCGGCCGGCATGCCGGAGAAACGCCACAGCGCGTCCAGCGCCAGGTTGACCGCGTTGAATTCGATATGCGACAGCGCGTGCACCAGCATCGCCCTGCCCTCCAGCGTGGCCATCGAGCGGCGCCCGACCAGGCGCGGCGGCACCAGCTCGGGCCGCACCGGACGGCCCGGGATGGCGCCGTCCGGCTGCGGGGCGGCGGCCGGGTCCAGCGTCAGGGCGCCGCCGGCCCAGGCTTGCGCCATGGCGGCGACAGCCAGCGCTTTGGCGGCGGGATCGGTTTCAAGCAAGCATTGCAGCGCGTGCGCGCGCAGCTCAGTGGGGTACGGCATGAGGCTAACCTACGGCGGCAAAAGGACGCAGTGTACCAAACCGCCGCCTCTGCCGGGGTCAGGCGGCCGCGATGGCGCCGGCCGGAGCCATGCGCAGCGCAAGTTTGTCCCACAGCCGGTCATGGTAAGGCAAGGCGATCACGTTCAGGATGGGCTCCAGCAGGGCCGCCAGGCCGCCCACAGCCATCGAACCGGTGGCCCACCACAGCATCAGGAACGCCACCGTGGCGTGCATGAAGGTCTGGCTGATTTTCTCGCCTGCCAGCGCGGCATAGCGGGCGCGGGCCTCGACGGCGCGGGCGCGCAGCTTGTGCCATGCCCGTTCATGGAACGGCAGCAGCAGCACATTGACCACCGGCTCCAGCACCGCAGCCAGTCCGCCGAAGACGACCGAGCCGGTCATCACATACATCAAGCTGAACGCAATGCCCGTGTGGGCGGCAACCTGGCTGACTTTTTTCGCTGCGGTGATCATGGGAACCTCGTTATTGACTGACCGGTGACGATCGGGTCAGTAAATAATAACGATTCTCATTTAACTTTCAAAGACAATTGTCTTAAACGCGCTGATAGATTTTTCCTATGCAATCTCCCGCACCACGCGGCACGGGTTGCCGACCGCCAGGCTGTTGGCGGGAATCGACTTGCTCACCACGCTGCCTGCGCCGATGGTGCAGTTGTCGCCGATGGTGACGCCGTGCAGGATCGTGACATTGGCGCCTATCCACACGTGGTTGCCGATGGTGATGGGCAGCGCCTCGAACACGCCCGCCGCGCGCGCCACCGGGTCAACCGGGTGGCTGGCCGCCGAAATCACCGCGTTGGGGCCGATCAGCACATGGCTGCCCAAGGTCACCGGCGCGCAGTCCAGGATCACCAGGTTGTGGTTGGCGAAGCAGTGGTCGCCCACGGTGATGTTGTAGCCGTAGTCGCAAAAAAACGGCGCTTCGAAGTGCGCGTTGTTCGGCTTGCGCAGCAATTGCTCCAGGATTTCGGCGCGCCTGGCCACGTCGTCTTCACGGTTGAAGGCGGCGCACAGCAGCTTGGCAGCGCGGCGCTCCACGCTGCCCGGCGATTCGCCCGGGCGGTAAGGTTTGTCCTGCATGTCTGCTCCTAGATGTGTTCGGCTATGCCGCCTTCGCGGCTTTCCTGCAGTTTGTTGCACGCCATGGCCGTGCTGAGGAAAATCGGCCCGCTCAACTGCTGCAGCAGGTCGCTCTCGCGCAGGCGGTCCATCACCGGCCCCTTCACCTCGGCCAGGTGCATGGTCACGCCGCGCCGGCGCATGCTGGCATTCCAGTCGGACAGCGCGAACAAGGCCGTGGTGTCGATCGAGCTGACCGCCGTCATCACCAGCACCAGGTGGCGCGCCGACGGATGCGCGCGCAGTTCTTCCTCGATGCGCTCGCCCACCGCCTCCACGTTGCCGAAGAACAGATTGGCGTCGATGCGCAGCACCAGCAGCTCGGCCTGGGTCTCGGCCGGGTAGCGTTCGATATTGCGGAAATGCTCGCTGCCCGCAATGCGGCCCAGCACCGCGATGTGCGGCCGGCTGGCGCGCCAGATCAGCGTGCCCATCGATAATAATACCCCGACCACCACGCCCGCCTCCACACCCAGCGCCAGCACGCCGGCGGCGGTGGCGGCCCAGGCGGCGGCGTCGCCCCGGTCATAGCGCCAGGCCAGGCGCAGCGTATCGAATTCCAGCATGCCCAGCACGGCCACGATGATGGTGGCGGCCAGGGTCGGCAGCGGCAGCAGCGCCAGCCAGCCGGTGGGCGCCACCAGCGCCGCCGCCAGCAGGCAGGCGGTGATCACGCTGGCCAGCGGCGTGTTGGCGCCGGCCGAGAAATTGACCGCCGAGCGGGAAATGCTGCCCGTCACCGGAAAGCCGCCGGACACCATGCTGGCCACATTGGCCGCGCCCAGGCCGAACAGCTCCTGGTTGCTCACCAGCTTCTCGTTGCGCTTCAAGGCCAGGGTCTGCGCAGCGGACATGCTCATCAGGAAAACAATGAAGCCGATCAGCAGGCCCGGCTGCAGCAGCGCGCGCCAGTGGCTGCTGGAGGTGGCCAGGTTCAGGCCCGGCAAGCCGGCCGGCACCGCGCCCGTGGTGTGGATGCCCAGCGCCTGCAGGCCGAGCAGCGGCACGGCGGCGGTGGCGGCCAGCACCACCAGCATGGGCGCCAGGCGGCCGCCCAGGTCGGCATGCGCGGGGGACAGGCCGCAGCGGCGCAGCAGTGCCGCCAGGTAGTGCTTGCCCAGCATCAGCAGCAACAGCGACACGCCGCCCAGCACCGCGCTCGGCAGATGGAATGCGGGGAAGGAAGCGCCCAGCAGCGGCTTGAGCTGGCCGCTGGCGATGACAATGGCCGAGCCGACGGTGAAACCGCTCATCACGGGGCGCGAGAAGAAATTGGCCAGGAAGCCCATGCGCAGCGCGCCGCACACCAGCAGCACCACGCCGGCCACCAGCGCCAGCTGCGCCGCCAGCACGCCGTACAGCGCGGAGCCGGCCGGCGCCAGCGGCGCAATCACGGCCGCCGTCATCAGCGACACGATGGCCATCGGGCCGACCGACTGCGTCATGCTGCTGCCGAACAGCGCGTAGACCAGAGGGGGCAAGATGCTGGCGTAGATCCCTGCCACCGGCGGCAAGCCCGCCACCAGCGCGTACGCCATGCCCTGCGGGATCATCATCATCGCCACCACGATACCGGCGCTGATGTCGCCCGGCAGCATGGCACGCCGGTATTGCCTCAACCAATGCAGCATGCTCTATCCATCCAGCCTTGAAAATAAGCGAAGCCTACCATACGGACAACGCATATGGATATAAGGAAAACAGATATGAGCAACCATTGATGCGCCTCACAGCCCGCGCGCCGGATCGGTTCAAAGTGGGAACTGCCGCCCATATCGGAGGTCCAAATGAACTCGATTGACAATATCACGGAAGATGATGGGCGCATGAACGAACGGATCGCCAACCTGGAGAAGATCGCGGAAGACACCGCAATCCGCTTGGGCTCGCTGGAGCGCAAGGTGGATGGGCTTGCGCGAGACGTGGCGGCCCTGACGCAAACGGTGGCCGAGCTGTCGCAAACCGCCAATGGCTTGCGACAAACCGTCAGCGGCTTGGCACAGGAAGTCAGCGGCTTGGGACAAACCGTCAGCGGCTTGGTACAGAACGCCGCATTGCTCACCCAAACGGTCTCCGCCCAAACTCAAAACATGGCTGCGCTTACGCAAACGGTAGCGGCGCTGGCGGAGCAAGTCAATAAAATTGAGCTGCGGCTTGGAATTATCGAGAACACTTTCGTCACGAGGGAATATCTGGAGAAAGCACTTCATGGTATGACGTGGCGCATTATTGGGGCGATTACGCTGCTGACGGGTGCTGTCTGGTTTGCCTCCCGCTACAACCCGCCGTACGCCCCGCCCGCGCCAACGGTTGCGACCGCGCCAGCCGCGCCTGCGCAGGCGTCGCCGCAGCGCCTGCCTTGACAGCCGCCGGCCGCACTTAGCCGGCAGAGGCAGTATCGGCTCACGGAATAGACGAAGGACTCAGCCGCGCCGCGCGATATGTCGCCAGCGCCGCATGACATCTGCGGCCTGCCTGCGCGTCAGGCCGCCGGCGCCTCGCGGCCCTGCTCCAGCGCGGCCACCACTGCCGCCAGCACCTCTTCCGACTGCGCCGGGTCCGCCATCACGCGGGACAGCACCAGGCCGCCCACCATGCTGGCGTAGTCGGCGATGGCCTGCCGCCGCTTGGCGGCGGCGTCCACGCCAGGCTCCAGCTCGGCCAGCAGCTTCAGCTGGGCCTGCACGCCGTCGGACATCGCCTTGCGCACTTCCGGGCCGGCGCGCGCCACGTCCGTGCCCAGCGTGCTGACCGCGCAGCCCTTGCCCGGCGCGTCGCGGTGCGCAACAGACAGGTACGATTCGGCAATCGCCGCCACCGGCCGCTCCGGCGCCCGCTCGGCCAGCTTGCGCCACTTCGTCACCGACTTTTCCAGCGCCTTGGCTGCCGCTTCCGCCAGCAGCAGCTCCTTGGAGCCGAAATGCCCGTAGAAGCCGCCATGGGTCAGGCCGGCGCCCTTCATCAGATCGGCCACGCCGATGCCGTCAAAGCCCTTTTCGCGGAACAGCCTGGCCGCCGTCTCCACGATCCGCTCGCGGTTCAATGCCGCCTGCTCCCTGCTCACCTTCATGTCGCTCTCCTTCCGCAAAGTTCTACTTGACATTATACATTATGGACGTAATATATTCAATATTGATGACAGTCGTCATTTAAAACTCTCAAGGAGCTCCACCATGCAATACAAAACTTTCGGCCGCCGCACCGGGCTGCGCGTTTCCGAAGTGGCCCTGGGCACCGGCAATTTCGGCACCGGCTGGGGCCACGGCGCCGAACGCAGCGAAGCCAAAAGCATGTTCGACGGCTACGTGGAAGCCGGCGGCAACTTCATCGACACCGCCAACGGCTACCAGGGCGGGCAGGCCGAGGACATGGCGGGCGACTTCATCGCCGCCGACCGCGACCATTTCGTGCTGGCCACCAAGTACACGCTGGGCGTGGCCGGCAACGACGGCCTCTCGCGCACCGGCAACAGCCGCAAAGCCATGATCCAGTCGGTGGAAGCCAGCCTGAAGCGCCTGAAGACCGACCGCATCGACCTGCTGTGGACCCACTTCTCCGACGAGCAAACGCCAATGGAAGAGATCCTGCGCGCCTTCGACGACCTGGTGCGCTCCGGCAAAATCCTGTACGCCGGCCTGTCCAACTTCCCGGCCTGGCGCATCGCCCGCGCCGACCTGATGGCCGAGCTGCGCGGCTGGGCGCCCATCATCGGCGTGCAGATGGAATACAGCCTGGCCGAGCGCAGCGGCGACCGCGAACTGCTGCCGATGGCCGAGGCGCTGGGCCTGGGCGGCGCGCTGTGGTCCCCGCTGGGCGGCGGCGTGCTCACCGGAAAGTACCGCAACAACGAAGGCGGCCGCCTGCAAGCCTTCGGCGGCATGCTGTTCCGCGACGAGAAGGACCAGCGTACCAGCGCCACCGTGGACGCCGTGCTGGCGGTGGCCGGCGAACTGGACGCCACGCCGACCCACGTGGCCATCGCCTGGCTGCTGGAACGCGGCCGCCGCTCGGCCACCAGCCTGGTGCCCATCCTCGGCCCGCGCTCGCGCGCGCACCTGCACGGCACCTTGGGCGCGCTGACGCTGAAGCTGAGCGACGAACAATACGCCCGCCTGTCGGCCGTCAGCGCCGTGCCGCTGGGTGCGCCCCATGAATCGGCCGCCGCCTCGGCCAGCGGGATCGCCGGCGGCCAGCCGGAGCTGCTGCTGCCCGCCAAATTCCCTGTTGCCTGAACCGTCCGCCTGAAAGGAAACACCATGAAAGCCGTCATCAGCGCCTATGCGCGCTCCCCGTTCCACTTTGCCAAGAAAGGCAAACTGGCTGAAACCCGTCCCGACGACCTCGCCGCCCAGGTGGTGCAAGGTCTGATGCAGCGCACCGGCCTCGATCCGGCGCTGCTGGACGACGTCATCCTCGGCTGCGCCTATCCCGAGTCATCGCAGGGCAACAACCTGGCCCGCATCGTCTCGCTGCTGGCCGGCTTCCCGTTCGAGGTGCCGGGCATGACGGTCAACCGCTTCTGCGGCTCGTCCATGTCCGCCATCCACATCGCCGCCGCGCAGATCGAAGCCGGGCTGGGCGAAGCCTACCTGTGCGTGGGCGTGGAATCGATGACCATGGTGCCGCAGGGCGGTTACAACTTCTCGCCCAACCCCACCTTGTACGAGCACAGCGACACCTACATCAGCATGGGCAACACGGCCGAAAACGTGGCCAGCCGCTATGAGGTGGCGCGCGCGGACCAGGAGCGCATGGCCTGGGAATCGCACCGCAAGGCCGCCACGGCGCGCGAGACGGGCCTGCTGGCCGATGAAATCGTGCCGGTGCGCACCTCCGCAGGCGAGCTGGTGAACGAGGACGGCTGCATCCGCCCGGGCACGTCGCTGGAAGCGCTGGCGGGGCTGAAACCGGTGTTCCGCGACGACGGCGTGGTCACGGCGGGCACCTCCTCGCCGCTGACGGACGGCGCCTCGGCGGTGCTGGTGACCAGCGAAGCGTTCGCCCGCAAGCACGGCCTGAAGCCGAGCGCGCGCATCATCGGCATGGCCTCGGCGGGCGTGGACCCGGCGGTGATGGGCATCGGCCCGGTGCCGGCCACGCGCAAGGCGCTGGCGCAGGCGGGCATCACGGCGCAGCAGCTGGACGTGGCCGAGATCAACGAAGCGTTCGCCTCGCAGGCGCTGGCCAGCGTGCGCGAGCTGGGCATCGATCCGGCCATCGTGAATATCGACGGCGGCGGCATGGCCATCGGCCACCCGCTGGGCGCCACCGGCGCGCGCATCACCGGCAAGGCGGCCGTGCTGCTGGCGCGCACACAAGGCCGCTACGCGCTGGCCACCCAGTGCGTGGGCGGCGGCCAGGGCGTCGCCACCGTGCTTGAGGCGCTGTAGCCTCAGGAGGCCATGGCCAGTTCGACGCAGTTGCGGCCGGCGCGCTTGGCGCGGTGCAGGGCGGCGTCCAGGCGTTCCAGCAGGGTCGCTGCGTTCTCTTCCGGGCCGGCCTGCGCCACGCCCAGGCTGATGGTCACCGTTTCGCAGCCCGGCAGCTCGGTGCCGGCGATGGTCTCGCGCAGCTTTTCGGCCAGCTTGAGGGCGTCGATGGCGGCGGTGTGGGTGGCGATGATGAGGAACTCTTCGCCCCGCATGCGCACCAGCATGTCCGACGTGCGCAGCCGGGCCAGCACGGTCTGCGCCACCGTCCGCAAGGCCTGGTCGCCGCAGGGGTAGCCGTAGATGTCGTTGACCGAACGGAAATTGTCGATGTCGAAGGCGATCACGCCCAGCGGCATGCCGTAGCGCCGCGCGCGCCGCATCTCGTTGTCCAGCTCGCCCTCGCCGTGGCGCCGGTTGAACGCCCCGGTCAGCGCATCCACCGTGGTGATCTGGGTCAGCTTGCCGGCCAGCGCGTCGTTCTGATGCTTGAGCTCGCTCATCGCCAGGCCGAAGCTGATGAACTGCGCCAGGCTGCCCAGGCCGGAAAACTGTTCGCGCGAGAACGCCAGGTGGCGGTCGAACATCAGGCTGACGGCGCCCTGCACCGGCCCGCCCGCCTCGCTGCGCAGCGGCAGCGCCAGCACCATGCGCACGCCCTTGTCATGCAGGCTCATGGCCAGCTCCGGCTCGCCCGCCTTCTCCGGCGCGTCCAGCAGCACCATGTCGCCGCTGCCCACCGCCATCAGCGGCGGGAAGCTGTCGAACAGCGGCGACTGCAGCAGCCGGTCGCCGCGCTGCAGCAGGCGCGCCATGTCCAGCTGGTTGCGCGACTCCTGCGCCGCCAGCACCAGGTTGCCGCGCTCCTGCATGTGGAACAGCGCCGCGTGCCGCACGCCGGGGAAGCTGCACAGCGCGCTGCAGATGCGCGCCGCCATCACATCCAGCTCTTCCATGCCGCTCAGCGCCCGCTGCACGCTGCGCTGGATGGCCAGCAGGTCGCGCAATTCCTTTTCCTTTTCCAGCAGGGCTTGCTGCGCGCTGGCCGCCGCGTCCAGCGGCGCGGTCAGCGCCTGGCTGACGGATTGCTGCAAGTCTTCGCTGAGGAGCGGGCTGATGCGGTAGGCCAGCGGGCCGGCCGCCATCAGCTCCGGCAGCCACGACGTGTTACCGTAGGGGCACAGCACCAGCACCGGCGCGCCGTGCCGGGCGCGTATCAGCGCGCCGGCGGCGGCCAGGTCGCCGTGGCCGGCAAAGCCGTCCAGGTCCAGCACCAGCAGGTCGACAGGCTGGCGCGCCAGCATGGCGGTGGCGCCGTCAAAGGTTTCCGTCAGCAACAAGCGGTTGAACAGTTCGCCGCAGCTAGCCTGGAACTCTCCCCGCCTCTCGCCGGCCAGGTTGAGAAAAAGCCCTACCCGCCGGGCGTGGCTGTCTATGTCTGCGGTCATGAGATATCCCCAAGTATTCTTGTAAGTTCCCTATACAGTTTGCCATAAAGTTCATAATTAGCAACGTATGTGGGCAAAAAATACAGATTTATGTGTGAAACCGCACCGTCAACGGCGCACGCCGTCTGAATACTGGCTGCTTGAGATGAAGGAGAGCGTCATGCCAAATTCGGAAAACAAGTCGGCGGAGTCGGCCGGCAGCATGCAGCGTGCTGTCCAGCAAGAGCAGGACAGGCGCGACCAGGCCCAGGGACAACATGGCCAGCAGCAGGAAAACCGGGACGCGGTGCAGACCGGCCGCCACGACCAGCCCAGCCCGCCCCTGCCCAAGCAGCACCTGGAAAAGCCGGGCAGCGAGGCGGACATGGAATTGAAGCCGCGCTTCCTGGCGCCGGACTATTGCGGCAGCGGCAAGCTGAGTGGCATGGCCGCCATCATCACCGGCGGCGACTCCGGCATCGGCCGCTCGGTGGCGGTGCTGTACGCGCGCGAGGGGGCGGACGTGGCCATCGTCTACCTGGACGAGCACGAGGACGCGGCCGAAACCAAGCGCTACGTGGAAGCCGAGGGCCAGAGCTGCCTGCTGCTGCCGGGCGACGTGTGCGACGCCGAATTTTGCCGCCGCGCCGTGGCGCAGACCATTGCTGAATTCGGCCACATCGACATCCTGGTCAACAACGCGGCCTTCCAGGAGCACGCCGGCTCGCTGGCCGAGCTGAGCGAGGAGCGCTTCGACCTCACCATGAAAACCAATATCTACGGCTACTTCCACATGGCCAAGGCGGTGGAACCGCACCTGCAGCGCGGCGCGTCCATCATCAACACCGGCTCGGTGACCGGGCTGGAGGGTTCGGCGCACCTGCTGGACTATTCCACCACCAAGGGCGCGATCCACGCTTTCACGATGTCGCTGGCGTCCAACCTGCTGGACAAGGGCATCCGCGTGAACGCGGTGGCGCCGGGACCGGTGTGGACGCCGCTCAATCCGGCCGATCAGCCTCCCGAGAAGATCGCCCAGTTCGGCGCCAAGACGGACATGAAGCGCCCCGCCCAGCCCGAAGAACTGTCGCCGGCCTACGTGTTCCTGGCGGCGCCCAGCTGCTCCAGCTATATCACGGGCATCGTGCTGCCGATTACCGGCAGCGTGGGCGGATAACACAGGACAACCCGGAGGTAACGCGCCATGGCTCGCTCATTATGGAAAGGCGCCATCAGCTTCGGCCTGGTGCACATCCCGGTCGAGATGCACACGGCCGTGCAGTCGCACGACCTGGACCTCACCATGCTGGACAAGCGCGACTTCTCGCCGATCGGCTTCAAGCGCTACAACAAGAGCACGGGCAAGGAAGTCACCTGGGACAACATCATCAAGGGTTACGAATACAAGGACGGCGAGTACGTGGTGCTGTCGGACGAGGACCTGCGCCAGGCCAACGTGGAAGCGACGCAAACCATCGACATCCTGGCCTTCGTGGACGCCGCCGACGTGCCGCTGACTTATTTCGAGACCCCGTACTACCTGGCGCCGGGGCGCGGCGGCGACAAGGTGTACGCGCTGCTGCGCGAGACCTTGCGCAAGTCCGGCCGCATCGCCATCGCCACGGTGGTGATACGCGTGCGCCAGCACCTGTGCGCGCTGGTATGCGTGGAGGACGCGATTATCCTCAACACCTTGCGCTTCGCGGAGGAAATCCGCAGCAAGGAGGAGCTGAAGCTGCCGCCCAAGACGGTCAAGTCGGCCGGCATCACGGACAAGGAAATGCAGATGGCCCTGTCGCTGGTGGAGGGCATGACGGAGGAATGGGATCCCGAGCAGTACCACGACACCTACAAGAACGACGTGCTGGCTCTGGTGGAGAAAAAGGTGAAAGCCAGGCAGACCAAGTCGATCACCGTGCCTGCGCCGGAGAAGAAGCAGGCGGCCAGCAGCAACGTGGTGGACCTGGTGGCGCTGCTCAAGCAGAGCCTGGGCGGCAAAGGGAAAGGCAAGGCCGCCGCTGCGGAAGAGCCGGAGGATGCGGATGAGGCGGAGGAGGCGGACGACGAAGTGGACGCCGCCCCGCGCGCGCGCAAGCCGGCTGCAGCCAAGGCCGGCGCCAGCAAGACGCGGCCCGCGAGGAGCGCCAGCCCTGCCGCCAAAGCAGCGGCCAAGCCCGCCGCCAAGACCGCCGCGAAAGCGAAACCGCGCACCGCCGCCACGGCCGCGCGCCGCAAGGCGGCCTGACGACGCTTTCGCCGTCCAGGCTGCCGGATTATTCCGGCAAGGCCGACTGCGACACGCAGCCCCAGCCGTCGTTGCGGCCGCCGAACAGTTTGGCGGCCCTGGCCAGCTCGGTTTCGTAGCCCGTGATGCTCTCGTGGGTGGGCACCATGAAGGGATGCGCCTGCACTTGCCATGGCAAGTCGGCGTTGCCCTCGTACGGCGCGAAGGAGACTTTCTGCCCTTCCCGCAAGAGCTGGGTGGCAAATTTCAGCGCGCCGTCTTCGGTGGGGAAGATGACGGAGAAATCCATTTCCCTCGGGATTTCAAGGTCGTCCCCGTCCTGGTCCATGCCCCACAGCACGCCGCCGTTTTCATCGTCCGGAAATTGGGAATAGTCGCGTAACACAATTACCTCCGCAGAATACGTTGCAGGTCATGGCAGCGCGCTACTCTGCCACAAAACCCAGTTCTTTCATGGCCCCGCCGATGCTCTTGGCGGCGCTGTCATAACTCTCCCATGGCGTGTTGCCTTCGTCAAGCCGGGAGTGTATCGTGGCCACGCTCCAATGGTCGCCGCCTTTCAGATGGGACAGCTCTTCCCAGCGCACCGGCACCGAGATGCCGAGGCCGGGCCGGGTGCGCGCGGACCAGGCGCAGACGGTGGTGGCGCCCCGCCCATTGCGCAGGTAGTCGATGAAGATCTTGCCCACCCGGTTCTTTGGCCCGCTCTTGAGCGCGAACCGGTCCGGCAGGGTGGCGGCCATGTGCTCGACGATGGCCTTGGAAAAGGACTTCACCGTGTCCCAGCCGTAGCCCGGCTTGACCGGCACCACCACGTGCAGGCCCTTGCCGCCGCTGGTCTTCAGGAAGGCCGGCAGGCCCAGCTGGTCCAGGAAGGCGCGCATCAGTTCCGCCGCTTCCTGGATGGCCGGCCAGTCCACGCCCTTGCCGGGGTCGAGGTCGAAGATCATGCGGTTGGGTTTTTCGTAGGTGCGGGCCACGGCGTTCTGCGTGTGGATCTCCACCACATTCCACTGCGCGGCCGACAGCAGGCCTTCCACGCTCTTCACCGCCAGCATGGGCGGATGGTCGGGGTCCAGCTCCTGGCCGAGGTGCATCAAGCCGGGCATCTTGGTCACGTCGGCGTGCTTCTGGAAGAACAGTTCCCCGCCCACGCCGGCCGGCGCGCGCACCAGCGATACCGGCCGCCCCTTGAGGTGCTCCATCATCAGGCCGCCCACCAGCGCGTAGTAACGCACCAGCGCGATCTTGGTGGTGCCGCTTTCGGCGTCGATGATGCGGTCCGGGTTGGTGACTTTCAGCGTCTCGGGCAGCGTGCCGTGCAGCCCCTTCGGGGCGGCTGCGGCTGCGGCTGCGGCGTCCGGCTTGCCGGCGCCGCTCCGGGCGCTCTTGCGCGCGGACTTCTCAGGCTCCGCATAGGCCAGGTCTTCCACGTGCGCGGGCTGTTCGCGCGTAATCATCTTGGGCGCCTTGTCGTTGCGCAGCCCCTGGAACACCGCGTGCCGCACCGAGCCGCTACGCGTCCATTCGCCGAAACTGACCTCCGCCACCAGCGTGGGCTTGACCCAGTGCGCCTTCTTGGCGATCGCCCGCGTGGGCGCGAACGGGCTTTCGTCGGCCGCCAGCTTGTCCAGCCTGGCCTTCAGTGTTTTCAGGCTGGCCTCGTTGAAGCCGCTGCCCACGTTGCCCGCGTAATGCAGCTTGCCCTCCTTGCCGCCCTTGTCGTAAGTACCCAGCAGCAGCGAGCCGATGCCGGTGCGCGAGCCTTGCGGGTCGGTATAGCCGCCGATGACGAACTCCTGCCGCTGCCCGCATTTGAGCTTGATCCAGTCGCCCGAGCGGCGCGAGGTGTAGCCCGAATCGCGCCGCTTGCCGATGATGCCCTCCAGTCCCATCTTGCAGGCCGCCGCCACCATCTCTTCCGGCAGCGCCTCCAGCTGCGCGCTCAGGCGCACCATGGCCGCGTCGTGCTTGGCCACGACGGCGGCCAGCAGCTCGCGCCGCTGCACCAGCGGCACGCTGCGCAAGTCATAGCCGTCCAGGTATGGCGCATCGAAAACAAAGTAAACGATATCGCTGGTTTTCTCATTGTCGAACGATTGCTGCAGCAGCCCGAAGTCCGGCCGCCCATTCTCGTCATGCACGACGATCTCGCCGTCGTACCAGCCGCGCGGCAGCTTCATTTTCACCAGCGCGGCGTGCAGCGGCTTGAGCTTGTGGGTCCAGTCGTTGCCGTTGCGCGTGAACAGCTGCACGTCCTTGCCGTCCACCCGCGCCAGGATGCGGTAGCCGTCGAACTTGATCTCGAACAGCCAGTCCTCGGGATTGGCGGGAGGCTTGTCCACCAGCGTCGCCAGTTCGGGCGCCAGCGTGGCGGGAAGCGCGCTCCTTTCCGCGGCGGCTTCGGCCGGGGCGGCGGCGAGGGTGGGCTCAGCGGCGGGCCTGGACGCGGCGGCGCTGCGTTTCTGCGCCTTCGGCATGCCCAGCTTCTTCACGCTGTCCGGCATTTCGTCCACCACGCTGAACTCGGCGGCGGGCCGCGCGTGCTCGTCCTTTTCCTTGATGAGCAGCCACGGCTCCTGCTTCTCGCCGCGCCCCTTCATCCGCACCAGCGCCCAGCGCCCGTGCATCTTGTGGCCGCGCAGCTCGAACTTCAGGTTGCCCGCCTTGTAGCCCTTGCGCGGGTCGTCCAGCGGATGCCAGGTTCCCTTGTCCCAGATGATGACCTTGCCAGCGCCGTACTGCTTCTCCGGTATGGTGCCCTCGAAAGTGTTGTAGGAAATGGGATGGTCTTCCACATGCACGGCCATGCGCTTGTCGCGCGTGTCGTAGCTGGGGCCTTTCGGCACCGCCCAGCTTTTCATGGCGCCGTCCAGCTCCAGCCGGAAGTCGTAATGCAGGCGCGAGGCCCAGTGCTTCTGGATGACGAACGACAGGTTCTCGCCGCCCTCCTCGCCGCCTTCGGCCGGTTCGGGCGTGACGTCGAAGTTGCGCTTGGCCTTGTAGGTTTTCAGTGAGTCGCTCATAGCGCCGACTCTACGCCCGCAGCCCTTGCGCTACGGTTAGCCAGCTAACTTAGCCGGCCAACTTAGCGCGGCGGCCGGCTTCATTTGGCTTTGTAAATGCCGCAGGCAATATACACATCGTCCACCCGCTCGACATACGTGCTCTTCGCTTCCAGCGCGCCGGTCTTGGCGTTCGGCCACTTGTAGTCCACCCAGCCCTTGCCTTCCTTGCTGGCCGCCAGTTCGCGGAACTTCTGCACGAAGTTTACGCCATCCACGTCGCGCAGGTCGCCCAGCGCCTTGCCCACCAGTTTGGCGTTCGCTCCGTGCGCGATGACGGTCCCGCCGCCGTACGGCGACATGAACAGGTACAGGTCCTTTTCGCGGAATTGCGGCGTGCGGCCGTTGATTTCCTCGGCCAGCTTGTCGCGTCCGTTCGCCTTGTAGAAGGCAATGGCCTTCTTCACCAGCGCCACCGCCTCGTCGGCCGTGCCGCGTTCGCCCGCCGCGCCCGCCACGGAACTGGCGCCGATCAGCAGCGCCATCACGATGGATTGCAGGAATTTCATCATTGCCGTCTCCAGGGGATTATGGTGGTGGAACCATGCTATGCCCGGCCCGGAGCGGCATCAAGCGGATTTTCAGCCGCGCACTACCGCTGTTTCACAAGCGCAACAGCCCGGCGTGCTGCTGCGAATTGCGGTCGCCGCGCCGGTAGCTGCGGAAAGTGAGCGCGCCGTCCGCGCCGCGCGCGCAGCAGGTGCAGCCGCCCACGTGCTCGAACCCGCCCAGCCCTGCCCGCTCAAGCTCGTACTGCGCAACGGCGCGCAAATCCAGGTGGCGGCGGGTGGGGACCACGGCGGCGGCGGGCAGCGCCGCGTAGTGGCGCACGAAGTCCTGCGCCAGCTCTTCGCTCACTTCGTAGCACGGCGCGCAGATGGTGGGGCCGATGGCGGCCACCCAGTCGGCCGGCCGCTCGCCGCGCTCGCGCAGCTCGTGCCAGAACTGGCCGATGATGCCGGCGTACAGGCCGCGCCAGCCAGCGTGCAGCGCCGCCGCCATGCCGCCGTCGCGGCGCGCCATCAGCAGCGGCACGCAGTCGGCGGTGATCACGCTGACGGGAACGCCGCGCGCGGCGGTGTAGAACGCGTCGGCCTCGCCTGCGGCCTGCCGCGTTCCAGTGATGTGCACCGAACGCGCGCCGTGCACCTGGCGCTTGTCCGGGCGCAGCTCCCATACCGGTTGCAGCACTTCCGGCACCAGGCAGGACGCCGTGCCAAAACCATGTTCGATACCCGGCACCGCCGCCAGCAACGCGCTCGTGATCAAGCTACCCTCATCGTCAAATCAACCAGCCAGCATGATAAACGAATGGCCGGCTGCCGGGGCGCAGTTGATTGCCGCTCGAAATGCGCCTATAGTCTGAAGCCATCCCCCACCAAAAGGAAGAGCCATGTCCAGCACAAGCTTGCGGCCGGTTTTGCTGCCCTTGCTGGCGGCATTGTCGTGCGCGCTGCCGCCGGCGGCGGCGCACGCGGCACCACCGCCGCTGACCTTCGTCATGCAGGTTTTTCCGCCCTTCAACCAAATGAAGGACGGCCAGCCCAGCGGCGCCTTCCCCGAGATTCTGCGCGAGGTCTGCGCAGCCATGCAGGCGCAGTGCAAACTGGAGGTCTACCCCTGGCGGCGCGCCTACGCGCTGGCCCAGGCCGGCATGGCCGACGGCATCCTGCTGCTGCTCAAGACGCCGGAACGCGACGGGATCTTCCACATGGGCGCACCCGTGCTGCTGTCGTCCTACGTGCTGTACGCCCAGCAGCAAAACCCGGTGCGCTACGCCGGCCCGGCCGACCTGGCCGGCTACACGATCAGCGCCTACGGGCCGTCCGGCACCTCCTACGCCGCAGCCGACCTGGTTCAGCACATTCCCGACGCGCGGCTGGAGATTGAAATGGACAACCCGACCGCGCTGCGCAAGCTGCGCCTGGGCCGCTACGGCGCGAAAAGCGTGGTGTTCATCAACCACGACCTGGCGCTGCACCTGATGAAGCAGGAAGGCGGCGCGGGCCTGAAGCAGGTCGGCGAGGTGCAGAAGATCGAGTACTACATCGGCCTGTCGCGCAAAAAAATGTCCGGGCAACAGGCCGAGCTGTTCCACGCCACGCTGCGCCAGCTGCAGCGCGACGGCACCGTGGCCGCCATCGCCCACAAGTACGGGCTGAAGGCGGCGCCGCACAATTGAGCACGCAACTGAGCACGCAATTGCGCACGCATTGTCCGCTCAATGGCCCTCGCCGCCGGCGTGCGGCGCCGCCGCCGGCGATGCCGGTGGCGCCGCTTGCGGCTTGCGCTCGAACTTGTGCGCAAAGGTACGCAGGATGACGTAGAACACCGGCGTGAGGAACAGGCCGAAGAAGGTCACCCCCAGCATGCCGGCGAACACCGCCACGCCCATCGCGTGCCGCATTTCCGACCCGGCGCCGCTGGAGAACACCAGCGGCAGCACGCCCATGATGAAGGCGATGGACGTCATCAGGATGGGCCGCAGCCGCAGGCGGCAAGCCTCCAGCGCCGCCTGCAGGATGGTGCGTCCGTGGTCCTCCAGCTCGCGCGCGAATTCCACGATCAGGATGGCGTTCTTCGACGCCAGCCCCACCAGCACGAACAGCGCAATCTGCGTGAACACATTGTTGTCGCCGCCCGTGAGCTTCACGCCGGCCAGCGCGCACAGGATCGACATGGGCACGATCAGGATCACCGCCAGCGGCAGGGTCCAGCTCTCGTACTGCGCCGCCAGCACCAGGAACACCAGCAGCACGCACAGCGGGAACACGTAGATCATGGTGTTCCCGGACAGGATGTCCTGGTAGGTCAGCTCGGTCCATTCGTAGCTGATGCCCTTGGGCAGCACTTCGCGCGCCAGCTTCTCCAGCGCCTCCTGCGCCTGCCCGGACGACACGCCCGGCGCCGGGCCGCCGTTCAGGTCCGCCGCCACGTAGGCGTTATAGCGCTGCACCATGTCCGGCCCGTAGGCGTCGCTGACGCGCATCAGCGACGACAGCGGTATCATCTCGCCCCGCTCGCTGCGCACCTTGAGCTGGGCGATCTGCTCCACCCGCGAACGGAACTGCGCGTCCGCCTGCACCCGCACTTGGTAGGTGCGGCCGAACTGGTTGAAGTCGTTCACGTACAGCGAGCCGAGGTTGATCTGCAAGGTCTGATAGATGGTGGGCAGCGCCACGCCGAGCTGCTTGGCGCGGGTGCGGTCGATGTCGGCGAACAGTTGCGGCACGTTGATCTGGTAGCTGGAGAACACGCCGGCCAGCTTCGGATCCTGCCAGGCCTTCATCTGCAGGGCCTGCACCGCCTTATACAACTCGTCGTAGCCCAGGTTGCCCCGGTCTTCTATCATCATCTTGAAGCCGCCGATGGTGCCCAGGCCGTTTACCGGCGGCGGCGGGAACACCATGATGAAGGCGTCCTGGATGGCGCCCATGCGCTTGTTCACTTCGGCCGCGATGCCCAGGCCGGATTCGGCGTCGCCGTGCCGTTCATGGAATGGCTTCAGGCCGATGAAGACGATGCCAGCGTTGGGCGCGTTGGTGAAGCCGTTGATCGACAGGCCGGGGAAAGCGATCGAGTCCTGCACGCCGGGCACGCCGGTGGCCACGTCGGACATGCGGCGGATCACGGCGTCGGTGCGGTCCAGCGAGGCGGCGTCCGGCAGCTGCGCGAAGCCGACCAGGTACTGCTTGTCCTGCCCCGGCACGAAGCCTTCCGGCACCGCGCGGAACATCAGGCCGGCGCCCACCACCAGCAGCAGGTAGACGCCGACCGCGCCCGCTTTGCGTTTCAGCACCCCTCCCACGCCGTCCTCGTAGCGCGCCGAGGCGCGGCCGAAGACCTTGTTAAACCAGTGGAAGAAGCGCCCGAACAGCTTGTCCATCAGCCGCGTCAGCGGATCTTTCGGCGCGTCGTGCGGCTGCAGCAGGGACGCGGCCAGCGCGGGCGCCAGCGTGAGCGAGCTGAAGGCCGAGATCACCGTCGAGATGGCGATGGTGAGCGCGAACTGGCGGTAGAACTGGCCGGACAGGCCGGACACGAAAGCGATCGGCACGAACACCGCGCACAGCACCAGCGCAATGGCGATAATCGGCCCGCTCACCTCCTTCATGGCCTGGATGGTGGCGTCGTGCGGCGTGAGGCCGTTGGCGATGTTGCGCTCCACGTTTTCCACCACCACGATGGCGTCGTCCACCACGATGCCGATCGCGAGCACCAGGCCGAACAGCGACAGCGTGTTGATGGAAAAGCCGAACATCAGCATCACCGCGAAGGTGCCGACGATGGACACCGGCACCGCCAGCAGCGGAATGATGGAGGCGCGCCAGGTTTGCAGGAACACGATCACCACCAGCACCACCAGCGCCACCGCTTCCAGCAGCGTGTGGATCACGGCCTTGATGGATTCGCGCACGAACTGGGTCGGGTCGTAGACCACGTCGAAGTCCACGCCTTCGGGGAAGTCCTTCTTCAGTTCCGCCAGCGTCTTGCGCACGTCGGTGGACAGCTGCAGCGCGTTGGCGCCGGGCGCCTCGAAGATGCCGATGGCGGCCGCCGACTTGTTGTTCAGCAGCGAGCGCAGCGAATAGGAGTTCGAACCCAGCTCCACCCGCGCCACGTCGCGCAGCAAGGTGGTGGCGCCGTCGCCGCTGGTCTTGACCACGATGGCGCCGAAGTCTTCCAGCGTTTTCAAGCGCCCCTGCGTGTTCACCGTGAGCTGGAATTCGGACCCGCGCGACGGCGCCGCGCCGATCACGCCGGCCGCCACCTGCACGTTCTGCTCGCGGATGGCCTGCACCACGTCGTTGGCGGTGAGGTTGCGCGCGGCCACCTTTTGCGGGTCCAGCCACACGCGCATGGCGTAGTCGCCGGCGCCGAACAGCTGCACCTCGCCCATGCCCTGGATGCGCGCCAGCTGGTCCTTCACGTTCAGCACCGCGTAGTTGCGCAGGTAGACATCGTCGTAGCGGCCGTTGGGCGAAACCAGGTGGGCCACCATGGTCAGGTTGGGCGAAGACTTCACCGTGGTCACGCCGATCTGGCGCACTTCCTCGGGCAGGCGCGGCAAGGCGCGCTGCACGCGGTTCTGCACCTGGGTTTCGGCCTGCTCGACGTTGGTGCCGATCTTGAATGTCACCGTCAGCGCCAGCGAGCCGTCCGAGGTGCTCTTGGAGTCCATGTACAGCATGTTCTCGACGCCGTTGATCTGCTCCTCCAGCGGCGCGGCCACGGTTTCGGCGATGATCTTGGGATTGGCGCCGGGGTACTGCGCGCGCACCACCACCGAGGGCGGCACCACGTCCGGGTATTCCGAGATGGGCAGTTCGATGATGGCGATCAGTCCCGCCACGAAAATGATGATGGACAGGACCGCTGCGAAGATGGGTTTGTCGACGAAGAAGCGGGAGAAGTTCATTTCGCCTCCTCAACCTTGGCCACCTTGGCCACCTTGCCGTCATTGGCCGGCTTGGGCGCCGCCGGGTCGTAATCCATGCCGACGGTCTGCGGCGTGAGCGGCGCGCCGGGCCGCACGCGCTGCAGGCCGCCGACCACGATCTTCTCGCCGCGCTCCAGCCCCGAGCGCACCACGCGCAAGCCGTCGATGGACGGTCCCAGCACCACCGGCCGGTATTCGGCCTTGCTGTCCTTGCTCACCACGAAGACGAACTTGCGGTTCTGGTCCGTGCCCACCGCGCGCTCGTTGATCAGCAGCGCCTGCGATGCCTTGCCGTCCTTGCCGCCGCTGACCTGCACGCGCGCAAACAGGCCGGGCACCAGCGTGTGCTCGGCGTTGGCGAAGGTGGCGCGCATGCGCACGCTGCCGGACTGCGGATCGAGCCGGTTGTCGACGAATTCCAGCTTGCCTTCATGCGGGAAGCCCTGCTCGTTGGCCAGGCCCACTTTCACCGCCACCGGCGTGCCCTTGTGCGCCATCGGCCCCACCCGCAGATAGGTTTCCTCGTCGCCGTCGAAACTGGCGTAGATCCGGTCCACCGAGACCACCGAGGTCAGCACCGCCGTGGTATCGACCAGGTTGCCGATGGTGATTTCAGCCTTGCTGACGCGGCCCGCGATGGGCGACTGCACCCGAGTGTAGGCCATGTTCAGGCGCGCCGTCTCCAGCGCCGCCTGGGCGCCGCGCAGGTCCGCGTCCAGCTCCTTCAGGGCGGCCGCGCGCTCGTCCAGTTCGCGCTGGGCGATGGCGCGGTCGGCGTACAGCCGTTCGGCGCGGGTCAGCTCCAGCTTGGCCAGTTCGGCCTTGGCGCGGTTGGAGGCCACCGCCGCCTCGGCCCCGCTCAGCGCGGCCTGGTAGGGGCGCGGGTCGATCACGAACAGCACGTCGCCCTTGCGCACGATGCTGCCCGGCGTGAAGTTGACGGCGGTGATGTAGCCGCCCACGCGCGGCCGCACGTCGACCCGTTCGATGGCTTCCAGCCGGCCCGAAAATTCCTGGGTCTCGGTGATTTCCTTTTCCACCACCACGGCGGCGGACACCGGCGCCCCGCCCTGCGGTGGCGCCTCCTTCGGTTTCCCGCCGCAGGCGCTCATCAAAACAAACGGCAAGACAAACGGCAATACGGCCAGCACCTTCCGGATGCTGGCCAGCAATGACTGTTTCATGGTCTTCCTTCGCTGTCGATTCTGCACAGAGTCTAGCGAGGAACACCGCCGAAGGCGAGTTAAACGATGTTAAAAAAAAACGGCGCCATCACTGGCGCCGTCAAGGGCAAAACGAGAACTACCGGTATAGGATTAACTCAAAATTACTTGGAGGCAACCGCCAGCTGCGCGCCGGCATCCCAGCCGCCGCCCAGCGAGCGGATCAGCGCCACGGTGGTGACGGCACGGCTGCCGCGCAGCTGCACCGCCGCGCGTTCCACGCTGGCCAGGTTGCGCTGCGCGTCCAGCAGGTCCAGGTAGCTGGAACGGCCGGCGGCGTACAGCTTCTGCGCCAGGTCGGCCGAGCGGCGCGCCGAGACCAGCGCGTCGTCGATTTCCTGGGTCTGGCCGGACAGGATGCGCAGGCCGGCCAGGTTGTCTTCCACCTCGGCGAACGCGGTGAGCACGCTCTGGCGGTAGCTGGCCACGGATTCTTCCAGCGCCGCTTCGCTGCGCACCACGTTGTTCTTGTTGCGGCCGCCGTCGATCAGCGGCATGGACATCAGCGCGCCCAGCACCCACGAGCGGCTGCTCCACTTGAACACTTCCGAGAACGTGCCGGCGGCGCCGCCGCCGTTGGCGTTGATGTTCAGCGCCGGGAACATGGCCGCGCGGGCCACGCCGATGCGGGCGTTGGACGCCTCCATGGCGCGCTGCGCGGAGGCGATGTCCGGACGGCGTTCCAGCAGCGCCGACGGCAGGCCGGCCGGGATGGCGGGCAGCAGCGACGAATCCAGCAGCGGGCTGACGCCGGCCGTGAAGTCGGCTGCCGGTTTACCCAGCAGTACGGCCAGCGCGTGCTCGGTGGTCACCCGGGTGCGCTGCAGGCCGATGGCTTCGGCGCGCGAGGTGGCCAGTTCGGTCTTGGCGCGCGACAGGTCGAATTCGCCGATGTCGCCCAGGTCGAAGCGGCGCTGGTTGACCTTTACGTTTTCTTCCCGCAGGCGGACGGTCTGCTCCAGCGTGGCCAGTTCGGCGTCGGTGGCGCGCAGACGGAAGTAAGTCTGCGCCACGTCGGCCTGCACCGCCAGCAGCACCGAGCGGTAGGTCGCTTCCACCGAGGCGGCGTCGCTGCGGGCCGCGTCCACGCCGGAGGACACGCGGCCGAACAGGTCGACCTCGTAGCTGGCGGTCAGGCTGGCGGTGTAGCTGGTCTGCGGCGCCACCGGCGAGCCGGCCGGCAGGCCGAGCGACTGCGCCGAGTTGCGGGCGCGCTGGGCGCCCACGCCCACGCCGACCTGCGGAATGCGGTCCGCTTCGGCGATGCCGGCAATGGCGCGCGCCTGCTTGACGCGGGCGGCCGCCACGGCCAGGTTGGCGTTGGCCTTGGTGGCTTCGCCGATCAGCTGGTTCAGGGCCGGATCGTTGAAGGCCAGCCACCACTCGCCGCGCGGCTGCTGTTCGGCAGGCTGCGCCTGCTTCCAGCGGCTGCCGTCGGCGGCGGTTTGCACCGCGTTGGCCGGCAGCTGGCCTTCCTTGAAGGCCGTCGGCACCGCGATCTCGGGCTGTTTGAAAGTTGGCGCGGCGCAGGCGGTCAGCAGCAGCGCTGCGACCAGTGGCGCCACACCCTTGCCGATCATATTCGCGATCATATTCATATTAGTGAGTCCCTTCCAGTTTGGCAGGCGCCGCAGCGGCGTCGGCCGGGGATTTCTTCTCCATGCGCTGGGCCAGGGTGCGCAGCAGGACGTAGAACACAGGCGTGAGGAACAGGCCGAAGAAGGTCACGCCCAGCATGCCGGCAAACACCGCCACACCCATGGCATGGCGCATTTCCGAACCGGCGCCGCTCGAGAACACCAGGGGCACGACACCCATGATGAAAGCGATCGACGTCATCAGGATCGGACGCAGACGCAGGCGGCAGGCTTCCAGGGCGGCTTGCAGCACGGTGCGGCCATGGTCTTCCAGTTCGCGGGCGAATTCCACAATCAGAATAGCATTCTTCGACGCCAACCCCACCAGCACAAACAGCGCAATCTGGGTGAAGATGTTGTTGTCGCCGCCGGTCACCTTCACGCCGATCAGGGCGCACAGGATGGACATCGGCACGATCAGGATCACCGCCAGCGGCAGGGTCCAGCTCTCGTACTGGGCAGCCAGCACCAGGAACACCAGCAGCACGCACAGCGGGAACACATAGATCATGGTGTTACCAGACAGGATCTCCTGGAAAGTCAAATCAGTCCACTCGTAGGCTATCCCTTTTGGCAGAGTCTCTTTGGCGATCTGCTCGAAGATGGCTTGCGCGGTGCCCGACGAAACGCCCGGCGCAGGGCCGCCGTTCATGTCGGCCGACACGTAGGCGTTGTAGCGCTGCACGCGGTCCGGGCCGTAGCTGTCCTTCACACGCATCAGCGACGACAGCGGGATCATCTCGCCCTTGTCGTTGCGCACTTTCAGCTGGGCGATCTGCTCGGCCTGCGAACGGAACGGCGCGTCAGCCTGTACGCGCACCTGATAAGTGCGGCCGAACTGGTTGAAGTCGTTCACGTACAGCGAACCCAGGTTGATCTGCAAGGTCTGGTAGATGGTCGCCAGCGGCACGCCCAGCTGTTTGGCCTTGGTGCGGTCCACGTCCGCGAACAGCTGCGGCACGTTGATCTGGAAGCTGGAGAACACGCCTTGCAGCTGCGGATTGCCCCATGCTTTCATCTGCATCGCCTGGCTGGCTTTGTACAGCTCGTCGTAGCCGACGTTGCCGCGGTCTTCCAGCATCATCTTGAAACCGCCGATGGTGCCCAGGCCATTGACCGGCGGCGGCGGGAACACCATCACGAACGCGTCCTGCACGGCGCCCATGCGCTTGTTGATCTCGGCGGCGATGGCCTCGGCCGACTGGCTCTTGTCCTTGCGCTCGTGGAACGGCTTGAGCGTGGTGAACACGATGCCGGAGTTCGGCGCATTGGTGAAGCCGTTGATCGACAGGCCGGGGAAAGCCACGCTGGCTTCCACGCCCGGGATTTCCTGGGCGATGGCGGACATCTTCTTGATCACGGCGTCGGTGCGGTCCAGCGAAGCGGCGTCCGGCAGCTGGGCGAAGCCCACCAGGTACTGCTTGTCCTGCGCGGGAACGAAGCCCGAAGGCACGGCCTTGAACATGAACACGGCGGCGACGGCCAGCAGCGCGTACACGCCCAGCGCGGCCGATTTGCGGCGCAGCACGCCCTGCACGCCCACTTCGTACTTGTCCGACGCGCGGCCGAAGAAGCGGTTGAACCAAGCGAAGAAGCGGCCGAAGATCTTGTCCATGCCGCGCGTCAGCGCGTCTTTCGGCGCGTCATGCGGTTTCAGCAGGGCTGCCGACAGGGCCGGGGCCAGGGTCAGCGAGCTGAATGCCGAGATCACGGTCGAGATGGCGATGGTCAGCGCGAACTGGCGGTAGAACTGGCCGGTCAGGCCGGACACGAAGGCGATCGGCACGAACACGGCGCACAGCACCAGGGCGATGGCGATAATCGGGCCGCTCACCTCTTTCATGGCCTGGATGGTCGCGTCGCGCGGCGTCAGGCCGTTGGCGATATTGCGCTCGACGTTCTCCACCACCACGATGGCGTCATCGACCACGATACCGATGGCCAGCACCAGGCCGAACAGCGACAGCGTGTTGATCGAGAAGCCGAACGCGATCATCACCGCGAAGGTGCCCACCACCGACACCGGCACGGCCAGCAGCGGAATCACCGATGCGCGCCAGGTTTGCAGGAAGATGATCACCACCAGCGCCACCAGCACGATCGCTTCGATCAGGGTGTGGATCACGGAGTCGATCGACTCGCGCACGAATTGGGTTGGGTCGTACACAATGCTGTATTCGACGCCTTCCGGAAAATCTTTCGACAGCTCGGCCATCTTGGCGCGCACGTCCGAGGACAGCTGCAGCGCGTTGGCGTTGGGGGCTTCGAAAATAGGGATAGCCACGGCGGACTTGTTGTTCAGCAGCGAGCGCAGGGCGTAGGAGTTCGAGCCCATTTCCAGGCGCGCCACATCCTTCAGCAAGGTGACAGCGCCGTCGGCGTTGGTCTTGACGATGATGTTGCCGAATTCCTCGACGGTCTGCAGGCGGCCTTGCGTGTTCACGGTCAGCTGGAAGTCGGCGTCCTTGGCCGGCCCCTGGCCGATCACGCCGGCCGCCACTTGCACGTTCTGCTCGCGGATGGAGGCCACCACGTCGCCGGCGGTCAGGTTGCGGGCCGCCACTTTCTGCGGATCGAGCCAGACGCGCATGGCGTAGTCGCCGGAACCGAACAGCTGGACTTCGCCCATGCCGTTGATGCGGGCCAGCTGGTCCTTCACGTTCAGCACCGCGTAGTTGCGCAGGTACAGATCGTCATAGCGGCCGTCGGGCGACTGCAAGTGGACCACCATGGTCAGGTTGGGCGACGACTTGACGGTCGTCACGCCGATCTGGCGCACCTCTTCCGGCAGGCGCGGCAGCGCGCGCTGCACGCGGTTCTGCACCTGGGTTTCGGCCTGCTCGACGTTGGTGCCGATCTTGAACGTCACGGTCAGCGCCAGCGCGCCGTCCGACGTGTTCTGCGACGACATGTAGAGCATGTTCTCGACGCCGTTGATCTGCTCTTCCAGCGGCGCGGCCACGGTTTCGGCAATGATCTTCGGATTCGCGCCGGGATACTGCGCGCGCACCACCACGGAGGGCGGCACCACGTCCGGATACTCGGAGATGGGCAGCTTGAAGATGGAGATCAATCCACCGACGAAAATGATGATCGATAGAACCGCCGCGAAGATCGGTTTATCGACAAAGAAGCGTGAAAAGTTCATAGGTTATCCTTCGTTATTGCTTCGAAGTTATTGCTTCGAAGTGCTGCCGGCCTTGGCGGCTGCGGCAGCGACTTTCTCTTCTTTTTTTGCTTCAGGCTTGGCGGGGGCCGGGGCCAACGGATCGAAATCCATCTTCACGATCTCCGCCGTCACCGGGGCGCCCGGACGCACGCGCTGCAGGCCGTTGACCACGATCTTCTCGCCCGGCTTCAGGCCGTCGCGCACCACGCGCAGGCCGTCGATTTGCGGGCCCAGCGTGACGGGACGGTATTCGGCCTTGCTGTCGGCGCCGACCACGAACACGAACTTGCGGTTCTGGTCCGTGCCCACGGCGCGGTCGTTGATCAGCAGCGCGGGCTTGCCGGCGCCGGCGCCTTCCAGCTGCACGCGGGCGAACAGGCCTGGCACCAGCGCGTTGTCGGCGTTGGCGAAGGTGGCGCGCATGCGCACCGAGCCGCTGCGCGGATCGAGCTGGTTGTCCACGAATTCCAGCTTGCCTTCGTGCGGGAAGCCGGTTTCATTGGCCAGGCCCACTTTCACGGTGACCGGCTGGCCCTTGGTGGCGGCGGTGCCCACGCGCAGGAAGGTGTCTTCGTCGCCGTCGAAGCTGGCGTAGATTTTCTCCAGCGAGACCACGGAGGTCAGCACGGCCGACGCGTCGACCAGGTTGCCCAGCGTGATTTCGGCTTTCGACACGCGGCCGTTGATCGGCGAGACCACTTGCGTGTACGCCACGTTCAGGCGCGCCGCCTCGGCTTGCGCGGTGGCCGCGCGGGCGTTGGCGTCCAGCTCTTTCAGGCTGGAGGACTTCTCGTCGTATTCGCGCTGCGCGATGGCCTTGTCGGCCAGCAGCTTCTCGGCCCGGGCCAGTTCCAGCTTGGCCAGGTCGGCCTTGGCGCGCGCGGAGTTGGCGGCCGCCTCGGCACGGCTCAGTTCAGCCTGGTATGGGCGGGCGTCGATCTGGAACAGCACGTCGCCCTTCTTGACTTCGCTGCCCGGCTTGAAGTTCACGGCGGTGATGAAGCCGCTGACGCGGGAGCGGATCTCCACGCGTTCGATCGCTTCCAGGCGGCCCGAGAACTCCTGGGTCTCGGTGACGTTCTTTTCCACCACGGCGGCGGCGGAGATCGGCGGGCCGCCGGCGGCCGGCGCTTCGGCGGTCTTGCCGTTGGCGGTATCGCATCCTGCAAGGCTGATGGCTGCCAACCCTGCTACAACCATTGCGGCAGCCAGTGGGCGCAGCAAGGTGCTGAAGTTTTTCTCGGTTTTCATATTAATCCCTTTTTGTATGAAAATTTTTAATAGATGTGGCGATACCGCTCGTCACTGCAAAACGTCGGGACAAGACGGCCCTACCGCGCACGAGGCACGGAAATTTTGTTACTGCTTGGAATGTCTCTCGTCTACAAATATACTGGCAGCCAGATAATATGTAAACGTTTTTGTTTAGTTATTCATGATGGCGGGATCTCCGTCCCATCCAGCCCGGCGATAAAACAGGCGATCTCGCTCAGTGCAAACACCTTGCACGCGCATTCGTTGCGCGCTTCAACGTCGGAAACGGGGGCGGCAGGCAGGCGCCGCACCGTGGTCTTGATCCCGCAGGAGATCAGCTTGGTACCGTATTGTTCAGCTTCGTCCCGTAATGGGTCGTCCTCGCCCGACAGGATCAGCGCCGGCGGCAGATTCTTCAACCGGCTCGACTGCAGCGGCGAGGCGTAAGGATGGGTACGGTCCGCCGCATTGGGCAGGTAGCCGCGGTAGCCGGCGGCGCACACGTCGGCCGCCTTGGCCTTGTCGGTGCATGTCGGCAGCTCCCGCATGGAGCTGCTCGACAGGCCCGGGTCCAGCATGGGCATGATGAGGATCTGGCCCGACAGCGCAGGGCCGCCGCGGTCGCGCGACATCAGCGAACTGACGGCGGCCAGGTTGGCGCCGGCTTCAATGCCGGCCACCATCAGGCGCTTGCCATTCCAGCCCAGCTTGGTTTTGTTCTTCTTCGCCCACAGCAGCACGGCGTGGGCGTCCTCCACCGCCGCCGGGAAGGGGCTGGTGGTGGCAAGGGTGTAACTGCTGGCCAGCACCAGGTAGCCGCTGTTGCAGCTGACCAGGCCGCGCAGGAACTCGTCCGCCTCGTCCAGGTCGCCGCTGACGAAACCGCCGCCGGGGAAGAAAACGATCAGCGTATCGCGCTTGCCGGCAGGGGCGCCTGCGGGGTTGCCAGACCAGGCGCCGCTGTACAGGCGGGCGGCCAGCGGGCCATGGGCCCCGGCCACTTCGATATCGCGCGTCTTCAACTGCGCCGGCACCGGATCCATCATTGCTGCACCGCCGCAGAATTGGTCTTGGCCAGGCTGTCCGCGCTGGCCACCATACCGCCCCCGATGACCTCGTGGGTCAGCGCGTTGACGCCACGGACTTCGGTACCGGCTGCCGCCGAGTACAAGTCGGTGCACATCATTCCGGCCAAGGCGAACGAACTCAGCGCTAACGCGATCGTTGCAAAGATTCCATCCCGATGTTTCATGGTTAAACTCCTAGTGGCACTGCGTTACATTTCTGCATGCATGAACTATAGTCTTGATCTACAATCCGATAAATAGCTCGAAGTCGAATTGATTGTTCAGAATCCCGAACAATAAGGAAATAGATGAACAAACTGCTAGCAATGGAAGTGTTCGTGCAGGTGGTCGACGCCGGCGGCTTCACGCGCGCGGCCGAGAACATGCAGCTGCCCAAGGCCAGCGTGTCGACGCTGGTGCAAGCACTGGAAACCGCCCTCGCGGTCAAGCTGCTGCACCGCACCACGCGCCAGATCAGCGTGACCGCCGACGGCGCCGCCTATTACGAGCGCTGCCTGCGCATCCTGTCGGACGTGCGCGAGGCCGAGGAGTCGCTGTCGCGCACCAAGCTCAGCCCCAGCGGACGGCTGCGGGTCGACGCGCCCACCGGCCTGGCCAGCGAAGTGCTGATCCCCGCCCTGCCCGACTTTTTCGAGCGCTACCCTGACATCACGCTGGAACTGGGCTGCAGCGACCGCCCGGTGGACCTGATCGAGGAAGGCGTCGACTGCGCGGTGCGCGGCGGCATCCTGGGCGATTCGGCGCTGATCGCGCGCCGCATCGGCGTGCTCAGCTTCGTCACCTGCGCCGCGCCTTCTTATCTGCAGCGCTACGGCGTGCCGCAGCACCCGCGCGACCTCGAGCGCCACCGCTGCGTGAATTACTTTTCGTCCAAGACCGGCAAGATCTACGACTGGGACTTCACCCTGAACGGCGAACGCATCCAGACGCCGCTGCCGGGCTTCATCGCGCTGAACGACAGCAACGCCTACGTGGCGGCCGGGCTGGCCGGGCTGGGCATCGTGCAGATGACCGACTTCGCGCTGGAAGAATACCTGCGCGACGGCCGCCTGGTGCAGGTGCTGGCCGAATGGATTACCGATCCGATCCCGATTCATGTAGTCTATCCGCAGAACCGACACCTGTCGGCCAAGGTGCGCGTGTTCGTGGAATGGGTGGCCGAGCATTTCGCCGCCCATCCCGGCATGCGCATCCGGACCACGCCCAACCTCGCCCCCACTCAACAGGCCGCCTGATGAATGACCACCATATCGTATTCCTCGACCGTGAAAGCCTGATCGCCAACGTGCGCCGCCCGGCGTTCAGCCACAGCTGGGCCGAGTACGCGGCCACCGCGGCGGGCGAGGCAGCCAGCCGCCTGGCCGGCGCCACCATCGCCATCACCAACAAGGTGCCGCTGCGCGCGGACACGCTGGCGCAGCTGCCGGAGCTGAAAATGATCGCCGTGGCCGCCACCGGCACCGACATCATCGACCTGGCCGCCTGCCGCGAGCGCGGCATCGTGGTCTCCAACATCCGCAACTACGCCTACGCCACCTTGCCCGAGCACGTGTTCGCCATGATCCTGGCGCTGCGCCGCAACCTGCTGGCCTACCGGGCCGACGTGCAGGCCGGAAAATGGCAAAAGTCCGACAAGTTCTGCATGTTCGACCACCCCATCACCGACCTGGCCGGCAGCAAGCTGGGCCTGCTGGGCTATGGCGCGCTGGGGCAGGCGGTGGCCAGGCTGGGGCGCGCCTTCGGCATGGAAATCCTGGTGCACAAGCGCACGCCGGTGCAGGAGGATGGCGTCAAGAATGTGTCGTGGGACGAGCTGCTGGAAACTTCGGACGTGCTCAGCCTGCATGCGCCGCTGAACGACCAGACCCGCAACAGCATCGGCGCCGCCGAGCTGGAACGGATGAAGCGCTCGGCCCTGCTGATCAACACCGCGCGCGGCGGCCTGGTGGACGAAGCCGCGCTGGCCAAGGCGCTGACCACCGGCGTGATAGCCGGCGCGGGCTTCGACGTGCTGGTCAAGGAGCCGCCGCCGGAAGACAACGTGCTGCTCAACCTGCACCTGCCCAACTTCATCCTGACCCCGCACATCGCCTGGGCCAGCATGCAAGCCATGCAGATCCTGGCCGACCAGCTGATCGACAACGTCGAGGCGTTTGTGGCGGGCAAGCCAGTCAATATGGTGGGATAGCGTCAGGCCAGCGACTGCTTCAGTAAGAAAAACAGCGTGATGCTCATGCCGGCCTGCGAGAAGAACAGGCCGATCGCGACGCCCATCATCCAGGTGCGCAGCTTGTCGACCTCGTATTTCAGGTCGGCTTTGGTGGCCAGATAGGGTAGCTGCACTTCAATCGCCGTCAGGCGCGCGTTCAACTCGGCAACGTCCCGCTTGGTCGGCAGGTTTGAGCCGCGTCAAACTGCGTCCACTAACCGCGCCCCCGGATCATTTCTTGGATATCTTCTTGTGGATCTCGCCAACGGCCATCAAGCCGGCGGACGAGTAGAAGGCGTGGTATTCGGCGACCATTTCGCCATTGATGATGACGGGGTCGGTGGCCACCAGTTTCTTCGCCTCTTCGATGTCCGCCGTCGCCATCACGAACAAGCCGCGCCAGCCGTCGACGCCGTCCAGCGGACCGGCCAGCGCCAGTTTTTTCTCGTCCGACAGACGCTGCATATTGGCGAAGTGGCCTTTGAACATTTCATTGCGCTCCGCGCCGGCGGGCATCTTCTTGGGGCCGGTTTTGAGAATGACCAGCACGTATTTCTTCATGCCCATTTCGTCGCCGCCCAGCGATTTGGCCAGCTCAGGGTCGCTTTGCGCTACGGCCGGCAGCGCGGACAGGGCCAGCACGCCGCACAGGATTGCCAAGGATTGTTTCCACATGGTTTTGCTCCCTTCTTATAAGAATATTTCAGCACACTAACACACCGCAGGCGGGCGCCGGCACCGCGCAAGCGCGCACCGCTGCCGGTGCAGATCCGCTAGTATCTTTGATCGATACAAGATTGTCAGGCCTAGTGAATGAAAGCTCAGCTGTTGGAAGACATAGGCGATAGCCACCCGCTGCCACCTTTGCCACCGAGGCAGCGGCATGCGGCGCGGACACCGCCGCCGCCATCACCACCGCAACCAACGCCGCCCTCTCCGCCAGAGGCGCCGCGCGCGGCCGCCGCGCCGGACGGCGTATGGAGACGTGCGCCGGAAGCCGCGCCGGAGGGTCAAGCATGGGCGCCGCCACCTCCACTGCCGGATACCCCATGGACATCCGATCCGCCGCCCGTCTGGAACATACCAAACGAGCCTGCATATTCGCCCGCGCCCGACGAGCCGGACTGGTTCGATCGCTGGGGCCGCCGTGCCGCGACGGCAACGGCAGTATTGCTGGCCACGCTCGCCGTGGGCGGCGGAGGCCTGTGGCTGTACAACGAGAGCAAAGTGGACAAATCGCTTTCCGTGCTGGCCAGGGCGCCTATCCCTGCGCGGCATGCCCAGCCCGCACCTAGCGTTTCGCCGCAGCCCGGCGGCCCGCAGGCAACCCTCGCAGAACAGGCCGGAACGCCGGCAGCCGAGCCGGCGCCGCGCGTTGCAGACACATCCCCGCCGCAGACCGCCAGCCAGGAGCCTGCAGCTGCCGCCGCCGGCGCCGCGCCGCCCGAACGGCCCCGCAAGCGCGCCGTGGCCAGCAAGTCCAAGGCGTCGCGCCCCGCGCCAGTGCAAGCCAGGTACGCCAGCGACAAATCGGAACGCAGCGACCCATTGAAGGAGACGCTCAGGCAATGCCGCGCCGCCGGCTACCATGCGGCGAAATGCATCCAGCTCGGCTGCACCGCCACCCAGTACGGTTTGGCGTGCAAGGGAGCGAACACCGCGCGGCGCTAAACCGGCATTAATTCACTTTATCGACCACCAAACGGTGCGCATCGTCGAACACCCATACCGCTTCATAGTCCACTTCGAACAGGTGCCCATCCGGGTCCTTGAAGTAGCCGGCTATCCCCCAGGCGGTGCGGGTAGCCGGCTTGACGATGCTGCCACCCGCCTCCACCGCCTTGGCCAATATGCGCGGCACGTCTTCGGCGCTTCGCGCCAGGTGGATCAGCGCGATGCCCGAAAAGCCGGTTTTCTCAGGCACCGGCTCCAGCGCATCGTTGGCCAGGTCCGCCCGGTTGATCAGGCACAGCGCGTAGCCGCCCATATCGAACTTCACGAAACCATCGTTGCCGGTGGCGGACTTCTTCCAGCCCAGCGCCTCATAAAAGCGCGCCGCCTTCGGCACGTTCGCAACGCCCAGCAAAATCAAATGCATGCGCTGGCTGGGCGCCAGTGCGGCAACACCTTCGGATGAAAATACATGGCCTGCAGCTTGGTCGAGCATGGAATCCTCAGTTAGGTGGCACGGACAGAATGTCGGCGAAATCAACCACGGCTTCATCGGTGCCGTTCATATAGAGACGCTTCTGTTTGCGCGGATACTCGCAAACGTCCTGCTCCAGGTTGGTGCGCGCGCACAGCATTACCAGCGGCTCGCTGCCGGTATTCAGTATGGTGTGCGCGGCGCCATTCTTGGGAAACCCGAGAAAATCCCCCGCGCCGATGGCGCAGCGCTGTTCTTCAATCACCGCCTCGCCGCAGCCGGACAGGATATAGAAGCACTGCTCTTCATACAGATGGCGGTGGTATTCGGAGTATTCGCGGCCGGGCGGCACCGCCATCAGATGCAAGCCCAGGTCGGTCAGCCCCGTGGCGGCGCCCAGCGACTTGGATGTCCGCGTCGCTTCGGGATTGAGCAGGTGCACCTTGGATTTGCCCGGCATGGCCGCGATCGCCGCGGCGGTCAGGAGTTCGGCGGGAGTCGTCATGGCCGTCACCGTATTGAATTACTGCCCGGATAGCTGCCCGGCAGCAGGATGTTCTTGTCCACCAGCGCCACGTCGCGCAGGCCGCAGAAGGCCATGGTCAGGTCCAGCTCGTTGCGGATGATGTCCAGGCAGCGCGTCACGCCCTGCTCGCCCATCGCTCCCAGCCCGTACAGGAAAGGCCGCCCGATATAGACGCCCTTCGCGCCCAGCGCCAGCGCCTTGATCACGTCCTGCCCGGAGCGGATGCCGCCGTCCATGTGCACCTCGATTTCCTTGCCGACCGCGTCGACGATGGCGGGCAGCGCGCCGATCGACGACTGCGCGCCGTCCAGCTGGCGCCCGCCGTGGTTGGACACGATGAGCGCATCCGCGCCGGCCGCCACGCAATGGCGCGCATCTTCCGCGTCCATGATGCCTTTGATGATGAGTTTGCCGCCCCAGCGCTGCTTGATCCACTCCACGTCCTTCCATGACAGGCTCAGGTCGAACTGCTGGCTGGTCCACGACGACAGCGACGACATGTCCGACACCGACGTGGCGTGCCCGACGATGTTGCCGAAGCCGCGCCGCCTGGTGCCCAGCATGCCCAGGCAACAGCGCGGCTTGGTGGCCAGGTTGAGCAGGTTGGCCAGCGTGGGCTTGGGCGGCGCCGACAGGCCGTTGCGGATATCCTTGTGGCGCTGCCCCAGCACCTGCAAGTCCAGCGTCAGCACCAGCGCCGAGCAGCGCGCGGCCTTGGCGCGGTCGATCAGGCGGTTGATGAATTCGCGGTCCTTCATCACGTACAGCTGGAACCAGAACGGTTTCGTGGTATGCGCGGCCACGTCCTCGATCGAGCAAATGCTCATGGTGGACAGGGTGAACGGCACGCCGAACGCCTCGGCGGCGCGCGCGGCGAGGATTTCGCCGTCGGCATGCTGCATGCCGGTCAGCCCGGTCGGCGCCAGCGCCACCGGCATCGACACCGCCTGCCCCGCCATGCTGCTGGCCAGGCTGCGGTTTTCCAGGTTGACCGCCACCCGCTGGCGGAATTTGATGGGTTCGAAGTCGCTGCAGTTGGCGCGGTAGGTGGATTCGGTCCAGGAACCGGCGTCGGCGTAATCGTAAAACATGCGCGGCACGCGCTTTTGCGCCAGAACGCGCAAGTCTTCGATACAGGTGATGATGGTCATGCACTCCCCCGGGTTGCCATTTCAGCAAATCATAACAGGAAGCGCAAAATGAAAAGGACAAAACGAAAAGGGCCAGATCTTCCGATCTGGCCCTCGTATTCTGGTGCGGCTGGCAGGAATCGAACCCACGACCCCTTGGTTCGTAGCCAAGTACTCTATCCAGCTGAGCTACAGCCGCTTTTTACTGCTGGTACATCTACAACGGTACTACTGAAAAACTGGTGCGGCTGGCAGGAATCGAACCCACGACCCCTTGGTTCGTAGCCAAGTACTCTATCCAGCTGAGCTACAGCCGCAAAAAAACTTCTCATCAATACAACACAGCAAGACTGGTGCGGCTGGCAGGAATCGAACCCACGACCCCTTGGTTCGTAGCCAAGTACTCTATCCAGCTGAGCTACAGCCGCCTGTCATTACTGTTACTGCAATACGCTGTACGATCAGCGCATTTTACTACAACAAACTGGTGCGGCTGGCAGGAATCGAACCCACGACCCCTTGGTTCGTAGCCAAGTACTCTATCCAGCTGAGCTACAGCCGCATCGGAAACCACGGATATTCTGCAGTTTTCGCTTTCTTTCTCTGGTTCCCCGTCGAAAGAAGCAAGATTATAGGCATATCCATTCTGCTTGTCCAGAGGGAAATCGATTCCGCGTGGGCGCCGCAATTCATTCACCAAACTGATACTGCTCATCACGAAAGGCAATTGGATTTTCCGTAGGGCATGCTGCATAGTTACACCTGTCTCCTCTATTCTCCTAACGGGAAATAGATTCAGCCCGCTCTCGCAGCGGGCTTTTTTTTCGCCCTGCGCTGGTGTAGCATCAGGCCAATGGTCAAATTCGCAACGACGGGCGCCCCGGATGACACAACAAGACAGCATTAGCCTGCATACCCTGCCGCCCCTGGACTGGTCGCGCACCGCGCTCGGCCTGCCCGCTTCCTGGCCGCCCTGCCTGCGGCTGCCGGTCGACATCCTGCTCAATTGCCCACTAGCAATGGCCATCGCCTGGGGGCCGGAGAAAATCCTGCTATATAACCGCGCCTACGCCGCGCTGATGGGCATGCGCCCGGAATCGGTGCCCGGCGGCAGCGTGCCCATCATGCAGCCGCCCGTGTTCGGCTGGAACCACGCCGCCATGGAAGCGGCCTGGGGCGGCGCGGCGCTGGCCTACCCCGGCCAGTCCATGCCCTTGTGGCGCGACGGCGCCCCCAGCGAACTGCTGCTGGACCTGCACTACACCCCGCTGCGCGACGAGTCCGGCGCGGTGCGCGGCGTGCTGTGCGCCATGCAGCTGGCGGCGGCGCCCGCCCCGGCGGCGCAGGAGCAGGCGCCGCCCGCCCACGCCCGCGTCCTGGTGGTGGAGGACAATCCGGACGCGCGCTACCTGGTGTGCGAAATGCTGCGCGCGCTGGGCTACGAGGTGCACGCCGCCGGCGACGGCGAGCAGGCCGTGGCCATGCTGGCGGACCACCGCTACGGCATCCTGTTCAGCGACGTCAGCCTGCCCGGCATGTCCGGCGTGGAGCTGGCGCGCAGCGCGCTGCGCAGCCAGCCGCAGCTGCAGGTGGTGTTCGCGTCCGGCTACGGCGGCGGTTTCACCAGCCAGCTCGATTTCCCCGCCGTATCGATGCAAAAACCCTATGAGATCGACCAGCTGCGGCAGGTGCTGGCCAGCGCGGCGGCGCGCGTACCAACGGTGCGGTTGTAAAGCGCACAAGACGGCTACAATGAAGCCACGGTCCGGTTCGGCCGTCCCCCAGATGCAGACACCCATGATTTACTGTGACCCCCACCCTTGCGCGGCACAGGCGCCTACCTCCAGGAGAGCCTGAGTGGCCAAACTCGACAAAGAAGAGGAAGCGCGCATGCACTCGGCTGCCATGCGCAGCGCCAACAGCGTGCTGCTGGCCCGCCAGCGCGCCGAGCACGCGATGCAGCAAGCGCGCGAGGAGCTGCGCCGCTCCAACGAGCGCCTGAAAACCGTCCTGGAGAGCATCACCGACGGCTTCATCGTGCTCGACCACGACTGGACTGTCACTTATATCAATCCGCAGGCGGCCAACATCATCCACCCGCTGGAAAACGGCGGCCGGCACGCGCTGGGCGCCAACCTGTGGGACGCCTTCCCCGGCCTGCGCGGCACCGTGCTGGAAGCGCAGTTCCGGCGCGCCATGGAAATGCAGCAGAGCGTGGGCTTCGAGCTGTACTACCTGCCGCGCAAGATCTGGCTGGACGTGCGCGCCTATCCGTCGGCCGAAGGCCTGACCTGCTCGATCCAGAACATCACCAAGCGCAAGCTGGACGAACGCGCGCTGCGCGAAAGCGCCAACCGGCTGCAGGTGGCGCTGGCGGCGGGCAAGCTGGGCGACTGGCTGTGGGATGCCGGCAGCAACCTGGTGACGCTGGGCCGGCGCGCCGCCGAACTGCTGGACCTGGGCGGCGAGACCAGCCTGACCTGGGACGCGCTGAGCGAGCACATTTTCGAGGACGACCGCGCCCCGGCCCGCGCCGCCTTCCTGGACGCCTTTGAACACCGCACCGATTTCGACATCGAATGCCGCGTCGAGCGCGCCGGCGGCGAACGGCGCTGGCTGTCCGTGGTCGGCCATGGCAACTACGCCGAGGACGGCGCGGTGCTGGGCATGACCGGCATGGTGCAGGACATTTCCGACCGCAAGGCGGCCGAAAGCACGCTGCGCCAGAGCCAGGAGGAACTGCAGGCGATGGCCAACGCCATCCCGCAACTGGCCTGGATCGCCCGCTTCGACGGCGCCGTGGTGTGGTACAACGAGCGCTGGTACGAATACACCGGCCTGGCGCGCGAGGCCGCGCCGCCCACCGGCTGGGACGACGTGTACGACCCGGAAACCCTGCCGGCGATCCGCCAGCACTGGCAGGAAGCGCTGCGCACCGGCACCCCCTTCGAGATGGAATTTCCGATCCGCGGCGCGGACGGCCACTACCGCTGGTTCCTGTCGCGCGCCAACCCGGTGCGCGACAGCACCGGCCGCCTGGTGCGCTGGTTCGGCACCAGCACCGACGTCGACCAGGTCAAGCGGGTGCAGGAAGCGCTGCGCGACGAAAGCGCCATCCTGGAACTGCTGAACGCCACCGGCAACGCGCTGGCCTCCAAGCGCAACCTGCGCTCGCTGCTGCAGGAAGTGACGGACGCGGCCACCCGCATCAGCGGCGCGCGCTTCGGCGCCTTCTTCTACAACAGCACCAGCGCCGACGGCGGCGTGCTCACCTTGTATACGCTGTCGGGCATGCCGCCGGAGGCGTTCGTCCATTTCCCGCATCCGCGCGCCACCGCCCTGTTCGGCCCCAGCATGCGCGGCGAAGGCACCTTGCGCAGCGACGACCTGCTGCGCGACCCGCGCTACGGCCAGAACGCGCCGCACCGGGGCGTGCCCAACGGCCACCCGTCGGTGCGCAGCTACCTGGCCGTGCCGGTGGTGTCGCGTTCGGGCGAGGTGATCGGCTCGCTGTTCTTCGGCCACCCCGAACCGCGCATGTTCAACGAGCGCACCGAGCGCATCATCGGCGGCATTGCGGCCCAGGCCGCCGTGGCGATCGACAACGCGCGCCTGTACGAGGCCGCCCAGCAGGCCGCCGAGGAGCGCAAGGTGCTGCTGGACAGCGAACGCAGCGCGCGCGCCGAAGCCGAGCGCACCAGCCAGATGAAGGACGAATTCCTGGCCACGCTGTCGCACGAGCTGCGCACGCCGCTGACGGCCATCCTCGGATGGGCGCAGGTGCTGCGGCGCGGCAGCCGCGACGAGGCCGACCTGCACCGCGGCCTGCAAACCATCGAGCGCAACGCGCGCGCCCAGGCCCAGCTGATCGAGGACTTGCTGGACATGAGCCGCATCACGTCAGGCAAAGTGTTGCTGGATATGCAAACCCTGTCGCCGCTGACGGTGGTCGATGCCGCCATCGAGACGGTGCGCCCGGGGGCCGATGCCAAGAGCATACAAATCGAGCGCGACTTCCATAGCACCGGCCTGGTGGCCGCCGACCCCAGCCGGCTGCAGCAGGTGATCTGGAACCTGCTGACCAACGCCATCAAGTTCACGCCCAAGGGCGGCGCGCTGCGGGTGAGCGTGACCGAGGCCGAAGGCCACATGGCCATCACCGTGGCCGACACCGGCATCGGCATCCGGCCCGAATTCCTGGCCCACGTGTTCGAGCGCTTCCGCCAGGCCGACTCCACCACCACGCGCCGCCACGGCGGCCTGGGGCTGGGCTTGT
This sequence comes from Massilia sp. BGA-UO-ETr-WB1, assembly GCF_059567845.1. Lineage (NCBI taxonomy): Bacteria > Pseudomonadati > Pseudomonadota > Betaproteobacteria > Burkholderiales > Oxalobacteraceae > Massilia > Massilia sp. BGA-UO-ETr-WB1. The sequence continues at coordinate 73,136 of NZ_JCAQOT010000027.1, read as the reverse complement.
CCATCGTCAAGCACCTGGTCGAGCAGCACGGCGGCACCGTGTCGGTGGCCAGCAAGGGCGAGGGACGCGGCGCCAGCTTCACGGTCAGCCTGCCGCTGGCCACCGCCCCCAGCGGCGCCGCGCGCCAGGCCCGCTTCCAGGCGGCCCAGCCGCCGGCGCTGCCGGCCGTGCCGGCCGAGGGCGGCCAGCACGACCTGGCCGGCATGCGCGTGCTGGTGGTGGACGACGAAATCGACGCAAGAGACCTGATCAAGCGCATACTAAGCGACTGTAACGCTACCGTTCTGACTGCCGCCAATGCGGCCGAGGCGCTGCGCCTGGTCGAGCGCGAACGCCCCAGCCTGCTGGTCAGCGACATCGGCATGCCGGACGTGGACGGTTTCGAGCTGCTGGCCCAGGTGCGCGCGCTGGGGCCGGAGCGCGGCGGCGCCGTGCCGGCCATTGCGCTGACCGCCTTCGCCCGCTCGGAAGACCGGCTGCGCGCGCTGGAGTGCGGCTTCCGCGACCACGTGTCCAAACCGGTCGAACCGGCCGAACTGGTGCGTGCTGTTGCATTGGCGGCACAAACACGATAATTTTTACCAATGGAAATATTTCTTTCCATAGAGAATAACTTGCGCTCCTACCTGAAGACGCGGCGCTGTCCTACAAGCAACGTCGCGATCCTTTGCTACACTCGGAGCTTGAGAAATATCACCGCCCCAACCTGTATTGACGAGACATTACTATGCCTAGCCCGGACGAGATTCTGAACGCCAAGATACTGGTGGTGGACGATTGCGCCGACAATATCGACCTGATGCTCGAAATCCTGCGCGATGCCGGCTATAGCAATGTCTCGTCCACCATGCTGCCCGAACAGGTGTGCGGACTGCACCGCCAGCACTGCTACGACCTGATCCTGCTGGACCTGCAAATGCCGGAGCTGAACGGCTTCCAGGTGATGAAGGGGCTCAAGGAAATCGAACAGGACGGCTATCTGCCGGTGCTGGCGCTGACCGCCCAGCCCAGCTTCAAGATCGCGGCGCTGGAAGCGGGCGCGCGCGACTTCATCAGCAAGCCCTTCGACCTGCTGGAAGTGCACAAGCGCATCCACAACATGCTGGAAGTGCGCCTGCTGTACAAGGAGCTGGCGCAGTACAGCAAGCAGCAGCAGGAACTGGCGCTGCACGATCCGCTCACCGGGCTGCCCAACCGCCGCCTGCTGGAGGACCGCATCGCCACCAATCTGCAGCACGCCGCGCGCCACCAGCACAAGGCCGCCGTCATGTATCTGGACCTGGACGGCTTCAAGGCCATCAACGACACCCACGGCCACGCCTGCGGCGACGAGATCCTGAAGCTGGTGGCCGGCCGCCTGGTCGGCTCCTCGCGCAAGGAAGACACCGTGGCGCGCGTCGGCGGCGACGAGTTCGTCATCGTGCTGGGTGAAGTGGGCAGCCTGGGCGACGCCCAGGAACCGGCGTCCAAGCTGATCGAAGTGGTGTCCGAACCCTACCAGGTGGGCGCGCTGACCTTGAAGCTGTCCACCAGCATCGGCATCGCGCTCTATCCCGACCATGCCGACAATGTCCAGGCGCTGATCGAGAAAGCCGACCAGGCCCTGTACGACGCCAAGCGCGGCGGCAAGAACCGCCATTGCGCGGCCCAGCCCGAAGCGGCGGCCGCCGAAGCCTACGTCCCCAGCCATCCCGCCATGCACAGCGCGTCGGTCGCGTGAACGCGGCCCGCAATGCAACGGGGCCGCGCAGCATGCCGCGCGGCCCCGTCCCGCCACGCGCCGTTTCAGTGCGCCGCAGCCGTTTCCTTGGCCGTGCCCTCTTCGGTGGACTGCTCCACCTTGCCCGCGTGCTGGTGGTCGCCCTGCGCATCCACCATGTCCGGCGCCACTTCAATCCGGGTGATGCCGGCGTCGACCGAAATCGGGTCGCTGGCCGGGAAGGTCATTTCCACCGCTTCGTCGAGCAGCGTTTCCTTGGCGATCTGGGCCGGCGTTTCCTGCTCGCGGTCGGCCAGGATGGTGATCGCCTGCGCCCACTTGACGAAGTCCAGCTCGGCCAGCTCGCGCACCGTGCCGACGTTGAACGCCTTGGCCAGCGCCTTGGCGTCGGCGGCGCTGACGCCCTTCAGTGCGCTTACCGGCGCAGCCGCCAATTCGCGGAAGCACTTGCCCACGTATTCCTTATCCACAACAGTATCGATATTCATGATGCATCCTTTTCAAGGGTTGGTCGGCACGGGACGACTATGGCATGCGCGGCCGGTGCTGTATGTGCGCAGCCGAACACTGGCCGCGGCCGTGGCCGCGCGCGATAGCCGTGCGCGCTTTTGACTTTCACTTATCAGGTTGTTATGATCGATCAATAGTTTGTCAGGCGAAATTTTTCCTTTCCGTGGCTCCAACAACAACGTGCCTAAAGTAGACAAACCCAAAGTGCTGGTCGTCAACGACGACGCCAACAGCCTGTTCGCGTTGACCAGTTTGCTGGCGCAATGGTCGGACCAGGAAGGCTATGACGTCCTGGCTGCCCGCTCGGGCGAGGAAGGCCTGCGCCAGGTGCTGATGCACGATTTCGCCGTGATCCTGTTGGACGTCAACATGCCCGGCATGGACGGCTTCGAAACCGCCGAGGCGATCCACCAGCGCGCCCGCTCGGCCGACATCCCCATCATCTTCGTCACCGCCTTCGTGGCCGACGAGCTGGACCGCCTGAAGGCTTACCAGCGCGGCGCGGCGGACTTCCTGTTCACCCCCATCATTCCGCAAATTCTGCACGCCAAGATTTCCGTGTTCGTGGCGCTGGCCGTCAAGAACGAGGAGCTGAAGCGGCAGGCGCGCCAGCTCAGCCTGCGCACCACGGAACTGACGGCCACCAACAAAAAGCTCACGCGCGAGATCGAAGAGCGCAAAGTGGCCGAGCAGCAAAACCATGCCAAGGACGAATTCCTGGCCATGCTGGGCCACGAGCTGCGCAACCCGCTGAGCGCCATCAGCAGCGCCGCCTCGCTGATCGCGCTGCCGGGCGTGGCGGCCGACGCGGTGGCGCGCGCCAAGCACATCATCCAGCGCCAGAGCCGCCACCTGGGCCGCATCGTCGACGACCTGCTGGACCTGAGCCGCGCCATGTCGGGCAAGATCCTGCTCAACCGCGCGCCGCTGGAACTGTCCGTCCTGCTGAGCACCTGCATGGAAACCTACCGCACCACCGGGCGCACCGCCGGCTACGCGGTCACGCTGGAAGCGGGGCCGGGCTGGGTGCATGGCGACGCCACGCGGCTGGAACAGCTATTCTGCAACTTGATGGACAACGCGCTGAAATACACGCCGCCCGGCGGCAGCATCACAGTCTGCTGCGACACCGACGGCGAGGAGGTGCTGTTGTCGGTCGAGGACAGCGGGGTCGGCATACCGGCCACGCTGCTGCCCCATGTTTTCGATGTCTTCGTCCAGGGTTCTAGCACGCTGGACCGCGCACAAGGGGGGCTGGGCATCGGCCTGGCGCTGGTGCGTCGCCTGGCCGAGCTGCACGGCGGCAACGTTGCCGCCTTCAGCGGCGGCAATGGCGAAGGCAGCATCTTCACTATTCGGCTGCCGCGCTGCGAGCGGCCATCCGAACCGAGGCAAGAGATTATGGATACCACTGAAACCGGCAAGCCCACCGTGCTGCTGATCGAAGACAACGACGACGGCCGCGAGATGATGTCGATGATGCTGAGTTGCTACGGCTATGAAGTGCGCAACGCGGCCGACGGCCTGCAGGGGCTGGAACTGGCGGCCGCCTACCGCCCGGACCTGGCGCTGGTCGATATCGGCCTGCCGGGCATCGACGGCTACGAAGTGGCGCGCCGCCTGCGCGCCAGCGAAGAAACGCGCGGCATGAAGCTGATCGCGCTGACCGGCTACGGCCTGGCCGAGGACCAGCGCCGCGTGCTGGAAGCGGGCTTCGACATGCATCTGGTGAAGCCGGTCGATATCGACAACCTGATGAAGGCGATCGGCAGCTGCGCCGCTTCGGCGGGCGCGGCCCCGGCGGCCCCGGCCACCGCCCGCACCTGACGGCGGGCGCACCCCATGTCGCAGTGCGACAAAGAAAATCAACCTCAGGTATGATCGCCGCATAAAAACAGATCATTCTTACTCTGAGACTCTCCTTATGTCCGCACAGGCACATCCCGTTCCCTACGACAGCCAGCGCGCCGCCGAGCTGAGCGAACTGCTCGGCCACGTCAACGCGTGCTGGGACAACGAGCGCCGCTCGTTGTCGCGCCAGCTGCACGACAGCATGGGCTCCTCGCTGACCGCGCTGACCATGCACCTCGGCCTGCTGACGCAAAAGCTGCCGCCCGACCCGGCCCTGCTCGAGCGCGCCACGCAGATGAAAAATCTGCTGCACACCATCATAGAAACCAACCGCCAGATGCAGCACCGGCTGTGGAACGACAAGCTGGAATTTCTCGGCGTGCGCGTGGCGCTGAGCGAGCTGGTGACGCAGTTCGGCGAGCAGCACGGCCTGGCGGCCAGCTGCAGCCTGCCGGAAGAGGAACCGCACAGCCCGCGCAGCCACAATGTGGTGCTGCTGCGCGCGCTGGAAGAAGCCTTGCGCAACATCGTCAGCCACGCCCAGGCCAGCATGGTGGACGTGATCGTGGACGACAACGACGACGAGATCATGCTGACGGTGAAGGACAACGGCGTGGGTCCGGCGCTGCAGGCCGACGTGATCGGCGCCGACAGCGCCAAGCACGGCCTGCGCGTGCTGCGCGAACGCGCCGCCTACCTGGGCGGCACGCTGACCCTGGCGGCCGGCAGCGGCGGGGGCGCCATCCTGACCGTGGTGCTGCCCAAGCCCGTCGCCAAGCCGGCGCCGTAGCAGCCGGCCGGGCGCGCCCGCCCCCCCCTTCAGTGCAGCTTCACCAGCGGCGTGGTGCGCTTGATCAGGAAGCGCGCCAGCGCCAGCACGCCGGTGCGCACCGTGCCCAGCACGGCCTGGTGGTGCATCAGGTGCAAACTGGTGTACATCAGGCGCGCCACGAAGCCGTCGACAAACCAGTTCAGCCCTTTTAGCGAGCCCATCAGGCTACCGACCGATGAGGTCTGGCCGAACGACACCAGCGAACCGTAATCCTTGTAGACATAAGGCGCGCTCTGCGGCGCCTTGCCCTGCGCCTGGCGCAGGAAAGTCTGCACCAGGTAGTCGGCCTGCTGGTGCGCGGCCTGCGCGCGCGGCGGCACCGGCTTGCCGTCCGCGCCCAGGCACAGGGCGCAGTCGCCCAGCGCGTATATGCCTGGGTGGCCCTTGACGGCCAAACTGCCGTCCACTTCCAGCTGGCCGCCCTTGGCGGTGGGCAAGCCCAGCGTGCCCAGCAACGCCGGCGCCCTGATGCCGGCGGCCCACACCACGATGTCGGCGGGGTATCGTTTGCTGTCCTGCTTGCCTTCCTGCCCGCCGTCGCCGGTAGTCACGTAGTCGGCGTCGATGGCCGTCACGCGGGTCGATGTCACCACCGTGATGGCGCGCTCTTCCAGCAGCTTGAGGGCGGCCGCCGACACCCGCTCCGGCAGCGGCGCCAGGATGCGCGGCGCCCCTTCCAGCAGCGTGATGCGGACGTCCTTTTTCGGGTCCAGGTGGCCGAAGCCGTAGGCGGCGTACACGCCGCTCGCTTCGCGCAGTTCCGCCGCCAGCTCGACGCCGGTGGCGCCGCCGCCGATGATGACGATGTCCACGCCAGCCCCGGCCGGCGCGGCGGCGGCCGGTTCGACCACCTCGGTGGCGCCCGGCGCGCCCTTCTTCAGCGCGGCCTTGGTCAGCAGCTTGAGCAGGGTCAGCCGGAAGCGCTCGGCGTCCTCGGTGGCGTTCAGGGAAATGGTGTGCTGCTCGGCGCCGGGCACGCCGAAGTAGTTGGAGGTGCTGCCGATGGCCAGCACCAGCGAATCGAAACCGATGCGGCGCTCGGGCAGCACTTCCTCGTGCTCGGTGGTGGCGATGGCCGCCACCGTCAGCCGTTTGGCAGGCGCGTCGAGCGCCGTCAGGGCGCCATAGACATAGGTAAAACCGTTGTCGTGGGCCAGCATCTGGTAGGACAGGCCTTCCTGGTGGATATCCAGGGTGCCCGCCGCCACCTCGTGCAGCGAAGGTTTCCAGATGTGATACAGCCGGCTATCGACCAGCATCACCTGTCGCGGCCCCAGCTTGCGGCCCAGCTTGCAGGCCAGCTCCAGTCCGCCGGCCCCGCCTCCCACGATCACGATTTTGCTATGCATGTCGCTCCTGAAGCCGGTAAAACTCAGTCTTTGCCGTGGCCCTTGCCGTGACCGTTGCCGTGGCCCTTGTCATGCTTGTCATGCTTGTCATGCTTGTCGTGCTTGTCGCGGTGGTCGTCACGGTGATCGTCGCGGCGGCCGTCATGATGGCCGCCACGGGCGTGCTCCGTGCGGTAGCGCGGCGCATAGTCGTTCACATACCAGTCGTCGCGCACGAAATAGACGCGGCGGCCGCAGGCGTTGTAGGCGCCGCAGTGCTTCGACCACTTCTTGGCATGGCCGGGAGGCACGCGCAGGTACAGCGGCTGCTCGATCACGCGCACCGGGCGGTGCACGATGATGGGTTCCGCATAGATGACCGGCGGCGGCGCCATGTTGCCCAGATCGATACGGCCGTAAAAGCCGGGCTGGCCCACGCTGATGGACACATTTTGCGCAGCGGAGGTCAGGGAGATTGCCAGCAGACTGGCGGCGATGAGGAGTTTTTTCATGGTGTCATCTTATGGTTATGGGTTTACTGCAGCTTCATTCTAAGCTGCGAGCAACTATCTGTATGTACGCTTTCGCACATAACCCTACCAAATTTTAGCCAAAGGCAACACTATTCCACTGAAGAACTGCCAGTCCGGCGAGGCCCGCGCGAGGCCGCGCGCCACCCCGAAATCGATGGTCAGGCGCGGGTGCGGGCTGTAGGCCGCCGCCAGCAGCAGCTGCGCCGTGCTTCCCGCCCCGCTGCGGCGCGTGCCGGCCAGCTCCGCCGTGGCGCCCCATTGATCGTCCAGCGGCAGCGAGAAGGACGCCGAGGCGCCGGTTTGCACGCGGCCCTGCCCCGCTTCGGCACCGCCCAGCCTGGTCAGGTTCAGGTTGGCATCCATGTGCACGCTGCCGAAGTCGCGGCTGGCGATGCCGTTCACGCTGTAGTCCGCGCGGCCGCTGCCGATGCCGTCCCGGGCCGTGGGCGCCTTGGCGCCCAGCTCCAGGCCCAGGCCGCCGGCCTCGCCCAGTTGCCAGGCGCGCTTGAGGACGAACTGCGTGTCGCCCACGCCGCGCAGCCGGGGCGTATCCTGTTCACGGTCGGAAACCCAGGCCTCGCCGCCCAGCAGCACGCCCCATTCCGGGCTGAACGCCAGCTTCAGGGTATACGGGAGGCTGGCGCGGCGCGCGGCGCCGTCGCGGCTGGCCAGTCCGCCCAGCTCCAGTTCCAGCTGGCCGGGCGCCGGCAGCTGCGCCGGACTGGACACCGAGGGCCGGTATGGCGACACCGGCGGGGCCACGGCTGCGCCACCCTGTGCGCTGTCCTGCAGGCGCTCCTGCGCCATGGCCGGCGCGGCCAGGAACAGGCCCGCAGCCAGCCCAAAGGCGGCGCGCAGCAGGCCCGGCCGCATGATCATCAGCACTCCCATGAGTCCTCCGTATCGAGACCGCCAGCCTACCACGGCGCGCCGGGCGCCGATCAGTCCTGCTGCAGCTGATTCTCGAGCTGCGCGATGGCCGCCTGCGACTGCGCAATCACCTTGCCGGCGATGCGCTCGCGCATGCCTTGCACACGTCCGGCCGCCTCCGCCTCCAGCAGCAGCGGCGTGAGCATCTGCCGCGCCGATTCGTGGAAGCCCTGCGCCACCTCATCCAGTTGCGCCAGATAAGACTGCTCCGCCACCTTGAACCGCGCGCGCAGCTCTTCCTCGAAGGCGCGGCGCTTGTCGCGGATTTCCGAGCGCTTGCGCTTGCCGCCGTCCGCAAACCATTTGAACGCGCCCGCCAGCAGCACCGCGCCGCCGACAAACGGCGCGGCCGGCGCCAGCACCGGCATCACCACCGCCACGCCGAACAGATACGCCACCGTGCCGGTGCCCGCCGCCGCCACCGCGCCGCCCATCAGGGTCAGGCTGGCGGCCGTATCGACCGTGTTCACCAGCCGCGTGCCGATGCGCAGGCTGGGCATCAGCCTGGCCAGCGCGGCGTGGTGCTCGCGCTGGAACACATTGGTCTGCCCCAGCCGCATGCCGGACTGGAACAGGCGCAAATCGTGCTGCATCAGGCTCAGCGCCTCTTCCTTGCGCCGCACCACGCGGTCCAGGCGGCGCTCCATTTCCTGGCCGAACTGGTTGCGGCCTATGCTTTCCCACACGTCGCCGTCCTTCCACTGGTCGGTGGCCAGCCGGTCGGCAATCGCCAGTTCGATGGCGTTGCCGGCGTCGTGCACGGCGTCGTCGATATCCTGGAACAGCGTGCTGCGCTCGTAGGCCACGCGCGCGTCCACCAGCGCCAGCCGCTGCTGCACCTGGGCGCGCAACTCGAGCGCGGCGGTCATCATGCGCTCGGCGTTCGACGCCGAGGCGGCCAGCGAGGCGGACAGCTCCTGGTAGGCGCTGATGCCCTGGCCGATGCTCGCGGTGGCCTCGCGCACCATGGCGCGCAGCTGTTCCTGGTCCAGCTTGCCGCCCTGGAAGCGGCGCGCGCCGTCCAGCAGTTCGCTGTGGCCGGTGCTGCGGCCGAAATCCGCCACCACGTCGCCCAGGCTGCGGCCTTTCACCAGCTTGCGCGCCTGCTGGCCGATGCTGCCAAGCAGGCCGCGCTCGTCATCGGGCGGCAGCGTGGCCAGCTCGTCGGTGCGCAGGCGCAGGTCCAGCGCCTTGGCCACCCGCTGCGCCAGCGCGCGCGCCTTGGTCCCCTGCAGCGCCACCAGCGGGCGCAGCATGTCGTAGGCCTGCTCGCGGGTCTGCAAGTCCACCGGCGGCGCGCAGCGCGCCAAGGCATTCAGCGCCCAGTCGACGCTGACCCCGGATTCAATGGCGTTCAATACCAGTGCGGTGAAAACAGCGGAAGCCTTGCCTTCGCCGGCCAGGTCGGTGACGGCGGCGAACTGGCCCAGGGTGACGGTGCCATCGGCAGCAGCCAGCGCGCCCACGGTACGCGCCAGCGCGGAGGCGAAACTTTGATCGGAGGACAGATGTTCGTCCAGCGTGCGGATTACTAAGGGTTTTTCGGCATCCATCCAGTACTCAAGCTAATAATTTCAAACAGGCGAGTATGAAACCGCCTTGCACGAAGACCGCGATAAAGAGCCAGCGGAACAAATCAGTTTGCAACTTTGCGAGACGCGTCTCCATACGTGCTTCGAATGCAGCAAACCGGGCCTCCGTGCGCGCTTCAAACGCGATAAACCGGGCGTCAATTCGCGCCTCGAATACCTCAAAGCGGCTGTCCATGCGCGCCTCCATGCGCGCTTCCTGCGCAACCAACTCACTGTGCAAATAGTCTTTCGTGACCAGTTGCTGCAGCGTTTCAGCGGTCAGTTCAGCATGCACCAAGGCTTGCTCCCGTGGCACGCCAGCCATTTCCAGGCGCTCGGCGTAGCGGCTCAGGTTGAATTCGTAGGCTGACATGGCGCCCCCAGTCGAAATCATTATAGTGATCCCTCAGGATGTGGCAACCTTGATAACGCTCAATCGTGTGCTAGAGGGCCTCGGTGGAGAGGAACAGCGTCTCCTTGATCTCTTCCATCACCACGTAGCTCTTGCTTTGCGCCGCGCCCGGCAGCTGCAGCAGCATCTCGCCCAGCAGCTTGCGGTACTCGGCCATCTCGTGGATGCGCGCCTTGATCAGGTAGTCGAAGTCGCCCGACACCAGGTGGCACTCCTGCACTTCCGGGATGCGCAGCACTTCGCGCCGGAACTGCTCGAACATCGAGGCCGACTTGGTGTTGAGCGTGATCTCCACGAACACCAGCAGCTTGGCCCCCAGCGACGGCGGATCGATGCGGGCGTGGTAGCCGGTGATGACGCCGTCCCGCTCCATGCGCTTGACGCGTTCGATGGCCGGCGTGATCGACAAGCCCACCTGCTCGCTCAAATCCTTCATTGAAATCCGCCCATCCTCCTGCAGGATGCGCAGGATCTTGCGGTCCATCTTGTCCAGGATACGGACCGAATCCTTCTGTGTACGCATGATTTTTTACTAAATCTCCGCTATTTTATAGTAACAAACACTAGTGAAACAAACTTATCATAGCGTTATATCTGGCGCAAGCCATAAAAACCATGAGGGAGCGTTATGCGTATCGTGATTCTTGGCAGCGGCGTCATCGGCGTCACCACTGCGTACTACCTGGCCCAGGCCGGCCACGAGGTCACGGTGCTGGACCGCCAATCCGCTTCCGCCCAGGAAACCAGCTTCGCCAACGCCGGCCAGATCTCGCCCGGCTACGCTTCCCCGTGGGCCGCGCCCGGCATTCCGCTGAAAGCCATGAAATGGATGCTGCAGCGCCACGCGCCGCTGTCCATCACGCCCGACGGCACGCTGTTCCAGCTGCAATGGATGTGGCAGATGCTGCAGAACTGCAATGCCGAGCGCTACGCGGTCAACAAGGAGCGCATGGTGCGCCTGGCCGAATACAGCCGCGACTGCTTCAAGGCGCTGCGCGCCGCCACCGGCATCGAATACCAGGGCCGCCAGCAGGGCACCACCCAGCTGTTCCGCACCCAGCAGCAGCTGGACGGCGCCGCCAAGGATATCGAAGTGCTGAAAGAAACCGGCGTGCCCTACGAGCTGCTGAGCCGCGAGCAGCTGGTGGGCGCCGAGCCCGGCCTGGACCAGAACAAGCTGGTGGGCGGCCTGCGCCTGCCGAACGATGAGACCGGCGACTGCCAGCTGTTCACCACCCGCCTGACCGCCATGGCGGAAGAGCTGGGCGTCAAGTTCCGCTACAACACCGGCATCCGCAGCCTGGTGATGGACGGCGGCGAGATCAGGGGCGTGGTCACGGACACCGGCCTGGTGCACGCCGATACCTACGTGGTGGCCATGGGTTCCTATTCGACCCAGCTGCTGAAGGACATCGTCAAGATCCCGGTCTACCCGCTGAAGGGCTATTCGATCACCGTGCCGATCGTGGACGCGGCCCGCGCGCCCACCTCGACCATCCTGGACGAAACCTACAAGATCGCCGTGACCCGCTTCGACGACCGCATCCGCGTCGGCGGCATGGCCGAGATCGCCGGCTTCAACACGCAGCTGAACCCGCGCCGCCGCGAAACGCTGGAAATGGTGGTCAACGACCTGTTCCCCGGCGCCGGCGACACCGCCAGCGCCAGCTTCTGGACCGGCCTGCGCCCGATGACGCCGGACGGCACGCCCGTGGTCGGCCGCACCGCCGTGCGCAACCTGTTCGTCAACACCGGCCACGGTACTTTGGGCTGGACCATGTCCTGCGGCTCGGCGCAGCTGCTGGCCGACATCATTTCGGCCAAGCGCCCCGCCATCCGGGCCGACGACCTGTCCGTCAGCCGCTACAGCAAGGAAGCGGGCCGGCGCGCGCCGCAGCTGGTCAACGCATAATCATCCTGCAGCGCGGCCCATGGCCGCGCCCGCCGTTGCGCCCGCACCACCGCCGTGCGGCGCCGGCGATTGGCCGTTGTGCGGCCATCGCGCACTGCGTATAATTTTTGCATGAATAAACTTGAAGCTTATGGCCATATCGCCGCCCTGGCGATACGCGGCGACCTGGTTTTCCCCACCAGCGTCAACGCGGCGCTGCGCGTGCAACTCGCGCTGGACGACCCCGAATGCCCCATCGATGAAGCGATCCGCCTGGTGCTGGCCGAGCCCCAGCTGGCCGCGCGCACGGTAGCGCTGGCCAACTCGGCCATGTTCAACCGCACCGGCGGCCCGCAAGTGACCAATGTGCGCGCCGCCATCATGCGCATCGGCTACCACAACCTGTTCGCGCTGGCCGCCGCCATGGTGGTGCGCCAGTTCGGCAGCAAGATCGCCGACCCGGCGCTGCGCGCCAAGGCCGAGCAGCTGTGGCAGCACACGGTGCACGTGGCCTGCCTGGCCCGCATCATCGCGCGCGACGTCACCTACACCAACCCGGACACCGCCCTGTTCGCCGCCATCGTGCACGAGGTGGGCAATTTCTACCTGCTGTCGCGCGCCGACGAGTTCCCCGGCCTGCTGGAGGACGACCCGGAAAACTGGCAGCCCGCCAGCGAGGAAATCATCACGCGCGAGGTGCTGAACAAGCTGAATATCCCGGAACCGGTGAGCACCGCCATCCAGGGCATGCGCGACAGCTTCCTGCAGATTCCGCCGGAGTCGCTGCTCGACACGCTACTGCTGGCCAACCACCTGTCGCCGGTGGCTTCGCCTTTGCAAGCCGCGCCGCGCGAGCTGCCGCCGCATTCCGAATCCGTGATCGACCTGTTCATCGACGAGGAAATGATGGAAGAATTGCTGGCCCAGGCCGGCAAGGACGCCGAAGCCATGAACGCGGCGCTACTGGTTTAAAGGATTAACCCAGGCGTCAGCCCCGGGCGTTTTGCATCAGCAGCTGCACCGGGTGCAGCTGCTGCTCCATCGGCGCGCCCCGCTTGGGCAGCAAGTCCGCCAGCGTCACCCCGTCCAGCACCGTCAGGTAGGCGGCGGTCGCCTCCTCCAGCTTGGTCTTCAGGAAGCAGGCGCCGTTGAACACGCACGTGTTGTGCGCGCCGTCGAAGCACTCGGCCATGAAGAAATCGCTCTCGCTCTCGCGCACCACGGCGCCGATATTGATGTCGGCCGGCTCGCGCTTGAGGCGCAGCCCGCCATTGCGCCCGCGCACCGTTTCCACCAGGCCGTTCACGCCCAGCTGGTGGATCACCTTGGTCAGGTGGTTCTTCGAGATGTTGTGCAAGTCCGCGATGTCCTGAATCGTGACCAGCTTGTCGCGGTTCATGCCCAGGTACATCAGCGAGCGCAGCGTGTAATCGGTAAACGAAGTCAGTCTCATAGGGTGGCTAAGGTCGGGTTGCGGTCCGGATTTTAAACATGCATCCGATATATTGCTTTTAATCAGCCTCTACTGTAGCATGCCTGAAGTGGCATTCATTATATAGCTTATTGCCGCCTCCCCCATTTTCCAGAAAGACACATGGCTCGCTTTCTGTGACACTCGTTGTAGTTTAAACCAGCAAAGGTCAAGGCTCGCCATGGACACCGTCACCATCCTGCTGTCCTCCTTTATCTTGTCGGTCACCGGCCTGCTGGTGTTCATCTGGTCGCTGCGCAAGCGCATGTTCGACAACGACGCGGCGGCCGCGCACGTGATCTTTTCCACCGGCGAACTGGGCCACGGCGAGGAACCGGCCGCCAACGCCGCCCAGCGCGCCGGGCTGGCCCTGCCGGTGCCCGGCGAGGTCAAGCCGGTGCTGAGCGCGGAGCAGCACGCCGAGCAGCAGCGGGAACTGGCCGAGCGCATCGAGGCCGACCGCTCCAGCGCCTTCGTCACCTTCGTGTTCCTGGCCTGCGCCATGGCGTGGCTGATCGTCGCCTCGCTGGCCGGGCTCACCAGCTCCATCAAGCTGCACGAGCCGGACTGGCTGGTGCAGCAGGCCTGGCTGACCTTCGGCCGCATCCGCACCATCCACCTGAACGCGGTGGCCTACGGCTGGGCGCCGATGGCCGCTTTCGGCACCGCCATCTGGCTGCTGCCGCGCCTGCTCAAGACGCCGCTGGTGGGCGCCCGCTACGCCATCCTCGGCTGCATGCTGTGGAACGCCGGCCTGATCGCCGGCCTGGGCTGCATCGCGGTCGGCCTGACGGACGGCCTGGAGTGGCTGGAGATCCCCTGGCAGGTGGACGTGCTGCTGGTGGCCGGCGGCGCGCTGGTCGGCATGCCGCTGGTGTACACGCTGCAAAACCGCAGGGTGCACCACCTGTACGTGTCGGTCTGGTACATGGGCGCGGCGCTGTTCTGGTTCCCGATCCTGTTCTTGATCGGCAACCTGCCGGCGGTGCACTTCGGCGTGCAGCAGGCCGCCATGAACTGGTGGTTCGGGCACAACGTGCTGGGCCTGTTCTACACGCCGATGGCGCTGGCTTCCGTGTACTACTTCCTGCCCAAGATCATCGGCCGCCCGGTGCAGTCCTACAACCTGTCGCTGCTCGGCTTCTGGACCCTGGCCTTCTTCTACGGCCAGGTGGGCGGCCACCACCTGATCGGCGGCCCGGTGCCGGGCTGGCTGATCACCCTGTCCATCGTGCAAAGCGTGATGATGGTGGTGCCGGTGATCTCGTTCTCCATCAACCAGCACCTCACCATGCGCGGCTACTTCTCCAAGCTGATCTACTCGCCCACGCTGCGCTTCATCGTCCTGGGCGGCATGATGTACACGGTCAGCTCCATCCAGGGCTCGATCGAAGCACTGCGCGCGGTGAACACGGTGGCCCACTTCACGCACTTCACGGTGGCGCACGCCCATCTCGGCCTGTACGGCTTCTTCACCATGGTGATGTTCGGCGCCATCTACTTCGTCATGCCGCGCATCATGGCCTGGGAATGGCCCTACCCCAGCCTGATCGCCGCGCACTTCTGGCTGGTGGTGCTGGGCTTCTCGATCTACTTCATCGGCCTGAGCACGGGCGGCTGGCTGCAGGGCCTGGCCATGCTGGACGCGTCCAAGCCCTTCATGGACTCGGTGGCCGTCACCATCCCCTACCTGCAAAGCCGGTCGCTGGGCGGCGCCATCATGACCTTCGGGCACATCGTGTTCGCCGGCCACTTCGCCGCCATGGCGCTGCGCTACGGCCCGCGCCGCATCGGCGCCGCGCTGCTGCACAGCCGCAGCGCCGCCGCGCCATCGTCCAACCTGGCGGGAGCGTAAGCATGCAAGACGAACTGAAACTGCTGGGCGGCGCCATGGTGACGCTGGCCCTGGCCACCTCGGCGCTGGTGGTGGTGCCGCACATCCAGCTGAGCAAGGCGGAGCCGCCGGCCGGGCTGAAGCCCTACACCATGGCGCAGCAGCGCGGGCGCGACTCCTACATCAGCAACGGCTGCGTGTACTGCCATTCGCAGCAGCCGCGCGACAGGGCCCAGGCGCCGGACGACAAGCGCGGCTGGGGCCGCGCCTCGGTGGCCGCCGACTACCATTACGACAAGCCGCACCTGCTGGGCACCATGCGCACCGGGCCGGACCTGTTCAACATCGGCGCGCGCCAGCCCAGCGCGGACTGGCACCTGGGCCACCTGTACCAGCCGCGCGCCTACACGCCGGGCTCCATCATGCCGGCCTACCCCTACCTGTTCGACATCAAGGACGCGGCCGAGCCGGGCGACCGGGTGGTGACCCTGCCGCCGGGCTACAACCCGGCCGGCAAGATCGTCGTCGCCAAGCCGGAGGTACTGGACATGGTGACTTATCTGCAGGGACTGGACCATACCTATCCGGTGATCCTCAAATGAAAACCGACCTGCCCCGCCACGACGCGCAACAGCGCGAAAATCCAGACCCGCATGAACAGGGCCGCCCGGTGCCCAAGCTGGTGCTGCTGACCGTGACGGCGGTATTCGCCTGGGCCATCGGCTACATCCTCACCACCCAGGGCGACGACGACCCGGCGCTGGGCGACCGCCGCACCATGTCCACCCTGACGGCCAAGCCTGCCGGAGCGGCCGGCGCCGTGGACGGCGCGCAGATCTACGGCGCGCAGTGCGTGGCCTGCCACCAGGCCAGCGGCGCCGGCCTGCCCGGCGTGTTCCCGCCGCTGGCCGGCTCCGAATGGGTGACCGGCAAGGAGGCGCTGGCCGCCGCCATCCTGCTGCACGGCGTCACCGGCAAGCTGACAGTGAAGGGCGCGGCTTATAATGGCCAGATGCCTGCCTTCAAGGACAAGCTGAACGACGCCGAACTGGCAGCGGTGCTGACCCACATCCGTAGCCAGTTCGGCAACAGCGCGGCCAAGGTGAGCGCGGACGCGGTGAAAGCCGTGCGCGAGGAAGGCAAGGAGCGCAAAGATCCATGGAATGGCGATGAAGAGCTGGAAAAAATCAAGTAGTCCGTACCGCACTGCCGCAGCCCTGCTGCTGCTTGCCGCCCTCGGCACGGCGGCCCTGTATACCGGCACCTCCGGCTTCCGCGTCATCTCGACCGAAGCCGGGCGGCGGCTGGACATCGCGGAAAATCCGCGCGCGCTGCCGGTGGCGCGGGTGGTCGCCGCCTCCGGCCAGCCGCAGCCGGCCACGCTGGAACAGGCCCTGCGCGACGACCCGCGGGTGGCCATCGTCACCTTCATCTACACGCAGTGCAACGCCATGTGTTCGATCCTCGGCTCCGAAGTGCAGCAGATGCAGGATGCGCTGCGCCAGCGCGGCCTGCAGGACAAGGTGCGCCTGATCAGCATCAGCTTCGACCCGCGCGACACGCCGCAGCTGCTGGCCAGCTACGCCGGCAAGCAGAAGGCGCTGCCGGAAAGCTGGCAATTCCTCGCCATGCCGGACGCGAAACAGCGCCAGCAGGTGCTGGACACTTTCGGCATCGTCGTGCTGCCGGCCCCGCTGGGCGAGTTCGAGCACAACGCCGCCTTCCACCTGGTGGACCAGCAAGGCCGCCTGGCGCGCGTGGTCGACTTCACCGACGGCAAGGGCGCGCTCAACACCGCGCTGGCGATGGCTGGCGCGGGGCCGGGTTCAGCCCCCGTCGCCGCAGGCAAGGCTGCCGCAGGAGCCGCGCTATGAGCGGCACCATGAGCCAAGGCGCGGCTGCCCCGGCCAAGCGCGGCCGGCCGCGCCTGCGGCTGTTCGGCCAGGTCTGCGGCGCGCTGCTGCTGGGCGGCGCCTTCCTGTTCCGCGGCCTGCTGGAAGCCACCATGCTGGGCCACATGGTGCTGCAAATCCCCATCATCTTCTTCGGCGGCCTGCTGCTGTTCGGCCGCGCCGTGCGCAACAGCGAACTGTTCGCCAGCTACGACCGCCACGGCCTGACAGGCCTCACGGCGCTGCTCCTCGTCAGCAGCTACTGGATGATCCCGCGCGCGCTCGAATTCAGCCTCACCATGCCGGGCTACGAGCTGGCCAAATTCGCCTCCTGGGCACTGCTGGGCGCGGTGCTGCCCGCCTCCATCGCGCGCGCCAACATCGTCATCCAGCTGTTCTACCTGGGGAATTTCTGCGCCATGACCGCCATCGCCGGCATGCTGTACCAGGACGTGCCCGAGCAGCTCTGCAACGCCTACCTGAAGGACGACCAGGCGCTCACCGGCGCCTTCCTCATCATCCTCGCCGTGGCCGCCGCCGTTGGCTGGTGCATCTACCGCTTTCCCGCGCTGAACGCGCCCACGCCGCCCGCCCCTGTCCGAAAGTAAGCCATGCAGTACCAGGAACTGAACACCGCCACCATCACCGCCCTGGTCCACCAATTCTACGACGGCGTGCGCGCCGACCCGGAACTGGGACCGGTCTTCGACGCCGCCATCGGCGACAATTGGGACCCGCACCTGGCGCGCATGGTGGAATTCTGGAGCACCGTCATGATGGGCACCAAGCAGTTCCAGGGCAACGTGTTCGGCACCCACATGCAGCTGAGCGGCATCGAACCGCAGCACTTCCGCCGCTGGCTGGCCTTGTTCGAGCTCACCGCCACGCGCCTGTTCGCGCCCGCGCTGGCCGACGAATTCCTCACCGTGGCCCGCCGCATCGCCGCCAGCCTGCAATACGGCTTCTTCGGCAAGGTGGTCGCGCAATAGCGTTCAGCGCAGCCTGGCCAGCGATTGCTGCGCGCGGATGATGTTCACCAGCGTGCGCAACGCGGGATGGTTGTGCCGCCGGCTGCTGTAATACATGTGGAACGGTTCGCCCCTGGCGGCGTGCTCCTCCAGCACCAGGCGCAAGCTGCCGTCCGCCAGCTCCCCGGCAATGCGCTGCTCCAGGAAATATGCCAGTCCCACGCCCGCCTTCGCGGCGGCGATCGAGGTGGCGGTGTCGTTGATGGTGATCGCGCCGGGCACGCGGATGCGGCATTGCTTGCGCCCCCGGCCCAGCTCCCACTTGTAGCTCGAATTGTCCCCCAACAGCAGCTGCAGGCAATTATGCCCGGCTAGGTCGGCCGGCTGCGACGGCTCGCCGCGCGCGGCCAGGTAAGACGGCGCCGCCGCCACCACCCAGCGCTGCGGCCCGCTGAGCGGCACGGATATCATGTCCTCCGGGACGTAATGGCCGTAGCGGATGCCGGCGTCATACCCTTCCGCCACGATGTCGATGGGCCGGTCTTCCACCACCACGGTGAGCCGCACCTCCGGGCAGAGCCGGGCGAATTCAGGCAAGGCCGGGTTGATCAGCAAATGCGCCGCGTCGGCAAAGACATTGATACGCAGCTCGCCATAGCGGCCGGCGCCGGGCGCGTCCAGTTCGGCCAATGCCAGCCCGATCTTGTCGAACCCCTCCTCCAGGCGCTGCGCCAGCGAGCGCCCGGTATCGGTCGGCGCAACCGCCCGGCTGGAGCGGTTCAGCAGCTTGGCGCCCAGCCGCTCCTCCAGCCTGCGCATGGCGTGGCTGACCGCCGACGGCGTCAATCCCAGCTGGATGGCCGCGCCCTTGAAACTGCCGGTGCGCATGATGGTGAGGAACACCCGCAAATCGGCGAGTTCGATGCGGTCGAATATGGACATGATTTTTCTTCACTATGACGATGAACCAGTTTCATCTGAAATCCTATCACGGCGCTCCCGATACCAGCTATAACTATGAGCTCGCACATAGGAGCACGACATGAAACAAAGAACATTCGGCCGTACCGGGCAAAGCGTATCGGAAATCGGCTTTGGCGCATGGGCCATCGGCGGCGCCTGGGGCGACGTATCGAAGGACGACGCGAAAGCGGCCCTGCATGCGGCGCTGGACGAGGGCATGACCTTCATCGACACGGCGGACGTGTACGGCGACGGCCGTTCGGAGCAGATCGTGGCCGAAGTATTGAAGGAACGCGGCGGACCGAAACCGTTCGTGGCGACCAAGATCGGCCGGCGCTCGTCGCCGCACGTGGCGGAGGCCTACAACCGGGAGAACCTGACCGCCTACGTGGAGCGCTCGCTGACCAATCTGCAGACCGACTGCCTGGACCTGGTGCAGCTGCACTGCCCGCCGCCGGCGGTGTACTACCAGCCGGAAGTGTTCGGCTACATGGACCAGCTGGTCGCCGACGGAAAAATCCGCCACTACGGCGTATCCGTTGAAAAGGTGGAGGAAGGCCTGAAAGCCATCGAGTATCCAAATGTTCAATCGGTCCAGATCATCTACAACATCTTCCGGCAGCGTCCCGCCGGGCTGTTCTTCGCCGAAGCCCGGCGGCGCCAGGTCGGCGTGATCGCGCGCGTGCCGCTGGCATCGGGCCTGCTGACCGGGAAAATGCACGCCGCAACCGCCTTTGCCGCCGATGACCACCGCGCCTTCAACCGCAACGGCGAAGCCTTCGACAAAGGCGAAACCTTCTCCGGCGTGCCATACGACGTGGCGCTGGCCGCCGTGGAAGAGATCCGCAGCCTGCTGCCGGGCGGCGTGGCGATGGCACAGTTCGCGCTGCGCTGGATCCTGATGGAAGACGCTGTCGGCACCGTCATCCCGGGCGCGAAGAATCCGCTGCAGGCGCAGGCCAACGCGCGCGCCAGCGCACTGCCCGCGCTGGATGCCGACACCATGGCTGCGCTGCGCAGCATCTACACCCAGCGCATCGCGCCCCACGTCCACGACCGCTGGTAAAACATTCATTCATAATGAATGTTTATGGGTTTTCATCTACAATGGCTTTGACACCTCAACCAGGAGCCTCGGATGAAAACCCTGCCGGATAACGTCGCCTTCTACAAGAGCACCGCCGAATTCACCGAACACACGGTGCCGGCGGCCCTGCAGCGCAACCACAACACCGCCGCCGGCGTATGGGGCCGCATCACGGTGCTGGAAGGCGCCATGCTGTACCACATCAGCGAGCCGGAAAAGGAAACCATCCGGCTCACGCCCGAACAGCCCGGCATCGTCGAGCCGCGCATTCAGCACGAAGTGGAGATCATCGGCCCAGTACGCTTCAGGGTGGACTTCCACCGCTAGGGCTTACCAGCGCCCTCATCACCTCGGCGATCAAGGTGGTGCCGGATGTGGTAACGACGCGCGCCCCAGCTTTCTTGGCGTCTTCACCGTATCGATCGGCGGTTCGCCGACTGCAGAAGACCAGAACAGGCATTTCCGGCATCCGGCCCTTGATCGCGGTAATCAGTTGCACGCCCGCGTCCGGTCTATGAAACTTACCTTCGAGCCGCGCCATATCCGTAATCACCGCCTGGTATTTTCCCTCTGCAATGACGCCCATCGCCGCCTCAGTGCTGCCCACCTGGTCCACGCTGATCTGCTCCCTTTCCAACTGTTCGACCAACAGGGTATTGTTGTGCGGATTGTCATCCACCCAGAGAATGCGGTGCGGATGCGCAGCAGCAGCGGCGGCAACTTGACCGGAGGCGGCCTGCGCATCCAGAGACGCCGCCGGATCCCGTTCCATCACAAGCTGCGTCACGGTTTCTTGCAAGCCGGCGATGGCGTCCTGCTGAAGGCGGGTCAACTCTCCAACTTCAATCCGCTTGCCACTTCCGAGTTGGACCTCGTTCTGCTGCTTGACTTCGATGTCCGCCTTCTTGATAACAACAGCCAGATAGATGCGTGTGAGCAGATAGCCCGCAAGAAAACCGAACACAGAGAAAAATAGCATGATGCTGCCAGCAACGGGAATACCGATGTTGTCCGCAATGCCAAGGCTGGGTGCAACAAAGCTGGCCATATCCCTGGCATAGGTGGGCAGGTTTTTCAGCTCCACCAAGCCCACGCCAACAATAATCTTGGTCAACCAGTCCGAAACTTCCACCAGATTCGAATTGATTTCACTGGGACTGCTATCGGCTGCAGTTGCATGGCGCGGCGGCGGTGCAGGCGCTGGAGCGGGAACTTGGGCCTGCCCCGCGCCCGCAGCCGGGGCAGCCACCGAGACCACCGTCTCCGCCTGCCCTACGTTCACCGTGCCGGAAGGCGGCGTGCGCGGTATGCCGAATAAGAAGCCGAGCAGCACTCCCGAGATGGCGCAGCCGAGGCTCCAGACCATGGCGATGCCGAAGTGATAACCCGGCTGGAACCACGAACCCAACGCCACGCCGCAAAGTCCGGCAACCAGCACCACGAACAAGGTCCACGGCAGGACGTCCCTACGCTGCGAGGTGCTGTCTCCATCGCGTCCCAATTTCCAGCGTGAGTTCGGCTTGCTCATTCTGGCATTCCTTTCAAAGTGTCGTGCTGTATTTTGCACAACAACACGTACTAACAAACTCTCGAAAAGTCACACCTTTCACTGCCACTCGCAGTTTGCTATGCTTGCGGCACTCAACCTTGGAGATGCTCATGCAGATCAACGCGCCCGCTTATGGATCGGACCAATCCGGCCTGGTCTGCGGCTATTTGTTCGGACGCGATCATCAGCCCCTGCCGATAGAATCCGACGCCGCGCGGGAATGGCTGGCGCAGCCCGGCCACCACGAGGGGGAATTCATCTGGCTTCACTTCAACCTGGCCAACACCGCCAGCGAAAAGTGGATGAACGAGCACGTGGCGCTGGCCGAGGAATTCTATGAAAGCCTGCACGAAGGCCAGCGCTCGACCCGCATCGAACTGGCCGACAACGCGCTGATCGCCGTCGTCAACGACGTGGTGCACGACTTCTCGTTCGACCCCTCCGACATCGCCACGCTGTGGCTCAGCGTGGACCGGCAAGTGGTGATCAGCGCGCGGCGCCAGCCGCTGAAAGCCATCGAAGGCTTGCGCCAGGCGGTGCGCGCGGGCGAGCCGATACGCTCGCCGGTGGAGCTGCTGACGCACCTGCTGCGCGACCAGGCGGACGCGCTGGTGAAGATCGTGCGCGACGCCATCAGCCGCGTGGACGGCATCGAGGACAACCTGCTGCAAGGCAAACTGAAGCGCAAGCGCACCGACCTGGGCGCGCTGCGGCGCGTGCTGGTGCGCCTGCGGCGGCTGCTGGCGCCGGAACCGGCGGCGCTGTTCCGCCTGCTGCAAAAGCCGCCCGCCTGGGTGGCCGACGTGGACAGCGAGGAGCTGCGCGCGGCCACCGAGGAATTCGCCGTGGTGCTGAACGACATGGCCTCGCTGCAGGAACGCATCAAATTGCTGCAGGAAGAAATCGCCGCGCAGGTCAACGAGAGCAACAACCAGAGCCTGTACGTGCTGACCATCGTCACCGTGCTGGCCCTGCCCATCAACATCATCGCCGGCCTGCTGGGCATGAACGTGGGCGGCGTGCCGATGGCGGACGACCCGTCCGGATTCTGGGTGGTCGCCTTCATCGTCGCCGCCTTCACCGCCATCGCCGGCTGGCTGGTGTACCGCAAGCAGCAGGACCAGGAATAGTTAGCGGGCTCGCGATGGGCTACGCGGGCCAATCCACCTGTAGCGAAGAACCTAACGCGGCGTAGCAGGCGTAACCGTTCGCAAACCGATTTCCTCCAAAAGAGCTCCCAGATCCGAAATATCAAGCACCTGATGGGGCGGATTCTTAGCCATAAATGCAGCTCGATCAACCAGCACTATGGGGATAATCGTCATCGACGAGAATTTCTCAACCGTCTTCAGCCACTTGGCTTTCTTCTCCAGCTTGACGTGAAATCCCTCGCTGTCATCCTGCCCCAACTTGGACACGGTATTGCGCAGCGCGCTCTCCGGAAGCGGATCCGAGAGCACTTTGCATTCCGCCAGCACACAATAGGAGCCGTCCGGATGGCATGCCAACACATCGATCTCGCCTGGACACATGTCCCCGGTGGCAGAGACCAATTTCTCGCTGCCCACCGACCAGACCCCGTGTTCGGTCACTCCCCCCGCGAGCCACTGCGCGCCCCGGAACGCCATAACCGATTCAACCTCGAACGGTCCTGAAATGGCTGCCTTAAAGACCGCCGGGTTCAATTTGACGCCACCCAGCCCGGTGTACCCCAGCACGGAATGCTCAATGAAGCAATTAACGGAATCCATGACGGCAAAGGGCGTTGTGACGAAAGTCCGGCTGTCCAGGCGCAGCACGGGGCGCTCCACTATCATATTGGAGCGGGTGTATTCCGCCCGCTTCCGATACCAATCTTCGTTCCAGAACAGCTTGTGGATCTCACCCTGGAGAACCTCCGGATTGACATTCAGATTGCTAAGCGCGATAGGCAATTCCTCAAACAGTGCAATGCCGTGGATCTCATCGCTTACGCCCTGCTTGACCTTTTGCGCCATAACCAGCAGTAGCAAGCGGACATGCACGCCGAGCCAGAACTGCTGCAAACGAACGTGCTCAAACAAAGTGCCTTTCAGCTCGGGAATCGCCGCAGGATCCGCGCCATTGACAACGTCGGCTGCGATATCGAGAAAGCGCCGGATGTCATCCCAGACCACCGCAAACGAATCCTTGAGCGTACGCTGAATCTCGCCACGAGGACTTGCGTATTCGGCCCACCTTTCCGTCACTTGCTGGTCCTTGTCTTCGCACAGACGTATCCCCGAGTTATGCCAGTACGCGCGGCCATATCCAAATACTTCGGCATGCTCCCGGTGTATGCGCAACTGCTCAAAAGCTGCTGCGGCCTGTACCAGCTTGAGTAGCTGCACATTGCTTTTCGACTTGGCGGAAGGACTGTTCCGGTTGCTCCAAACCGCAGCGATCGCCGTCTTCAGGGCAATTCCGATCCAGGAGCTTTCTTCATAGCGAGGCCGTTCCGTGTAATAGAAATGATCCATCGCCTCCATCAATACCGGCACAGCGTGACGCATGTCCATGAGGCCAGCCGTTGCTTTCAAATGGGCCAGCGCCTTTTCAACGGCAAGAGTCCGGTCCTTTGTCGTCGCCAGCAAGACCTCTTCGCCATTTTTATCGTGGGCCATCAATGCGGAGCGCATGAATTCTTTGTCTGCATCCGCAGCATCGAGTAGCGTCACAGCCGCTTCGCTGGCCTGCCGGTACAGCCTTGAGGACTCCTGAAATACTGCCGCCGCACGTTTTACCATTTACTCCCAACCATCCTTTTCCTTGACATTATTTCCTTGGAGAATCATATCATTTCTGAGGAAAGCGTCTTGGTAAAAGCGCGGCGTTGCCTTCTGCGGAGTTACCTTGCGCCCAGCAGCCGGTCCACCACGGGTTCCAGCGCCGCCGGGCGGCAGCCGAAGGACGCCAGGCGGCCTTGCGCTGCGGGCGCCAGGTCCAGGTCGTACGGCAGGCGGCCGGCCACCACCCACAGCCGCTCCGGCGGCAGCGCATCCAGCAGGCGGCGCTGGCCGGACACCAGCATGGCGTTGTAGGTCTGCACCACGATCTGCTGCGCGCCCTCGGCAAACGCCAGCGCTTCGCCGATTTCATTGTCCGGCGCGTCGGCCGCCAGCGCGTACTCGCGCGCGGCCGCGCCGGCCCGCCGCAGCGCCGGCAGCATGGAGCTGCGCGCTTCCTTGTTGCGGCCCGTCGCCACTTCGTCGATCTCGGTGCGGTCACGCACTTCGAAGGTCAGCAGGACCACCGGCAGCGACAGGTCCAGCGGCCGGAACGGTCCGGCCTGCGTCAGCGCCGCGTACTGGATCCTGCGCGACAGGGCCAGCGCCTGCGGCGTCATCAGCGCCGGCGGCTCGGCCGGCCGTTCGCGCCATGCCTGAACCGCGCGCGCCTGTTTCAGCTTGCGCACGCGGCGCAGCGCCTGGTCGATGCGCGCCTCGGGAATATCGCCCTGCTGCACGGCGCGCAGCACGGCCGCGATGGCGTCCTGCTGGCGGTCTTCGCGGTGCGACACCAGCACGATGTCGGTGCCCGCCAGCAGCGTGGCCACCGCGCCCGCCGCCACGCCCACGCCCTCCGAAATCGCGCCCATCTCCAGGCAGTCGGAAATGACGGCGCCGTCGTAGCCCATCTCCTCGCGCAGCAGGCCGGTGAGCACATTGCGCGACAGCGTGGCGGGCAGGCTGGCGTCCGGCTCGAAGGCCGGGAACGCCACGTGCGCGGTCATGATGGCGTCCACGCCGGCGTCGATGGCGGCGCGGAACGGCGCCAGTTCGACTTCGCGCAGGCGCTGCTGGCTGTGCAGCACGGAGGCCATCGCATAGTGCGAGTCCACGGCTGTGTCGCCATGGCCGGGGAAGTGCTTAACGGTGACGATGGCGCCCGCGCGCTGCTGGCCGCGCATGGCGGCGATGCCGTAGCGGATCACGGTGTCCGCGTCCTCGCCGTAGGCGCGCACGCCGATCACCGGGTTGAGCGGATTGTTGTTCACGTCCAGCACCGGCGCGAGCAGCATGTTGACGCCGATCTGGCGCATCTCGTCGCCGTTGACGAAATTCATCTGCTCGCAGTCCGGCACCGAGCCGGCGGCCTGGAACGCCATCGCGGCCGGTATCGGCGTCACGCCCTGCTCGATGCGCATCACCATGCCGCCTTCCTGGTCCAGCGCGATCAGCAGCGGCTCTTCGCTCACTTCCGCATTGATCTCCTGCAGGCTGCGGCACAGCGCGGACACCTGCTGCGGCGTATGCACATTGCGCCGGAACAGGATCACGCCCCCCACCCGCTGCTCGCGTATCAGCCGCGCAATGGCGGCGTCGGGTTCCAGCCCGTCGAAGCCGACCATGAACAGTTGTCCGATTTTGTGCGCCACTTCGTCTGCCATTTCCATACTCTCCTCGTGTAAAAATTATTCGTTCCAGCCGCGCAGGCCGAGCAGCCGTTCACCCAGCCCGCTCAGCTGCGCGGTGGCGTAGCAGGTCTGCTCCTTGCGGCGCGGGTCGCCGTGCAGGCTGTATCCTTCCGGCGCCAGCCGCTCGCGCCAGGAACGGACGCGCCACGCGCGCAGCTCGGCGTTGTCTTCCTGCGCCGGCATCATCGAGATGTATTGCGCCATGCGCACCTTGTCCGCCGAGCGGTTCTGGCGGATGCCGTGACACAGCTTGCTGTTGAAGATCAGCAGGTCGCCCTTCCTCAGCGGCACCCGCACGTGCGGCAGCGCCGCCACCTGGGGGCGGTACCAGTCCCAGTCGTCCGGCTGCTGCGCGCGCCAGGACGCGTAGTTGCGGAACAGTTCGGGGATGCAGACGAAGCCGCCCACCTCCTCGTCCACCTGGTCGCTGATGGACAGCACGCCCTGTACATTCTGCGGGTCGGTATCGGGGTCGTAGTCCCAGTGCATGAAGCTCTTGAACTCGAAGCCAGGCTCCGGCGGCAGGTTCAGGTTCACGCGGTCTATCGACACCCAGAGGTCTTCGCGGCCCCACACGTCCACGAACGCGTCGTACACGCGCTGCGACTGGCGCGCGTCCCACAGGTGCTGGTGGTTGTACAGCTCCACCATGCCGGCGTTGAAACTCAGCTCGGTTTTGCGCAGGCGCGACTTCTCCGGCGGATACCAGGTCGACGGATCGCGCGGGTCCATGTCTTCAAAGTCCCACATCAGGCGTTCGATCTGCGCCACCTTCTCCGCAGCCACCGCCTGCCCGATCACCACGTAGCCGTTGTTCGTCCAGCATGCCCAGTCCCGCTCGGACAGCACCCGCAGCGGTTCGCCATGCAGGCGCTGGTTCAGCCGCGCGGCGCCGGTGCCGACGGTGGAAAGGTTGCGGCGCGCGATACTCTTCTTGCCGATGGATTCGATGCTTTGCATATCAGTCCCCGCGTAGTTGGTATTCAAGGAAATGCAGCTGGTCGAAGAACAGCTCGTAGGCGTAGCTGAAGCTGTCGCACACGGTGAAGCCGCGCCGCAGGTAGATCGGCATGGCGGCGCTGCTTTCCCATACCGTCAGCACGATGCGCGGACAGGCGCGGCTGCGCGCCTGCCGCTCGATCTCCGCCAGCATGTGGCCGAACCAGCCGCGCCCCTGGCAGCGGCCTTCTATCGCCAGGCTGCCGACGAAGTAGTCTTCGTCACGCGCGTTGCGGGCGATGAAGGCGTCGTAGGCGGCGTCCATGGCCTTTACTTCGTCGCGGTAGTGCGACACGGAGTGGACGGCGGCGAACTCGCGCACGGTGGCAGCGGTGAAAAAGCCGGCAAAGCCGCTATTGCCTCCGCTACCGCCTCCGCCGCCACGCTCCACCATCGCGTGCACGTGCCCGATGTAGGGCTCGATGTTCTGCAGGCGCTGCAGGTCGCGCAGCGGCAGGCGCAGCTTGTTCGCCGCCGAGCAGTACTCCAGGTAGCTGGTGGAGAACAGCAGCTCGGCCATGCGGTCGCGCGCTGCGTCACCCAGCGCGGCGCCGGGAACGAAGGCCACCGGCGCCGCGCCGGCAGCCGGGCCGCCTGCCGCGAGCAAGGCCGGGGTTGATCTCGGCCTCGGCACCGGCCCCGGTACGGCGCTCATTGCGCGCTCCTGCGGCCATCCGGCGGCGTGCCGTGGCGCGCCAGGCGCAGCACCACGTGCTCGCGCTGGCCGCTGCCGCGCGTGGGGCACCAGTAGTCGCCGCCGAGGATGCGGTCCGCATTGCGCGCCAGCAGATAGGCGGCGAACAGCGTATTCACGCGGTCCAGCAACTGGTCCTGCGACAGGAAGGAATAGTAGTTGCAGCTTTCCGGCTGCGCGCGCAACTGCGGCGCGTACGCCATGCGCGGCACTTCGCGGAACCAGGCCAGCTCCGCCAGCGTCTCCAGCTCCAGCGCGTGCTCCAGCCGCCAGCCGCGCCGCTCCAGCGCGGCCACGCAGTCCGCATAGCTGCGCTCCTCGTCGTCGCTGAAGGGAACGGGCTCACCGGTGATCGCGTCCACCCGCAGGCGCATGCCGCGCAGGCCGCCCACCACCGCCTCCGGCTGGCCGTCGTGCAGCACCGCGTGGCGCCGCGTCATGTCGTGGTAAGCCAGGAAGGTCTGGCCGATGTGGCGGTGCCATTCACCGTAGGTGGCCTGGTGCAGCAGCGCCGCGTAGTTCTGCAGCGCGCCGTTGCACACGCCGCTATCCGCGCTGACCGGGGGATGCGGCATGCCATCCAGGTTGCGGTCCATGGCCGTGAGGATCTGCCGCAGCGCGCCGTTGCCGCGCCGCGCCACCAGCATGCCGTTTTCATCCTTGATCAGATTGAGCCACGACACGAAGGTGGCGTTGATTTGCTGCGTTTGCGGGTCGAAGGCAAAGTTCACATAGTCCGGCACTTCCGGCTTGGCCAGGAAGGCCGTGGCGGCGCGGTAAGGCATGGTGTCCGCGTCCAGGTAGATGCCGCCCGCCTCGTACAGGATCAGCAGGCGGAAATAGTCCGCCAGGTTCACATAACAGCGCGCAGCGTGCAGCTGTTCGAACAGCGCCAGCCGCTGCGGCGCGCGCGCCTGCGCCAGCTTGCGCAGCGAATGCACGGCCAGCACGTCGCGCCCCACCACGTAGCTGCCGATGGCCCAGCCGCCGATATCGCGTCCGACGCGGAAGGACGGGTCGCCGCGCAGCTGGGCCGCATCCCACACCCACAGCACCAGTTCGTATTCGGGATCGTCCGGCGCCTGCACTTCGGCGATGGCCGATTCCCACTGGCAGATGGCCTGCCGGGCGCCGTCCGGCAAGGCGCCGCCCATCCAGATGCGGTGCATCAGCAGCTCTTCCGGCGCCAGCGTCTGGGTCGGGATGCCGATCAGCGACGATACGCGCCGCGCGTCGAACAGCGCAAACTGTTCGCGCACCAGCTGGCGCAGCTGCTCCAGCTGCCGCCGATAGCCCTCCTCCAGCAGATGCAGGCGGGCGCTGTGTTCGCACTGCGCGCTGGGGTCCTGGCGGCAGAATGCCTCCCATTGCTTGCAGGTGACGAAAGCGGACTTTAAATCTTTAATCAAAACTTCATACTCAAGATCGAAACTCATCAGATTCTCTCCAGGCAGTCGGTGACAAAAGAAAGCAGCGTTACGCGGTGTCCGCCACCGGTAACGCGGTTGGCGCGGTTGGCGCGGCACTGCCCGCAGCTTCGCGCGCCGCGTGGCGGCTGGCGACACGGCGCAGGGCGAGGAACAGGAACACGCCAAGCGGCGCGTTCATCAGCGCATAGGCGCCGAGCGCGTAGTCGAAATGCGCGCAGACCGCGTTGTACAGCTCCAGGCCGGCGGCCAGGTAGAGGCAGTACAACAAGCTCATGGCGCACGAGGTCAGGTTCATGGAGACACCGGTGGCGGTGAGCGCGATGCGTATCAGCGCGCCGTTGAACAGGCCGAAGCCGGCCGAGTAGACGAACATGCAGAGCACGAACACATGGCCCTGCCGGTACAGCAAGGCGGCGCCGGCCATGCCCGCCAGCGCCAGCGCCCCGCCCTGCCGCAGCAGGCGCGCCAGCGAGAAGCCCTCGCCCAGGCGCTGGATCGCCAGCGTGCTGCACACGAAGCCGCAGAAGATGGCGCACTGCCAGGCGATGTAGGTGCCGTAGGAAGCGTCCATGCGCTGCAGGACGATCGCGGGAGACAATCCAATCCACGCCGTCAGCGGCGTGATGGCGCAGGCCGCGACAAAGATGCCGAACATGAACGTGCGGTTGGTGAAGATGGCGCGGTAGCTGGCCGCGAGGCTGCGCGGTGCGGCCGGGACGGCGGCGCCCGCCGTGGCGGCGGCAGGGACGGTGGCATGCCCGGGCATGGTACGGAACAAGCCCACCCAGGCCACCGCACCCAGCACAAACGCGATGCCGAAAATCGCGCGCCAGTCCAGCACCGTGATGACGGCGCTGCCGACGACAGGCCCGATCAGCGGCGCGAACACGGTGGTGTTGCCCATCAGGGAAGTCATCTTCACTGCCCGCTCATCGTCCAGCAACTCGTGCACGGCGGCGTAGCCGATAAAAATGAAGCACGAGCCCATGCCCTGGAAGAAGCGGATGGCGAGGAACTGCGTGATGGTCTGCGCGAACGGCACCAGCAGCGTGGCGGCCAGGAACAGCGCATTCCCGGCCAGCATGACCTTGCGCTTGCCGATGCGGTCCGCCACCGGCCCCAGGAAAATCTGCAGCGTGCTGCCGCCCAGGATGTACAGGCTGAGCGACAAGCCGATCGCGTGGCTGGACGACTGGAACTCGCGCACCACCTGCGGCATGGCCGGCATGATCATGTCGTTCGACAGGTAGACCGCCATTTCATACAACAGGAAAAACAGGCAGAAATACAGCAACCGCTTATTCGTTTGCGCCATTGCGCCCCCTTTGCAAGTCAGCCACGGACAACACCAAGTCACTACAACTTTGCAATTTGGTATCTAACTGGACTGTATACTATCGCAATTGGTAATGCATTGGTATTTATTTTTTGCTATTCCTGCGAGGAATTAGCTGTGTCCGGACGGATCGTGCCGGGCCGCGTACGCATCGCGGACGTGCTGGGAGATGTAGGTGCTGAGGCCACTGCCGCTGCGCGCAAGGCGCTGCATGCGCTGGACATGGGCGCGCCCCGCGCTGGCGACGGTATAGGTATAGACCGCGCCGCCGGCGAACTGCACGTCGATGGCGTCGGGCCGGATGGCATAAGCGGTCACGCCGGAGGTGCCGCTGAGGTCTCGATAGCGCTCCATCGCGCCAATGTAGCGCGCGGCGCACCTGCACGGCGCGCAGATCGCGCCCTGCAAGAGCAAGCTCCGCCATTAACAGCGGGCGCCGGACGGTGTATTACGAAGCAGCCGCGTCGCCTTTGTGCACTTCATAGCGCAACTCCGCCATGCCGGCGCCCATCTGGCGCACCGACATCAGGCGCAGCACGGGGCTGAGCACCCTGCGCGGGAACAGCGGCTTGCCCTTGCCGAGGGTGGCGGAGCCTATTTGCAGGATCAGTTCGTCCAGCAAGCCGGCGTCGTAGAACTGGCCGGCGAGGTCGCCGCCGCCGACGATCCAGATGTTCTTGCCGCCGGCGGCAGCCTGCATCTCGGCGTGCACGCTGCGCACCTCGCCGCTGACGAAACGCACATCCGCGCCTTCGATCAAGGGCAGCGTGCGGCTGGTGAACACCCATGCCGGCTGCGTGTACGGCCACGCGGCACCCACTTCCGCGATCACTTGCCCGGCGTTGCGCGCCATCCACTCGTAGGTTGCAGACCCCATGGCCAGCGCGCCCACGTCCGCGATGAATTCGGGGTAGCTGGAATCGTTCACGTCGCCCAGCGGGAACAGCCAGTCGAGCGAGTCGTCCTCCGTGGCGAGGAAGCCATCCAGGCTGGTGGCGGAGAAGTACTGGGTTTTCATGCGCGCAGCTCCCGGTTTTTATTGCGTTGCCACTATCTTGAAGGTCCCGCCCGACGGCGCTTCTGCATCCTCGATGGCCACGTTTGATACCACGGCGGCAGGCGGGCCGCGCCTGGCCCAGGCGATGATGGATTCGACCGCATGCACGTCGCCATCCACCAGGGCTTCCACAGAGCCATCCCTGCGGTTGCGCACCCAGCCTTGCAGGCCCAGCGCCGCCGCTTCGTTGGCCAGCGTGGCCCGGTAGCCCACGCCCTGCACCCGCCCTTCAATGATCAGCCGCTTTGCCATCGCCATCCCCCATCGCCGCAAGATGGTTATTCTAACAAGATCGTGCGGGGACCCGCGCTCCCCACGCAGTGGCTTAGCGCGCCAGCGGGTTCGGCGTCGGCTCGGCCACCTTGTGCAGCAGGTTGCGGTCGATGTGGTGGAAGGGCTCGTCCTCTTTGCCGCGGATCAGCATCACGGTGTCTTCCTCGTAGCCCCAGGTGCCGTCGTCGTTGATGGTGACCTTGATGCGGTACTCCACCGTCTTGAAGCCGAACTCCAGGAAGGGGTTGGAACGGATACCGTAAGTATCGGACTCGCGGTAGGCCACCAGCTCGAAGCTCTTCGCGTCCGGCGCGGCGGTGCCGGAGGCCATGGCGATCTGGCCGCGCGGGATGGCCAGGGTCTGGATCACGGTGTTGGTGGCCGGTTCCCACAGCCAGTAGCCCACCTGCTCGTGGTAGGTCTTTACCTGGTCCGGCTTGGTGATCAGGATGACGTAGCGCAGGCCGTAGAACAGCTGCGGGCCGTTGGTCACCGGGTCGATCGGCTGCAGCTCGATGCGTTCCACGTAGGCCTGCTTGCGCGGGCCGTCCGCCTTGGGCTTGATGTCCAGCCCGCGCTGGCCTTCGAAGATGCCGGCCATCGCGGTCAGCGGCCCCAGGTTGGCCAGGGTGTTGACGTCCACATTGGACGGTTCGGTGTAAATATCGTTGGAGAATTCTTGGCTCATGGCTGCTGATGTCGGAAGATGCAATTCAGCAATTGTAGCGCATGGGGCAAAGGCCCTGCCGCCGCGCCGTCAGCCGGCCGCCTCGGCCTGCCCTTCCAGCATGGCCCGGATCAGTTCCGGCGCCACCGGGCGGCTGAACAGATAGCCCTGCATGTCGTCGCAGCCGCTCTCGCGCAGGAAGCTGCGCTGCTCCACCGTTTCCACGCCTTCGGCGATCACGCGCAGCTGCAGCTGGTGCGACAGCGAGATGATGGCGCGCGCGATGGCCTGGTCGTCGCTGCTCACGTCCAGGTCGCGCACGAAGGACTTGTCGATCTTCAGGCTGCTGATCGGGAAGGACTTGAGCGCGGCCAGGCTGGAGTAGCCGGTGCCGAAATCGTCGATGGACAGCGAAACGCCCATCGCCTTCAGTTCCCGCATCTTGTCGATGGCCTGCTGCAGGTCGCGCATGAGCATGCTCTCGGTCACTTCCAGCTCCAGCCACTGCGGCGCCAGGCCGCTCAGTTCCAGCGCGCGCTGCACCCGCATCACCAGGCGCGCGTCGTCGAACTGGCGCGCCGACACGTTGACCGAGATCGTCACCGGCGCCAGCCCGGCCAGCTGCCAGGAACGCGCCTGGCGGCAGGCTGTCAGCAGCACCCATTCGCCGATCGGCACGATGGCGCCGCTCTCCTCGGCCAGCGGGATGAACTGGTCCGGCGCCATCATGCCGCGCACCGGATGCTGCCAGCGCAGCAGCGCTTCCACGCCGAACACCAGGCCGGTGTCCAGGTTCACCTTGGGCTGGTACTGCACGCGGAACTGCTCCTCGGCCAGCGCGGTGCGCAAGCCATCCATCAGCTCCAGCTTTTCCTCCAGCGTGGAATTCATTTCCTGCGTGTAGAACTGCACATTGTTCTTGCCGGTATCCTTGGCGCGGTACATGGCCGCGTCCGCGTTCATCAGCAGCGTGTCGGCGTCGCTGCCGTCGCGCGGATACATGGCCACGCCGATGCTGCAGCTCACCTGCACCGGCTGGCCGCCCAGCACCACCGGGCGGATCACCGCCTCGCGGATCTTCTCCAGCAGCAGCATCAGCGCGCCGCCGCTGTCGCGCTGCTCCGGCAGCACCAGCACGAATTCGTCGCCGCCGAAGCGGCCCACCGTGTCGTGGCGGCGCACGCAGCCCACCATGCGCGCCGACACCTCGGACAGCAGCTGGTCGCCGGCGGTGTGGCCCAGGCCATCGTTGACCAGCTTGAAGCTGTCCAGGTCGATGAAAGCCACCGCCACTTCCAGGTCGTTGCGCTCGCCGTGCAGGATGGCCTGCTGCAGGCGGTCCGCGATCAGGCTGCGGTTCGGCAGGCCGGTCAGGCTGTCGTGGTGCGCCATGTGGACAATGCGTTCCTCGGCCAGCTTGCGCTCGCTGATGTCGCGCACTATGGCGACCACGCCGCCGTCCACGCCCACCACCTGCCAGTGCAGCCAGTTGGCGTGCAACTGCGGCATGCCGTTGCGCTGCTCCTCCTGATACACCCCGCCCACCTGGGCGATATGGGCCAGCGTTTCGAATTTGCCGCTCACGCGCACCTGCGGCAGCCAGGAGCAGAAGGTCATGGCCTTGAGCTGCGCGCGGGTCAGGCCGGACAGCGCCTCGGCGCGGCCGTTGGCGTCGGCGATGTCGAAGTCGGTCACCATGCCGCGCCGGTCGCGCACGGCGCGCAGCACGAAGAAGGCGTCCATGCTCGCCTCGGAGGCGGCGGCGTAGGTTTCCTGCGCATTGCGGATGCGGCGGCGCGCCATGGCGCCCTGCCAGATCCACACCCACAGCAACCCGGCCAACAGCAGCAGCACGGCGCTGGCCACGCCCGCTTCCCACAGGCTGGCCACGCGGCGGCGCTCGAATACCGCCAGTTGTTCGCGTTCCGACAGGCCGGCCAGCGCCGTCAGCGCAAAGCCGTGCAGCGGACGCGCCATCGTGTAGCGCGCCACGCCGTCCCAGGAATTGGACAGGCTGGCGCCCACTTCGGCGCGCAGGTCCAACTGCTGGCCCCAGGTCACCTTGTCGCCCACGCGCAGCGCGCGCACCACGCCGTCGTTGCCCACCAGCGCCAGCGCGCCCTGCTCGCCCTGGCGGCGGCGCTCGTAGCCGCTGGTGAAGTAGGCCGGATCGACTTCGATCACGGCCACGCCGGCGAACTGGCCGGCCGCGTCGTCCAGGCGGCGCGTGAAATGCAGGCGGGCGTCGCCGCTGGCGGCGTCGCGCTGGGTTTCGCCGACGATGGCGGATTGTCCCGGCGTCTCCCGGTGCAGCGTGAAATATGGCTGTTCCGCCACCGACACCGGCCGCGCCACCGGGCTGCGGGCCACCACGCGGCCCTGCGCGTCGGCAATACTGATGGAGAACACCAGCGCGGACGGCAGCAAGCCATGCCGGTTCAGCTCCGCCAGCGCGTCCGCCGCGCCCTTGCGCTCGACCGCGTAGGCGATCACCTTCAGGCTCTGGTCGATGCCGCCCAGGTTGCGCGCCACCTGCGCCTCGTAGGTGTCCACCAGTTCGCGCACCGAATCGGCGGCGCCCCTGGCGGCCACTTCGCGCTCGATGCCGATGAAATGGAAAGTGAAGGCCCAGATGGCGCCCAGCAGCAGCACCGTAAACAGCGGCAGCGTCACATAGGTTTCCAGCCCGAGGCGCAGCCAGCGCGCGCGCTTGGCGGCGCCGCTCTTGTGATCCTGCGGCGCCATCACTTCACCACCAGGACGGCGCGGACGCTGGAGTTCAGCGCGGAGCGGTCGATATAGCCGATGAGCGCGGGGTCGGCGGCAACCATGCGGCGCACGGCGGCGTTGCCGGCCGCCTCGCGCGGCGGCTGGCCACGCCCGGTGAACATCATCTTGGTCCAGTGCGCCTTCATCAGCTCCGGCGTGCGCGCCGCCACTTTGCCGTAGAACTCATTGCGCGCGGGCGAGCCCAGCTTCTGGTCCACCGCCACCGCCTCGCGGCCGTCGGGGTAGCGCGCCGCCTCGGCCAGGAAAATCTCCGCCACCTGCCGCGCCTGCAGCGCGGTGACCGGGCTGCGGGCCGACACGATCACCACCAGCTCGCGCGCCCCCGCGTGCGCCGGCCACGCGCAGGCGCATAGCAGGCAGCATAGCAACCTCGTAGCCAGGCGGCGGGCGGACGGGACTTTCAACATGATGTATTTTTGTATTTCTGCGACAGAGCAACATGCCAGCCGCCTGGGCGGAGGCTAACCAAAGGTAACCGGCGAGGACAGGCGCATGAGAGGCCTGCCGTGGGGAATCCAGCGTGAAACCGGCACTTTATCGCAGCTGCTAGTAACTGTCGATCACTTTCTCCGTAGAACTACTTATGTTTATTATGTAAATATTAAGCTGCTGTAAAACACCATGTCCTTAATGGGGTGCCTCTTATCAGAAACCTAAGTTATACTAAGGGAAACGCCTACAGGGACGACGACACTATGCAAGCCTCACTGAAAGACATTTTCTTATCGGTGCTGAAATATTGGCCACGCCGCAAGGGCGCGGCGGCCGCCAAGCCTGCCCAGCCGGCTGCGGCGCCCAAGCCACCAGCCATTCCTCTACGCCTGATCGGCGCCGCCATGGGCGAGCAGGTGGACGAAGACGCGGTCCGCACCGAAACCACGGCCTGGATGAAAGCCAGCGGCCAGGGCAAGCTGGACGCCAGCCCTGAATTCTGGCGCGCCCTGGCGCGGGCCACCTCCGCCACGCGCGAACTGGCCGCCGTAGCCGGCGCGCACCGCGGCCTGGCGCAGCCGTCCGAAGCCGCGCTGCCCAAGCTGCAGCTGATCGCGCTGCTGCCGGCGGAGTGGAAAGGACCCTGGCGCGACGCCGCCGGGCGCTGGCTGCAGCACCAGTTGGTGAGCGCCGGCTGGCCGCTGCAACAGGTGGAGCGCAACGCGCGCCGCAACCAGCATCCCACGCAAGTGCTGTCTGCCCTCAAGCACAGCACCGAACCCTGCCTGGCCGTGCTGCTGGCCTGCGGCGCGCAAGCCGACGAAGGCGCTGCCGCCTTGCTGCTGGCGGACGGCGAACAGGCCGCGCTGCTCGGCCCTGGTCCCTACCCCTTGCTGCAATCGGTAGCCGAAGGCCGCGAGGGCCAGGTGCCGCCAACCCCGGCGCCAGGCTGCGCCGTGCTGCGGGAACTGGCCAGGCAAGCCGTCCCTGCGCGGCCGGTGCCGGCGCCGGTATCCATCGCAGCCGAGCTCGGCATGCAGAACGCAGGCTCCGCAGTTTCCTCCCCAGCCTGATCCCTGCCACGCCGCCGCGCGAGCGGCGGCATGCGCCCCCCCCGATTCAATTGAATCGCGCTTGCAACGGCTGAGCTTCTAAGGTGTAATGCCGGACGAAATCATGTTTTATTTACAAGCATAAACCCATGAGCGCGTCCCCCGCCGGCCTTTACACTCAACAAGCGCGATTACTACGCCTTACCACACCCATCGGCGGCGAAACGCTGCTGGCCGAATGCGTGCGCGGCGAAGAAGGCGTGGACCGGCCGTTCCGCTTCGACGTTTCCACGCTGTCGCTGCAAGGCGATGTGGCGCTGCGCACGCTGCTGGGCCAGCCCGCGCTGCTGGAACTGCAAACGCCGTCCGGCCCGCGCCACTTCCACGGCCACGTCACCAGCGCGGAAATGAGCGGCGCGGACGGCGGCATGGCGCGCTACCGCCTGCTGATCGAGCCGTGGACAGCCTTCCTGGCCCACACGCGCGACAGCCGCGTTTTCCAGGACATGACGGTGTTCGACATCCTGGACGCCGTGTTCAGCCGCTGGCAAGGCCAGGGCAAGCTGGCGCCGGCCTGGCGCTACGACCTGCGCGACCGCTCGGCCTACCCGCGCCGCAGCCTCGCCACGCAGTACCAGGAAAGCGACTGGGCCTTCGCCCAGCGCCTGATGGCCGAGGAAGGCCTGTTCCACTTCTACCTGCACAGCGGGGACGCCGCCTCGCCCATGCTGGGCAGCCACGAATTGCTGATCGCCGACCACAACGCCGCCTTCCTCCCCAATCCGCAGCCGCTGGTGCGCTACACGCAGCCCGGCGCGGTCATGCGCGAAGACAGCATGGACCGCTGGCGCACCGAATTCCGGCTGCAGACCAACGCGGTGGAGCTGCAAAGCTGGGACTACCGCACCTTGGACAGCCGCGCCGCCGGCGCCAGCGGCGCGCAGGCTGAAGGCGTGCCGCTGGTCAGCCGCGACGTACCGGGCGCCTACTCCTACGCCACGCGCGAGCAGGGCCAGCGCCTGGCCAACGCCGCCCTGGAGGCGCTGGAAGCGGGCACTGAAATGTACGTCGGCGCGGGCACGGTGCGCACGATGGCGCCTGGCACCACCTTCACGCTGCAGGAGCACGCGCTTGCCGGCGGTGGCGGCGGCAGCGACACCTATGCCGTGCTGCGCGTGGTGCACCTGATGCACAACAACCTGGGTGCTGAGATAACCGGCGGCGCCGTGCAGCGCCTGGGCAGCAGCCTGCTGTCGCTGGCCATCGGCGACGAGGAGCAGGCCAGCATCCACGCCGCGGGCGAAGGTGCTGGAGAGCGGCCGCTGTACCGCAACCGGGTCGAAGCGATTCCCGGCGCCACGCCCTACCGCACGCCGCACAGCGGCGCCGACGGCCTGCCGCTGCGGCCGCGCCCCACGGTGCGCGGCCAGCAGACCGGCGTGGTGGTCGGCCCGGCCGGTGCCGTGGTGCACACCGACCGCGACCACCGGATAAAAGTGCAGTTCCACTGGCAGCGCGGCGACGCGGGCCAGAGCCGCCTGGCCCACCCGGCGCCGGACAGCCACGGCGGCGCGCCCGGCGACGACAGCGCCGGCACCTGGCTGCGCGTGGCCACCCCGCTGGCCCCGGTGGCCGGCGCCAACTGGGGCGCCGGCAGCCTGCCCCGCGTGGGCCAGGAAGTGCTGATCGACTTCCTGGAGGGCGACATCGACCGCCCGGTGGTGATCGGCGCGCTGTACAACGGCCAGGGCAGCGACAACGCGGCGCAGAACAAGGTAGCCCAGGGCAGCTCGCCGGCCACCGGCAACGCGCCCGCCTGGTTCCCAGGCAGCGGCGGCGCGCACGCCCACGCAGCCGTGTTCTCCGGGCTGAAAAGCCAGGCCATGCAAAGCAGCCAGGCCGGCAGCGGCGCCTACAGCCAGCTGCTGTTCGACGACAGCGAAGGCCAGCCGCGCGTGGCGCTGCAGCAGCACGCCGCGCCGCACACCGGCACCGCCGAACTCAATCTCGGCCATCTGCGCCACCAGAGCGACAACGAGCGGCTGCAGCCGGCCGGCTTCGGCGCCGAGCTGAAAACCGCCCACGGCCTGGCCCTGCGCGCCGCGCGCGGCATGCTGCTGTCGGCCGACCGGCGCCAGGACGCGGGCGGCGCCCAGCTCGACTCGCGCGAAGCCGTCACGCAGATCGAAAGCAGCCACCAGCTGGCCGCCGCGCTGGCGGACAACGCGCACCAGCACAATGCGGACAGCAAAGCCGGCGCCGGCAAGGACGCCCTGCCCGCCATCGGGCAGCTTGAACACAGCGCGAAGGTGGCCTCGGCCGCCGAAGGCGCCAGCGGCGGCGGGGCCGGCGGCGGCAGCGCCACCGCCTACAGTGAAGGCCAGCTGCAGATTTCCGCGCCCGCGGGCATTGCCGCGCTCACGCCCGCCAGCGCCGTGCTGGCCGCCACGCTGACCTCCAGCGTCACCGCGCAGGACGCCGGCTTCGCCGCGCAGGGCAACGCACTGCACGCGGTGCGCTCCGGCATATCCCTGTTCAGCTACGGCAAGACGGACAAGCCCGACAAGCCGAACCAGGAGACCGGCCTGCGCCTGCACGCGGCGGCCGGCAAGGTCAGCGCCCAGAGCCAGTCCGGCCCCACGCGGGTGACGGCCGACCGGGCCATCACCGTGGCCAGCAGCGGCAAGTCCGTCAGCGTCGGCGGCAAGACCCGCGTGCTGATGACGGCGCAGGGCGCCTGGATCAAGCTGGAAGGCGGCAATATCGAAGTGCACAGCCCGGGCAAGGTGGAGTTCAAGGCCAGCATGAAGAACCTGGCCGGGCCGCAAAGCGCCAGCGCGCGCCTGCCCAGCTTCCCGGGCGCCTCCCTCAAGGATGCGGCGCCCTGGATCGGCCTGGAACGCAAATACTTCGACGGCACGCCGGTCAAGGGCGCGCCCTACAAGGTCACGTTCGCCAACGGCTCGGTGCGGCGCGGCAAACTCGACGACGACGGCAAGGCGCGCCTGGAAGGCGTGGATCCCGGCACCGCCAGCATCGACATCGGCGAGGATGCGCGCGAGTGGACCATCAGCGAACCCGATGAGCATATCGCCAACCCGGCGTACGGCCAGGACCTGAGCGCCGAACAGGCGATCGAACTGGCCCGCCTCTTGAATCCAATGAAATCATGAACGAGCTCGAAGCGGCAATCGACTGGTTCTGGGGTGTCCTCAAGGGCGACTTCGAGGAAGAGCAGACCACCAGCCAGATCATCGTCGGCACGGTGATCTCCATGATCCCCTTCATCGACCAGGTGGCGGACCTGCGCGACATCGTCGCCAACCTGCTCAATATCCGCAAGGACCCGGGCGACGCGTGGAAATGGGTGCTCCTGGTCATTACCCTGATCGGCCTGGTACCGACATTGGGCAGTGCGCTCAAGGGCGTGTTCAAGGTGGTGTTCAAGTTCGCCAAGAGCGGTGGCAAGGACGCCGCCAAGGCGCTCGAATCCATCCTCGCCATCCTGCGCGGGGCCGGAAAGGGCGACCCGGTGGCCTACCTGCGCAAGCTGCCGTTCGACCAGTACGCGCGCGACGTGATGAAGCACTACAACGACATCATGACCGGCTTGCGCAGGGGCATCAACAAGGCGGTCGATTATATGTCGTCGCGCTGGCTGCGCTGGGCGCTGGGCAGCACGGCGCGCAAGCTGCGCCTGGTGGAGGCGGAGCTGCAGCGCCTGCAGCAGATGGGCCACGACCGCATCCCCGAAGCGATGAAAGCGCTCAAGCGCAAGGTGGACGAGCTGCTGGCGCATGCCCAGCCGGCGCGCGTGGAAGGCGGCACCGGCAAGGTCAATACGCTGGCCCACAGCAGCAAGCCGCTGATGCGGCTGGAATACGAGGTGGGCGTCAAGCGCATCGGCGACGGCGTGGCCGGCATGCGCAAGGCGGGCAAGTCGGAAGAAGAGATTGCGCGCTGGGCGCACAACCAGCGGCGCGCGCTCGGCAAGCGTTTCAAGGACCAGACCGACCCGCAACTGCGCGAGGTGATCTACAAGCGCAATCTGAAAACCTACGGCGACGAGCTGGGACCGAGCTACGACGACCTGAAGCGCGGCTACCGCATCGACGCCAAAGGCAACCACATTCCCATCGGCCGCACCGGCAAGCCCAAGACCGACGCCCAGATCGCCGAAGGCGCCGCCAGCGCGGGTGGCGACGACTTCCCATGGGATAAGATACTGGAGTTCGGCAAACTGAAAAAAAGCGGCAACCAGCGGGCAGCCGACGCGCTGCTGGCGGAAATCAACGCCATCGTCAACCCAGTGAAGAAATAGGAAGCACAGCATGCAGATTTACCGCCACCACACGGCCGACGACGTGATCGAGCTGGATCAGGCCAGCGGCATGTGGCACTACGTGGAAGAAGACGACGCGCTCGCGCCGGGCGAACTGGCCATCGCGTGGCGCCACAGCTACCCCGTGGCCGGCAGCTACACGATCGAGGACGGCCACCGCTACTGCATGTACTGGAGCGCAGCCAAGGTGCTGCTGCTGCGTACGCCCGACGAGAAGGAATACCCGCTGTTCCGCTACCTGGGCGACGAGCGCTACGAAGACCTGCGGCATGGCATGCGGGTGGAGCTGGGCGCGGCCGAGGAGCGCGACGGCGCTACGCGCGCCGGCTACAACACCCTGCGCCTGACAGCGGCCGACGGCAGCGTGCTGCACGAAATGAGCTACCACGCCCAGCCCTACCTGGACCTGTATCTGTCGGACTTCACGGCCGCCGACCGCGACCTGGGCAGCTGGGACTTCTTTGTCGATCTTAAGCGCGGCATCGAGGAAATGGAAGCCATGTCCGTGTCCGGCACGGACGCGCAGGCGCTCCCTGCCGGCAGCGCCCTGCCGGACAGCGGCGGCGCCGCGCTGCTGCAGGCGCGCTCAGGGCAGCCCTGCCCGCGGGCCGGCAGCTGGGTGATAGCCGACCGCCTCGCCGCGCGGCGCCGCTTCGCGCAGGGCGAGACCCTGCCGGAACACGGCGGCCAGCCCGCCACGTGGCTGTGGGTGGACGCCTGAGCGGCCCCCTGGGGCCCGCCCTGGCGGGCCGGCCGCTCAGCCCTTCAATTTCCCAAGAATCTGTATCTTCAGGTCTTCCGGGCTGAAGCCCTGCAGCAGCGGAATCATGCCGTCCGGTCCCGTCACGCCTTCGATGCGCGCGCCGTTGGCCTTGGTGATGGCGTAACGCATATTCTTCACCGGGTCGCCGGCCGGATCGAGCAGCTGGAACTGCTCGTCGAACTTCATGGCGCCGCGCGGCAGGGCCGGCATGTCCGCGCCCATGCTGGCCGGGCCGGAAAAGCTCTTCTTGCCCGCGTGGATGGTCAGCTTGGCCGGGCACGCCACCAAGATATTGCCGTCCGCGATGGTGATGCTGGCGCCGCCCGCAGTTGACAGCTTGATGCTTTTCGCCGCCGACCAGTCCACCTGCGCGGCGGCGCTGGCGATGGTCAGGTCGTCGCGCGCCTGCGCCGCCAGTGTGCCGGCCTGCGCCTGCACGTCGATGGCGTCCTTGGCCGCGATCAGCTGAAGGCCAGCGTTGCCCTCGCCCGCCTTCACCGCCCCGCCCAGCACGCCGATGGCCTGGCCGGCGTGCACGCGCAGCTTGCCGCCGGTGCTGAACTGGCTGTCGGCGCCGCTCATCACCGTGGCGCTCTCGCCGCTGGCCAGCTGCAGGCTCTGGCCGGCCGTCACGCCCAGCCCCGCTTTCGCGCTGATGGCCGCCAGCGGCGCGCCGCTGTACGGCAGCTTGCCGTCGCCGGGCGCCGTGCTTCTCGCCTGTGCGTCCGCTTCGGCCTGCGCCAGGCTGGCGTCGCCCACCATGCAGGACAGCGCCGTCTGCAGCGCCTTCAGCGGCGCCGCGCCTTCGTCCAGCAGGCTGGCGCCGGCCCGCGCCGCGCCCGCATGGCTGGCATAAGCCACCGTCTGGTGCGTAGCGGCGGCCTTGCTGAAGGCCTCGCCCAGCTGGACCGCCTGCTTGATCAGCGCGATGCCGGCCGCGTTGTCGCCGGCCGGCTCGCGCGCGCCGGCCGCGTGGGCGATGCCGTAGCTGCTCACCAGCAGGCCCGCACCTGCCCGCACCGCACCGCAGGCGTCGGTGCGCAATTCGGCGCCCAGGCCGCGCAGGCTGCCCCGGTAGTTGTCCGCGCCGTGCACCAGGTGGCCCAGGTTCAATTCGCTGGCCGCGTGGCTGCAGCGCAGCTGCACGCGACCTTGCGCATCCGTGTCGTCGAACAGCAGCTGGCTGTAGCCGGCGCCGCCGAATTCCTTGCTGCGCACGCCCCACTGCGCGGCTGCGCTGCGGTGATCCGCACTGGCAGCCGCTGCGCCGTGCCACAGCGGCGCGTGGCCGCCGGCCAGGTTGCCCTGCGCGGACGGCGCCAGGTCGTGCGCGCGCGTGAACACGCCGCCGGCATCGGCGCCGGCACCGGTGCCTGCCAGGCCGCCCGGAGTGGGCGACACACCGCCCTCGCCCTGGCCGTTGTACAGCGCGCCGACGATGACGGGACGGTCGATATCGTTCTCCAGGAACTGCACCAGCACTTCCTGGCCTATGCGCGGCAGGAACTGGCTGCCCATGCCGCCGCCCGCAGAGCGCTGCGCCACGCGCACCCAGCAGGCGGCGCTGCCGG
Source organism: Massilia sp. BGA-UO-ETr-WB1 (assembly GCF_059567845.1). Taxonomy (NCBI): domain Bacteria; kingdom Pseudomonadati; phylum Pseudomonadota; class Betaproteobacteria; order Burkholderiales; family Oxalobacteraceae; genus Massilia; species Massilia sp. BGA-UO-ETr-WB1. The sequence continues at coordinate 29,953 of NZ_JCAQOT010000027.1, read as the reverse complement.
ACTGCCAGTGGAAGCGGATGCGCACGCGGCCCAAGCGGTCGCAATACAGTTCATCGGCGCCCTGCGCAGAGCTGCCGCCGTCCGGCCCCACCACGATGGCGCTCTGCGCGCCCATCGCCGTCGGACGCGGATGGGCGCGCCCGCCGCTGCCTGGCAGTTGCGGGCGCCACGGCGTCTGCATGGCCACCGCCTCGAAATGGTTGGCGTAGCCGGTCTGGCGCGCCTGCGCCACGGTCGACGCAAAGCCGTCCGGCCAGTCCTGCGCCGCGTATTCCTGCAACAGCTCGGGGATGGGGCCGAACAGTTCCGCCAATCCTTGCTGCACCGGCGCCGGCAAGTTGTTGACGCCCACGCTGAGCACGCGCAGCACCGTGTAGCCTTCGGGCGCCCCCGCCAGCGGCGACTGCGCGATGCGCAGCATGCTGCCGGCGCGCAGCGTGCGCACCGTGGAGCGGCCCTGCCACAGCTGGCTGCGCGCTTCGCGGCCCTGCATCTGGATCTCCGCGTAGCGCTGCGCCAGGCCGGCGTTGGCCCATGCGTACTGGCCGGGGAAGTCGTAGTCTTCCAGCGGCGGCAGGCTGGCACTGGCGGGCAGCGTGGACGGCGCGGCCGCGCCCACGGCGCGCTTGCCTTTGTAGTCGTAGCTCAGCAAAGTCGCCAGCGACGAAGCCACCTTGCGCCGCGATTGCAGCGCCTGCACCGTGTCCTGCTGCTCGCCGGGACGCACGCCATGAAAGCGCACGCCCCCGCCCGCCGCGCTGCTGGCGTCTTCGGGAATCGCGCTGCGCTGCAGGGTATCGGCATGGATGACCACGGTACAACCGTCAACGCTCTCTTCAAAGCGCCAGCCCAGGCCCTCCTCGGCCAGCAGGCGGCGCACGAAACTGAAATCGGATTCGCGGTACTGGCAGCAGTAGCTGCGCGGCGGCACGCCTTCCATGAAAGGAGCCGTGTCGTCGCTGCAGCGCCACAGCGCGGCGGCGCCGTAGGCGTCGAACACCTCGGCCACGATATCGAGTACCGGCGCGTCCTGCCATACGCGACTGTTGCGCACCTGGGTCAGGCGCCACAGCCATGGCGTGAGGCGTAGCCGATAGCGCGCCAGGCCGCCTTCGCTGCCCAGCATGGCCGCCTGCGTGATCTCGCCGCCGAAAGCGGCGCGGCTGCCGTCGGCCAGCGACACTTCCAGCGCGGCCGGCTTGCCGAGCAGCTTGCGCAAGTCCACGAAGGCGCTGGTGGAAAGCACGATGATGTCGCGCGCGCCGGTTTCCTGCATCTGCTCGTCGGACACGAAGGCTTCCACCAGCAGTTCGCCGGCGTCGGGCAAGGCTGCGTCTTCCGGCAGGCGCAGCGCGTACAGCCGCGTGGCGCTGGAAAACTGCGCCAGCCCCGCAGCGACTTGCGCCACGGCGGCCAGTGTCATGGGAACGCTCCTTCAACCGCTGCGGTCACCACCGGTTTGCACAGCGGGTCGTCCTTGGCGCTGGCGCAGGTGCGGGTGCGGCATTGCTCGGCGCCCTTGGGGCCCAGCTGGCGGCACTGCTTCAGCTTGGCCGACAGCGTCTCGGGCTGCTTGAGCGGGCGCGTGGTGTGCGTATGGGCCACCAGCGCGGCCAGCAGCGCGACGTCGGTGTCGGGCGCGGAGGCGGGAGCCGCAGCGGGCTTGGCCTTGGCCGATGCGGCCTTGCTGTTGCGGGCGGCAATCCTGGCGGAGGTCTTGTCGCCGGCGCGCGCGGCCTTCTCCTTCTCGCGCGCCTTGCTGTCGTTCTTGGCCAGCTTGGGCGCGGAGGATTTGGCTTTTGCCGGCGAGGGAGCGTTCAGCATTTCGCGCAGCGACTGCTGCGGCGCCGGCGTTTCGTCTTGTATGGTGGCGGCGGTGCTGGCCTTGGAAGGCGCCGCCAGCGCGGCCACCAGGTCGGCGCTGTTGCCGGGCGCGGGGCCGGGCGCCGCAGCCGCGTTGGGCGCGGCGCTGCCGGCGGCCAGCGCGACAGCCGTTGCGGCAGCTGTAGCAGCAGCGGTGCCCGCATCGGGAGCCGGCGCGACCGGTGCGGTGGCGGCATCGGCCGCGAGGGCTGCGGCTGCGGGCGGCGCCGGCGGTGGCACGGCCTCAGCCAGCGCCTGGTCGGTGGCGCTGCCGGGTTCTGCCGCCAGCCAGGCGGCTCCGCCGCCGAGCAGCGCCACGATCAGCGCGGCGCCGCCCCACAGCATGCCCTTGCCGGCAGGCTTTGCGCCGGAGGCAGGCGCGGCAACGGGCACGGGCTTCTTCCCGCCATCCAGATTGCCCAGGATATTGGTCCGGGCTGCTTCCGCCTGCGGCTCGGCAGACAAAAGGCTGGGCCGGGCTGCTCCCGGCCTACGCGGCTCGTCGTGTTGCAAAGTTGCCTCCTTGGTAATTTTCGCGACTTTACCTGAAACAAGAAAATCGTGGCGCATAGCAGAACGGCAACGGAACGCACCCCGCGCACCTTGGATATTTCAATCGTGCGCGGCATTGTCAGAAACTAAATATATACTCACAGCAATGCTTTTAAGATAATTTTTGACCAAGCGGCGAGGTACAGCGTGTTTCTTCTGGCGGTGGCGATGTATTTCCTACTGGCATGCCTGCTGAGCTGGCTGGTGCTGTTTCCCGCCGGTCGGGAATTGCTGATGGGCACGCTGGAACGGGCCGGATTGCGCTGGCGCCGCCGGCTTGCGGCGCTGGCGCAGCGCCAGGAAGACGGCGCGCTGGCATTGCAGCGCACCGGCCGCGCGCAACTGGCCGAATGGGGCGCCTTGCTGCGCCGCCACTATCTGTTGTGCGGCGCCGGGCTGGCCCTGGTGTGCGTGCCGCCGCTGGTGGCGCTGCTGGCCGGGACAAATCCCAGCCTGAGGGGCTTCGAAGCATCCACGCGGGAGATCAATCCGCAGGTGGCGGGCCTGCTGGAAGGCGAGCAGCTGGTGCCGCCGCCCGCGCTGCCGCCGCTGGCCTTCACCACCGCCGAAGTGCAGCTGGCGCGGCCGATGATCGCCAGCGCCAGCCGCGACTGGGCCATGCTGGACAAGGCTTACGCGCAGCGCCTGCTGATGGCGTTCCGCATCATGAAGGAGCGGCACGGCTACGACATGGCGCTGCTGGAAGGCTACCGCAGCCCGGAGCGCCAGAACACGCTGGCCGCGCTGGGACCGGGCGTGACCAACGCGGCGGCCTTCCAGAGCTGGCACCAGTACGGCCTGGCGGCGGACTGCGCCTTCGTCCGCGACGGCAAGCTGGTGATCAGCGAGCAGGACCCGTGGGCCATGCGCGGATACGAACTATATGGAGAAGTGGCCGAATCGCTGGGCTTGACCTGGGGCGGCCGCTGGAAGATGCGCGACTTCGGCCACACGGAACTGCGTGTCGCCGGCGTCATGAAACGATAGACAGGAGAACAAGATGGCCGGGCCATTCATCAGGTTGGGAGACAAGCACTCGCACGGCGGCGCCGTGGTGGAAGCGTCGCCGCACAGCGACAGCGGCGGCATCGGCATCGCCCGCATCGGCGACAAGGTGGTGTGCCCGCTGCACGGCGCCATGGTGATCGCCACCGGCGACGCCACCATGCTGGTGGACGGCAAGCCGGCCGCGCGCCAGGGCGACCTGACCAGCTGCGGCGCCACGCTGATCGCCAGCCAGCAAGCCACCACCGACAAGGTATAGCACGCATGAACGCCTGGCTGAAAGGGATACTGCTGTCCGCGCTGGCCTTCGGCGGCAGCTGGTCCGGCGCCGTCTGGTACTGGCGCAGCACCAACCGCATGCCCGACACCGGCGACCTGGCGGTCTACCTGGTGGCGCTGCCGCTGTCGCTGCTGCTCGGCTACTGGCTGGTGCGCAAGGGCGCGGCCGCCTGGAGCGCGCGCGCCTCGGAGCCTGCCGCACCGGCGGGGGGCGGTGCCGGCGCCGGCGCAGATGCAGGTACCGCCACGGCGGACGGCGGCGCAGCATCGGCAGCAGCGCCGGCGGCCAGCCTGGCCATCGCCGCCGCCGCGCTGCACGCGCCGCACGGCGAGAACGCCGCCGCGCTGGCCGGCGCCATGGCGGACAACAAGGCCCGCCCTGACCTGGACAAGGAGCTGTACGACGACGACGGCTACCCCGTCATGTGCGCGCGCGCCGCAGGCATCGACGAGAAAAGCGCCGAACAGGAAATTACCGAATGGCTGGCCGCGCAAGGCCTGCCCGTCTTGTATGCGCGCGACGAATTCTGGCGCGCCATGGCGCTGGCCACGCCGGCCATCCGCCACCTGGCAGAAGCAGCCGCGGCCCACCCGCGCGTGGCCGAAGCCGCGGAAGCAGACGACAATGCCCGCAACGGCCGCGCCACCGCTGCACAAGCCGCGCGCGCCCTCAACGCCGTGCCCATGCTGCAGCTGATCGCCCTGCTGCCGCCCGAGTGGAACAGCCAGTGGCGCGACGTGGCGGGCCGCTGGCTGAGCCATCATATCGAACAAGCCGGCTGGCCGCAGCAGCGCATCGCCGTCAACACGCGGCCCGGCCAGCATCCCGGCCCGGTGCTGGCCGCGCTGCAGCACAGCACCGAGCCATGCGTGACGGTGCTGCTGGCCTGTACCTCCCACCTCGGCGACGCCACCGTGGACGCCTGGGCCTCGAACGGCAGCCTGTTCACGGCCGCCCGTCCGCAAGGCGCCATGCCGGGCGAAGCCGCCGCCGGCCTGCTGCTGCTGGACGCGGAACAAGCCGCCCTGCTGGATGGGGCCCCCTATCCCGTGCTGGCCGCCGTGGCCGCAGGCCAGCGCCCGAAGGACGCGGACCAGGCGCGCAGCGGCAGCTGCACCATGCTGAAGGAACTCGCGCAGCAAGCCCTGAAGCCGCTGCCGGAGGGCGCCGAAGTGCCGCTCATCGTCGCCGACACCGGCCACCGCAGCACGCGGGTGATGGAGCTGATGGCGGCGGCCCACGCCGTGCAGCCCAAGCTCGATCCGGCGCAGGACATCCTCGCGCTGGGCAACGCCACCGGCCAGGCCGGCAGTGCGGGCTTCCTGGCAGCACTGGCGCTGGCCCGGCACGAAGTGCAGGAGCGCGGCGCAGCGGTGCTGTGCATGGCCAATGAAGATCCCTACCTGCGCTGCGCCGCCCTGATCCGGCCGGCGGCAGACGACATAAAGAATGCAATGTCCGCAACACCAGCTTGACCTCAACCAAGACCAATATGACTACCCAAACACTCCGGCAATTCTTCACCTCGCGCGCCTTCCTGCTGCTGGTCGGCTGGATCGCGCTGGCCGCCTTCCTGCTGATCGGCGCGGCGCTGCTGCAGCAGCCCGCCTCGCTGGCCTGGACCCTTTACGCGGTGGCGCTGGCCATCGGCGCGGTGGTCTGGCTACTGAGGCGACAGCGCCATCAGCGCAAGTCGCGCCAGCTGGGCGACATGCTGGAGCAGCAGGTCAACCAGGCTTCGCCCAAGGCGGACGCGCTGCAGCGCCAGGAAACCGACGCGCTGCGCAAGCGCATGCTGGACGCCATCGCCACCATCAAGCAGTCCAAGCTGGGCCAGTTCTCCGGCAACGCCGCGCTGTACGAGCTGCCGTGGTATATGGTGATCGGCAACCCGGCGGCGGGCAAGAGCACCGCCATCGCCAGCTCCGGTCTGCAGTTCCCGTTCGCCGACAGTAAAATCGTGCAGGGCGTGGGCGGCACCCGCAATTGCGACTGGTTCTTCACCACCGACGGCATCCTGCTCGACACGGCGGGCCGCTACTCGGTGGCCGACGAGGACCGCGCCGAGTGGTTCGGCTTCCTCGACCTGCTGAAGAAATACCGCAAGAAGGCGCCCATCAACGGCGTCATCATCGCCGTCAGCGTGGCCGAGCTGGCGGGCAACCGCCCGGAGTTCGCCATCAACCTGGCCAAGAACCTGCGCCAGCGCGTGCAGGAAGTGACCGAGCGCCTGGCGGTGCACGCGCCGGTGTACGTGGTGTTCACCAAGGCCGACCTGATCAACGGCTTCAACGAATTTTTCCAGGACAGCGAACTCGGCGAGCGCGACCGCGTCTGGGGCGCCACCCTGCCCTACAGCCAGCACACCACCAGCGCCCAGGTGCTGGACCAGTTCGACGCGCGCTTCGACGAGCTGCACGACGGCCTGAAAGACATGAGCCGCGCCAGCATGGCGCTGCAATGGCGCGAGCGCATGCCGCCCGGCGTGTTCACCTTCCCGCTGGAATTCGCTTCCATCAAGGGGCCGCTGCGCACCTTCATCGCCACGCTGTTCGAGGAAAACCCGTTCCAGTTCAAGCCGGTGTTCCGCGGCTTCTACTTCACCAGCGCGCTGCAGGAAGGCGAAGCCGTGTCGGCCTCGTCGCAGCGCGTGGCGCAGCGCTTCGACCTGAAACTGCAGCCGCAGCACGCGGACGGCGCCTATCAGCAAAAGGGCTACTTCCTGCTCAACCTGTTCCGCACCGTGATCTTCGCGGACATGAACCTGGTGGCGCAGTACGCCAGCCCGGCGCAGACGCGCATGCGCTACGCCGCCTTCTTCGCCGCCACCGCCTTCGTCGGCCTGGCGCTGGGCGGCTGGAGCTGGTCGTATATGAACAACCGCCAGCTGGTGGCCAATGTGGAAGCGGACCTGCAGCAGGCCGTGCGCCTGCAGGACAAGCGCTTCGACCTGCAATCGCGCTTCCAGGCGCTGGAAGTGCTGCAGGACCGCATCGAGCAGCTGGACAACTACAAGCAGAGCCGCCCGCTGTCGCTCAGCCTGGGCCTGTACCAGGGCCAGACGCTGGAACGCAAGCTGCGCGAAGAGTACTTCCACGGCGTGCGCGAAGTGATGCTGACACCGGTTGGGCAGTCGCTGGAAGCCTTCCTGGCGGAAGTGAACAACAGCACCGAGCCGATGCAGCCGTCGGTGCGCACCGCAGCCCCCGCCGACGCGGCAGCGCCGGCAGGCGCAGGTACTGCTGCCACCGTGGCCCAGGGCTCCCAGCAATTCAAGGACGCCTCGCCGAACAACGCGGAAGACGCCTACAACGCGCTGAAAACCTACCTGATGCTGGGCGATAAATCGCGCGCCGAAGCCGGCCACCTGAGCGACCAGCTGACCCGCTTCTGGCGCGTATGGCTGGACGCCAACCGTGGCGCCATGCCGCGCGAACAGATGATACGCAGCGCCGAGCGCATGATCTCCTTCCACCTGGCGCAGATCAACGACACCTCCTGGCCCACGCTGGACAACAAGCTGGCCCTGGTGGACCAGAACCGCGACAAGCTGCGCCGCGTGGTGCGCGGCATGCCGGCGCGCGAACGCGTGTATGCGGACGTGAAGGCGCGCGCCGCCACCCGCTACCCGTCCATGACGGTGGCGCGCATCGTCGGCGAGCAGGACAAGGAGCTGCTGCTGGGCAGCTACGCCATCCCCGGCAGCTTCACGCGCGAAGCGTGGGAAGGCTATGTGCAGGACGCGTTCCGCGAAGCGGCCAACCGCGAACTGCAAAGCGCGGACTGGGTGCTGAAGACCGCCTCCAAGGACGACCTGACGCTGGAAGGCAGCCCTGAGCAGATCCAGAAATCGCTGGTAGACCTGTACAAGAACGACTACGCGAAGGAATGGCAGAAGTTCGTGCAGGGCGTGACCATCCGCGACCTGGACGGCTTTGACACCGCCGCTTCCGCCATGAACCGCCTGGGCGATCCGCAGCTGTCGCCGCTGAACAAGCTGATCTCCACCGTGTACCAGCAAACCTCGTGGGACAACCCTTCGCTGCTGGACGCCGGCATGCAGCGCGCGCAGCGCGGCGTGTCCGGCTGGTTCCGCGAAACCATCCTGCGCCAGAAGCCGTCGCAGATCAATGTGAACCTGCCGGCCGCCTCGGCGCAGAACGCCGCGCTGCCGCTCGGCCCCGTCGGCCGCGAATTCGCCGGCGTGGCGCGCCTGGTGGTGGCCAAGGACAACGACGCCTCGCTGATGCGCGGCTACATGGAGCAGCTGGCCAAGCTGCGCGGCCGCTTCAACCAGATCAAGAACCAGGGCGACCCCGGCCCCGGCGCCAAGCAGCTGATGCAGCAAACGCTGGACGGCAGCGGCTCCGAGCTGGCCGACGCGCTGCGCTATGTGGACGAGCAGATGCTGACCGGGATGACGGACGCGCAGAAGCAGTCGCTGCGCCCCATCCTCGTGCGTCCGCTGATGCAAACCTTCGCCGTCATCGTGCGTCCGGCCGAGCAGGAGATCAACAAGGTGTGGGCGGCGCAGGTGCTGACGCCGTTCCGCCAGAACCTGGCGCTGAAGTACCCGTTCGCCACCGAATCGAAAGCCGAGGCCAGCAACGCCGAAATCGGCGAGATCTTCGGACCGGACGGCGCCATCGCCAAGTTCTTCACCACCACCGTCGGCCCGCTGGTGGTGCGCCGTGGCGACACGCTGAGCAGCCGCACCTGGGCCAATATGGGCATCAACCTGGCGCCCACGGTGTCGGCCAGCTTCCCGTCCTGGGTGGCGCCGCTGAACGCGGGAGGCGTGGCCAATGCCGCTGCTTCCAGCGAAGGCGACGCGCAGACCCGCTTCGACCTGCAGGCGCTCGGCTCGGTCGGCGCAACCGAATTCACCATCGAGATCGACGGCCAGGCGCTGCGCTGGCGCGGCCAGCCGCAGCCCTGGGTGCACATGGTGTGGCCGAACCCGCAGGGCGTGCCCGGCGCGCGCATCACCGCCATCACCCCGGAAGGCCGCCCGGTGGTCCTCCTGAACGAAACCGGCCACTTCGGCCTGAAGAAAATGATAGACGCATCCACCCGCAAGAAGAAAGACGGCGGCGTGTTCGAACTGACCTGGATTAACGCCGGCGTCACCGTCACCGCCAACCTGAAAATCAACGCCACCCCTGCGCCGCCGCCGGCCCCGGTGCCGCAGCAGGCCTCAGGGTTCAAGCGCCTGCGCCTGCCGGACGCCGTGGCCATCCCGGCCGTGGCGGAAGCGCCCGCCGCCGCACAGGACGCCGCCCCGCGCGCCGCGCCGGCAGCAGCCACCGGCGCACCTGCGGGTTCGCAGGGCGCGCCTGCCGCTGCTCCCGTCCCGGTTCCTGCCCCGGCTCCCGGCACGGCGCCGCCGCAGCCCGGCCAGCCCGCCCCGGCGGCCCGTCCGCGCATGACCGCGCCGCAGCAGGCGCAGCCCCAGTCCACCATGGCCGCCAACGGCGCGCGTATCGCGGAGGTCCAGCAATGAGCCGCAACGTCACCCCCGCCGCTATCGGCTACTTCGGCAAGATCCCCAGCCGTGGCGACTTCGTCAAAGGCAGCGACAACCCGGCCCTGATCAAGGTGCTGGACGACTGGCTGGCCCAGGCCATGGACCTGCTCAGCGCCGACGCCCGCTGGAAGCTCACCTACGACGCCCTGGCCCCGCTGCATTTCGCCTTCGTCGGCCCGCGCCGCCGGCATGCCATCGGCGGCCATATCGTGGCCAGCAGCGACCAGTCCAGCCGCCGCTTCCCCTTCCTCATGATGAGCAGCATGGAAGCGCCCGAACCGGCCGGCTTCGTGCCCAATGCGCCGCTGGTGCTGAGCCGCCTGTGGACCCGCCTGGAAACGCTGACAGCAGGCGTGCTGCAGGCGTCCGAGCCCACCTCCGCGCTGCAGGCCGCCGCCGCCCACATCGTCGAGCTGGACCTGCGCCCCGCCGCCTACGACGCGGCCTTCAACGACTTCATGGAGATGCAGACCATCGGCGGCCTGGACGCCATGCTGTCGCAGGCCGGCTTCGCCGGTTCGGTACGCCAGATGCTGCTCGCGCTGGGCATGCTGCTGCAGCCGGTGCTGGCCAGCAGCTCCAGCCGCCTCGAAAAGAGCCTGCTGCTGCCGCTGCCGAACGACCCCATGTACCGCAACCTGGTGGCCGCGTACTGGATGCACCTGATCACGCCATTCCTGGTGCGCGCCGACTTCGAACTGGCCATCTTCCTGACCCGCGTGGCGCAGCGGCCGGTGCTGGTGCTGGGCTTCAGCGGCGCCTCGGCGCAAACGCTGCAAGCCATCATGGACCCGCAGGTGGGCCTGGAGCACCACATCGCCTTCGACCAGCTGGACTGGGTGGAAGACCATGTGGACTCGGACTACGCCAGCAAGAAGGCCTCCACCTATCTGTCGCAACCCAATCTGTCACTCAAATCCGCGCTCGACTCGCTGCACGCGGCATTTATCGGAACCTGATCATGCGCTACACCGCTCTCCTACTCCTGGCGCTCGCCGCCGCAGCGCAGTTGCCGGCCCAGGCCCAAGGCCAGGCGCCCGCCCCACAACCGGGCCAGGTGCTGGCCACCGGCACCGTGGCCGACGAAGCCAGCAAGGCCAGCGTGCTGGCCAAGCTGCGCGAAGTCTACGGCGCCGACAAGGTGGTGGACCAGATCTCGGTCGGCCAGGTGGTCACGCCGGCCAACTGGAACGCTTACGTGCAAAAGCTCATCACGCCGGACCTGAAGCAGATCAGCCGTGGCCAGCTGAAGATCGACGGCAGCACCGTCACCCTGCGCGGCGAAGTGGCCAACGAAGCGCAGCGCCAGGCGCTGGCCAGCGCGGCCGCGCTCAGCCTGAACCCCACCTACACCGTCAACAACGGCCTGCGCGTGTCCGCCAGCGACCAGGGCATACTGGACAGCGCGCTAGCCAACCGCATCGTCGAATTCGAAAGCGGCCAGGCCAGCCTCACCCCGTCCGGCCGCAAGGTGCTGGACGAAATGGCAGCCGCCATGCTCAAGCTCAAAGGCCGCAAGGTGGACATCATCGGCCACACCGACAGCGTGGGCCTGCGCGCCACCAACCAGGGCCTGAGCCAGGCGCGCGCCGAGGCGGTGAAAGCCTACCTCGCCAGCCATGGCATCAATGGCGACCTGCTGAGCGCCTCGGGCCAGGGACCGGACCGGCCCGTGGCCAGCAACGACAGCGCCGAAGGCCGCGCGCGCAACCGCCGCATCGAATTCCGCCTGGCGCAGCAATAAGTTAGCGATTAGGACAGCCACCATGTTTTCAGCAGAACAAATCCTCAAGCCCGTCAGCGACGCCCAGCCCGGCGGCTACGACCTGGCCTTCTCGCCCGAACTGGACGCCATCGCCCAGGCGCGCATTTTCGACGACCCCTCGCTCGACCAGGGTGAATGGGTCACCGACTTGAAAGAGGCCGACTGGGGCTTTGTGGTGGAGCGCTGCGCGGTGCTGCTTGAAACGCGCAGCAAGGACTTGCGGCTGGCCGTCTGGCTCGCCGAAGCCGGCGCCAAGCGGCACCAGCTGCGCGGCTTGGCCGAAGGCTTCCGCGTGCTGGCCGGCCTGTGTGAACAGTACTGGTACAACGGCCTGTTCCCGGAGGCGGACGGCGACAACGAGCAGCGCATCGGCAACCTGAGCTGGATACTGGCGCGCACGCCCGCGCTGCTGCGCGCCATTCCGCTCACCGAAGGCCGCGGCAGCGCTTACTCGATGGTCGACTTCGAGACCGCGCGCAAGCAGGCCGGCAACGGCGGCCCGCCGCCCGGCGGGCTGAAACTGGCCGACCTGGAAGCGGCCCGCCGCAACAGCTCTCCGCAGTTCCGCGAAGCGCTGGCTGCGGACGCCGCCGCCTGCGTGGAAGCCTTGCGCGCCTTCGAGCAGGCCGCCGACGCGCGCCTGGGCGACGACAGCCCCGGCTTCTCGGCCGCGCGCGAAGCGCTGCAAGCGCTGATCCACGTGCTGCCGCCCAGCGCCGCCACCGCCGCCGTCCAGCCAGCCACCGAAGGAGACACCATGAACGATGCGGGCCACGCAGCCCACGGCGAAGGCCTCGCCAACGGCCACGCGCAGAACGGCCACACGGCGCACGGCGCGCCGGTGCAGCTGGCCCCGTCCGGCGCGCCCGGCGCCATCCAGAACCGCGCCCAGGCCGTGGCGCAACTGCGCACGGTGGCCCAGTTCTTCCGCCGCACCGAGCCGCACAGCCCCGTGTCCTACTTCGCCGACAAGGCCGCCGACGCCGCCGAGCAGGACCTGCACAGCTGGCTGCGCTCCGTCATCAAAGACCCCGCCTCGATGGACCACATCGAAGAACTCCTCGGCGTCAAAGGCCGCCCGCAGGACTGAGCACCTCCAGGTCCGCACCTCCAGCTCCCCATTTCGATATATTGATCTACAATGTATCTACAATGAGGATGGCATATGGAACTATCGGTTCAAAAGTGGGGCAATAGCGCAGCCGTGCGGCTGCCGTCGGAATTGCTCGGCATGCTCAAAGTCGCGCTGGGCGACAAGCTGGTGGTCGACGTCAGGCCGGACGGAGTACTGTTGAAAGCGAAACGTCCCACGTTTTCGCTGGACGAGCTTGTCGCACAGTGCGACAGCGCTGCGCCGGAGCCTGCCGACATGGCGGCCTGGAGCAATACCAAACCGGCAGGCCGCGAAACATGGTGAGACGCGCCAAATTCGGCCGCGGCGACATTGTGACGGTGGGCATGGAACCGGTTGAGGTGCGCGAACAGCGAGGCGAATCCCGTCCGGCACTGGTGCTGTCCACCAGCGTATTCAATGCGCTAGGCCTGGTTCTGGTTGCGCCCATCACCCAAGGCGGCGACTTCGCGCGCCACGCCGGATTCGCCGCATCGCTGAGCGGCGCGGGAACAAGAACGCAAGGCGTGGCACTCGTCAATCAGATCCGTATGCTCGACCTCGAGGCGCGGGCCGCCAAACGGATTGAGACCGCTCCGGAGTTCGTTGTTGAAGACGCGTTGGCGCGTCTTCGGGCCATTATCGACTGACAGGGGGAGTGCCATGCTACACGGCAGCTGTTTATGCGGGGGGGTGATTTACCGGGCCGAGGGGCCGGTGGAGCGCGCCAGCCATTGTTACTGCACCATGTGCCAGAAGCAGCATGGTGCGGCGGCGGGCTCGTACGCGAACGTGGCCAGCGCCGGTTTCGTCATCGAACGCGGCGCGGAGCTGGTGACCGAGTACGCATCATCCGACCATGGCCGGCGCGGCTTCTGCAGCGTCTGCGGCTCTAATCTGTACTGGCGCAGCACCCAGGCGCCGGACCGCATCGCCGTCACGCTCGGCACGCTGGAGCCCGAGTACGACGGCCCGGTGGAACGCGAATGGTATCCCGAGAATAAGCCCGGCTGGCTCCCGGCCAGGCAAACCTAGGGCGTCTTAGCGGATGGTGTACTTGAACTTGCCATCCTTGTTGGCGCCCACCTTGATTTTACCGATCGCGGCGCCCTCCGCCATCTTGGCCAGGACGGATTCGGCGATCTCCGGCAGCAAGGTGCCGTTAAGGATGTGATCGACGTTGCGCGCGCCGGAGTCCACTTCGGTGCAGCGCGCCAGCACGGCGTCCACCAGCGCTTCGTCCCAGTTGAACTCCGCCTTGTGGTTGGCGGCGATGCGCTGGCCGATGCGGCCCAGTTTGAGTTCGATGATCTCGGCCAGCACGTCATCCGGAATCGGATAGAACGGGATCACCTTCAGCCGTCCCAGGAAGGCGGGCTTGAACTGCTTGCTCAGCTGCGGGCGGATCATCTCTTCCAGCGCGTCCGCCTTGGGCAGCTCTTCGGCGCTCTTGTTCAGGCAAGCCTGCATCAGCGTTGAAGACGCTACATTCGAAGTGAGGATGATGATGGTGTTGCGGAAGTCGATCTCGCGGCCTTCGGCGTCGTCCATCACGCCCTTGTCGAACACCTGGAAGAACAGCTCCAGCACGTCCGGGTGGGCCTTCTCCACTTCGTCCAGCAGCACCACGCTGTAAGGATTGCGGCGCACCGCTTCGGTCAGCACGCCGCCTTCGCCGTAGCCCACGTAGCCCGGCGGCGAGCCTTTCAGGCCCGACACGCTGTGCGCTTCCTGGTATTCGCTCATGTTAATGGTGACCAGCTTGCGCTCGCCGCCGTACAGCACGTCGGCCAGCGCCAGCGCGGTCTCGGTTTTGCCCACGCCGGACGGGCCGACGAACAGGAACACGCCCTTCGGCTTGTTCGGGTCGTCCAGGTTGGCGCGCGAGGTGCGCACGCGCTGCGCCACCGCTTCCAGCGCATGCGGCTGGCCCAGCACGCGCTCTTCCAGCATGTCCTTCAGCTTGAGCACCGTCTTGATCTCGTCCTTGACCATTTTGCCGAGCGGGATGCCGGTCCAGCCGGCCACGATGCCGGCCACCACGTTGCCGTCCACCTGCACCGGCACCATCGGCGTTTCGCCCTGCAGCGCCTTCAGCTCGTCCAGCAAGGCCTGCACGTCCTTGCCCTGGCTTGCGTCAACCTGGCCGCCCGCCTCCAGTACCACGCGCGCCGCCTTGATCTGCTCCGTCAGCTGCTTTTCCTGCTCCCAGCGCGCCGCCAGTTCGGCGTGCTGCTTGCCGGCCGCCTCGTTGTCCCCGCGCAGCTGCTTCAGGCGCTCGCAGTGCACCGCGCCGCCGCCCGCAGCCTGCTCGCGCTCCAGCGACGCGATCTCCGCGCTCATGCGCTCCTGCCTGCGCGCCAGGTTCTCCAGCAAGGCCGGCGTGGCGTTCTGGCCCAGCGCGACCTTGGCGCAGGCGGTATCGAGCACGCTGATGGCCTTGTCCGGCAGCTGGCGGCCCATGATGTAGCGGTGCGACAGGCGCACCGCCTCGGTAATGGCCTCGTCGTACACGCGCACGTTGAAGTGCTTCTCCATCAGCGGCGCCATGCCGCGCAGCATGGCGCAGGCCAGCTCCTCGCTGGGCTCTTCGACTTTCACCACCTGGAAACGGCGCGCCAGCGCGGCGTCCTTCTCAAAGTATTTCTTGTACTCGCCCCAGGTGGTGGCGGCGATGGTGCGCAGTTCGCCGCGCGCCAGCGCCGGCTTGAGCAGGTTGGCCGCGTCGTTCTGGCCGGCCTGGCCGCCCGCGCCTATCATGGTGTGGGCTTCGTCGATGAACAGGATGATGGCGTGCGGGCTCTTGCGCACTTCGTCGATGACGTTCTTCAGGCGGTTCTCGAACTCGCCCTTGACGCTGGCGCCGGCTTGCAGCAGGCCCATGTCCAGCGTGTGGATCTGCACGCCCTTCAGCACGTCCGGCACGTCGCCTCCGGCGATGCGCAGCGCCAGGCCTTCCACCACGGCGGTTTTGCCCACGCCCGCCTCGCCGGTCAGGATCGGATTGTTCTGGCGGCGGCGCATCAAGATGTCGATGGCCTGGCGGATCTCGTCGTCGCGGCCGATCACCGGATCGACCTTGCCGTCGGCGGCGCGTTGCGTCAGGTTGGTGGTGTACTGGTCCAGCGCCGGCGTCTTGCCGGGCGCGTTGGCGGCGATGTCGCCCACCGGGTCACCGCCTTCCATCTCCGGGCCGCCCGCCTGCGCGGCCGGCACGGCTTCCTGCGAACCGTCCGCGATCTCGTCCAGCTTGTGGCGGATCTGTTCCAGCTCGAACTTGGCGAACAGCTTGGAGCTGCGCTGCGCCAGCTGCGACAGCTCGGAATCGGTCAGCAGCGCCTGCAGCAGGTGCGCGCTGCGGATCTGCACGGCGCGGCCGGACTGGATGTCGAGCGACGCGATCAGCCAGGCATTCTCCATCAGCTTGGGCAGGCGCGCCGAGAACACCGGCGTGCGCGTGTTGCCATTCTTGAAGCGGCTCAGTTCAGACTGCAGGTCCGCCTCCAGCATGCTCACGCTGATGCCGCTGCGGCGCGCGATCACCACCAGGTCGCTCTTGGGCTGTTCCAGCAGGGCCAGGAACAGGTGCTCGATATCGACTTCAAACTGGCCCAGCGACACGCAGATGCCGGCTGCGCGCGTGGCGGCGATGCGGCAGGTATCGTTCAATTTGCCGATCAGCGTTTTCAGGTTGATGCTCATGGTGCCCTACTCCTTTTTGTAATGTATGTATTTCGTACCGCACGTCGCTGCGGTCCTGCGCCTGGCCGCCGGTCAGCACGAAGCTGTCCCAGCCCAGGCGCCCGCCGCTGCGCTCATCGCTCAAGCTGGTGCCCTGCACGTCCGCCGCGCGCAGCACCAGCTGCACTTCGTACTCCAGGGTCAGCCCGGTAAACATGGCCAGCATGCTTTTCAGCGCCCTGGCCGCCTTCCCGCCCGGCAGGAAGGATTCGAAACTGGCGCGGTCCAGTGGGCCGATCACCAGCCGCATGCGCAGGTCGCGCTGCCACACGCGCGCCCCCGCCAGCGCGCCGCCGCCCAGCACCGCGTTGCTGCCGCCCAGCGTGCTTTGCTGGGTGGGCGGCACGTCGTACCAGCAGCCGATGAACTGCGTGATGCGCACCTGCTGGTTGAAATACTCGGACAGCACCCGCGCCACCTGCGAGGCCGAGGCGGGCTTCTGCCGCACGGCGCTGGCGAAATAGCCCAGCGACTCGTCCAGCACGCCGTCGCCGTGGTCCGACATGCGGCGCCGCAGCGAGGCGTTGCCCAGCCCCGCCAGCGACAGCAGCAGCGGCAGGAAACCGTCCTTGCCGCTGCCCTGGTACTTCAGCTCCAGCCGGTACTTGCGCCACGCTTCGTAGAACAGGGCCAGCGCGCGGCTGGAGAAGGTGTCCAGGAAGGCGCGCGGGCCGTCGTCGCGCTGGTACAGCGCGTGCGCGGCGATGCGTTCCGTGTAGTGCGCCGGCAGCGTGCCGCTGCTGCCGAGGAAGCCCATGAAGGTGGGCGTCATGCGCACGTACTTCAGCTCCGACGTTTGTAAAGCTTCGCCCAGCGCGCGCGCGTCGCGCGGCAGCTCGCGCGGCTCGGGGTGCAGCGACTCCAGCTCGCTGGCCGGGAAAGACAGCGAGGTGGAATTCTGGAAGCGCAGGAAGTTCGCCACCGCGCCCTCCTGCGGCACGCCGCGCTTCCTGAGCCACAGCTCCAGCATGCGCACCGCCTGGAAGTACTCGAAACGGTAAGGCTCGGCGAACAGGCGCTCGATTACAGCAGGCTCAAATCGCCGCTTCGTGGCAAGCATCGCAGCAGTTCCTCTCCGGTTTTATGAGACAGCACGACAAGCTGCGTGAAGCTGTTGGCGTGCACGTAGAGGCCGAGGAAGCGCTCTATCACGTGCGCAAAAGCGTGGATGCCGCTGCCGACGAAGGCTTCCTCGTCGATGGTGAGCCGCACTTCCACGCCGCGCACCAGGCAGGCAAAGGGATTCCCCGGCAGCCATGTGTTGGCCGCCTTGTGGGCGATACCGAGCACGCCGCCGATCTGGCGTTGCGTGGCCGGGGAACGCGGCAAGTCGTACAGGGTAAGCATTTCGCGGAAGGCGTCCAGCCCGTCCTCGTCCAGCGACAGGTGGTTCAGCGACAGGTGCGAGATCAGGCGCCAGTGCGCGCCGCGCCCGCGCTCGAAGCGCTGCGAGGCGGTCGGCTTGCGCAGCAGGCTGATGGCGCGCACGCTGGAGCCGCCTTCCATGAACAGGTCGCCGCCGCGCATGCCGTAGGACAGCATGGACGGCAGGTCGCGGTTGGTGCAGCTCAGCTCCAGGCTGAGGGTGTCGGTTTCCACCTCGGCCGGGTCGAAATCGATATCGACGATGGTGATCTCGGTTTCAAAGCCGGGGCTCTTTTCCGCAATGGTCTCGTTGCGGCGCGCCACCCAGTAATGGCCGCTCTTTTCCGGCGCCTGGCCGTGCTTGAGCGAATAAAAGGGGCGGAAGGTGGTGATGGATTCGCCCTGCGGCGTTTGCCGCACCAGGCGCACCGAGTCGATGGCCTGCACCTCGTAGGCGAAGGCGCGGCGCGCGTCGGCCAGCACCGGGTAGCTGGCGGTGGTGTGCGTCAGGCGGATCGGCTCGCCGCGCTGGCGGAACAGGTTCACCACCGGCGTGCAGCCCAGCAGCACGTTGTTCGGGTTGAGCGTGCCGAGCATGCGCGCCACGTTCGAATCGGTGCGCAGGCCGGACAGCGCCAGGTGCAGCGTGACGCTGCGCGCGCCGGACGGCAGCGCGGCGCCGAGCTTGGCCAGGTCGATGTCGAAGAAGTTGAACTTCTCCGGGAAGCAGAAGTACTCGGTCAGCAGGCGGTAGGCCGCGTGCGAGCGGGCCGAGAAATCGATCAGCGATTCGTCTTCCTCGAAGCCGGCCGGCGTCAGCGGCGAAGCTGGCAGCTGCACCCAGCGGCCGCTGCCGTCCGCTTCCGCGTAGGCCGCCACGGTGCGCATGAACAGCGCGTCGCGCAGGGCCGCGCAGAAGGACGGCTCGCCGTCGATGAAGAAGCGCAGCTTGCCCAGCCCCAGCTGCAGCGGGCCGGCCTGCTCGGAGGTGGCGGCCAGCGTAATGCTGATGCTGGAGGTGGCGCCGGGCGGCGCGCGCAGCGCTTCAGGCAGCGCGATGATGGGGTCGAACGACGCCTGCGTGAGCGCCAGCGGCGCCACCGTCACCGGGTAGGCGGTGCGGAAGGTGCAGGCCGCGCCGCGCACCGGGCGCGACGTGAGCTGCGTGCCGCGCGGGATTTCGCTGGCGGCGGTGAGCTGCGCGGCGGCGCCGCTGTAGTCCATGCGGGCGATCGAGCAGGAGGGGAATGGCCGCAGGTAGTGCGGGTACATCACCTCGAACATCGCTTCGGTGAATTCGGGGTAGTCGTCGTCCAGGCGCTTGGCCACGCGCGAGTTGAGCAGCGCGAACGATTCGATCATGCGTTCGATGTGCGGGTCTTCGCAGACCTCGCCGCCGACCAGGAGCCGGCCGGCGATTTTCGGGTAGCGCTCGGCGAATTCGCGCGAATAGCGGCGCAGGAAACCGAGCTCCCGTTCGTAATAAGGTAACAGCTGTTCCAAGTCAGGCTCCCGGCGACGCCGCGCGGCGCGCCTTGCTGATGGTGTAATGCAGGCTCGATGGTTGCAGCACTGCGTCGAAATTGACGGGTTCGTGGGTGGCGCTGGCAACCAGCAGCGCGGTGATGTTGAAGCCGAGGCGGTTGATGGCGCCCTCGCGCACTTCCAGCGAGGCCTGCACGTTGCGCAGGCGCGGCTCGTGGCGCAGGATGGCGCGTTCCAGCGCGCGGCAGATGTAGGCCCGGTCGTCGGTGCTCGACAGCGACAGGCCGGCGAAGTCGCTCAGGCCGTAGCTGGCGATGGAGCGGCCGCACTCCGGAAAGCGTTTCAGCAAATCCTCGCGCACCACGGCGCGGGTGTTGAGCAGCGCTTCTAGGTCGCGCGCCACCGCATCCTTCATCTCCTCGATGGACAGCCTCGCAACGGTGCCCGAGCTGCCTCCGGCACCGTGCGCTGGCTCGTCAAGGAGCCGGTCGAACAACCCTGGCGTGTAACCCTTTACTGCCATGACGGTCCCTGGCTAAGTTGTTCGACCATACTGCACATGCTTAGGCCGTCTTGTTGGCCGACAGATCCCAGCCGCCCGAGGTGTTGCCGCCCGAACCGCCGCCCACTTTTTGCTGGGTGTACTTCCACTTCACTTTCGAGTACTTGATCGACACGTCTTCGCTCAGGATGTTGCCTTCAGCGATGGCCGGAGCGACGGAGCCGATCAGCACGTTTTCCAGTTCGATTTCGAAGTACTTGATGCGCTCGCCCTGGCCGTCGGCGCGCAGGAACTCCAGCTTCGCCTTCGGAATGGTTTTGCCCGAAGAGCAGGTCTGCAGCAGGATGGGCGTGGCCAGGTCGGCCAGCTTGTGCACGACGATGTCTTTGTGTTCGGTACGCTCGGCGGTGTGGCCGCCGCCGGTCGACGCGGTGGCCGACTTAGGCTGCAGCACTTCGAACTGGACCGATTTGACTTCGATCCAGTCTTTGTGTGCGTTGTCGGTGGACTCGCCTTTGATACCGTCGATTTGCAGGTAGACGTCGATTGCCATGGTATTCCTTTCAGTTGGTGATGGACTTTAAAAAAATCAGGATTTGGTCGAAGCAGGCAGCTCCGCGACCAATCGGAGCGAAACAGAAAGCTCGTCGAGCTGGAAGTGGGGGCGCAGGAACGACACGGCGCGGTAAACGCCAGGCCGTCCCGGCACCTCCGACACCTGCACCGACGCTTCCCGCAGCGGGAACTGGGCCTTCTGTTCCTGCGTTGCGTTATCGTCGAGCAGCACGTACTGCGTCAGCCAGCGGTTCAGGAAGTCCTCCACGTTGGAGGCGGCAGCGAAGCTGCCGATCTTGTCCCGCATCATGGCCTTCATGTAGTGCGCGATGCGCGACACGGCGAAGATGTACTGCAGCTGCGCCGACAGCACCGCGTTGGCGTTGGCCGAGTCGGTGTTGTATTTCTTGGCCTTTTGGGCCGACTGCGCGCCGAAGAAGGCCGCGTAGTCCGTGTTCTTGCAGTGCACCAGCGAGATGAAACCGAGGTCGCTCAGCTCCTTCTCGCGGCGGTCGGTGATGGCGATCTCGGTCGGGCACTTGAGCGCCACTTCGCCTTCGTCGGTCTTGAAGGTGTGGGTCGGCAGGTCTTCCACCAGGCCGCCGCCTTCCACGCCGCGGATCGCCGCGCACCAGCCGAAGTCCTCGAAGGCCGCCGTCAGCTTGGTGCCGAAGGCATAGGCCGCGTTGCACCACAGGTATTTCTGGTGGTCGGTGCCGTCCACGTCCTCGACGAAGTTGAAGCCCTCGGTGGTGGCGCCGTCGGCCGGATTGAACGGCAGGCGGCCCAGGAAGCGCGGCAGGGTCAGGCCGACGTAGCGCGAGTCTTCCGATTCGCGGAACGACTTCCACTTGGTGTACTCCACGGTGTCGAACACCTTCGACAGGTCGCGCGGCTTGCCCAGGTCGCTGTAGCTGTCCAGGCCGAACAGCTCCGGCGAGGCGGCGCTGATGAAGGGCGCGTGCGCGGCAGCCGCCACGTGCGACATCTGCTCGATGAAGTACATGTCTTCCGGCTGGCGGGTGATCTCGAAGTCGCCCAGCAGCGCGCCGAACGGGGCGCCGCCGAAGGTGCCGAATTCCTCCTCGTAGACCTTCTTGAACATGGTGCTCTGGTCGAATTCGAGCGCGCTCTGGAAGTCCTTCACCAGCTCCTTCTTGGTCGCGTTGAGCAGCTTGATCTTCATGTTGGTGCCGGTGGCGCTGTTCTTGACCAGGTAGTGCAGGCCGGTCCAGCTGCTTTCCAGCTTCTGGAACTCGGGCGCGTGCATCACGGCCGACAGCTGCGCCGAGATCACGCGGTCCAGTTCCGCCACGCGGGCGTCGATGGTGGCGGCCAGGTTGTCGGACACGACCACCGTGCCCTCCATCACCTGGTTCACCAGTTCAGAGATCAGGTCCTTGGCGCGCGCGTGCTCCACGCTGGACTTGGCCACCTTGCTCTGCTCGACGATCTGGTCCAGCAGCGCGGATTCGCTGGCGTGCGCCGGCGCGGCGCTCAGTTCGGTGCTCAATTGGGCGGACATGGCTTATTCCTTCGCTTCAGGCTTGGCGCCGCTCAGCTGCGCCAGTTTCTCGGTGCTGCTCAACACATCGTTCAGGATGTCTTCCAGCTTGTCGTTGCCGGCCAGCTTGTTGCGCAGGTCGGCCAGCTTGGTGCGCGCCTCCAGCAGCTTGCGCAGCGGCTCGACCTGCTGCACCACGGATTCGGGACGGAAGTCCTCCATCGACTTGAACTTCAGGTCCACCGCGAACTGGCCGCCGTCCTCGCCAAGCTCGTTGCTCACGCGGTAGGCGGCGCGCGGCTCCACGCCCTTCATCACCTCGTCGAAGTTGTCGCGGTCGATGCCGACGAACTTGCGTTCCTTCAGGCGCTTTTGCTCCACTTCCGAGTTGCCGCCGAAATCGCCGACGACGCCCATCACGAAGGGCAGTTCCTTGCTCTCGATGGCGTCGCCGATTTCAACGTCGTAGCTCATCTGCACGCGCGGCGGACGGATCTTGGTCAGGCGCTTCTGGACACTTTCACTTTTAGACATGGTTTTCCCCTGTTCGACTGGTTACGGGTTATTTCAGGCCGCTGAACGGATCGGCGCTGGATTCCTGGCGCGCCTTGGCGCCCTTCTTGGCGGTGCCGCCGCGCGCCGCCGGCGGCTTAGCGGCGGAGGCCTGCGCCGGCTGCGGCGGCACCAGCACGGTTTCGCCCAGGCTTTCGCGCAGCAGCTTGGCCAGGTCCTGCGATTCGGTGCGCAGCGGTCCGCTCAGATTGTTCTGGCGGCTCAGGTCGGCCAGCGCGCGGGTTGACAGCCGCAGGCCGCTGATGGCGATGATGCTGTTGGCCAGCTGGTCGTTCGGATCGCGCACCAGGATTTCCTGCGCGCTCACGATGGCTTCGCCGTACTGGCCGGCGTCGTAGCGGGTCTGGGCGATGCTGACCCAGGGTGCTTTTTCAGCCGGGAAAGCGGCGGCGGTCTGTTTCCACAGCGTAACGGCCTGCTCCTTTTGGCCGGACGAGGCTGCCTGGCTGGCCTTTTCCATCAGCGCGCTGACGGTCGGCTTGGGGATCTCCGGCACTTGCGGCACCGTGTTGCACGCGCTCAGGATGACCGCGCAGCTGGTAGCGCCGGCCAGGCGGCGCAGGGTATGTACAGGTTTCATGCTTTCCTCGGACTGACTTGCAAAAAAGAGATATTCAATTGCTAACTTGTTACTTCGGCGACACATTATCAGAAATTTATTTTTGTGCGCGTTCAATTGAATTTCGCCTGGAAACTTGCTGATCGTGAAGGCCGCGCACGATTGCCGTGCTCGCTTGCGACATGTTTCCTAAAGAAATGTTAGTGTTCTGCTACTTATAAAATTTCTGTTTTGATAACATGACAAACAAGGTACTTTGGGGCGAAGGATTGTTCCTGCGGCCGCAGCATTTCCAGCAGCAGGACCGCTATCACGAGCACCGCCTGCACGAGAGCGTGAAGGCGCTGCACCCCTACGCCTGGGGCGTGAACCAGATCGAGATCGACCGCGAAGCGCTGGCCAACAACGCGCTGCGCCTGCTCGAACTGTCGCTGCGCTTCCAGGACGGCGAGCTGTACGACGCGCCCGGCGTGGACGAGCTGCCGGACACGGTGGACCTGAGCCAGCTGCCGCAGCACCAGCAAAGCGTGACCTTCTACGCCGCCCTACCCGCCTTCAAGCCCTTCGGCGGCAACTTCGGCATGGCCGGCCAGACCGGCCCGGGCAGCAACGGCGTGCGCTTCGTGCAGTCCAACGCGGACACGCCGGACCTGTACACGCAAGCCGCGCAAGCCCAGCTGAGCTACCTGAAAAAAGCCGTGCGCCTGGTGCCCGACCACGAACCGCGCGACTCCTACACCCACTTCCCGCTGCTGCGCCTGCGCCGCGCCGCCAGCGGCGGCTTCGAGCTGGACCCGTCCTTCGTGCCGCCGTCGCTGTCGATCCGCAGCGCGCCGCTGCTGTTCCTGCAGCTGCGCCGCCTGATCGACGCGCTGCAGGCCAAAGTCAGCGCGCTGCAGGGCCACCACCGCGAACCGAGCCGCCACGTGATCGAATTCCGCTCCGGCGACATGTCCTCGTTCTGGCTGCTGCACACCGCCAGCACCGCCTTCGCCGGCCTGACGCACTACTTCCACCACCCGGCGCTGCACCCGGAACGCCTGTACGAGCAGCTGCTGTCGCTGGCCGGCGCGCTGATGACCTTCTCCAAGAGCTGGAACCTGTCCGACCTGCCGCCCTACCAGCACGCCGCCCCCGGCCCGGCCTTCGCGCGCCTGCACCAGATCATCCGCGAGCTGCTGGACACGGTGATCTCGTCCAAATACTTCGCCATCGCGCTCAACGAAATCAAGCCGTCCTACCACCACGGCATGCTCGACAGCGGCAAGATCGACGACAAGACCACCTTCTACCTGGCCGTCTCGGCCGACCTGCCGGCGGTGGAACTGGTGGACGTGGTGCCGCTGCGCTTCAAGATCGGCGCGCCGGACGACGTGGAGAAATTCGTGCTGTCGGCCATGCCGGGGGTGCGCATCCAGCACGCGCCGCAAGTGCCCGCCGCCATCCCGGTGCGGCCGGACGCCTGCTATTTCGCCATCGAAGGCAAGGGCCAGATGTACGAGCGCATGCTGCAAGCCCAATCGATTTCCATCTATGTGCCGTCCGGCCTGCGCGATTTGAAGCTGGACCTGCTGGCCGTTACTTCCTGAGCGGAGACCAAACAACATGAGCAACGTGGCTGCACCTTCCCTCGCCCCTTCCCTGTTCTCGTCCGGCGCACCGGCCGCGCCGGCGTCGAACAAACCGCAATCGCTGCAAGACCTGATGTATGACGGCTTCTACGCCCTGTTCATGCTGAAGAACGGCAGCGGCCCGCAGGACAACGCCGACTTCGCCGCGAAGATGACCCAGTTCCTGGACGAATTCGGCCGCAACGCGCGCAAGCACAACGCCTCGCCGGACGACATCGACGCCGCCAAGTACGCCTTCTGCGCGGCGGTGGACGAGATCATCCTGCGCTCGCCCTATTCCATCCGCGACGCGTGGGAACGCCGCCCGCTGCAGCTGCAGCTTTTCGGCGACCAGCTGGCCGGCGAAAACTTCTACATCCGCCTGGAAGCGCTGCGCGCGCGCGGCGCCGCCCACGTACAGGCGCTGGAAGTGTTCCATATGTGCTTGCTGCTGGGCTTCCAGGGCCGCTACATCCTGGAAGGCTCGGAAAAGCTGACCTACCTGACCAGCCGCCTGGGCGACGAAATCGCCCAGATGAAGGGCAAGCGCGGCGGCTTCGCGCCGCACGCCGAGCGCCCGGACCAGGTGGCGCACAAGCTGCGCAGCGACCTGCCGCTGTGGGTGCTGTGCTCCGTGTTCGCGCTGGTTTGCGTGCTGGGCTACATCGGCCTGCGCACCTCGCTGGGGCGCCACACCGACGAGCGCCTGCACGCCTATAACGACGTCGTGAAAATGGCGCCGCGCGTGGCCAACCTCACCATCACGCTGCCCTGATGGCACCGGCATCCCCGCTCAGCCCTGCGCTCGGCGTGTTCGGCACGGGCCTGAGCCAGCACGCCCGCCTGCTCACGCTGGCCAGCGCGCAGGAACGCGCCCTGCCCGAATCGCTGATGGCCGAGCACTTCACGGCGCGCGAGGGCGTGAACGAACTGTACGCCTTCGAAGTGCACGCGCTCAGCACCTCCACCGACCTGGAACTCGACCAGTTCATCGGAGAAGAGCTCACCCTCACGCTGCTGCAGCCGGACGGCAGCCGGCGCGCCTGGCACGGCCTGTGCACCGAAGCGGCCTGGCTGGGCGCGGACGGCGGCGTGGCGCGCTACCGCCTGCTGCTCGAACCGGCGCTCGCGCTGCTGCGCCTGCGCCGCGACAGCTACATCTACCAGGACAAGAACGCGCAGGACATCATCACCGAACTGCTGCAGGACTACCCGCAGGTGCGCTTCTCCTTCGACGTGACGCAGGAACTGGCGCCGCGCCCCATCTGCACCCAGTACCGCGAAAGCGACTTCGACTTCTTCGAACGCCTGCTGGCCTCGGAAGGCCTGAGCTGGCGCTTCGAGCACGACCCGCCCGGCGCGGAAAGCGACAAAGGCGACGGCCAGTCCAAGCACAAGCTGGTGATCTTCGACAGCAAAGCCCAGGCGCCCGCCATGCCCGGCGGCGCCGAACTGCGCTTCCACGGCGTGCGCGCCACCGACACCGACGACGCCATCGACCGCTTCGCCGCGCGCCGCCAGGTGCAGCCCAACGCCGTCAGCATCGCCAGCTGGGACCCGGCGCAGTTGCTGGCGCCGTCGGCCGAGCAGCAATCCAGCCTGGACGCCGGCGAACTGCCCGCGCTGGCCATCTACGACGGCAGCGGCGAGCGCATCGCCAGCGGCAAAGAGACCGGCCACGGCGCCGCCGACCCGCACAGCCTCCTGATGCTGCAGGCGCTGGAACTGAACAACAAGGTCTTCGAAGGCAGCGGCGCCGTGCGCCGCCTGGCCCACGGCCACAGTTTCCAGCTGGCCCAGCACGAACGCTACGCCGACGGCGCCAACAGCTTCAAGGTGCTGTGGGTGGAACACGAAGCGCGCAACAACTTCGACGCATCGATCAAGGGGGGCCCCGCCTTCGGCGTGGAAGCCGGCACCTACCGCAACAGCTTCGGCTGTGTGCGCGAAGCCTTCGCCATCGTGCCCGCAGCCACCGCCGCGCCACACGCCAGCACCGCGCTCGGGCCGCAGACCGCCATCGTGGTCGGCCTGGCCGACGCCATCTCCACCACCACGCGCGACCACCAGGTACGCGTGCAGTTCGCCTGGCAGCGCGGCGAAGGCGCCAACGCCGGCGGCATGGCGCACAACACCGACGCCAAGGGCAGCGCCCCCGGCGACGAGCGCACCGGCACCTGGGTGCGCGTGGCCGAAGCGCTGGCGGGCCCCAACTGGGGCACCCAGTTCACGCCGCGCATCGGCACTGAAGTGCTGGTCGACTTCATCGAGGGCGACATGGACCGCCCGGTGGTGGTGGCCCAACTCTACACCGGCAGCGACGCGCCGCCCTTCGCGGCGGGCGTGGACGCGGGCGTGAACCACGCCGGCACCATCTCCGGCATCCACAGCCAGAACTTCGACCGCAGCGGCTACGGCCAGTGGCAGCTGGACGACACGCCCGGCCAGGTGCGCACGCGCCTGGCCAGCAGCAGCGCCGCCACCCAGCTCAACCTGGGCTACCTGGTCCAGCAGGCTCCCGGCTCCGCGCAGCGCGGCAGCTACCGCGGCGCCGGCTTCGAACTGCGCACCGACGCCTGGGCCGTGCTGCGCGGCGCCGAAGGCGTGCTGCTCACCACCAGCGCGCGCAACGCCCAAGGCAGCGGCGTCACCTCGACCCAACTCGACACCGCCGAAG
The DNA here is from genome assembly GCF_059567845.1 of Massilia sp. BGA-UO-ETr-WB1. NCBI lineage: Bacteria > Pseudomonadati > Pseudomonadota > Betaproteobacteria > Burkholderiales > Oxalobacteraceae > Massilia > Massilia sp. BGA-UO-ETr-WB1. Next base: position 3,279 of record NZ_JCAQOT010000027.1, on the reverse strand, counting down.
CGTTGGCGCAGCTGAAAGCCGCCGAAGAACTGGCCAAGCAATTGGGCGACGCCGCCAGCGTGCAGCAAGCCCTCACCAGCAAGGACGCCGTCGCCGCGCACAAGGACTTCATCACCCAGGTCGATCCCCAGCAAAGCGGCAAGCACGCCGGCGCCGTCAACGGCCAGCAGGCTGTGAAAGCGCAAGCCGGCTCGCGCGAAGCGGATAGCGCCAAACCGGTGGAAAAGTTCGGCGTCCCGCTGGTGCTGATGGACGCCCCGGCCAGCATCAACTGGGCCACCCCCGCCTCCACGGTGCTGTTCGCAGGCAAGCAGCTGCAGTGGGTCACACAGGGCGACCTGCACCTCGCTGCCGCGCACACCGTGTCCTCGGTGGCCGGCAACGCGGCCGGCTTCTTCAGCCACGCGGGCGGCATCCAGGCCTTTGCCGGCAACGGCCCGGTGTCGCTGCAGGCCCACACCGGTGAGCTGGAGATCCTGGCCGATAAAGAGATCACCATCATCTCGGTGAACGACAGCATCGAGATCAAGGCCAGCAAGAAGATCGTGCTGCAGGCCGGCCAGTCCAGCATCACGCTGGACGGCGGCGACATCACCTTCGCCTGCCCCGGCAACTTTACCGTCAAGGGCGGCCAGCACATCTTCGACGGCGGCGGCAGTGGCGCGGCCGGTTTGCCCGCCCTGCCGACCGGCAGCGCCATCTGCATCGAATGCCTGAAAAACGCGGCGGCCAAGGCCAGCAGCTTCCTGGTCCGCTAAGCGCTAAGAAAAAAATATGGACAACCCAACCCACACCTACGCCCTGCTCGACTGCTCCCAGCACGACCGCGCGTTGAGCGAGCTGACTGCGCGCTTCCCCGACGTGCAATGGAGGTCGTTGTTCGACGGCACGCCCGAAGAACACCTGACCGCCGCCGCTCCGCTGCTGATCGCCACGCCTCGCGAGCACGAAGCGCTCATCAAATGGCTGGCGCAGCTGGAACAGGCCGCGCCCAGCGTCAGCTGGATAACCAGTCCCTACGCGCTGCCCGTGCTCGCGCCCATGCTCACGCGCCGCCTGAACTGCGAAATCGACGACGGCCAGCTAGTCGTGCTGCGCTTTTACGACCCGCGCATTCTGCTCGGCCTGCCCTCCGCCTTGGACGCACAGCAGAAGCGCTACTTCTTCGCCCCCGTGAGCGCCTGGAGCGCGCTAGAACCGCGCCGCCGGCAGCGCTACAGCATCGACATCGTGGCCGCCACGCCGGCCGACATCGCCCGCTACGCCTTCGCCCCCATCAGCCTCACGCTGGCCCAGCGCGACCAGCTGATGTACTTCGACAAGGAGAACCTGTACGACAGCATCGTCCGGCATTGGGAAGAGACCTGCCCGGACGACATCGCCGGCATCAAGCGCGGCATGCTGCGCGAAGCGGCCATCGCAGCGGTCAGCCGCGCCAGCGGCTACGGCATCACGGATCCCAGCGCCCAGCACCTGTTCGCAGGTCTGATGATGACAGTGTCGCCTTCCTTCGACGACAACGCCATGGTCAAAGCCCATCTCAGCAACCCCGATGTGCCGCAGGCCGAACGCCTGAGCCGGATGATCGCGCAACTGCCGGAGCAGGCGTGGGAGCAGATCGTCAAGGCCAAGCGCTACGACGCCCTGTTTGAGCTGGCGCCTGGCCAAACAGGTGCGCAGTCATGATGAACCTGCAAGACATCACCAAAAAACTCTCGGACGCGACAACTGCGCTGGCCAAGGCCGACAACGACCTGAAGCTGGAAATCGCCGGCGCCGCTGCCGACGCGGCGGGGCTGGTCGATCCCACACCGGCTTCCGACATTGTCGGCGCCGGCATCTCGATCGCCCGGGGCGACTACTGGGGCGCAGCGCTCAGCACCGTCAGCATGGTGCCTTATTTGGGCGACGCGCTGGCCAAGCCCGCCAAAGCCGTGCGCGCCACCAAGGCCATCATGGGGCTGGAGAAAAAAGTCGCTGCGCTGACGCAAACCGTTGCCGACCTGACGAAAGCAAAAAAACAAGCCGAAGCAGCCGAAGTGGCAGCCAAGGAAGCTAAAATTGCGAAAGAGGCTGACGCTGCGAAGGATGCGGCCGCGCAGCAGGAAAAAATCGCGTCAAAGGATGGGAAAGACTGCAAGGATTGCAAATCCACTGATAAAAAAGATGTCGCCAGTGGGGCGGCTAAAACGGAGATTAAGAATGGCTATAAGTACACACTTGATGCAGAAGGCCGAGTAACCAGAATCCAAGGGAAATTGACTAGCAACCCTGCCCAAAAAAGAAACACCAAAGCACAACTTGCTGCCGGAGGAGATTCCAGGCTCGCTACGGATGAAGGTGGTCATTTCATCGGAAGACGCTTCGATGGACCAACAGAGGATTTGAATCACTTTGCGCAAAACATGAACCTCAACCGAGGAGCATATAAATCATTAGAAAACAGTTGGGACAAAGCATTGAAGGAAGGCAAAGAAGTACTGATTGACATTGTACCAAGCTACCCTGGCGATTCAAAAAGACCGAGCTCTTTACTTATTAAGTACACAATTGATAAACAACCCTTCCGAAAGAGCTTCTTCAATCGGCAGGGCGGAATATAGAATATGATGGAGTTAAAATGAGTAACGTTTTAGAAGATTTGTACCAGAAAATTGGCGAGGAAGCATTATCTTCGGTCGACGATTTGAATGGCAGGCTATTAATCTATGCTGAAGTTGAGGATGGAGCCCTATCTGATGGCATATTGTACGAAAAAGGTCCAAGGAGCACACCAACCTTTAAGTTCTGTTCAGCCCAACTTAACGCCATGATTTATTCCCTTTGGGAAGAATGGCAGAGGGATCCCAAAAACAAAGAATGGAAAGGGATTGCCTACTTTATAGAGAACGGGGATTTTACGCTAGACTTCACGTACCCTGATCAAATGCGAAGTGATGAAGACATGCCAGAGCGGCGGCCAAGGGTATTTAAAAAATACTTCGGAGATGTGGAGATCGACTACTCTGACCCTGACTAGTTGTTTAGTCCGTGTGATCATATTCCTTGTCGCAGCTGGCCTTTGTTTCGCGCAAAGGCTATGCTCGAAGAGTTGATCGCGGACTTGGCGCCACGCTAGCTGGACCAATGCAAGACCGCCCTGAAGCCGTCGAGAACATTAGGGAGGCGCTGATCAATTGAGCTTTTCGGCAGAACTGGACGTGTTCAGCGTTCCAGTTGTGGTCTCGAAAACTCAAAGAAGGGCATAAAAAGCGGCAAATTCGCCCCCGAGTCTGCTTA